>JAHDGU010000005.1:0-239116 GCA_020627535.1 Saprospiraceae bacterium
TGAAACAACTTGGAAACACTTAGTTTTAAACGCACCTAATTAAGGGTAGCTTACACAGCAGCTTGTGCGAGCTGTCCCTTACGCGTCAAGTGTATAAACGCAGCAGCAGGTCGCAAAATAGAAGGACCAGCACATCAAGAGAGCTCAGAGCGAAACGACAGACGTGTCAAAAGATATCATGACTTCTATCGACTGCGAAAGCAGGTTGTGGAGGCAGTGTTCGGTATATGGAAGCGGCAATGGCATATGGAATATGTACTCCTGAAAACCAAAGCTAAAGTAGAAGCAGAGCTCAACTTAGCCTCTCTGACGTACAATCTACTGAGAGTAGTCAACTTAAAAGGTCTAAAATGGCTCGAAAATCGCCTGAAAACGGGCTTTTACGGTCTATTTCGACATAGAGCACTGTGTGGAGCAAGACAGCAAGGATGTCAATTATTTCTTAGCTTCAACTCACAGCACTCCTGGAGCGTCAGAACAGCCTTAATTGTGGGTTGATGCACGGACTGCCGTTGTAGATAAGCGACAGCTTCCATTTAAAGTACACTTGACAAGTTGCAAGAAACAGACTATGTTTGTACCTACAAATAGGTTACAATGAAATTAAATGTTGTCAGAGTGGGTAATTCTAGGGGACTTAGGCTTCCAAAACGAATTTTGGAGGAGTACAGGATTACCGAACAGGTCGAATTGAATCTCAAGGAAGGCTATATTGAGTTAAGGGCAATAGATGAGCCACGAGCTGGTTGGAGGGAAGACTTCATTCGTATGATGGCGGATGAAAATGAGGAGGAAAGGATTCCTGATTTCTTTGAAGATGAGGATGTATGACACAGTATACAGTCGTCGTGGTGAATTTAGATCCCACTGTTGGTCGAGAAATTCGTAAAACGCGGCCTTGTTTAATAATATCGCCAAACGAGATGAATGAAGTTCTTGACACAGTAATTATTGCGCCAATTACGAGTAATCCGAGGAAATATGTGACGCGTGTTAAAATTTCTCAGGAAAAATTTAAGGGGATGATAGTTCTTGATCAAATTCGAACTATAGATAAGTCAAGAATAAAAGATGAGCTAGGGGAGTTGCGAACGAAGAGTAAGCTAGAGGTGAAGTCTGTATTGCAAGAGATGTTCATAAAATAAGCGCCAGTCTACAACTAGGTAGATCACTACCATGCCGTCGATAACCAGGTGTTAGCTTGACTATCCAAGGTTAAGTTCGTATTTTCAGTCAACAAACAGACGGCACGGCGGATCTACGCTTCACGTTGAAGAGCATAGAAAGGGATTATGATTAGAATATACCTTTATATTATTCTGCTATGTACTTGTGCTCAAGATCTAATAGGTCAGAGCTATGAGGCAGAGCGTGATCACATATGCAATCAACTTGGTTTTGAGCAGCTCTCATAACAGAGCAGAGATACTTTGTATATGGCTTGGAGAGGTGATTTTGGTAGTCTCTTGAAAGAAAAAGATCGTCTTGGATGTCCTCTAGATTTTAGTGATTGGAGTGACTTGTATATTTCATATTTCACACAAAGTATGAGCTTTGATGATCTAAATGCAATTTCAGAATATTACAAGGAGCGGGAAGTTGAACATCGGCAATATGTACTTAGTAGATCTGCGCATTGGTCGGATGCTGTTGATTGTCAGGTTGAACTCATGGCTGAATTGCGTTCTTTGTACTTGGATAAAATCGAGTCATTTATAGATACGGTTAATTCTGTGTTATCGGTGGATCAAAAAGTTATGGTGACGGCTATTCTAGAGAGGAAACTGGAAAATCTAGGTAGGAAAGAAGATCATTTCCAGTGTCATCATGACAAAACTACGTGAGTCGACTCTTCACTCTTTATTTTTTTTCAGAGTTCGTTCAACATGATGCGAGAATTTCCGGCATCTTGCTATTACGAATTATTGGATTCAGAGATCGAAACGTACATGAACTTTGTGGATGATTTGCCGCTGTCTGAATATTTTGAGGCGTATGAAAGGTTCAGTCTTGAACTAATGAGGGGACTAAAAGACAGTGATTGTAGAGGTGGTCATGTGTTACCGTTTTATCATGAGCATGGTCGTCCTGAATGGGAAGAACATCACAGAAAAAGAAATGCGATTTACTTTATGGTTAAGCATTTTGTCAGAGAGTAATAGGCTAAGCTCTACAACTAGCTAGATCGCGACCATGCCGTCGATAACGATGTATGAGCTTGACTTTTTAAAGTCGATTTCTCAATTGTGTCCTTAACGCTTATTTAATAATCGTTGACCGTGATTGGCCAAGACCCTTTTTTTGCGCAATATTCAACTTGCCATGCTGCATAAAATCAAGAATAAACCGCCAATTTATCAACTATGGACAACTACAGTTGTCCTATGTGCTCTGTATTGCCTATTGAAGTATTTCTTTCTAGGACTGGGTTTTTTTGACTATCTGGTACAAGCCTATGTATTTATATCAATTATCATAGACTTTTTTATGGATCCTCGTAAAGAAGATAAGTAGAAGTGTTCTTTCTTAGGCCATGACTTTCTTCAATGGAGATTCGAATTGAGAGGTCTTATGTGATCAAGCCGAGTATCTATGTACTTTGGCGCCTATCTTTAGAGCTCAAGAAAATTTGACGTGTATCGTGGGAGAAGTACAAAGATCGTGGGAGCGCCTATCGGAAATAGAAAAAGAAAAGGCAATAGAGGCAATCGTACATTTCTTTGAGATTGAACGAGATGAGAAGATTGGTGCAGTGGCCGCCGAAAGACTGCTCAATCACTTTCTTCAAACTGTAGGGACTGATCTGTATAATAAAGGTGTTTTGGAAGCCAAGAAGGCAGTCAAGTATCGCCTTGATGGGCTGAACTACGACTTAGAGGACTTACTAGACCTTTGAATGTTTCAATA
Source organism: Saprospiraceae bacterium (assembly GCA_020627535.1). Classification (GTDB taxonomy): domain Bacteria; phylum Bacteroidota; class Bacteroidia; order Chitinophagales; family Saprospiraceae; genus JAHDBH01. The sequence continues at coordinate 2,908 of JAHDGU010000005.1, forward strand.
AGCTTAAGCGATGTATGCCTTGTTGCTCTTAGCTAAACTTCCTGCCTAGCTGCTTATAATCTTTCCAACTGATGGCTGTCTCTTTCATCTGCTCTACTTCAGACTTGATAATATGCTTGAGCACCTCTTTCTCAGCTGTTATTTTTTCGATGACTTCAGCCCGATTACTCTCAGAGGTAAATCTGAGATCTGATGTAGTCTGTGATTGAAGTTTTCCGGCGTAGAGATCATGTATATTCTGGGCCAATACTTCATGTTGATTGAGTCTATAGTCATAAGGGCTACGCGTGGAGATAAGTTTGACAAATAAAGGTGCTGTTTCAATGGCAATGAAGAGCAAAGTGATAAAAATACTCGCCCATAGAATTGTACTGCTCTTCTGCGAGAGATTACCAAGGGCATCTAGTCGCGCTGCAAGTCCACTCAGTTCTGTTTTGTCGAGATTTTCCAGACTAGTGGCCATTTCAGTCTCAATCATTTTGAGCTTCTCTTGTCTATCAGCGATCTGAGGTTCTAGTACACTTTGAAGTTCTTGCAGTTCAGCCTCTGCTTTATCTGCTTCTGTTTTCTTGGCTTTGTAGATGGGGCCTAGATTTCGCTGACCAGATCCACCCGTCCCATCAGCTTCTTGGACGGCAGCCAAGGCTAGTTCATCTTTTTTTGCGGCTTTGGACTTTATCTCATACTTGAGATCTTTAATCTCATCATTGACGAGATCTATGTCTCCTTGATATCTACTCTTTAGTAGGGCTTCTTGCTCTTTGTAGAGCTCTTGTTCTTTGAGGACAAGCTCTGCGTCAATTTCGCTTTCAAAGAGCTTTAGCTCTAGTGGTTTGGCAATGACAAACGCGATCAGAACTGCAAGGAAGATTCTTGGCAATGCCATCATTATTTCTTGCCATACCTTTCCTGTCTTTTTGATACTCATGACGATATATCGATCTAGATTGAAGATCATTAATCCCCAGAGAAGACCAAATATGATCGCTACCACAGAAGAGTCAAAAACGGTATACAGAGCATATCCACCCGCTAGACTGGCAAATATGCCAGTGAAGAATATGGTCGCGCCTATACTTGCATATTTATTCGTATCGGTCGGTGTTCTTCTGAGGATGGACTGATCTACACCAGCACAGATGTGGAAAAACTTTGTCAAGCTAGACATACGATTGGTTTTATTGATAAGAAGTGGATGGAGTTGAGTAAGAACATATGTAATAACCCAATATTGACCAATTTCTTGTGCAGAGGGGTACGATTTTAGACCAATGTAAGAAATTAGCTGACGAACCTTCAGCTCATTTTTTCTGTACACCGATCTGCTGAGATAAAGTCCGAAGGAGCCTCACTCATAATTGAAGAAACCCAAAAAAGGACACTACACATCGATGCCGCTATGAAGTGGAGTTGTCCTTTTTCTTAAGACTGTAATAATCCAAAAAGTAGACCGCCTTTAGCGTGAATGTATTGAGTTGAGGTGATTGGAGCGTCCGATCAAGATTGTCAAAGTATCGGGGCAAGAGCTCATTTTGTGCCGTAGCAATAGCATCTTTCCATACGAAGATCAGGTCACTTCCCGGAGCAAAACGCCAAGTAAGGACCATATCAATGTTCAGCGCATTGAAGTTGATATCGTGTAACTGATTGCCATCCTCATCAGTACCATTGTACAGGATGTCTACCAGTTCTCCATTTTCACCGAGCTGGTAGACGTCAAGCACATCCACCTGATCCCATATATGGCGCAGTCGGAAGTTGATATTGAGATTTGGGTTTACGCTGTAGTCTATAGTGAAGATATTCGAGACAGTAAGACGATCTCGTCGACTCATGTATGATCCACTAGGATCTAGTAAACTATAACCTATGCCCAGGCTGCTGATAGGAACAAACCCCACATCACGTTTATTCTTGCCGACTGCTGTGCGAAGCTCTACAATCATTCGATCCCATACGCGCAGTCTTGGCTGAAAGGAAAAGTCATAGCCATGTCTCCCTTTTTCAAAAAATGTATAATGACTAAAGTCTATATCAATCGCAAAGTCTTTGCTGTAATTGGTAGAGAAAAATCCACCGTTTACGAGTAGACCTGGATTGGCCAAAAACAAAGAGAAATCTGAGGTGCGTGGCTCAAAATAATCATGAGTACCGAATGGCTCTGTGTACGTAAATCTTCCAAATCCGAGAAAATCATTTGTACGATAAAATTGATTCTGGAATAAACTCAAATTAGAATACTGCCAATCACTGCGTAGTGTCTCATACTCAATGCCAAAATTGTATCGCGCAAAATTGAAATTCCCTTTCGGGTCAAAATTCCGGTAGGCGCCAAACCACTCTATCTCACGATAGTTTCTCAAGCGCTGAAACCCAAGATCATTAATTTCAAATTCATTAGCTGTCTCTTCATAGCCAATATCAAAGACAAAGTTTCCACTCGTCTTGCCACCGGATAAGGCAAAGCGGTGACCCAGATCAGTCGTGCCGCTCCCATATAGCTGACTGATCGCACCAGAGCCCTGGAGTTGCCAAGTGATGGAGCTATCTTGTAGCCTAAACTCAGTCGCAGTCACATTGGCCTCAGGCGCATCTCCCTTGCGCAGGACACTTGTGTTGATCAGAGATACGTAGCTATTGTTTTTCAGGTTTTGATCAAGGACAAAAACATTGTAATTCGTAAATGGATTGATCACGACTTCTTTGGGCTCATCACCTCCGAGGATTTGCGCCACAGTCTTTTCAGATATCGCATTCAGCACTCCCACACCCAGTCCTTTTTCTGTCCTTCCAGTAAGCTTGGAGATATTGAGCAAGCGAGAGTTGCTCGGGACATTGGAGAGATATTGTCCCTCAGGGAGTTTTTCTTGAACCTCATTGAGCAAGGCAAGCTTGCCTCCGATTCTCCGGGTGAAAAATATATTGGCTCGATTAAATAGTTCTATACCCTCTTGAAAAAACTGCCGCTGTTCGTCAAACTGCACCTCAAAAGGTGATAAATTGAGTACCGCATTATCAGATCTTGCTTGACTAAAATCAGGGATCAGTGTCATATCCAGAGTGAATGCGTCATTGATACCATACTTGATGTCTGCACCACCCGTGATGGTAAATTCTGTCAAGTTTTTCGGATCCGCATTTTTGTCACTTAGCCAGCTGAAGTTTGTTGCGACAAAAGGGAAGAGTGTCAATCGGAGCGGAGACTCAATATCCTTGATTCCCGTCCATGTTCCCCACTGATTGATAAAGCCATTGACATTGGGATCGATATATGACCAGTGAGATACTTCACGGATACTCTCGATATTCCTCGCAAAATTGATCCCCCAGTCCTGCACTTCAGCTTCGGCAAATCTCACAGCATTATAAGGGATAAAGATCTCGACACTCCAGCCGTCGTCCCGGATGACAGACTTATTTTCCCACACGGCATTCCAGCCACTATCACCGTCATCACTACTGACACGTATATCATATTGCACTCCAGCGACAGATGCACCGAAGATGTAGCCATTATTTCCAGCATTGTAGGTATCCAGAGAGATAGAGAACCAATCCGTATTTCTCACCTGATCGCGAGGTGTCATGCGTACGATCAGACTATCAGGATCATCGTACATCATCGCATGGACATACACACCTTCGTCCGAGTACAAGACGCGGACTTCAGTGGGTTTAGAGCATGGGTCACCTGGATTGGGATTATTTTCTATGAAGTTGCTGAGTACTGCAGCATCTTGCCACGCAGGCTCATCAGCATGACCATCGATGTCAAATTTTGCATCAGTCTTTTGGGCGAAAGCCACGGGTCGATCCTGCTTTTGAGCGCACAGACTTATACAGAGCAGACTAGAGAGAATGAGGTAAAAGAGCTTCACAGCTCAAAGTTCGACTCATCTTCAGGCTTGCAGACCAGAACTTAACACTTCTTCACCTATCTTATCCGGCCATTGGTCGAATAATTGGGTTAAAGCCGATTCCATGTCTGCGTGCGATAAAGACCCGTCCAGTGTTTGCCACGGATATAGAGCACATCGGGCTCTTCACTTTCTATCCATGACACCAGGCGATATTCAGCACCCTTCTCTGGATCAAGGATCTTGCCCTTCCATACAGCGCCAGACTTCTTCAGATCCTCGATGATGATCAGCCCTAGCACCGGCTGATTGTACTTATCGCCCTTGCACTTCTCGCACAGAGCATCTGGCCGATCTGTGAGGATCTTGGTCACCTTTCCATACATCACGCCATTTTCCTCATAGATTTCGACCCAGGATTTGTCTTCCCCAGTTTCATCATCGGTGGTTTTCCATTGTCCTAGAGGGCTTTGGGCTATCAGGCTTCCGCCAAAAAGTGCCGCTACACAGAGTGCTATCAGACGCATATCTCCACTTATTTTTTACAAAGAACGCCGTCTATCCTGTTTCAGTGCCGAAAAGTCTTGCTTTTCAATGTTCATCTAGTCAGAATTGTAGATTTTTGCCCTCACATCAGACAAGTCCAAAGCAATACAATATGAGTGTAGTAGAGATGCGCGTACCGACCATCGGGGAGTCAATCACGGAAGTCACCCTCAGCCAGTGGCTGGTAGAGGATGGCGGTCTCGTCAATCTTGATGATCCGATCTGTGAGTTTGAATCAGATAAGGCAACTCTCGAGTTTCCGGCCGAGGCACAAGGTAAGCTCATATATGTAGCATCTGAAGGTGACGATCTTGAGATCGGAGCATTGGTCGCCAAGATTGATACCAGTGTGGCAGTCACCGACAGCAAGCCTGCTGAGGATACGGCTTCCGCCAAAAAGTCTGAAGCGCCAGCGGCAAGTCCTGCAGCGCAGCCTACAGCATCGGACTCGCATGCGAGCGGTCATCCATCTCCTGCTGCGGCCAAGGACATGCGCGAAAAAGGTCTTTCAGCTAGCGACGTGACAGGCACTGGTAAAGGTGGACGAATCACTCAGCAAGATGTCAAGTCTGCAGAGAAGAAGCCTGCACCAGTAGCTGCGCCAACGGCAAGTGCACCGGCTATAGATCCTACCAAGAGAGGGGAAAGAGTCGTGAAGATGAGCCGCATGAGACGTACCATCGCCAAGCGCCTCGTCTCTGCCAAGAATAATACAGCCATGCTCACCACCTTCAATGAGGTGGACCTGACCAATGTCATGGCACTGCGGAAAAAATATCAAGAAGAGTTCGTCAATAAATACGGCATCAAACTGGGATTCATGTCCATTTTCGCGAAAGCGTGTGCAGCAGCACTCATGGAAATGCCAGATGTCAATGCCTTCATTGACGGTAACAATATCATCTACCACGACTATGTCGATATATCAGTCGCCATATCTACGCCCAATGGCCTAGTTGTACCACCGATCCGCAATGTAGAGAGCATGGGCTTCCATGATATCGAGCAAGAGATCAAGCGTCTCGCGGGCAAAGCCAGAGAGGGATCACTGAGCTTGGATGAGATGACTGGAGGTACGTTCACCATCACCAATGGTGGCATCTTTGGATCTATGCTTAGCACACCCATACTCAATGAGCCTCAGTCGGCGATCCTTGGCATGCACAATATCGTACAAAGGCCTGTGGCAGTTGACGGTAAAGTAGAGATCAGACCGATGATGTATCTGGCTCTTAGCTACGACCATCGGATCATCGATGGCAGCACTTCAGTGACCTTCTTGGTCAAGGTGATCGAGTATCTCAAAGATCCTGTGAGACTGCTCATCAAGGCCTAGCCGACGACATGACACTGAGAGAATTCATCAACCATGTCTCTGACAATTCATGGATGGCGATCGTCTACTTGGCGGCCATCCCACTGATCGCCCTATGGCTTGGCTGGATCGCCAAGGGCAAGGGCAATGACTCGCCTTGGTGCATGATGTACAGTGCCCTGATCTATGGTATTGCAGTGCCAGCCATTTTTGGTATATCCCTCACAGCCTACCTATTTCTGTTTGAGCGCAAGAGCATCTATGACATGGATCTCATCATCCAAGTCCTACCTGTGCTATCGATGATCCTCACTATCTATATCATGAAGCGCAATGTCAAGATCGATCAGATCCCGGGATTCACTGGTATCGGAGGATTGATTCTCATCCTGTTCTCGCTCATGGCACTAGGATGGCTGCTTGACAGGACCAATATTTTTGCGATTAGCTTCATCCCTTTCGGATGGCTTATACTGGCATTGATCCTCTTCCCAGTCTTAATCTGGCTGGGTTTCCGGATGATGAATAGGTCTAAGAAAGAAAGTCCTACGATCTAGTCGACTTCTACCACGTCTACGAGAGCATACATCAGGCGATTGACGTCCTCAGCATTGAGGACTAGGCGCCCCTTGATCGTGATAGGATCTGCTGTATACTTGATTGGTTCGAGGGCAGTGACCTCGATGACTGTCTCTGGTCCCGCTCCACCGCAGAAGAAACAGAGATTATAAGGAAAGGCGGAGAAGATGAACTCCGTATGACTTTTGTACCCTTCTGTCGGGATAATGTAGCCCTTCATCTCGATCTCTTGGCCTTCCAGAGCCTTTACCTCTTCACTAAAGACAGGCATATCGATCTTGAAGCCTAGGAGCTCATTGTACTCCTTGGTATAAGTGATCTTGGCCAGCGTCTTCCATGAACTCGAGTTGATACCATCCTGTGCATGTCCGATGAGGAGGCTTCCGCCAAAAAGAAGGGCGATCGTCAGTAGCTTTTTCATTTTAGTCTTTTCTCTTGATCACTTGCGCATATCTCAGTGTATAGATAGGGCTGGTGACAGTATTATCATTGAGCTCGAGGATGCCTCGTAGCCAGATTTTGTCTTCGGTATACTTGAGCTTGTCTCCCTCTTCCATGTAGACTTCCATGGCAGTCTCTGGACCTGCTTTCCCACAGAAGAAGCACATGTTATATGGGAGCGCGCTAAACATGAAGTAGCTTTGCTCGATCTTTCCTTTGAGAGGGATGATATAGCCTTGGACGTCGATCTCCTGTCCTTCTAGAGCCGTGATCCAAGGGCCAAATTTGGGCACATCAATATGGATCCCCATCTCCTCACTGTATACCTGCTCAAAATCCACCGTCTGCAAGACACGCCAAGTGGACTCTTGAGCCTGCAGGAAAAGGACTGAGAGCAAAATAATCAAGGACGTTATGAGAGCCTTCATGATCATGCGAAATTATACTTTCTTCACTCGTACCAACACGTAGTCGTCGTCATTCATATCCCAGCAGACGGTTTTTTAACCCTGTTTTAACCAGTAAGATCACGCCTATCCCTCACTCAAAGTAGAGTGGATGTCCGTCTTATAAGCCTGCCATGCAGGAATGACACTGGCGACCAAGCCGATCAACAAGGCAATCAAACCCATCCAAGCTTCTGCCGGTAGAAATTCCCAAGCACTCAAGCTATAGCGAAACTGCTCGCTGATCCTGGAGGCGAATGCCCAAGTACCGATGTGCGCCAGAAGCAGGCCGATGACAAATCCGAGAGCTGCTACCAAGAGACCTTCGAGTACGATCAACAAGAATAATCGACTCCGTCCTGCACCCATGACTCTCATCAGGGAAAGCTCATATTTTCGGTCCTTGAGGCTACTGAGCAGAGAGAAGAAGATGCTGAGGCCACTGACGATCGCTATGAGTATGGCAATAGCCCTCAATGCTTCTGTGCCTGATCCCATCATAGAGTACACTCGTGAAATCTCGTAGGGAGGTGAAGCGGCCTGCATGTCAGTGTTTTCATTGATGGAGCGCGGCATGCTCATCGTCTGGAAATTGTTGTTCTTATATCTGATGAGCAGGGCAGTGATTTCCTCTTCAGGGTGATCTAAGAGCTGCGCATTGTTCACAGTTCCAAAATCGCTCGCATCTACTTCTACAGTGGTGTGTACATGCGCACCATGATCATGATCATGGTGATCGTGTCCTGAGTGATCATGTCCTGAGTGATCATGATCTTCATGAGCCATACTATCACTGGCATGAGCCTCAGCTTCATGGTCATCGTCATGGTCATGATCATGGACACTCCAGACGCTGCTTGTATTTGTCAGGATTACTTGGTCTAGCACAGAGCCAGTTCCCTTCATGATGCCCACCACGGTAAATGGCGTATGATGATCGTGTACCAGATCGGAGTTGTCGTCAAAGCCATGACTGCTCATAAACTGGTCACCTACATGGATGTGAAGCTTTTTGGCGACAGCCGCTCCGACGACGACCTCAAGATCCTCAGTCCACCAACGACCTTGAGCAAGCTCTCCGTCATACAGACGAGCATACTCGTGGGTGGTCCCGATGATGCGATAGGTCTTGTAACTATCTCCGATCGATGTAGGCACGGCCATTTCGATGAGAGGATGCTTGGGATTGAGAAATGGTGACACCTCTTTGATCGTGACATTTCCGGTAGGTGCATCGACATGATACATATTGCATAGGATCATCTGCATGGGGCTTCCTTTTGCCCCAATCACCAAGTCAATATCCGCCAGATTTCGATCAAAATTTTTGGTGAGCTGGTTGTTGACGAGCAGCAGTACCGTGATGAGCCCTATCCCAAGAGAAAACAAGATCAGACTCAAGAGTGCCGAGAGTGGTCTAGCCCACAGATTTTTCCATGCCAGTCGGATCCAACTCATGAGTTCAATCTGATTTGATGAGAAAATCTGCTCGTGAGTCGATTGTCATGTGTGACGACGATCAGGCTTGCGCCAATCTTCTCTGCTTCATTGCTGATGAGATTGATGACTGCCTCACAATTGGCATCATCCAGAGCCGATGTTGGCTCATCCGCCAAGATGAGTTTTGGTCTATGGATCAAGCCTCGAATGATTGAGACTCTTTGTTTCTCACCTTGCGAGAGCTGATGCATCTTGCGAGCCTTTTTGGCCGAAAGGCCTACAAGATCAAGCATCTGATCGATCAAGTCATCATCTTCTGAGACGCCGGCTAGCTTCTGGGCCAAAGAGAGATTTTCGCCCACCGTAAGCGCTCGAACAAAATGAGGTACCTGAAAAATCAATCCGATATGTCGACCACGAAAACTGTCGAGCTGTGTCTCACTCATACCGTACATATCTGTCCCACCTAGACGGACACTGCCAGATTGAGGCCTCAGGAGACCAGCCATGAGATGCAGCAGTGTCGTTTTTCCAGATCCTGACTGTCCAAGCAACAAGGCTTGTTGCCCAGCCTCCAAGGCGATGTCAGGAAATCTCAGTGCCGATCCACCTGCATAAGAAAACTGTATGTCGCTAGTGCTTAGATTCATTCACTTAGAGGAGAGCAGCTCCGATGACACCGGCACTATCGCCCAACTTTGGTCTTAAAAACGGTGTGTGAAGTTCATTGTTGAACAAATATGGCACAACCTGAGCGACTCCTTCGTCATAAAGTGCGTCAACATTGCTGACACCACCACCTAGAACGATGGCCCCGGGATCAATTACATTAATCAACCTAGCGACTCCTTCACCAAAGTAACGGAACAAGCGCTGCATAGTCTTTTCGGCAGCAGGGTCGAAGGTTCTGTCCTTGACGATGTCCCGCAAGGCTTTCTTCTGGCCGGTTTGCTCCTTGTAGTAGCGCTCGAGCGAGGGGCCAGAAATCACTGTCTCTGTGCAGCCAGCTTTGCCGCAATAGCATGGATGACCATCTGGCTCAAGGACATTGTGACCCCATTCTCCTCCGATACCATGCGTGCCGTTGATGACCTTGTCGCCCACGACAAGTCCACCTCCGACGCCAGTGCCCATGATGATGCCAAAGACTACATCGACAGGCGTATCCAGCTCTGTGACTGCCCCAAGTTGGGCTTCGGCAAGCGCAAAACAGTTGGCGTCATTGGCCATGCGTAGCTCTAGCTGTAGCTTGTCTCTCAGATCAGCAAAGAGCGGCTTTCCTAGGAGACACTGGGTATTGCTATTCTTCAAGAGACCGGTGGATGGCTCAGTAGCTCCCGGCGTTCCAATGCCGATTTTGCTAGGTTGGAGACCTGTTTCTTTTTTGAGGATATTGACAAGCTTGTCAATCTGAGCGATGATGTGCTCATAGCCATGCTCTTGCTCCGTGGGCACTCTCGTCCTACAGAGGATGTCAATCTCATTGCCTTGTTTTTCAAAAACGACACCTTCGATCTTGGTTCCTCCTAGATCTATACCCCAATGGATGTTATCCTTCATATAGTTTTAAGCACTCAGTGGCCCAAATGTACTGGGAGCAGTAGAATTTTACGGAACAAAGACCATCTAATAACTCCCGATTCCTTTAAAACTGAAAGTAGATAAACTGCTCTCCGCTGGTCTGCACTATCATCAGACCAAATAGCATGACAGCCCAAGCAGAGATGACCAACCATCTCGGAGAGTTTTCAATGACAGAACGTAGACTATGGCGGCGCATGGCGAAGTGCCCAAGAAATAGCAAGAGACATGTGACCAAGACAGCGACTATGCGATTGGTCGTTAAGACATCCTTCGTGCCGTGAATGCCCAACATTGATCCCAGTACATTCCATGCATCTTGAAAGCCCTCGGCCCGAAAAAAGACCCAAGTGACATTCACCAGCATATATGTTAGTAGAGCAAGTGCAAGTTTTGGGAGTACTCCTTCTGCCTTGAATTTGATTTTCTGCCGTAGCAGTCTTTCAATGACGAGATATGTGCCATGGAGCGCTCCCCAGATGACAAAGGTCCAAGCTGCGCCATGCCACAATCCTCCGAGCAACATGGTCAGCATGAGATTGACATAGGTGCGGTTGACACCTTTGCGATTACCACCCAAAGGGATATAGAGATAATCACGGAGCCAGCTCGATAGTGAAATGTGCCAACGCTGCCACAACTCTGAAAAGCCAATGCTGCCATAGGGGTAGTTGAAGTTGTCTGGTAATCTCATCCCCAGCATCAGTGCTATGCCAATGGCACAAAGTGAATACCCAGCAAAGTCAAAGAATATCTGACAAGAAAATGCCAGAGTTCCTGTCCAGGCATCGAGAGGCGACAGCAGAACTCGATTTCCAAAGACCGAGTCTACCGCCGGGGACATGATACTATCCGCAAACACGGTCTTCTCAAATAGGCCTACTGTAAGGATCATAAGGCCCATAAAAAACTGATGGTGAGTAGCTCTTTTGGGCTCGTAAAACTGTGGGATGAGCTCGTCAGATCTTACGATCGGTCCAGCGACCAGCTGTGGAAAGAAAGTCACATAGAGCGCAAAATCCAGAAACGTCTTCGCGGGCTTCACTCTGCGCTTGTACAGATCAATGGTATAAGACATGGTCTGGAAAGTGTAGAAAGAGATTCCCATGGGTAGTAGGATATCCCATTCGGGTGGTGTGTAGTCCATACCCACCAGTCCAAGAACAGACTGGAAGTTTTCCATGAGGAAGTTTCCGTACTTGAAGAAGACGAGAAAGCCCAGATTCACACATATACTCAAGAGCAACCAAAGTTTTCTCCTGCGCTGATCGGTTTCTTTCACCATCTTTTTTCCGGCAGTCCAGTCGACGACCGTGGATATCCACAAGAGAAGAATCAATGGAGGATTCCACAGGGCATAGAAAAGGTAGCTGGCGAGAAGGAGGATTCCCTTCTTGACTTTCCAGCTCGTGGGTAGCCAGTAGTATAGCATGAGGACGACCGCCAAAAAGGCGATAAATCCAGTGGTGTTAAATAACATGTCGGTTTATTTGAGGAGGTTCTGGTCTTGGAGTAATTGTATCAGCGTCCTGGTATAGACATCAGAGTCGTGTCGATCGAGATGAGACCACTCTGGTGGGTCCATATTCTTTGTAGCAGGGTGGTCCGCGTAGTGGAAAGAAAAGGCATCGACAGATTGGACTAAGCGATCCCAATATTTTTCTCGGGGAAATAGTTTTCCCTCTGTCTCGAGATATTTTCCAGAAACTGGAGGTCTAAGAATAGCGAGCTTACCACCCTTGTCCAGGTGTTTTTGAAAAATATCTGAATAGTAGTCCATGATAACATCGATGCTGTCTGCGAGCTTATTTTTTCGTTCCGGCTCATCAGGTCCAAACCAGATGTCTTTTTGCCTTTGCTGTAGTACGCTGTCTTGTTCGAAGAATGGTGTCATACGTACATTTCTGTACTTATCCATACGAACCATTGGGGGCCAAGCTGGTGGATTTTTCACCGAGTCTCGATTTGGGAAGGGCATGCGATCAACGAGTGCTTCCATATTGATCGTAGGATCAGTATAGCCTAGAAGTGGATCAATTCTTTTGTAGATGGCATGATTGAGCTTTTGCGCATAGGTCCTCTTATACCGATGCTCCACGAAAGCTTTTCCGCGTCCAGCACCCCATGTGTCCCCGAGTGTGTAGAATAGTCCTGGTGCAACTCCCACGACCAGCAGGCCATTGAAGTCTGATTTTTCTATCACGTCTGCCAAGGGGTGAAATGGTGAGCTCCCGGGATAAGCGAGCATGTAGGGCCTTGTACCTGTGATGGAATCCCACAGGTGAATGTTGATGTCAAAATGTGCGCGGGACGAACCCATGATCACGACGTCATCTGATCCAGCATCGTCCATCTTGTCGCGCCACTCTGACCAATGGTCCAGGCTTTCTAGATCATAGGACCGGGGCCAATGCTTGACGGTGTGCCAGTAGTATTCATAACAGATGAGGAGCACAATGGCGATCCCCATCGCAGCAGCAAAGCTGCCAAGATTCAAATTGGAGTTCATAAGTCGGCAAGAATGAGGTTATTCTGATTCTAAGATAGTCTTCTTTCGAACGAATACCCAAGGCAGAGCCACCTGTTACCTTCTTAACGAAGATTATAAATCCAAGGGCACCAGTGAAGTGTAGCTTTGCTGGCTCATGATTGCCGAGGAGAAAAAACCATATTTCAGGCACTTTATTGATGCCGTGAGAGGTGTGGAGATAGACTTCACATCTGTCAGCATCAACAAGGCCATTTTTTACTTGGCCATACCCATGATCTTTGAGCTGATCATTGAGGGCTTGTTTGCCGTAGCGGATATTCTCTTTTTGAGCAAGGTCAGTGAGGATGCAGTCTCAGTCGTAGGGATCACCGAGTCTGTCTTGTTCATCGTCTATAGTATTGCGATCGGCCTTGGTATGGGTGCCACCGCCGTCGTAGCTCGACGTACGGGCGAGAAGGATCTAGAAGGTGCAAGCCATGCTGCTGCCCAAGCGGTGCTTCTCGGCATCCTTGTAGCGGCCTTGATCGCTTTAATTGGAATATTCTTTGCTCCTCAGATTTTGGCCGTATTTACGGACGAAGTCAATCTGATAGAGACGGGTACGCCTTATGTCCAGATCATGCTCGGGACCAATGCGGTGATTGTCTTCCTTTTTTTATTCAACAGTATTTTCCGAGGCACTGGAGAGGCGAATTACGCTATGATCGCATTGATGCTCTCTAGCATCTTGAATATCATCTTGGATTATCTCTTCATCTTCGGTATTGGGCCATTTCCGGAGCTAGGTCTCAAGGGAGCGGCAGTAGCTACCTCAATAGGGCGTGGTATCGGTGTCCTCTTCCAACTCTACATCCTTCTAAATAATAAGACAGCCATCAAGTGGATCCGATCTCACTTTACACCACAGATCGACTTGATCAAGCGCTTGATTCAAGTTTCCGCTGGTGGAATATTCCAGTTTGCTATCGAGTCTTTCAGCTGGATCTTCTTGACCTATGTGATCGTGCAGTTTGGCAGTGAGACGCGCAATGGCTATTTCATTGCCTTCCGGATTATCGTCTTCAGCATTCTTCCAAGCTGGGGAATTGCCAATGCCGCTGCGACTCTTGTGGGACAAAATATGGGGGCGAAGCGATACCTGAGGGCAGAAGCCTCCGTATGGACCGCCGCGAAATACAATACCGTATTCTTGATCTTCGTCTCGATCCTTTTCGCCGCATTTGCCAGACCACTCGTCAGCATTTTCAACACAGATCCGATCATCGTCCAGCAAGGTGTGCGAGCACTCCGGATCATATGCTGTGGCTACGTATTCTTTGGATATGGGATGGTCATCGGGCAGTCCTTCAATGGGGCAGGGGACACTTGGACACCTACGCGCTGGAACTTCATTGTCTTCTGGCTGATTCAGATACCGATGGCCTGGCTCTTGGCTAAGTGGATTGGTCCAGAAGGGGTCTACGTATCGATTGCAGTGAGTTCTTCCCTGATCGCTTTGATTCTTGTCCTTGTATTCCGAAAGGGCAATTGGATGAAGGTAGAGGTATAGCTCAAGCATCCAAGCACTCCGTACCTTTGCGGATCAAATTTTTTGACTGTCCATGGCCTATAGATCGTATAGCAAATTAGACCTACCTAGCATCGACAAGGAGATCCTCCAGTTTTGGGAAGATCAAGATGTCTTTCAGCGCAGTGTGGAGCAACGTGATGTTGAGAATTCATTCGTCTTTTATGAAGGCCCTCCTTCTGCCAATGGTAAGCCTGGTATTCACCATGTGATGGCACGTACCGTCAAGGATCTTTTCTGCAGATATCACAGCATGAAAGGTCAGCGCGTAGAGCGCAAAGGTGGTTGGGACACGCATGGTCTTCCGATCGAGCTGAGTGTAGAGAAAGAGCTCGGCATCACCAAGGAGGATATTGGCACCAAGATCACTGTCGAGGAATACAATGTGAAGTGCCGCGAGACGGTCATGAGATACAAAGATCTTTGGGACTCGCTGACGCGAAAAATGGGCTATTGGGTAGATCTTGAAAATCCGTACATCACCTTTGACAATCACTATATCGAGTCGGTCTGGCACCTGCTGCACAAGCTCTATGATCAAGACTTGCTCTACAAGGGCTATACGATTCAGCCTTATAGTCCGGCAGCTGGTACTGGCCTCAGTACCCATGAGCTCAATCAGCCGGGCTGCTACAAAGAGGTCAAAGACACCAGCATCGTCGCACAGTTTGAAGTGACGAAGAATCCAAAGTCACAGTTTCTGTACGACGACGCTTCAGAAGATGAGGTGTTCATCCTGGCATGGACGACCACCCCATGGACACTTCCGTCCAATACCGCACTGTCCATGGGTCCGAAGATCGACTATGTGATGGTTGACACCTTCAATCCATACACCAAGCAGAGAGCGAATCTCATTTTGGCAAAAGCCTTGCTCTCCAAGTGGTTCAAAGCGGAGCAATGGGAAGCTGACTTTGATGCATTTGACGGAAGTCAGAAACTGATTCCCGTGCGCCAGATCGCAGAGTACAAAGGAGCGCAGTTTGAGGGAATCGAATACGTGCAGCTACTGAAGTATGGTATACCCGAAGATGGAGATGCTTTCAAAGTGCTGCTCGGAGATCATGTCACCACAGAAGATGGTACCGGTATCGTGCATACCGCGCCTAGCTTCGGTGCAGATGATATGCGCGTCGGTAAGAAGTATGGTATGGGCTCTCTGACCTTAGTGGACAAGACTGGGAAGTTTGTCGATGCGGTCACAGATTTTGCTGGCCGCTACGTCAAAAACTATAAGGATGAAGAGGACTATGTATCCGTAGATGTGGATATTTCGGTAAAGCTCAAGCTCGAGAATCGTGCCTTCAATATCCAGAAATATGAGCATAACTACCCGCATTGCTGGAGGACAGATAAGCCAGTGCTATACTATCCTTTGGACAGTTGGTTTGTGAAGACTACAGCTCGTAAGGAGCGTCTCATTGAGCTCAATAAGACCATCAACTGGAAGCCAGCTCACACGGGGGAGAAACGCTTTGGCAATTGGCTTGAGAATCTCCAAGATTGGAACTTGAGTCGATCCAGATTTTGGGGAATTCCACTACCGATCTGGCGCACGGCTGATGGTGAAGAAGAACTCTGTATCGGCTCGATTGAGCAGCTCGGAACAGAGATCGCCAAGGCCAATGCAGCCCTTGGTCTAGACCAGGATGTGCCAGAAGATCTGCACAAGCCATATATAGATCGTGTAGTGCTCGTCAGTCCATCGGGAAAAGAGATGAAGCGCGAGTCAGATCTCATCGATGTGTGGTTTGATAGCGGAAGTATGCCTTATGCGCAGTGGCATTATCCATTTGAAAATCAAGATAAATTCAAGGCGAATTATCCTGCGGACTTCATCGCAGAAGGTGTAGATCAGACGCGGGGTTGGTTCTTCACGCTCCATGCCATCGCGACCTTGGCATTTGATCAAGTAGCCTTCAAGAATGTCGTGAGCAATGGCCTTGTACAAGACAAGCATGGTCGCAAGATGAGCAAGCGTTTGGGCAATGCCGTGGAGCCATTTGAGACATTGGACAAATATGGTGTCGATGCCACGAGATGGTACATGATGAGCAATGCTGCTCCATGGGAAAATCTCAAGTTTGATCTCGAGGGTATCGTCGAGGTGCAGCGCAAGTTTCTCGGCACTTTGTTCTACACTTATTCCTTTTACTCGCTCTATGCCAATATTGATGAGTTTGTGAATAAAGAGGAGCAGGTGGCTTTCGCCAAAAGGCCTGAAATCGATCGATGGATCTTATCAAGTCTGCAGCAACTGGTCAAGAAGGTTGATGACTACTATGCGGACTACGACGTGACGCCGGCTTGCCGAGAGATCCAGTCCTTTGTCATCGATCAGTTGAGCAACTGGTATGTGAGACTATGTCGAAGAAGATTCTGGAAAGGTGACTACACAGAAGATAAAATCTCCGCCTACCAGACACTCTACACATGTCTAGAAACTGTAGCACAGTTAATGGCACCTGTGGCGCCGTTCTTCGGTGATTGGTTGTACAAGAATCTCGTCGAGAGTGATGGCACTGCGAGTGAGCGATCCGTACATCTCACGGACTACCCCAGTGTCCATGAGGACTGGATCGACGAGAATCTCGAGCGCCGCATGGACAAGGCACAACGCATCTCTTCCTTGGTCTTGTCCCTGCGCAAGGGAGAAAACATCCGGGTGAGACAACCACTCCGCAAGATCCTTGTGCCCGTACTCGATAAGACATATGAGCAAGACGTAAAGCTTGTGGAAGATCTCATCAAGAGCGAAGTGAATGTCAAGCAGATCGAGTATGTCGATGACTCCTCTGGTGTGATACAGAAGCAAATCAAGCCCAACTTCAAAGTACTCGGCAAGCGCCTTGGGGGAGATATGAAGGCTGGAAATCAGCTGATCTCTGCCATGGATCAAGATGCTATCCGTCAATTTGAGCAGTCGGGCACTCATGCCTTGCAGATTGAGGATCGCAGCTACGAGCTCACGCTAGATGATGTCCAGATCAGCTCCAAGGATATCCCTGGATGGTCCGTCGCATCTGATGCTGAGATTACCGTCGCCCTGGATGTGAGCCTAGATGAGGAACTCAAGCAAGAGGGTCTGGCAAGAGAAATAGTGAATCGGGTACAAAACCTCCGTAAAGACCTTGACTTCAATGTCACGGATAAGATTACTGTCAAGATGAGTCGACAAGAGACCGTGGCACAAGCCGTAGCAGCCCATGAAGACTTCATCAAGACAGAGGTCCTGGCCAGTGAACTGTTGCTAGTTGATGGACTAGATGGCACTAGTGTAGAGCTGGTCGATGATATTGAGGTGAATATGGTCTTGAGCAAGTAGCGCTGGCGCGAGGATGCGTGCAGCAATCAGAGATGGCTTCTTGAGCGACTTCGTGTATATCAATGTTTCTCGTGCACCTTCTGGCGCCGAGCTTACTGCCCCAACTTCAGACCTAGCCAGATACCTCCGAGACATATGACGACACTCAGAAGCACATATGTCAATGCCAGTACCCACTGACCTTGCTCTATGAGACGAAAATTCTCTAGGCTGAAAGTCGAAAAAGTCGATAAACCACCACACAGTCCTACCATGGCAAAAAGCACCCACTCTTGATCGAGGGCACTTTTGCGCGAAAGCGCCCATAAAAAACCCAAGAGAATGCAGCTCAACAAGTTGGCTGTAAAGGTGTGCCATGGGATTTGCTCAGGACTCATCTTGATCCAGATCGATAGCAAGTAGCGCAAGATCGATCCGAGTCCACCACCAAGAAATATGAGCAAGATCGATTTGGTCATGGCGAAGTGGTTTTGCTGCGACGGGCGAGAAGATGAAGTAGTACGGTGATACACACACTGATGGCAATCAAGATGTATAGCAGAGATCGAGCACCGAGCTGGTGCAGGACTATGAATACGACTGAGAGTAGAAGACTAACCAAGCTCAACAGGATTGCCGTCTGACGGTGAGACAATCCGCTCTGCACCAATATGTGGTGAATGTGGTTTTGATCGGGATGTAGAGGTGACTTGCCTTGCAGGATACGATAGATGAAGACCCTGAGAGTGTCCAAGAGTGGGAGCAGCAATATCCCAGCAGCCACTGTAGGTACACCATCGATCTTGAGGGGGCTTGCGGCTAGACCATGGTTGATCTCGATGAACTCTATGGCTTGGATTGCGCAGATGACGCCTATGAAGAGTGATCCTGTATCTCCCATGAAGATGCGCGCCGGTGTCCAGTTGAATTTCAAAAACGCGATGATCGCACCGATCAAGGATGCTGACATGATAGCCAGTTCGATCTCCTCCACACGATAAAACCAGTAGCCAAAGGTCCCCAAGATGACGATCGAGATACAGCCGAGCAAGCCGTCAATCCCATCGATAAGATTGAAGCTATTGGTAATCACCAATATCGTAAAGGCGCTGAGCGCTAGGCTCATTCCATAGGACAAATCCCAGATTCCTAGTATGCCGTAGAGGCTGGTGAGTCTGATACCAGCGAGATGAGCTAGGATCATGGCGGATAAGATCTGTGCCGCAAGTTTGATCCAAGGAGATACTGGATCAAGATCATCTTTGGCACCGACCAGAAAGAGGATGATCAAGGCGCCCAATATGTACTGGATATCGCCAAAGGCTGTGTAGGGTGTCCAGATGATGATACTCAAGACTACACCCGCTACGATCGCGATACCACCAAGGGTAGGTATGACCTCAATGTGCGACTTGCGAGCATCAGGGCGATCAAATAAGCCATATTTCTCAGCAAATCGTATGAGACGTGGGATGATGAGCAGGCTTACGCCAAAAGAAGTCAAGAAGGCCAGCACGAGCTCAGACATGAGACAAAGTTAAGATCGCTCAATCTCTGCTAATCTTCTCTATCTGCTCCAGCTCTACAGGCATGGCAGACAAGTGGAGCGCAGGCAATTCTTGTACTTTTGCTACTGTGAGTGTAGATACCACCAAAGCGGCGATAGACCCAGGCAAGTTACCTCAGCATATTGCTGTCATCATGGATGGTAATGGTCGGTGGGCCAAGCAAAAGGGGAAGCCGAGAGTCTTTGGCCACAAGAATGGTGTGGAATCTGTCCGCCAGATCACCGAGGCCGCGGCAGAGCTTGGTGTGCCCTATCTGAGTTTGTATGCCTTCTCCACCGAAAACTGGTCTCGGCCGGCACTTGAGGTCAATGCACTGATGAGTCTGCTCGTCGCGACCATCAAGAAAGAGATAGAAACGCTCCAGAAGAATAATATCAGGCTTCAAGCGATAGGTGATCTGAGTAGACTTCCGTCAAAAACGCATCAGGCTCTGCTGTCCGCCATAGAGGAGACCAAGGCCAACACGCGGATGACACTGGTCCTTGCGCTCAACTACAGTGGAAAATGGGATATCACACAAGCCGTCAATAAACTGCGTGGGGCAAGTTCCGAGATTACTCAGGATGATCTGGCTGGAGCCTTGAGTACCGCCGGCATGCCAGACCCTGAGTTGATGATTCGTACGAGTGGAGAGGTCCGCATCAGCAATTTTTTCCTTTGGCAATTGGCCTATGGTGAGTTTTACTTCACCGATGTGCTCTGGCCAGACTTTCGCAAGCAGCACTTCTACCAGGCCATACTCGATTTTCAAACCCGTCAGCGCAGATTTGGCAAGACTGGGGAACAGCTTACGAGTTAAGGCTTTTTGAAACCCAATTCGTGCATTAGGAATTATTTGAGCATTCTGTCATAGAGATAAGTCGCTGATATTGAATGTCTTGTGCATATTAGGATGACATTTTTGTTTGTAACATTTTGTTCCGGTTAAGAAGCCATTTCCCCAATCAGAACTCTCCTAGAAAAGTTGGCTGTGTCAACTCTTCGGGTTTAGCGTATTTCTGCTTCATAATCAGGCACTTACTCTCCTCGCTATGCCTCGTCGACCAAGTACCCGATTCTATTGCATAAATCCACTATCCTTCGAAGCCTAATGCACGAATTGGGTTAAACCTCGATACCAAGGCAACCATATGCGCAATCTGTTAAAGCCAGTACAGGCATAACATCTAACTTCGCACTCCGTTTTTCTACAGTGTTCATGCAGAAAACTATGAGAATAATCTTCCTACTGACCTGTCTCGCAATGACAGCCCTGGCTACAGCGCAGACCGGTGATACCCTTGCACCTATCGACTATGGCACACCACAGGAGTGGGAGATTGCCGGAGTAGAGGTCATAGGCTCCCAGTTTACTGACGTACCCACGCTCAAGTCTATATCAGGTCTGAGAGTAGGTAAGATCATCAGGATACCTGGAGCAGTGATTCAGAATGCCATCGAAAATCTCAATCGGCTCAAGCTCTTCAGTGATATCAGAATCATACAAGACAAGACAGAGGGAGATCTCATCTGGCTGACGATCCAAGTCCAGGAAAAGCCTACTCTTTCGAAGCACAGCTTTGCAGGAGTCAGGAAGGCCAGCCACGAAGATCTCAACGAAGAAGTGAGTCCTTTCTTGATCAAGGGAAGCCTGGTCACAGAGCATATGAAGGACAATAGCCGCATGGCACTGCAGTCCTTTTATCGTGAGAAAGGATTCTATGACGCCAAGATCAAGATCACTGAGGTACCAGATCCTAGACGTGTCAATGCTGTGTCACTGAATTTTGATATTGACAAGGGCGATAAGGTCAAGATCCGCGATATCACTTTCAAGGGCAATGAGAATGTGAGGTCTAAGAAACTTCGCAAGGTGATGGAAAATACCAAAGAGAAGAGACGCCTTTTTGCCAAATCAAAATTTGACAATGAGGATCTCAGGGCTGACAAGAAAAGCATCGCAGCTTTCTACAACACTCTAGGATATCGAGATGCTAAGATCGTGCGTGACTCTGTGTGGAGAGGAGAAGATGGGCACTGGCAACTGCAGCTCGATGTAGATGAAGGCAGCCAGTACTTCATCGGTGATATTGGGTGGAAAGGAAATTCACTATACTCTGACGAGCAGCTCAATAGAGTCCTCGGTCTCAAAAAAGGTGATATCTACAATAGTGAGCTCATTCAGACTCGCTTGAGCTTTAGTCTTGACGGGCGAGATGTCTCTAGTCTCTATCTTGACGATGGATACCTGTTTTTCTCGGCAGAGCCAGTAGAAGTATCTATCTACAATGATACCATCGACCTCGAGATGCGCATGTACGAAGGACCTCAAGCGACCATTGATCGCGTAGTCATCAATGGCAACGACAGGACCCATGACCATGTGATCAGACGAGAGCTCAGGACTAGGCCAGGTGAGAAGTTTTCTAGATCCGATATCATCAGATCTCAAAGAGAAATTATCAATCTTGGATATTTCAATCCAGAGACCATACAGATCGGCACTCCTGTCAATCAGCAGCGAGGTACTGTAGACATCGTCTACAATGTTGAAGAGACTCCTTCAGATCAGCTGGAGTTATCAGCAGGTTTTGGAGGTCTTGGTGGTGTGGTCGGTACACTAGGTGTAAGTTTCAACAATTTCTCACTGAGAAATGCTTTTGAGAAAGGCGCCTGGAATCCGGTACCACAGGGAGATGGTCAGCGACTGAGTGTCAGAGCTCAGACCAATGGGCAATTCTTCCAGTCATACAACTTCTCCTTTACAGAGCCGTGGCTTGGAGGTAAGAAGAGAAATTCTCTGAGTGTCGGTGCAGTGTATACCAATATCGATAGAAGTTTTGGTAGTGCTTCGACGCCACGCCAGCTGAGCATCACCAAGTTCTTCGCAGGTCTCGGTACTCAGCTCAAGTGGCCTGATGACTTTTTCTCTAGCTCTACGACAATCAATATCGAGACGATTAATCTCAATGGCTTTCAAGGATTTACCACTATTGTAAATGGTGTACCTGAGGTGGTCGAGCGTGGGAAATTTCGGAATTTCAGTATCAATCAGATCTTCTCACGTAGCTCTATCAGTGAGCCGCTCTTCCCCAGGTCTGGATCGAGATTCTCTGTCAATCTGCAGTTCACTCCACCATACTCATGGTTCCGATCTGATAACTTTTGGGTCCTTCCAGATGAAGAGCGCCAGCAGAGGATTGATGATCGCAACGATATCTTGATGGTCAGAGGATTTGATAAAATGACAGAAGCTCAAGAGCAGTCTTTCATCAATGCAGAAGAGAATTCTCGTCGATTTGCATTCCTTGAGTACCACAAGTGGCGTATCGATGCAGAGTGGTACTTCAATCTCTTTGGTAAATTTGTCCTGAGATCAGCAGCCAAGATCGGACTTCTAGGTACATACAGTAATAATGTAGGTTTCAGTCCTTTTGAGCGATTTGAGCTTGGTGGTGATGGATTGAGTAATCAAAACTTCGCCATCACTGGGCGCGATATCATAGCACTGAGAGGTTATGAGAGAGAGGATCTAGAAGCAAATACCGACAACAATGGTGGCGCGACAGTCTTCAATAAGTACACACTCGAGTTGCGATATCCGATCTCGCTCAATCCGAGTTCCACCATTTACGGCATGGCATTTTTGGAAGGTGGAAATTCCTTCCTCAATCCAGCAGACTACAATCCTTTTGAGCTGCGCAGAGTAGCAGGAGGTGGTCTCAGGGTCTTCTTACCGATGTTTGGTCTGCTAGGATTTGACTACGGCTGGGGATTTGATAAGCCAGATGTCATCAGTGGTATCGATACGAGTCGAGGATTTGGGAAGTTTAGTATCATCTTAGGTTTCGAGCCGGACTAGAAATCAGTCCTTGATATTTGGATCCACTCTTCGCTTCTTGAGTTTTTCCTTCAAGTCAGAGTCTTCTGGTAAATCTATGATTCCGACGATTTTATCTAGCTCCTTGTCTCTGTCTAGCACAATATGATAATACCTCAGCGTCTCAGGATCATCAGGGAGATTGACGTCTTTGGTATGGATGAATCCTAAGTGCTCTAGCACTTTTTGTGAGCCGATATTGCTCTTTGTAGTGATCGCGGAGAGCTCTCTAAATTTCCAAGTGGTCCGAGCGAGTTGAGCGATTTTGGCGGCAGCCTCCTTGGCATAACCCTGACCCCAATACTCGCCGAGCAAAGCAAAACCTAGATCAGGCACGTCCAATCCTGGACGACAGTAGATGCCACACACACCAATCTTCTCGCCTGTCTCTTCCAAGAGAACTACATTGTTGGAGACACCGATCTCCTCTAGCTGCGGAAATACCTTGGTCCTGATATACTCTTCCGCCTCTGCTACGGTGTGCACATTGCGGTCACCGATATTCTCGAGCCAGCCGGGAGAATTGAGCAACTCGAGCTGAAACTCAGCGTCCTCCAGTGTCTGGCGCCTGATGATGAGTCGATCCGTGCGCCAAGGTCCTTCATAGCTATCACCACTCATTGAGCGAATCGAAAATTTGTACGCGACTCCAGAGATCCTTGGACTCCTCGATGAAGTCGAGGTGGACTTGCTCGGCTTGATAAGCATCATGAGCTGCCTTATCGGCAAATGATACGATGAGGCAGTAGCTGTAACTATTGTCTACGACCTCCCGCGGAGTCATTGCTGGTGATCCCAGATGCATGCTTTGCACATACTCAGAACTCTCGATGAAGCTTTTGACGGAAGTCTCAAAAGCTGCTCCATCTCGATCCTTGTCATGGAGCCAGAATAGCACGACGTGGACAAAGTCTCCATCGATGACACGAGATGAGTCTGATGGCGATGTGCAAGAAGCTAATAAGAGCACTGCAATGGATAAAAGTAATGGACGCATGAGCTGGTCTGATTGAGCTCACAAGATAGAAGAATCTATCTGTACAGCGCAAACTTCGCCAGGCCAATGCGCTGCAAAAAGTGCTTGCAGCTGACCCACAGCACTCCTAGGCCATACTTGGCAGAGCGACGAAAATTGATACTCGAGGCCTCCTCAAAGTACTTGGTAGGGCAGCTCACCTCCGCAATACCAAAGTCTCTGTAGATGATCTGTGAGAGCATCTGATTGTCAAAGATGAAGTCATCTGAGTTATCGTTGAAGTTGATCCCACGCAGCACATCTGCAGAAAAGGCACGATATCCCGTGTGATACTCTGACAGCTTATGATTCACAAGGATATTCTGCGCTAGGGTCAGAAATCGATTGGCGATGTACTTGTAGATCGGCATCCCGCCTTTGAGGGCGCCTTTGCCAAGTATGCGTGAGCCGAGCACAACAGGATAGAGGTCTTGGGCAATGATATTGGCCATGCTCGGGATGAGCTTGGGCGTATATTGATAGTCTGGGTGCAGCATGATGACGATATCTGCATCGAGCTCTAGAGCCTTATTATATAGTGACTTTTGATTGCCACCATATCCGCGGTTTTCGCGGTGGGCGATGATATGCTTGATGCCGAGACCTGCTGCCACAGCCACGGTATCATCTTGACTCGCATCATCGCAGAGGACGATTTCGTCTACGATATCCATAGGAATCTCCTTCAAGGTGCGTTCGAGCGTCTTGGACGCATTGTACGCTGGCATGACGACGACGACCTTCTGCTCGAGATGCATGCTATTCTTCTTCGTCTAACAGATCTAGTTTGCCCAGGGCCTTGTACCACTGTATCACCTTCTTGATATCTCCAGCCTTGACACGATCCTCATCAAAGTCTGGTAAGATCTCTTCAAAATACTCAAAGAGTTCGTGAGGAGGGCTCTTGGGAGCGACAGGTGGGTGCTTGGCCTCGACCTCTTTCATCTTGAGGAAGACATCAGCTAGGGGCACTGTATCACCAAGCGTGTAGATCGATATAGACTCGAGTGGAGAAAACTGATGTTTTCGAGCGGATACAAATCTGCGCTTGCCGGTTGCCAAGTCTTCTACGATCAGTCCATTGGCCCGATTACCGACCATCTTAAACATTCCTGGTAGGCCGCTGACGGCAAGGATATTGGTGAGATTCATAGCACAAATTTACAGCCTGAGGAGAGACTAGTAAGCTAGGAGTTGCTCTAGGCTGTCTGCGAGTCTGGCTTTCGCCAAAAAGTCTTGCTCCAATATCGGTGAAAACGGAATTGGCGTATCCAGGGAAGCGCATCTAAGAACTGGTGCGTCGAGATACTCGAAGCAGTGCTGGCTGATCCAAGCGCTGATCTCCGCTCCGATACCACCAGTGAGATTGTCCTCATGTAGGACAAGCACACGATTGGTCTTTTGGACCGACTCGCGCACAGCTTCCCAGTCTATGGGTGAAAGCCATCTCAGGTCGATGATATCTGCGTCTATATCTTGTTCTTCGCTGATTTGCTCTGCCCACTGCACACCCATGCCATAGGTGATAATACTACAAGAATTCCCTTCACGGACGACTCGTGCTTTGCCCAAGGGCACATTGGAATAGCCTTGAGGTACTTCGCCCTCGATACTGCGATAAAGTCCCTTGTGCTCAAAGTACATATGTGGATTGGGATCCTCAATGCAGCTCAGTAGCATACCCTTGGCATCCGCTGGTGTTGATGGATACGCAATCCGCAGCCCAGCGACATGGAAAAACCACGCTTCATTGCTCTGACTATGAAATGGTCCTGCGCCCATGCCACCGCCAGTCGGCATCCTGACCACCACGTCAGCCGTCGCTCCCCAGCGGTAGTGAATCTTTGCCAGATTGTTGACGATCTGGTTGAATCCACATGTGACAAAGTCGGCAAACTGCATCTCCACCATTGACTTGCCACCTTCAAGGCTGTAGCCTAGAGCAGCACCGATAATGGCGCTTTCGCAGAGAGGTGTATTGCGTACTCGATCGGCGCCGTATCGATCGAGAAATCCATTGGTGATCTTGAAGACACCACCGTAGTCAGCGATGTCTTGACCCATGAGAACGAGATCTGGATATGCTCTCATCGCCTCGTCGAGCCCTTCGGAGATGGCATCGATGAATCTTTTGGTCTCCGTGCTATTACTTGGAGCTCTATCCTGGAGAGATTGAGGCTTAAAGACGTCTGATATCTCTAGCCCGTGACTTGGAGCTGTGAAGTTATCGCTCTGAGCAAGCTCAGCATTAATCTCGGACTTGATGCCTTGTCTCATGTCGAGTATGTCATCTTCGCTCAATACATCCTCAGCGATCAGGTATTTTTCGAAGTTGATCACTGGATCGCGCTCGATCCAGTAGTCCATCAGATCTTGAGGCACATATTTGGTGCCAGAGGCTTCTTCATGTCCTCGCTGACGGAAGGTCATGCACTCTATAAGGACTGGTTC
The DNA here is from genome assembly GCA_020627535.1 of Saprospiraceae bacterium. Lineage (GTDB taxonomy): Bacteria > Bacteroidota > Bacteroidia > Chitinophagales > Saprospiraceae > JAHDBH01. The sequence continues at coordinate 29,368 of JAHDGU010000005.1, forward strand.
TGGATTGCGTCTTATTTCTTCGGCGACCTTGGAGACAGTATCATATACTTCGATCACATTGTTTCCATCGATAGTCATGGATCTCATGCCATATCCGGCTCCGCGATCTGCGAGCTGCTCACAGCGAAACTGTTGTGATACAGGTGTGCTCAGACCGTAGCCATTGTTCTCTATGACGAAAATCACTGGTAGTTGCCAGACAGCTGCCACATTGAGCGCTTCGTGAAATTCACCTTCACTTGTACCACCTTCTCCTGTGAAGGCCAGTGTAACCTTGGATTGCTTACGGTTTTTATAAGCCATGGCGACACCATCAGCTAGTGATAACTGTGGGCCAAGGTGGGAAATCATCCCGACCACATGGTGCTCCAGGCTACCAAAGTGAAAGGACCTGTCTCGCCCATTGGTGAAGCCCTCAAGCTTTCCTTGCCACTGCGCATAGAGCTTGCTGAGCGGAATGTTTCTTGTGGTAAATACACCAAGATTTCGGTGCATCGGGAAGATCATCTCGTCAGTTGCCAATGCACTAGTACATCCGACTGCGATTGCCTCTTGACCGATGCCGCTAAACCACTTAGAGATCTTGCCTTGCCTCAAGTAGATCAGCATCTTCTCTTCGATCATCCGAGGGAGAAGCATCTTGCGATAGAGATCTATAAGTAGTTTGTCTGAGTACCGCTTTCGCTCAAATGCGATGGGTAGAGAAAGTGATGTGCTTTCGGACATGTCTGCCTGTAATTCTGCTACTAGAATCAAAGGTCTGCATTTCCCTGAGAAGCAACACTCTTTTGTTGAAACCAGCTGGCGCCGGAAGGCGCTCAGCAAACAAGCTAAGTCAAGGAAGCCCTGTTTCTCGTGCGCCTTCTGGCGCCGAGCTGTCTCTTTCTACATACATGCAAACCAAACTCTGACCTTCATCGTTTGAGAGGTACAGAATCAATGAGTCAAGATGAGATCCCCGTCCACTTTAGTGAGAATCAACTTTTTTATCATCTTGGGATGCTTTGCAATCTGCCGCCAATTAGTGGCACAGCCAGAGAAATATTCCATAGAACCGTATGTGAATGTAGTGATGCCTATACCCGGTATTGGAGCCACAGAACTTGGACTTGGCTTCAATGAAATTGATACAAGAATTTTGCCCTATACTGACTTAGGAATCGTAGCAAGAAGGAATTTTAAGAATTGGTCATTTGGTGTTTCCTGTAGTTACAAGACTTACACAACCTTGATTGACTATCAGTTATTAAGTACTGGAGACTTGTCCTCCATCCTATTGGACAAAAATGTTGAAATCAAGCAGAAATTTCTGGGATTAGGACTCTCCTTTGAGTTTATGAGAGACAAGACCATCGTGCCTCATATCAGTTTTGATCTGAATGATCCGATTTCATCCTCCAGAAACATCCCTTCATACTCCAGCAATATCGGTTTTTACTCTGATGTCGTTGAAGGCGAAACGGCAGTGCACAATATAGTCGTAGATGAATTTGCTTCTCCTAGCGGAAGTCCATATGATTATGGTTTATTGGGTCTTGGAGCCTCATATGAGTTGCACAAAAGAGTATTTGTCCGAGCAACAGTATTCAAGAACCTCTTGCACGGTAACACGAAAACCTATAAACTCCGAGTTGCAGGAACTAACCCTAACTCTACTGATCCACTTGAGAACCTGAACGACTTTAAGCTCACTAGCGATGTGTTGGCCTTTTCTCTAGGGTTGTCATATCGGATATCACTCTAGCTACCAGCAAATCTTAGGCGCCAAGACATGCGCAATAGCAAGAAAGAGTGCTTACCCACTGGCAAATCAGCAATCGCAAATCAAAAATCTCAAATAATTCCGCCGGCGCCGAGCCTTGTTATCTTTGCGCCCTCAATACAACAAGGTACTGACTCCATGAAAATATCACTCGCTTGGCTCAAAGAATATATTGACATCGACCTTCCGGTAGAACAGGTCTCCCAGATCTTGACAGCGATCGGTCTCGAGGTCGAAGGAACTGATGAGGTTGAAACCATTCGAGGCGGTCTGAAAGATGTCGTCATCGGAGAAGTGCGCGAGTGCTCCAAGCATCCAGATGCTGATAAATTGAGCTTGACCAAGGTAAATGTAGGAGCCGAAGAACAGTTGCAGATCGTCTGTGGAGCGCCCAATGTCGCTGCAGGTCAAAAAGTACTCGTGGCACTCGTGGGATGTAAAATTTATACGGGTCCAGATGAGTCATTCACCATCAAGCGATCAAAGATCAGAGGTGTCGAGTCTCAAGGGATGATCTGTGCTGAAGATGAGCTGGGTCTCGGAGATAGTCATGATGGCATCATGGTGCTACCAGACGATGCCAAGATTGGCACGCCGGCGGCAGAATACTTCAAGGTAGAGACAGATACGGTCTTTGACATAGGTCTCACACCCAATCGGAGTGATGCTACCAGCCACCTCGGTGTAGCACGAGATCTATTGGCATATCTCAAGATGAATGAGGGCTCCCAGAGTCAACTCAAGTGGCCAAGTGCTGAGCTTGACAGCCCGGCGGATGGCATTGATATCAAAGTCAAAATTGAAGATGGGCAAGCATGTCCGAGATTTTCTGGAGTGGTATTGCGCAATGTGCAAGTGGGTCCATCTCCCGACTGGATGAAGCAGCGCTTAGAATCCATCGGAGTGCGAAGCATCAATAATATTGTGGACATCACCAACTTCGTCCTTCACGAGTACGGTCAGCCGCTGCACGCGTATAATCTAGACAAGATCGCCAAGGACGAGATCAGAGTGAAGTTTTTGCCGGCAGGCACCCCATTTCTCTCCCTTGACGAAAAAGAAAGAAAACTCCGAGCTCAAGACCTGATGATCTGTGATGGTGAGGACAAGCCGATGTGTATGGCCGGCGTCTTTGGTGGTATCGACAGTGGAGTGGTCGACGACACGACGAGAGTGTATCTCGAGGCCGCGTACTTTGACGCCAAGACTCTGCGCAATAGCTCCATGTCACATATATTGCGGACAGATGCTGCGATGGTATTTGAGAAGGGTAGTGACCCGATGATGACTGTGCCTGCTCTCAAGCGTGCTGCGCAGCTCATGGTCGAGTACGCTGGCGCGGAGATTGCATCTGAGATCACTGATGTCATCTCGGCACCGATAGAGCGAAAGCAATGCACAGTGAGATGGGCTCGCGTCAATCGTGTGATCGGCAATGATATTCCTGCGGAGACAGTCGTCAAGATCCTAGAAGCACTGGACTTTGAGATCCTGAAGCGTGATGATCAGGCAGTGCTGGTTTCTGTACCTACTTGCAGGGCGGACGTCACGCGTGAGGTAGATGTCATCGAAGAGATCCTCAGGATCTACGGCTTCAATCAAGTAGAGATCGGACATACGGCCAACTATGCACTCATCCCGAGCGAGCGTGCAAGCAGCTATGCTGTGCAAGATCAGCTGAGCGCTCTGCTCACGGGCAGAGGATTTCTGGAGATGATGGGTCTGAGTCTCATGAAGACCACGGACCTCGTAGCTGTGGGGCAAGAAGAGGAGCGTCTTGTGAAGATCAACAATACTTCCAATATTGAGCTCAATGCCATGCGGCCCGATCTTCTATTGAGTGGTCTAGAATCTATCAAGCATAATCTCAATCGTCGTCAGCTGAGGCTGAAACTCTATGAGCTCGGCAAGTCCTATCAGAGACAAGACGATGACTACCATGAAGAGCAGGGCGTGAGCCTATTTGTCTCAGGTGCAAGCACGGCATACTGGAATCGAGATGAGCAGTCCTCCGATTTCTACGAACTCAAGAGCGAGGTACATGCGGTCTTACAGAGATTTGGCATCGTGAAATATCAAAGCTCCGAACTGGAAGACGAGCGCTTTGCCTACGGCATGCACTATCATCAAGGTCCAAAAACCATCGCCAAATTTGGACTCCTGAGCCCCAAGATCTGTCGTAAGATGGATGTAGATCAAGAGGTGTTTGCCGCATGGATTGATTGGAAATCGATCTTGCGCAAGGCTGCCAAGCACAGTATCACCATAGAGGCGCCAAGCAAGTATCCTGCCATCACAAGGGACTTAGCGCTCAAGCTGAGATCTGATGTGAGCTATGGGAAGATCGAAGCGCTTTCGCGCAAAATAGCCAAGCCACACTTGACGGATCTCCGTCTCTTCGATGTCTATATCAGTGATGAGATGAAATCAGAGGGCTTCAAGTCTTATGCCATCTCCTATACATTCCAGAGTGCAGAAAAAACACTCAAGGACAAGGAAATCGAGAAGACAATGAATAAGCTCATTAGCACCTACGAGCGCGAGCTCGGCGCTGAGATCCGCAAGTAGTCTGACTCCACTGAGTTTCTCGGCTAATCTTCTGATAGTCAATGTACTGACACATTTTGGCGAAAGCCATACATAACGACTCTGTCTGAGTATGGCCTCGCATACATGACAAAATTGTGAGTATCTTTATGCTATGAGTGTCAGTCAGAAAATCGATGGGCTAGAAGCTAAGATCAAGCTGCTCGTGGAGAAGTATGAGCTGACAAAAGAGGAATTTGAAATTGTTAAACGAGAGAAACAAGATCTCGAGAGACAGTTATTGGCATTCCAAAAACAAGGTGTCCAGCCGACACAGGCGGCGCTCTTCGAAGAGCTGCCGAGCCAAGAGAAACAAGGGCTCAAAGAGAAGCTGGATCAGTATATAGAAGAGGTGGATGAGTGCATCGACCTCGTCAATAAATTGTAGGCGTATACAGTAGATGAGCGAACAGGAAGAGAGAAATATTGATCTGATGATAGCTGGTAGGAGCTACTCGCTGCGCATCAAGCGCAAGGACGAGCTCAATATCCGCAAGATCGCTGATGAGATCAATGAAAAGGTGAAGAATCTTTCGCTCACATACACGCGCAAGGATAAGCAAGACTGCCTTTGCATCGCCCTACTGACGTATGCCGTCGAAAACTATAAACTGAAGAATCAAAGGTCACAGGATGATCCCGAGCAAGAAGCACGGATCGAAGCCTTGACCAGCCTTGTGGACGCGTGCCTGTAATATCTCTCTAGTCTCTTGTCAGCTCTCACGCTAAAACAAGAACTATGGAACCCATCACGATTATCGTAGGAGTGATCGCGGCACTACTGGGCTTCGGTGGAGCCTTTGGAGTATTCTCCAGCCGCACCAAAAAACTACAGCAAGAATATGACAAGCAAGCCGACATCGCCAAGCGCGAGCTAGATCTCGATGTACAACGCAAACTAGCTGCCGCCGAGACCAAAGCGGAGAAGATCATCGCCAAGGCAGAGTCCAAAAACGAGTCGATCAAGCAAAAGAAGATCCAAGAAGCCAAGGAGAAATTCTCCCGCTTCAAGTCAGAGTTTGAAAGCTATAAGGCTGATCACAAAGTAGAGATGAAAGACCGAGAGAATCAGGTCGTCAATCGCGAGCGTGATCTCAAGGACAGATTCAAGGAGCTTCACAAAAGAGAAGAGTCTTTCGAGTCAAAGGAAGTCGAAACGAAAGCGATCAAGGAAAATCTTGAGAAGCAGCTCAAGATCGTCTCCAAGAAGAAAGAAGAGCTCGACAAGAGCCTCGAAGTGCACATCAAGAAGCTCGAGAGCATCGCAGGATTGACTCAGCAAGAAGCCAAAGAAGAACTACTGAGTGCGATCAAGGCAAAAGCCGAGACCGATGCACTTGCACTAGAAAAGAGATTGCTCGGTGAGGCAAAGGCACGCGCTAGCAAGGATGCGAAGAAGATCATCATCGAAAGCATTCAACGCCAATGCGCTGAGTATACCATCGAAAATACTGTCTCCGTCTTCAATCTGGATAGTGATGACATCAAGGGGCAGATCATCGGTCGAGAAGGCAGAAACATACGAGCTCTCGAGGCAGCAACGGGTGCCGAGATCGTCGTGGACGATACTCCAGAGGCGATCATCATCTCTAGCTTCGATCCGATCCGTAGAGAAGTTTGCCGCTTATCGCTCAAGCGTCTAGTTGCGGATGGAAGGATCCACCCAGCGAGGATCGAAGAAGTGACTGCCAAAGTCAAGAAGCAGCTTACTGAGCAAATCATCGAGATCGGTGAGCGTACAGTGATCGATCTAGATATCCATGGACTCGACGCCAATCTGGTGCGTATGGTTGGGCGTATGAGATTCCGCTCAAGTTATGGTCAGAATCTCCTCAAGCACTCTATCGAGACAGCCAATCTGTGTGCTGCGATGGGTGCAGAGATCGGGCTTACGCCCAAACAAATCAAGCTTGCCAAGCGCGCTGGTCTACTCCATGATGTGGGGAAAGTCGCAGAAGAAGAATCGGAGCTATCGCATGCGATCCTCGGTATGGAAATGTGCGAGAAGTACAAGGAGCATCCGATAGTGCTCAATGCAGTAGGAGCACACCACGACGAGATCGAAATGAATAATATTATCTCGCCGATTGTCCAAGCATGTGATGCCATCTCTGGTGCAAGACCAGGTGCAAGACGAGAGATCCTAGAGAGCTATCTCAAGCGTCTCAAGGACCTCGAAGATCTTGCTCTTGCCTATGACGGTGTAGAGAAAGTCTATGCTATGCAGGCCGGTCGTGAGCTGAGAGTGATCGTAGAGTCAGAGAAAGTCAGTGATGACTACGCTGATGATCTCTCCTTCATGATCAGCAAGAAGATCGAAGAGGAGATGCAATATCCTGGTCAGGTCAAGGTGACAGTGATACGGGAGAAGCGCTCTACGAGCTTTGCGCGGTAGTCTTTTAGTGAATGGCAGAATCTTTAGATCTCTCGAGAGCGACTTTATTATCTTGGTTAAGACACGTGTAGAACTGTCAATTACCGATGCGACGATTTCTCAAGAAGAGCTTGAGAGAGATATGGAGACATGGTAAAATTCTCCGGCTCATCAGAGGTGCGGGAGTGCTCAAGGGCTGTCTTGTAGATGGGAGATTATCCTTATAACCCAAATCGATAATTCAACTTCACCACGAGACTCCGATTCTTGGGGCCAAATTTTCCATCGACGAGATAGCTGTCTGTGTACACCACAAACAGATCTGACATCGAAGAATAGCGCCATTGCAATCTAGAATTGAGATTGAAGTCTTTGGACTGGGTATTGTACTGGACGAAGGTGGTCCAAAAGAGACTGATCGAGAAATTGATCTCTGCTGTGAAATTTGTCAAGAATAAATCGAGCTCACCATATGGCTCTGGCAGTCTGATGGCATTTTGCTCAAAGCCAAGAGCAAATCGAGCCCAAGGTTGAATTCGATAATTGAGACTTAAGATATTGGTGAGCTTGGTGCCATTGTAAAATTGTCCGTAGACACTAAATATCTCGAAGTTGAAAAGTTTGCGCTGATCACTCAGATATTGGATATTCAACTCGGCGAAGTTGTAGTCACCCACAGGTAGAGGCTCATTGGTCAGAGCAAATGGAAATATGAGGTCTACATACTGATGATTGAGTCGAAATCGTAGTTGGCTGGTATTCTTGTAAAATATGAAATGTCTCAACCGCGTATACCAATCATTAAGACCAGTGCCATCATTGACAACTACAAAGTTTTCCAAGCCAGACCAGTGAAAATTGACCTTGCCAGAGTCTGGGTAGATGTAGTAGTTGAACATATTGCCGATCTGCGTATAGCCGATTCGCTCGATGGTACCAGTGATGGGATTAAAATTATTGAGCCTCGCATTGAAGCCCATATCGGCAAAGTAATTCTGGCCGAGATCTTGGATAAATAGGAAAGATCTGAATCTCTGACCAGAATACTCTATCCGGCCATATAGATGTCTGTTATCATCGCTAATGCCGTCCTTAAATGAATGGACATACCCAAGCTGCCCTGAGATCTTGCGATCGTCCGTGCTGAGGTTGATCTCTCCACCCAGATTGCGTCCATAGTCCGAGTTCAGAGCTTCTGCAAAAGTGGCCTGTCGATTGAGGAAAAATGCCTTGACATTGGATCGCTTACTGATCGCTCTTTCACCACTAAAACCAGAATAATTCTGGGCGGAGAATCCTGCATTTTCTCTAGTCTGCATGGTAAATGCTCCGATGCGAGATTTCTGATCAAGATTTCCTGTGATGCGAGCACCTGCAACAATGGGGACTGTATTTCCGGCAGGATCAAGACCTATCCTACGACTATAAAATGGGCGATTGGCAAATTGACCGTAATTGCTAAATATGTCTGCATTCTCCAAGAAGAATTGGCGACGCTCAGGGAAGAAAATATCGAATCGGGTCAGATTGGTGACCTGGCGATCTACGTCTACTTGTGAGAAATCAGGATTGAGCGTCAAGTCAAGATTGAGGTCGGTGGTCAATGCAAGTTTTGCATCTAGTCCGCCTGGCCACCTGACCAATCAGTCTGACTGATAGAAGAACTTCCAGTCACAGATGTCCCATGGATTGGTGGGCTCGGAGCGATGTTTCGGAGTCAAGCCAAGCCTGACTCTCTGCTTATTCACTCGACGAAACTTGCGATTGTACTCCGCACGCCGGAGACCACTGTCTTTGATGATTCCGACTTTCTTGAATGATCTTGACATGATATGTAAGGATTTAGTCCTTACATGGTGTCGTAGTCGGTATAGTAGTGATGAGAAGTCATGATATTATGTTCTACGGAATGTATGCTGCAAGGTAAGGAGAAATTACTCCCCAATCGAGAGAGACATCACAGTCTTTAGCCAAGAAAATAGATGAAGACAACAATCATCATGAATAGGACTGCTACCGTCACATTTCTACTCTGACGTGTAGCAGCCTCTCTCTCCTCCAACCAGCTTGCGCCCAATTTGGGCTCAAGACCATCTGTACTCAAAGACTGATTTAACCACAGTTCATCGAACTTGCTGAAAGCAGTCCTATTCTTGGCCTTTCTCTGAAGACCTGTAATTCCAACAAAGAAATTTGATCTCATGATGAGTAATTTTCTTCATTATAGGTGTATGGTCTGTGATTTGCCTTAAATCACGACGAGTCTAGGGAGAAAGTCGATGGAGGATGTAGATGCTGGTAGCATTATAAAGTGTTTCTGCTCTTTCTTTTTGAGGACCACTTTGTTGCCTTCCACGGTCGTTGAGATCAAACGATCTTTTCTAAGTTTCAGATCTATAAATCAAGATCCTGCGGTCAACAGACTTTCATATTCCTGACAACTAATCTTCTTAGTTACCCACAAATAGTTGAGGAGCTCTTCTCGATACTGACAAAATGATGGATACTCCTGGCATAGTAACTTGGAGCATCGGAGCAATCCATCTTGTACATCTCGATCAGAAGGATTCATCAGCATTGCTTCTTCATACTTTTCGAATGCTATGCCGAAGTGTCCAAGCTCCACATAGTAGTGAGCACTCATCTTGAGCTCATCAAAATGATCGCGTGAATAATAAGTGTGACTATCCCTTTCGGATGGTTGATCTCTTGGTGAGTTGTGGTTGACTTTTTCTATTGTTGATAGAAGCCAAAGTCCAGTTAAAATGAGACTTGTAAGTAGCACAGTGAGTACAATTCTCTCTCTTCGCACTCTCTTCCTCGATTCTTCTACCCACCCTGTTCCTAATTTGGGATTTAAGTTGTTTCTGTCTGTTGATTGCTCGGACCAGTGCTTTCCGAATTTTTTGAAAGCTTTTTTGTGCTTGACATCGGTACCGGAGTGACCATGAATGTGGAAATATGCTTTGCCCATGACAGAGGATTTATTGCATATTATCCTGTGTCCAATTTTGTCACCGAAATTTCACGACCAGTCTCGAAAAAAATAAGATGAACGCCTCTTGCTAAGCAGAGGCCGCCTCTGATGAGCTCAATTTCTCAATGCTCTCAAGATACGCCGCAAGTCTCTCTGGCTCTTGCGTCCCAATCAAGAATTTATTGGTCCCGCCTGTATTGAGTACAAGTTGTAGACCTTGATTTCCCTTGGTATTATATGCTTTGCCAGCACTTCCCCAGCGTACGCCCCAGCCACCGTATTCGGCCATTGGCCTATATTGCCTGATGTATGCTGATTCGACTTGATCCCAAGAAAATTCTTTTGCCGGAAACGGCCAAAACTTCAATCTGATACCAGACTCATCGATCTCCGTGTACAACTTGAACTTCCACATGATGATCAGTGGTACCACACAGACCAAAAATGCAATCCAGACTCCGGACTCTTTAGGTATGATGGTCTGGCTCTCTCCGCTGAAAAACATCCAGAGACATACACAAAGGATAAATACAGGCCCAAGAAGCAGCGCTCCTCGAAATAGCCAGTGGTCCATCTTTTGTGTCTCTATATACATCACGCACTCATACTGTAGAGCTCCGCATACCGCTTGTACGGGAGCTCTGTGGGTGTTGCTACGATAAACAACTCGAGGGACTCTGATGGTTCGATTGTGAGAGCATCTTCGTCGTGCAATATGATGAAATCGTCGATATTCACTTCTTCTGCGCCAATCGACCCGCTCCCGCCAAGTACGTAGATACTGTAATGATTGGCCTTTTTGAGCGGAAGCTCGGTCCGACTCGACAACTTGCGTCTCATGATCTCAACACCCAAGCTGTCCATCACGATACCGTCATCCGCCTTGCGATAGTCCATCACACCATCCTGCCAGTCAAATGCATCACTGCGGTAGTCATCATAGCTAGCATCTTGCTGCAGCGTCTGACGCAAGCCTGGATCAAACCATATCTGAAACATCACACTGCCTGCTTCCATATGCTCCGCGTGACTGATACCACTACCGGCTCTGATGATTTGTACATCTCCTTTGTCCAGTGGGATCCAGTCTCTCTGTTGCGTATCATAGTGACGTATGCGACCTTCCAGTACAAATGACATAATCTCAAATCCCTGATGTGGATGGAGCGCGATAGTGCTATCCACGAGAGCGGTAGCCTTGGCCCAATAAAACAGATTGCCGTATGGCGTCACCGCTCCTCCATCCTGCGGAAATCCGATGGGCTTGTTTTCGATGATCTGGCCCTGATTGAACTGACCCTGGCCTTGTTGATCTATGGTGTATTTGTTTATTGGCATATGAGCTAGACAATTATTTGCTCTCCATTGTTGTGAGCTTTCAGGCGGTCCAGGGACGCACGCAGCGAGCAAGGATGACTTGTGCTTCTCGTGTGTGTCCGCGCGCCGAGCATATAAGTTTTGGGTTTTCTCGGAAAGTGTATTGTCGTAGCTTCTCTAGCCCATCATCGTCATCACGATGCGACGTGCCGAGGCTCGATTGCGAAATTCGCATAGATAGATACCTTGCCAAGTGCCGAGATTGAGCTGATGATTTGTGACTGGGATTTGAAGTTGACAGCCGATCATCGCGGCTTTGATATGGGCTGGCATATCATCTGGCCCTTCGATGGTGTGCTTCAGGAATGGGAGCCGCTCAGGCACGATATGATTGAAGACCGACTCAAAATCTGTCAGTACATCTGGATCCGCGGCCTCATTGATCGTGATGGCTGCTGAGGTGTGCTTGATGAAGAGATGTAGCATACCGATGTCCGGAAGAGGATCGGCTTTCGCCAAAATGTCCTGCGTCACTACATGGTAGCCCCTTGACTTGGGAGGTAAGATGATCTCTTTTTGCCAGTGAATCATAGAGGTGAGTAGGCAGTGACCTTGATCTCAATGAGCAAGTGAGGATGAGGAAGCTGATGTACAGCGACTGTAGTCCTTGCGGGTCCGTCGTGGTCAAAGTACTCCGCGTAGGCCTCATTGTAGCCAGCAAAGTCATTCATATTGACGAGGAAGCTGCTCAGCTCCACGACCTCGTGAAGTCCTGAGCCTACTGACTCAAGGATGTCACGGATATTGTCAAGCACCGCTCTGGTCTGCTCGCGAATATCGAGCTGCCAAGTGCCCATCTCATCGACTTTGTTGCATCCTGCGATGGTATTGTCAGCACGGCGAGAGCTGGTGCCTGAAACAAATAGAAAATCGCCAGCACGCTTGACATGCGGATATTTTCCTCGTGGTGTTGCTTTTTGTTGGAGTACTTTGTGATCTTTATTCATAGCTGACGAATTACACTACCAAAAGTACTGGACCATGAACTTAGATCTACAAGGAAAGAATGCACTCGTCTGCGGTAGTAGCCGAGGAATCGGAAAGGCCATTGCCATCGAGCTAGCTGCACTTGGCGCCAATGTGACGCTCGTAGCACGATCTGCCGATAAGCTTGCGCAAAATATCCATAAGCTCCAGAAGATTGATGGGCAGCAGCATGACTACCTCGTGGCTGACTTCTCGGATCCAGAGGATCTCAAGAAGAGAGTCAAAGGCCTATTGGCCAAAAAGAAGATTCACATCTTGATCAATAATACTGGTGGTCCTGCCGGTGGAGAAATTTTGAAAGCAGAGCCAGAGCAATTTCTCGATGCGTATCGCAAGCATCTCATTTGCAACCATCTACTGGTGCAGCTTGTAGTGCCAGGTATGAAGAGTGAGGGATACGGACGCATCATCAACATCATCAGTACCTCTGTCAAAGCTCCGATTCCGGGCCTTGGAGTGAGTAATACGACCAGAGGAGCAGTAGCCAGCTGGGCCAAGACCATGGCCAATGAGCTCGCACCTCATGGTATCACGGTGAATAATATCCTGCCTGGTTTCACTCAGACAGAGCGGATCGATGAGATCGTGAGCGCTAGAGCGCAAAAGGCGGGAATCTCCGAAGATGAGGCCAAGGCGCGGATGGTTGCGACTGTTCCGATGGCCAGATTTGCCGATCCTAGCGAAATCGCCAATGTGGCTGCCTTCTTGGCGAGTCCTGCGGCGAGCTATGTGAGTGGGACGAGCTTGAGAGTGGACGGTAGTCGCACCGCCAGTATCTAGGGCTGCAGGACTCGCTGCGATGATTACTGTCCCGGGAGAATGTGTAGTGCGAATCTGGTAAATCTGAGGATTTATTGACTCCCTATCAGTACATCAATGCAGATACAGAAGATGCTCAGATCTACACTTTCTTTCCTTGCGATCAGTGTGCTAGTAGCGCATACCGCCCTAGCTCAGCTTTCACCTCAAGAAGCGATCGAGGGTATGGGTCGAGGGATCAATCTCGGCAATACCCTTGAGCCACCTACCGAAGGTGCATGGAATAATGGTCCCGCACAGGAAGCGCACTTTGATGCGTATCAGGAAGCGGGCTTTACCAATGTGCGTATCCCTGTGCGCTGGGACCTCCATACGGGAAATGCTGTGCCTTATGACATCCAAGACTCATGGATGGATCGCGTAGAAGAAGTAGTGGATTGGGCGCTTGATCGAGGATTTTACGTCACACTCAATGGACATCACGAGGACTGGCTCAAAAACAACTATGATGATCCCAATCTCAGAGCGCGCTACGACTCGATCTGGGTACAGATCTCTGAGAGATTTAAGGACAAAGACGAGCGGCTACTGATGGAGATCATCAATGAGCCCAATGGCATGAATCGCTTACAGGTGGACGATCTCAATGCTAGGATTCTTGGAATCATACGAGAGAACAATCCTACGCGAATTGTCATCTTTGGTGGGCAAGGCTGGGCAAATTCTCCCGATCTACTGCAAGCGGCCATACCAGAAGATGACTATCTGATCGGATACTATCATGCCTATGATCCATGGCCATTTTCTGGTGAGGGACAAGGCACTTGGGGCACCGCTTCAGACTATGCCCAGCTCACCAACAAATACCAGTCCGTAAAGTCATGGTCTGAGGAGCACGGAGTGCCAGTTCATCACAGCGAGTTTGGTGCGATACATGCTTGCGATTACAATTCTCGGATGAGAATCTATGCGCACAATGTGGAGGAATGTATGGTTCATGGATTTGCGTTCTCTGTATGGGATGATGGTGGCGACTTTGGCATACTTGATAGAGGATCTCATACATGGCCAGAAGTCAAGGATATACTGATCCACTATCACGAGGATTCACCCAATCAGATCACTTCTGAGCTTATCGTCGATCCTAGTGATAGTAGTCAAAGTATCTTGGTGCGCTGGAATAATCGGCATGAGGGCGACATGCCGATCATCGTGGAAAGAGCCGTAGGAGCTCGCAATCAATTTGAGCGTATTGCAGTACTGCCATCGACGGCAAGGAGTTTCCCAGATCTTGATGTATCTGCTGGCCAGACCTATACTTACCGTGTGCATACCATGAGAGAAGACAGCACATTGCTCCACGGATATCCCACAAGAATCAGAATCCTCGCAACTGAGCAGAGTCATTTTGGCGAAAGCCCACAACAGATCCCCGGAAAGATTGAGGTAGAGGACTATGATGAGGGTGGCGAAGGCCTAGCCTATCACGACAATGATGCGATCAACATCCCTGGCCAATATCGCCCAGATGAGGGCGTGGACATCGGCGGGACTGATGGTGGATATACACTTGGGTATGTATCCCAAGGTGAGTGGCTCGAATACACGGTAGACGTGCAGATTAGTGGTGTGTACAGCGTGAGAGCTATGGTCGCTTCCGAACAAGCGAATGGCAGATGGAGCGTAGGCGTTGGTGATCAAGGAGAGTCAGTGAGCCTACTTGTCCCGAGCACTGGTGACTGGAACGAATATGTGGAAGTCATTGCAGCAGGGGCACTGTCACTAGATGCAGGTCGACAAGTCATGCGGATTGATATTCTCAATGATGTACCCTTCAATCTGGACGTGGTTGAGATCAGGCTGGAGAACGTGGCGACAGAAGATCAGGCGGCAGATGTCTTGCAGTTTGAGCTATATCCCAATCCCGCAAGTGCTGAAGTACAGCTTGTCAGAAGAGCGGAAGATCTCGGCATGGTAGATATAGTGCTCCTAGATGCTCAAGGAAAGCATGTGAGGACGATGAATACAGAGGGCTATGAGTTGCAATTGGATATTTCAGGAGTAGAGCAAGGGCTGTACTATGTCAAATTGCAATCAGAGCAAGGTGTTGGCATCCAGTCCTTGGTGATCCAATAGATCAAAAAAAGCCCTGAATACGCGCATATTCAGGGCCTAGGCATCACCGTAATGATGCGATAGATTTTTGTCGATTAAGACTTTGTCTTCTTTTTGGCACAAGACTTTGCACAGCTTTTGGCGCAAGCCTTCTTAGAGGACTTGTCCATAGTTCCGCCATCTACAGTGGCCATCGGAGATGCCATCGAGATAGATCTGCTGATCACTTGACCATCTCTCATGACACTGAAGTCTACACTTTCGCTTCCTTCATTTGCCTTGAGCAAGCCATTGAGCTCGTCTACTGATGCTACGCTCGCATCACTGACACTATTGATCTGATCTCCTACATGGATACCAGCTTTGTGAGCAGGCCCGTCTTCTTTGACATTGGTAAATACGAGAGTGCCATTGACGACATCGACTGTCGCGCCAAGGCACATTTCTGGGCTACAAGACTTCTTACAAGATACTTTGTCAGCAGTCTGAGCGCTGAGTGCAAGACCGCAAAGTGCTATACACAGTGTGAAAAAGAGTTTTTTCATGATTGGATAGATTAAATGAATTTGATACAGTAAAATTATAACATCTTAGTTACGCAATGTGAAGGGCAATGTGTATGCCAGTTTGCACACATTTACACTCAATAACAAATCAGCCATGGAAAACCTGAAGAAGATAGAGCACATCGGTATCGCGGTACATGACATCGAGGAGAGCAATGAGCTCTTTGAGAAGCTACTTGGTATCGCGCCGTACAAGCAAGAGCTCGTCGAGAGTGAGCATGTGTTGACTTCCTTCTTCCGCTCTGGGCCCAATAAGATCGAGCTGCTGCAGGCGACACATGAGGATAGTGCCATCGCCAAGTATCTTGAGCGCAAGAAGCCAGGCATCCATCACATCGCCTTTGCTGTAGATGATATATACGCAGAGATGGATCGCTTACGCGAAAATGGCTTTGTACTCCTCAATGAAAAGCCAAAGCGAGGTGCAGATAATAAACTCGTCTGCTTTGTACATCCCAAGACTGCCAACGGTGTCTTGGTAGAGCTCTGCCAAGAGATGAGTGAGTCAGAGAAGGTCTAGTAGGCAGATTATCAGGGATTTACATTTCGATAAACTAAATATTTAGTAGAAATACTAAAAAAGTAGTTGCAATACTAAATACTTAGGAATACCTTTGAGTCAAAGCTCATGCTATATGAAGAAGTTGACGCGCAAGGAAGAAGAAATCATGCAGATCCTCTGGCAGATGGATCGTGCCTTCATCAAGGACATCGTCGAGGCGATGCCTGCACCCAAACCACATTACAACACGGTCTCTACGATGATGAAGATCTTGGAAGAGAAGCAATTTGTCTCCAAGGAGAAATTTGGTAATATGCTCAGCTATAGTCCTCTGGTGAAAAGGGAAGACTACAAGACAGATGCACTTGGGGATCTAGTCAACAAGTACTTTGACAATTCTGCTCAGAATCTGGTCTTGCACTTCGCCCAAAACGAGAATATCTCCGAGAAGGAGCTCGAAGAGATTCTCAAAATGATCAAATCTCAAAAATGACGCTCATGACCTATTTGATACATTCTTCAATTCTCTTGGGTTTCACAGCCTTGTTTTATTGGTTGTTCTTACGTCGAGAGACATTCTACAGACTCAATCGATGGATATTACTCGGATCTGTCTTGCTCTCAGTGACGCTGCCATTGATCAGCATACCGCAGTACTTGTCACTGCGAACTCAGGGCAAGGCAAAGGTCAGCCTTGTGGAGAATACAATACAACAAACTTTGCCTGTGCTGGTGCAGGAAGCTCCTCAAGAGCGGACGAGCCCGCAAGTGATCCATGCTCCTGCATCAGATCTTGTGACGCAGAGATCCGGGATTGGATGGTATGATTTGATTAAATACCTCTACATATCAGGAGTGATCATTTTCTCTCTTGTCTTCGTGATACAATTGGTCGTATTGCTTGCGAGAAGATTTACACTCAACAGTGTACAGTCAGGAAAGTACACCATCGTAGAACTTATTAAGGATCATGAGCCATACTCTTTTCTCAACAGCATCTACATCAACCCGAGCAGCTATGATCAGAATACCTACGAGCACATCTTTGAGCACGAGAAGGTACATGTAGACCAGGCCCACTTTATGGACAAGTTAGTTGCTGAAGTCTTGGTGATTGTCTTCTGGTTCAATCCTTTTGTCTGGTACCTCAGAGGAGCACTCAGTAAGAATCTGGAATTTCTCACAGATCAAAGTCTCCTTCGTCAAGGTCTTCCCAAGCAAGAGTATCAGATGAGCCTTCTGAAAGTGTCGACTTCGACAAAACCATTTAACCTTAGCACAAGCTATAATAATTCATTTCTCAAAAACAGAATCATGATGATGAATGCAAAGAACTCAACAGTAACATCCTACTGGAAATACCTTTTTATACTTCCACTTTTTATTTTTTCTCTCGCAATGCTCAATGCAGTGGATCAGGGTGATAGAACGCCAAGTGGAGTCAAGCTGTCAAATCCAGTACAAGAAAACATGGCTTCACCAACAGAGAATGAAGACAAGAAGGATGGTCAGAAAATGAAGGAGAATATTTCTTCTGATCACAAAATGCAAACTGAGGTCAAGACTCAGATCAAAAAGATAAAGCCTGAGCAGGAATCAGACGGAGTCATGGATAAAGCCATGAATGAAGTTGAGCTTGATTTGCCTGAATTTTCAAGCTTTACGGCTGGTAATACTGCCAATGTATACGTGACTCAGGGCAATCGACAGAAAGTCGTAGTGAAAGGTCCACAATACCTCATTGACAAATTGAACAAACAAGTGAATGGTGAACACTGGGATATCAATTTCCAAGAAAAGAGTAGATGGAAGAATAATAACTACAATGAGGATATCAATGTGTACATCACCATCAAAAACCTACGCCATGCAGGCGTCAGTGGTGTCGGGAATATCAAAGGAATGAATGCTTTCAAAGTCAATAATGATGTCAAGTTTGCCTGTAGTGGTGTCGGTAATATTGAAATGGAAGTACATGCTAATGATATCAGCTGTGGTGTATCTGGAGCTGGATCCATGATGCTCAAGGGAAGTGGTGATCACTTCAATGTAGCGATTAGTGGAAGTGGCCATGTAGATGCTCCCTATCTCAGTGTCAAGACTGCTCAGATGCAAATCTCAGGGGCGGGAAATATAGCAGCAGAGGTCTCTGACGAGCTCAGAGTCACGATCAGTGGATCAGGCTCTGTGAAATATCGCGGAAATCCCAAGGTGAAAAAGACTGTCTCTGGCAATGGGTCAGTAGTAGCCTACTAGATCTAGTAGAAAAATTCAAATAGTCAAATACTTTTCTTTCTAGGAGATTTCAGAATCCGTATTGGATTCTGAGCTCCCTAGAAGTAGCCACTTGACATGTCCCGTCAACGGATGTGCAGTGACCCTCTCGTCTTTTCTTAAAACCTGTAAACACACAAGAATGAAGTTTCACGGCCTCATAATAGCTCTGCTTTGTACCATAGTGACCCTTGGCGCACAAGAGAAGACTATAGAAGCGCACAGAATCTCAGGTGCCATATCAGTCGATGGCCATTTGGATGAAGCCATATGGTCAAATATCCCAGTAGGCGCATCGGGTTTGACCAATTTCCGACCGACTGATGGCGAACCCATGTCTCAGAGATCGGAGGTCAAATTGGCTTATGACGACAACTCTATTTATGTCGCTGCCACTTTATATGAAAATGGACGAGATAGCATCAAGACAGAGTTGGTCGCTAGAGACAATATCGGCTTGTCCGATTTTTTTGGCTTTTACATCGATACCTATGGCAATGGGACGAACGCATTCGAATTTATTCTGCAAGCAACGGGTGTTCAATTTGATGCAAGACTTACGCCGCAGAATGAAGATCAATCGTGGAATGCTGTATGGTATAGCGATGTGCATATCACGGATACAGCTTGGTTTGCTGAAATTGAGATTCCATTTTCAGCTTTGAGATTTTCTACCGAAGAATCGCAAGACTGGCGCATCAACTTCTTCAGAAGAAGAGCTGCTACAGGAGAACAAGGAAATTGGGTTGCGGTAGATCTTGAGCAAGACAATACCTTTTTGATTAGTACTGCCAAGATTGAAGGTCTCTACGACATTGATGCACCCGTGAGATTATCCATCTCACCTTATGCTGCTGCATATGCCAATCAGGTACGCGAAGCTGGCGGGTCCAATGAGTCCTCATATAATTATAGTTTGGGAATGGATCTGAAGTATGGACTGACAGATGCATTCACACTTGACATGACTTTGATTCCAGATTTTAATCAAGTAAGGTCTGACGATCAAGTGCTCAATCTTAGTCCTGCAGAAGTCTACTTTGCAGAAAATAGAGCATTCTTCACAGAAGGAATTGAGCTTTTCAACAAAGGAGGATTGTTCTATTCGCGTAGGATAGGAAATGGGCGAAGAATGCTGAATGGAACGAAAATTTCTGGCCGGACAAAAGGTGGTTTGGGAATCGGATTATTTAATGCCATCGAGGCCGAAGACTTCATTGAGTCGGTAGACCCTGAGTCTGGAAAGACAGAGCGTATCACTACAGCACCTCTAAGTAACTACAATGTAGTAGTGCTGGATAAAGATCTAAAGAATAATTCGTCTATTACTCTCACCAATACGAATGTATGGCGATCCGGAAATTACTCTGACGCAAATGTCACCGGTCTGAATTACAACATCAAGAATAAGAAACAGAGCTTCGGGACAAGGGGCGAAGTTCAATATTCCAATATTACCCGTCCAGAGCAAAGTAATAAAGATGGATATAGATTGCACCTTGTAGCAGACAAGCTCAATGGATCATTCGTCTATGGGGCAAGATACATAGAAGTCTCTCCACAGTATGATCAGAATGATCTTGGATTCCTTCCATTCAATAACTACCGCGAAGCTGGTATCTTTTTTCGCTATAGGGATTTTGATGGTTTATGGAAATTTCAACGATTCAATTCATGGTTCAATATATACACGAGTCGTGAGTATGACTCCAATCGCTATTACAGGAGCTATGTGAATCTTGGATTTTGGGCTCAATTCCCCTCTTTAGTGCAACTGGAGCTATGGGGTTTTCGGCAGTTTGCCGGAAATGACATCTACGAAGCAAGGCAGCGAGGACGGTTTGTCAAGAGATCTGATCAACAGGTATTTGGCTTTTGGATGAGCAGTGACAATCGGAAGAAAATCAATGTCCAGGCCTTTGGATCTTGGGCGACGAGAGAAAATGATGAAGGTCTTAATCGTGACTTCGGTACGCGATGGAGCTACAGACATAGTGATAAAATCTCCCTTCGATTCAACAACTACATATCTTGGAGAGATGATCTGCAGGCATATGTGACTCATCTCTCGTCTGATGATATTTTGTTTGGACAAAGGGATCAATCTATCGTCTCCAATGTCCTCGGTGTTGATTATACGATTAACAATAGACTTTCATTTGACCTCAGAGTCCGTCATTGGTGGACCAAGATCGGCTATGACAGATACTTTGACCTACTTGAGGATGGTGGATTGGAAGAAATTGACTATGCTGACAATCACAACGTGAGTTTTAACTCCTTCAACTTGGATGCAAATCTCAGATGGATATTTGCGCCTGGGAGTGAGCTTCGTCTGGTCTGGAAGAAAACGATCACAGGACAACTAGCTGATCCCTCTTGGGATTATGACAAATTGAAATATCGTGATGGCCTTAACTCTCTCAGAAATTTCGGTCAGAATCAGAGTTTCTCGATCAGCTGCTTGTACTTTCTTGACTATGCTAGAGATATCCGGAGGGTGGCGAATAATAGGTAAAAAAGTAGTGAAAAAATTCTGTTAGTGTTCGCTGGTTAGATCAGATTTTCAGCAAAATTTCGAAAGCTGCATTTTGCACATGGGCTTTGAGTATAGACCTATCTCTGGCTTTCTTCATCCGCTTTTAGAACCTTGTTACTTGGGTTCCACTTGAAGGGATAAACGCTTTGTTTCAAAAATCCTTTTGGGAATGCGACGTTTTCCAAACCGGTGCCTGAAGGCCATTGATCACCAGGTAGATGATAGGTTCCAAATATCATGTCCAAAATTGGAAACATTACGGCAAAGTTCTTTCCATAGAATTCAGGTTCGACACAGTGGTGCCAATGATGATACTGGGGTGTGGTAATTATGTATTTGAGGAACCCAAATCTGATATTCGTATTTGCATGAATTAGTACGGCATGAATAGCCAGTACTACAACGAAGACATTGAATGCGAGACTCGAGAAGCCAAGAATGTAGATTGGAATAAATGACATCGATCTTGTCACAAAGATGTCGATAAAGTGAGTTCTAGAACCGGCAAGCCAGTCCATATTTTTAGTAGAGTGATGAATGGAATGAAACCTCCAGAGGTATTGATGAGAATGAAAGAACCTATGTGTCCAGTACTGAAATAGATCAGACACCAGAAGGGCGCCCAGCAACTGAACGACAAAGGGTGTGGATTGTACCCATTGATGTACGCCGTCCAGGTTCAAATCACCGAATAGAAAGACGGCTGGCTCTCGAGTAATTACACCGAATAATTGGATAAAAAGATGACTGACGGTAAAATAGAGAAGATCAGTGCGCCACTCTGGGTGAAATCTTGATTGCTCTTCATTCTTGGGAAATGCGAGTTCTATGGGAACAAATATTATGACCATTAAGAGTAGGTCAAGCAACAACCAATCAAGGCCCAGGGACCATTGTGTCTGTTGTACGGCACGGCCTTCTACTGTGAATCCTCCGAGAAAGATCGCTAGAGCACATAGAATTATTCCTATTGTAGCGTAGCGCTTCTTTTTGCTAAGGAGAAAACTTACAATTGAAAATACAAAGGACAAAGCTATTGCAACAAACATGAGTTTTTCAACAAATTCTGCTGAATAGATTTTTCTCAGATCCGCAGTGGTCAGTAACTCTGGGAATTTAAAACAAAGGATTCCTAACAATGATGAAGCAGCTAGGAAAATGGAGAGTATTCCACTTATTTTGCCTTCACCAATCCTAACTCGGGGATTTGACATGTCAATCTAACGTTGCTATGTTAAATATATTATCAATTGTGACATCTTGAAGAGTTCCCAGCTTCTCATGACTGGATGATCTGTTTAGGCCTTGTAAATTTGAAAGTCCACTATGGACAGTATGCGAGTTGATTTATCACGTACAAATAACAGGACAGATTCTACAGAAATTAGCGAGATCAACCTTGTTTTCATTGTGTTATTTTCACCAACTCCACTCGACGATTAAGCGCTCTCCCCGTCGCCGTGGCATTATCAGCGACTGGTTTTGACTCTCCCAATCCTCGTACTACGACTTGACGGTCATCGACTCGATAGATGTCAAGAAGTCGCTTTTTAATGGCTTGACTTCTCAAAAGAGATAAAGACATATTGTACTCATCTGATCCTTGAGAGTCTGTATGACCCTGGACTTCGATCTTCATTGTTGGATCTGAGAGAAGCATATTGGCAATTTGCTCAATTAGTGAGTAGGACTCTGACTTGATTACGCTCTTGTCTGCGTCGAAGTAGATTCCATAAAGTCTGATATGACCTTTTTCTTGAATCGTTTTTTTGATGCTTGATTCTTCAATGGAAGATCCCACAGAAAAACTCTCAGCAGATAAAAGCTCTGGTCCATTGTCTGCATATGCCCAGCGGACTTCATACTCACCTTTTTCACTGGGACTGATCATTTCTAATTGGCCGCCTTTGGGGTTATCTACATAAGCATAGTCGATATACCCGCGGAGTCCAGCTTTCGTCCCTTTATGAAATATACCAAACCAGGATCGAGTACTGAGATTTTCGTGACCAGTGTATTGTATGACGAATGGGGTAGATGGATCAATTTTTTTCTCCGGAAGGGTAAATTGGATTCCATCTAGAGACGGCATTCCCACGCGAAATGGAACCACTTTCAACAGCGGGCCAGAATTATTAGCAAAAAATCTTAACTCGTAATCACCAGATTCTGGTGCGCGGAGAAGTAGACGGCCGTCTTTGAAGTTTCCATAATATGCATAGGAAATATAGCTTGATGTGGATGCCTTGTCTTCACCGGCTCTGAATATCCCAAGCCAGGCCTTATCATTGAGCTCTATGTCTGTTATGAGGTGAACGGTTATGTTTTGACTGGCCTCGACATTTTGTTCTTCGATGTATAGTTCAATTTCTTCGGGAAATATTGGTTTGACTTGGAAAGAGGCGCTGGCTACTTGCTTGCCATAATTACTGTCCAGCACCCGGAACTCATATTCACCACCGAGAGCCGGAGCATCAAATTCTAGTGCCTCATGAATTTTTTGACGGACATATTGATAAGTTGTGTATTCAGAATGAGAGCCAGCTGGAATTCCTTTTGGAAAAAGTCCAATCCATGCAGTTTCACTCAGTGGAGATGTTGTTGAGTATTTTAGCTCAATGGCATTGCCAGTCCTGTAGATGCTGGTATCCAGCTGTACTTGGACCATTTGGGCGAAAGCCTCACTGTGCATCCCAGAGGTCCAGCTAAGTATGAAAAGAAATTGAATCAGTGACTTGGTCATTGTGAACTATAAGCTAATTGAGGTAAAGCTAGTTCCTCGCCATTGGCAATGCATATCTTAGTGACAGAAAATTTTGTATTTCATGTCACATGACTTGTATCCACGTTTATTTGAGCCGCTAGATCTTGGCTTCACGACACTGAAGAATCGCGTTCTTATGGGTTCTATGCACACGATGCTAGAGGACATTCCAGGCGGTCACGAGCGTCTAGCGCAGTTTTATCGAGAGCGAGCGCGAGCACAAGTGGGACTGATTGTCACAGGTGGTATAGCGCCCAATAAGGCTGGTCTTGCACTTCCTATGGGTGAGCCGCTGCAGACGGAGGAGCAAGCCGAGCACCATCGTATTGTGACTGATGCAGTCCATCAGGAAGGTGGCAAAATCTGCATGCAGATCCTGCACGTCGGGAGATATGGATACTCAGAGCACAATGTCTCGGCGAGTGATACCAAGGCACCGATATCACCGTTTCCCGCAAGGGGATTAAGTACAGAAGAAGTAGAGCAGACGATCGTCGACTATGTCAACTGTGCGAAGATGGCTCAATATGCTGGATACGATGGCGTGGAGATCATGGGTTCGGAAGGATATCTTATTAATCAATTTATCGTTTCCAAAATCAATCGACGAGAAGATAAGTGGGGAGGAGACTATGAAAACCGAATTCAATTTCCGATAGAAATCGTTAAGCGTACGAGAGAAGCGGTCGGTGAGAATTTTATCATTATTTATCGACTGTCAATGCTCGATCTTGTGGAAGGTGGTAGCACATGGGACGAAACAGTACATCTTGCCAAAGAAATAGAGAAAGCTGGAGCGACGATCATTAATACAGGAATAGGGTGGCATGAGGCGCGCGTTCCGACCATCGGGACAGTGGTGCCAAGAGCAGGATTTGCTTGGGTGACTAAACGCATGATGGGCGAGGTGAATATTCCGCTCATCACGACGAATAGAATTAATATGCCTGAGATTGCTGAGCAGACGCTGGCGGAGGGAAATGCCGATATGGTGTCGATGGCAAGACCATTTCTTGCTGATCCAGAATTGGTGCTAAAAGCATATGAAGGAAGACGTGATGAAATCAACACTTGTATCGCTTGCAATCAGGCATGCCTAGACCACACATTTACACTTCAAGTATGCAGTTGCATCGTCAATCCTCGTGCTTGCCACGAAACTTTGCTAAATCATGAGCCCGTTGCTTTCGCCAAAAGGATTGCAGTCGTAGGAGCAGGCCCTGCTGGACTTGAAGCGGCTTGTATGGCTGCAAAAAGAGGTCATGAGGTAGATTTGTTTGAGGCCTCTCCCGCGATTGGAGGCCAGTTTAATATGGCGAAGAAGATTCCGGGAAAAGAAGAGTATGGCGAAACCATCAGATACTATAATACGCTGATCAAAAAATACGGTGTAAATCTTCACCTGTCTAAGAAAATCACATCTTCAGAATTGCAAGATGGTGGCTATGATGAAATAATAATTGCAACAGGTGTGACGCCACGAAAAGTAGATTTTCCTGGGACTGACCATCCGAAGGTGCTCGACTATGCCGAGGTGCTTTATCAGTCTAGGCCTGTCGGCAAAAAAGTGGCGATCGTTGGCGCTGGTGGAATAGGCTTTGATATGGCGGAGTATTTGGCTCATGATCCCAATCATGCCAACCCAAGTATGGATGTCTCGGCCTATATGAAAGAGTGGGGTGTAGATATGAATCACAGCAGAGGAGGATCCTTGGCTGAATCAGCTGAGCCAAGCTCCTCGCCAAGAGAGATTTATTTATTAAAACGATCACCAGGAAAGCATGGCAAGGGCCTCGGAAAAACTACAGGCTGGATTCACCGTTCGAGCCTAGCCATGAAGAAAGTGAATATGCTCGCCAATGTCAGCTATGAAAAAGTAGATGATGCTGGCTTTCATATCAAGGTCGGTGATGAAAATAGAGTGCTTGACGTAGATCATGTGATCATCTGTGCTGGGCAAGAACCATATTTTGATCTGGCTACTGAGCTTGAGTCGGAAGGACTGAAAGTACATCGAATCGGTGGGGCAAAAAATGCCAAGGAGCTTGACGCAAAAAGAGCAATCAAGGAAGCAAGTTATCTAGTGGCAGAATTGTAAGCGAGAATCTAGGAGGCTATTCTATGCGTTCAGTCATATTTGGAATGATTATTCTTTGCTCCACTTCTTGCACTTCGCAAGAGAGAGGAGGCGATGACACCCAAGTTGTAGGTATGCCTATTGCACAGTATGTGAATGATGTATTTGAAGATTCTCAGCATCACATGTGGTTTGCGACTTTAAATTTTGGTCTTGCAAGGTATGACGGAGATTCCTTGCGCTACTTGACCATAGCAGATGGCTTGCCATCCAACAGGATCACAGCTGTGATCGAAGATGATGAAGGCATACTGTGGATCGGCAGTGGTGACGGTCTAGTGCGTTATGATGGTAAAGAGTTCGTGCAGTACAGCTTGGGTGACGGTTTTTCTGTAAATAGTATCAGCACCCTTCTTATCGATTCAAAGGAGCGATTTTGGGTAGGTACTTGGGCTGGTGTGTATCAGTTTGATGGAAAGGATTTTGTGAGTTGGGATATTCCTTATCCAGAAGTCACTACTCTGACCAATGAGGATACCAAAGGCTGGATTACGGAGTTACAAGAAGATCATGGTGGCAATATTTGGATCGCACGAGACGGCTATGGAGTTTGTAAATACGACGGAGAAGGATTCCAGCATTATTTGAAAAAAGACGGCTTGCACAACAATGGTATTACAGAAGTAGTGGTTGAGGAAAATGGTTCTATTTGGTTTGGCACTAGAAATACGGCTATGGATCATGGAGATCTAGAGACCAAGGTAAAGTCTAGTGGCGTGAATAAGTGGGAAAATGGTGTTATCAGAAGCTTTCCAGATATTGAGGCTTTGAATGCCACAGAAGTCTACGAGCTTTATCAGGATCGTAAGCAACAGATTTGGATCGGGACTTCGACTCATGGAGTGTACAAATGGGATGGTGATGAATTTGGACATTACGATATTCCTATATCTGTGACTTGTATGCTTGAGGACCAGAGTGGACAGCTTTGGCTCGGTGGAGCAGGCGGACTATATCGCATTGACAACTCAGATCAAATTACTCACGTAACCACTCTTGGTCCATGGAAATAAATATGACGAAAGCGCTTTCTTTTTTGTTACCACTTTTCTTTTTAGTTTCTTGTCAAAAAGAAGCTGTTTCTGATGTGACAGTTCCTCAGGAAAGAGATGTTTATGCCGTCCTGAAAGAACTAGGCGTAGAACTCGGAAGTGTCAAAGCTCCCATTGCCAACTATGCCAATGCTATCAAGACGGGTAATCTAATTTTTCTTGCCGGGAAAGGCAGTCGAGATGAAAATGGAGAACTCATCACTGGAAAATTGGGGCAAGATCTTTCTGTGGATGAAGGATACAGAGCGGCACGCTCGATCGCAATTTCACAATTGGAAGTGCTACACAATGAATTGGGCGATCTCAACCGGGTCACTCGTCTTGTAAAAGTCACTGGCATGGTTAATGCCACAGATGACTTTACACAGCACCCGGAGGTAATCAATGGATTCAGCGATTTTATGGTCGAAGTATTTGGGGATAGAGGTAAGCATGCTCGTGCGGCGGTTGGGATGAGTTCTCTTCCTCGAAACCTTGCAGTAGAGATAGATTTGATTGTAGAGTTTCTATGAGGCTGTCGCCAAAATATGCGTTTTATTCATTAGTCTTCGCACTGTCATTCATCACATGTGAGAATGGTGTGTCGACGAAGAGTAACTCTCGAGATTTTCTTCATTTGGTGAATGATATTCCGACTTGGACTGAGGATAGCTTGGTCAATGTTGTGATTGAAATTCCTGCTGGCACAAATCTGAAGTATGAGGTCAACAAGGAGTCTGGGAGGCTTGATATAGAACAGATCCATAGCCAGCCGAGGACAGTGAACTATCTTCCATATCCTGTGAATTATGGAATGATACCAGGCACGCTCTTGGCCAAAGAAGACGGTGGTGACGGAGATCCACTGGATGTCATGGTTTTTGGTTCAGCAATGGATACGGCAAGTATTGCAAGTGTGCGAGTCATAGGCTTACTGCGTTTACTTGACGGCGGTGAGCAAGATGACAAGTTGCTAGCGATTTTGCCAAAAGCACATCTTAGTTCGATCGAAGATCTGGATGATTTTCGAGAGATGTATCCAGGGGCTCTTAATATCATCGAGATATGGTTTATCAACTACAAGGGCCCAGATCAAATGAAGAGTCAGGGATGGTCTCGTGCAGACGAAGCGGGTGAATTGCTTCTTAAAGCCAATGCTTCCTATTAGCTATGATTTTTATAGAATTGAGGCTCTACTAATCTACCTATTGTATACTATTCGCCAATTTATGCTTAACTTTCTAGTACGAATTGGGAAATCGTACGCGTTTTGAGGGGCATATTATCTATTCACAGCACTTCAACGTGTATAAATTTATTTTCATATGACCACTACGATCCTGAGATGCTTCTACCTCTTCTTAGCCCTTCTTGCTCTTCAGTCATGCACAGAAGATACACCAACCAGCAATGTCAGCTCCTCTGAAAATATCTTCAATTTATATCTAACTGATTGTCCTTTTGATGCGGACGAAGTCAATGTAGAGATTCTTAATGTTATTGTGGAGGATGAAGATGGCAACGAGACCGTTCTTTCAACGAATGCAGGGATTTATAATCTTCTCGAATTTACTGACGGGGTTGATACATTGTTAGCTTTCGGTACAGTTGATATAGATGATATCGAACACATTTACTTTGATCTGGGAGATGAGAATACCATTGTAGTCGATGGAGTTACGTATCCACTTCAGCTCCGCGTGACGAATCTCATCAAAGTGCGCGTAGATCTGGATGAGCTTGGTGACGAGGACTATCTTGTTGAGTTTTTCGCCTGTACGTCTATTATCAAGAATGATGATGGTTATTTTCTTAAACCAGTGATCAAGTTTAAGGGTGAGCGCGATCGTCCTCGTCTTACTGATGTTGAAGATCTTATTGAGGATTTACAGGAGTGCTATGATTTGGTCTATCCCATAGCACTTATTGATGAAGATGAACAGATCGTAGAGGTCAGCAGTGATGAAGAATTGATAGATGCGCTTCTGACTGGCAAGTATGTCGATGTGCAGTTTCCTATATCTGTGATCAACATCGATGGAGAGGTATTCGAATTGAATGCGGCTTCCGATCTGAGAGACTTAGAGAGCTGCGAGGATGAAGATGATGAAGATGATGAAGATGAAGATGAGGAAGAGGATGACGAGGATGACGAGGATGACGAGGATGACGAGGATGAAGAAGAGTGTCATGCTAGCCTCGAAAGAATATTCTACGTACTTCCGCGCTGCTACGATATTGTTTTTCCTATTTCTTTGATCAGTTCTGATGGAAATACTCTCAATGTCAATGATATTGATGAGCTCTTGTCGGTATTTGACTCACATGATGTAGATAGTATCGTGTATCCCATCCAGCTCTTTGATGATGAGGGAGAAGAAGTCGTAGTTGAAGAGTTTGACGAATTGAAAGAACTTGCTAGAAACTGTCATCAAGACGAAGACGACGAAGATGAGGATGAAGATGAGGATGAAGATGAGGATGAAGATGAGGACGACGAAGATGAGGACGACGAAGATGAGGATGATGAGGACGACGAAGATGATAACAACAACGATCGACTAGAAAGAACTCTTGATAAACTCGAAGATTGCTTTACAATTCTTTATCCTGTAGATCTTCTTCTTACAAGTGGAGATGTAATCACTGCTGAAGATGAAGAAACACTGGAAGTGCTGCTTGATAATCGTGATATCGATGACTTTATCTATCCTGTTGATCTTATAGATGAAAACGACGAGCTTGTTCAAGTCAACAACTTTGATGAGTTGTTGGCACTGAGAAGAGAGTGTCGATAGACAAAAAAGGTCTTGACAGTCAGAGGGATTATTCACCCAGAGACTGAGTATCAAGTAAATGGCGGATGGGAATTTTTAATCTTCCCGCCCAAGCTCGTTCTGAGTGATTGGATCCTGGAAAAGAAAGTGTTTTCCAAGACGATGATGTGAAGCCGAGGGCAACGAGTAATGAGTCGACTTCTTTTTGATATTTTGGATACAAAGCATCCAATGTCTGATCTCCCAAGTCCATATACAGTCTATGACGACCTGGACTTGGGAGCTTGGCTTCCAAATAATCCATCATGGTTGCTGGAATCGGATTATTGATCGTGTCATATGCTCCGATCCAATGCGTGGACAGGCAAGCCACACCTCCCAATAGCTCGGGATATTCACAAAGCGCATAGGCAGAAATTAGGCCACCCATACTGGATCCCATCATGAAGGTGTTTTTCCTTTCTGGTCGCGTCGAGTATGTTCGATCGATATGTGGCTTGAGTTCTTGAAATATAAATTTCAAGTATGCATCAGAAAATGCATCCCTTGACATCAGTGCTTGTCCTTGACCATCTTGTCCTTTACTTTGAAGTTTTTGTCGATACTCTGTCGGAATCGCATTAAAAACCTTCTCAGGAAAATATTCCGAATGCCTCAGTTCAGTATTGTGAATACCGACTATAATGCACGGTGGTATTTGTTCTGATTTTATCAGGTCTCCTATGGTCTCATCCACTTGCCACTCTTGCTTATTCCATGTCGTCGTAGAATCAAATAACATCTGCCCATCATGCATATAGATGACAGGATATTTTTTATTTGTTGAATACGCTTCTGGAAGCCAGACATCCACATGTCGATCATTCACATAGTCTGAGGAGAAATTCTCAATGCGCTCTATTGTGCCACTGGCGACTTTGACATCAGTTGTTGGAGCTTTTTCAGGAGAACAGAAAATAGAAAGGAGGAATATGCAGAACAAGCAGAAATTGCACATCACTCTTGTTCTCAGTATTCCCATTATTTTCTTCTCTTAGGCTTAAAAGTCTTGCGAGAGGTTCCACTTTGACCTTGACGCGGTCTCGTCTTTTTAATTCTAGGAGCTCTGGCTTTTGGCGGCAGCTCTATTTTTTTCATCTCAGATTTGAGCTGATCGACTTCTTGACTTGTGAGGTTGCGCCATTTTCCTAGAGCTAACTTCCCGAGATGGATATTTACTACACGCACGCGCTGAAGAGATGTCACTTTGCAACCGAGCTCATTGCACATTCTTCTGATCTGTCGATTGAGACCTTGCTTGAGAATAATGCGAAAAGTGTTTTTATTGATTTTCTCGACTTCACAGGGCAGCGTCACACGATCTAAAATCTGCACACCAGAAGACATTTTCTTGACAAAGTCCTTATTGATGCCTCGGTCGACTGAGACGATATATTCTTTTTCATGCTGGTACCGGGCATGTATCAGCATATTGGCAAAATCGCCATCATTCGTCAAGAGGATGAGACCCTCAGAATTCTTGTCGAGGCGTCCTACAGGAAATATCCGATTCTCGTGACCGATGAAGTCGATGATATTATTCGCCACATTTGGGTTCGCTGTAGTCTCTACACCTTTGGGCTTATTCAGTGCGATATAGATCTTCTTCTTGGTCTGCATCAGCGCTTCGCCATCAATGGTCACTACATCACCAGTTATGACGCGATTGCCCTTTTGGGCGACAGCCCCGTTGATCTCCACACGACCCTGCTCGATGATCGTATCTGCCGCACGACGGGAGCAAAATCCTGTCTGGCTGATGAATTTATTGAGAGAAATACCCTTTTCCACAGCTCAAAGGTACTTTTGTCGCATGAAGAAACAGGAAGTGAGGTTTCAAAGCACTACAGGTCATGAGCTCGTTGGCTACACTATCAAGCATCCTCAGGAGAAGGCGAAGCTCCACATCGTACATGGAATGGGAGAGCATATCGGTCGCTATGATTTCCTGGCGGCACGGTTCTACGGCCTTGGATACTCGATATATGGTTATGATCATTTTGGGCATGGCAAGTCTGAAGGTGATCGTGCATACTTCACGGATGTGGATGATTTTGTAAGTGATATGCGGACTTGGGTGGAGCTTCAAGGACTTCAAGAGAGCAAGACGCCGGTCTTTCTCGTCGCTCACAGTCTTGGCAGTCTCATCTCCTTGCGCTACCTCATGAGCCATGATGAGAGCTATATGGCTGTGGTGATGAGTGGTACAGCTCTCGAGGTGGCCAAAAAGCTCCCTAAGCCCTTACTCATGATGGCAGATACTGCGTCCAAGTATTTTCCGAAGGGAAGGTGGATCAAATTTGAGCGAAAAGACATCTGTCGCAATCCTAAGACCCAAGAGGACTACTTCAAAGATCCTCTTGTCAATACCACCGGCAACCCCAATCGGAGCGGTGTGGTCCTCATGAAAGCAATGGAAGACACGCAGAAGAGCCTACACAAGATACACCAGCCTCTTCTCATCATGCATGGAGGCGACGATAAGCTTTGCCACGTGCGTGGATCTGAACTTCTATTTGAGAAGGCTTCAAGCATCAAAAAGAAGCTGCGCATCTATGATGGCTACTACCATGAAGTGCTCAATGAGGAGATCCGTCCGCAATTGCTCGACGAGATCCAAGCGTTCTTTGAAGAACATCTCTAGCCCATCTTAAGAGCTATTTAACCAATCCTCCGAAACTGGGTGCGCTGGCTGATCGTATATTGAGTAGACAAAACACACAAGCGATGAAACAGCTATTTACTCTTTTTGCACTCTTGGGACTGACATACACGCTCGCCGCACAGGATCTCGTCAAGGGCGATCTCAAGTCCATGTTGAGTGGTGGAAGCTTTGTGGTCAATGATATAGCCAGCTACAATGTGGTGGAGAGCAAGCAGACGGGATTTGCGGGTGCCATGAGCGAGCAGTATGCGAGATTTGAGAAGTGGTACAAGTCAAGCACGGAGGAGCAGCTGATCAAGATGACGGATCATGCTAGTGGAGTCGTGCGGGCTTACGCATTCTGGGGCTTGGTGAAGAAGGAAAGCAGCTTCTTACGGGAGATCCGCAATGCGCATATGGACGATGATGAGATCATCGATACGACCAATGGTTGTGTCATGGAAAAAGTGACTGTCGCCCAGTTCATGGATCGTATGCTCAAGGGTACGATTCTTGGCGGAGGAAGATAGCATAGCACGTTCATTCTGTCATTCGCCCTCAATGCTGTGCACATCTTGAGCATTGTCCTTATTTTCGGTACATGAAGAGTGTATGGACGATTTCTTTTTTTCTTGGTTTTGTGTTGAGCGCTTTCGCGCAAATGGGTCTCGAAGAAAGCAACTACGTCTTCGATGACAGCAGCGTCCCACGTATTGATATTCTCATTGATCAAGATTCTCTTGATGAAATTCTAGATCCTGCAAATTGGTGGTCTGATCATGAGTATCCAGCCACTTTCATATTTACCAAGGATGGTGATTCCTATGAAGTAAACCAGATAGGTTTTCGCTTACGCGGAAATACATCTAGAGCTGCCGCCAAAAAGTCTTTTAAAATTTCGATCAATAGTTTTGAGACGAAGAAGTTTTTTGGTCTAGAAAAACTGAATCTCAATGGAGAGAAGAATGATCCTTCTCTGATGCGATCTAAACTTTGTTGGGACTTATTTTCTCAGATGGGTGTGCCATCAGCTCGAGCCAATCACGTAGAGCTCTACATCAATGGTGAGTACAAAGGCCTCTATTTAAATACAGAGCACATCGACGAAGAATTTGTGCGAAAGCGCTTCCCTAGCAATAGTGGAAACCTATACAAATGTCTCTATCCAGCTGACCTTGCATACAAAGGAGAAGACCCCGATCTCTACAAAGAGGAGTTCAATGGGCGTCGAGCCTACGAATTAAAAATCAATAATGATATTGACGACTATACGGATATTGCCAGCTTGATTTCTATCCTTGATCAAGTTCCAAGTGATGCCAAAGACTGCCTTGTGGATCGGTGGATAGATGTTGATTTGTATATCTCCGCATTGGCAGTAGATATTGTGACAGGAAATTGGGATGGTCCTCTCAACAAGAACAATTATTACCTCTACTTCGACACAGACCGGAACAATTTTGTTTATTTCCCTTTTGATCTAGATAATACTTTTGGCATTGACTGGTTTGGTGTTGACTGGGCCACTGCAAATATTTATCGTTGGTTTGACAATGCGAGAGAAGATCGACCGCTGCAGGATCATATTTTGTCCGTACCAGAGTATCGGAGCCAATTGGGCTGGGAGGTCGATCGAGTGTCGGATATCTTGCGAGCAGAGTCATATGATGCGGAGCTTGAGGGTTTTAGAGATTTACTTAGAAGTGCCAGAGAGGCTGACCCCTATGCCTCACTCGACTACGGTTGGGATCTAGATCACTATGACCTCTCTTTTGATATGTCAATTGGGGATCACGTGAAGTATGGCTTGCGAAATTATATATCTACTCGGCTAGAAGCCAATCGCATACAGATTGACAATTACAATCCTCTTCCGATCATCCAGCGATTACGTCAGACTCAATCCGCAGAGAGGATTACTTGGGAGATAAGCTTGAGGTCTTTGCTCCCTATAGATAGTATCATGGTGAACTATACTGATAGGGACAACAATACATATAGAGAAAAGGTGGATTTTTCTAGTCAAGACATGTGGAGATTTGAGACGACACTTTTATCGCCAGGCAGAGTGGAGTATAGCTTCGAGATTTATGAGTCAGATGGTGATTATCGCCCTTATCCTAGATGTGGCGAGTATGCGACTGATTTCGGAAGTATTACTGATGATCCTTTGGTTGTCAACGAGTTTATGGCAGACAATGAAGAGTATGTAGCAGATCAGGCGGGAGACTTTGATGACTGGATTGAACTTTATAATACGAGTGAGAATACGATCTTCTTGGCCAACTATTTCTTGACGGATGATCCAGGAGAGCCAGATAAGTGGGCACTACCATTGATTCCACTAGCTCCAGACAGTTATCTCATCATATGGGCAGATGACGATCTAGAGCAAGATGGATACCACGCCAACTTCAAATTGTCCAAGGATGGAGAATTTGTGGGACTTTATAAACAGCAAGAAGGATCGCTATTGGTGGTCGATACAATCAGTTTTGGCCCACTCGGAGATGATCAATCCTTTGGACGCATTCCGAATGGCACTGGAGAATTTATCATATTAGATGAAGCCAGCATAGGAGAAAATAATGAAGGTGCGACAAGTGCAGGTATAGTTAGACCAGAGATACCAGAGCTTCGTATTTGGCCCAATCCATCCTCAGGTTTGATAACGCTGGGGTCTAGCATTGATATGCATCTTGTATGGATATGGAGTGCTGGCGGAAGCCTTGTTGTGGAGGTAATTCCTGATGATCTGTCATGCCAGATCAATGATCCTCAGGAAGGTGTTTATTTTGTACAAGTGATGTACGAAAATGGACAGCGTGCAATAGAGCGATTTGAAGTCATTCGCACACCTTGATGAATTTTATCATCTTGTTGTCAATGTAGAAAGCTAAATGCGATTCTTAAAAATCATTGGTATTGGCTTATTTCTTCTTTGTGTTGCCGTATGTATACTCTTGTTTTTCTTTCAGGAGAAGCTCCTTTTTTATCCGGAGGTTTTGCCTCAAGACTACAAGTATGATATGGAAGGCGACTTTGAGGAAGTTGATGTAATTGTTGCGGATGGGATACACTTGAACTGCCTACATCTCAGATCTGCCGAGAGTAAAGGTGTCATTCTGTTTTTCCATGGCAATGGAGGGTCCATCAGAGGATGGGCGCAAGGAGCTGAACTCTATCTTCAACATGGCTATGATGTTTTTTATGTAGATTATCGTGGATACGGTAAGAGCGGAGGTCATATTTGTTCTGAGCAGCAGCTGATTGAAGACGGGCAGCTTGTATACAATCATTTGAAGCGGAACTGGGATGAAAAGAAAATTATCCTGTCGGGTACTTCTATTGGCTCAGGTGTGGCCGCTCAGATTGCGGCTAGCAATCATCCCGGACAACTCATATTAAATTCTCCGTATTTTAGTTTGTCTTCGCTAATTCGTGAGAAAGTGTTTTTTCTGCCAGGTTTTCTCATCAAGTATAAACTGGATACAGCGAGACATCTGAGTAATGTGAAATGCCCAGTGACGATATTTCATGGGACTGAGGATGACTTGATCCCTTTGGATCATGCATCCCGTCTCAAAATTGAGAATCTTGATGTTGATTTGATCATTCTCAATGGATACGGACACAATGATATTTTTCAAAGTAAGAAGTATGCGCAGGCATTGAGAAGTATCTTGGAGTGAGAATACGATGGAATTTGCTTGAGGGCAACTGTCCGATTTGTGGATCTGTATTTTTCGTATACTTGCGGGGAATCAAAATTTATGGATATGAAACTGGGAGTATTTTCTGTGAGTCTAAGCGTAAAGGATCTTTCAAGGTCCAAGGAGTTCTATGAGAACTTGGGATTCTCTGTCTTTGGTGGAGCAATGGAGAAAAATTATCTCATCATGAAAAATGAGGATACTCTCATTGGATTGTTTCAAGGGATGTTTGAAGGAAATATCATGACATTCAATCCGGGATGGGATAGCAGCGCCCAGAATCTTGAGAGCTTCGATGATGTACGACAGATTCATGAGCATCTGGTTGAGAATGGTGTTGCCATGATGAAAGCTCTTGATGCTGAGCCAAGCGGTCCAGCCTCGATTATGTTTCAAGATCCCGATGGCAATGTGATCATGATAGATCAGCATAGGTAGCACGAGATGCGCAGGCTTCTTGGCATACTGGCCGCCAGTACAGGGGCTGTATTGATTGCTTGTGCCCTGATGCTTAGAGTGGCTTATGTATCCCAAGCTGAGCAGCTGACTGCTTTATCCGCATCTATTAATTGCTGTCGCTACTTTACGGTGTGGGTCAATCTTCTTATGCTTTTGAGCATGGCCTGCCTTGTAATCTTGAGCATGGCTCATAGGTATAGTTTTTATACGAGGTTGAAGGGCTTTGTGAGTGTGCTTCTTCCGAGCGTACTCTTCATGGTTATCGTCTTTCACGTGATATTGGCTCCGCGATGGGTTATTCCTGATGAGCTTCGTTTGGTTTCATTCATTTTTCATGCACTTGCTCCCATGCTTTTTGTCATAAGCCTTGGCTTGTTATCAAGCTTCGGCCACATGAAATTGAAGAAGTACGTCGCTTTTTCATCTTTGTTACCAGTGCTATATCTTGTTCTGGTTGGTGTTCCGTCTTTGGTGTCAGGAAGTTTTCCCTATCCTTTGATTGTTGATAGGAAGCTTTTGATCTTCCTGCTTTTGTGTCTATTTTGGAGTGTATGCGTGTTGCTATCTTTTTATTTGATTAGCTTCGTCAAGAGATGATATGAGGTGTATCTTATCTTCCTTGGTGATGCTCATGGTAATGTCCTGTGTGAAGCAAGAGCGTACACACGATTTCTCTTCATGTCAGCTTGCTCTACAAGCGCTTGAGTCTAGGGAGGAGCATAGAGAGTTTTTAGAGGAAATTTATCGTGCGGATCAAGGGATCCGAGATGGAAGGACTGGCCGGGCAAGAACTGAATTCGGCGAGAGTTCATCAGAGTATCAAGAACTGTTACACGAGTTTCGATCTACTGATCGACGAAATTTTCACTGCATTGAGTCCTATCTCAGACGTCATGGTCACCCCACTATTGATTCAGTAGGGTCTCTTGCGGCTTCTGCGCCATGGCTGGTAATTCATCATGTGGCTAGTCTAGAACAACGCTATCATTATTTTCCAATGATCTATGAGGCATATACACGTGGTGATATCGATGAAGGTCAGATCACCTTGTATTTGACGCGTATGCACCTGATGAAATTTGAGGAGCATTTTAGACTTGAGGGTGCCTATTACCCTCAAGCACTCATAGACTCTTTCTTAGTGAGACTGGATCTTCTAAATCGAGCGAGAGAAATCGAAGAATTGATTCAATGAGTCATAGGTAAGCACATGAAAGACATCGATGAGTTCGTCAGGTCTTTGGCAAAACCCCGCTCGGGAGATCGCCATTTCAATATGTACTGGGGTCGATCCAAGTCCTCAATGAGAGCTCGGCATAATCTCCGAATCTATTTGGACTATGCCATCATGAATCAAGCGAAGATCATGCTAGTTGGTGAGGCTCCTGGATATTTAGGAGCAGCAAAGACAGGCGTGCCATTTTGTAGTCCATCTATTCTTCATCACTTCAGCCACTCCAAGAAACTGAAGTTTCAATGTCCACCAGACAATATTGTGGAGAAGACAGCAAACTATGTTTGGAAGACCTTGAGTATTACTGGCCTTGGATTCCACTTGTGGAATATATTCCCTTATCATCCGCATGTGCGTAATGATAGAGCGAGCAATAGAAAACCTACGCTCGCTGAAATCAGGACACACTATCATCTCACAGCAAACTACATTCGACTTACAGGTGCTGATGAGATTATCGCCCTAGGACGAGTAGCAGAAAAAGGATTAAAAGAAATGGGCATTTATCATCAATACGTGCGACATCCTTCTTTCGGAGGTCACAATGAATTTCAAGCTCAGATGGAGAAACTATTGACCGCTTATAGCTAGTTTCTTTTCCTTTCAGGAAATTTCAATTCAGTACTCTTGATGATATCTTTGCCCTCGATATCTCTAAAGTGTACGACGAGTTTGCGCTCATTGAGAGCACCTGTTACCGAGATTTTACCGTAGTTATTAATACCGATACTCGTGCCAGGAATGCGGAGGGTATTGGGCTCATCTTTGTGGTCATAGGTCTTAGAGCTTAGCGCACTGCAAGTCACATCATAAAATACATCGTCGTCACCTGTCACGTATTTCGTGATTTCGCTGGAGTGTCTATCACCACCGAGAAATACGACGCCATGCATGTTGTGCTCATCAAGCCAATCAATGATCTCTTGACGCTCTTCTGGAAAGACTGCATGATTTTCAAAGAGTGCCGCGTCACTCAAAAACTGTCCACCCACGCAGATAAATTTGAAGCTTGCTTTGCTGTAAAGCAGCGCATCATAGAGCCATTGGCGCTGTGCTTCTCCGAGGATTTCTTTGTGATCGGCATTTTGATGAGTCCTATGATAGCGATTATCTAGTAAGAAGAATTGACAATCACCCCAGATAAATGTGCCGGTGATACCTCCTTCGCCCGCGAGATCATAATTAGGATTGGCCCAGAATAGTTTAAAGGCTTCTTCCGTCATGTTTTTGCCCCAGTAGGAACGATCACTATCATTAGGTCCGTAATCGTGGTCATCCCATATGGCATAGTGATGTGTGCTCCCTAGGAAGGCCTGCATCTCTGGCACGGCGCGCACGTGAGAATAGCGATGTAAAATTCCTGTGCGGCTATTCCAATCTGCCTCTCTGAGATATATGTTGTCACCGAGCCACATCATAAAGTCGGCTTCTTCGGCAGCCATTGTCTTAAATATGCTTTGTTTTTGGCCGTAAGGCCTCCCAGGACGATCATAGCGAGGCTCATTGACATAAGCACAGCTGCCTAGAAGAAAGTCAATCTCGGGCGGGTCACGTCTCCAGTGCCATAGTTCTTGACTTTGAAACTTCAAGGGATATGGTCGCTCTACTTTTTGCGCATTGATGTAGAGGCAGTATTGGTACTTGAGATCTGGCTCGGTAAGTGCGATGAGGTGTGTGGAATATGCAGCATCTGACTGAGTCGTGACTTCTTCTGTCCAATGTGTTTCTTCAGGACTATCAATAGCCCAGTACTGTATCTTGACCTGAGCCGACTCAGTAGTTTGCACCCAGAGGGCGACTTCTTTCATGGTACTATAGCCTACCATAGGTCCGGAAGCGAGTAGGTCAGATTGTGCCAGTATTTGGCCAGGTGCGATGAGAAAAATCATGCTCATCATCGGAAAGATCTGTCTCATGAGGCACTGGGTCTTTGCTGATTTCATGGTAGAAGTTTGTACTGGCTAAAAGTAGTTTTTCCGAAACAGATTCACTCATGGAGATATGGCTCGCGCTTTTCGGCCAAGCCTTTGATATTGCGCAGCAATCTTTTCATGTAGGGTCTCCAGATACATTGAGCGAAGAGCCAGTTGAGCGGATAGTATATTGCTTTGTTGGCACGCAGGTAATAGGAGTATGTGACCTTAGTATGATTTTCTGTGATGCTCTCGGTATGCCATTCTCCGATAAATTTGGTAAATCCAGCACTCCAACTTTGGAACTCATCAACTTGGATTCGCCAAAGTTTATTTTCAACGCGATCGAGTATGGTATCAGTGAGTACGAGACCACTTGGGAAAATAAGAGATCTGCGAAAGTGAATTTTCTTGCTTTGTCCTACTTTTCCCCAGAGAACATCATCTGAAGCAGGGAGCGCTTGGGGTATTGGCCCAAATCCTTTATGGACCTTTGTGATATCACAAAGCATCGGTGTTTTGAAGGTGCGTACGAGATTGATATCAAATGTACAGGATGCGGATACAGCAAACACCTTCATCTCTACAGTGTATTGATCTTTATCGACCTAGAGCTCCAAGCTTTCCGATTTTGTTGAGCCACCTTTCACGAAATTCAAGCTTTGATAATCGGATAGGGCCTATGGAGCTAATTCCTACTTTCTTGACTCCGACAAACTGCATGGTGAGTTTTTTCATGGCATGGTGAGATGGAGCCCGATTGATGAGACGGTAGTACCATGTGGGCTGATCCATGGTGCAGATGAGTCTGGCAGTTTTACCACTGAGATATTTATCCCACCACGGCGATCCTTCTCGTTTTTTGAAGGCAAATCCGGGGAGAAATACGCGGTCGATAAATCCTTTCATAATGGCTGGCACACCGCCCCACCACACAGGATAGACCCAGACAAGATGTTCTGCCCATCTGATTTTTTCTTGAGCGTCCAGAAGATCATCTTCTAGCTCTGTTCGCTTCCTGTAACCGTATTGCAGATTTGGATTAAACTCGAGATCAGCGATCACTATCTCCTTGACTTCGTGGCCAGCTTTTCTGGCATTTTTCGCATAGGTCTGTGCGAGCGCATGATTGTAGCTCTCATGGTCAGGATGTCCGTTGATGAGGAGTATTTTCATTTGATCAAGGTGCTAGTCGGTGAATTTTCCAGCTATTATCCTCTTGTAAATACGCGATGCGATCATGAAGACGATTTTCTCCTCCCTGCCAAAATTCCCATCTGTCAGGAGTGATCTCATAACCACCCCAGAAGTCAGGAACTGGAATATCCTCGATACCTTCAAATTTCTCAATGGTCGCTTGAAACATCTTTTCAAGATCTTGACGGCTCTCGATTCTTTGACTTTGAGGAGAGGTCCATGCGCCGAGACGGCTGCCTCTTGGCCTCGAGTCAAAATAGCCTTGTGATCTTTCTCGACTGATCTTTTGGGCTTGACCCTCTACTCTGACTTGACGCTCCAGCTCCTCCCAAAAAAAAAGTAACGAGACAGATGGATTCTCCGCCATGTCTTGTGCCTTCTGACTTTGATAGTTGCTATAGATCACAAGGCCGTGGGTTGTCATCTCTTTGAGAAGCACTATTCTAGAACTGACGCGGCCAGCAGCGTTGGCCGTGGAGAGAACGACTTTGTTCGGCTCATTGAGATCTGCCTCTTTGGCCTCATCAAACCATGATTTGAATTGCGCCATCGGGTCCCTGAGAACCTGCGACTCATCAAGGGATTTTTTCCCATATTCTTTACGAAATTCTTTCACGCTGCTTGATTGTATACTTCAGATTCTTCTGCCGGCTTTGGCGTCCGTTTAAATAGGCTGTTGATCTTATATGCTAGCCAATACATCACAGGTACGACGACAAGGGTCAAGAATGTCGCGAAGATCAATCCGTAGATGACTGTCCATGCAAGTGGTCCCCAAAATGCGACATTGTCTCCGCCGAGAAAATACTGTGGATCCCAATTGCTGATAAGGGTAAAGAAGTTGAAATTGAATCCAATGGCTAGAGGAATCAATCCCAGTACGGTCGTGATGGCCGTAAGGAGTACCGGACGAAGACGTGTTGATCCACCTTTGATGATGGCGGACTTGACATCTTCTCTTCCCATTTCATAAATACTTTCTACACCAAGGGCTTCTTTCTTACGTCCTACCAGGAGATTGATATAGTCCACTAGGACGATGGCATTATTGACGACGACTCCTGCCAGCGATATGATCCCGACACCCGTCATGATGATGACGATGTCCATATTGGTCGCTACATATCCCAAGAATACACCGATAGTGCTGAAAAGCACGCTGAGAATGATGATGAAGGGAGATATGACAGAATTGAATTGAGATACTAGTATGATGAAGATCGCGAAGATGGCAATCATAAAGGCTCTGGATAAAAATTCCATCTGCTCAGCCATTTCCTCTTGCTCGCCTTTGAATTCAAACTTGTATCCTTCAGGAATTTCATACACTTCCAGTGCTTCGCGGATCTGAGCGACGACTTCATTGGCATTGTAGTCTTCCGGTACATTGGAAAATACTGAGACCATGCGATCCATCTCGGATCTCACGATCTTGTCGTATGTGCGAGTATATTCTACGTCTGCTACAGCACTTATTGGCACCTGTACTATCTGTCCGGATGCCTGACTGCGGAACGTGATTAGCTGATTGAGCAGATTGTCGATATTGTATCTGTACTCATCTCCAAGACGGATCTGAATCGGATAGTCATCTTCGCCATCTTTAAATTTTGATACTTCTTGCCCAAAGAGAGCTGTCCTGATGGTGCTGGCAATCTGATAGGTAGATATCTCAAAGCGTCTCGCGGCTTCTCTGTCAATATTGATGATCAGCTCGGGTCTACTGAGCGATACACCCGTCTTGAGTTCTTCGATACCAGGTATCTTTTGCGAATTGATGAAAGACTTCATGTCCGCAGCGATTGTGATTAGATCCGTAATTTCTTCACCTGTGATTTCTATCTGGATGGGCTTTCCTGTCGGAGGACCGTCGTTATTTTTATCAATGACGATCTCCACCCCTGCTTGTTTCCCGACGGCCTCACGGATATCGTTCATGATATCAAATGTGGAGACATCTGTTCTTTGATCAGATGGGACGAATGGCACTGTGATTCTTGCCTTATTGGGAGAGGCACCTGGCTCCGGTGGCTGATTGGGATCTGAGGTGTTTTCTCCGATTTGTGTCAATACAGTCTCTGGTACATGACCATAAGGCTCTACAGCCTCCATCACCGTTTTTTCTATAGTCTGTATGGTCTCATAAGTCGTTTCGATGTCCGTTCCATTGGGCATCTCGACGAAGACGTTCACATATATGGGATCTGCGTCTGGAAAGAACACTGTTTTTGGCGCACGAACTTGGAGGAGTCCAATAGCGGCAAAAAGTAAAAGAACTGTCCCAAAGAAAAATACAACAGGACTATATCCACGCAAGGCAAACTTTATAAATCGATCATACCGGTCTTCAAGCCATGGCAAAAAGCGATTCTGAAAGTAATTGGTCGCTGGATCAAAGAGGAAGTGATTGATCAGACTGAAGACAGCAATAAAAAGAGAGATATTAAATCCGGAGAAAAAGATCGGATGATGTCTTTCTGGTGGTCGCTGCGTCAGATCGCCAACAAAGAACAAGGCAGCGAGCACGAAGAAAATAAGTGCCCATTTCAAAATGTTATTTCTTTTTCTCTTTTTGATGGCAGGATCTGTTTCATATTCCTGGATCTTCATATAGTTGGCCATCAATACTGGATTGATTACCAAAGCCACAAAGAGAGAAGAGCTAAGGACCACAATCAAAGTAATCGGCAGGTACTTCATAAATTCACCCATCATGCCAGGCCAAAATGCAAGCGGTACAAATGCTGCAAGAGTCGTTGCAGTAGACGCAATGATCGGCCATGCTACTTCTGAGGCACCGTACTTGGCAGAGTCGATATTGCTATATCCTTCGGATTTAAATCGATAGATATTCTCCACCACGACGATAGCATTGTCTACAAGGAGGCCAAGCGCGAGTACGAGTGAAAAGAGTACCACCATATTGAGTGTGAGCCCGAGGAGCGATAATATCAAAATACCAAGGAGCATAGAAAGCGGTATTGCCATCCCTACGAATGATGCATTTCTCAATCCTAAGAAAAATAGCAGTACGAAGACAACCAGGACAACTCCAGATATGATACTATTTTCTAGACTGACGACAGATACTTCTGTGTTGATACTCTGATCATTGAAAATGCTCACTTGAAGATCTTCCGGCAGGATGCTTTTTCTGGCCTCTTCTACGATCCGCTTGGACTCCTTCGCCGCGATGATCAGGTTTTCTCCTTTTCTCTTGATGATATCAAGAGAGATGACAGGATCTGCATCAGCTCTTGCGATACTCTTTTGCTCCTCAAAGCCCATCTTTATTTCTGCAAGATCACGGAGATAGACTGTGGAGCCTCTCTCACTCTTGACAATGAGATTTTCAAGCTCCTTCACATCCTTAAATTCTCCAGCCACCTTTACATTTCGGCGAAAGCCATTTTGCACCAGCTCACCACCAGACAAAGTGATATTCTCACTAGAGATGGCATTGGCAAGATCATTGAAGGATATCTGTAGACTTTGCATTTTCATCATGTCTACATTGACTTGCACTTCCTTATCCAAAGATCCCTTGAGCTCTACGCGACTCACTTCTTTGAGATCCTCTATCTCGTCTTGTAGATACTCAGCGTAGAGCTTTAGCTGTTCATTCGTGAAGTTTCCGGAGACATTGATCGTCAAGATGGGAAATTCTGAAAAGTCAAGATCCTCCACTTCAGGCTCTTCCGTTAGATCATTGGGTAATTCAGATCGAGCTTTATCTACAGCGTCTTTGATTTTTCTCAGCGCGACTTCGACCTCCTCATCTGCATTAAACTCCACCGTGATCACAGAGAAGTCTTGCATGGAAGTTGAACTCAATTTTTTGATGCCAGTGACGCCTTGGATTTCTTTTTCCAGCGGTCGTGTTACCAGATTTTCAATATCCTCTGCGGAGTTACCGAAGTACACGGTGGTCACGAGAATATTTGGGATTTGAATTTCTGGATATTGCTCCTTCGGTAGATTGACATATGAGCTATACCCGAAGAGTAAGATCATCAGTACCAGGAGCAAGACACTCGTCCTGTTATCTACAGCGAAGTTGGAAAGCCCAAAGCT
Source organism: Saprospiraceae bacterium (assembly GCA_020627535.1). Taxonomy (GTDB): domain Bacteria; phylum Bacteroidota; class Bacteroidia; order Chitinophagales; family Saprospiraceae; genus JAHDBH01. Next base: position 74,168 of record JAHDGU010000005.1, read on the forward strand.
TCTGAATTTTGTTTTATTTTCCATGATCAGTTGATCTAGTGAGGTGTGAAGGCATTAATTTGAAGCGAGTGTGACCCTATCTCCGTCGGCTAGGCCTAGGGCACCGAGAGTGATGATTTTATCCCCAGTGCTCAAACCTTCTGTGATAGCTATCGATCCATCATAGCTGAGACCTGTCGTGACATATTTTTTCTTGGCTACGGGTTTTTCACCGGAGTCATCGAGTACGAGCATATAGTCCTTCCCGGTCACCTCTTGTTGGATCAGCTCTAGAGGTACGATGACGACGTTCTCTGCGACCTCGTCTTGTAATTTCATTGTCGCAAGTAGGTTGGGCTTGGCAAGTTTGATTCTCGAGGGTATTGGAATTTCGAGTTTGAAACTGCGACTGGAGGGATCAATGGAATTGCTCAGGCGACTGACCCTTGCTTCAAATACCTCATCGATGGCAGGTAGCTCTACATTGACCTTACTTCCTCTACCGACACTTTTCAAGTAGTTTTCTGGCACATCGATTTCAGCAGTGAGCTTCGTCGTATTGAGGATTCTCACGATAGGTTCGCCGGGGCCAGCGACTTCTCCGGCCTCTTTATTCATGACATCGATGCTGCCAGCTATGGGTGCATAGACATTTGCTTTGGTCAATTGATGACGCAAAGTTTCGAGAGACTGCTCAAGTCGATCTACATTATTCTTGGCTTGTAAATATTGCATCTCGCTCCCGATTTTCTGATTCCAGAGTCTTTCTTGTCTTGCATAAGTGTCTTTGGCAAGTGATAGGGAAGTCTCCACTTCAGCGATCTGTTTGTTGATTGATTCTACATCTACTGTAGCGATCAATTGACCTCGTCTCACATATTGGCCTTCTGTACCATTTACGCTGAGTAGTCGTCCTCCTATTTCTGAGCTGGCATTGGCAAAGTCTTTGGCGACGACTGTGCCTTGTACATCTACAAAATGCTGGAGTGTTCCGGTGGCGACTTGTTCTACTTTGACCAATTTGTCTTCAGCTACTGATTCAGGATCGAGTTCTGCAATTTGCCCTTCGACATCTTTGACGATTTTCGTTAATTTTCTTACTTCTTCCTGCTTTTCTTTCAGAAATGTTCTTTTCTCTTCAAGTCCCTCAGGGATTTCGTAAGGATCTATCTCTTTTTGGCAGGCTGTCGCCAAAATGATCGTCAGTAGGAAAAGGAGTTTTGTTGTGTTTTTCATCTGTCTTAGAAGTTTCCTTGGGCTTTGTCTAAATCTATTTTTGCATTAAGCAAATCAAATTGTGCACTGAGCACATCTGCTTGAACGAGATAGAGCTCACGCTCTGCGGTGCTAGTCTCTATAGATGAGCCTACACCCTCTTTATATTTTATTTGAGTGACATCGTATATGCGCTGTGCTAGATCAAGATTTTCTTGACGATTTTGCAAGGTCTGTTGGGAATTGTAGAGTTGAATTTTGGCATTGCGCGCCTCCATGTTGGCTGCCTGTTCAAATTCTGATTTGCGTGTCTGGATCAGATCAATATTGAGCTTGGCTATTTGGATTTGAGCACTTTTTTCAAAGCCATCAAATATGGGGACGTTGAGCTGTAGTCCTACGGCACCTGCACCGAGGAATCCCGGCTCATCACCATCGAATAATTTATTACGACTAAGGTTCGCTTGATAGTTGGCGAAAGCTACAAGATTGGGAAAGTATCCCGCCTTGAGTCTTTTGACATTGATCTCGTTGATTTCTTCACTAGTTTGGAAGGTGAGATATTCCGGTCTGCGACTGATGTCAATAGCTTGCGCCAGATCTACCTTCATGACTCTGGCTTGATTGACGAGTGCGTCAAAGTCGTCGGCTATAATGATCTCTTGATCGATGGGGTAGTTCATCAAGAATTTGAGATTATTCAGAGCGATCGCCGCCATCCGCTTCAGATTCTCATATTCTGTCCTGAGCGTGCGCATGGATAGATCAAGGCGATCGACGTCAAGCTGCTCGGCAAATCCATTTTCTTGTATGACTTTGGTGTCCTCTAGATTTCCTCTGAGATTTTCGATGTTGCGCTCTACGATGATGAGATTTCGCTCTACAAGCCAAGCGCCGAGATATGCTTTGGCAACATTGTATCGCACATCGCGATTGGCAGATACTGTCTGACTATTGACCAGTGCCTTGTAAGTTCGTGCAGCACGGAGACCATAGATATACTGTCCGTCGAGAAGAAGAGTGGATACCTCAATATTCCCCACAGCATTGTGCGGAAGCCCAAACTGTAGTTCCTGTGTACGCGAGGGATCTGCGAAGTCAGGAATGACGAGCTTCGGGATCAGATAGTTATAGTTATAGCCAAATGATGCATTGACTTTGGGAATCCCGATTGCAGTGGTCTCTCGGATCTGCTGTTGTGCGTCTTCGATGTCGATGGCATTGACCCTATTCTGTATACTATTTTGCTCGGCATAGTTGATCGCCTGCTGGAGTGTGAAGCTCTCCTGAGCGGTGATCTCTCCAGAGCTGAAGAGTATGAGTAAGATGAATCCTTTGATGCTAGCTCTCATGCGTCAAACTGTTCTTGAAATTTCTTGAGATATTTTTTTCCTTTGGGGCTTGTGATGCCATTCATGTGATACATCATGTACTCATGGAAGAGCTGGTCACGTCGATAGTCTCTCAGAGAGAAGATGGTCTCATCCACGATCAACCAGCTTTTATGGACATAAAATTTGCTCACAATCTTGATATCTATGGTATCCCGATAGAGGCCTTCTTCTATTCCTTTTCTTAGGTTGGCCTGAATGACGCCATAGATATAGTCTTCATGGAAGCTCTGGATGCGCTTCCACTGGGCAGGATAGTATTTCCTCAGATCGTGCAGTGTAGAGGGAGATATCATCCGGAGTTGCCTCAGTACGTAGGAGCTGATCTGCATCATTTCTTCGATGGCATTGTGCGACCCAGCACAGGTCATGTTGCAGAACTCCACATCCATGTCATGCAGGTGCTTGATGACTTCTTCCAGGATATCTTCTTTGCTGTCAAACTCCGCATACAGCGTCTTTTTAGACATCCCGATTTCTCGAGCCAGATCATCCATGGACACAGACTTGATGCCGAGTCTGAAAAACATCTCGGTGGCCGCAAAGAGAATCTTACTTCTACTGGAATTGACTTGTTGCATAATTCTACCCTGGAAACTCCAGGCATTTTTAAAGTTTCCAGAGTTTAACGCAAAGGTGCAGCTTTGGTTTTTGTCCTTGTGTTAATCTTTGGGTTTTTCGATCAGCGTACAGATTATGAGGACCAGGCATGCTGTACTATCGGTTTGTGATGATACATAGGATTGTGTATCTTGCCCTCACAAGCCCAGTGAGATGAAACGAAGAGTCTTTTTGCGCGACAGCGCTCTCCTTAGCCTTGCAGGCCTCGGTGCCCCAAGCTACTTGGCATCTATGATATCAAGACCGCCCTCAGATCAGATCAGGCTGGGTCTCATCGGCGCCAAGGGCATGGGATGGGCCAATACACGCTCGACGCTGCGACAAGACAATATCAAGCTCGTCGCCATCTCTGATATCGATGACAGTGTACTTGCAGATCGCACCAAGGGAAGATCAGCTGTCAAGACCTATAAGGACTATCGCCAGATGCTAGAGGATCCCGACATAGATGCGGTGATCATCGGTACACCAGACCACTGGCACTGCCGCATGTATGTAGATGCACTCGACGCCGGCAAGCATGTCTATGTCGAGAAGCCAATGGCCAATAGCATAGAGGAGTGTCTCATCATGGAGGCTGCCGCCAAAAAGTATAATGACCGAGTCATTCAGGTCGGACAGTGGCAACGCAGTGGTCCTCACTATCAACGCGCGATAGAGATGGTCAGATCTGGCATGCTAGGGAACATTAGACTCGTGAAGTGCTGGTCCTACCAGGGATGGATGACTTCCACTCCGGTGAAGCCAGATGGACCCGTACCCGATGGCGTAGACTATGATATGTGGTTAGGTCCAGCCCCAAAGAAGCCATTCAATCCTAATCGCTTTCACTTTACTTTCCGATGGTTTTGGGACTATGCAGGTGGTTTGATGACCGACTGGGGTGTCCATGAGATTGATATTGCTCTGTATGCCATGGGCGTGAGAGCGCCCAAGTCTGTGCTAGCTTCTGGAGGGAAATTCGCTTATCCCGATGATGCCACGGAGACCCCCGATACGCTCCAAGCAGTATTTGAGTATGAAGACTTCAATATGCTCTGGGAGCATGCGCTGGGAATAGACGGAGGTAATTACGGTCGCACAGAAGGGATCAGTTTTATCGGCAATCAAGGCACATTGGTGGTCGACAGACAAGGGTTTGAATTGATCCCAGAGACACAAGGTGGTGGTATGGATCGTAGCTATAAGATTGATCCGCGCCCAGCATTCCGCAAACAAGGCAGCGACCTAGATCGTCACACAGCCAACTGGGTGAAGTGCATGCGTGACGGCAATCCGGAAGGAGTCAACTGCGGTCCGATCACAGGAAGCGTAGCAGCCATCAATGCACACATGGGCAATGTGGCATTTAAGACTGGACGCAAAGTGTATTGGGACCAGGAGAAAAATCAATTTATCAATGACGAAGAGGCAAATAAGCTAGTCTCTGTCGACTATCACAATGGCTGGAAGAAACCGAAGATTCAATAATACATGAAGAGAAGAAAATTTATCCACAAGAGTGCTTATGCGACCTTAGGATTGAGTGCTATGGGCCTTGGATCTTGTACAAAAAAGGGCAATGCAGTCGAATCCGCTGTCACAGAAACCAACCAAGCTAACATGAGGACATTTCCGATATCTCTTGCGCAGTGGTCACTCAATAAATACTATAAGTCTGGCGAGCTGGACCCCATGAATTTTGCACAACATGCAGCTTCCTATGGCGTGACAGGAATTGAGTATGTGAATCAGCTGTATGAGCCACTATATCTTGAAGCCAGCAATCAAAAGCAGGTGATTGAGAAGATGGTAAAAGAGCTCAAGACCAATGCTGAGGACGCAGGTATGACCAATGTGCTCATCATGGTAGATCATGAAGGTGATCTGGCAGTGGCAGACAAGGCTGCAAGGATCCGAGCCATAGCAAATCATCAGAAATGGGTGGATGCTGCAAACTACCTTGGTTGCCACTCGATCCGTGTCAATGTCTTTGGGGAAGGATCACGAGAAGAACAAGCAGAACGATCGAAAGAGAGCTTGATGAGCTTGTCAGAATATGCAAAAGATCTCAATGTCAACGTCATCGTGGAGAATCATGGAGGCTACTCCTCAGATCCCAAGTGGATGATCGATGTCATCAAGGAGGTAAATATGGCCAACTGTGGACTCCTCCCAGATTTTGGGAACTGGTGTATCGCACGAGAAGGAGGAGAAAGATGGGGTGCCAAGTGCATCGAGGAGACGACAGAGATTTACGATGCAGTGCGAGACATGATGCCATATGCCAAGGGCGTTTCCGCCAAAAGCTACTCCTTTGATGCTTCAGGAAATGAAGAAAGAATCGACTATCAACGTATGATGGAGGTCGTATCAGCCTCCGACTATGAAGGTTTTGTAGGTGTAGAATATGAGGGAGAAGTGGATGCCAAAATTGGTATACCAGCGACCAAGAAGTTGTTGGAGAGATGTATGAAGGGATAGGATTTATTGGAATTGTACAACATAAAATAGAATGACACAGACGACTGGAATTAATAAGTCGAGACTTTTTCTTGCAAGCTGCGTAGCTCTCATTGTGACGTCAATGACATTTGCTATTCGAGCAAGATTGGAAACTGTTTTTGGGCCAGAGGGGACAGGACTTACACTAGAACAGATTGGAATAGCATTTACTCCGGCTTTTTGGGGTTTTACTCTTGCCATGATTATTGGAGGGCCATTAGTAGATAGTCTTGGTATCAAGAAGATTACTTGGCTTGCCTTTATCACTCATGCAGTTGGTATCGTCCTGACATTATTGGCTAGCAGTATGGTCTCATTATTTATTGCGACCTTATTTATAGGAATTGGTAATGGTATGGTCGAGGCGGCCCTCAATCCTATGATCGCATCTATGTATCCCAATGAAAAGACCAAAATGTTGAATCGATTTCATGTTTGGTTCCCTGGTGGCATCGTCATAGGATCTGTATTGGGTTATTTGATTATGGATCAGATGGGTCTAAGTTGGCAAGTGATGGTAGGTACACTATTCATACCTCTCGCCATTTATGGGTTCTTGTTTTTGGGTCAGCAGTTTCCAAAAACTGAGCGCGTAGAACAAGGTGTGAGTAATGCTGATATGTGGAAGAGCTTGGGAAATCCACTCTTTATCTTTATCGCGTTTTGCATGCTGTTGACAGCTGGCACTGAGCTTGGGACCAATCAGAGAATAGAATCACTGCTCAAGACTTCGGTATCTGCACCATTATTGGTACTTGCATTTATCAATGGTATTATGGCTTTGGGTCGTGCCTTTGCAGGACCTGTGGCTCATAAATTGAGCATCTCTGGGATGCTCTTATTTTCTGCAGTCTTTAGTTTTCTTGGATTATGGTTATTCACGATACTCAGCGGGCCTATGGCTTTCTTGGCTGCTGCTGTATTTGCTATCGGGATCACTTTCTTTTGGCCAACCATGTTGTCATTTGTGGCCGTATACCTTCCACAATCAGGTGCTTTGGGATTGTCTGTGATGGGTGGTTTAGGCATGTTGTCAGTATCCTTGATTTTGCCACTAATGGGTCGATTGATATCCGAGACTACAGGCATAGAGGCATTGAAAATCATGTCTATCCTTCCAGCCATCCTGATCGTGCTCTTTGCGATACTGCATTTTGTCATTATGAGGCGACGCCAGGTGAGTTCTGCACAGGAAGCTTAGTAGATGTTTTTCTGTGCCCATGAGGTATAAAAAGTCCATTATCCGTCATTTCCTGTGCTTTTAGGCCACAATCTGGGTTTTGGCGGAATAATATTTGTCATTTAGGATGCATTCGCAGCTCTTCGTACTGGGGTCGTGCGAGATGTGATTGTCTATTTAGTGCTGGCGACTTGCTGGCACGCCAAAGCCAATTGTATCAATGACGAAATCATCTTTACCTCGACTCCTTGTTTGTTTGTCCTTTTCACTTCTAGGTCTGGTCCTCACACACAGTCCACTTGGCGCACAAGATCCCTACTTCGGTGCCGGCAGTGATAGGAGCATGAGTATTAGCTCCAGTCCAGTATCCCGCGATCCGGCATGGCCCGATGATCCGAGCGCTGAGAAAATTATCAATGGTGATGGTCTGATAAGCAACCACTTGGAGGTCATAAGATTTCTAGAACAGTCCAGTCTTGGATTTACTTCTGAGCAAGTCGATTCTGTTCTTGACTTGGGCATAGAGGGCTGGATTGATGACCAGATTGATCGTCCGACGGAGTACATATTGCCTAGGCTGCAGCATATTCATACACTCGTTATCGATTCACTTTTAGCCAGTGGCACCGACTCTTCTGATATAGATTGGAGACCTAGTTATAAATACTTCAACTATGCGTGGTGGGATGTCAATATGAAGAATGATGACCTGTTGCGTCACGGAGTGGCAACTGCGCTATCAGAAATTTTTGTGATCTCTCGGAGAAGTGCTTTTGAGAAATATGGATTTGGTCTTGCCTCGTATTATGACCTTCTGCTTGATGCTGCCTTTGGCAATTTTGAGGATTTTTTATACGATATGACTTTGCACCCAATGATGGGTTGGTATCTCACCTTTGTCAACAATCCCAAGACTGATACTGTCAACAATATTTTCCCCGATGAGAACTATGCGCGAGAGATCATGCAGCTATTCTCGATCGGCTTGTTTGAGCTCAATCTCGATGGAAGCCTAGAATTAGATATGGATGGAAATGAGATAGAGACCTATGATAATGATGATATAGCGGAGTTTGCCAAGGTATTTACAGGGCTCTCATACGGGACACTTTGGTATAGATCAAATAAGCAGTTACAATTTGGGCTCGACCTCAAGCACGCTGATATGACCGTGCCCATGATCATGTATGAGGATGAACATGAACCTGGATAAAAGCACTTGCTCAATGGTGTGACCATACCTGCCGGACAAACAGGTCTCGAGGATATCGAGGATGCGATCGAGAATCTTTTTCTGCACGAGAATCTTGGACCGTTTATTTCTTTGAGATTAATCCAGCGCCTTGTTAAGTCCAATCCGTCTCCGGCGTATATCTCGCGCATTAGTGCAGTATTCTCGGATAATGGAGAAGGTGTCCGTGGAGACATGGCCGCTGTGGTCAAAGCAATCCTCCTAGACGAAGAGGCGCGTGAATGCTCCTATCAGCTGGATTGGCAAAACTCTAAGCTAAAGGAACCACTGCTCAGGTATACACAAGTAGCAAGACTTCTCGACAAAGAGCATCCGTCTGATTTTTATTGGAATCAGAGTGACGACTTTCTTGATAAAGCTGGTCAAGATATCTTGGCAGCTCCGAGTGTTTTCAACTTTTTCCAATTCAATCAGTCTCCACAAGGAGCCATACGCAATAGTGGATTGGTCGCTCCGGAATTTACACTTCATGATGCACGGACTGCATTGGGATATGTCAACGCTGCCAATGAGTGGACCAGACGACCAGGGAGAATTCTTGAGATAGCAGATCGTGTACTTGAGCAAGATGACATCCTGTGGGACCAGTCGGAGTTAGACGCACTATATGAAGACGGCGAGAGCTTCCTCAACTGGATGGATTTGTATCTCACTGCTGGGCGAATGAGTGAATCGACAAGAGCAGCTATCAGGTATGTGATTGGCGAAGTCGGTATAGAAGACAACTATTATTTCCAAGATCGTCTATGGCATGGGATGTATCTGGCACTGATTAGTGCAGAGTATAATGTCATTAGATAAAAGAGAATCGGAAAACCATGAGAAGAATCAACAGAAGACAATTTATCGGAGAGGCAAGCTGTGTAGAATGGGTGCTTTGACCTTTTTAAACTCAGTGCTCAATCTCAAGGCAATGAATGCCGCTGCCATTTCCAATAGTGCCTTAGATGAAGACTACAAAGCAATCGTCTGTATCCTCAAAGCAGGTGGAAATGATTCATTTAATATGCTCGTGCCTTATGATCAAGTTCACTATGATCAGTATGCAGCTACACGAGGCGTAGGTAACGCAGGAGTGGCGATTGATAGAAACGAACTACTGCCATTGAATTATAATAACGCGGGCAGAGAATTTGCTATTAATCCCAATATGCCTGAACTCCAAGGTCTATTCAATCAGGGTAAGGCTTCATTTATTTCGAATATCGGGACACTTGTGAGGCCAACTAACTCAACAGACTACTTCAATAAATACAAATTACCGAAAGGACTATATTCTCATTCTGATCAAGAGCAGGAGTGGCAAACAGGTATTCCTGATGAACGCACATTTTATGGATGGGGTGGGCGAATATCTGACCTACTGATGGATACCAATGAGAATCAGGCGATATCCATGAATATTTCTCTTGCCGGGCAGAACACATTTATGACGGGAAATACGGCCTTCCCATTTGCGATCAATCGAAATAATGGTTCCGAAGGTATGGACTATTATGATCCTGACAATAGCAATGTCAAAATGCGGGCAAGAGCGCAGTCCATTGATAATCTCATAGGACAAGAGTATCAAAATATTTTTGAGAAGACCTACATGAAAACAATTGGAAGTGCGCGAGATGCTGATATTCTATTTTCAGCAGCACTTGACCAGTCAGTTCAGTTTGATGATGGGTTTTTCCCTGATTCACAACTAGGAGAATCTTTGGAGATGATCACTCGAGTCATTGACGTGCAAGAAGAGCTTGGATTTAGGCGGCAAATATTCTTTGTACGTATCGGTGGCTGGGATCATCATTCAGAGCTGCTAAATACCCAAGGTGCGATGTTAGCGGATGTGAGTTCATGCCTACAGAGTTTTATGAATGGTCTAGAGCAAATCGGGTATGAGGATCAAGTACTCACAGTCAATCTGAGTGAGTTTTCTAGAACCTTGACCTGGAATGGAGGAGGGACAGACCACGCTTGGGCTGGAAATGTATGGGTGACCGGCGGGCCCAATCTGATCAACGGACAACAAGTCTATGGAGATGATCCCTCATTGGATTTGGAAAACTCTGAGCAGAATATTCATCAGAGAGGTCGTTTGATCCCTACGATTTCTACAGACGAGTATTTTGCTGAGATCGCAAAGTGGTTTGGCGTTCCTGATTCAGATCTCAGCTATGTGCTACCCAATATTACAGAGTTCTATGATCCATATTCTACAGATATGCCAATTGGATTCCTTAACACCTAAGACCAAAACACAATCATGAGGAAATCACTGATCATCTGTCTATCCCTTTGTTTTTCGACCTGCAATTTGTTTGCACAATGCTTCCCTGATCGACACAATACGAATGCCTTTGATGCGTGGATATCGTGCGAGGATGCGGCTTCTCCCAATTTGCAAGATGCAGCAGGAAAATGGGTACAATTAGACTTTCTAGATTCTTATCAAATCTTTGATCTTCAAATATGGAATCAAAACCACCCAGAATTGACAGATATGGGTGTGAAGGATATAAAGCTCGACTTATCTCTCGATGGTGATTCATGGACTACAGTAGACACCATCACTATACCTAGAGCTAGTGCGAGATCCCGCTATGAGGGACATATGGTTTATGATTTTGCTGGACAGCAGGCGAGATTTTTGTTGATTTCCGTGCTGTCAAATTATGGCGCATCGTGTGCGAGCATGGCTGAAATCAAAGTATTTACAGAAGATCAGCTGATTGAGGAGTTTAACCTGGGATTGGAGCTCTGTGAAAACGAAGGTCCGCTTAGAAATTTATCCAGTGGTATCTCCACACCAGGGAGCTATATGGGTCCCGGTGTGACTGACAATGGCGATGGTAGTTTTGATTTTGACCCGGATGCACTTGGTCCAGGGACTTACACAGTCAGTTACTTCACATCAGTAAATGTATATGATGATCAGATCGTCATCTTACCTTGCTATGATGATCGATGTGGAGATTGTCCTGAGTGTGGAGAACTTGATCAGGCACTACTTGATCAGATCCCTATCCCTGAGGATATCTATCAATCAGATTCAATATCTGCTATGGGTCTCACAGCAGCTAACGAATCGGTAGAATTTAGAAGTAGTCATCTGGTGGAGTTAAGCAACGGATTTGAGGTCGAGCTTGGATCAGATTTCACTGCGGCAATAAGAGCTTGCCAGCTCAACCAAATGGAAAATTTTGGCTTTGAAGATGAGGATACACTGACCAATTGGGTAGAGATAGTACACAGCGATATTCGTGGTGAATCTTATCATACGATTACCACTGATGCACTATCTGGGTCGTACGCCAGTCATAGCTATTTGTCCCGCTTGATTTATGGTACCAATGGGAGAGTCAATACGGGATCACTCCAATTGCATCAACGAGATAAAACAATTATCGCTGGCGAAACTTATGAGCTGAGTTTTTGGGCAAAATCCGATGCGGTTCGAATGCTTGAATTAAGTTTTAAAGGTTCTGGTATCACTTATGTCAAAGACTATCTGCGTCTCACAGACCAATGGCGACATTTTACCTATCGATTTACGGCAGAGGATACTGTAGAAAATAATGTTGATTTACGATTTATCATGGGTAGAGAAGTAGGGCATTATTATTTGGATCATGTCAGGTTGGTGACCTTGGATTGAGATCACTATCCCTTCTAGTACTTTATGATTTTCTGAAAGGACAGCTCTGAGTTTAGCATGTTTAATACTCTGATGAAGTAGAGTCCGGCTGGCAAGGTGCTGATATCAATCTCGATGGGACTTTCTGCTCCCGTGAGGTCTTCAATAATAGTGCCTTCCGCAGAGATTATGTCTAGTTGATAATTAGTGAAGTCGCCTTTGATGGAAAAATACCCAGCTGTAGGATTCGGATGTAGCTCTATCATGTCAGCTACGACAGTGAGATCGGTTGACGTCAGATTTGGATCTAACTCTTGGCGAGTGACGATTGGCACATATCCCACTTCGAGACCAAATGGAGGCGTTACTATTTGTCCTTGATCCAGACCGACGAGGGTTCCGCCTGTAGGTTCGGGAAGATAATTGTCAAGGTAGCTCCAGCTTGTGTGAATCATCTCGATACGCTCTTGCATATGATCTCTCATCTCAGCTGGGAGATTAGCTTCGATGATAGAAGGTTGATCTACGAACCGATACCAGTAGTAGGTCAGTCTGCTTCCGTCACTCAGTGTTACGAAGAATGGTCCGGATGAAGGGCCAGGTGTATTCCAAGAGTTTTCTGTGCCAAAGGCATGACAGTCTTCTTCCATAGGAGTGAGATAGGTGACTTCACTTCTTGCATGGGTCTCTGGACTGTTCTCGATAAGACCTGTGGATTCAGGTACTTCTTCTTCGTCGACTACGATCCATTCGTTATTTTCTAATCTGTAGTACTCAGGCATACGAAAGCCAGTACCGATATCATCGACGACTTCCGTATCCCACTCAAAGTATATCGCCTTGCGGTCTTCGCTCATCTTCACATGTGCATATTCTTCTTGGTTGATATAGGTATCGACATCAGGACCTAAGTCGGTGTGGATAGCAGCGTCTACTGGCGTAGGATTTTCATTATCAATGTCGAAGTCTACCGCGAATGTACCATTTGACGAAAGTCGCGTATCAGGTGCTTCTCCCCCATCAAACCAAGCTTGCACTTGATTCCACATGGCATCAGAAGAGTAGATGCTGATATCACGTACCATCTCTGAACGATTGCTGGTCGTCTTGGGGTAGACAGGAGGCATCAGTCTTGAATAGACATCTCCAGCGCTATCTACACCCACGAGGGAGGGACATGCTGAGAACTCCTGCGCAAAAGACTGATTGGGATCTGATGGTCTTGTGTCAAGAAACTGGCCTGCATAGGCTTCATCTCCGAGGGCGCTCTGTGCCCAAAATGTCGGAATGAAAAATGCTACTGGTCCTTTGAATGTCGTGGAATTGAGAAATAGTGTCCAACACTGATTTCCTGTGACCCAGTCTTCTCCATTGGTCGTCTGCATCTCATCAGTGATAGGCAGAGGGTGATAGCCATACCCGAGATATTCACCATTGGAGTTTTGATCCATGGTCAGACCATCTGGCGGCCACACCATGCGATTGGTGATCTGTGCGACACCATATTTGCCGCCAGGCTCATCCCAGTCGCGATGACCATCTTCGCGCATAGCGGTACTTCCTGTCCCCGGACCATTGGCCCATTCGTCAAACTGATTGGCCACACCACCCATGATAAATTTCGGAACGTCCATGCCAAATCGTGTATCACTCCACCAACCTAAGCCTCCCTCGATGGTATTGTAAAATTCTTCGGGCTGGTCTTCGCTGTATGGTGTCATCCAAGTTCCTTGACCTTCTTGGTAGTTGACGGGACCTGGGTATGACTCCACAAATGGCCATACCGCTGAGTAGAACGAATATCCAGCTCCGTAAGAGTTATCCTCGATTAATTCCCTGTAGTATATGTTGAAGCCGTAGGCAGAGCCAGGATAAGCGCCCAGGTCACCTTCTGCTCCCAGTAGTAGTGCCATCTCGTCACCAAGATCTGCGCCGATCCTCAGGAAGCTCTCACCATTGTTGTGCCAGTGAAAGCCAAAGTCTGGCTCTGGTGACTCCCAAGGATCCCTCCAGGATGCCCTGGTGTCCACATATCTCACATTGGTGTGGCCCTCGTATTCTGCCGCCGCGATCTGAGCAGGTACGAGTATGGTCTGCAGATTGCGTACCCACGGGTCGTCTTCGTTAATCTCATATCCGCCCTGGCCAGCGAGTGCTATAACCACCGGCAGCTCAGGTACTTCGAGATCTGTGCGTATGTCCGCGATCAGATTGATCATATTTTCCTCATACTCTTCGAGGTAAGCGAGTTCTTCGCCGTCGTTCCATCCTTGAAACCAGCAGAAGCCTGCAATTTCGATTTCCTCTCCATCGTACTCTGGAAATTCCGTAGCGATATTGTCAATAGCGGATTGGACATCGGCAATCATCTGAGTATAGAAAGGACCAACTTCACCACTAGAGCTGGGAGGTCTGAAATCCACAGCTAGATTCTTTCCTCCCCAAGCGGTCTTAATAATTAAAACTTGATCCTCAAGAAAATCTCCCATCACATGGCCAAATCCTAGCTCTGGACCGATCTGATTTTCTGCGGAGCCATATCCTATGCTAAGATCGCCAGTGGTCAGGCCGCTGATGGCATTGTCATATCGGACCCAGACATCTTCACGAGTAACCCAGTCGTAGTTTTCATCTCTGATATACTCATATTGCTCATCACCACCTTCATCCATGAAGTAGCCCAGTGTGCCAGTATTTTCTGCGGGAGTGATATCTCCTTGTCCTTCCATATTGGACTGCCCGGCAAGGATGAATACTTGAATTTTTTGCGCACTTAGTGGCGTGAATATCATTGCCAAGAAGCAGCAGGGAAGTAAAAGTGTCTTACTGAGGAATGTTTTGGTCATCTTATTATTCTTTTATCGATGGAGTGTCTTTGAATCTAGAACAAGATGAGGTCAAATTACCCTACCGGTCCGCTATCATTTTTTTCTAGAGGCGCTATCAGACATCGTGATCTCGCAGTTCTACAATGAGTTTTCCACTACTTTTGGCACTGTCGTGCAAATGCATTGCCACCAATAATTAAGATGTCCGAATCAATCTGTCAGGAAAGTACTTATCGCTCATTATTTGAGCAACATGCAGAAGCACTTCGAAACTTCATGTACTATAAGACAGGAAACCTTCAAGGTGCTGAGGATCTCATGCATGATGCATTTGTCAAGCTGTGGGAGAAGTGCGCCTCGGTAGAACTGGAGAAGGCCAAATCCTATCTATACACGGTGGCTCATAATCTTTTTCTCAATCAAGTGCGTCATCAAAAAGTCGTGCTAAAATTTGAGCAACGGAGATACTCAGATCGAGATACTCAAACGCCTCAATACCTGTTGGAAGAGTCGGAATTTAAAAGAAAGCTTGAAGAAGCAATAGCCGCACTTCCAGAAGGGCAAAGAGAAGTGTTTCTGATGAACCGTATCGAAAAACTCAAATACCGTGAAATAGCGGAGAGACTCGGGCTAAGCGTCAAGGCCGTGGAAAAGAGAATGCATAAGGCACTACAGCAACTCAGAAAAATTTCACCAAAGCTGTAGGGTATATTGGTCAAAGATTGTTGTAGGTTAAGGAAGTAAAGCAATGCAAGATCCAGATACATCATATGCGAGATGGCTCGAGGGTAAACTCTCAGAAGAGGAGCTAGAGGCACTGCAGAAGTCTGGGGATCTGGAAAGCCTCACTGCCATCGTGCATGCTATGGACTCCTTGGAGCTTTCGTCACTAGATCGAGGAGCGTCATATGAGCGCCTGAAGAAGAAACTCCCAAAGACATCCGCAGTTGCGAAACCTACCGGTGGGGCTAGACCATGGTTGTGGATAATCCTGGCTGCATGTACGACAGTCGCGCTCGTATGGTATTTAAGCACAAGGGCCAAGGGAGAAGTTCACATGGCACAAAATGGATCGATCGAGAATATCAATATCTACGACGGGACGGTCATACAGCTCAATGATGGTTCTACCGTGAAATATAGCTATGGCCAAGAAGATCAAGAGCGATTAATCCAGTTGACTGGAGAGGCGTACTTCAATGTACAGAAAGGTGCGCCCTTTATCGTCAGCACAGAGAACGGATCTGTGCGTGTGCTTGGTACTCAATTCAACGTCCGGGCTTGGGGAGAGGACTTGTATGTAGAGTGCTATGAAGGGAGCGTCCAGGTGACCACTAGCAATCAAGAGGAGAGTTCTGTACTGACACCTGGCCAAGCTGTGAAGATTAAGAATACTGAAATGCGTGATGTACAGCCAATTCGCGGCAAGTTGAAACCGGAATGGCTCGCAGGCAGCTCCAGATTTGTAGATGAATCATTGACTTCGGTCTTTGATGAACTTCAGCGACAATATGACGTCAATGTAGAGTTTGGTGGATCTACACAAGGCTTTTCGGGTATCTTCGCCCACGACGATCTTGAAGAGGCCCTTCGTGGCATTTGTCTTCCACTAGGACTAGAATGGGAAATCAGTGAAGATCAAAAAAATATCTCGGTCCGCTAAACTTGCTTATCAATCTTGGGCTTTTGTCCTACTGATTTTCCTTTGTACTCCAGCTCATAATCAGAAACCCGCATCGCAGCTGATCAGCTATGAGAATGAGAAGATCTCTCAGGTCTTCTATTCCGTAGAATCTCAGTCAGAGTACATTTTCAATTTCGATCCTGAGATTCTTGGTCAGCTGAAATTCACAGGAGAATTTGACTTGTGGGATATTGAAAAGTCTTTAACACAAGTGCTACGAGAGAGCATTTTCGATTTCGAACTGAGAGGCAATTCAATCCTGATATTTCCGAGTGACCCTTTAGAGTATCGCATATGTGGAACAGTTCTAGATCAAGAATCAGCTGAGCCTTTGCTAGGAGCGAACATCTCAATAGAAGGAGAAAGTATCGGGGTAGCTTCAGATGAGTATGGGCAGTTTGAGCTCAGCGTGATCATTCCAAAGAACAGAGTTGTTCGGATTAGCTACATAGGATTTGAGACAAAGAACTATTTTGCCTCAGACTGGGCTGACGCGCAGTGCAAGAAAATATATCTTGCTGTCGATGACGATCTTCTGAATCAGGAAATCATCATCGAAGACTATCTGATTGATGGAATCAATGAAGGTCAATCTCATGGCGGATATGATATGCAATATGATCAGCTGGCAAGGTTTCATGCTAGTGTGGAGAACGACATCCTTAAGACTGTTCAGCTATTGTCAGGCATCACGAGTCTAGATGAGAGTGCTGCGAATTTGCAGATTCGAGGTGGATCTCCTGATCAAAATTTGATCTTGTGGGAGGGAGCTACCATTTACAATTCTGGTCACCTATTTGGGATGATTTCTGCGATCAATCCATATGCGGTGGATAGGGTAGAAATCTTCAAGGCGACATATGATGCTAGTATTGACAATCGTGTGGGTGCCTTGGTGGACATCTCATTGTCCGATTCGATTGTAGAAGGATTTTCTGGGAGTATAGGGGCGACCATGACGGAAGCTCATTTCAATGCAAGCACGGCTGTTGTCAAAGATCAGTTAAGTATTTCCGTCGCGGGACGTCAGAGCCTGAGCTCTCTCTTTTCATCACCACCTTTTGAGAGCTATTCAGATCGCGTATTTCAATTTTCTAGAGTGGCTGATCAAGAGGAGGACTCAGCGGAAGGATTCTTAGAGACGGATCAACAAATTGGATACAATGACTTAAGTGCTAAAATTGTCTTGAAGCCATCGGATCGAATTTACCTCTCGTCTAGTCTCTACAACAATGCACAAAATTTCAAGTATTCATTTTCACTGATTGACGATCCATTTATTACAAGGGATGATGTTCAATCACAGAGCACGGTATGGAGTACCAATCTTGCCTTGCGTCACAGTGTCCGTAGCTCTACAATGTTGACCTACAACATATCTGCGTACAATTCAAATCACGACTTTGTCGAATCAGAACTCGGTATGGAGTTGAATGACATCAAGCAGAGAAACCTTGTCAGAGATCAAAGCTGGAGTCTATCACATTATCTAGATATCAGTGATAAGATCAAACTAGAGGGTGGATATGACTACAGCCTTAAGCGAGTGGAGTACGACCTATTAAGAAATGGAGAATCCAGTTCTTTTAGTGATGAAGACTTCAATCAGTCGAGGATTTTTAACAATATTTTTCTGAATAGTTCTTATCAAAGGGATAGGTTTTCACTGGATGTAGGAGCTCGGCTGACCAAGGTCCAAGCGAATGAATCTTGGCGATTTTCTCCCCGAGCCAATCTGCACTTGGGCCTTACAAAGCATGTGAAGTATAAGCTGCAGCTGGGTGTATTTCATCAATTTATATCACAACTGCGTGAGTATGACCAAGGACCATTGCGTGTGGACAATCCCATCTGGATACTAGGTGCTGAAGAAAGCGAGGTAAGTCAGAGAGCTATGAAGATTTCTAGTGGTATGGTGTTTCACGATGAAGGCTGGCTGATCGATCTTGAGGCCTACTGGAATCAGATTGATGGGATCAATACCTTAACGCCTCTCTTCAACCCTGTCGGTGATGCCTTCTTTACCAAAGGAGAATCGACTGCACGAGGCATTGATCTGCTAGTGAAAAAGAAGTGGAAGCGGCTGCAGACTTGGGCCAACTATTCACATGCGCGTCATGTCGTTGATATTCCAGATCTAGCTGAGCAGAGCTATTTTGCCCCCAATGATATTCGACATAGTCTGTCCTTTGTTCTCAACTATGAACTGAATAACTGGAGCTTATCCTCTGTGGCTAATTATCGAAGCGGTCTACCATACACGCCGGCAGTCGAAATCATTGAGCGATTCAATGATGAGATGGAGATCGAGTTTTATGAAGTGGGCCTAGGTGAGATCAATTCAAGAAGACTTAAGGAATATATTCGCTTTGACTTCAACGTCAATTATCGGCCGAGAATGAAGAAGCATGTGAAGCGTAGAAGTGAGTTCTCTGTCTCATTGATCAATATCTTGGATAGAGCAAATGTCTTCGCTAGATCTTATTTCATTCAGGCAGATGAAGAGAATTTGAATCCGCAAATTTCTTTTGTGGAGAGCCTTCTCTTGCCGAGAACTCCTTTGGCTTCATTTAGGTTTAACTGGTAGGTTTTGGTGTTTTATCTTCGTTAAGATCACTGGTTAATTTTCTTCAAGAATCTACCACATGTAATTTCAGTTATTATTCCATGGTCAACTTGGATGATATAATTCAAGGAGTCAATATCGATTGTAATATTGTTCGTTTTTCTTACTGTGGCTATTTGGGTATTCAGAATTTGTCCAACTTGTAGGCTGTCTTGGAAAATTAGTCTTGGATTTTGAGTAGTCAGTGCCACGACGACTTCGTCCTTATTATCATAGAGTAATTGTGTCATGTCTGAGTTATACATCACATGAAGTGATCCCAGAAATCCTGTGCCATATTGGTCAAAGAGATTATAGTTTCCATAATTCTTCTTAGGTGATTTTGTTTCAAAAAGCTTAGGAGAGTATCCAAAGGTGGTGAAGCCTCTGCCTAGTTCTTTTAGTGCTGCAATATCGATGATCGAGTGAATCGGAATGTACTCATCTACATACTCTAGCAATGATGTGTCCATCAATTCTTGATAGTCATGCTTCGGGAATGTAGATACACTATGCTTGATCCTTTCAGCTGTAGAAAATAGGCTACTATCGGCCGAGTGATACGTGAGGTTGTGCGACAAGGACTCTAGCGTAAGTTCATCACCTATGACCTGACGGATGAGGTAGGTATCCCGACTTTCTTCTGCAATCACGCCAAACAGAGTGTAGACGATATTTGCCTTGCATACAAGAGTGTCTTCATATCTCGCCCAAGAACCTGCTGCAGCGGATATCATCCTTCCCATATCATTATAGCGTTCGTATATCCCTGTGCTGTCTATGAATACGGCACCTATGCCACCTCCACTGAGTCCCATATAGGTCCCGTGTATAACTCGCGAAGAGGATAAGAGCTGGCTCTCACATGATGTTAAGATGACCATAGTGATACCTACACAGATTGGCAGTTTTGTTCTGATAGATCGTGTTGTCATACTCTGGTGATTATCTCAATAGCTATGATTCACTGAGGATCCACTTCATTTCTGCGTGCCAAGCATCATTTCTTTTCATATAGTATCTTATGCATTGTTGACTGCATTTCCAGCCACATTGTACTCGCGTGGAAAGAAGTAAGTGACTACAGGAATCATCAATCAATGGTCGTGAAATTGCGATGTATCCATCTGAGTTATACTTTCTCTGCATTTCTTGATAGCCGTCTTTCGATCCTCCTAAGATGATCGGATCAGAAAATAATGAATCGATTTCGACTTGTGAGATATACTGGATATTTCCTTGGATAGTGACTGAGCGCACTTGATCATAAGGAAGGTAGGTGGTGTTAGGAATAGAATCTTGGGAAATTAGCAGTTCTATCACTTCTTCAGGGCTCGGAGACTGTGTATTGTCAGCACAAAATGGCAACGCTTCTTCTAGTAATAGATAGTTGCCTTTACATGCTAGCTCACTAAACACTTGCGTGTAGAGTGCATCCAGATCCTTGCATGGCTCTTCTACAGACTCTTGAATTGGTTTGTGCGGTTCATCAATGCAAGACAACGAGATTATCAGGATTGAAAGACAGACTACTCGAGGATACATAGGATATAAAAAGAGCGGAGCCTACATCTTATTGTATCCTGTGCTATACATGGTCTCTAAGTTGATCTATTTTTTTCATGGATGTCCTGCGCAGACATGCGGTTTGAGATCTACTCTTGAGACACATCATCGGACATCTCAATGATCTAAATACAGTCTGACTTCTTTGAAATTTACTGATGATATCTACACACCGCCAAGCCATCTCTGACTGGTAGTTGAAGTACATCGAGTCTTGGATGATCTAGGAGAGACTGATTAAACTGATGAATCGCTTCGGTCTCAAGACTACGAGGTTGCTGGGCGACTTTGCCAGACCACAGTGTATTATCAGCGAGGACCAATGCGCCATCTTTGAGCTTGGGCAGGATGAGGTCAAGATAGACTGGATAGTCGCTCTTGTTCCCATCTAGAAAGACGAAGTCAACTCCACCGTGCAAGTTTGGAATGAGTTCCTTCGCATCTCCCTGGACCAAATCGACATGATCTTCTAGACCTGCTAGTGCTACGTACTTTTCAGAAATGTAGCTGATTTCTGGGTTGACTTCATAACTGATCAACTTCCCATTTGCCGGAAGGCCACGGGCCATACAGATCGTCGAGTAGCCGGTAAATGTACCGACCTCCACGATGAATGAGGGGCGACTGATCTGCACTAGCATCTGGAGGAGCTTGCCCTGTAGCTTTCCGCTCATCATCTGAGGTGCGAGTGTTTTCAGAGCCGTTTCCCGCTCGAGCTGATAGAGAAGGTCGTCATCGATATTGCTGAGATCTTCGCAATACTGTGTGATGAGATCTTGTGACTCTGATACATTGTATAGGCTCATGGTGCGAAGATATTGCACAATTTCTGGTGTGTCGTTTTGACACCATGTATTGCGATTGACGGTGTATCACAGTATCATTGGTAGGATTGCCAAAATATTGGGTGTTTTGTTCAACATTTTGGCGTGAAAAGTTTTACACACTGCATGAATATTCGCGTCATTGGTTCTGGATTTGCAGGTCTATCTGCTGCTTCCTTTTTGGCGAAAGCCGGGCATCAGGTACATCTACACGAGAAGAATAGCTGTCTCGGTGGTCGTGCTCGTGTCTTTGAAGCTGAGGGTTTCACCTTTGATATGGGGCCGAGCTGGTACTGGATGCCGGATGTCTTCGAGAAGTACTTTGGACGGTTTGGACATCAGGTGTCCGACTTCTATGATCTGGTGCGACTCGATCCGGGCTTTCGCATGTACTTTGGGGAGAAGGACTACCTTGATCTTCCCGCTGAGACTGAGGCGATCGAGCAGATGTTTGAAGATGTAGAGCCTGGTAGCGCGGACAATTTGCGCAAATTCATGGCCGAAGCCGAGGAGAAGTATCATGTGAGCATGAGCGATCTGGTCTACACGCCTGGGCTGAGCA
This sequence comes from Saprospiraceae bacterium, assembly GCA_020627535.1. GTDB lineage: Bacteria > Bacteroidota > Bacteroidia > Chitinophagales > Saprospiraceae > JAHDBH01. Next base: position 95,984 of record JAHDGU010000005.1, read on the forward strand.
TCACGGAATTTTTGTATCCTAAAGTGATCAAAGCAGGACTCCGCATGAACCTGCTCAGCTCTTTTGGCAAATATGTACGCCGTTTGTTCAAGGATCCACGCTTGATTGCATTGATGGATTTTCCGGTATTGTTTTTGGGCGCTTCCGCGCAAAAGACACCTGCACTCTACAGCATGATGAACTATGCTGGCATGTATATGGGTACTTGGTATCCTATGGGCGGGATGCACGAGATCGTCAAGGCATTTGTAAGGATTGCGGAAGAACAAGGCGTCAATATCCATGCGGATCAGGAGGTGAACGAGATTGATGTCGAGGGGCGAATGGCAAAAGGTCTTAAAGTCGGTAGTAACAATCTTGCCGCCGATTTCGTCGTAGCAGCAGGAGACTACAATCACATGGAGAAATTGCTACCAACATCACATCGCAATTACAGTGAAGACTACTGGGACAGTCGTGTGATGTCTCCGAGCAGCTTGCTTTTTTATCTTGGTGTGGACAGAAAGTTGACTGGACTGCAGCATCACACATTATTTTTTGATGAGTCGCTGGAGCGTCACAGTGATCAGATCTATGTGGATCCTCAGTGGCCAGATGAGCCATTATTTTATGCGTGCTGCCCGTCCATGACTGACCCATCTGTAGCGCCTGCAGGAAAAGAAAATTTATTTCTTCTTGTCCCACTGGCTGCTGGTCTTGAAGATACTCCGGAGCTCCGGGAGAAGTACTACATCAAAATCATGGATCGTCTGGAGCGCCTCACAGGTCAGACAGTGCGAGAGCATGTGATCTATAAGCGCAGTTATGCTCATCGAGATTTCATACAGGATTATCATGCGTACAAGGGTAATGCATATGGCCTGGCCAATACGCTGCGCCAGACTGCCATCCTCAAGCCCAAATTGATCAATAAAAAAATTAACAATCTCCTCTATGCTGGACAACTGACTGTGCCTGGTCCTGGTGTCCCGCCATCAATTATATCTGGTGAGATCGTTGCTGATCGCATCATCCGAAAATATCCATTGAGTCCAAAGACGACTCGTCATCATCAAGCGGCAAGTCTATGAGAGAATTGTACGATACGCTGAGTCAACGCGTGAGCAAAGACACTACGAAGCACTATAGCACTAGTTTTTCGTTGGGAATTAAAATGTTGGATAAAAAATTGCACAATGCAATTTATGGAATCTATGGCTGGGTGAGATTGGCAGATGAGATTGTAGATACTTTTCATGAGCAGAAGCAAAAGGATCTCATGGCAGAGTTTAGGGCAGAAACTTATCGCTCTATAGATACTGGCTTGAGTCTAAATCCGATTATTCACTCATTTGCCCAAGTGGTCCGTAAGTATGGAATCGATCAGGATCTCTATGATACTTTTCTTCACAGTATGGAAATGGATCTGGAGGATCGGGTATATGATCGTGAGAGCTTTGAAGAGTATATTTTGGGATCAGCAGAGGTGGTCGGACTTATGTGTTTGCAAGTATTCGTCGAAGGTGATAAAAATGAGTACGAGCGACTCAAGGCTCCTGCTATGAGTCTAGGAGCCGCATTTCAAAAGGTGAATTTCTTACGCGATCTCAAAGCGGATTTCGAAGGACTTGGGAGAGTCTATTTTCCTGGTGTAAATTTTGCAGCGTTTAATCGCGAGCAAAAGCAACAAATTGAACAAGAGATATTGAGGGATTTTGATGATGCCCTTGCGGGTATCAAGCAGTTGCCTCGTTGCTGTCGATTTGGTGTGTACAGTGCATATATGTATTACAAATCGCTGTACAGAAATATCAAGCGCACTCCAGCGGAAGAAGTCATGGAGACTCGTATCAGAGTCCCCAATTGGAAGAAATTCTGCCTCACGGCATTCAGCTACGGGAAGTTCTCACTGAGAATGATATAATTCATGGCAGATAAGATTGTCATACATTGGTTTCGGCGTGATCTCCGACTAGAGGATAATCATGCATTGTACCAGGCTCTGAAATCTGGTTACCCTGTCATGCCTATATTTATTTTTGATCGAGAGATCTTGGATAAGCTAGAGGATCGCGATGATCGTCGGGTGTCATATCTGCATCATGTCCTGTCCGATCTACAGTCACGAATGCGCAAAAGTGGATCTGAGCTGCAAGTTTATTATGGCCAGCCAAGAGACATTTTCAAGAAGATCATTGCTGACCATGACATCCATGCAGTATACGTCAATGAAGACTACGAACCCTATGCGCAGTCGAGAGATGATGAGATTGCGAAAATATTGGATGATGCTGGTGCAGCATTTCATCTGCACAAGGATCACGTAGTCTTTGCCAAGGATGAGGTCACCAAAGACGATGGAAATCCCTATGTCGTCTTTACACCCTATAGCAAGAAATGGAGAGCAAGACTAGAGCAGGAAGGATTGCCACATTACAAGTCAGAGAATTCATTAGATAAATTATATAAGACAAAGGATCGTAAAGAGATTCCCTCACTAGCGTTGATGGGTTTTGAGCAGACGGAATTTGATTTCCCAGACCTTGTACCTGATAAGAAGACTGTTTTAGCCTACAGTGATAATCGAAATTTTCCGGCGATCAAAGGCACTACTAGGCTCGGCGTGCACTTGCGGTTCGGGACGATTAGTGTCAGACGTTTGGCATCAATGACAGAGTCGTGGAGCTTCACATTTGTCAATGAGCTTTGTTGGAGAGATTTTTACTCCCAGATTTTATGGCATTTTCCACACACAGTGGATGAGGCCTTTCGGCCAAAATATGACACCATACCTTGGCGTAGTGATGAAGGAGAGTTTGAAGCCTGGTGCAAGGGTGAAACAGGATATGAACTGGTCGATGCGGGAATGCGGGAGCTTCGGCATACCGGATTCATGCACAATCGAGTCAGGATGCTGGTAGCAAGCTTCTTGACCAAGCACCTCCTGTTAGATTGGCGACTTGGAGAGCGCCATTTTGCACGATATCTGATGGACTTTGATCTGGCGAGCAATGTCGGTGGATGGCAATGGGCGGCTGGATGCGGTACGGATGCCGCACCATATTTTAGGATCTTCAATCCGGAATCGCAGCTCAAAAAATTTGATAAGAGCATGGTGTACTGCCGAAAGTGGATCCCAGAGATTGACGACTTGAATTATATCAATCACAAGATTGTAGATCATAAATTTGCGCGGCAGCGTGCATTAGACACGTACAAAGCAGCCTTAAACGCTTAATGAAATGGTAGCACTGAGTATCGGTATAGTCCTAGGGACATTCTTGGCGATGGAGTGGGTCGCTTGGGCCACTCACAAGTATGTGATGCATGGCTTTCTCTGGTATTTTCACAGAGATCATCATGTAAGAGAGAATAAGGGATTTTTTGAGAAGAATGATTTTTTCTTTTTGATCTTCGCCATTCCAGGTTCAGCACTGAGCATATGGGGGAAACTGCAAGCTGAGTGGAACGTCGCTTTCTGGATTGGGCTCGGCATCACGATGTACGGTCTTGCTTATTTTTTGGTGCATGATGTATTTATTCACCAGAGATTCAGGTGGTTCAAAAAAGCCAATCATCCATATTTCAAGGCGATCAAAACCGCTCACCACGCTCATCACAAACACATTACTAAGGAGCACGGAGAGTGCTTTGGTATGCTGTGGGCTCCTCGTATTTTTTTCAGAGAGGCTTTCGCCAAAAAGGCCTAATCAACTCGTCAGGTTCTCACTCCAATGCGTATTCCATAATTGCGAATACTAGCATTTGATAAGGAGTAGAACAAAGATGGTAATGCAGAGTTGATCTCTTGGGAGGCCTGCACTTGAATAAAAACCTTGTGATCGGAGTCCAGCTGATGCTCGTATCCGAGACTGATATCTAAGTCAATGGCAGGATTATTCGTAAAGGCTGTATGCTCTACTACCAGTGGATCTCCACACTCGTATAGTACGAAGCTAGATCGATCTTGCATGACCAGAGCAAGTGCAAGACCCGATCGGACATAGAGTCGATGCTCGCCAGTGATGAAGTCATATCTAGCATGGAGTGGGATGACGAGACTACGCACATCTGATAGTCGATCAAAGTAGGAGTCAATGTCTGAAGTAAAATTGCAAGCTTGTCTTGGACTATAGTCGAGGACTGACCACGCACGACGTCGATAACCCAATCCAGATATGAGCTGAAGTTTATCGCTTAGGCGATATTGAATGTCTAGGTGTGCGGTCAAGCTGGTGGTTGTCACAAAGTCTTCAACAGCGGCTTGTCTGTCGACACGTAGAGTTGGTCGATCAACTGAAATAGAAGCGCCATAGCTCAGAGATGAGGGAGACTGTCCGTGACAAAAACTGGTAAAACATAAAAGAAGAAGGGAGCAAATACAATTGTTCATAGGGAATGTTGTTGTCCAGAATGAACGGTAGCCTGAGGCAATTATTTTTTGTGTGCTGATTTTTTGTTCCTAGTATGACCTGACGACTGTCTCGAAAAGGATTTCGGCTATGACCCAAAGTCAGATTTTGTTTTCACAGAAAAAGCTCCATCTGAATATTGCAACGGGCGTAGGGCGTTGGAACACCAGAGATTTCTTGAAAGCCAAGTTTTTTATACAAGTTGATAGCTGGTACCAGGGCTGTATTGCTTTCTAGATAAAGTTTTTTACTCCCAAGTTGGCGCGCTTTTTCTATGATTGATTGTCCAAGCAGGAAACCAATTCCTTTGCCTTGATATGCAGGAGACACTGCCATTTTGGCCAATTCGAAATCGTGATCGCCCTCCTCAATTTTGATCAGAGCACATACGCCGACTATTTCTCCGTGATTGACCGCGACAAGGATCGCACCACCTGGATCCAGGATATACGCTTGTGGGTGATCGAGTGCCTTGAGATCTGTTTCTTCGACAGTGAAGTACATCTCGATCCATTGAATATTTAGTGCTTTGAAGGTAGCTTGGTATTGTTGTTTATAAGACTCGATCTTAATGGCCATGGGAGAATCATTCTTGGTCATTGATAGTCAACACCTAGATGCTCCAAGGTCTCAATGTTCAAATTCCCAACGGGAAGCTCGTGGCTGTGCTGATAACTTTCCAAAGCGCTCTTTGTTCTGCCATTTATCGTGCCATTGATATCTTGATATCGGAGGTAACCCTTCTCGAACAGTTTCTCTTGTATCAGTAACACGATATCCGATGTCTCATATTTTTTACATAACACTTCGCGGTACTCCGAAAATGTACCTTCCTCCAGGAGCTCTATATATTCAAATGTCTCCAGTATAAATTCTTTACAGGCCATAGTGTCAATCACAAGTGACTCGAGATCATAGTAAATTTCGTTTTGATCAATAAGGCGCCAAACAAAACAGTCATCTGAATGTGCCGATCGACACGTAGTATCTGTCAAGATTCTCTTCCAAGCTACCATGGCATCTTGAATAAGAAAACTTGTGTCTTTCACATAGTCTTGGCACGAAGAGCTATCATCACCAAGATAGATTGGAAGCTGAAAGACATGGATCTTAGTCAGAGGCTGTACATAGCATTTTGCGTAGCATTGGCCGACTTCGGTGTTTGGTGGTAACTCATTTTGTCCGTACACGACATGAAAGGATCCGATTAGAATGAAGAAGAAAACAAGACTGCGTAAGGGATACATTGACTTTCGTGTTTTTGGTGATTTGAAATTACATGTTTGAATTTTGAGTGTCGGGATAGGGCCTGCACTTTGGTCTTCAGAGTCTAATAATTGACACCCAGATGCTCCATTGTCTCAAGGTTAAAACTTCCCACTGGCAAGCCATAGTCCCATTGATACATCCTAAGTGCCTCGCCCGATTTGTCTTTAAATTTTCCTTCTTCCCATTGACCTCGGAGATAGCCTAGGTCATTCAATCTCCATTGGATGTCAGCGAGGACTTTTTGGCTTAGTTGTGATTCACAAAGGACTTCTCGATATTCTACCTTTTGTCTTGACTTATCTGTGGAGGATGTTTTTCTCACAGCGATTTCCTCTATTTCATACTCGGGACATGCAGCTGTATCTTTGATGATATTAGAGACAAGTTGATGTCGGGGCTCTACAGTCACTAAGCACCAGACCAGACAGTCATCTGGATCAGCTGAGACACAACTTTTATCTGTTCTTTTTTTGATCCATTCGGTCCCTGCCTCTTGTACGAGTATACTCGAATCGCGCAATTGATTGAGGCAATCTTGTTCAGCTCCTTGGTATATGGCGACTCTTGTGAAATTGATTTTTGCTGTGGAGGGTATGACGGCTTTTTGATAGCAGGCTCCTGGTTTGAAGGAGTCCTGGGCAAGTGGGGCAGTTGTACGACAAGAAATCGCTATCAGAAAGACCACAAGTATGAGCTGTGAGCAAAATCTCATGGGGTGAATTTACTGCTATTTATTTTTCCACCTCAATATCCTCTGGTCTCTTCTACCAGCTCTCTCCATGCCGCACTGACATCAGTCTTGGGTGCCGTACGATAATATATGTAGCCTGGATCTCGAGCATATAGATGACCCATCAGACTATCGACCATGGGTAGATTCTCAAACCACGATGAGCCGTCGTGTCTTCGGTCATCGATCATGATCTGGATGTCATAGTCGATGTCTTTCTCTGCCCAGAATACATTGGAGCCACTCAAGCTATGCGATTCTGGTAGATCATACTTCTGCTCATAGTAGTCTAGGGCACCTGCATGACCGTAGCTGCCTGCCAATATCATGATTCGCTGTTTGTCTTGATCACTATGACTATGGTAGAGATTTGACACTTTTTTGGCGATTTCTTCCCATCCGTGGCAATCTGCCACATCTTGAGGAAGCTCGTGTATTGACCCATCTTCCCATCTGAGCATGTGGTCCAATCCATATTGCTCCTTGAGATCTACGCAGTACGCCTTCAGATTGTCAATAGGTAAAATAGGTAAGGCAAAAGGATAAAATGGCAGTGTCAATAGGAAGGCCAAGAAAAGTATCAGAACACTCCAGATCTTGGTCGTTCTACGATAGCTGAGGAATACACCAGCCATGGGAAAAAGGATCAGGTAGGATCCAAGAGGATAATAAGCTTTACCACTGAGGAGGCCTATCAGGGTCACACAGATTACTGATGCTACCGCTACAGCACGATATTTTCTCAAGGGCTCATGTGCGAAGCACGCGACAAGGCCAATCATCCATATCACTGCAAATCCTACATGATACAAGAGCTGTCCTGAAAAGTAAGTGCCAAGATCCATATGCACCAACTGCGTCTCGCTCAATTCCTGCATGTGTCGGATGACAGGAGTGCCGTGTCGTATCTGCCAGATGAGATTGGGCAAGAAGAGCGCAACCACGATGCCGATAGTCCAGATCATCTCTTTGCGAATCAGCAGTTTCCTGTGAGAAGAAAAGCCCAGGGCCAGAATCAGCGCAACTAGATAAAAAACAACAGAGTATTTGGTCAATAGTCCTAGACCAATGAATACGCCGAGAAATACGTAGTTTTTTCGAGAAGGATCTTTGATGATCTTAATGACTGCATATGCGATGAGCAACCAGCATACCTGATTAAATGCTACAGGCATATACATGTGAGTAGACCCAAGTATTGATGGTGAGAGCATCATAGAGATCCCGGTGATGATCATGGCTGATCGATCTCGACTCAGGAGATATGCAATATGGCATCCAAGCGATATGATGAGCGCTCCAGCTAGTGCTGGCATCGATCTGATGGCCCAGATCTCACCACCGAGAATCCTAGCCAGTCGTCCAATGAGCGCGGTGATAGGTGGCACCTCATAGTAGCCCCAAGCAAGATGCGCACCTTGCTCATAATATAGATACTCATCTCTATGAAGACCATATCCTGGTGACACCACAAAGTGAATGATCATCCTCAAACAGATAAATGATAAGATGATATGACTAGGTCGAATCTGTGGATGGGAATGTTTCACAAGGTGTAAGGATAGTGATTTGTGCAAATTTTCCGTGGGTGTTTATGCTAGAATCAAAGAAAAAGATTCTAGATCAGAATTGTGAATATATTTAGCATACTATGCGACGACTTTATCCATGTGCTTCAATGATTCTGCTTTTCTCTTGTGGACAAGCCATCAAACAAGAATCTAAGCTTACTGAGCCATTTCAACCTGAAGAGATCTTGGTAATAGATCATCAGCTCAATGCCTTCCCATGGATCGGCAATCCGTATAAGCATAGTCAATTTGTAGCGGACAGTATTCTTGTCAAGGAAGGACCCCAATCTGCTGCTACCTCGTTCTCGTTCATCGGTGAGCACGCCAAGGTGCTCAGCACATGGGATGAGCTGTTTCCAGAAAATTTGGACACCTTGATCAAAGAAGATCAGAAGTCAGTAGACACAAAGGCTCCGGTGCCGGCGATACCTTATATTTTATCTCGAGCCGATACACACGAGATTGTTATCCTCAATGAGGCACATCATATAGCTGAGCACCGAGTATTTGCCAGAAGGCTTCTCCAGGGGCTTTACGATCTTGGCTATCGACATCTCGGCATGGAGGCCTATTATAGCAATCCGCGTCAGGACTCTCTACTTGATGTACGAGGTCATCCAGAACTCAAAAATGGGATTTACACTGTCGAGCCACAATTTGGCAATATGATCAGAGAGGCACATGCATTGGGCTTCAAGTTGTTTGGCTATGAGGAGCCAGGTACTGGAAGTCAGATTGCTCGAGAAACAGGACAAGCCCAGAATATCAAGAAGTATATGGATGCCAATTCTGAGGGAAAAGTATTTATTTACTGTGGCTATTCGCATGGGACAGAAGGAGATCTAGATAATGATTGGGAAAAAGCCATGGCTCAAAGACTCAAGGATATGACAAATGTTGACCCACTGACCATCAATCAGACCACATATAGGGAAGCATCTACACCTGATAAGGAAAATAAATTCTACAAATACTTAGATCCCAAATTCAGTACTGTTTATACTGACCAGTCTGGGAATGATACCAAAGCTGGTCATTCTTGGGGCAGATACAAGACTGGAAGTTTTGATGTGACGGTCTTTCACCCAAGAACGAATTATAGTAAGGGGAGGCCTACATGGCTAGTGGATGATGAGTACGAGCTAATTTCATTCGACTTGAGTTCATCAGAGATCGCATATCCCGCCATGGTATTGGCATATCGCGCTACTGATGAGCTGAGTGATGCAGTACCGATCGACGTCCAAGAAGCTGAAGATGGTGAGGTTCATCTCGTCTTGCCTTCCGGCAAAATGAAGATTATTGTCACAGGATCCGATGGAATTTCCAAAGTATTTGACTATGGGGAAGAGAAGTAGTTTATTGATGATTTCTTTAGGATTTTATTTGGGTGCTTTCGCCCAAAAGAATCAAATGGGTATCTCCTATTTTGGAGAACAAGGCTTAAATCCAGGCTTTGCTGTAGAGCACAGATCTGTCATAGGTCAGGTTTCTGTCCCTGCTGCCAAGACTTGGAAAAGTGATTTTATTGTTTCCAGTCGCATCGGAATGTTCTTTGTCAGACGTTATTCGACCAATTTCTTTACGGGTCAGTTTGTTGGCTATCGTCTTAGGCGATATCGCACCATCGATAAGTACTATTCGATCCAGGTGGATTTGGGACTAGGACCTTATGTGTTTTTCCCAAAGGGTGAAATAATTCGAGAAAGTCCCGGTGGAGGCTTTGAGAGATTTTCGGATCAAATATTTACCTATTTCATTGGTGGCAGTCTTCAATTTTCCAAGTCCATTTCACTTCTCGATTTGGAGTGTTTTCTAGGCTTAGATTATTTGGCCGAAAGGCACTCCGGTGGAACGGGATTTATTCATCATCCATCCATTAGGATCGGAGCACTTAAAAGTCTATGAAAATCATTCTCTCAGTTTTTCTCGCTCTCCTTCTTATGCTGTCTTGTGCTGATGAACCTTTGATCAGCTCAGATGCTCAAGCAGATTACTGGTTGTCACATGAGGGGGCTCTGCTTCCGATCACTGTAGAGGGAAATACAGCTTCTGGTCTGATGATCATCATGGTGCATGGCGGCCCTGGAGGCTCTTCCCATGAGTACAATGTGTTTAACCAGCCTTGGTCAGATCTCTTAGAAGCTGAGTATGCTATGGCCTACTATGACCAGCGCAATGCAGGTATATCTCGTGGAGACTTTGATTCGGAGAAGTTCACCATAGAGCAACACATTGAGGATCTTGATCTCGTCATTAATTTTTTGCGATCCGAATTTGGTGAGACGATGCAGTTTGTGCTATGTGGACATAGTTGGGGGACTTATCTCGGCTGTGCTTATTTGCTTGATGCTGATCATCGCGAGAAAGTGCTTGCTTGGATTGCACTTGGCGCGGGCACCCATCGCAATGAATTTATGCGTGCCCGTATCCAGCACATCCGTACGGTTGCCGAAGACTTTATCGCTCAGGGTGAAATGACATCTGCTTGGCAAGAGGTACTTGATGACTTGCAAGAGTTTGAGACGCCAGAGTTTGAAGATTTCAACTTGGAGAAAGAACTGCAAACAAATCCACTCAGAAATCGTGTCGAAAGACTCATTGGTCAGAGTGATATATTTTCTGTCAATACCAGTGGTGGGGTATCAAGTCTATATGGCACTAGATTTCACCAGTTTACCAACATCTCTCATGGCAATCGATCCAATGACGATCTCGTAAGACAGATGTACACCTATGACGAGCGAATAGAATTGCAAAGGTCTCAAATAGATCTCCCGATTTTTATGGGATATGGTCGATATGATATTCGTACTGCACCCAATCATGCACCAGATCTCCTTGACAACATCGGTACAGACCCAAGTCTTCAAGAGCTCGTGATTTACCAGGAATCGGGGCATAGTCCCATGCGTACGGAAGTGGACGAGCTTGCGGGTGATATGATACAATTTATCAAATCAGTACGCTGATCTACTCTATTGGCTCTTCGTAGCTTTGCGATATGAGCTCTATCACTTCAGGTAAGTTCTGGTCCAATCTGATCAAGAAGGTTCTCAAAATCTTGCTGAAGCGTGCAGGTTTCAGAATATCGCCGCCGACATATAATCAGCATGTCGTGCCTCACGAAGAAGGCTGGGCGATCCGGGGAGCTGGAAATCAAAAGTATACTGCGATATTCGACACCCAGGCCGAAGCCATTGAACGAGCAAGAAGAATAGCAATAGGTCATGGCAGCGACGTGATCATCCATCGGAAGGATGGAACAATCCGAGATCGCATGAGTTATGACCGATAATTAAGAAATACCACTTATGAAATACGCGATCTACAGTCTCATCTTCTTTGTACTACTAGCTACTGCTTGTCAATCTGATTCCTCGTCTAGTGCGACATCTGAGAAGCAAACTGTCTCAAGCGCAGAGCTCAAGACCAATACCAATGAAGAGGTGAGCTCAGCCAAAGCGGCGCAAGCAGAAGAAGTCAAGCGCTCTGGTGACGCGATCGTCAAACGCGGTCAGCGAAAAGAGAGCAATCCTGAGTCTTCGCGTCAAAAACAAGCAGCGAAGGCGGCTGATGGTGACTATACCAATGTCATTGACTATGGTAAATTGGGTATCAGCAAGCAAAGCCTTTCAAGTCTCAAAAAATTTAAGGTAGGATCGCAAGTGCCAGACTTCACTGCCCGAACTTCTGAGGGGGAGAGTTTCAATCTTGACAAAGCCCTTGAAGAAGGAGACGTGGTCCTCGTCTTCTATCGCGGTCACTGGTGCCCTTACTGTACCAAGTATCTTGAGAGTTTTGCAACAGGTCTCGATGTCATCAATCAAAAAGGTGCGCGTGTCATCGCGATTGCTCCAGAGGGCTCAGGCTATCAGAAATCGCTGGGTGCTAAGTTGCCATCGGATATTGATTTTATCTCCGACTCAGCAGGTAAGATTATGAGACAATATGGCGTAGGATTTACTGTCAATGATGAGTACAATGAGAAGTTCTCAGGCTGGAAAGGAGGTCAGACATTAGCCTCTATCAATGGCCAGTCCACTGCCATGCTCCCAATACCTGCGACATACCTTATCGGCAAGGATCGCAAAGTCAAGTGGTCACATTGGAATCCCGACTACTCTAAGAGACCCGATGTGGATCAGATTCTACGTAAAATCTAAGCTCCTTGACCAAGCTCAAAGAATGGGTTGGAGACAGTCTTGATGTCCAGACATCTGAGTTCAGAGATATACTGCTCAGAGGAGTAGACTTGCTCGTAGACCAGTATCAACAGATAGACGATCAACTTGGATATCATTACTTTGATCCAGCAGAAGTTGCCTCCTGGTTTGATGAGACACTGCCAGACGCGCCCATGGATCTTGATGAGCTCTTTCAGCTGATTCAGGACAAAGTCGTCAATACTGCGACAGGTAATCTCGGACCACACATGTATGCTTACGTCATGTCAGGTGGTTCGCAGATCAGTCTAGTCGCAGAGCAAATCGCCTCATGTCTCAATCAAAACATAGGGAAGTGGCACTTGGGCCCTGCCATGACAGAGATTGAAAAGCGTGTCGTACAGTGGGGCGCAGACATGATAGGCTATCAACATCAAGCGGGCGGTGTCATGCTCAGTGGTGGATCCGCTGCCAATCTTGCTGGATTGACAGTAGCAAGGAATCTTTTCTTTGAGTCAGAAGAAATCCGCAGACGAGGCCTATTTGGGCGAAAGCCCTTCACTCTCTATACCTCATCCGAGGTTCACGGCTGTATAGATAAGAGTGTCGAACTACTTGGGATAGGCACTGATCACATCCGCAAGATATCTGTAGATGACCAGTATATGCTCCGCACTGATGAGCTGCGCAGTCAGATCAATCAAGACATTGCTGATGGCCTACAGCCATGGTGTATCGTAGGTACAGCGGGTACGGTGAATACGGGTGCCATTGACGATCTTGACGCACTCGCCGATCTCGCAGAAGAGTATCAGATGTGGTTTCATGTCGATGGGGCATATGGAGGACTGGCGGCTCAACTAGATGGCCTATCTTCCTACTACCAAGGTATATCACGAGCAGATTCTGTCGCGATAGATTTTCACAAGTGGCTTTATCAACCCTTTGAAGCAGGATGTGTGCTGGTCAAAGACTGGTCAGAGCTCAAGAGATCATTCTATAAGAAGGCAGAATACCTCTCCACAGACTTTGAAGGTGATGGCAGACTCAACTTCAATGAACACAACTTCCAGTTGTCTCGCAATTGCAAGGCATTCAAAGTGTGGATGAGTATCAAGGCCTATGGTATGAAGCGTATCGCTGCCATGATCAAGAAGGACATAGATCTCACTGCGTACCTCGCGGATCAGATCACTAAATCTTCAGACTTTGAGATCAAAGCCAGGGGGCCACTTGCTATCGTTTGCTTTTCCTACACAGCCGGATCTCAAGATCCCGCATTGGTAGAGCATCTCAACAAGCGACTGATTCCTGCCCTGGAGTCAGATGGGAGAGTGTTTATTACTGGGACGAATATTCATGGTGAATTTGTGCTTCGTGCCTGCCTGATCAATCATCGCAAGACGAAGGCAAGTGTAGATCACCTGTTAGAAGTGATCCGCGATGTGGGCAAGTCTCTCTTAGATTGAACAACTTTGCATATGCTCCATTCCCTTTGTGAACATCATATACAACTATCATGACAAATCAAGAAGTACTCTCAAGACTCCAAGATGGAAATGCAAGATTCGTAGAGGATAAACTCGACGGAAAACTCCAAGACAGCAATCGCAGGACAGATCTCGTCTCAGGACAGCAGCCCTATGCGATCATTCTTTCTTGTGCAGATAGTCGAGTGGTTCCTGAGCTTGCATTTGACGCTGGTCTAGGCGAACTTTTCGTGGTCAGAGTGGCTGGTAATATCGCCAATGCCTCATCGATGGCCAGTATGGAGTATGCGGTAGCTCACTGTGGTACAAGAATGATCGTCGTACTCGGTCACCAGAGTTGTGGCGCAGTTACTGCTGCGATGGTCGGAGGTGACAATGGCAACAATCTCAATCACCTTTTGGGCCATATCCAGCCTGCAGTAGACGCATGTGGAGCGGGAGCAGATGTGACGACTGTCGTCAAAAAGAATGCGCAAATGACTGTTGACGCCATGCTGAGTCAATCCAAGATCCTCAAGGACTTTGTCGACAATGAAGGCCTCCAGATCGTACCTGCATACTACAACCTAGATTCTGGGAAGGTAGACTTCCTCTAGTTGCTGATTACATATTAGCCTTTCGGCAAAATGCTATATCTTGATGCCCAGAACTATCGAGATATGGAAAGTATATGGAAACACGGTGTCATCGAAGGGCTCAAAGAGCGACTCGATCAGCTGACGCCTGATTCACAGCCTCTTTGGGGGAAGATGGATGTTGCACAGATGTTGGCTCATCTCAATGTAGCCTACGAGTGTGACCTAGAGGACATTCATCCAAGACCCAATGCCTTCGTGAGATTTATGCTCAAGCTGATGGTCAAGGGAGTCGTAGTGAGTGATAAGCCGTACAAGAAAAATGGGCAGACCGCCTCACACTTTAAGATTGCTGATCCCAAGGTATTTGCCGATGAGAAGAAAAGGCTCATAAACTATATGGATAAAGTACATGCCCTTGGTGCAGATCACTATGATATGAAGGAATCACATTCGCTCGGAAAGTTGACCATACAAGAGTGGAGCAATTCATATCACAAGCACATGGATCATCACTTCAGACAGTTTGGCGTATAGTTAAAATGTCTTAGATGTTAAAAAAACTACTGATCGCTGGTGGGATAGTGTTGCTACTGATCATCGGTGCACTGGTGTGGCTCTCACAGTCCATGAAGCCAAGTGCGACATCGATCTATGAGTACATTGCCGATCACCCAGAGGACTGCTCGCTAGTACTCCATCGTGATGGAGAGGAGCTGGTATCTATCTCTGCCGACATTGCCAGACCACTTGCAAGCAGTGTCAAGACCGTCATCGCCATAGAATATGCACATCAAGCGGCTGCAGGATTGATCGAGCCCAACGAGATGATCTCTCTCAGCGAACTAGAGCATTACTACATCTCAGGGACTGATGGAGGAGCACACCCGGCGTGGCTAAAGCATGATGCCTCAGAAATCTATGATGACAAGGTCAGTATCGCCAATATCGTCAAGGGCATGATCTGGTTCAGCTCCAATGCCAATACTGAGTGGTTACAAGATCGGCTAGGGCTCGTCAATATCAATAATCGTCTTGACTCACTAGGTCTCAGTTCGCATCAAGACTTGATCTACCTCGTCTCTTCACAGGCCTTAGACAAGGACGAGTCCAACCTGCGTGGAGATCTAGATATGAAAGAAAGCCTCCGAGCCATGAGCCAGGACGAGTATGCTCAGGCTTGTGAGCGGACTCATGCCAAGCTCAAAGCAGATACGAGCTATGCCAAGTCCTGTGGTCTCTCTCCACTTCCGCTCCAGCGCGTGTGGTCAGACCGTCTTACATCTGCTTCTGCGGCTGACTATCTGAAGATCATGAAGATGCTCAATTCCAAGACAGACTTCACTCCAGAAGTCTACGAGTATCTCGAGACGCCTATGCAAGCTGTCATGAGCAATCCGGCCAATAGCACTTGGCTCAAGCACTCAGGTGGCAAAGGAGGAAGCACGGGATGGGTCCTTACCAAGGCTATGTACGCTACAGATAGCCAAGATCATACGACAGAACTTGTTTACTTCATGGACAATCTCGGCGTGATCAAAAACATGCAATTACAGGCTAGTATCAATGAATTTGAGAAAAGTGTCTTGCAATCAGAAGAGTTTCGGCAGAAGCTGCTAGCTACCGTATTGTCAAAAAAATAGTGCGGCAAGGCAGCAAGAGGCACTTGGCAGGCGTTTCCATTATCGGTTGGGTATTTTACACATGGACTGCTCGCTACATATCGCACACGATGAAAGAGATCTACTCCAAGCTTGCAAGCAAGGAGAGGAGTGGGCTCAGCGTGCAATCTATGAGGAGTACTTCAGCCCTATGATGAATGTCTTGGTCAGATATACGCGTTCTACAGACACGGCCAGAGATCTTGTACACGATGGATTTATCAAGGTCTTTCGCAATATAGGATCATACAAGGCTGGTAGCTCGCTTCATGCCTGGATCAAGCGCATCATGATCAACACGGCGATTGACAATATTCGCAAGGAAAACAAGAGACGCACGGATGATATTGATGAGCAGCACGATGTGGCTTCCATGGACGTGAGCGTGATCTCTAGACTTTCTGAGCAAGAGCTTCTTCGACTGGTGCAGTCTCTCAGTCCCAGCTATCGCGCAGTCTTCAATCTATTCGTCATAGAAGGATACAGTCATAGAGAAATCTCGGAGGTTCTTGGCTGCACAGAGAGCACCTGCAGATCCAATCTCGTCAAAGCAAGAAGAATCCTGCAATCTATGGTTAGTAAACATCTTTCATCATGAAGGAGCAAGATTTTGATCGACGTATGCGAGATCTCCTCAGTAGAGAGAAGTCTTATGATTCTGACTGGAAGGCCATGTCAGAGCGATGGAAGGCCAGTGAGCATGAGATGGAGATTCGTGATGAGGAGTTTGATGAGGCTTTCGCCCAAAAAATCAGCGGTGTAAACCATTTTTCTCCAATGTGGGACCAGATGGCCGCACTCCTCAAAATCACCAAGATCAATCGACGCAATTATTGGATCACCAAGTCTTTGGAGCTGATCGTGCTTCTGATGTTATCTATCAGTTTTCACGACCACTGGGATGATATCAAACAACTATTCGTCTCAACAGATCAGATCGATGCATCTGCAGTGCAGATTGAAGATTCTCTTCTCAAGGCGCATGACAGCGATCAAAGGCATGATACACAAGCAGTAGAAGATGCATACTCTGTCGAGCTCACGAGTGAAGCTGTACAAGCAGAGGAAGGACAGATCAAGGAGAGCGAGCAGTCTATCATTGAAACACGTTCCCCTTCGAGCGATCTATTGACCTCTAACACATTTGCTGCAGCCCCTTCATTTTCTGATCAGAGTGCATCTACTGCAGAGGCTCGTGGAGTGCAGCGATCAGAGTCGATTTCTACATATAAGCCAGAGTCTGATGCAACTGCGCGGAACCAAGAACGCTTGCCTTCTACAACAGTCCTAAGTGCTGAGCAACATCAGAGATCTGCGTCAAAAGAATCAGCTGTGAGTGCCACAGAGCGATATGCAATGCAAGTACTTGAGCCTCTAAGCATGAGAGATGTGAGTATGCTTACACGCAGTAATTCAGCTGATTTGCAGATGGATTTCGTACAGATAGATCCCACAGATAAGGCTGAGACCCCAAAAGGCATCGGTCGATTGACAGCTGCAACAGAGCTTGTACTCCACTGGATCCAGACACCAGCCCAAGATGAGTTCAACTTTGGAAGTTATGATCATTCGTCTTTTGGCTCAAGAATCTCTCTAGGGTATGAGTATGCATGGTCACGCTGGTCTGTATCTACAGGTCTAGAGTGGGAGTCAATTTCATATGACAATCGCAATATATCGCGGATCGTAGATCTGAGCAGCGGAGTAGAAGACTTTACTGCCGTTCAGGCACGCAATCTCCGATATGACATTGTCAACCTACCATTGGAAGTACGCTATGCATATACAGATGGATCACAGTCCAAGCTGTATCTGATGGCAGGACTTGTCGGTAGCTATGTCATGGACTCAAGTTTTGATCTCACGGAGTTTGAAGTATCAGTACTCAGCACTGGCCTTCAAGTGGAAGAGTCGGACAATACTCCTGTAAGTCAAGGAGATCTTGACCTTGACTTTGCAGACAAGAGCTATTTCTCTACGCGCATTGGTATCGGCACAGAGCGCAACTTTCTACCTGGATGGAGCTATGGCATCCAGGCCAGCTTCCAATATCAGCTTGGTAAAGGTATCGGACCAAGCCAGGACAAGATACACGGCTTTGGATTGAAACTTGGCGTAAAACGCAGTTTTTAAGACAAGCTGATGCGGCATGCAGTCAGGATATGACCTGTCCCTACATCTGAGTTGGAAAGAAAGATTGATAGGTTTTTGGGACTTGGACATCTCTGAGATTCAAGGTGAAGTCCGGGGGCTTCAATGAGTGAGGACTAAGTTGAACCGCGGTCACCCGAAGAAACTTCATCTTAATGCTTTTCCCGACTGGGATATGTACCATGTACTGGTCCGATCGATATACATCAGGATAAATCCCCACAAATCGCTTTTCGTTCTCTGCATTGAAACGACTTGAAGCTATGGCTATCGTGCCATAGTAAGCAGTCTGACTTGTGTTGGTTACCGTGAGAGTTATGTGGTACTCGTAGGTCTGTTCTGGCACTGGCATGACATCTGGGATCGGTAGATATTTCGTTTCCACATTCACATGGGAGATCTGGAGTTGATATATCGCTCCACTTTGGGCATGCAGCATTGGAGTCGTCATCAGCGAGATAAAAAAGAAGATCGAACGCAGTCGTGTCATATACCTGGGTAGATGTTTATGGAGGGTAATTTGGTGTGTGGAAGGAGCTGGTGTTGGACTCCCACAGCAAGCAACTAAGTTGTTTCTCCTGCGCCTTCCGGCGCCGAGTGATGTTCACTTCCACCAATCTTTGCCCCGATCGGAGAGCCAAGTGTAAAATTCACGACTCCAATTTGATTGTAGCACCCTTTCACCTTTGTTAGTGGCTAAGATATTCTGAAAGTCATCGTCACTCATCATCTCCGCTCCCATGTGCAGGAGATGCGGCGTCTCTTGTTGGCAATCGATGAACTTGATACTGAATTGAGACTCAATGAACTTGCAAAGTGCGATGAGGGCCATTTTTGAGGCATTGGATCGCTTGGCAAACATGGATTCACCACAAAACATTTTGGCGAAAGCCAGACCATAAAGACCGCCGATCAGCTTGTCTCCATCCCAGATTTCAATACTATGGGCGATGCCAAGCTCATGCAACTTCACATATGCATCGAGCATTTCCTGTCCGATCCATGTGCCATCTTGATCATTGCGTTCGATTTTGGCACAAGCCAACATCACCTGTTCAAATGCCGTGTCAGCAGTGATGCTCCAGCGAGATTTGCGGAGATGAGAACGCATGCTTTTGTGGAGACGTACCTCTGTGGTCTTCAGCACACATCTAGGGCTGAGGTACCACCACAGGATCGGCTCACCCGGTGAAAACCAAGGGAATATCCCAAGGAGATAAGCGCGTACAAGTCGATCCGGATTTAGGTCACCTCCGATGGCCAATAAGCCGTCTTCTTCAGCGTGGTGCGTGGGTGGGAAAATGTACTGGTCTTGCGGTAGCCTATAGACAGGCACGGCTACTAGTGCTCTTGGCTCACGGACTCGATGACAGCTGATAGACCTCTCTGGATGAGCTCATGCCTGATCGGCTTCAAGATCTCAAAGGAGTCCGTCATCACAGTCGCCTTGCCCTTGAAGTGTATGATGAGAGATAGCTGCTCAGCTTGCTGAGAATTGTGTCCGCAGACCTCAATAAATGACTGAATCACCCAGTCAAAGGTGTTGTAGTCATCATTGTAAACGATAAGCTGACTTGGCTCAGCAATCAGCGTATCTAGCATCACATCAGTGAGCTCTTCTGTATCGGTAGAGAATGAAATGTTCATGTTGAAGTCTATGGGTTGAGCGAATTCAAGCACTCTAATATAGCATCAAAATTGGGCAAGTCGCCAGCATTGTCTAGGATTTCTGCATATCTGACAACTCCTTTACCATCTATGACAAATGCCGATCTCTTGGATACGCCTTGCATGTCTAGGACAAACTCTTCATACAGCGCACCGTATGCTCGTGATGTCGTCTTGTTGAAATCGCTTAAGAGTGGGAAATTATAGTTTTCTGCTTTCTTGAACATCTCCAAGGCAAAAAGTGAATCAACGGAGATGCCTAGGACTTGCGCATTGAGCTTTTCGTAGGAAGAGTAGTTGTCTCTTACTGAGCATAGTTCTGCTGTGCACACACCTGTAAAGGCCAGTGGGAAGAAGAGCAAGACGACATTCTGTCCTTGAAAATCTTCGAGCTTGACGGCCTGTTTTTCTGTGTTGTACAGGCTGAATAGTGGTGCTTTGTCTCCTACTTTGATCATGATGCTTTTGCTTAGTCGGCGCAAAGATAGTGAGTGCTTGGCACAGCCGAGATTCCGTATCATTGTGCAGTGAAATCTTCCTTGATGACCCGGTCGTATCTAGAGCTACATGTCGCTGTATTTCTCTTTGGATTTACGGCTATTCTCGGTGCATTGATAGATATGTCAGCCATGGCACTAGTCTGCTGGCGAGTAGTCCTGAGTGGCTTGTTTTTTGTCTTGATGGTCAATTGGCCAAGACTCAGATCTATCAGAAGGTCTGAATGGATTCAGCTACTGGTCATTGGAATGATCGTGGCTGTTCACTGGCTGTGCTTTTACGGTGCGATCAAATTGTCCAATGCATCCATCACGCTGGTCTGTATGGCGACGGCCAGTTTCTTTACCGCATTGGTGGAGCCACTTTTCACGGGTACACGGTGGAAGTGGCAGGAGTTGATGCTGGGTCTATTGATCGTGCCTGCGATGGTTCTGATCGTCAATGGTGTCGATACGAGTATGTATCTCGGAGTCGGTGTTGGATTGGCGGCTGCATTTCTAGCTGCTGTATTCGCGTCATGGAACAAGTGCTTGGTAGACAATATTCATCCGCTTGATATGAGTGCGATCGAGATATGGAGTGCGGCAGTGGTGATGATCGTTGTTACACCACTGGTGGATCTTTTCATCACACCACTTGAGTGGCAGATAGAAGGAGCCTGGCAATGGTTGTACATGCTTGTACTCGTCCTACTCTGCACCAATTTGGCCTATCTACTTGCAGTGCGCGCTCTCAAAGAGCTATCTGCATTTGCGGCCAATCTGGTTATCAACCTTGAGCCCGTCTATGGCATCTTGTTGGCATGGATAATACTCAAGGAGAACAAAGAGATGTCTGAGACATTTTACTTTGGTGCAGCGATTATCGTCTTGGTCATCATTATTCATGGACTCTGGTCCAAACGTATGGATTCCAAGATTGAAGGGTAATCGAGTTTAGTTTAAAGCAGAAAATTCAAAGACATATAGATATGAAAAGACCACTTGTATTTCCCATCGATCGCAACAGTAGCGAAGAGACTAAGGAGATGGCAGAGTTTTATGATGAGACACTCGGCTTTACGCCAAATAGTCTTTTCACGATGATGCATCGACCACGCATTGCTAGAGCTTTTCTGGAGATGAATCAAGCCGTCATGGAAAACAAGGGTCGTGTGACAAGTGATCTCAAGAGATTGCTGGCATATATTTCATCCAAGACTGCTGGCTGCAGATATTGTGAAGCACATGCCATACGCGCTGCCGAGAGATACGGCTCACCAGAGGATAAGCTCTACCACATCTGGGAGTACAAGACCTATCCTGCGTTTAGTGAAGCGGAGCGTGCAGTATTTGACTATGCTATCGCCGCATCAACTGTGCCCAATAGTGTCAATGATGAAGTAGCTGATAATCTGAGGAAGCATTGGGACGATGGGGAAATTGTGGAAATTGCCGGCGTCGTCGCACTATTTGGCTACCTCAACCGCTGGAATGACTCGATGGGCACACATCTAGAAGAACCTGCGGCAGCCGATGGACGTAAAATCCTGAAAGAAGCAGGCTGGGAGATAGGGAAGCACAGTTATTAGTCATGATAAAGCGACTGAGCTAACTTGATCAACTCTTGGATTTTTCATGAGATGTATAGTTTTTTAGTCTCAATGATCTTGAGATACCATGAAAATTGGGATTTTATGATGTCTTCCTTATTCTCACTGAGATAGTCGAGAAATGCTTGTGCGATCGGAGAAAGTCTCTTCTTTTTGAGCCATATCAATCGCCAGTGGGTGATGATTGGTAGCCCTCGTGATTTGATGAGGTAGATTTGCTTATTGACAAGCTCATTTTTGATGCCAATGATAGGGATGATGGAGCAGCCTAGTCCTGCAATGACGGCTTGCTTGACGGCTTCATTTGATGTGAGTTCTATGCTTTTGCGAGTTCCAGTTTTTTGGAAGTATTGATCCATAGCGCCTCTTGTGGCGGATCCGCTTTCGCGAAAAATCAATGGTCGATTTTTGACGAGTTTTGGAGTGCTGTTTGCAAGGTATAGTCTGTTCTCTAGTAGAAGTACTTCTCCGACATCAAGATCTTCAGGGACGGTAGATACAAGGGCAAAGTCAATCTCATTGGCTCTGAGCTTGTTCATGACCAGAGTCTTATTGGATACATCTAATGTAAGATCTATCCCTGGGTGCTCGTTCATAAATCGGCTCAAGAAGTAAGGAATGACATACTTTCCAGTAGAGGCTGAAGAGATAACGAGCTTTCCCGTAAGCAATCCGGAGTAGGCCTGCGTCTTGTAGTGAATTGCCTCAGCTTCTTCTAGTACATTTTGTGCCAAGTCAGCGATACTTTGGCCAAAGTCCGTGATGTGCAGCTGTTTGCCAATTTTTTCGGTAAGTGGTATGTCAAATTGAGCTTGGAAGTTTTTGAGTTGTATAGAGAGTGCGGGCTGAGTCATGTGCATGGACTCTGCCGCGCGTGTGATGCTCTTATGCTTCCTCACAGCCAGGAAGATCTTGAGCTGGTGAAAGGTATAGTTCATTGCCAAAATGTTCTGATGAGAGAATAGTAATACATAAAAAAAGTTTATGAATTGCATAAAAAACATATATTATAATATATCGAATTGCTCTCCGATCTTTGATCTGTCAATAAAAATTAATCATGGAGACAAGAGCAAAATCTATAAGTCTGGGCAGGGTAGAGAAGTCCAAGGTTCACAAGCAAGTGGCAGTTGCTAAGGAGGGTAAAAGCTGGAAAAATGTTTTGTCTAAATTGATGTTGTTCATTGTTTTGGCAGCATGGATCTATGGCATCATTTTGATGGACGGTCTTTACATGAAGGAGGCTACCGCTGCGCTCGTCATTTTATTCTGTCTGTCTATCGGACAAATGCGAAGTAATTATTTGAGTAAAAACAAAATTCAATAGTCATGAGTGTATTACTAGATCAAAGAACGGAGCTTCTCAATGGAAAATATACGCCATGTGAGGCGAGAATTGCCATCAACAAGTTAATTGATTTGCAAATCACGCAATGCAAGCAGAAATATCTCACAAGATGGGAGCAAGACTGTACGCAAAGCATGAGAGATCTCGAGAGTCGTGTGAATGATTTGAATAATCTCAAAGAAAATCTTTTACGGACAGTCAACAAAGCGCGCGAAGAGGACTGTATGTTGTCCTTGAGAGGATCAATTGATATAGAGTTGACGCATTAATCGGTACTAGTTATTCTTATAGTCGTTATAATTATTTTGAGGGATTTGAGGACTGGTGGATGTTGAGAGATCATCCCCAGTCCTTTTTTTAAGCGGAATTATCGTAATAGAAAAGTAAAATGGAAGCACAAGTTGCAGTCAAAAACCAATCGAAAAAAAATCAAAAGTCTATAGCTGTGGCTGTGGCTCCAGGAGATGGAATAGGTCCAGAGATCATGGATGCTACACTCAAGATTTTGGAAGCTGCTGGCGCAAAGATTACCACGCATAATATCCAGATTGGTAAAGAGGTTTACCTGTCTGGAGAATTATCTGGTATAGATAAGGCGGCATGGGATACAATCAGAAAGACCAAGCTCATCCTAAAAGGGCCAATCACAACACCGCAAGGCAGTGGTTATAAAAGTCTGAATGTCACATTGAGAAAGTCCCTAGGACTTTTTGCGAATGTCAGACCGGTCAAGACCTATGAGCCTCTCAGAAGATCCGGAGCGCCAAAGATGGATGTCGTCATTATCAGGGAGAATGAGGAAGACCTCTATGCTGGGATCGAGCATCAGCAGACGCAGGATGTGGTTCAGTGCCTCAAATTGATAACCAGGCCTGGATGCGAAAAAATTGTCAGGTATGCTTTCGAATATGCCAGAATTCACGATCGACAGAGAGTCACCTGTATGATAAAGGACAATATCATGAAATTGACTGATGGGTTATTCCATCGTGTATTCAAAGAAATTGCGCAAGAGTATCCCGATATACAGAGTGATTCTCAAATCATTGATATAGGCTCAGCGCGTCTTGCTGCGAGACCGGATCAGTACGATGTAGTCGTTACGTCAAATCTGTATGGAGATATCATCTCTGACATCGTTGCAGAAGTGGCAGGATCAGTGGGACTCGCAGGGTCCGCAAATGTTGGTAGAGATATTGCAATGTTTGAAGCCATACATGGATCGGCACCAGATATTGCTGGGAGTAGCATCGCTAACCCTACTGGCCTATTGATGGGAGCCTGTATGATGCTTGAGCATATCGGACAGTTTGATGTGGCTGGCAATATCAGACAGGCCTGGTTCAAGACAATCCAAGCCGGAATTCATACAGCGGACATCTATGACGCAGTCAAGAGTCAAAGAAAAGTAGGTACATCAGAATTTGCCGATGCGGTCATCGAAAATCTGGATCATCAAGCATCACAGACTACGACGACTTCAGAAAGAGCCAAAATCAATATTCCGTTCTACAATCGACCCAAAGCTGTAAAGTCTCTACTTGGAGTAGATGTATTTATCGATTGGCAAGGAAGTGATGCTGATGAAATAGGCGATCGCTTAGCAAAAATCAATGGTGGTAGCTTAAAGCTCAAAATGATCACCAATCGTGGTGTCAAAGTATATCCTAATGGGCTAGACGAGACATACTGTACGGATCATTGGAGATGTAGATTTGGCGACATGAAAATCGATGATCAAGGAAAGAAGAAGTATCTAGATGTAAACTATGATTCGGTCTTGACGCTGCTCTCAGCAATTGACAAAGCGGGTTTTGAAGTTATTAAGACGGAAAATCTTTATTCATTTGACGGTGTGAGAGGTTTTTCTCTCGGTCAAGGTGAATAGTCACTTGTTAGTCCATAAGATTACAGAGAAAAATGCCAGGGTTATTCCGACCTTGGCATTTCTTTTTTGTGCATGAAGTGCTATTGCTCTACACTTTCTAGGATGATTTCAATAAAACCATCAATGACCTTGGCACGTGACTCCAAGGACTTGAGTTGGTCATGACAGAGATGAGAGATCCGAGTCAAACCGCGCTTGGTTTCATGTAAGTAGTCTTGAGTATGAGATAGTTGGTTTTCAATGATCCAATCGTCGATGAGGCGTCGATATAATACCTGTGTGAACTTGGCAAAATCCTTCATATCATCGAGCGAGATCAATTCCACATATGGTCTGATATCTTCGATCTCAAGTCTAAGATCATCTAATAGCTTCTGTGTTTGATGACTCAGGTGATAGGCTCGATCTATATGTGATTGAGTCAATGCCTTATTTTTTTGAATCTCAGCATAGCTCGAGCCCCAGATTTCGAGCTTTTGTGATTGAGCGGCATTTTTTATGAGCTGGTCTACAGTCTTCAGGAGACTCTGGATGACGACGATGATCTCTTCAATATCTACACGTAGTTCATAGATCTTTCTTTTTTCTGATTGGCGCTGTTGAAATTTCCGAGACAGACTCTCTGGCCAATCAGCGATGAGATCTTCGTTTTCCTTGATCAGCTCCTCGAGTTGCTTGAGATAGACAGGTTTTTGGAGTACCTTGGATTTCAGGATGTCATATTCATAGCTCAAGAGTTTGATGGTTTCACCGCACTCATTATGTTCCAGTGCTTTGAGAAGGTATTCTTGTCTTTCTTTTTCGAGCTGATCTTCACCTCGGCCAAGAATTTTGTTGAACAGTTGCCTGATGCCCATCTGCTCCAATGATTCTAGATCAGATAGTTCTTTTTCGAGCTCTTGAGAGAGAATGTGACGTCTTGTCTTTTCTTGTTGCAGTCTCCTCTCGATATCACTCAGGTGATCTTCAGCCTTGGTGCTGGCGTGATAGGATCTTAGGGTGTCGAGAAAGAGATCTTTGGGCATGTGAGGAGGGGTATATTCTAGTATTTTCTTTCCTTCCAGATAGAATGAACTGAGGATATTGAGAAATCATCTAGCTTACTGAGTCCGTCTGTGTTGATCTTGAGTAAAGAGTAGGGCTCTGTGGGGAATAGGATGTCAGTCATCACTACTTGTCCTTGATTGATCAAGACTTCTACACTGGCTGCATCAAGAATAATATCTACTGCCGTATTTTCAGTACAGATGATTGGATCACTGTGATGTATTGCTGGAAACTTGTCTTCGAAATCTGTCAATCCTGACTGTCGACGATCGATATACCAGCTCTCTTTTTTTTGATCATATCCTACTTTGAGGTTTTCTCCTAGCATGTTGCTAAATAAAAAATTCAGAGAATGATTCTTTATGTCAGATACAGAGCATCTTAGCCTCATGGCTCCATTGGACTGACTGATATCAATGCTTCGATCAGTGCTGATACTAAGTTTATCTT
The DNA here is from genome assembly GCA_020627535.1 of Saprospiraceae bacterium. Taxonomy (GTDB): domain Bacteria; phylum Bacteroidota; class Bacteroidia; order Chitinophagales; family Saprospiraceae; genus JAHDBH01. The sequence goes on from JAHDGU010000005.1 coordinate 122,478, forward strand.
CCACGACGAAGTTCTTACAGATCTCGTCAAAAGATTTTATGATCTCAGTCTGAAGTTTGTACATCTTGCCAGTCTTGTTGAGCGTCAATTTTCGCGGTAGTGTCATGGCGCTTCGCCAGTTTTCCGTAGGTGCAATCTGTGCATATTGCCAGTTGCTCATCCACCCGATAAACAATCGTTCATGGAGGGCTGGTGCATTTGACCATGTCACTCCAGCATAGTTGTCTGCGCCTTGGTCAAGCCAAATGACCTTGCCATTTTGCACCATCGACTCGAATTCTGGATCAAGTGTAAACTCGTGCCCATCAAAATCTCCAATGAAATACTGTGTACCTGATCCACCTTGCGGTCCACCCGGATTGAGCGATTGCAGTAAGACCCATTTTTTCTCGGCCGTACCCTTGACTTTTAATGGGAAAAGATCTGGACATTCCCAGACACCACCATGTGCGCCATACTCTTTGCCCCAATCACTCAAATGCTTCCATTCGATGAGATTGGCTGAGCCATAAAGTTTGACATGATCATATGCTGCGAAGATCATGACCCATTGATCACTGTCATCATCCCATATGACTTTTGGATCTCTAAAATCCTTGATGCCGGGATTGGCGATAACAGGATTGCCATCATACTTCGTGAAGGTCCGTCCTCTATCGAGACTGTATGCTATCGACTGATACTGAAACGCATCTGACTTGCCAGACTTTTCTCCGATGGGGTCGTGATGTGTGAAGATTGCGATCATTGCATTCTCACCAAATCCTGCTGTATTGTCCTTGTCAATCACAGCACTGCCTGAAAAGATATACCCTAGCGAATCCGGATATAGAGCAATCGGCAGATGCTCCCAGTGAATCAGATCAGCACTGATGGCGTGTCCCCAGTGCATCGGTCCCCAGACATTGCTATCTGGGTAGTATTGATAAAACAGATGATATTCACCATCAAAGTAAACCATACCATTAGGATCGTTCATCCATGCCTTTGGTGGCGAAAAATGAAATTGATTGCGATGGAGTTCTGTGTAGGAAATCTGCTCATGCGCATTTTTCATGAGTTCTTTATTTTGTTTTTGGCACGAGATAATAATAATCAAAGCCAATATCACGATAAGGCCATACCTCATTTGTCATAGGGTGTTTGATTCAGGATTCTATCGGAGTGCGGTAGTTGATGGTAGATTGGAGTAAGATAAAACCTTGGCCATTCTGCAACTATTCGTCAACATTGGAATCGTCCATACCATCTATCAAGCTGTCAATTTGGAGGATCAGATTTTTTCTCTTTTGTTTGACTTTGGTGATGACTTCTGGGCTATTATTTGGATTGGCAATTTGGATATTGTAGTAGTTTATTACTGTGCTGATGGCATTGATCCGAGCAGTAAGATGCGTCTGCCTTACTTGTTCCTTGAGTGCTTCTTGAGACTGAAGCTGAGCATTGGTAGACTTTTTGAGCTCTTTGCGGTTGAGCTCAATTTCCTTCATGTTCATACTGATTTCCTCTCTTTGGAGCATGATGGTGTAAATGAGACCAACAAAAGCAAGACCGGAGAATAGCGCATTGACTGCCCCGAACATATCTCCGATCGTGCCGCGGTCGGACCAATTTGGTGATATGTAGTATATGATGATCGCGGATAGTAGCCATATTATGATAATGGCTATTACCATGTAGCCAAGTACATTTCTCGAGTTGGTATTCTTGGTAGTTTTTTCAGTGGGCATCAGTCTTTGAGTCTTTCTTAAGCACTACAGTGCGATATGGATAGGGGATCTCAATCCCATGTTGAGCATACTCTTCCTTTATTCTCTTTAAAGTATCCCAATGTAGTTGAATTGCCGATTCAGTATCTTGAGTCCAGACGAAAGTGCGGAGAGTAATGCTGAAGTCACCCAATGCGACCACATTCACAGGCACGGCATCGCGACCCTCAGATTTCATTTGTTCATCCCTGGTGTCTATGAAGTTGGGGTGGGAGATGATGATATCCCTTAGTATCGAAGATGCAAGATCTAGGTCGCAATCATACGCCACACCAATATCAATCTGTCGTCTGATTTTCTTATCGATGATACTGCTATTGATGATAGTATCTTCACTGATGACACTGTTGGGTATGATGATACGTCGATGTTGAACATCTCGGACGACAGTATGTCTGAGGGTGATCTCTTCGATCACTCCACGATGATTTCCAGAGGTTTCGATAATGTCACCTACGCGAAATGGCTTAAATATCAAGACAAATATGCCTCCGATAATATTTGCGACAGCCTTTTGGGAGGCAAAGCCTAGTACGGCTGCTAATATTCCAGCACTTGCAAATAGCGCTGCGCCGAGCGACTTAAAGTAGGGGATCTTATGAATGATCCAAAATGTACCGATCGAATACAGAATAAAACTAATAGAGTTCTTAAGGAAAATGAAATTGGTAGGATCTGCATGTAGATCTTGACTATTCTTCTTGATGAAGAAATTAATTGACTTCCTCAGTACAAATGAAATGAGACTAACTACGAGAAGCGTGCCGACAATAAGAATGATATATGAAAAATATTCTTTGTACATATGGACTCTAGAAATGTAGAATTCCTATTGGAGTATACTTCGCTCTATCTCATTCACTTTGTGATTTCAATGCCATTTGTAACAAAAGCAAATCCTTTGTTGCCTGTTTCACCCACCATGACGGCCTGGATGACCGGTTTTAATGAGCTCTCTGTACCGCTAAGGCTAAGGTAGAAATTGGCTCCGGAGCCACCGGTATCGTCTTCTTTTTCGATGACATAGTTAATTGTGCCCATTGGCCCTAAGCCTATAGTCGCATCTAGATATTTTCTGACGAGATCCCCTTCAGTATTGTAGTAGTCGATACGCGAGACGAAAATTGAGTCTGATTCACTGGTATTTCTGATGCTAAGTGTTGCAGAAAGGAGCTCCTCTTGCCGGACTGCATCGACATAAATGTCGGAGTAAATCGGAACATAGTAATTAGCTTGATATGGCAGGTTACCCAGACTCATAGAGGTGCCCACTTCTAATGAGCGAAGCTCATCAGATCCTTCTTGGTTGATATTCGGGTCCGGCTGCTCACAGGCTAGGATGACTATGACGCAAAATGAGGCGATGGCAAGAAATTTCATCATATGAATATAGACTTTATACAGCGATATCTTCGATTTGTTGTTTGGTTCGTACCAGCGGTGCTTGGTTTGTGAGAGCAAGTCCTAGCGTCAGCACGCCAAGTCGACCAATAAACATGAGGATGGCAATGATGATCTTACCCCAATCAGAAAGCTCAGGGGTGATACCAGTTGAGAGGCCGACTGTACTTAAGGCGCTTACGGCTTCAAATAGCAAGTTGGCAAATGGGATCACCTGGCAATCCGTCATGGTCAGCAACCATAGTCCAAGGATAAGCACTGCGCCGTACAGAATCGCTGAGGCTGTCGCCAAATACACCTTGTTAGATGGTATCTCTTTATGTAGGAATACGATGTGCGGTTTGCGTCTAAGAATAGAAACAAGTACGGCGAATAGTGCAGTGATGGATGTCGTCTTAATGCCTCCACCTGTTCCTGCGGGAGAGGCACCAATGACCATGATGATGATCAATAGAAAGTAGCTACTTGTGCTGATCAATGTCATATCGACATTGTTAAATCCGACTGTGGTGTGTGCAGAAATGGCTTGGAATATTGAGACAGATAGAACATTGTGCCAGGTGCTCTCAGTGCTGATCTCATTGATGACAATGCCAATTGCTCCGAGCACACATATCAACAAGGTAGTTATCAGTATGATGCGCGATGTCAATGTAATGCGCTTCCTCTGACCTGAGATTTTGAGCCAGAAGTCTAGAAGGACAATGAAGCCGATGCTCCCCAGAAGGGATAAAATGAGGACAATAGAATTCACACCAGGTGAATCGACGAAGCGCTCTAGCGAATTATTGAAAGTGCTAAATCCAGCTGTACAGAATGCTGACACGCTATGGAAAAGAGCATGCCAAAGAGCCTGAGGCACGTCATTTTGCTGGAAAGCATAGTAGAGTGCGATGGTGCCAACTAGCTCAATCACAATGGTGAAGATCATCACACTATAGATAAAAGTGAGCAATGGGTAGCGATCCGGCAATGAGAACTCCATCTTGAGGAGCTTTACAGAAAGCTTGGGGATGCTCCGAGGATCACGGAGGACGAAGAAGGAAATCAAGGCCATGTAGCCAATACCGCCGAGTTGTATGAAGACTAAACTAGTAATCTGTCCAGCCAGATTAAATACTTGTGCAAAGTTAGCTGGGCTCAATCCAGTCGTGCTTACAATGCTACTAGCGAAGAATACTTGATCAACGAAACTTATGTCCTTTGCTTGAAACCATGGTAGCATAAGAATCAGAAAGCACAGGAGTGTCAATGAGGCGTAACCTTGAATGAGAAACTTTTGAGCAGTCTTGTCACTCTTACTTTTTTTGTCCAGCCAGTCTCGAATCTTGGTCATAGCGAAAATATAGGCAATTCGTCCAATATCGTGGAGCCTTCTGTAACTTAGCTATGACAAAAGAAGGGTTCAAACTCTCATGAAACCAGCATAAACATGCCAATCTATCATCATCTCGGGCGCATACCACCCAAGCGTCATACAATCTTTGAAAATGGAAAGGGCCTCTATTATGAGCAGCTCTTTGGGACTATCGGCTTTGATGGTATGTCAACCCTGATGTATCACATCCATAGACCGACGCAGGTCAAAGAGATCTTGCGCAGCATCGATATGACCCCACAGATAGCCGTTGAGAAAAACATGACGGCACGAAAACTTATCAGCTGGGACGTACCACCACAAGATGATTTTTTGGATGCGCGCAAAGTGCTCCTCGCCAACAAAGATGTATATGTCGGTGTTGCTGCTCCAAAAAAATCCATGACAGACTACTTCTACAAGAATGTGGATGCCGATGAGATGCTCTTTATTCATCGCGGCACTGGTCGACTGAAGACCATCATGGGAAGTATTCCCTTTGAGTATGGTGACTATTTGATCATTCCACGTGGTATGATCTATCAGATTGAATTTGATACAGAAGACAATCGCATATTTTTTGCAGAATCATTTCACCCTATTTATACACCCAAGAGATATAGAAATTGGTTTGGGCAATTACTAGAACACTCACCATTTTGTGAGAGAGATTACATTTTACCACGTGACCTTGAGACTCATGATGAAAGAGGATCTTTTTTGATGAAAATCAAAAAGCAGTCCACTCTACATGAGCTCGAGTACGCAACACATCCATTTGATGTGGTGGGATGGGATGGCTATAATTTCCCTTATGGCTTTTCGATTCACAATTTTGAGCCAATTACAGGACGCGTCCATCAGCCTCCTCCAGTACATCAGACATTTGAGACCAGTGCATTTGTGATTTGTAGTTTTTGTCCGAGACTTTATGATTACCATCCCAAGAGCATTCCAGCTCCTTACAATCATTCCAATATTGATAGTGATGAGGTGCTGTATTATGTGGATGGTGATTTTATGAGTCGGACCAATATTGCCCCTGGACATATATCCCTTCATCCAGCAGGCATTCCTCATGGTCCTCACCCGGGCACATATGAGGCAAGTATAGGTCAAAAGGAAACACATGAGCTAGCCGTGATGATCGATACGTTCAAGCCACTACAAATTACCAAGGAGGCCTTGAAGATCGATGATGGGAAATACTATAAATCCTGGCTTGAACACTAGAGTTGCTCTGGTCTATTTATTGATTACTAATTTCTAACTATGATTTCTATTTCAGATCAATCTGATTTTTCTATACACAATATTCCATTTGGTATATTTTCTACTGCAGACCGTTCTAAGAGAGCAGGTTGTGCTATCGGTCATCAGATCATAGACTTGCAGGTACTCGCCGACAAGATCGACCTTGGATTTGATAGACAAGTTCTCAGTGCTGAGACACTCAATAATTTTATTGGTCTTGGAAAGCAAGTCACTTCTCACTTGAGAGCAAGAATCCAAGCGTGGTTGAGAGATGATGCATCTGTACTATATGCCCAGGAGGGCATATTTGTCGAGCAATCTGATGCTCAGATGCATATGCCAGTCCATGTAGGGGACTACACTGATTTTTACTCCAGTATTGAGCACGCGACCAATGTGGGAAAGATGTTTAGAGATCCAGCCAATGCCTTGTTGCCCAATTGGAGGCACTTGCCGGTAGGCTATCACGGTCGAGCATCGTCGATCGTTGTCTCTGGTGCTCCATTACATAGGCCTTGTGGTCAGTTGATGCCTAAAGGTGCCGATCAGCCGATCTATGGACCAACGGGGAGACTTGATTTTGAGTTAGAGATGGCTTTTATTATTGGGAAAGAGAATGGTCTGGGAAATCCTATTTCGGTGAATGATGCCGAAGATTATATTTTTGGTATGGTCATATTTAATGACTGGTCAGCACGCGATATCCAAAAATGGGAATATGTGCCTTTGGGTCCATTTTTGGGTAAAAATTTTGGCTCGTCGATCTCGCCTTGGATTGTCACTATGGAGGCGCTCGATCATTTTCGCGTAAGCGGGCCTACACAGCAGCCTGCGGTGCTGGACTATCTGAGTTCAAGCGGTGATCGCAATTACGATATTTCTCTAGAAGTGGGCATTCAGCCGCATGGTAGCGAGGAGGCCGTAGTATGTCGATCAAACTTTAAGTACATGTACTGGAATATGTGTCAGCAATTGGCACACCATACTGTCAATGGGTGCAATGTCAGGATCGGAGACATGCTGGCATCTGGTACCATTTCTGGTAAGGATGAGAGCTCCTATGGGTCGATGCTTGAACTGTCTTGGGCTGGGTCAAAGTCTCTACCAATGACAGATGGTACAGAGCGTAAATTTATCCATGATGGAGATACAGTGAAGATGCGGGCTTTCGCCCAAAAAGACGGTCGCCGAGTAGGATTTGGTGAAGTGAGCACCCAAATTTTGCCTCATAAATAGCCTGATATGGGAGAAATTCTCTTTGATTGGCTTAGGTATTGCCAATAGCATCATATATTCGGAGAAATTCCTGCAATGAAATACTTATCCCCTTTCGTCTTTTGCTTGACATTGATGTCTATCAATGCTCAAAGAGGTGCTGATTTTGGTCGGAGTTACACTGATGAGATTCCTGATCGATTCATCGTCTCTGTGCCGGAGTTGCGTGAAAAAATCTATGGGTCTGTCCCCGAAGAATTTTTGGAAGATCAGAAGCCGAGATATCTTTATCAGTTTGCTGATGTTGCCTCACAGCAGATGGCAGATCTGCTTACGAGCGGATCCGTGTATAGTGATTGGCCCGCCCTTGAAGAGTATCTCAAGGAGATTCTAGAACGTGTGACACCTGCAGAGATGAAGTCTGAAGACTTGATCGAGTTATATGTTGTCAAGGATGGTGCTTTCAATGCATTTATGACGCCATCCGGCAAAATGTTTATCAATGTAGGATTAATAGACTACGTGAAGGATGAGGCAACGATAGCCGGCATACTAGCTCATGAGTTGGCGCATTTTTATTTGAGTCACTCTCTCGCAAGATTCGTCAAGGGTAATCAAGGTGGTTTCAAGTCAGGTCTTTTTCGTTCTGGTCGCAAAGCACTGAGTCAGTTTAGCGTGGCCAATGAACTCCAGGCTGACTCTCTTGCTGCCGAGTGGGTGGTGAGATCTGATTACAGCATAGATGGTCTCATTAGATCATTTCGTTTGATGAAAGCTATCGGAGAAAAACGCTTGTTATTATATCAAGATGAATGGGAAATCAAAGAGACGACGCATCCTACATCGGATCGCAGACTACAGTTTTTGGCAAAATTTAAGGTCAAAAATCAATTGGTCGGTGAAGACTTTCTGATCAGTAAGGATATGTTTCAAGAGCTAAAAGAGGCCGTCAAGCCAGAGATACTGAAATTACATCTAGAGGCTTTCGAATACTCTTCATGTGCAGAAAAGGCTTTGAAGTACCATATTCAGGAGACCACGAATCCTGTCTATGTATACTACCTCATGGAGTCAATAAGGCGTAAGTGCTATTTTGATGTGGGTCTTTGGCAAGAAGACTTTATTACTCATCGGTACTTTAAGATACTTGATGATGAGAAGGGGAGAAGGAAGGTCAAACTTGACCAAGGTATACTTGATCAGTATCCTTTGAGCTTATTCATTATGAATAAGAAGGAGATGGAGTCAACAGAAGGCTTGTTTTATTGGCAAGACTCACCAAAGTTTAGAACATTCGAGGAGGCCTTTATCTATTTTGGTAAAGTTGGAGAATATCTGAATGAACCGGAATGTATCTTGTCAAATGCATTGAGTCTATCGTTCAAGCCTGAACTTTTTCAGCAATATCTCGATGCATATCTTGCGCAAGATGATATTAGATATCGAGAGTATGCCAAGAGCCTCCGTGAGGGTACGATCAGATCGGGTTTGCCAAATCACACTTTAACAGTTTTCAACAATATGTTGGCAATCGTAAGGCAAGGGACGGAGGAGATTACCTTGAAGGAGGATTATGATAAGGAGCTCATCATCATGCGTGAATTGATGTCAAAGAGCATGGAGGGACAAGAAGGAAGGGAGACAGTTTACCTGCCTGGGATGAAATTTGGAAATCTCAATGATTATAGGATTTTTCTGGAGCTGGAACAATTGACCTTTTCTGCATTTACCTCTAGAGGTGAGCAGACCCAATTACATGTTCTCGATCCACGATACTGGGATGTGATGAGGAGATACGGCGTGAATGAGATCGAGTTTGTCAATTTTATGTACTACGATGTGCGTAAGGTAGATAAGACATTTGAGGGTTATCAAGAGGTCTGTAACACTGACTTTAAGGATCTTCTTGATGAGACAAATCGCAGTAGATACCTTGATGTTTTCATCAGTAGTGTAAGAGAAAAGGACGATGCACGGATGAAGATCAGGTATTATGGAGGTGAAGACGAACTTTCTTACAAGGATAGCGGCTATGGGCAAGTAGTAGATATATTAAACGGGAAATTTTCTCGTAAGGAAGAATATGCCAAGAAGCAAGATAGAATTAAACAAATAGACTAGTTTTTTTTATTTCGCTAGACGAAGTTTAAAATATTTTAAGAAAATTTTGAACTATTCTATTGATTGTGGGGTTTATATAGTAATGATTGATATAAATAAGTATAGTAAATACAGAGTTCTCTAGTCCTTGAGTGTATCTCATCCCTTCCGTAGTATTTATTATTAATTATTTCAATTTCTTTATGAATTATATAGGACTAGACCCTAAGAAGCTAGTAAGTTTAGCTTCAGAGCTCAATACTTTACTGGCTGACTACCACATTTATTATCAAAACTTAAGGCGATTCCATTGGAACGTGAGTGGTTCAAGTTTTTTTGACTTGCACAGCCTCTTCGAGACTTTTTATGATCAAGCGAAAGTGCGAATCGATGATATCGCAGAACGTCTGCTTACGCTTGGCTTCAAGCCAGAAGGACAACTATCTACGTATATAGATATGGCAATGATCCAAGAACCTGCAAAGGACCTTAGCAATGACGATATGATTACCAAGCTTTTGGATGATCATCGAGTGCTAATCATCAGAAAGCGTCAAATCCTTCAGATGGCGGCTGCCTGCAACGATGAAGGTACTATCGACTTGATAGCTGGTTTTCTAAGAGAGCTTGAAAAGCAAAGCTGGAAACTAGATGCATGGCAGAAAGATCGAGCCGTCAATTACCTCAATTATAAGAACTGATTTTAAGATCCTGTAGTCACTCTTCTGAGTGTGCTATGTCTGAGGGCTAGAAGTGATCATACTACTATTCACTCTAAATAATCAGTAGTCTCATAAAAATTTACATATATGAATAAGATGGAGTATTAAATAAAAGCAAAGAAGCACATTGACAACTTATTTGATCAATTGGAACAGCTTGAAAAGAAAAAGGAGGTCTTGGGGGATCATATTTCTGAAGTATATGATGCCAGTATATCTAAGCTCCAGGGCTCTAAGGCGGAAGTAGAACAGATGTATCAGGATGTAGAGATGGCTTCAGAGCAGAAGTGGACAGAAGCGCAATCAGCGTTTTCAAGAGCAACGGACTCATTTCAAAAAGGTATCAACGAGTTAAAGCAGTTGTTTTAATAATGAACAGATAGATTACAGAAAGAAGAAGTTTCGCAGACTCGATATTATTGATGATGCGATCGTTGTAAGTACAGATCGACTAAACCCAAGCAAAAAAGAGAAATGGAGGCAGCACAAGATTCAGCATGGCAGATACTATTGGAAAAATTATCATCTTGGCTTGACGCCATAGTGCTAAGTATCCCCAATATCGTGTTGGCCGTAGTGTGTTTCGGTCTTGCTTTTTGGCTTGCGAGGGTTCTTAGAAGAGTTTCGGAGAGATTGTTACGTAGCTTGGTCAAGGTAGTATCTATACGTCAGCTAATTGCTAATATTTTCTCTGTTATAGTGGTGATGATTGGATTCTTGATGGCCCTTGCTATACTCAATCTGGATGGTACGGTTAAGTCCTTATTGGCGGGAGCTGGAGTTGCTGGTTTGGCAGTGAGTTTGGCTCTGCAGGGTGTACTGTCCAATACCTTCTCTGGTATATTCCTGGCAGTCAAGGACGAGCTCAATGTCGGAGACTACATAGAGACCAATGGTTACGCAGGAGAGGTGATTTCTGTAGATTTAAGAAATACAAAACTTCGAGAAGTTGACAATAATATTGTAGTCATTCCCAATAGGCAAATCTTGGACAAACCATTTAAGAACTACGGATTGACGACAGACATACGTACCACTATAGAGTGTGGTGTGGCTTATGATAGTGATCTTGAGCTCGTGGAGCATATATCCTTAGAGACTGTCAGAAGAGAGTTTGACAAAATAATAGGGAAAGAGCCAGAATTTTTCTTCACAGAATACGGGACGAGTTCGATCAATTTTAAACTGCGCTTCTGGACCCCAGGTACGCGAAAGCGTAAGGCTGTGGAAGTAAAAAGTCAAGCGATCAAAGCATTGACTGATGCATTCTCGGAGCATGACATATCTATTCCATATCCCACTCGTGAGGTGATCAGTAACTTTACTTTGCAAGATGCGACTCTTGAGTACTCCCGATAGTCATCAAGAATTAGGGGTTTTAGGTTTTCTATTGAGAGCCGTGGGTTTTACCTGCGGCTTTTTTTATGTCATTGTACGTCTAAGTATAGCTTCAGACCAAGTGTTTTAAAATCATTTGTTTTATGCACCTTTGTTGGTATGAAAGGAGTCATCCGTTTACTTAGGTTTTGGTGTTTTCGATCTTTTCTTTTGATATATTGTAATTTTTATGGTGTTCTACATGCGCAAGATAAGTACGATCCTGACCCATTGCGAGAGTATGAAATCAGGCGAATAGACACCTATTTTTTTGAGAGTCTATCTTCGTCGGATTCTTTACTGCAAAGCCAGGAGTATTTCAATGATCAAGGTAGACGTCTTAGCAGTAGGCGCTTGTCTGATGGAAAAGTCAAGAGTGAATATCGATTTCATTATTCCAACGATACCTTGATGATAGGAACATCGACTCTGTCGAGGGGATATCTTGTCAATAAGTCGGTGATTAAAAACGATAAGAAGGGTAGACCGATCTCTGTGATTAACTACGACAGACAACAGAATAAGACTGGAGATAAACTTAAAATACGCTACAATGATAAGGAGGGATGGAGCGAAACTAAATTCTATCAAGATAAGCAACTGGTCAATACTACTAGACGTGATCTAAATATGAGTCCTCGGTATCGTGGTATTTGGATTTCTCTACATGGAGGATTGTTTTTGAAGAAACCAAAATCTCTAGATGATCCCAATTGGTTATTGGATCAATTTTGTGAGTCAACTATTCCTTTGATGATTTGTACCAAGGAGGTCATTATTATGGATGAAAGTGTCAATGTGATCAGTATCCGAGGTCTCGTAGCGGTGGATATAGGTGACCAAATTGAACTTGAGCGCTATTATGACTCTAAGGGACTCTTGCGCTATATAAGGCAATCAATCAATGGCCACTCTATTGGGATACAGTCGCTTCACTATTTCAAAGAGTAGATTGTATATCTTCGTCCTATGTCAGAGAGATATAAGTTGCAACGAGATCCGTTTGTAGTACCTACCGCGGATAACAAGGTGATCAGAGAGCATTTCGGCAGAGCGAGTACACGGGATGACGACTATAGTATTGCACACATGATTGCGCCTCCACACTGGGCAGAGCCATATCAGACGCCAGAATTTGACGAGGTGACACTAGTCGTCAGAGGTGCCAAGCAGATCATCATTGATGATAAGAAATTAATCTTGAGCGCTGGTGATTCTATTCGGATCAAGGCAGGTGTGCGCATCCAATACTCCAATCCGCATGATGAAGAGTGCGAATATGTTTCCATCTGCTATCCAGCGTTTTCAATTGATAGGGTTCACAGAGAAGACTAGAGCCGCTTGGACGAATTTCTACCTTGAGGCCACGTCCAGTACCAGTCTATCCTGAGCCATACTCGATGTCTAGTTTCGCGATTGATGTAGCCATCGAGCCTGTAGTCTGGTCCAATTTCAATCTTTTGGTATTGATTGATTTTTCTTCCTAGCACAGTGACAAGTCTGGACTCCAGATTAAAGTCATCGTTATTCCAGATTCCGAGATGCTCATGATTGATCTTGAGGTAGCTTTCGCCATTGTCGAGACTCCTTCCTTGGAGAGGGATCTGCAGAGATACTCTTGTGCGCAGTCGGTAGATTGATTGCTCATCAGTCCAGGTGTAGTCTTGTGCTAAGCGATATGCTGCTGCAAGCCCCGCGATCTTCGATTTATGGACATATTGTTGCATAAGCCGCTGGGCATTTTCGCCATTTCTCGTGCGCAAGAGATATCCCAAATTGAGGCTAGAGGATAACCCTACAGAGCGACTCACCAAAGCACTGATGTCAGTCTGTACATAGTCGTATTCGCCTGTCTTACCATCCTGAGAATTTCCGATACCAAGCTGCTGCCTCGACTCTGTCTGAAGATTTATTCTCCACTTGGAGTCTATTTTTTTGGTGACAATAAGCGTCGGCATATAGCCGTACTGATATCTGTATTGGGCATTTAAGGATGAGAGACTGGCTGTCGCCAAAATAATAAGTAGAACTCTTACTCTCATCAGAACTCCAGATTTTCGAGAGATTCTTCGATGATTTTTGTCTGGTTTAATAGCAGTCCTTTGTCATCCATCAGCAACTCATAGGTGCTGATTCCATCTTCAGAATTGGCCTTGATGATGAGCTCGTATCTCGTTGTGATTGGACTGTCTTTTCCATTAATCTTGCTGATGACATTCTCTGGTGATCCGGATAATTGTCGCTGTATTTTCTTGATTTTATACTTTTTGAATTTATCGAGGATCGTCTCATTAATTTCCACTTGTAGAGACGGAGCTAGAGATTTGAATTTGATGAGGATCTCTGCATCTTCAAGATTTCCCTCTTTGTCGAACTCGATACTATATTTTTTTTTTGCGATTCTTGTCTTGACCTCATAGCTGTGAGATTTAAGGCCTTGTTCCAGATACCATTTATGTTTCGAAAAGTTTGGGAGTTTCTCGACGAATTCTAGCGCCTCCACAGGGACAGAGGACTTTGGAACGCGATACTCTTTCTCATACTTGAATTGTCCTGACATCGATTGTGGACAGGAGAGAAGGGCGAAGAGAAGCAAAAGGAAGATGCTTTTCATATGACGGATATTGTGGCTAAAAGATATAATGCTCTTTTGATAAGCTTGTTGACTTATCGTGATGATACATCTTGTGCAAGGAGGCGAAGTATGATTCTTATCTGAGCAAGATGATAGACGTCATGATGCACTATGCCTGTGATGAGCTTGTGATAGGTAAATTGCTTCTTGAAGTCACTGTCAAAGTAAGTTTCCATGAGAAATTGATCATTTCTTGTCTCAAGCATCCCTAGAAACTCGAGTACACTCTCACGATGTGCTTGAAGATTTTGGTCAATTCCTAGTGCTTGAAGCGAATTATTGTCGGGCCAGTTATCAGGATCTGAGTCATTCTTGCTTGCTTTTCCCGTTCGCATTCTTTCCACAGCTTCGACTCTCCAAAATCTAAGGTGAGCTAATTGTTGAGCAATGGATGTCTTCAGACCATATGGTATCTGGAAAAGACTGTCGGCCTTGAGCTGATCTAGTGTACGATCTACAGATCTACCGATCCACGGACTGCCTTTGTGGAGCTCTTCGTACTGTGTGATAATGCTCTTTATGACGTAGCTTGTGGTTGCCATTGGAGTGACTTTGCGTCACTGGCAAAGCTAGACAATGTGAAGAGCTTGCGCTACCGGTGGGAGCCATGCGCAGCAGTCTGAGCAGAGCGAGGACCAAGTGGCGGACGACGGGACGCAGCCAATCGTAGATGGCTGGGGAGCGCCCTTGAGGGTGTCCAGGATCGAACAATAGTGTTCGATATCGCACAATATGAGCATAATGTATATGTGTAAGTTGCAGAAAATCAATGAAATAAATCTTGGCATTGCGATTGTTTCTCTGTCTGTAGAACAAACGAGGCAATGGATCGAGAAATCACAAAATCAGAACGAAGAGCTGCCAATGGTATGAGGTACATATGGCTAGGTCTCACAATAGCTGCGCTGGTCTTCTGCGCATATGCCATGCGAAAGTATCTCAAAAAGTCAGCGAAATCCTCCGAACTTGTGATTGCTACAGTGGATAGAGGAATTGTCAGATCTACCTTGTCTGCTGCTGGAGTTGTCATGGCATCATCAGAGCGAATCATCAATGCGCCGGTGACTACGGAGATCCAAGAAGTCGAGCTCATATCTGGAGCGACAGTCAATGAGGGAGACGTGATCATGAATTTGAATGAAGAATTTGTCAGGCTCGAGTATGATCAGCTTCGTGATCAACTATCGCTAAGAAACAATAATATGTCAAGACTGAAACTGGAGTATGATAAGAATCTTAAAGATCTCGACTATACAGATCAGATCAAACAGCTGCAGATCAATCGACTAGCTGCTGAGGTCAATAATCAGAAACGCTTACTGGAGATCGGTGGATCTACGCAAGAGGAACTAGAGGCTTCTCAGATGGCGCTCCGAATTGCTAAATTGGAAAAGAAGCAACTAGAAAATGAATTGCAGTTTCGACGAGCGGTCAACAGCACCGATAAAAATAATTTACAACTTGAGTACGATATTCAATACAAACAGCTGCGAGAGCTAGGGAAAAAATTGAATCAGACTGAACTAAAATCTCCAGTGAGTGGAGTCATCACATGGATCAATGATAATATCGGTGAGACAGTCACTGAGGGTGAACCGCTCGTGCGCATTGCCAATTTGACGCGCTATGAAATCGAAGCAACAACCACAGATCGGAATCTCAATGAACTCTATGTAGGAATGCCTGCAGAGGTACGGATTGGTCGATCAAAACTAGAGGGTAGTATCGATCGTATCAATCCAGAGGTAGTAAATAATACCATCAGATTTTATATAGCTCTAGAAGATGCCAACAATGAGGTCCTCAGACCCAACTTGAGATCAGAGGTGCTTCTGATCAAAGGCATCAAAGAAGATGTATTGAGGTCCAAGAGAGGATCCATACTGACTGGCGCAGCGAGCCAATATGTCTATAAGGTGAGCGGCAATACTGCAGAGAAGGTCCGCATCCGAAAAGGTCTCATCAGCTCAGACTATTTTGAAGTGGTAGATGGATTGCAAGCGGGCGATCGCATCATCATCAGTGATGTTGATGAATATGAACACATGGACCAATTTCAAATCAAAGGCTAAAGAGATGAAAGGTATTTTAATTAGCTTGATGCTCTTGACTGCTGCGACTTCTCTCCTTGGACAGAGCTATAATCTCAGTGATATTCATGAACGAGTATTCGATGAGTCATTTGTTGCAAGGTCTTCAGAAATGACATTGGAGTCTCGAGAAATCGACTACACACTTTTTACTGCTAGTCTCAGGCCTCAAGTAGGCTTGGTCGCTGATTTGCCGAACTATACCAAGACATCTTCTGCGATTGTGCAGCCAGATGGAAGTATATTTTTTCAGTCGATACGACAGAGTAATAGTAGTGTATCATTATTTGGTGAGCAAGTCATTGCGAGCACTGGTACTAGACTATTTGCATTAAGTAATCTTAGACGCTTCGATGATTTTGGTAGCAGTTTTAAATCATACAATGGCATTCCTGTGAGGCTCGGATTTAGTCAGGATATATTGGGATTTAACCCATGGAAATATCAAAAAAGAATCCAAGAGATCACTATACAGGAGGCTAGGCGACAATATACTGTCGATATGGAATCGGCGCGCTTGCAAAGTACCGATTTGTATTTCAGTATATTGATCGCACGGCAGAATCTGGAGTTGGCTGAGACGAATGTCAGTATCAATGAAAACCTAAAACAGATTACCGAAGAGCGATATGCTCTGGGTAAGATCTCGCGTGACGAGCGTCTGCAAGTAGAGACCGAGCTTCAGCGGTCTGTGCTCAATGTCTCACTTGCGGGCGCCGATCTCAATCAGAGCATTGCAGCACTCAATACTTTGCTCGGAGAAGATATCATTGATACCACAAGTGAGCTTGCACTTCCCTTGCCGAGATCGTTTATGTTACCTGAACTGCAGCTGCTCAAGGAGTATGCCAGTGAACATCGTCCAGAGTATCTGAGCTGGCTTCGACAACAAGCGGAGCTGGAGAGTGCCAAGAAGGAAGCTTCTTGGCAGAATGGGGTGCAAATCAATCTCCAAGGGTCTCTTGGGCTCGCTCGAGGTGCAGAAGATGTCGCCACGATTTATCGAGATCCCTTCACAGAGCAGCAATTGAATCTGTCTGTCTCAGTGCCATTGGTCAATTGGAATCAAAGAAAAAACTCCATAAAAGCCGTAGAGATCCAAGAAAAAAATCTCAAGCTGCTCATGGCGCAACAAGCCCTCAGCATAGGGACTGAGATCGAACAACGATACATACGAATAAGACAAGGCCAAAGGGAGTTGCAGATACTAGCTGAGATAGTCGCCAATGCGGAAGATAGATTTGAAATCTCCAATCAGCGATACATATTGGGTGATCTAGATCTGACCAATCTTACCCTTGCTCAGCAAGATATGAATCAGTCGCAGAGGAGTTACACTTTAGCTCTTCGCGACTACTGGATCAATATCTATCAACTACAGATACTGACAGGATACAACTTTATCGAAAATAAAAAGATAATCCATCAATAATCAATTATGCTACAATTATCAAACATCTCGAAGATCTACCGTACCAAAACGATAGAAACTACAGCCCTTCATCAGATCAATCTGGATATCAAGCAAGGTGAATTTTTGAGTATTATGGGACCGTCTGGATGCGGGAAGAGTACATTACTCAATATCATGGGGCTCTTAGACGAACCTTCGCAAGGACACCTACTTGTTGATGGTCAACAAATTAACAACTACAGCAGTAAATCAACGTCGAGATTTCGCAACGAGAAGATTGGCTTTATTTTTCAAAGTTTCCATCTTATACCGGATCTTAAAGTGATAGATAATGTCGAGCTACCATTGCTGTACAGGAGTATTTCTGGTAAAGAACGACGAAGACTAGCCTCAGAGGCGCTTGACTCGGTCGGTCTAGCCAATCGCAAGGCACATTTTCCTAGTCAACTGAGTGGTGGTCAGAAGCAAAGAGTGGCAATTGCCCGAGCCATAGTAGGTAGGCCTAAGATCATTTTGGCTGATGAGCCTACGGGTAATCTCGATAGTGTCATGGGAGATGAAGTAATGGATATACTGATCAATTTGAATAAAGAGAGTGGTGCGACAATTGTGATGGTGACACACGATGAGCGAATGGCAAAGAAGACCGATAGACTAGTGCGCCTTTATGACGGCGCACAAGTGGCTTGAGAGCGGTAATATAATCTGATATTCATCTTAATGTAGTTTCATGTTTAAAAATTATTTGACATTAGCGCTGAGAGTCTTGACGAGGCGCAAGTTCTTCACTTTTATAAGTCTGTTTGGTATCAGTTTTACCTTGGGGATACTGATGGTGCTTATTTCGTTTTTGGATAGCTCTCTTGGAGAGAATCCACCCTTGTCGGACAAAGGGGATATGGTGTTTGTGAGCAATCTCAATCTTGCGAGATATCACTACGATTCTACGATGATTATTGATACAAATCTTGTCCTAGAGGAGATGGTATTTGATACGAGCTATGATGTGGCAGAAGCTGGTTCTTCCAATTGGAATAGTAGTGTGAATAATGGAATTTTCCAAAATTATTTTGATGACCTTTCCTCATCTCGGATGATGACCATTTTTAATTCTGACAACAGTTATGTCGTCTTTAAAGATGAAGTGAAGTTGGAGATGGCTGTGGCATTGACTGATGCAAACTACTGGAAGGTGTTTGATCATCAGTTTCTCGAAGGACGGAGTTTTGATGATCGAGAAGTACAGAATGCTGCACCAGTGGTTGTCATCACGGATGAAATTGCGGATGAGCATTTTGGCCGAAAGTCTGATGTGCTGGGCGAGGAAATTGTATTGGATGGGAAGTCTCACAAGATCATAGGCGTTTTCAAGCATATTGGGAAGTTGATCTCATTTGTATCCCCAGATGCGGTCATACCCTATACGCATCAGAATCTTGCCAATCAATCGACCTTCTACCACGGAAGTTACAGTGCGATTTTTTTGGCGAAGGATGGAGCTAGTACGGATGCCTTGAAAGAGGACATTGAAGCAGCATGTGAGACGATTCCACTTGATCATCCGGACAATGAAAATGGATACACGGAGGCAAAGATGTTTCCGGCAAGTTTTGATGAGATGTTCGCAAGAGGTATTTACTATGATCGTGATGCTTCTAAGAGTTTAAGAATCATGAAGTGGGCTTTATTTGGTATACTGGCATTTTTTGTCATTCTTCCGACCCTTAATCTTATCAATCTGAATATTAGCCGAATTCTTGAGCGAAGCTCAGAGATAGGTGTGCGAAAGGCTTTCGGTGCTAGCAGCAGCCATATCATGGGGCAGTTTATTATTGAAAACATCATCCAAACCTTGATTGGCGGAGTGATTGGCTTAGTGCTAGCCATTCTCTTAATATATTTTATCAACTCGGCAGAATTGATGGGTCGCGCAGATCTGATGATGAATTGGAAGTTCTTTGTATGGTCGTTTTTGATCACGTTGCTTTTTGGTGTCCTATCTGGATTATTGCCATCGTTAAAAATGTCGAAGATGCAAATCGTCAAGGCTCTTAAAGAAACTCAATTATGATCAAGCATATATTAAAACTAATTTGGAACAAGCGGGGTAGCAATGCTCTCATGATCCTTGAGATATTACTCAGCTTCGTAGTTCTTTTTGTCATACTGGCATTTGTGTTTTTTAATATGGAACGCGAGAAGTTGCCACTTGGCTTTGACTACGAGGATAAATGGCGTGTGAGCTTAGACGAATTGTACCAGCAGGACTCAGTTGTCATTGTGGAGGCAATGACAAATTTGCAGCGTGAGTTTAGAGATATGGAAGAGGTCAAGTCGGTCACCTTTACCAAATTCATGACACCCTTTATCAATTCTGTTTGGCAGACATCTAGCGACGAACATGGGTTTGAGATAGATGTACAGGTGGTAATGGTAGATCTTGACTTCATGAAGACGATGGGAATACAGATCAATGATGGTAGATGGTTTGATGAGCAAGACTTGAGTAGTGAGCAAGATCCTGTACTTGTCAATCAGAGATTTATGGACAAGTACTTTCCTGATAAGTCAATGCTCGATAGTACGCTGATGATTAGTGGAGAGCACAAACTGATTGGTGTATTGGAGGACTATAGATATATGGGGGAGTTTTCGGAGCCTTGGGCGATGATGTTTGTGCTGGAGCCATTTCATGAAAATCATCACTTTGCCATGTTGGATATGAAGGATGGTACTCCTGCTACCACAGAGCAGGAGATCGTAGCATTGGCAAATAGGTATACCAATCAGACTTCCTGTACAGTAGAGTATCTGGAAAAAGAGAGGGTTGATAATAATCGAGATCAGTGGATGATGATCTACGCACTCATGGCGATCTGTATATTCTTATGCCTCAATGTAGCACTTGGCCTGTTTGGTGTATTATGGTACAATATCAGTCGCAGGAAGTCAGAAGTCGGATTAAGACAGGCGATGGGAGCACATGGCGGAGATATTTCTCGTCAGTTTATCGCGGAGATGTTAATACTTGCTGGTTTCGCATTGGTGATTGGACTATTTTTCGCCTTGCAGATTCCAATTCTCAATATTACAGAATATGACGACAGCTTATTCTACAAGGCTGCGGCGTATGCGAGTGTTATCATTTTGGTCCTTGTATTTGTGTGTGCATTGCTTCCGAGTCTACAAGCTGCACGTATCAGACCGGCCACGACACTTAGAGAAGATTGATGTGATGGTGCATTACTAGTTGTGAAGAGCTTCGTTGAACTTGAACGATTCTTTTGTTCCAACTTATTCGTTCCAGAGCTTCAGAATGAATAGATGTATTACTATTAATTTCGAAACCTAATCAATCATGTCGATGCCCAAGATACTGATAGTGGACGATGATCGTGGAGTCTGTGCGAGTCTCAGTCTTTTACTGAGCAAAAGTGGCTATGAGGTGTACACTGTGCATCATCCGTCTGGGGTCGAGGAGGCGATCGTGGAATTTGATCCGCATGTGGTGTTGCTCGATATGAATTTTACCATTGATACGTCTGGCCGTCAAGGTTTGAGTTTGTTACGACAGATCCGTATGTGGAACTCAAGGTGTAGCGTAATTTTAATGACTGGTTGGGCAACTGTTCAGCTTGCTGTGGAAGGTATGAAGCTCGGTGCGAGAGATTTCATCGCAAAACCTTGGGAGAATAAGGATTTGCTCCAATCAGTCAGAGACATCCTCCATCTTCATCATCCAGAGTCCCCCAAGGTAAGTAAGGAAGAAGAGCAGGAGTTCCGACAGCTTATCGGAGAGAGTGATGCGATCCAAGAGATCATGAACATTGTAAGAAATGTCGCACCCACTTCTGCGAGCGTTTTGATTACGGGAGAGTCGGGAGTGGGAAAGGAAATGGTGGCAGAAGCGATCCATGCTCATAGCAAGAGAAATGCTGAAGCCTTCGTGAAAGTCAATCTTGGTGCCGTGCCTACAGAGCTCTTTGAAAGTGAAATGTATGGTCACCGCAAAGGAGCATTCACCGGTGCTCATGAAGACCGAGATGGACGCTTTGCTTCGGCACAAAAGGGGACGATTTTTTTGGATGAGATAGGAGAGCTTGCTACCATTAATCAGGTGAAACTTCTGCGTGTGCTCCAAGAGAAGACTTTTGATCCAGTAGGTAGTGACAAGAGTATTAAGTCTGATGTCAGGGTCATATCAGCGAGCAATAGATCTCTCCTGGATATGGTCAATGATGGAGAATTTCGAGAAGATTTATATTACCGCATCAATCTTATCCGAATCAACATTCCAAGTCTTTCGGAGCGAAGAGAAGACATTCCTCTTTTGGTCAAGCACTTTTCTCGTCTCGTAGAGTCACTACATGACCTAGATGCCAAGTACATCAGCCCAGAGGCGATCAAATGGTTGGCCATGCAAGACTATCCAGGCAATATTCGTCAGCTCAAAAATATCGTGGAAAGAACTATACTCTTGAGCGGTAGCAAAAGAGATATTGGTATCAAGGAATTTCAATCCTGTTTTGACAAAGCTGCTGGTAACAAGACAAGAGTGGATGGACTCAATTTGCAAGAACTCGAAATCAAAGCGATTGATACAGCACTCAGAAAATATAATCACTCCATAAGTGAGGCATCTAGGGCACTGGGCATTACAAGAAGTTCACTTTACCGGCGAATAGAGAAGTACGATATCAGACATGAGCCTCCGCGTTAAGTACATCCTATTCATCGGGGTGCTCCACGCGCTGCTATGCGTTTTGAGCTATCATCTATTTGATGAAAATCGAGTTTACTTCTTGCTTGCGGAGCTCGGAATTCTCCTATCTCTATATCTCAGCTATTTGCTGTACAAAGCCATGATCAGGCCGATTGAGTACATGCTGGGCGGGACTGATGCCATCAAGGATGGAGACTTTACGATCAAATATCTGGAGACTGGATCTACTGAGATGGACAAGTTGATCCGAGTCTACAATCTGATGATCGATAGACTCCGAGAGGAGCGTGTCAATTCAGAAGAAAAGACACAGTTTGTCCATCGGCTCATAGATTCTTCACCTATGGGCATCATCTTGACAGACTATGATGGACGTATCAGTGAATACAATAACGCTGCAAGTGAATTACTAGATCTACAAGATGATGATATTGGACAAAAGCTCGCTGAATCTTCTACGACGATCCTATCATCTCTTGCCAAACTGGAAATAGGTCATTCAGAGATATTGACATCAGATGGAGTGATCAAGTACAAGTGTCAGGTAGGACAAGCGGTTCATCAAGGATTTATGCGTCGATTCTATCTGATAGATAATATGTCAGTAGAACTCCTCAGATCAGAAAAAGAGGCCTATGGCAAGGTGATCCGTATGATGGCACACGAGGTCAATAATAGTATGGGCGCGATCAACTCGATACTCGATACAGTCAGCGACTTCGCTCTTGCCGATGAAGATGATAAGGACTACAGAGATTCTCTTTTGATAGCTAAGGAGCGAAACGAGGGGCTTTCCAAGTTTATGTCCAATTATGCTTCGATTCTCAGGTTGCCAGAACCAACAATGACCAAGATCGACATGTCTGTAGAGCTTAGAAAGGCGGCGCAGCTCTATAGCAGCCGAGCTGCAGCCAGAGCGATAGACTTTGACTACGAACTTTCAGAGTCTTGTATGGTCCATGCAGATCCAGTGCTTTTAGCACAAGCATTTTCCAATATTATCAAAAATGCTATCGAGTCCATAGGTGCAGACGGTCGTATGAGATTTGTCCTGAAAGCTGATCCGATGCAAATCATCATCTCTGATAATGGGAAAGGAATCAGCAGCGAAGCTGCAAAAAATATCTTCAAACCATTTTTTAGCACCAAGCCAGAGGGCCAAGGTGTAGGACTCATGGTGATACGTGAAGTCATGCAGGCTCACGACTATCAATTCAGCCTCAAGACGGATCATACCACGGGCTGGACACATTTTAGGATTTCGGAATCTTGAGCATCTGTGTAGGATTTATTCAGCGCGCTATGTATTGGTTATGCAGAATTATTTTGCTAGTGATTAGTTTTTCTTAATTCCGAGAGTTTGTATTGTTCTGGTCAAAAAGAAAGGGATCCAAACTTGATGTCTGGATCCCTTTTTTTAAAAGGTTTGATTTTATCGGGAGATCTAGTGATTCTCTGATTTTGTATATGCGAGTCTTCTAGAGGCTTTTCTCATGAGTACATTGATCAGGTCTTCTGGAGTAGAGCCATATGATCCGGTAATACGTTTATTATAGTTCCAGAGCAATTCGCCATCCGTGCCATTATTCACACTCATATTGACTTCGGCCCCATTGGTGCTTCCCCATGCGCCAAATAATACTCCTAGAGCAACAGAAGCGCCTTCTGACATTGGCTTATCTGTGGAAAACGTACCCATGATCACTGCGTCAACACCTAGAATCTCAGCAAGATTTTCTGGAAGCTGATTTTCAATATTATCATAGTCGATTCCTTGTTCACTGAGAATGGCATTGGTTCTGCGAGGTTCTTGGACTTCTATGCGAAGCTTTCCGCGCTTCTTTCTTTTCAAAAACCAGCTGTACATGCCTTCTTGCAATCCAAGTGATTCATTCATTTCCATGTCATAGAGATCTTCATCCGTGACTTTCTCGCGTTGCTTGGGGCGCAATTGTATATCAGTCTTAAAGGGAATGATCGCAATCTTGTCATGATCACGCGCAATATCGTCAAATGCAGGATTGACGTACAGATTGGTCTGGGCTGAGGCGACAGTGGCTACTAAGGAGAATAGTACTGCGGAAAAAAGGAGTTGAACGAGCTTTTTCATGCTTCTGTGGTTTTGGTGATTGTCTTGTATCAAACTTACCCTATTCACAGCGTGAGGACGCCATTTGTTCGACACCCTAATATATTTTTAAAAACTGTGGCCTTGTCGATAAGACTTTGTTAACGACTAGGATGGCAATCTTACAGTTTCCTCACCCATATATTCCTGAAACTCACAGGATTGCCGTGATCTTGAATCATGAGTGATGCCTCATCATGAGCTTTGTTTTGAGGAAATCCGATGTACTCCGTCGTACCCAGTACTTCACGATGATTTTGTATCAGCACACCATTGTGTAAGACTGTCAGATAAGCACTGCGTACTTTGACACCGTCATCATTGAAGACAGGAGCCTCAAAGATGATGTCGTAAGTCTGCCATTCGTTTGTAGGATTCATGGCATTGACCAGTGGCATATATTGTTTGTAGATTGCACCGGCTTGTCCATTGCTATAGGTGCGATTTTGATAGGAGTCCAGAATTTGCACTTCATAGCGCTCCATAAAAAATATTCCACTATTCCCTCTGCCTTGACCTTCGCCTTCAACAATTTGTGGAGCTCTCCACTCCATATGAAGCTGCACACTGCCAAACTGTTTTTTGGTCTTAATGTCACCAGTGCCGGCATTTACGGTCATCACACCATTGTCAAAGTTCCACTCTGCCTCACCGTCGGTTTTTCTTGATTTCCATTCACTCAGGCCCTGTTTGCCCAGGAGGATAATGGCATCGGAGGGTACATGATTTGTGCTGCTCACTCCTTCTACGACTCGAGGTTCAGGCTCCCATACCTCACTCGCTTCGGGTTGAGTAATTTGTGCAGAGCAAGCACTCAATATGCTTACGGTCAATAATGTGATAAGGGCGATATGATTTTTCATCAATGAATTTGATTTATGATAGTCCGAGTATTTTACGATTAAATGCTTCGTCAGCGTCGACACCTGCAAAGTCATCAAAGCTCTTTTTCGCGACAGCGATCAGGTGGTCAGAAATAAAAGGCGCGCCTTCTTGAGCACCTTGTTCAGAATCCTTGATGCAGCATTCCCATTCCATGACAGCCCAGCCGTCATAGCCATATTGGGTCAATTTACTAAATATAGAAACGAAGTCAATCTCACCATCACCTAATGAGCGGAATCGACCCGCACGATTTGCCCAATCTTGATATCCTCCGTAGACTCCAACTTTTCCGCTTGGATTAAATTCTGCGTCCTTTACGTGAAACATCTTGATGTGCTCGTGATAGATGTCGATGAACTGTAAATAATCCAATTGCTGAAGCACAAAATGGCTTGGGTCATAGAGAATTTTGACGCGGTCATGATTCCCGCATGCCTCTCGGAACATTTCCCAAGTGATACCGTCATGGAGGTCTTCTCCAGGATGAATTTCATAGCATAAATCCACACCACAGGTATCAGCATGATCTAATATTGGCAGCCACCGATCTGCTAATTCTTTAAATCCAACTTCTACCAGTCCAGCAGGTCGCTGCGGCCAAGGATACATCATCGGCCATAGCAGGGCACCGCTAAATGTCGCGTGGACATCAATGCCCAGATTGTGACTAGCGCTGATGGCTTTTTTGACTTGATCAATGGCCCAGTCTGTTCGCGCTGTTGGCTTACCATGGACGGCTGCTGGCGCAAATGCATCAAACATCTGATCATAGACCGGATGAACTGCCACCAGCTGACCCTGAAGATGAGTACTGAGCTCCGTAATTTCTAGGCCATGCGCTGAGATTTTTCCTTTGAGTTCATCACAATAGTCTTTGCTCTCGGCGGCTTTAGCGAGATCAATCAAGCGCGATTCCCAGGTCGGAATTTGTATGCCCTTGTACCCGAGCCCCGCCATGTATTCACATATACTATCGAGTGAATTAAATGGTGCTTCATCACCCATAAACTGTGCGAGAAATACTGCTGGTCCTTTGATATTTTTCATGAATATTTATCCTTGCTAAATCGCTTTCGCGAAAATTATTTGCTTCAAATTAAAATGCTGTCCACTTTGCATCGCTTTCTGCAGATTCGATCACTGCATCAATAAAGCGCATACCTCTTACGCCGTCTTCTATCGTGGGGAAATCGTGATCCATATCTGAGCTGCTTACACCTGCCGCTTGTGCTTTCACCGCTTTGGAGAAATTTTTATAAATATTGGCAAAGGCCTCAATAAATCCTTCAGGATGACCAGCTGGTAGTCGTGTAGCCGCTTGTGCTGCAGTAGATAATTCACCCACGCCTGTGCGTAGCACTTTCATCGGTCCATCTATCTCACGGACGACGAGATTATTTGGAGCCATCTGAGACCAGTCAATACCACATTTTTCTCCGTAGACGCGGATCCTGAGATTGTTTTCTTCACCGACAGCGATCTGACTGGCGAATAATATTCCTTTGGCACCATCTTCCATTTTTAGGAGTATAGCGCCATCATCATCGAGCCGACGCCCAGGGACAAAGATGTTGAGATCAGCACAGAGATGAGTGATCTTGAGACCAGTGATATATTCTGCGAGATTCTCAGCATGCGTGCCGATATCACCCATGCATCCAGCCTTACCACTTTTGCTTGGATCCGTACGCCAGCTGGCTTGCTTCTGACCTGATTCCTCAAGTCGAGTTGCTAGCCATCCTTGTGGATATTCTACCACCACGCGCCGGATCTTACCAAGAGCACCAGATCTTACCATGGACTTTGCTTGGCGTACCATCGGGTAGCCAGTGTAGTTGTGTGTGAGAGCGAAGATGAGCGAATTGTCATCATAGATCTTTTGCAGCTCCTCTGCCTCCTCCAGACTGAAGGTGACAGGCTTATCACACACCACATGAAAGCCCGACTGCAGAGCCATCTTCGCAGGCTCAAAGTGCAGATGATTTGGTGTGACGATGGAGACAAAATCCATGCGCTCGCCCTCGGGGAGCTTTTGCTCCGCAGCAAACATCTCTTGGTAGCTGCCATAGCATCGATCGGCGGGCAAGTAGAGCGCTTCTCCTGATTTCTTAGACTTCTCTGGACTACTACTGAAGGCGCCACACACCAGTTCGATCTCACCATCTAGCCTGGATGCCATGCGATGCACATCTCCGATGAAGGCTCCGAGGCCACCACCGACCATTCCCATTCTGAGTTTTCGATTCATCTCTTCGCGTTGATTGGTGTCGAAGGTACAAAATGAAGGAGGAATGAGTGCGCCTCTCAGGGCGGGATAGCCGACTTAAATATGACTACAAACTTGCCAACTTGAGCTTGTCTCCGATCTTGATCACAGATCCAGCAGGACTCACGAGGTTCATATATCGCCCCATCCAGATCTTACGATGCCTTCGGCGATATTGACTCAGAGTTGCTAGAGGCTCTAGGCCTTGCACACCTGTCGCTGGATCTAGGGTCGTGATTTTGCATCTTGCGCAGGACTTATTGATCTGAAACTGCTGATCTCCGATGCTCAGATCCTTCCACTCGTCCTCAGCATAGGCATCGGCA
Organism: Saprospiraceae bacterium; assembly: GCA_020627535.1. Taxonomy (GTDB): domain Bacteria; phylum Bacteroidota; class Bacteroidia; order Chitinophagales; family Saprospiraceae; genus JAHDBH01. The sequence goes on from JAHDGU010000005.1 coordinate 150,140, forward strand.
CCACTCACCACGATATTGGGTCGGAAGCGAAGCATCTCTATCTCATGACCCACACGTCTGCTGAGATCATCGACAGATGACTCACTCATCAGCAGGTACTGACTGCTATCGGAGTAGTCCACAGCATGATCTGGTGCTGTCCTTACACGTCGTGCCATGTCATCCGTAGACTGGACGAGCTTAAGAGCTCTATCGAGACAAGCACTGAACCAAGCGGATGCGTCCTCCAGTACGATCCCCGTGACATCATGCTCCCATACTTTCGTCTCGATGCTTTGACCAGAGGCTTGAGCTTTTTGCAAGACGAGTTCATCATCTTGCCATCTCACCAGGATAGAATCTCCTCGATCCTCTAGACCAAACTGCGTGAGCTCTGGCAGCTCTCGCAAGGTGACGAATCTGTCATCCGAGTCTAGAAGCATCCAGTGGCGATCATGCAGAAGTCCTCTCTCTCCCAGCACTGCTGAGCTGCATGATATCGCGGGTAAGGACTTGATCGGGTAGTAGAAGATCTGGGATACTTTGATCATATCTCAAACATAAGATTCATTTGCTTCGCCCTTCAAAGATCCCACCAGTTCATCAAGAGCTTTGCTTGGTAGCTCTTCTGGTAGTCCATGGATCAATAGCTCATCTTGTGGCCCAATCCATATTTCATCAATAGCTTCTCACAGCTCCGCTTGATCCCTGGTGTGAGCGGCTTGATGTACTCTGCTGCGAGCAGATAGTCTAGCTCATCCGCCAGCTCAGGATACTCAGAAAGATAGGATAGGAGGATGCGCAGTGATATGATCCTTACGCTTGGGCTCTTGTCCAGATCTTGCCAGATCTCGGCGCAGTGATCAAAAAGATCTCCTTCTAGATCCCCAGGAACCTTCATTTTCTCGAGGAGCTTCAGACATTCGCGCTGATGACCGTCTTTCATCTCGGGTAGATTGCTGATCATCGTCTTGAGATGTGGTGCGAGGTAAGGACTATTTTTCTTCATCACCCAGGTCATGAGCCAGGCAGCTCTCCAGGAGATATCCGTTTCTATTAGAGCTGCCTTTTCGGCCAGATACGCTTTTTCTTGAGGCCTTTCGGCCAAATGCTCCAGCAAGACTTCCTTGGGATGGCGGACGCGGATGAGATCTTCTATGCTCATCTCTGAGTGACCTTGATATGTGGGACTTGCTCTAGATCCCAGTCAATGACCAGACCCTGCGCCAAACGTCGAGCGATCTCTGCACCGTAAAGATGCTCTGCCAAGTACAGCGCCGCCTCAAAGGACTTGGCACCTCCAGCACTTGTGATGTACTTGCCATCATGCACGAAGAGTACATCCTCCTTCACATCCAACTGAGGAAACATCTTGCGATATGCCTCTATGTCACTCGGGAAGGTTGTGCTCTGCACGTCATCGAGCAAGCCAGCTTTGGCAAGGACGAATGCACCATCACAATGTGAGGTGACAAAGAGCGCTTCGCCACTGATCTTGTTGACCCAGCTGATCATCTCTTCATTTTCGAGATCTGAATCTAGATGATGCTCCGCACTCGGCACCACAAGGATGTCGATCCGCGGTAGCTCAGGATCATCCATCGTATAGTGAGGCAGTATGCTCATCCCTTCAAAGCTCTTCACTGGTGCACAGGACTCCGCTACCATAAATACACTCATCGGCTTGATTCCATCGCGATACTTGGTGTGCTGGAAGATGTCGTAGGGAGCGGTCAATTCTGTATTGTACACACCATCCATGATCAGAAAGCCTACATGATAAGAGTCCTCTAGCAGCTCAGCACTCACGCAGCTCAGCTCCATTTGCGCGACAGCGCTATCATCCGATGATGCACAGGAGACCATCATCACTAAGCTAAAGAGGCCTATATGCAAGTTCTTCATCCCATTCATTTTACCGAAAGGTAGCACATCTCTTTCGATCTATTCTTAACAGGATTCTAGGATTGTTGAGGGAACGAGTACCGGCGACAGACAAGTTGATATCGTACCTTCGGGGCAGTATATATTTGGCTGACAAGCCTATGATCAATGACAATCTGATATGAAGACACTTAGACTCCTCTCTGCGATTACGCTGGCGATTCTATTCACTTTTTCTGGGGCTTTCGCCCAAAAGGAAATAACTGTAGAAGACATCTGGCGAGACTACAAATTTGTGCCTCGATCCGTGCCAGGCTTCAACTTCATGAATGATGGCAAGAGCTATATCAAGCAGGATGGTCAGCAGATCAATCGCTACGATATCACGACTGGCGACAGAGTGGAGACCCTATTTGATCTTGCGGAGGTAGAAGGAGGTCCAGCAAGTATCGACGGATACAATCTCAGTCAAGACGAGAGCAAGATCCTCGTGCGTACTGGCACAGAAGCCATCTATCGCAGGAGTAGCAAGGCCAATTACTATGTCTATGATGCAGCGAGCAAGTCGCTCAGATCAGTGACAGATGAGGGCAAGCAGATGTATGCGACATTCTCACCGGATAATAGCAAGCTCGCCTACGTGAGAGATAATAATATATATGTCAAGGACCTCACTTCTGGTCAAGAGCTCCAGATCACCAAGGATGGTGAGTACAATAAGATCATCAATGGATCAGCAGACTGGGTCTACGAAGAAGAGTTTTCCTTTGCCAAGGCCTTCTTTTGGTCGCCGGACTCCAAGAAGATTGCCTACTACAGATTTGATGAGTCCGAGGTCAAGGAATTTACCATGACCAACTATCGCAATGATGTCTATCCCGAGTATCAGACCTTCAAGTATCCCAAGGTAGGAGAGGACAATGCCAAGGTGACCATTTTCATCCACCACTTGAGCAGCGGCCAAAAAGTCCAAGCAGAGCAAGATGCAGAACTCCAGGAGTACATTCCTCGCATCCAATGGACGCAAGATCCCTCCAAGCTCTGTGTCACATTCATGAATCGCCACCAAAATCATCTCAAGCTTAATCTCATCGACGCTGGCTCAGGCGCGGGTATGACGATTCTAGAAGAGAAGAACAAATACTACATCGACATCCATGACAATCTGGCTTTCTTAAAAGATGGCAAACGCTTCGTCTGGACGAGTGAACAGGATGGATACAACCATATCTATTTACATACCATTGGTACTGACAAGGCAGTGCAGCTCACCTCTGGAGACTGGGATGTGACGGACTTCTACGGCGCTGATGAGAAGAATCGTAAGATCTATTTCCAAGCAGCCAAGAAGTCAGCCCTCGGAAGAGAGATCTATGAGTCGGCATTGTTCAAACCAAAAGGGCTCAAGGAGATATCTGATGGATCAGGGACGCACAGAGCGCAGTGGAGTAAGACCTACGACTACTTGGTGCACACGCATTCGTCTGCGGAGATGGCATCGAGCTATGTGGTGAGAGATCGCCGCGGTGCAGAGGTTCGTGGTCTTGAAGACAACAAAGCCTTCAATGAGATGCATGCATCCTATGGCCTGAGTCCAGTTGAGTTTTTCACAGTTCCAGTTGCCGATGGCGTGGAGCTCAATGCATGGAGGATCACACCTGCAGACTTTGATGAGAGTAAGAAGCATCCAGTCCTCATGTTTGTCTATGGTGGTCCAGGATCGCAGACGGTCAATGACAGCTGGCAGGGATTCAACTACTGGTGGTATCAGATGCTGGCGCAAAAAGGATACGTCATTGTCAGTGTGGACAATCGCGGTACAGGAGCACGAGGTCAAGAATTCAAAAAGATGACTTACCAAGAGCTCGGCAAGTACGAGACCATGGATCAGATCGCTGCTGCTCAGTATCTAGCTGGTCAGTCCTACGTAGATGCGGATCGCATCGGCATCTGGGGATGGAGCTATGGCGGATACATGTCGAGCTTAGCGATCCTCAAGGGCAATGATGTCTTCAAAGCAGCGATCGCTGTCGCTCCAGTGACCAACTGGAAGTGGTATGACACCATCTACACGGAGAGATACATGCGTACAGATGATGAAAACAGGTCAGGCTACGCAGACAACAGCCCTGTCAACTTCGCCGATCGTCTCAAGGGCAAGTATCTACTCATTCACGGGATGGGCGATGACAATGTGCACTTCCAAAATGCCGTAGAGATGGCCAATGCCCTGATCAATGCCAACAAGCAATTTGACACCTACTACTATCCCAATCGCAATCACGGGATCTACGGCGGAGTGACGAGACTGCATCTGTACAATAAGATGACGGACTTCTTGCTGGAGAATTTGTAGGGGCTCAGCCGATAAAGTGCTCAGACATCTATTGAAAGGGTCTTAGCATTAGAAGATTCCAGAAAGATGGAAGTTATGCTATCACTGTTTACGGACTACAGGATGTCGACAAATCTGCCAGAAGCACGGGTTTTTCAATGATCAGCTACTTCGAATCTAGAAGTTCTGGAACGTGATTATTTACAGGTGTATGGGCTTAGTGAGGGGATAAGATTTCAGTCGGAAAAGGCAATAGCTTCGCTTGAAATATTTGATTTTCAAGGTAGATTAATATTCTATCAGGAGAGGTTAAACACTGAGTCTTTTACTGCGACTTTGACTGAATCTGTAAGTTCAATGTTAATTGCCAAGGTGAGGTTCTTGGATGGATCTCAGGATATAAGAAAAATATTTAATGCGCGATAGTATAAGGTACGGCCTCATTTTACTTCTCGTGGGCTTTTGGGCTCACGAGAAATTATTGGCGCAGGTAACATTTAGCAATCTTTACCAGACGAATCTATCGAGTGCGTCTTTTGCGAGTTTTGTTGTTGATCAAGACAGAATTTTGATTTCTGGCCCTAGTTTTTGTCAGGGTCTTATACGATGCAATAGTCTTACTTTGTTAGAAGATACCGGTGGCTTTCTTGCCCAGGATAGTTTTCGATTTAGAGACGCACGCGGAGTGGAACCGGCAATATGGTATGATGAAGCAGTATGGATAGTCGGTCAAGACGTGATGGGTGACATACCTCAGCTTACAGTTTCCAAATATGGTCTAGACTCTATAAGATTCAGTGAACAAGCCAGTAGAAATTTTGAGTATTCTGATGTAGAACAGATTGGCTGGGATATAGCGATCAAGCGAGACGAGACTGTTCTCGTGATTTCAAGTTATGTTGAGTCTCAGTCTCCTTACAGGTTGATTCAGCTGGATACTACTCTTGATGCCATTCTGCTAGATATATTGTTTGTGGCAGATTCAGGATTCTTCAATTTTAATATTCAAAATATTGAGCCTACTAGCGACAATGGGTTTTTGATGAAGGGCTCATCAAGTACTACTAGCAACAGTCGAAATGTATTTTTCTTTCGCAAGTATGATGCTTCGTTTCACTTGGAATGGGAGAGAAAGTACTTTACCTCGGACTTTGTATTTGCCACTTCCTATTACGACGGATTGGTGGTAGATTCAGCAGACTTTTTTTATGCAGCTTTGGAGTTTGGTAGTCAGCCATTTGTGTACAAATTCGATCCCGAGGGCAATGAGCTCTGGTCCACTGAGATCAGGACTGCCGATCCAGATCTGCCCGGAGGCTGGAAATACATCCGTGATTTCTACATCGCTGCCAATGGTGATATCCTTGGATGCGGCAATGATTTTTTGCCAGATCCGGATGTGACGCGAGGAGGATGGATTTTTCGACTATCGCCAGACGGCGAGCAGCTTTGGGAAAGGAGATACACACATTTTTCACTGGCCCAAGACACGGCAGACCGATCGAGTGAGTCTGGAGTATTTCGCAGTATTCTCGAGCTGGACGATGGTAGTATCATCGCCACTGGAGCCAATAATGATACTGTGACACTCAATGGCGAGATGGCGCGTACGGAGCACATCTGGGTCGTACGACTTGACTCCAACGGCTGTCTCTTTCCAGATTGTGAACTGACGGATGATCAGCTCTACACAGGACTATTTGATCTACAGGACGATCTTTCCCGCACGGACTTTGTCCTGTACCCCAATCCTGCGGCAAACTATGTCAATATAGAGTGGAATCAAAATTGCTCGGATTGTCAGGTGCAGCTATACGAGCTCGATGGACGACTGATCCGCAGCGATGCCGTGCGACCAGAGGTCGTATCATACAGCATGGATGTCTCGAGTATGAGATCAGGAGCTTATTTCTGTACGATCCGTGGATCTGATTTTTTGGGTCGGGTGAAGATGGTGGTGATTGAGTGAGGAAGTTATCTTACCATAATTGGACTGCCGTAAACTTCTAAAATCGATATTCGTTAATCCTTGTTCAGTGTTCTAATACCTTCATAATTCTGGTTACCATCTCACTTTGCTTTGATTTCAGAACAAGGAACACCGATTGAAGATTTCAGATCTGCCTGATCGAAGAATAAACTTCAAAAACTTCTCAAATCAACATTCGTTAATCCTTGTTCGTCATTCAATCTAAGGTCAGATGCCTGCCGCTCACCGTAGCAAGGCTGAAGGCGGATGGGGTGCATGGCATCTTTTTGGCAAAGCATTTGTAGATGAAATTCCTGTGATGAATCCATCCACTGTCATCAGCAAGATTTTTGTACCGCAGATCATATTGACTCTGCTGTTCTTGACGCTATGTCTGACGGTCATGGTCGCTCAAGCAGATACAGTGGCCCAAGGAGAGCTGAGCTTCCACGGCGACTTCAGATTTCGTGTCGAGCAAGATTGGGACTCTCGCAAAAGTGACGGATCATTTCGTGAAGATCGCAGCCGACTGAGATATAGGGCGCGTATAGGTGCCGAGTATCGGCGTGATTGGTATGTGACAGGAGTCAGACTCCGGACGGGCAATCCCATCAAGCAGCAAGATCCACAGCTCACTCTAGGAGATGGCCCTGAGGAATTTGGAACGCTGGCAGTTGGCTTTGAAAAGCTCTACTTCCAAGCGAGCCTACCAGCGCTTTCTTTTGGTCTCGGGAAGGTGGAGTTCCCTTTTTTGAAAAACAATGAGCAGTTCTGGAGTGATAATGTCTATCCAGAGGGTGTCTATCTTCAAAAGGGAATTGCCACAAATTCCAGCTCAATCATGGATAGTTTGGCATTGACTATGGGACACTTTCTAGTGGCAACAAATAACAGGCGCTTTGCTGATGACGCATATTTTCAGGCTGCACAGATGAGCCTCCTTGCCTTTGATGGTCGACTCAAATTGTTTCCATCACTATATCTCTTTAGAAATCTGCCGGACATTCCGGATGGCGGTGGGACTTTTGAGTTGGACTACACCATCTTACATTGTGGAATGCAAGTCTTGATGGCGCAAAATCGTCAGTGGAAGCTCGAGCTCGACTACTATCGCAATCTTGAGGAGTACGCGCAGAATTCTGATATAGATCCTTCACTGACGGATCAGAGGAATGGATATACGATTGGGCTCAGCTATGGTGAGCTCTCAGACAAGGGCTCACTATTTCTCAAAGCCAGTTACAACTATCAAGAGCGTTTCTCAGCGGTTGATTTCCTCGCTCAGAATGATTGGGCGAGATGGGACTACTCATCTGCTGGATCTCCAGATGGTCGATTGACCAATTACCGTGGGATCGAGATCGTAGGATCTTACATGATTGAGGCCAATGTCAAGCTTACAGTCAAGTACTACGATGTCAATCAGATCGTCGCATATGGTCCTAGGCTCGAGACAGGACAGCGGATACGTTTTGACATTGATGTGAGCTTTTAGTATCTAGAGTGAAGACATTGATATTGATGGACTCATCTTGAGGCTTAGTGTGTGGTGATAGCTTCTCAAGCCGACATTCGTTAATCCTTATTCGGCGTTCGATCCATATTTCGAAGGACCTTTCTGTCTTTGATTTCAGAACAAGGAACACCGATTGAAGATTTCAGATCTGACTTTTCAAACATCATACATCAAAATACTTCTAAAATCAACATTCGTTAATCCTTGTTCGGTGTTCGATTTCTGTCCTCTTGAATTTGACTTTCTCAGATCCTATTCTCCGATGAGTCTCTCCTCGGTGCGATAGGCTAGCAGTCTTCTGAAAAGAGGCCCTTTATCGTGTGTCGGAGCCATCTTGGACATCGTCTCTCTGCTTTGTCTCGATTTCAGAACAAGGAACACCGATCAGCGATTTCAGATCTGCCACCTCCTTGCGCACACAGCCAATGACCTCTCAATTCAGTATTCGTTAATCCATGTTCGACATTCAATCCCTTTAGTATATATCAAATTATGGAGAATCAAGTCAATCCCAAGAGGAGCATAAAAAAGCCTCCCAGCGGGAACTGGGAGGCCACATTCATCAAAGGCAATTCAACGGTTTTTTGGCGTCAGCCGAGATCTCGGCTAGCTCTTTTTCGTCTTATTCACCGATCCCTTCTTCGATGCCTGAGAGCGGCACCTTGGGAAAAATATTGAAGGGATAAAGGAATCTATAATCCTACAGCTACGATCGTGCTTACGGCAGAGATCACTGCAAATAGATACATATTGACCCAAGCCAACTTGGCATTGGAATTTTGCTTTGCACTTAGTCTTTCTCTGATATCATTATCAGAACCTGAGTGTCCAGAGTTTCTTGTCAAGTCTACACTTGAGAAGTAAGCATTTCTTGTCTGGTGTGTCTTCGTCAATTGGATTTGAAAGTTGGTCATGATGCGGATGTTTATTCGTGTATTGTAATAATTGGTTTGTCGTATTGACAAGACGAATATGGGTGCTGCATCGATGAACTTCCACTTTTGTCGACGAGTGCTAGGACATTTGAGACATTCCTAGGAGCTCTTCGGATGGAAGGATTCTGGCCATAATAGACCGCCCTAGGATTCTTGCAACTCCCTGATAGTTAGTCGTTTATGTATGAGTTTTTTGTGTGAGTTTTAACATATAAGTCACTGATAATGAGTAACATATCGACGAAAATGGTTCAGCTTGATCCGTTCGGGAAATATACCACTTGGGTGTGATGAAGTCTGATTTCACTTTCCTGATCTTTGATCAATGCTGCGAATGGTTTACAGTGGCAAGTCTGATGGACAGACCATATCTTGCACATAGGATTGCCCAACCCTATAAGCAAAATTGATGTTAGGAGAGATACACTTGATTTTTGTCCACATTCAAAAAGCCTGCAGATGGTCCATAGGTCCTTTGGTCAAGCATGGCTTGACACTCCTCTTCTTGACATGTCTGAGCGGTCTGAAATGTCAAGATTCTGATCAGCCGAGTATTGATGGCATAAGACTAGATCACAGCAAGTATTCTGATGAAGAAATCAATGCTACTTATCGAATAGAAGCCTCAAAGTACTTTTCTGAACCAGAGAATGCAAAGCAGGTCTATCAAAGCTTATTGACTGATGCCGCCGAATGGAAACGTCCCTTCCTCATAGCAGAAGGACACTTAAGTCTGGCCATGATGTCTGAGATGGTGGGTAATTATGATGAGGCGATCCCTGGCTATATGGCAGCCCTTAAGATCAATAGCTCAGCTCATAACCATCGTCAGAAAATACTGATCTCAAATGGTCTTGGCAACTTGTACAGCCTCAAGGGTGAAGAGACTAAGGCTGAAGACTATCTGGACTCGGCCAGAATACTAGTTCTCGAAATTCAGGATAGCATACTCTACACTGAGGTGTATCTGAAGATTGGCTCACATCATAGGAGATTTGGCAGATATCATTCTGCGGTAGTAAGTCTAAATCAAGCACTTGACTACTCGCATCATGTCCCATCGGCATTGGCTAGAATCAATATTCTTGAGATTCTGTATTTGTGTCATCGCGACATTGGTGATCTTGTAAGTGCGGAGAAGAGTGTGTCTGATGCCATTCTTGCTTGCGAGGAGCAGGGCTATCAATCCACCAAACACAAATTTTTGCTTTATCAAGTGGAATTATTGAATCAGCAGGGTCTTACACAAGAGTCAATCGGTCTTCTCAAGCAGATTCTCGCCTATCAAGAGTCAAAATCTAAGACGCTCAAAATCTTTCAATGCCACGGCCTTTTGGCGAAAGCCTATGTCCGATCAGACTCCACACAACAAGCCCATCTGCATCTTGAGCAAGCACAAGCGCTTCTATCCGAAAAGCTCTCTCCGAGACTCAAGAGGACTTATCTCCAAGCCGCTCATGAATTAGCCAAACACGAACAGCAATGGTCGGCGGCTCAAGAGTATCTCGACGAGCTGATCACTATAAACGGTGACATCGACGACCGCAAGGCTTTGATTTCCAACTATGATGGATTAGCTGAATTAAATGCTCACAAGGTTTCTTGGAAATCTGCGTACCTGTCCTTGACCAAAGCCAATGAACTTCGATCAGATTTACAGATCTCTGAGCAAAATAAACTGATTGCAGACCTCGACAAAAAATACCAGCTGAAGAGCAAGACCGATCGGATTGAGTCTCTGGAAGAGAGCTCTGCTTTGCAAGCCAAGATCATCTCAAACAACAAGCGATTTTTTCTTCTCCTGAGCTTGGCGATGCTTGGATTACTTGGGGCATTTCTCTTCGTGTACCGACTGCTCCGTCAGCGCTCTGAAAATCTCAAGGAAATAGCAAAGAAAAACGCGGAATTGGAGAAGGCCATTGGCCAGAACAAGATGCTCATCAAAGAGATGCATCACCGTGTAAAAAACAACCTGCAAGTCGTCTCTTCACTGCTCAATCTCCAAGGTTACTTTGAAAAAGACGAAGGTGTCCTGTCGGCGATCAATGCGGGAAAGATGAGAATCCAGAGTATGTCACTACTACATCAGAGCTTGTACTCCAACACGGATCTCAATCATGTCAATGTCAAAGAGTACATGACTGATTTGATCCAAGCCATCGTCACAGACTATCCCCTTGAGAATGAGCTGGAGATTGAGCTCAACATAGAGGACGTCCAGCTTGATGTCGATAGCATCGTGCCCCTAGGACTGGTGACCAATGAGCTCATCACCAATGCCATGAAGTACGCCTTCAAAGATCACAATCAGCCCAAGCTCTCATGTAGTCTGGAACAAGAAGATCAGTTGATCCGCCTTGTCGTCAAGGACAATGGTCCAGGCTTTCCTTTTCGATCTCTTCCCAAGCAGTCAGACTCTCTGGGTATGCAGCTCATCCGTACATTCGGCAATCAGCTCAATGCCAAGGTAGAAATAGACAGTTTCAAAGGCGCAGAGATGCGATTGACCTTCATCAAACCCAAGCCTACAAAAGACAGCTTTGCCCTCCGTGGAATCGCCAGCTAAGATATTGATCATAGAAGATGACCCGACCATTGCTCTAGATCTCAGCATGATATTGAGACGAGCTGGCCATCAAGTCATCGGACCAGAAGCTGACTATGACTCCGGCATCAAAGCTGTGAAGAAGCATGATCTTGATCTTGTATTGCTCGACATCGAACTCAGCGGAGAACAAGGAGGAATCGACGTGGCACACTTTATCAATGATTACGCCTCCGTGCCATTCATCTACATCAGCTCTTATACAACAGCAGATATCTTACATGCCGCTGCAGAGACGAGTCCATTGACCTATATCGTGAAGCCCTTTCGGGCAAATGATGTGAAGATTGCCGTGCAGATGGCTCTCTCTCAAAAGTCAGAAAAGAAGTTGCCGTCACTAGATTACATCAACAAAAAAGCTCCTATTTCTCTCACCAAGTCCGAGTACAAAACCATGGTAGCACTCCTAAGAGGTCTGTCTGGAAAGCAAATAGCCGACGAGCACTATGTCTCTCTGCATACAGTCAAGACCCACCTCAAGAGGCTCTATTCAAAAATGGAAGTGCACAGTAAGATGGAGTTGCAGGAGAAGGTGATGGGATTGTGAGAGATGAGTGGAACTCCCCAAACCCCTCTTGAAATAGGGGCTTAAGTCTTCTCCAAATCTAAATCGACTTAGTCCTTATCATTTTAAGGGGAAGGTGCCTGCCTGCGTGCCTTGGCAGGCAGGCCGAAGGCAGATGGGGTTCCAAAAAAGAAGGCCATCACTCACATGATGACCTTCGATCTTTTGGCGTTGTGTTTCTTGGTTAAGGTAGTCCTTGCTTCTGCTATAATCCTACTGCCACGATCGTGCTCACTGCTGATATCACAGCAAATAGATACATATTCACCCATGCCAACTTGGCATTGGATTTTTGCTTTGCACTCAGTCTTTCTCTAATATCATTATCAGAACCTGAGTGTCCAGAGTTTCTTGTCAAGTCTACACTTGAGAAGTAAGCATTTCTTGTCTGGTGTGTCTTCGTCAATTGGATTTGAAAGTTGGTCATGATGCGGATGTTTATTCGTGTATTGTAATAATTGGTTTGTCGTATTGACAAGACGAATATGGGTGCTGCATCGATGAACTTCCACTTTTGTCGACGAGTGCTAGGACATTTGAGACATTCCTAGGAGCTACTCGGATAAGCTGATTCTATCATCCAACGACTCTTCGAGGAATTTTATAAAGCGCTCATTATCAGATGATTATACGCGGCGAATTTTCGTATGGGATATGGGGTAAGGGACTGGTTGTCAATGTCTTATCGACAAAATGTGACAGCGGTTGATACATTTGGTCTTTTGGCTGATTACCGGAGCTTGCTGATGCTATGAAGCAATCGCTTTTGTATGATCTCAGATCGATTGATGAGCCCTAAGAAGAATGAGACGAAAAACTTTTGCAGAGAGTTCTGACTGAGGATGGCCTTCCTTCTCCTTTCGGATTCTCTGATTACGGCTCTGGCCATCTTCTTTCTTTCACTGGTATAGCCCTCCATAGATCCCTTGGCGATGTGTCTTGCGGCTGCAATGGCATCATCGATCCCTAGATTCATGCCTTTGCCGCCTACGGGCGAATGACAATGGGCCGCGTCACCTGCCAGTACGACACGACCATGTACATATTCTGATACTTGCCGCGCCGAGACTTGAAACACACCTTCTCGAAAGGTCTCCTTGACCTTGAAATCCACAGGAATCAGCTCAAGACAGCCTTCGCTGGTTGATATGATCCTCACTCGACCTTGGCCAATAGGAAGCGAAATGACAGCTTGCCCATCATGCTTGTCTTTCATCCAGACATTGATAGCGCTGAAGTCGTACTTGCTTTCCAATTTGACATCTGCTATTGACCAAAGTCCTTCTACATCATAGCCATGGTAGTCTATCCCGAGGATGCTCCTGACGAAGGATGGCTTTCCATCACAAGCTATCAACCAATCAAAGCTCTTGCTAGTCTTCTGATCGTTTATCCTCACCAAAACGCCATTGTCACTGTTCTCAATAGACTTGAGCTCATGACCGTATAAGACTTCAATATCTCGCAGAGCGAGCTCTTCCCTCAAGATCTCTTCAGTGCGATTTTGAGGAAGGCCACAGATAACTTTTTCTCGAGGAATCTGACCAGACAAGTCTGTGCTCAGTTTGAGTTGGCCCTCGAGATGAACATTGATCTTGTAGAATGGTATGCCTTCTTCTCGTATCCTTATAGATATTCTTTCACCCAGTTTGCTCAATGTTGCTGGCATGATACCGACAGCTCGAGATAACTCAGATGGACCAGACCGCTTCTCAATGATCGTAGGGAATAGCCCGTGTCGACTCAGCTCAAGAGCAGCAGAAAGACCTGTTGGCCCTGCACCGACAATGAGTATTTTGGTATGAGACATCTTGGAATGAATTTACAGAAATCATCCAAATCATAAATTCACCTCTGCACTCCTTCCTTCTCGACGAGGATCGCCAAATGCCCTATAGCCAGCTTGATCGCGAGTGACACTATGCACCCCGCCAAAGTACATGTCTCCTGTTTGCCAGTTTTTCGAAATTAGGCCTGCTACCTTATCCAGCTCCAGTCCCTCTTCTCGATGAAAGACTCCAGCAGCCACATTAAATCGTGGTGCTGTAATTGCCTCTTCTAGTGTCTTGCCTTCAGTCATTAGCCTCCTCATCACCTGTGCCAAGACATGCGGAATGCGATTGGCACCACCAGATCCCAAAAGCGTCAAGCTCGATGGTGTTTCTATCATGACAGGACACATCATGCTGTGGAGTCTTTGGTCAGGACGCCAGGACCCAATTCCTGCAGGAAGTAAGGAAGGTTCGCCGAGCATATTGTTGAGATGTATGCCTGTGCCTGGGACGACGAGGGCACTTCCTTCTCCGATGGAGAAGCTCATGCTCACAGCATTACCTTGTCCGTCGATGATGCTCAGGTGTGAAGTGCCACCGGCTGTTTTTTGGTTGATGACTTTTCGATCTCTTAAGCCAGCTAAGCTCATGATACGCTGAAGATCTTTCTCTGCCGAGCGCAGTACCTGACAGCGTTCTGCCAGGGTCTTAAGATCTCTATGCGGGTCTCCCAATAGAGCGGCCAACACATATGTTCCTTTACTTGGTAAGTCTGGAAGATGTACAGTTGTATCTCCGAGAGATTTTAGAAATGAGGGCGCGAGTCCTAGTTCATATGCTTCAAGATCTGCACGACTGAGATGTCCCTGGCCAGCGAGAGCTCCGATGATCATCTCTCCCATTTCTCCCCGATACAGAAGATCAACACCTTCATGACTGATGGCTTCCAGGCTGTCCGCAACATCCTTCATTTGCACGACAGTGCCTACGGCATAGACCTCGTCCTTCTCATCGAAGTACAGCTTCTTCAAGTATTCATTGTGCAAGAAAATCGGAGAGAGCAACTTCAGATCTGTCCGCTGAAAAGAGTTGATGGCGAGTCCCTCAGTAGCAGCCTTGATCGCAGGCTGAGCCGCTTCTTTGAGACTCATGCGACCATATGACCTGCAAAGCACATCGACCAACTTCATTGCACCACTCACGGCCACACTTCCGGGGCCTCCGTAGTAGCGCTCGGTGACACCGTCAAAGACCACGTCTATCGGCCAATGCTCTGCGTCCTCTGATTTTGTTTTTGGCGTCTGACAGAAGCCATCGAGCATCTGAGTGTTTCCGTTTTGATCTTGCACAAGAGCAATCGCGCCAGCCCAGATCGATGCCATGGCAGGCTCAGCTACGATGGCCATGAGATAGGCAGCCGCGGCGGCATCCATGGCATTTCCCCCTGCCTCAAGGACCTCTTGGGCTGCAGCCACAGTGGCTTCATGTCCAGCGGCGATGGCATATCCTTTCATGTATACAGGATGAAATCTAGTTGATTTTGGGTGCAGCAGGTGTGCTGTAGGATTTTTTGATTTATCTAGCAGACGTGTAGGAATAGGATTTCTCGATCCATTCATCTGCCATGACATCATAGTCGCGGACCTGTAGAGATAGCTTGTCTGACTTCTCATGCAGTATCCACGTTGGCACCATTTCGCCAGATATGCCTTCGATATGGATTTTCCAGCCCTGGGTCATCTTTTCTAGTCGAGCGACCTTGCCTTTGTCCACACAGCTATGCCCTTTGCAGAGCTCGAGAATCATATCTGATCCGTTTTCATAGAGTTGATAATCTTCCTCTCCCTTCGTAAATTTTCCTTCTAGGAGAGTCTTGAGGTCATCCATGCTTTTGATCATCGCTGTGGTCTCTACATTTTTGATTTTTGCGGCTGGCTTTGCTTCGTCTTTTTGTGTGGGTTGATCAGCCTTGCAAGATATACACATAGTAAGCCATACCAGGAGGAAATAGCTCCAATTACTTGATACTGTAGACACCTGCCTAGTCGATGTGGTCATAAATTCTGATATTTTCTATCCGTGCTTTCGTGTCTATGGAGCTCAGAGGGATTTCTTCAAGGTCAGAGCTGACCTCAAGATCTTCGATCATGGCTGGGTCAAGATGAAATTGGACATTACTTTGGTTTACACTAAGCCAAACAGATTCACTGACATAGCTGTAGTAAGCCTTGGCATCAGGATATACGCTCTGGAATTCAGAGATCTTGGCGCCCACGTGTATTCCCTCAGCAGTTGTGTACTCCTTTGAGTGAATGATAATTTCTGAGATGATTTCATTGTACTCTTGTGTGCGCAGGTCAAAGTGTGGAATCAATGTCAGATGCTGTTCTCCATTTTTTGAACACTGATAATTGACGACCTGATAGGTCTCGCCTTCAGATGATTCTTCTATAAGCTCCTTGGAGATGTCAAAGTCCGTATTTGCTCCTTCCCAAAGAGGAATTACCCCGCCTATCTCAAATTCTGCAACTTGCTTATCAGTAAAGAGTATTCGATCAGCAGAGTGTGCTTTGTCAGTTTCCATAGTGTTGATAGGAGCGTCTGGACTCGTCATTTGCTGACGATCCTTTTGGCATGAGCCTAGCAGATAAGTCAGGCAGGCGAGCAAGACTATTTTCTTCACATTCATGATTGAGATCAAATGTAATACTTAGGTAATTTCTCACCATCGCGCACGGCTGCCGCGCACATCATAGTGGGTGAAGGTGTTGTAGTGACCAAGGCCTCCTTGTTTCATCTTTCCTTGCTCGATGAGCTTAGCCACTGTGGCTTGCACGGTCTTATTGGAGTGGCCAGAGACGACGAAGTCGGCTGCCTGGGCGAGTAGATGTTTGGAGCCCGGTTTGCCTTTGACGCTCGCATTATGAGCAGGAGAGCGATATCCGGAGTTGATCCTGATGGGACTTCCTCCTAGCTCTGATCTCAAGATCTCAAGATTGTCCATCAAGCTCTGTAGGTTGCCATAGTACTCTTCTGGGACAGGTGTGCCGTCTTTGGAGTGAAATTCTGATAGACTGAAGTTGGCCGTGCCTGGTTCAGTTTTTGACAGATTCCCACTTTCCTGTTGCGAAGACTCCTCTTCCTTGCTTTGCTCGCTGGTTTGAGGAGCCTCGGCGGATGGCTGATTTTCCATGCCAAGATCATATCGCTCGCGTACCTTTCCTGCGGCTTCTGCCTTGGTGACTGTGCCGTCTTTGTTACTGTCGAGTCCTGAGTTCATAGCGTAGGCTCGACTACCTCGAGACCAAAGGACGTAGGAGTTGGGCTTGCCGATCGCTCTAGGCCATAGTATTGCCATATAGACATCTTCGAGGCTATTCAGCTGGCCAAACTGCTGAAAATATGCCAAGACATAATCCAATTGCTTCTCGGCAGTCATCTTCGCTAGATCCGAGGTGGAAGTACCGAGGCTACGAGCTGTGGATGGCATAAACTGTATGAGGCCGGTCGCTCCAGAGCCTGCTGCATTTTTGATGCTGGGACTGAAAGTGCCGCCCGACTCAAAGTGCATTGCCGCCATCAGGTAATTTGGGTTGACACCCAATGTAGCAGCGATTCTTTGCACCTTCAGAGCAAATTCTGGACTGACCTTGTCGCTGTAGATGAGGCTGCTCTCGCTTTCCGTCTGAGGTGTTTCTTGTTCTGTATTTTGCGTTTTGTCCGTGGAGTCGCTCTCAGATGATTGTGCATTTTGGCCTTGACTTGGGATAGTGATCGTCTGTCCGATGCTGATCAGATTGGGATTGGATATGGAAGGATTCTCAGCAAGAAGATCTTGGAGAGAGATCCCATTTGCATTGGCGATGCCGTTCATGGTGTCTCCTGCTTTGACCTTGTACGCTTGACTGACTGCCGCTGAGCCTTTGACGAGAGCGTTCCAAGTATTGCGATTGACCTCTACAAGTCCATCACTGAATCCTATCACCCTCTGCTGAAAGCTCGAGATGGCAGCGATTGTCAGTGGCCCGACATCTCCATCTTCCACCAGTCTTGCACCATTGGCATTGAGCAGTTTTTGGACTGCGATTACATCCTCATAGTTGTTCTTCCCTCCCTTACCGACACTAGCCTGGAGTTGCATGCCCGAGCTAGATGCTCCAGAGGATGGACTTGAGTTTCCTTGCTTGTCGGCTATGTCTTGCTGTACGCCTTCATCATCTAAGCCGTCCAAGATGACAAAGCCGTCATCTCCTTTCTTCATGCGGAGAAGCTCGGAGGTCTTGAGACCAAATGTCATCTGGAAGTGCGGTTTGTCCACAAAGCTGCGCCAGTCTCCGCCCCACTCAAAGCCTAGGCTCTTCCCGAGATTGGCAATGCGATTCCAGTTGGGGTTATTCCATAGGGCTTGACCATCTTTGATCTCGACGACGTCGACTGCCATGCCATAGTTATGATAGCTATAGCCTCCCCCGACCATAGATGCGCCTCTTTCTTTGAGTCTATCCTGCTCAGCAAATGATCTGAAGCCACCACTCGGAGGTACTCTGAGCTTGATGCCTAGCTCATGGTCTGCGCGATTGATAAATTCACGCGCCTTGGGGAGTACCGCTGGATGCATACCTGCTAGTCGCCTGTTGCTATGCGAGTCCCATGTGTCCATAGTAGCATAGCCCTGCACTTTTTCATCTGCGGCACTCTCGCCACTTTGTTGGCTAAATAACTCTGCTTCTTGGTTGAAGCCAATTTCTGGAGGTAGCAATGAAGATTGGCCTTCTTGATTCTGCTCATTAAGATTATCAGCATTCGCTACTGCTTGACGCTGTACAGGTCTCTGCTGATCTTTGAGTGCCATGGATTGCCCTTATTCGGTTTCAGTCTCAATCAAGATAGGCATTTGCCCTCAAAAACCGCCGTACTGATATCAAATAGTTTGGACTGCTACTGGCGAATCTGTATAGTAAAACAGAATTATTTATGGAAACTTGAGCCTGAGTGTTTCTTTGGTCTCAAGCAAGACTTGAATCAAGCCTTTATCCGTCTTCACATCTGCGATTTTTACCTGGAGTGATTGACTATCCCAGTCCAGAGGACTCTCTGATGATGACTTGGTTGCCCACTCACGGACCATTTTGTTGTACTCATCGAGCCACTCCCAGATCATGGCATTGAGTCCTTTCTCCACCTCATTCTTGATCTTCGTCTTCGCCAAGGAGAGGCCTGCTCTCTTGAAAAGTCCTTTGATCTTCGTCTTGAGCTCAAAGTCCTTGAGCACGATCTCATTGCGAGAAGGACTATACTCAGGCTCCACTTCAAAGTGCAGTGGACCTTCTAGATATCCTTTGGATTCAGAGACAAAGCGGAGTTTCCCGTCCTGTGCGGTCAGGCGTGACTGTGTCAGCGTGAAGATCTTGTCCGAGCTCACCTCGATAGGGTTGTGTTCCAGATACTCTCGCATCATGTCTTGGACATCGTATTCTCTGATCGAGAAGATCACCCGGCCTTTGAGACGCTCTGTATCATATGCCACGCGCTGATAGCTGAGGGTGTCTAGATCCTGATGATGGAGAGCGCTGTCGCGCAAATGAAGCGCTGCTCTCAATGCCATCTGTAGTCCGATGTCAGTGCCATTATCCGAAAACTCTGCGACCTCAAGTGCTTTGGGTACGATATTGATCCACCTCCCTTCAAACTCATATTGCAATTCTTGGACGATGCGATCCTGTAAGCTTCGGACTTCTTTGGGAAGATCTACATTTTGGCGCAAGCCGTCATCTACGATCGACTCAAGATCTGACCTGATACGTCGGATGATATAGTCTGCCAGTCGCTCAGCCGATATATTGATGAATCCTATCTTGAGTTTAGGTTTGTCCAGCCACTCATGATCCAGTAATCTTGATCTTGTCTGCAACTTCCAGTCAGCTCCGATCTCGATGTCAGACTGAAGTTCTACCACAAGTTGTCCATTGGCATTGACCTTAGCGATCCCGAGATCACCGTCAACCAGGATCTTCAGAGGAAGTTTCAATCCGATTTGTCGACCTTCTGCGGATACCGTAGGTTCTCCGAGGCTCTTGACGATATAGTTGAGCGCATACTCGTCATAGACACCTTCGGCAATGGTGTCTTTCAGCAGCAAACCGATGCCTTTGGACAGTTCATCTTTGGCACTGATCGCTTGTGCCTGGATCAGGATCTGCGACTCCTCATTGCTGATTCTCGCATCGATATTGTCAAGGGTACTACGACTCACACCACAGCTGCTTAGGATCAGGATGATGAACACGCTGGCAACAGATAATCTATGATTGGCCATGTGCTTTCCCATATGCTCAAAGATATCACTCGCCAATCAGCTTTTTGAGATTGTCCAAGCTATCGGCTTCTGAAGCTTTCTTGTCTTTTCTCCATCGCTTGATCCGAGGGAATCTGACAGCTATGCCAGACTTGTGTCGAGACGAGAGATGTATCCCTTCAAATGCCAGCTCGAAGACTAGCTCTGCTTTGACACGTCGCACAGGCCCAAACCGCTCCAGTGTATTGGCCCTCACGTATCTTGACACCTCGGCAAATTCCTCATCTGTGAGTCCCGAGTAGGCCTTGGCGAATGTGACCAGCTCACCATCTTGCCATAGACCAAAGGTGTAATCCGTAAAGAGATTGCTCCTGCGTCCATGACCACTCTGGGCATAAGTCATGACGGCATCGATGGTGTAAGGATCGACCTTGTATTTCCACCAGTCACCTTTCTTACGCCCGACTTTGTAGTCGGAGTTGAGCATCTTGAGCATGAGACCTTCTGCCTTTTGGGCTCTGGCGCTTTCGCGCAAATGTGCCGCTGTCTTCCAGCGATCAAATTTCAAGGATGCTGACATTTTCAGCAAGGGATGATTCAAGCCTGTGATGAGCTCATGCAGCAAACTCCTCCTTTTGGCGTAAGCCTGATCACGGATATCTTGACCATCGTATTCCAAGAGATCATATGCCATGATGATGCAAGGCACAGCTGAGATCATCTTTTTGCTAGGCTTCTTGCGACCTAGTCGCTTCTGCAGATGATTGAAGTCAAGAGGCAAGTCATCTTGGTAGGCGAGAAGTTCACCATCGATCACTGTGCCATCAGGAAGAGCGAGCAACTGCTCAAACTCTGGAAAGGATTCATTGATCAGCTCCTCTCCACGGCTCCAGAGGAACCACTCACCGGAGCGCTTGATGAGTTGAGAGCGTATACCGTCCCACTTGTATTCGATTGACCACTCTTCAGGATCGCCTAGTTCTTCCAGCTCTTTTTCGAGAGCGTATGCGAGGTAAAAGGGATAGGGCTTGGAGAGGTTTTCGCCAGAGGTGCTACTCTTGATGAGAGCTTGGAGGTCAGTGTCGTAGGGTGACCAATTGCCCATGAGGCTGTAGGCCATCTCTGCTTCATCCTTGTCAAATGCCTTTGCCAAAGCGCGTGT
This sequence comes from Saprospiraceae bacterium, assembly GCA_020627535.1. Classification (GTDB taxonomy): domain Bacteria; phylum Bacteroidota; class Bacteroidia; order Chitinophagales; family Saprospiraceae; genus JAHDBH01. The sequence goes on from JAHDGU010000005.1 coordinate 171,157, forward strand.
GAGAAGTTTGGCAGAGACGCCGATCCTGAAACCTCCAGTGATAAATTTATTGAAGAGGAATCTTGCATTTTGATCCAGATGAGCCCAGCGATCCAGCACCCATGATTTGATGATCTCTTCGTCTTGTCCTTTGAGATGTAGCATCTGACGGAAGTAGTGATCGAGCCCATAATCTTCATATGATGACGGCTCAGGGACCACAAGTGCTATCGTCTCTGCAAGATCTCCACAGATGTGATAGGCATCTTCAAAAAGCCACTGCTGTAGTCCAGCTGCTTCCATAGCCCACTGCCTCAGGAGACTGGTAGAGATGAGTCGTCGTGGACGTCTATGGGTAAACAAGGCCGCCACCCAGATAGCCTCTTGCTTGTCTGCTTGCTGGAAGTAGTCGACAAGAGCTTGTACCTTGGGAATGATTCTAGTCGTGCTGTCGATGCGACGGTAGAGCTGTACGAAATCCTTCATTCGCTGCGCTCGATATTGAGTTTGAAGTCGATGGCTTTGAGGCCATTTTCTCGCAAGTAGCGCGCATAGATTTCGGTATATCCATGCACAGGATAGACATGTGAGGCACCAGTCGCTACGACAGTCTCATTGAGTGCTTTCCAGTCCACATGATCACTCAGGACAAAACCGCGATCATAGGACCTTCGACGACGAATACCTCTCAGAGCCATCCAACCTGAGGCCATAGCTTCCTCCTTTTTCTTGATACCGCTGATCATCTTGGAATCAGCGATGCCTGGTGGAGCCACGATGATACCTGATCCATCGATGCTCTTGGGTGATCTGCCATCGAGTCGCTCCCAGTTTGGAAAGCTCACGCCATGACGGAGATAAATTTCATTGATGTCGGCCACTGTGTAGTGGCAGTAGATCGGCCCGATCGCATCATCAAGTCCGGATAGGACTCTCTGTGCTTTGCCGAGGGAGTAGGCGTAGATCACGGTCAATATCCCTTCAGCGGCGTTGCCTCGCCACCATTCATTGATCTCTTCAAAGACTTGGACCTGAGGACGCCAGTTGAAAACAGGCAAGGCAAAGGTGGTCTCGGTGACAAAGTGATCGCATAGGATGGGAGCAAAGCGACCTGAGATGCCGTCATTCTCTACCTTGTAGTCACCAGTGATGACCCATCGTTCTTGTCCATCGGTGATCAACACCTGTGCCGAGCCAAGCACATGTCCTGCGGGGTAAAATTCGAATCGCACACCGTTTCTTTCAAAGCCAGAACCATACTCATATGTGTTGATATCAATACCTTCTTTGATCCTGTAGCGCATAATATCGGCTGTCGCTGGCGTAGCGTAGTAGTGGATAGATCCCGCTCGAGCGTGATCACTGTGACCGTGTGTGATGATCGCGTGCTCCGCGCCATAGTGGGGATCAATGTAGACATCTGCCTTGGGACAATAGGCTCCTCTTGGAGTCGATATGACGAGTGGCTGCTTGATGATATGAAGGTAAACCAATCAAGAGCCAATGGGTTGCTCGTCCTCTTCAAAAGCTTCTAGAGATTCATATCTTAAAGCCTTCAATGAGAGCAAATGATCTTCTGAGAGTTTTCGGAATCCTCCTATCGGTCTGTTTGTCGACGATGATCACGGCGCAGTCAGAGTGGCACTCTTGGTCCTCTGTCACCCTTAAGCACAAGCCGTCGGACAAGATGACCTTGCAGTTTAAACCAATTTTCCGCACAACGCAAAACTTCAATCGAGCGGATAATCTCAGCTTCGATGCTATTATCTCTTACAAGATCAATGACAAGTGGTCAGCGGGATTTCTCGAGAGATATTGGATCATGTTTGACCGCACTGATCGCAACTTCTTTTTCTTTGATCTTAAGTACAGTGAGCCCATTCCAGGCCTGTCTCTCAAGTCGTACAGTCGTTGGCGATTGCACTGGGCACAAGATCTTCAAGACGTTGTAGACGGTGACTTTTTCCGCTGGGAGATCGGGCTTTCGCCCAAATGGGATAAAAAATACGAGCCGTACTTCGCGGCAGATGCCTTTTATCGCCTCGATAATGACCCAGGATTGCAACGGATCAGATGGCAAGTCGGCTGTAAGTGGAAATTTGCTCCTGATTGGTTGTTGCAAGTGGCTTATTGGAGAGAAGATCTGACTAATGTAGACGGTGATGGAGACCTGCACATTCCGACAATTAACTTGGTGAGAACGCTCTGAGCACAGGTCACTGATCCAATGCTCGATAGACTGATTGATTGATGGCCTAGCTGACTTGCACTCATGATCCACTTCTTCGTGTCAAATTGACACCTCCAGATTGCTGACCCTCAGTAATTTTACATATAGAACCAAACCACATCTAAGACATGAATTCTGTTGGCAAAAAGAATCCTTCTTTTTCATCTTCTGATATTGGCATCAAGGATGTCAAGTGCAACTGGAATCTATCACCCGCGGCACTCATAGAAAAGACAATTGCTCTAGGACAAGGCAAGCTTACTGCCACTGGGGCACTAAGCATTGATACCGGAAAGTTCACTGGGCGCTCACCCAAGGACAGATTTATCGTTCAAGATGACTTCACCGACGAGCACGTGCACTGGTCGGAGATTAATCAGTCGATAAGTCCTGAGCACTATCAGCAACTCAAGACGAAGGTGCTGGCTCACCTCAATGCTCAAGAAGAAATATACATTAGAGACGCCTATGCTTGCGCACATACCAAGTACCAGCTCAATATCAGAGTCGTCACAGAATACCCATGGCAAAATCTCTTTGCCTACAACATGTTTCTCCGACCGGATAGCAGTTCCATTCAGGCTTTTGAGCATGACTGGTTGATTCTGGCCGCGCCGGGATGTAAAGCTGACCCAGCGAAAGATGGCACTCGCCAAGACAACTTCGCTGTGATCAACTTCGGAGAAAAAACCATCCTCATCGGCGGTACTGCCTATACAGGTGAAATCAAAAAAGGAATTTTCTCTGTGCTCAATGCCACGCTGCCCACAGAGTACGGAGTTCTGTCTATGCACTGTTCAGCCAATGTAGGCCGCAAAGGTGATACTGCACTTTTCTTTGGTCTGAGCGGTACTGGTAAGACCACCTTATCCACTGACCCTGAGCGTAAGCTTATCGGTGATGATGAGCACGGCTGGTCCAGTGCCAATGTCTTCAACTTTGAGGGTGGTTGCTATGCCAAGACGATCAATCTGAGCGAAGGCAAAGAGCCAGATATCTGGAGGGCGATCAAGTTTGGTGCAATGGTTGAGAATATTGGCTACAAGGATGAAGCCTCTAGAGTACCAGACTATGAAGACGACAGCAAGACGCAAAATACACGTGTCAGCTACCCGATAGATCACATTGATAACATTGTCTACAATTCACGTGGAGATATCCCTGAGAACATCTTTTTCTTGACTTGTGATGCCTTTGGTGTGCTACCTCCGATCTCTAAGTTGACCAAAGAACAAGCCATGTATTATTTCTTGCTTGGTTATACAGCAAAGATTGCTGGCACAGAAGCCGGCATCAATGAGCCACAAGCGACTTTCAGCGCCTGCTTTGGTCTCCCATTCCTTCCTCTCAATCCGATGACCTATGCTGGCCTTCTCGGTGAAAAGATTGCCAAAGGCAGCCATCGAAAGGACAAGCGCATCAATGTCTGGCTGGTCAATACTGGCTGGTCAGGTGGACCCTATGGTGTGGGAAATCGAATGGAGCTGACTTTCACGAGATCTATGATCAAGCACGCACTCAATGGCCGTTTAGCTGATGTAGAGTTTGAGACGGAGCCGTTCTTTGGCCTCAGTATACCGAAGACCTGCCCAGATGTGCCCAATGCTCTTCTCAATCCTAGATATACTTGGAGAAATGAAGAAGAGTATGATGTCCAAGCCGCTAAACTCAAGGATCTCTTCAAGGCTAACTATAAGCAATACGAAGCCTTTCATGCGGCGGAGCTGGTGTAATACCTCCGCTTGTGTCTGAGATCTTCATTTGTCCTTAACAATTTTCTAAAGTCTGTTAGGGAAGTGATAATGTCGATAAGCATTGTGTGACTTGACGTTCGACTTGATGTCAAATCAGTAAAATCGGAAGTTATGAAAACACTTACACGACTATTGACAGCCGCATTGATGATGACTTCTCTCAGTGCGATGAGTGCACAGACATCTGTAGAGGAAAGAGTCACTGGGCTCGAACAAAAAGAGATCAAGATGGCAGAAAAAGATGCGCGTAAAGCGGCCAAGTTAGCTGAAAAGGAGGCAAGGAAAGCTGAGAAGTTGAAAGCGAAAGAAGCTCGCAAAGCTGAGAAACTAGCCATAAAAGAGGAAAAAGCAGCAGGGCGGAATCTTCGTAAGTCTGAACAAGATGCAAGCAAGATGGCTTCAGCAGATGAGCGAGAACTTGCCAAGTCAGAAAGAACTGCCGAAAAAGAGGCACGAATGAATGGCAAGATTCGAGGTAAGTCTCAAGAGAAGGCTCAAGGAAAAGCTCGATCCGCTGAGGCCAAAAACAAGGCCAAATCAAAAGGGGCGAAGAAAGGCTAATAGGCTTTCTTGACATAAAAAATGACTATGAGTGCTGCAGTTCATCGGAATTGCGGCACTTTTTATTTGAGGGATATTTGCTTTGCATCCCAGATCAACATGCCAACGACTCCACTGATCTTTGTGCCTTAATATCTACCGTGTCAGGCATCTACATCCACATACCATTTTGCCGCAAGGCATGTCACTACTGCAACTTTCACTTCAGCACAAGCCTGAAGTATAAGCAGGAGATGCTCGATGCCATCCATGAAGAAATCACGAGAAGAAAAGACTTCTTAGATGATGAGGTATCGACGATCTACTTCGGTGGTGGCACACCCTCTGTACTCGAGGCAAAAGAACTTGAGAAAATACTTGAGCATATTCAGGCTTCTTTTGATATTAGTTCTATTGCAGAGCTTACTCTTGAGGCAAATCCTGATGATCTTCAGCTAGAGTACCTGCAATCTATTCGATCTGTAGGTATCAATCGCTTGAGTATCGGAGTGCAAAGTTTTGATGAGGCTGCACTCCGATGGATGAATCGCTCGCATGATGCCTATCAGGCTCATCAAGCGCTCCTCGATGCTAGGAAGGCAGGCTTCGGCAATATCAGCATGGACCTCATCTATGGTTTGCCGGAGCAGTCTGCCTCTGATTGGCATCATCAGATAGATCAAGCACTTGACTATGAACTGGAGCACTACTCTTGTTATGCCCTGACTGTGGAGCCCAAGACGGCGCTCGCGCATCATGTCAAGAGCGGAAAGTCCAAGGATACAAAATCAGAGCTGCAGTCAGAGCACTTTGATATCTTGATGGATCGCATGGCTTCCGCCAAAATAGAACACTATGAGATCAGCAATTTTGCCCGACAGGGCTACAGATCTCAGCACAATAGCTCTTACTGGTCTGGCGCCAAGTATCTTGGTATAGGTCCATCCGCCCACAGCTACGATGGACGAGATCGCTACTGGAACCTCGCTCACAATGCAAAGTATATGGACATGATTCGTGCTGGAGATTTGCCCTTAGAAAAGGAGGAGCTCTCGGAGGTGGATAGATACAATGAATGGGTGATGTGCGGATTGAGACTCCTCGAGGGCTGCAGCAAGAAGACCTTAAAGTCAGAATTCGGGTCGTTTCATGAGCATTTTATCAAAGAAGCTACTCCTTACATCCAGGAGAATCTGATGCAAGAGAGCTTTGAGCACTTCAGACTTACACAAGCTGGTAAGCACTATGCTGACCGCATTGCTTCAGATCTATTTGTGGTAATCTAAGGAAGTGTTATGATCTTGCGAGTCTTTTGGTCTTACGATCAACTCATCGTACATTAGGACTCTAACCAAAAAATCAAGCTGTGAGATCTCTGGCTCGCCTCACAGGTGCGTACCTGTTATTTTCTTTTTGCCTCACATTTTCTTTTTGGGCAATTTACTGCTTGTACTGATAGCTATGGAGCGGCGACTCCCCTCGGACAAGCAGAGTTGACTTTGCAAAATATCACTACATGCACAGGTGACGGTCACTATGCATGTTGGCAAGTTCAGAAACTGCTGTATGATTCAGATCATAAGTTGGCCTATACAGTCAATGATGCCCTTGCTGATGGCTGCACGTCATGTAATGTTGCCGCGCTACAAGGACTTGCATCTCGCATCCAGACGGCATACAATCAACTAGCGAATTTGGGCTATCCTCAGTACCAAAGTCAAGCCTTACCAAGTATCCGTGATTGGTCTGATCCAAGGTATCGCTGTAGAAATGGACATGATCCTCTTGACGGTCCCGACCTGAGTGGTTCGTGGTACAGTGAAAGTGGCTTCGAATTTCTGGTTGTCAAAGACGTGGCGCACGAAAGTTTTGCCGTCACAGTTTATGACAAGTTTGGGAAGATTTTAAATATTGGCAGGCTCAGATATACAGGTCCAAATCAAGTGTCCTCTTCAGAATTTAATGCCGTGGGATATGTTTATGATGATGCAGTCCAATGGGATGGAGACATGTGGCGTAGGAAAACGGCAGGCCCGACTCCACCTGCTCCAATACCCACGCCAAGAGACGATTACTATAAGCAAAGTGGAGCCTAGGTCCTGAAGGTCTCAGGATCTGAATATGGAGGCAGGATGGGGAATAAGCGCCTTGATGGTTATCATATCGAACTGAGATATAACAATGGTGGAGAAGATATCAGAGATATCGCAGAAAGTATCAAATCGGGTTTTCTGAATGCCTCAGACAGGTACTGTCGTGACAACTCTTACATCAATATGGGTCCATACCCTGAGCACCCATTGATATGGACATCAGGCCCTATCGTCGAGGTTGTTGAATTTTTCTCATCAGCCGCGGATGCAAGAAGCAAATACACATGCAAAAGGAGCTGGAACAGGTTTCTATGCTTTACATGGGATGGACCTGTGATAGCGACCAAAGACATTCCATGCTGGAATGACTAGTCAGTGGAAGACTTATCTTGTACTAGAGCTTAGACCTCAGCAATCATCTTCTCCAAGATCTCAATGGCTGCCTTGGAGATTTTGGTCCCAGGTCCAAAGATGAATTCCACTCCAGCATCATAAAGAAACTGGTAGTCCTTCTCTGGGATAACACCGCCTGCAATCACCTTGATATCTGGTCTTTCGTACTTGGCCAATGCAGCTATCGTCTCGGGCACCAAAGTCTTGTGCCCTGCGGCAAGGGAGGAGATGCCTAAGAGATGTACGTCATTTTCTACGGCTTGCAGCGCTGCTTCTGCTGGAGTCTGAAATAGTGGTCCCACATCCACATCAAAGCCTAGGTCGGCAAAAGATGTGGCAATTACCTTCGCGCCACGATCGTGACCATCTTGCCCGAGCTTGGCAATCATGATCCGAGGCCTGCGTCCTTCGATCTCTGCAAACTGATCAGACAGTGCTTTGGCTTCATTGAAGTGTGGATCTTCCATAGAGTGTCGTGCGTATACACCTGTAATCAGCTGTGGTGTAGCCTTGTATCGTCCCATCGCTGACTCAAGTGCGTCTGAGATCTCACCCAAGGTTGCACGCTCTCGGGCAGCATCCACTGCGATTGCAAGTAGGTTGTCCGATGAGCCTTTTGCTGCTTCAGTCAGTCGTGCCAGATGCTTGTCGACCTTATGATGGTTTCTGTCAGCCTTCACTTGCTCTATCCGCTCGATCTGTTTTCTTCGGACTTCATCATTATCGATGCTGAGGATCTCAAAGCTGTAGTCCTCATCTGACTTCATATAGTTGACACCGATGATCTTTTCGTCACCATTGTCAATGAGCGCTTGCTTTGCGGCCGCAGCCTCCTCGATGCGCATCTTGGGGATGCCTTTTTCTATCGCTTCTGCCATACCTCCTTCGGCCTCGACTTCTTCGATGAGCTTCATGGCTTCTTGATAGAGCTCGTCTGTCTTGGATTCTACGACGATGCTACCAGCCCAGGGATCAATCGCCCTGGTGACATCGGTCTTCTCTTGGAGATAGATCTGCGTGTCTCTGGCAATTTTGGCGGAAGCCACAGTCGGTAGAGCAATGGCTTCATCGTAGCTATTGGTATGCAGACTTTGCGTGCCGCCATATGCTGCAGCTGTAGCCTCGATGCAGGTTCTAGCAATATTGTTGTAAGGATCCTGCTCCGTAAGACTCCAGCCAGATGTCTGACAATGCGTCCTGAGCATCTTTGACTTAGGATTGTTGGGTTTGAACTGCTCCATGAGATCTGACCAGAGTCGGCGACCAGCTCTGAGCTTGGCGATCTCTGTGAATACATCCATCCCGATACCCCAAAAGAAGCTAATCCGAGGGGCAAATGCATCGACATCAAGACCAGCTGCAATGCCTCGCCGGACATACTCAATACCATCCGCGATGGTATATGCCAGTTCGATCGGAGCAGGAGCACCGGCTTCGTGCATATGATAGCCACTCACCGAGATCGAATTGAACAATGGCATCTCTCTAGAGGTATAGGCGAAGATGTCTGAAATGATTCGTAGACTTGGTTTGGGCGGATAGATATAGGTGTTGCGCACCATAAATTCCTTGAGGATGTCATTTTGGATGGTGCCTCTGAGCTGATCTTGAGATACTCCTTGCTCCTCTGCCGCGACAATATAAAAGGCCATGATAGGAATCACTGCACCATTCATCGTCATGGAGACAGACATCTTATCGAGTGGGATTCCGTCAAAGAGAATTTTCATGTCATCCACGGTGTCAATCGCAACACCGGCCATACCGACATCTCCTTTGACACGAGGATGATCAGAGTCATAGCCGCGATGCGTGGCAAGATCAAATGCGACGGAAAGTCCCTTCTGACCTGCTGCAAGATTCTTCCGATAAAAGGCATTGCTCTCCTCTGCCGTAGAGAATCCAGCATACTGCCTTATGGTCCAAGGCCTACCCGTATACATGCTGGCATAGGGTCCTCTCGTGAATGGTGGAAATCCTGGTATATCCATGAGTTACAGGTCATTTGGGCGAAAGCCCTATACTCACCACACTGTCATCGAGCGGTGCAGGCGATGGCCCTCGCGATGGAATAAAATTACATGATATAGACCAGCAGGTAGATCCTGTACCTCGAGCTCGGCCGGACAGTCTTGATCTAGCAGAAGCTTTCCATCAGGTGCTCTGATCTGTAGCCTTGTAAAATTCTCAGAGCCGTCAATATGCATGGTGGACTGCACAGGATTGGGGTAGAGGAGTACTGCGCTTTCGCGCAAATCTGGCGTGGAAGTGCTCAAGCATTCCGGGAAGTCACCTGGCTCACTTTGCAATTCTCCATTCGAGACGTACCAGTGCAGCCATTCACCACCTTGCCCCGAGAGCCAATCATTGAGGTCAAGGCCGTAGCGCCCATCGGGATAGCCAGGAATCTTGTAGTCATGAACGGCTTTCTCGTCTTGGACCCAATGTAGACTTTGACCTTCTACACATCGCTCTGGCCCAATGGGGGAATCAGCTGGAGGACAGCCAATTTGCAAAAAGTGAGCATTGTCATCATACTCGGGCTGAGACCCGAAAACTCGAGCATATCCTAGCGTATCGATACAGATTGCAGTAAACTCTTCGGACGCAAGTCCCTTGAGAGCTACTCGCTCATCGGTGAGCCATCTCGCCATGAATGTCATGTGTCGCCCTCGTCTATCTGGATTGTCGTAGTGTGTGTCGGTGATGACGTCTTCTAGCCAAGGCAACTGGACAAATGGGTGGTCCGATAGCGTGATTCTATCGTCATATGGATTTGCGAGGGCATCATCTGATCTGATGGTGCCGTTTTGTGCAGTGAAGTAATGACTGCCGAGTAGTGCCATCCCTGCACTTGTGCCGCCTACGACGAGATTCTGTCGGCGCACACGGTCTGTAATAACGCCCACCACAGGAGTGTCTCGCCAGTAGTCGATATACTCTGACTGATCTCCGCCTGCGATCCAGATGGCTTCGGCTTTTTCTATACTGACGATGACATCAGTATCCCACGCTGCACGGGGATCATGAAATACGATCGTCTCTACCGAGTTCACGGAGACACCAAGCTGCTGATACAAGTAGGCATTGTAGCCGTCATTTCCAGATGTTCTGATCACCACGATATCACCACCATCTGCTCGTTCAAGAAACCACCGCATGGCATTGTCATTTTCCGTCGCGCCACCCATGAGTACGATACCGCCATGAGGCTCTGTGACGAGATCAGTCGGACTACCCACGTGATAGCTCGTGCTATACTGTGCGCCAAGAGACATGGTGATCAGCACACACAGGGATGTCAAGAGCTCACGCATGTCTAAAAGTATGAATGATCATGAGACAGGAGTCGCCAGACGAGCAAGCTTTCGAGTTGTTCCGATTGTTAAGGAGTGCTATCGGAGATCAGATTCTGATCAGTGATACACCGAATAGCTTTTCCTCGGCATCATCACAGACATAAATCAAACAATCGATCACGATGAAAAGCAAAATCTCAATCTTAGTCTTGTGCTGCCTCCTGACCCAATGCAAAGTCCAAGAAGGCGACTCTATGCCTGCTCCACCACCACCGCCATCTCGGACGATTCCAGTACCGCCGCCACCGCCACCGGTATCTGAAGAAATCCCAATATCCCCGCCTAGAACTCAACAATCACCTGCAGCTCCGCCACCACCACCACCTCCTCCGCACCATGATCAGGCTTACATCAAGCCATCAGAAAAACGACTATCCAAGGGCGAGCGACTATTGCAGGATCGTCGAGAGATCTATGAAGAAGAAGCAGTCGAAGACATTGAACTGAGTATAGATCCGACATTGTCAGGGCTGGATAGAAAAAAGGAGTACCGTAAATATCACCCTGAGCGAAGGCCCATGCGATCTTATCACTCAGAGCAGTATGCATCTTTGGTCGAAAACAAGTTTCAATCGCCGATACAAGAGGCGCTCTCCACTTTTTCTATAGACGTAGATAAGGCTGCATACAGCAATGTCCGACGCTTCATCACGCAGCACCAACTGCCTCCTGCAGATGCAGTGCGCCTAGAAGAAATGATCAATTTTTTCCAGTATGATTTTCCAGATGCAAGAGGCAATGAAGCCTTTGCGATTGACACCGAGTATGGTGCTCATCCATGGCTAGATGGCGCTGGTATGCTCCGCGTAAGCCTACAAGGAAAGAAAGACATTGACCAGTACGAAGGGAGCAATTTGGTATTCCTCCTTGATGTTTCCGGTTCCATGTCTGCTGCCAATAAGTTGCCACTGCTCAAGAAGAGTTTCCATCTTCTCCTTGATCAACTTGATGAAGACGACATGGTGAGTATCGTGGTCTATGCAGGAGCGGCCGGAACAGTCCTTGAGCCTACACCGGCCAAGGAGCGAACAAAAATTCTCCAGTCTTTGCGTCAGCTGAAGTCCGGAGGAAGTACAGCTGGAGCCGAGGGCATACAGCTCGCCTATGATCTTGCCAAGGAGCACTTCATCAAGGGTGGTAACAACCGCGTTATCCTAGCGACCGACGGGGACTTCAATGTAGGCCCGAGTAGCAATGATGCTCTGGAGGGGCTGATTGAGTCCAAGCGAGATGATGGGATTTTCTTGACGGTGCTTGGCTTTGGGATGGGTAACTACAAGGACCAGCGACTGGAGACACTTGCAGACAAAGGCAATGGCAACTATGCTTACATCGATCAAATCAGGGAAGCGCAGAAGGTCTTCGGAAGAGAGCTGAGTTCGACACTCTTTACAATAGCGAAAGACGTCAAGATCCAGATTGAATTCAATCCGGCCTATGTCAAGTCCTACCGTCTTGTGGGATATGAGAATCGCTTGCTCAACAAAGAAGACTTCAACAATGACAAGAAAGACGCTGGTGAGCTAGGTGCCGGCCATCAGGTGACAGCACTCTATGAGATCATCCCTGTCGGTGCAGATATTTCCTGGGCAGGAAATGTAGATCCACTCAAGTATCAGCAGGAGCCCAAGTCCATAGACTTCGTGAAGAATGGGGAGATGTGTACGGTCAAGCTGCGCTATAAAGAGCCAGATGAAAACAAGAGCAAGTATCAGGACTTGACGGTGTCATCAAAGATGCAAGACGCACTGAGTGCCAATGGAAGCCTTGCGGCCGCCATCGCAGCTTGGGGAATGAAGCTCAGGATGTCTGATCATCTTCAAGACCACGACTATGATCAGATTCTTAAGGTGCTGAGACAGCACAAGGGAGATGATCCATATGGCTACAGAGCAGAGCTTATTACGCTCGTTGAGTCTTCTGAACTCTTGCAAATGACGATGTCAGAATACAGTACTCGCTAGACTAGTGAGAGTTTGCCATGGAGGTCGTCAGCTTGGGTAGGCGGCCTCCTTTTTTTATTCCTTGTTTTTCCAGAAGTAGAAGAGATCAGTTTCTTTTTGCCATCCCTCACTCTCATATAAGTGCTGGGCGGGATTGTCATAGCCTGTGCAGAGCTGTAAACCTTTGAGTCGATGCATTTTGGCGTAAGCCTTTGCGTGATCTAGAAGAGCCTTACCGACTCCTCTACCTCGGTGATCAGGAGAGACAAAGAGGTCATTGAGGATGTCCATACGCTCCATTGTCACTGAGGAGAAGATCGGATAAAGCTGTGTGAAGCCGATAAGCTCTCCTCCTTCTTCATAGACAAAGATTACACTATCGATATTCTTGAGCCTTTCGGCCAAAAATGCTGTCGCAGCTTCCAAGTCGCTCTCTTGCTTGTAAAAGATGCGATAGCCATCAAAAAGAGGGCTGAGTAACTTGAGATCTGATGTAGTCGCAAGTCGGATCATAGGCTGACTGCGGCTTGGTGAATGTGGGTCATTTATTTATGAAATTTTCATGGATATATTGAAACTCTTGGAATACCTTGCAAGTTAATTGCAATTGGTTTATGAACAACTGAGATAACACTACAGAATTGGAAAAAGTAAGCCTCGTCCAGCCGGGCGATTTTGAACCCCACAAGCATTGGTATCCCAAGGCCCTCAATGCGACAATTCACCCTATGATCAGTTTCTTTCTCAATCTGAGGCAAGATCGTATCATCAAGAGATACTGCCACATGAGACCAGCTGTAAATCAAGATCGACTCTACGAAGTGCTCAATCATCGATGCAAATACTTCGTCTGGGCTGGTGCTGATTTGCTGAATGTCACTTCGGCTCTCGGCAAAAGACAGATGGTCGTCATAGAAAATAACTCTTGTCCCAGTGGACAAAAGTCTATGCCCCTTGTAGATGAGAATCAAGAGCAAGGGAGCTACAGACTCATGATTGAACGGAGTTTCAAACCCTACTTAAAAAATCTACGCAATAAGGTCAAAGGAGATCTTGCAGTGGTGTACGATAAAAACTTCATGGAAGTCGAGGGATATGCTCAGGTCATAGCGGATGTGATGAAGGAAAATGTCTGGCTGGTCAGTGCGTATAATGAGGATGCGTCTCCAGTCATGAGTTTTGAGGATGGTGTCATGCATGTGCAGACGGCAGAAGGGAATCGAGCGATTAGGGCCGCTTTCAGATACTTGACACAGAAACCGTGGAATCGCATTCCTGTCAACTGTAAGACCAGGATCCTCAATCCCATCATAGCTTGTCTGGCCGGTGGTCGCAATAAGATGGTAGCAGCCAAGGCATATGACATCTTCAATGCAGAGCTGCAAGGCAGTGGCCTTAAAATCAATGTACCAGAGACCATCTGGGATGTCAGCAAGAATGAAATACCTCTTTGGGTGAAGCGGCTGGGGGGTCATGCGGTCATCAAAGTTCCATACAGCAATGCAGGTCAAGGAGTCTTTACTATTGTGACCCAAGCGGAGCTTGATGCTTTTATGGAGATGGACTTTGAGTACGACCTCTTTATCGTGCAGAGTCTCATCGGCAATGCCAACTGGAGCAGCACAAGCTCGCAGGGCAAACTGTATCATGTAGGTACGATACCAGATCAGAAGAATAAGACCTACGTTGCAGATATAAGGATGATGGTGAGCTCAACAGAACATGGTATCAAGCCGCTTTGTACCTACGCAAGGAGAGCAGAGAAAGCACTCAAAGACCATATCGATGGTGGCGCAGATAGCTGGGCGATGCTTGGAACCAATCTATCGGCCCGACTGGCAGATGGAACTTGGACAAGTGATACCAATCGTCTCATGCTCATGGATCGACGTGATTTCAACAAGCTTGGTATCGGACTTGATGACCTGATTGAGGCTTACATACAGACGGTGCTCTCCACGGTTGCTATTGATCGTATGGCCTCGACCCTAGTCAATAAACAAGGAAAGTTTCGCATGAAACTCTTTCGCTCGTTGAATGATGACGCAAGCCTCATCGACGAGATCAAATTATAGACATTTCGTGACATTACTTTAGAATGAAGAAAGGCAGACACAGTTATTTTGATCTGATCGATCAGAGCTATTATTTTCCCCAAGAGGGCTTTGACATCAAGGACGGACACTTGTCCTTTCATGGGCTGTCAATGAAGTATCTTATTGACAAATATGGCACGCCATTCAAGTTAATGTACTTGCCTAAAATATCTGCGCAAATCCGACGTGCTAAGAATCTCTTCAACCGTGCGATCAAAAAAAACAACTACGGTGGTTCCTACCACTATTCTTATTGCACCAAGTGTTGTCACTTTTCTCATGTGCTCAAAAAAGTATGCAAGGAAAAGGTGAATATTGAGACCTCTTCATCCTACGATATCGATATCGTGCTCAAGCTTTTTTCTGAAGGGCACATATCCAAGCAAACAATCCTTATCCACAATGGATATAAGACCAAACAATACCTGCAGAAGATCATTGGACTCAATGAGATGGGTTTTAAAAACTCGATTTGTGTATTGGATTCCAAGTCCGAATATACTGCGATTGAAAAAGCAATTGAAGATCTTGATCTGACGATTAAAATCGGGTTGAGGGTCGCCACTGACGAAGAGCCGCAAAACTCGTATTACACTTCAAGACTTGGTATTCGACCGACAGAGGTTGAGGATTTTACAAAGTCTATCAGCGGCAAAAATCCTAAAATTGAACTTAAGATGATCCACTTTTTTATCGATAGTGGCATCAAGGATACACCATATTATTGGGGTGAGTTTCAAAAGGTTCTTTCTATATATGGGACGATTAAAAAGATTTGTCCTTCAATGAAAGGAATCAACATTGGTGGTGGATTCCCGATCAGGAATAATCTAGGATTTGAATATGACTTTGAGTATATTATTAATGAAATCGTAGGGTCGATCCGAGAATTTTGTCAGACAGAAGAGTTAGAAGAACCAGATATCTTCACTGAGTTTGGAAAGTATACAGTGGGAGAGAGCGGTGCTGTCATATTTTCTGTTCTTGAGCAAAAACAGCAAAACGATCGTGAAAAATGGTACATCATAGACAATAGTCTGATGAATACAATTCCTGATGCGTGGTCCCTGTCGGAGAAATTTATTTTGCTGCCCATCAACAAGTGGAGTCATTCGTATGATAAGGTGAATATTGGTGGGATTAGTTGCGATCATAGTGACTACTACAACTCGGAAGATATGAACCAGCAGGTCTACTTGCCAGAATACGACGATGGCGATATCGACCCATTGTACATTGGTTTTTTCCACACGGGAGCCTATCAAGATTCTATCAGTGGGTACGGTGGCATCAAGCACTGTCTCATTCCATCTCCAAAACTGATCATCGTAGATCGCGATGATAAAGGAAACTATGTCGATACAGTCTATCGGAATGAGCAAAGCGTAGAAGAGATGCTTGAAATTCTCGGCTATTAAGGAGCATGGTACTATGAAAAAATTGAGAACATACGCCGGAATCCCTGAAAAACTCGCAAGTAAAGAAATAGCTCAGATTTATTTGCAGTCCATTGCCTATGACGGTACGAGTACTTGGGGGAAAGGGGCCGATCGTGCCTTTGAGGCATTTTTAGAGGCAAGTGAAAATATGGAGCTGTATGATATCGAGACAGGAACTGAGGTGTACCACAAGGGTGTGTTCATGCCATCAGAAATGGGTGAGTTTAAGTCACCTCAGGATATGGTTGATCAGGTTTACACTCGCGTAAAGGAGTTGTTGACATCTCTCAAGTTCTTGACATTTTTGGGTGGTGAGCACTCTGTCAGTATACCTATCTTGAGAGCATATCGTGAGCGATATCCTCAACTCAGTGTTTTGCAATTGGATGCTCACACAGATTTGCGACCAAGCTATGAAGGTACTGCCTACAATCATGCCTGCGCACTTTATGAATCTTCAAAGGAGTCAAATCTTGTACAAGTAGGTATTCGCAGCATGGATTCCTCAGAGATAGAGCACCTATGCCAAGAGAAGGTTTATTGGGCACATGATATTCACGATCAAAGTGATTGGATGCAAGATAGTATTGATCAGCTTACTGATGATGTTTATATCACCTTGGATTTGGATGTACTGGATCCGTCGATCATGCCAGCAACTGGCACGCCTGAGCCAGGAGGCTTGTCCTGGTATCAGATTGTGAGTTATCTGAGACGAGTCTTTGAGGAGAGAAATGTCGTCGGATTTGACATTGTTGAATTAGCACCCATAGAAAATATTACCGCTCCAAATTTTCTTGTGGCTAAACTATACTATAAGATGCTCACGTATAAATTTCTTACATCATGAAGCAACAGTCGATTTCAAATTTTATCGAAGAGCATTTCTTGCATTTCAATGCAGCCACTCTCGTAGATGCCGCCAAAGCGTACAAAGAGCAATTGAATGGTGGAAATAAGATGATTATTACATTGGCTGGTGCCATGTCTACCGCAGAATTAGGAAAGAGTCTGGCTGAGATGATCCGACAAGATAAAGTGCATCTCATCTGCTGCACCGGTGCCAACTTAGAAGAGGATGTCTTCAATCTGGTGGCTCATGATCATTATAAGCGAGTTCCAAATTACAGAGATCTGTCTCCTAGTGATGAGATGGAATTGCTCTCTCAAGGATACAATCGTGTGACAGACACTTGTATCCCGGAAGAGGAAGCTATGAGAAGAATAGAAGAGCATCTTTTTCGAGCATGGTCCAGTGCGGACCTCAAGGACCAGCGGAAATTGCCTCATGAATATTTCTATGAGATACTGAGATCTGGTGCGCTCAAGGCATCCTACCAAATTCCAGAGGAGAATAGTTGGCTAGTAGCAGCAGCAGAAAAAAATCTCCCATTGATTGTACCTGGCTGGGAAGACTCTACTTGTGGAAATTTCTTCGCATCATATTGTATGACAGGAGAACTACGACCTCAGACTATGAAGTCTGGTATCGAGTATATGATGAGCCTGGCGAGTTGGTATCAAGAGCATTGTGGTAAGGGCGGCGTCGGCTTTTTTCAGATCGGTGGCGGCATCGCTGGAGATTTCCCGATTTGTGTAGTTCCCATGTTACGTCAAGATCTAGAACTGAAGGATCTTCCTGTCTGGTCTTATTTCTGTCAGATCAGTGATTCTACCACCAGCTTTGGGTCATACTCTGGGGCCGTACCCAATGAAAAAATTACTTGGGGGAAATTACTCGCGGATTCTCCAAAGTTTGTGATTGAGTCCGACGCCACGATTGTGGCGCCTCTCATCTTTGCCTACATCCTAGGCTGGTAAATGGCTACGGGCAATGAAAATTCTAGTCTTTACAGATAGCCGACAGCACAATGAAGAAAATTCACTTTATCCTTTTTTGAATGAATTTCTTTCTCGTGATGAAGTCCAGGAAGTGCTGGTAGCATGCCCCTCTTGTGAAAATAACAGCGATTTTTTTCTCGGGGTAAAAAGGTCGAAGGTTTGGGCGCATAGCATCGGTGCTGATTTCGAATTTGAAAAGCGTTCTCTGCTTGCGGTTGATGTAGATCTTGTTGACAGGAGTAGCATAGACTTCGTATGGATGAGGTTGCCGCCACCATTAAATCCAAGTTTACTTGATTTAATTTCAGACAACTTTGTAGAGTCGCTCATTCTCAATAATCCAAAGACAATTTTATCCACAGGGTCCAAGGAGTATCTCCTGAATTTTCCGGAGTTGACGGCACCTCATTGGCTATGCGACTCAGAGGATGATGTGAGAAGGATCATCACCGCTCATGAAATCGTGCTTAAGCCTCTCTCTGGCTATGGAGGTCAAGGAGTCATCAGGGTTAGTCAAGACGGCGCGATCATCGATGGGCAGAACTATGACTTAGAAGTAGGCTTAAATATGGCCTTCGCCAAAATGGATCGGTATATTGCTGTCAAGTTTCTTCAAAATGTGTCGGAAGGAGACAAGCGTATCATCGTCATCAATGGCGAGGTCTATGGTGCTTCCCTGAGAGTGCCAAAAGACGGCCACTGGCTCTGTAATGTCTCACAGGGTGGTACGGCGATCTTTGCAGACATCACCCCAGAAGAGCAGCACATGGTAAAAGTTGTAGACGAGCATCTTTCAGCCGCAGGTATATTTATGTACGGTATTGACACACTTGTTGGAGATCATGGGAAGAGAGTATTATCCGAGATCAATACAGCGAGTATCGGTGGCCTGCCGCAAATGGCTAAGTTCTCTGGATTAAATTTGCTCGAAAGAGCAGTCTCCTCATTTTTAGCATATTATCGTACTGTCGCTATCTAAGAAATTGAATATGAAGACAGCCACTATGTACGATAAGGATGATATCATGAAAATTGAGCGACTTGATCTAGATCGCTTAGAGCCCGGTAAGATTTGTAGAAGATGGCTTCGCATCGTCGAGAATGGACTCGGTGAATCTATCAGTGTTCCTGTTTTCATCGCACGAGGCATGAAGGAGGGACCTACGCTAGGCGTGACAGCAGCAGTGCATGGCAACGAACTCAATGGTATACCAGTCATACAGCGATTATTTGCACAACTGGATACTTCTCACTTGTGTGGGACCATCATCGGTGTACTAGTGGTCAATGTGCCATCATTTGAGCGGAAGAAAAGACGCTTTCTTGATGGTACGGATCTCAATCATATCATGCCTGGCAAGGAGGATGGACGCGTAAGTCAGGTCTACGCTTGGAATATTGTAGACAAGTTGATCAAGCACTTTGATTATTTAATGGACTTGCACACCGCGAGCAATGGTCGGGTCAACTCGTACTATATCAGGGCGGACATGGATGATCCCACTGTGAAAAAGATGGCCTTGCTCCAAAATGCTCAGATCATCGTGCACAATCCACCAAGTGATGGTACACTAAGAGGTGCAGCGGACGAGATGGGGATACCAGCAATCACCCTCGAGGTTGGAAATCCAAACCTGTTTCAAAAAGGCATGATCCGAGATGGTCTCACGGGCATCAACAACTTTTTAGGAGAATTTGGTTTTTTGGATTGTGAGGTCGAAGAGATTGACCAGTCTACGATACTCTGTAGCCATTCAGCTTGGATGTATACCGATGGGGGCGGTTTGCTTACGGTGCATCCATCTGTGACTGATTTGGTAAAGAAGGATGAGCACATTGCTACTCTGAGAAATATATGGGGCGAAATCACCAAACAATACCATGCGCCGTATGACGGAGTCGTCATCGGAAAGAGTGTCAGTCCTGTCAATCAGACCGGAGGAAGGATTCTACATCTTGGCAAACTCAAACACTCCTGATTGAGTCCTGGATTTCTTGAGCTTTACGATGATCGACTTAGAGATGGGCGTCCGACTTTTTTCGGCGTATTGATCAATGGGTACCAGGGGATTGGTTTCTGGGAAGTAGGCCGCCAGATTTCCCCGTGGTATCTGGTAGGGTATGACATGAAACAACTCCACATGGCGTAGCTGCCCACCATAGTGAGAGCTGATATCCACGAGCTCAAGTTTCTCTAGCGCTTGATCCTTCATGTCTTGTTCATTCATCAGTAGTACCCGTCTCTCATTGTAGATGCCGCGATATCTGTCATCTAGACCGTAGATGGTTGTATTAAATTGATCATGCGACCTGATGGTCATCAGCAGAAATTCATCTTCTGATAGGTCATAATCAGGCAGCGCATTCAAAGAGAAGCGGATTTTACCCTCTGGTAGACGAGAGAAGTCTCCAGCCCTTGCATGATTGGGCAGGTAGAATCCTTCTCGATCTAATGTCTTGTATCCTTCAAATCCAGCTACTGTAGCCGAGATTTTCTCTCTGATGAGCTGATAATCTCTTCCTAGTTTTAGCCATCTCACAGGATGCTGAGCTCCTAGCACCTCATGCGCAATATTGGCAATGATCTCTGGCTCGCTCATGAGGTGCTCAGAAGCTGGCGCCAATTTACCTTGAGACTTATGGACCTTGCCCATGCTATTCTCCACCGTGACATATCGCTGCTGTCCTTGAAATTTGTCCTCTTCAGAGCGGCCAAGAGTCGGTAGGATCAGTGAGGTCTTTCCCGCGATCAAGTGCGAGCGATTGAGCTTAGTCGCGATAGAGACTGTGAGATCACAGCGCTGCAGTGCCTCGGCAGTGTAGAAGCTATCAGATGCTGCACAGGCGAAGTTGCCACCAAGTGCCATAAAGATTTTGGCTTTGCCTTCATGCATGGCTTGTATAGCGCCGACAGTATCCATGCCAGCATCCATTGCTGGATCAAAGCCAAATACCTCTCTGATTCTCTGAGAGCTTTCCAGTTTGGGCTTGCTGACGATTCCCACTGAGCGATCACCTTGTACATTGCTGTGACCACGGACAGGACAAGTGCCTGCCCCTTCTTTGCCGATGGAACCCTTGAGGAGAAGGAGATTGACACATTCTTTGATATTTTCCACACCATTGCGATGCTGCGTCAGACCCATAGCCCAACATATGATGATCTTTTTGGCGGAAGCCAGCTGCTCTACGGCCTCATCAATGCTCGAAGCTGAAACACCAGATCTTTTTACGAGCTCATCAAGATCCTCCCTCATCAGTTGTGCCATGAAAGTTTCATGGTCTAGTGTTTGCGATCGAATGAAATTCCAGTCCCAGATTTTATCACCCCTTTGATCCTTCTCGTTCAGCTTGATCATCATGGCCTTGAGCAAAGGGATATCTTGGTTGATCTTGACGGCGAGATGTACATCTGTCAGCCTAGTGCCTCCTGAGAAGTAGTCCTTTGGGCGCTGAGGATTCTTGAATTTTTTTAGTCCGGCTTCCGCCAAAGGATTGATACTGATAATCTTTCCTCCATTTTCTTTGAGCTTTTGGAGAGAGGACAGCATCCTTGGATGATTGGTTCCGGGATTTTGTCCCATAATCATGACCACGTCTGCTTTGTGCAGATCATCCAAAGTGACAGACCCTTTACCGATACCGAGCATCTCTCCGAGAGCAACTCCGCTAGACTCATGACACATATTGGAACAGTCCGGCAAATTATTGGTGCCGTAGGCTCTGGCCATCAGTGCATAGAGAAATGCTGCCTCATTGCTTGATCTCCCACTTGTGTAAAATACAGCCTCATTGGGCGAATCAAGTCTTTGGAGATGTTCTGCGATCACAGCAAATGCATCACTCCATGAGATCGCTTCATAATGTCGCCGACCTGATTTGAGGATCATCGGATGTGTAAGACGGCCGCTCTTGCCGATACGGTAATCAGACCAAGAAGATATCTCCTGGATACTATGCTGCTGGAAGAATGCGGGATCGACTCTTTTCAAGGTCGCTTCTTCTGCCAGTGCTTTGGCACCATTTTCACAGTACTCTCCTAGCACGGAGCGCTTGTCATCTGGATCGGGCCACGCGCATCCAGGACAGTCAAAGCCTTCCTTCTGATTCATCTTGGCCAGGGTCTGGAAAGCTCGCACAGCACCCATCTCTTCGATTGCCTGTGTCATGGCCACTTTGACACCGAGCGTCCCAGCTGCATATGAGGCTGGATTCTTTATTCGTATACCAGTAAGATCTGGTGGTGCTACGACATGGACCTTGCGATTTGGATGGATACTCAAGAGTCAAGATATTCAGATGTAAGATACGCATCTATCCGATGAGCCTAAAATAAGTTTGGCATGCGAAGCTTGACATCTGAAATCATCATTGATGAATCCTTGTGCAATTTTCCAAGGCCTTCACAATTCTTGTTCTCGTCTTGCTTCACTTTGATTGAAGAACAAGGAACACCGATTTGAGATTTTAGAATGACTTGTGATGTTTGGATTCTCATCGCATCGACTCCTAGACATGACTTCTCAAATCGACATTCGTTAATCCTTGTTCGGTGTTCAATCCACAGTTCATTCAACAGGGCTTGAATCGATTTCAGAACAAGGAGCATATTTTGAAGATTTTACATCTGTCATTTCGTCATACCTTCGTAGCACACAAAAAATTTGACACGAGCAATGTCCAGATTCACCACAGCAATCCTAGCACTTGTTGCTATTGCTTTCACCTCATGTGATACCACACAGAAAGCAACTACTCCTGAAGTTCCTCAATTGCCTCTCGATCAGAGATTGACAAGTGAGACGGTCACGAGAGCAGCTATCGAAAGTCATATCGCCTATCTCGCGTCTGATGAGATGGCGGGAAGAGATACACCCAGTGATGAGCTCAATATCGCTGCGCGATACCTCAGCACCAATCTGATGAGATATGGTGTCAAGCCAGTGCCAGGCAATGATGGTTACTTCCAGCGCGTACCGATGAATCAGACTGTGCCTGCTACTGAGGGTAAGATTACCATCGGGGATGAGGTACTAGAAATCAACAAAGACTTCGTGATGCTGCGAGGAGACAATATGGACATGACTGCTGACATGGTCTTCGTCAATCGTGGTGCCGAAGAGGACTACGCAGACATTGAGGTCTCCGGCAAGATTGCAGTAGCCTTGTGCGGATTTGAAGGGCAAGAGAGTCCTCAACAGTGGTTTTTCGCTGCGAGGGACAAGAGAGCTATTGCCGAAGAAAAAGGAGCGGCGGCACTCGTCGAGGTGTATAATAATACCCAACTTCCTTTCAACTTTCTGATCCAATTTCTATCACAGCCTAGGACAAGTCTTGATGATGGCTCAGGAACCACTTTCCCTCATCTGTGGATGAGTACAAGCAATGAGACTGCCGTCAAGGCTGTGCAAGAATCTACTCCTTCTGGTGGGATCATGCTAGCCGGATATGAGTCCAATGAGATCTTGACCTACAATGTCGTCGGTATGATCGAGGGCACGGATCCCGCACTCAAGGACGAGTACATCATATACTCCGCACATTATGACCACGTAGGCATCGGACGACCTGTAGAAGGTGATAGCATCTACAATGGAGCTCGCGACAATGCTGTCGGATCCACCACAGTGCTCTTGGCTGCTGAGAATATCGCCAAGTATCCTACCAGAAGATCCGCGCTATTGATCTTCTTCACGGGAGAAGAAAAAGGTCTCTTGGGATCCAGCTACTACGCTGACAATCCTTTGATCCCTCTTGACAAAGTGATGTACTGCTTTAATTCAGACAATGCGGGCTACAATGATACCAGCAGAGCTTCTATCATCGGACTTACGCGGACCACAGCGCAGCCCATCATCGAGAAGGCATGTACGACATTCGGTCTAGATGCTATGGAGGATGCTGCTCCTGAGCAAAATCTCTTTGACCGATCGGACAATGTCAACTTCGCTGCCAAGGGAGTACCTGCGCCAACTTATAGTCTTGGTTATACGGGCTTTGATGATGCCATCAATAAGTACTATCATCAGCCAGCAGATGATCCTCAGTCTCTCGACTACAACTATCTCGAAAAGTTTTTCAAGTCATACATCTACAGTGCTCGCATGATTGCCAATCATGATACCAAGCTCTTTTGGGTAGAAGGTGACAAGTACTACGATGTAGGCAAGGAACTCTATGGAATGGACTAAGGTCTTTGCCACACTCTTCTCAGTGGCAATCCTTGTTGGCTGCTCTAAAGAGCAAGGGCCAGCCTTTGAGGTGCCATCGACTGAGGAGGAGTACCTTGAACTCTACTTCAATAAGACGGAATCTGGTCTAGACAGACCATATTTCTTCAGGAACATTCTTTGCAGTTATATTGATTTTGCTACTCGTAGCATCGATATTGCCATGTTTACGGCTGAGGAAATGCAAATCTCAGAAGCTCTCAATCGGGCCAGAGATCGGGGCGTGAGGATACGATACATCACCAGTGGCGACAAACAGGCTAATACTGCTCTGCCAGTCCTTCATCAAGATATTCCTATTCACTACGGTGACCCGGGCTTCTCAATGCATCATAAGTTTATGATCATAGATCAACGCGTGGTGATCAATAGCTCTGCCAACAATGCGCAGTGGGATCTCACCCAGCAGGCCAATAATATGGTCATCGCTCAGAGCAAGGATTTGGCGGTGGCGTTTGTACATGAATTTGAGCAGATGTGGGGTGGGCCAGAGGATTTACCAGCGGCAGACAAAGCAAAATTTGGATGGGAAAAAGAGAAGAGTCCTCGAAATCACTTTGAAATTGCAGGAGTACCGGTAGAGATGTACTTCAATCCTCAGGACAGTGCCAATCGACGCCTGATCGATGCATTCGAGGCAGCTGAGCAGGAAGTGGCTTTCGCCCAAATGCTGTTTTTCGGTGGTGATCTCGGAGCTGCTTTACTAGGAGCGATGGAGCAGGATGTCAAGCTTTTTGGCGTACTCAAAGAGTATTATACGAGATATGACTTGTCCGAATACTGGACAATCATGCCAGCTGGTGCTGAAGTAAGGATCGATACGCTCCCACGTGGCATCCATCATAAGTATGCCGTGATCGATGCAGGAGATCCTGGCGCTATGGTGTTGACAGGCAGTTATAATTGGCACGCTGATTCCATTGCCATTGATGATAATCTCATGGTGATTCATGACTCTGCAGTAGCAGAGCGCTTTCGCGCAAATGTCCAGATGGAGTATGATCGAGCCATCTTACAGCCTGACTGGCAGGAGCGCCTTGTGAAGGTCCGTGAAAAACTCAGGAAACTCGGTAGGATCTAGAGGGCGCTGAAAGTCTTAAGGCCAAAGCTGGCTGCTGAGGCAATGTTACCTTTGCAGTTCAATTATCGTGAAGCTCAGATTATGAAGGAATTAGATGCGCTGAGAGACTTATTTAGCGTCCAACTGCAGGATATCAATGTTCTGTTTTTTCTGTTGCAGATGATCTTGACCAGCCTGCTCTGCCTTGTGATAGCCCAGGTCTACATCCGCTATGGACATTCCTTGTCCAATCGTCGGACCCTTTCTAGGAGTTTTGTACTGATAGGACTCACCACGATGATTATCATTACGATTGTCAAGTCTTCTTTGGCATTGAGTCTAGGACTAGTAGGTGCGCTATCGATCGTGCGATTTCGGACGGCTATCAAGGAGCCTGAGGAGTTGGCTTATTTCTTCATGGTCATCGCCATCGGATTGGGTGTGGGAGCTGGTCAGATGCTTGTGACGCTGATTGGTGCTGCAGGACTTTGTCTGCTGATCATCCTAGCACATCGCAACAAGGCACAAGACATCTCTCAGAATCTCATCATCAGCCTTGAAGGCGATCAGCAGGATGCTCTTGGCAAGATTACGAGCATCTTGGAGAGTTCATCCTCACAACTCGAACTCCGTCGAGTGGAAGAAGCTCCAGAGCGTACGGAGATTGTCTACAGTGTGGGTTTCAGATCCTTAGATCAGTTGGTAGAAGCCAAGTCCAAACTCCGTGAAGCTTATCCCGGGCTTTCTTTCAGTTTTCTCGAGATGATCTAAGATGCTGATCAAAAAAGATCAAGGTCGTAGTTCTTGGAAGCAGATTTTATGGCTTCTGATCTTCGGAGTTTCTCTGGTGCTGATCAGCATTTTGGCGAAAGCCATCCCAATCTCCCAAAAGTCCAATGCTGCTCCCAAAATCTACCTCACTGAAGATAATAGGCATGAGATCTACGAGCAAAAGGACTTGCTCTCTCTGATCAATAACCATGACGGCACGCTGCTCCTTGCTGTCAATGATGAGTCTTCTGCCAATCTCAACTCGAGCCTGAGAGAGAAGCTTAAAAATCTGGGAGCGGAGGAGCTGAGTCAGCTGGGCTGGCGACAGTCATACGTGGGACAGGTTCAGGCTGGTAAGTTTGTCACGGAGTCAAGATCATCCGATCAAGCGCAGACGCTGAAGTTTCAGGACTACGAGATAGAGAGTGCAGGCTTTGACCATGGTAAATATGCTAGGATATCTGATCAGAACCGACGGATAGATATGGGCGAGAGAGGCCTCAATGTCGCCGTACTCACACCAGATGATCAGCTGCTAGCAGTCTACAGTTTTGATCTATTCGGTAGTGCCAAGCCTAAGCCTAAGATCCGCCTCTTCAATGTGAAATTTGACGAGATCCCTACGCTCAAGTTGCGAATAAACCAAGCAGCCTATGAAAAGCTCAGGAGAAAAAGAGATGAAGCTGTCAAGAAAGGAGTACTGCTCACAGAAGAGGATGATCTCGTGTCCGCGACTTTCAGTGATGGAAAATCTGATAGGAAATGTGATATAAGACTCAAGGGAGACTGGACAGATCATCTTGTCGGTGATCAGTGGTCTTTTCGGGTCAATCTAGAATCTGATGAGTCTTGGAATGGCATGCAAAAATTTTCATTGCACCATCCCAAGGCAAGGAACTATCTCGGGGAGTGGCTATATCACCAAGCTTTGGCCAAGGAAGATATTCTGCATCTCAAATACGATTTTGTGCAGCTTCATCTCGAGATTGATCGCGGAGTCACGAGAGAGGATAAGTACTTGGGTCTCTATGCAGCGGAAGAGTTCTTTACCAAAAATCTGATTGAGAGAAATCAGAGAAGAGAAGGCATTTTGCTCAAGCTGGACGAAGACCCTATTTGGCGAAATCGGGCGGAGTTTGTCGGTCAAGGATTGCCATGGGGAGATCTAGAAGCCTCAGAAGTATTTCGGCAGGACGACCTCCCGATCCTTCCATTTGGAGGAGGTGCAGTGAGAAAGGATAGCAATCTGCTGAGACAGTTTCAATCCGCGAGTGCATTGTTTCAGTCTTACCTAGATGGCGAGCTGAGCATCAGCGAGGTGTTTGATGTGGAGAAGCTGGCAACTGCTAATGTCATTACCAATCTTCTTGGCGCGGATCACGCTCTGATATCCCATAACTATCGCATGTATTACAATCCGATCAATGGCAAGCTAGAACCGGTGGGATTTGATGGCGATAGTGGTAGGGAAAACTACTATCCGCATCAGTACATGCACGCCGTCGACGATACAGCCTATGTGGCAGCCTATGTGCGCGCCATCGAGCGTCTGACCACTGATGATGCCATCTGGCAGCTCAAGCACACCAAAGGACTGGAAGATCGGAAGCTCTTTATGGAGTCAGCTCTTCCAGAGTTTCGCTGGGATCCCAGCTTCATCGATTTCAATCGCAAGGTCCTGCAAGAGCTCATACAACCCAAGCAAGCGATCTCGGCATTTGTCGAGTCCTACGATGCCAATAGTATCACGCTCAGTGTTGACAACCACGGCCGATTGCCCATCCACGTTTTGAGTCTGCAGACGGATGAAGGTAGAGATATTGCAGGGCTGAAGACATCCGTACTATTAGCTCCACGAGAGAGACAGACACTTCGATTTGCATTTGCAGAGAACTTCGAGCGGCTCTTCGTCTCCAAAAAAGGGAAAGTTGATTTTGATCTGAGCAAGGATATCGAGAAGATCCGTTTGCAATTTTCGACGGTCGGTGCTAGTTCTCCTAGTATCAGCAAGATATTTTCTTGGAGTGGTGAGGGTGAAAGTGTCCTTGAGTCATCCGCCTTCTTACGCATGGAGTCGAGTGTCGATAAGTTTGATTTTCTCCATGTTGATGAAAAGACCAAGCAGATTATTTGCCACTCAGGCACGCACCAGATCGAAGAGCCGATGATCATACCAGCCGGTTACAGCTTTGTGGTCGGTCCAGGGACCAAGTTTGAGATGGTGAAGCACGGCAGTCGGATCATCAGTTACAGCCCACTGCAGTGGCAAGGCACAGCGGAGAATCCGATCACGGTGTATGCTACTACGCGGGATGGTAGAGGCATCATGGTGATGAATGCAGAGTCTAGAAGTAGATTGGAGCACTGTAGATTTCTCAATCTCAGAAACTTGACATCGGCCTACTGGTCGGTCAGCGGTGCTGTGAACTTCTATGAGTCCGACGTAGATCTGAGCTACTGCACATTTGAGCGCAATCGATGTGAGGATGCTCTCAATATCATAAGGTCAGATTTTGATATGCAAGATTGTATTTTCAGCGAGATTCAGTCTGATGCCTTCGATGGTGATTTTGTGACTGGTGAGATCCGCGACTGCCAGTTTTTGGATATCGGAAATGATGCTATAGATGTTTCTGGGAGTGATATAGACGTCAAGCGTGTCAACATACTTCGTGCAGGAGACAAAGGTCTCAGTGCAGGAGAGGATAGTAAGATGCGCGTTGATAGTGTGCGTGTCAGTCAGAGTGAAATCGGCGTGGCAAGCAAGGATATGAGCTATGTGGAACTACGTGAAATGAAGATCCATCAATGTGCTCTTGGTTTTACGGCCTTCCAAAAGAAGCCAGAGTATGGACCCGCAAGCATCACGGCCGTTGATGTGGAGTTGCGTGATGTAGTGACGATCCACTTGATCGAAGAACAATCGCGCCTTAGGCTCAATGGAGAGCTTGCCACCACGGAAAGCCGTGTCAAGGATCAGATGTATGGTGTCATCTACGGTAAGAAATCGGAGCGATGAGGGAGGACTTACTCAAGTCTAGACGCTATGAGCGAAAGTATGTCATGGACGAAAAGTACCTCAATCAACTGCGTCACATGCTCAAGCTTCATCCCGCATTCTTCAGAGAGCTGTATGTGGATCGCCAGGTGAATAATATCTACTATGATACCCAAATGTTCCAAGGGTATGACGAAAACGTCCAGGGTGTCGCAGATCGCGTCAAGACGCGCATACGATGGTACGGAAACTCAAAGGCTCATCTCGCCGCCCCAGTACTAGAATATAAGATCAAGCGAGGCCTGGCGGGAATGAAAGACTCTTTCGCTCTTGGGAGCACATATCTTGGGTCATTGCTGGACTCTGCGACCTTGATCAAGCATTTTCGCGAAAGCGGTGTGCCGGATCGCGTGATTGAAGATTTTCACCATCGTCGTCCTACTCTGATCAACTCATACCAGAGAAGCTACCTAGAGTCCGCGGACAGAAGCTATCGACTGACCATAGATCGTGAGCTTCTTTACTATCCTGTATCACGCAGCGGTATGGATACTAGCAGAGTCAGCAGAGACCCAAGCATCATCCTTGAGATCAAGTATCAGCCAGAAGATGATCGACTAGTGAGTGAGATTCCATTGCGCTGGCCTATGCGGATGAGTAAAAGCTCCAAGTATGTGAGAGGAGTGGAGTTGACCACCATTTGATGTGCTCCTAGGAGGAGATTGATTTATTCTTCAGGGATCTTTGGAAACTTATCCCTGACAAGATTGAGCATGATGCCGTGCTCCAGATACGCCTTCAAGCCGTCTAGCACCGTAGTAAATCCTCCAGTGTTGTCATTGATCGCCTTGATGAGCTCTGCACCTTTTTGGCGAAAGCCGTAGTTCTTGATCTGGACCAGAGACGTAGACCTTGACAGGGCTGTAAAATGAAAATCTACCTGGACTGGTGGATCGTCCCAAGTGATGGAGATTTTTTTATCAGCTATGATTTCTTGAACATGAATGTCTGCTTGAGCTCCATACATGTCCCAATACCATCTGACTGAATTGCCTTGGACTAGCTTGCCACTCGAGCGATCAAACCAGAACTTGGTCGTTACTTCAGGATCTATAAAGGCCTGGAAGACTTCGCTTACATTCCTCCTGACCATCATCTGACATTCTACCATCTCCAAAGTTTATGTACACCAACAAAAGATGTCATAGATACTCTAAAAACCATGCCTCTAGAGGACAAGCTGACCTCAGAGCTACTAGAGCACCTGCAAGAGCTGGGTGCGGTGTGTGGAATCCGCACGGAGGCGGTAGTAGTAGTTTCCAGCAGGCAGTCTATGGCAATTGTACGATATAGTGTGCTTGCCAGCCTCATATCGCTGCGATACCACGGTACTGATCTGCTTACCTACAGCATCAAAAATCCGCAGATCTACATCTGCTCCATGAGCCAACTCTAGATCAAACCATGCGATCCCTCTCACAGGATTGGGTCTCACAGATATCTCCATCCAACTCGGATCTTCAGTGGGATTATCAGTGCTGACACTGATACAGGCCTGGTCAAGAATCGGCAATTTCACATAGTCCTGATGCAAGATCTCCCTTACTTCTTCATTTGGAACCCCAAACCAGTCCTCTAGGACTGATCCATAAATATCTCGGAAGTCATACTGGATAGCCACACCTTCTTGAGGCTCTATCGCTTCTGGGATCTCAGGATTGTGACCGAGAATCTCAGGATCTACACAGTTGCCAAAAACCATGAGCGGTGCTGCCGTACCATGATCGGTACCGAAACTAAAGTTTTGTGCAATCTGTCGACCAAATTCGCTAAAGGTCAATCCTAAGACGCGCTCCCCGAAGCCTTGCATCTGGATGTCTTCCTGAAAACTGAATATTGCACTGCTCAATGATTGAAGCAGCTGTGCATGAATCCCAGCGGTTGCTTCACCATTCACCACTTGACCGGCATGCGTATCAAATCCACCGATACTGACCACATAGATTCTGGTGCCAAGGCCTCCAGAAATGAGTTGAGCCACCGTCTTAAGAGCTTGAGCCAGCTGATTGTCACCGGCATAGTTTGCTTCGTTGCTTCCTGTGTCGGCTGCCGCTCTGATTTGCTCAGAGTATTGATTGGTTTGCTTGATCGCATTGCGCAAAAAAGCTAACTCCCAGCCATATGGTGTATCGGGCAGCGTGCCTTCTTCACCTTCGGAGATCGGATTGAGATTGTTGACATCTTGGATGGCCATGGAGAAGTTTCCTGATAGACCCTGACAAGTCTCAGTGACGAGATTGCCAATCGTGATGGCAAATGGATCTGGACACTCTTCATTGGGATATCCTTCTGGGAAATCTGCATAGCGATTTTGCAAGTATCTTCCGAGCCATCCAGTGGTCCACACTTCTTGTGCAGGAGAAGCGCTCGTCCAGATATCGGTAGAGCGGAAGTGAGATCGATTTTGGTCTGGATAGGCCACAGATTGTACCAACTTGAGGAGGCCTTGATCGTAAAGCTCCTTCATGCCAGACATGCTTGGATGCATAGCAAGGTCATTATCAAGTTCTAGCACGGACGAGTCCGGGATGATGATATCTTGTCGCAGATTCTGAAGACGCGCATATTGATCCATAGGGATCAATGTGTTGAGTCCATCATTGCCACCATTGAGCTGAATGAGTACGAGGATACGATCTGTATCGTCATCTACAGAGCTAAATAGTCTGCTCTTTGCTATGGCATCGATGGATAGTCCATTCACAAGTATAGGAGCGCTGAGGCCACTGACGCGTATGAAGTCTCTTCTTTTCATTTCTCTGATTTTTGGTAGTGGGTCTAGCTTAGGTGATATTCTGGGTGCAAGAGAAGAGTCCGGAAGAATATCCTGAGCTTGTTATCCACGGATGCTCTTAATTCTTCATTGTCTGGATCATCGAGGTAAGCCACATACTCCTCAGTCCAAACGAAGTCTGGCAATCCGGGAAGAAGCGCTGCTTGCAAAAAATCAATTTGATTGTCCTCCATTGCTTTGGGGCACACAAACTCGACTGATTCACGGATCATATTTTGAGTGCTAATGGCATCTTCATAACCCTCAAGCAGCTTCAAGAAGTCGATCTGTATGGCCAGGCCATTTTGCGTGAAGCCAACGAGACTCATGATATCGGTAAACAAGATCCTATAGGGTAGAGTGACACCATTGGTCCATGTCCTCTGATAGCCTGGAGCCTGGTAGTACGCGGACCAGCCCGCCACACTTGGCGGTTGGAAATATTGCTGTTGTATCAATGTGGTGTAGCGGAAGATGGTCAGCCATACTTGGTAGTAGCGATTGACGCGTTCCTTGTCGATTTCAATTTCAAACTGGTTGAAGAGATTGGTGACAAAGTCGATGGGGCTCTTGATGATACAGCCACAATTGAGTGGATCATAGAAGTGTTCACTCATCAATAAAGTCCGAAGTACCTCTTTCAGATTATAGTCGTGATCTACTAGCAGCTGTGCCAGAGGCTCAATGACCTGCATTTCTTCTGCGTCATTGATATCGTAGTAGACGAACCACCGGTAGAGCTTGCGCATGATAAATCTTGCGCACTCGGCTTTTTGGAATATGACATCGATGGCATTACGATACTCAAGGTCTCCACCATTGCTGATGACATTATTGCCAAATCTATGAGAGAGTGTCTTGTCGGATTCATCATGTCTGCTTCTGACAAAGACTGAATCAACCTCTTGGCCAACTCGATCTCGATAGCCTCTAGCGCGCCATCCTGTAAGGATCTTGGAGAATGCGAGCACGTCTTGCTCAGTATAATTTGTATAGTCTCCTTCTGCTACTTGTGGTCCCTTGCCGATGGTAAAGAGTTCCAGCAGTTCTCGAGCGTAGTTCTCATTTGGTGATTCAACGGAGTTGTCATGTCCGTTAAGATATCGGAGCATCATCGGGTCGACCGTCATGAGCTTGGCCAGTTCACGGAAGTTGCCAGTTGCGTTTTCGCGTAGTGTAGTGATGTATTGATAGGCGAATTTGGGATCATTGACCACTTGGATCTCTGTGGCAAAATGATTGTGCCAAAAGAGCGTCATTTTTTCTCTGATATTCATCTGACCCTCAAGCATCAGCCCTAGAGTCCAAGCACTCAAGGAGTTTGTGCGGTGTCCGATTTGTGCAGGGAAATTGATGAGATCATATGGCTCCGTGATCCAGGTTTCACCCAGTGCAGGACTGTCTGCCGCATCATTAAATACCACTGGCGGCTCGGGCAAGGCGATTTCTTCCAGCAGCTTATCGACAGTCCACTCCATTCCATTGGCTACTGCGAGCTTGATTTGATCTTTGCTCACGCCAAATGTCGTTCTTCGCAATAGATGAGCAGCTTGCGCCGCAGTCCACTCTCCAGCATAGGGTTCGATTCCAGTATCTGGTGGTGGTCGCATCGCTGGAGCAGAAGGGATCTCAGGTAGATCCTGAGCTTCCACTTGGAACTTTTCAAATTCGCTGCGTCCTTCTAGAAGGTCGATGAGTTGCTCTCTAGTCATTTGCATACGGCTATCTGATGGGTTGATGAAAAGGGCTTATGGACATTTGATGCCTACGAGCATCTTAGGTTTAATTCTAAATTAAATTTATTCTTTTGACCAATATGTTAATTGGCAAATAAAAAAGGCACACCGCAAAGCGAAGGGCTTTTTCATATACAGAATTAGGCTCCTAATTTTTAACCCTGATGGTCGTGCTCTCCTGTATCCAGCATCCGACATAGTACTTATCGCCCACATTGAGTGTCCTCTGGAAAATGTCCCCCATCGAGGGCATGTACTGAGCATATTGGGCGATATTTTTATTGGCTTCCTCTGCCACACTTGGGTCTATGCGCTTGGCATAGTTCCACTTGTCGATCGCTACCCACGTGACCACCTGACTGTCAAATCCTCGACCTGGACCACAAAGTGGACCACTCGATGCATAGAGCTTACCTATGAGGATATAGGGCTCGCCCCAGTTGTCTCTGTACTTGGCAGCTTCTCTGGCATACTTCCTTGCTTTGGGGAAATCTTTGAGATGGCCATAGTAGATCTTGGCTACGAGTAGGGTGTATCTCGCTTTTTTCTCTGTATCAGTGGTATTTTCGGCTTCCGCCAAAAAGTACTGTATCGCTTCTGTGTAGCGTCCGTTTTGTAGAGCATCATATGCTGCTGCTAAGTTTTGATTGACGGTGCGACAGTTGTTTTTGACGGCAGTCAATAGTCTCTGTACAGCTGCGTCTTCTTCCAGACAGCCACCGTACTTCAGTCTGCCAAGCATAGATCTAGACTCGTCACAGTCTGTACTGTCTGCTGCCCAAATAGGCAGGTACTTATCCTTGAAGTACTCACAGTCATAAAATCCCTTGATGGCTTCGAGGCTTTCTAGTCTACCTGGTGCATAGCTTTCAACGATTTGCCATGCTTCGCATTCATCCTCTTCGCAGTTGGCAAGATTGTGATCGATCGCATCCATGATCATCTCCTCATACCCTTGAGTCTTTTCCATGGAGATCTTATCTGTCAAGAACATCTCGGTCATGAGTCCTGTCATCGGGTTGACCACAAAGGCTGGTACATCCTTGCCATTTGTCCGAAAGGACTCATCAAACAGTGCCAGAATTTCCTCATCCTCTACAAAATCTCTGTACTTGTAGTAGCAGTCAAATGCTTTGCGCCCATTCACATAGCAACCTTCTGGGTAACACTGGGCCATATGGTCGTAGAGCTTCATGATTTCATCGATGTGCTTTTGTTTGGTGATGGAGTCTGATGCTGCTTGAAAAAACCTCTCTTGGAATTTTATGCCGTCTTCAAAGACAGATTTTCGCTGACCATCCGCACTCGGAGCGATCTCATAGACCTGCTGCCAGTATGGATAGGCACCATCCCAGTCACCATTTTTGATGTAATCACGGTAGATCACATAACTATCTATAGCCTGTTCACCTTTGCGACTATCACTAAACTTGGCACATGGGTCATCACTGACGAGGGGTTTTTCAGGTACGACTTCACTAGGGTCTGGATCGGTTGCCTCTTTTGTTGGGGAGGGAGTACATGTGCTAAAGAGCAGTATGGCGAAGATGGTCGTGAGTCTTTTCATGTCATCGAATATTCATGGTAAAAATAAAAGAGGGGCACGCGATTGCGCTGCCCCTCTGCTTTGATTGATATTTTCCTTGCTGAAGAGCCTCTACTTGCCCTTGAGTACTACGCTCTCACCTACCCAGCAGCCTGTGTTGACTCGCTGTCCCTCCGAGATATCACTTCTCATGAAGATGTCTTCCTTGGGAGGGATATAGGCAGAGTACTTATTGATGTTCTTCTGAGCTTCAGCTGCTACTTCAGGATCCTTGGCTTTGGCGCTTCTCCACTTATCAAGTGCAGCTAGAATGACGAGGCCTCTGGAGTAGGCATCTTTGCCACAGCTATTGGATGACTTGGCATACATGTCACCGATCAGCATCTCAGGTCTCCCCCAGCCAGGTCTTAGTTCCATGGCTTTGCGAGCAGATCTTCTGGCGTCAGAATATTTATTGAGTTTCCGAAACTGGATAGAGGCAATGGAGAAGTGGTAGCTCGCCTGCTTCTGAGGATCTGTCTCTTGTGAGATGGCTTCATTGTACTTGGTGATAGCACCTTGGAAGTCTCCAGCTTTGTACAGCTTGTTGGCTGCGACTCCAGGATTGTTCGCCTCAAATTCTGCCTGTCTCTCAGCGTTGATATCCGCTGCAAGACCTTCATACTTTTTCTGGATCTCTGCCACGAGTGGATCACTGTCCTCACATCCACGCTTTTTGAGAGTAGCGAAGATGACTTTGAGGTTTTCCAAGTCATCGGGATTTTCTCTGAACTGTGGCTCGTACTTCGCCTTGAAGTACTCACAGTCATATATATCGGCTTCGATACCTGCCCAGTGACCATTGTTCATAGACTGCTTGGCTTGATCATAGCTTGCAGAGAATCTTTCGTTGTTCTCGATATTGTAGTCGGCGATCTCATTGAGCTCCGCGTGGATGCGACGTGCTTCATCTACGTCAATCTTGCCAGATTTGAAAAGATTCACAGCTACATAAGAGTAAGCATCTAGAATCGTGTACTCACTGGTATTGCCAGCGAGCTCAGTTGATTTCTTGGCGACCTCGTAGGTCTTGCTCAGTGGTGTACGGAGCTCATAGACCATGTCGTATACATATCTGCCGAGTACTCTACCAGCTCTATTAGGACCGCAGTCATCACCTGTACATTTAGGTACAGCAATGGCTCCGTTGATATAGCAGTCAGCTGCTTGATTGTAGAGCATGTCAATTTTTTCTAGGTACATGGCTCTGTTCGCTTCATCAGCTTTGAGCTTGTCCTTGTAGAGTGCAGCACCATCAGTGTAGTGATAAGCTCTGCGACCATCTGCAGCCGGAGCAAGCTTATAGGCAGTTTCCCAATGCTCAAAGGCTAGAGCCATGTCTCCGTCCTTCATAGCTTGTCTGTAGATGGTGTGAGCATTTTCTGCTTCTTCTTTCGTCGGACTATCAACCCAGGTCTCGCACTGAGCAGATAGGCTTACACTTGCCAGCAATAGGCCTGCGATTGCGACCAAGTACTTCTGTAGGATAGTAGTCTTCATATCAATCATATTTTCTTTTCAAGAACCATTTATTGTCATTGAAAGTCATCCCTAGCGTGAATCTCAGATAGCTATCTTCGATCACAGGAGACTTTACTTTACCATATTCCACTCCGATGCTCACATGTGAAATCTGCTGAGTGTAGAAGACTGGTAGCTCTAGTCCAGCCGTCACGCTCCAGTAGCTCAATTGTTCGCCGCCGAGTGATCTCGGATCTTCCCCCATATTGAATCCGGCCTGGTAGCCGATACGATTCCAGAAGTTGAGTACATCATCCGGATCTGGCCGCCATGTACCGCCGACACTCCATCTCCATGAATCACTGAGTGTTTGCGGATCGGATTCGTTTTCGTACTCCGACCATTGTCCGAGTGTAAGGTTGCTTCCGATCATAAGACGCTGCTGATCCCTATAAGTAATACCGAATGTCGTCTCAGCTCCCAGTTTTCCATTTTCTTTAACATCTACGGCAAATCCACCCTCTGCCGTATCCACGATACCCACTCCATGTATCACTCGCTCAAATCTTGAACTCCTCGTGGTAAAATCATTACCAAATCTGCCATGAATACCAAATGTGATGCTCTTTCTCGGACTTTTCCAAGCTTCAGGATCATCCTCTTCATCATAGATGCCTTTGAGGAGAGGAAGGGTGTACATCACTCCATATCCACTGGTGAAGCCTTGCAACCGCGAAGAGCTCTCGGATACTGTGATACTGGCTGTCCTGTCGTCACTCAGTGAAACGACCTGATTCCTATCGAGCGTACCAAAAAAGTAACCCAGATTGACACCCGCAGAGAAGTTTCTATACCTTGCTCCTCCGCTCCACTGTAGGCGGTATGTGCCTCCTTCTCGCACAATGTCTTGGACGATCGTGCCGACTTGCGGATCAATCTCTGTGAATCTTGTGGATTGCGCTGCTCGTGTGAAGGGCATGAGACTCAATCCCATGCCAGCCCCAAATGACTGTTCCTTGCGCTCCTCAAGGACATTGATGACATTGCGAAGTGGCATTCCTAGTGATAGATATCTCAGATTACCGTTCCAGACGATCTCATTATCATTGGGCACTTCATTCCCGACTGATTGCAACGACGAGCGCTCTGCATACGCGGCAACATTGAAGCTGGTGTATTTCAGATACCCCAATGATGCAGGATTCTGAGCATTCCACTGGTACTGGTCGTAGTAGCCGGCAGATATCCCGCCCATGTTGCTGCTGTGGACGAAATTTTGATCGAGAAAGTTTCCGATGCCCAGCGATGCAAACGGTGAGTTGTCATTGGGCTGGGCTTTCGCCCAAATGGCACAAAACACAAAGAATGTCAGTGCAAGGATGAGTTTATAGTTGCTCCAGTAGCGCATTAAGACCATAGGGTATTAAAAAAGGGTTGACAAATATCTCTCTTTTGAGCTTTTTGCCCAAGTGAGATGCACCGCCGCCGGTCAAGATCGTCTTGAAGCCCGCAGGATACATGGCGTCTAAACGCTCTAGAAATCCTTCTATTTCATACAGGAGCCCGTTCATGGCTCCATTTAACATTGCTTCTTTGGTAGATTTTCCCAACAAGCTTTCTGAATCTTCCAGATCGAGTAGAGGCAGGCCATCTGTAAAGTGATGCATCGCAAGGAGCCTGAGATTGACTCCTGGTGAGATGTTGCCTCCCTGATAGATGTCTTGCTCATCGAGAAAGTCCAGCGTGACACATGTGCCGATATCAATCACACAGCAAGCCTCTTGGGGAAACATCGCTCTAGCACCTAGCACAGCTGCCAAGCGGTCCTTGCCCAGAGTCTCTGGGGTGTCGTAGCCATTGACAAAAGGAAGAGGCGTGTACTCATTGAGCTCGACATAGAGATCAGTGATATGGTGCAGACGGTCATATCCCTGAAGATCGCTCACATTGGACACAGCGATGCCGTCATAGTGCTCCGCCTTTGCAATTGCATCCCAGTCGATCTCTTGATGCAGATATGTCTCTTGTGTCTGGGCCTCACCGTTGATGTAATCAAGGACCTTGACACGTGTATTTCCGATATCGATGCAGAGATTGTGCAATCTTGATCAGTGCTTGAAGTGACGTGTGCCGGTCATATACATGCTCATCCCATTTTCATTGCAGCAGTCAATGCTCTCTTGATCTCGGATGGATCCACCAGGCTGTAGGACGGCACTGATCCCGGCTTTCGCAGCGATCTCCACACAGTCCTTGAATGGAAAGAATGCATCTGAAGCCATGACAGCTCCCTTGAGACTAAAGCCGAAGCCCTTAGCCTTGGTGATCGCCTGCTTGAGCGCATCTACCCGTGATGTCTGACCACATCCCATGCCGATGAGCTGTCCATTCTTCACCAAGGCAATCGTATTGGACTTGAGATGCTTGGCGCAGACGTTGGCGAAGAGTAGATCATCTATCTCTTGATCACTTGCAGCTTGATTGGTGGCAAGTGTCAAGTCCTTTTTCGTCTCGACTTTTTGATCATAGCCCTGGACGATGACACCATTGAGCAGCTGCTTGAAGCTGTACTTGGATAAGTGAGGAGTCTTGAGATCTAGGATGATGCGGTTTTTCTTTTTCTTGAGGATAGTCAAGGCCTCTTCCTCGTATCCTGG
Organism: Saprospiraceae bacterium; assembly: GCA_020627535.1. GTDB lineage: Bacteria > Bacteroidota > Bacteroidia > Chitinophagales > Saprospiraceae > JAHDBH01. The sequence goes on from JAHDGU010000005.1 coordinate 210,156, forward strand.
TGCGATCACGACCTCGAAGAAGATCTCATTCATTGCCGTAGCAGTTGGAACATCCACTTTTTTATTGACGACAAAGATGCCTCCAAATGCTGATACAGGATCTCCAGCCAAAGCCGCTTTCCAAGCATCAGCCAACTGATCTCTCACGGCGACACCGCAGCTGTTGGTGTGTTTGAGGATCGCAGAGGCCGGTTGGCCATCCCATAGCTCTGCGATGAGCCTGATGGCTGCATCGATATCGACCAGGTTATTATAAGAGATAGCTTTCCCGTGCAACTGATCGAAGACTTCAGTCATCTCACCATGATAACTTGCTTCTTGATGAGGATTTTCACCGTATCGCAATGGAGTTTTTGGGCGAAAGCCCGCTCTGAACTCCTCCGTATCACCGATCTGCCCATCGAGATAATTGACAATTGCTAGATCTTGTCTCGTAGACTCTAGGAATGCTTTGCGCGCATAGCTCTGGCGAGTCTGCAAGTCTGTCTCAGCTCCTTGATCCAGAATCTCCTCAAGGGCAGTATACTGATCTTGACTGCTGATGACCAAGACACTCTCGTAGTTTTTGGCGGCGGCTCTGATCAAACTGATCCCGCCGATATCAATCTTCTCGATGATCTGCTGATGGTCGTCAAGCTCAGCGACAGTCTTTGCGAATGGATAGAGATCCACGATCACCAAGTCTATGGGGACGATGTCATGCTGCCCCAGTTGAGATAGGTGATCATCTGTCCTCCTTGCAAGGATGCCTCCAAAGACAGCGGGATGAAGCGTCTTGACACGGCCGTCAAGGATAGATGGATATCCAGTGATACCTTCTACAGCTTGCACTTTGACACCCTTTGACTCGATATAAGACTGTGTGCCTCCCGTGCTGAGGATGTTGATGTTGTGCGATTGAAGGAGATCAATGATCCTGTCTAGACCCTGCTTGTGGTAGACAGAGATGAGTGCATTGCGAATGGTCATATTAGCTTGGCTCGATGTGAGGCGCAAAGGTAATGCTGTGACCTCTGAGCCTCTGTATCTTTGCAGCCCTATGATCGAATTCCATCGAAGAGTATTATCCAATGGTCTGAGAGTCCTTGTCCACGAGGATCTTGGCTCGCCGATGTGTGCCGTCAATGTGCTTTATCAGGTAGGCTCGCGCGACGAGGATGAAAATCGTACGGGATTTGCCCATCTCTTTGAGCACCTCATGTTTGGCGGGTCCAAAAACGCTCCAAGCTTTGATGAACCCTTGCAGAATGCTGGAGGGGACAACAATGCTTTTACCAATAGCGACTTCACCAATTTTTATGATGTCATCCCAGCAGAAAATGTCGAGACTGCACTATGGCTTGAAGCGGATCGGATGCAAGATCTGATCATATCGTCTGAAGCCCTAGAGGTCCAGCGCAAGGTCGTGCTAGAAGAGTATGCCGAGACCTGTCTCAATCCGCCATTTGGCTTGACCTGGCATCATCTTTCGGGTATGGTCTATGAGAAGCATCCATATCGCTGGCCTACGATCGGATTGCGGCGAGAGCATATTGCTGACGCCAGTCTTGACGATGTGGCCAAGTTTTTTAATCAGTGGTATGGTCCCAACAATGCGGTTATTTGTTTGGCAGGTGGACTGGAGGCTGACAAGGCATTTTCGCTCGTGGAGAAGTACTTTGGTGATATCGGCCAAAGAACATTTGCGCGAAAACGCTATCCTCAAGACTCAGTGCAGAATGCCGTCAAAGTGCATCATAGTGATCGTGAAGCACCGATAGATGCGCTGTATCTCGCATTTAGAGGTGTGGCAAAGTCGGATCCTGACTTTTATGCCATGGATCTACTGTCTGATGTTTTTTCTGGAGGAAGAAGTGCAAGATTCTTCAAGAATCTGGTACAGGGCCAGCGTATCTTGAGTAGTGCTGATGCATACATCTCAGGGACGGTTGATCCAGGTATGTTCGTGATAGAAGCCAAGCCAAGTGAAGGCGTGAGTCTCGAGCAAGCGGAGAAGGCAATCTGGCAAGAAATCGATACGCTACTGCAGGATGGACTGGATGATGGAGAGCTGCAAAGACAGGTCAATAAGGTAGAAAGTCAGCTCAAATTCAGTGAGATCAGCAATCTGCACAAGGCCATGAGCCTATGCTTCCATGAGTCTATGGGAGACGCGAATGAGATTAATCAAGAGATGGCCAAATACCACAATGTGAGTGCTGATTCCATGCTCAATCTAGGTGCAAGGCTCTTACAAGAGAATAGTTGTAGCAAACTCTACTATCACAAGAAGATATGATTGAAGAACTGAAGAATATTGCAGTGCGCGCAGGCAAAGCTGTGCTCGAGATTTATGGAGAAGATGACTTTCAAGTGGAGCTCAAGGGTGATGATAGTCCGCTGACCATTGCCGACAAAAAGAGCAATGATGTCATCTGCGAGGGGCTAGAAAGACTGGAGATACAGTACCCTATTCTCTCAGAGGAAAATAAGATGATCGAGTATGATGATCGCAAGAGCTATGATCGGTACTGGTGTGTAGATCCCTTGGATGGCACAAAGGAATTCGTCAAGCGAAACGGTGAGTTTACCATCAATATCGCTCTGATCGAAAATCAAGAGAGCATACTCGGTGTCGTGTACATTCCTGTCACAGATGAGCTGTACTGGGCCCAGAAAGGGCAGGGTGCCTTCCGGCAAAAAGATGGGGAAGTATCACGATTGCAAGCACCTAAGTATAACGATAGTGATGAAGGACTCGTGCTTGTCTGCTCACGATCACATCTCAATGAAGAGACACAAGCATTCCTGAATCAGTATAAGGATCCAAAGACACTGAGTCGCGGAAGTTCGCTGAAGTTCCTCAGCATCGCGGAGGGGAAAGCACATATCTATCCTCGACTCGCTCCGACGATGGAGTGGGACACTTCTGCGGCGCAGATCGTGCTGGAAGAAGCCGGTGGAGAAGTCGTGCAGCACGAGACGGGGGAGAAGCTTAAGTACAACAAGGAGTCATTGGTCAATCCTTGGTTTGTGGCCAGAGCTAAGCGGGTGTAGTTATTCTAGCAAGAGGTTTCGAGAAAAATCATTCTAAAATCTCCAATGGGTGTTCCTTGTTCTGAGATCGAAAGGAGATGGAGAAGTTGTTTGAATGACGGACAAGGATTAGCGAATGATGATTTGAGAAGTGCAATGCTTTGGCAGCAAAGCGATGAGAATACATAGTTCGCAAATCATTCTAAAATCTCCAATCGGTGTTCCTTGTTCTGCAATCGAAAGGAGTCAATCCCATCCGCTGTGCGGTGCCTTTCCTTCGATGCCGCTGGTGGGCATCGACCTTGCGGTATCGGTCAGTTATCCCATCTGCCTCGTCTCCATTTGCCACGAGCTCACGGAAGACTATTTTGTTGTTGAAAGAAACTTGTTTCTTTTGAATCGGCCTTACACGTTTTAGTGAGAAAGTTCGCAACGCCCGTTAAGAGGCATGCACTGTTTGAAGTCCAAATAAGTGCCAAATAGCGAAGGATGAAAAGGAAAAGCCAAGTGAATCGAAAAGATTCCAAGGGACGAGTTTGCATGCCTTAGGAGTGTTGTGAGCTCTCGCAGCGTTAAGAAACGTGTACAGCCTTGATTTTTGGATACTTTGCATCAAGGCAAAGTATCGGACCAAGGCATCTCTGATGGGGAGCCCACAGCTAACCATATTGACTTCGAGCCTAAGCATTGTCAGCGATGCTTCCTATCCGCCTTCGGCTTGCCAAGTACCCATCTTAGTGGTCATTGCTCTGGAGAAGTGGGTGATTGAACACCGAACAAGAATTGACGAATGACGATTTGCGAAGTGATTGGTCTTGAGCTGATTGGCTCCCTCTACTAGCAGTACAAGTCCCTCTTTCAAGAGGGATTTAGGGAGTTCGGCAAGCGGCTGGTTGGGATTCTCAAGAAGATAGATTGGTGAAGGGATTGAACACCGTACAAGGATGAGCGGATGATGATTTGCGAAGTCATGTGCTGTGTGACGAACGGGAGAACAGATCGAAAATCTCAAATCTGTGTTCCTTGTTCTGAAATTAGACGACGACGAGAGGTCAGGTAGAACACCGAACAAGGATTAACGAATCATGATTTGAGAAGTGATGTGTTTTGGTCTTGAAAGCACTGAGCGTGTTTTATTCAAGATTAATTCTGCAATCTTCAATCAATGTTCCTTGTTCCGAAATCAATAAGATAAAGAAACTCATATCAAAGAGTTTATGCATGAAGGACCGAAAAGGGACTCATTTTTGAATGGATGACTACTTCTCCTCCACCACAGCCTGGTCAATCCCATACTGCTTGGCTACCCGCTCACGAAGACTTTCTGGCCCAAGAGGAACACCAGCTTGACTACCGAATAGTTGAAATCCATTGAGTGTCGTTTCGATGCGGTCAAGGAGCATCTTGAGTGGTACGACCGAGAGCTCCTCTGCTTGTACGGCTTGATGCACGATGTTCAGGTAGCGCTCCATCATATCGATATCTGAGTGCTGGATTACTGCCCACATGACATGTTCAAGATCTTCTCCAACCATGGATCTGCCGATGTAGCTGCCATGAGCAGTGAAGAGTGAGTCGATGAGCGCTTGGTTGACCAGATCAAGTCGAGCTTGTTTCTCGAGGTCCTTTTGCTCTCCTTTGCGCAGCATCTGATCTCTGGCTGATATCTCTTTGATGAGAGCGATGAGCTCGGACTCATCGCCATTCTGGCCTTGAGAATCCTCTTGAACTTCAGCTTCTTGACCGAGACACTTTTGCGCGTAGAATGGATTGAAGATTGCTGGGATGATCGTATCAAGATTGGCATTACCCATGGACTCTAGGTAGGCACAGATCGTACTTGGGTCAGCTTCTATGGCCTTGGTGAAGGCTAGTGCGATATTGTCAGGCGACTCACCGATATTGAGAAAAGCGATGGTGATATTCCAGTAGTCAGCTACATTGAAGTTCGCCGTGTCATTCTTTGTGGCTTTCTTGGTTTCTTCCAAGAAAAAGACGCCATTGTCATATTCATCTTGATAGATGCCATCAGCTTTGGAAGGCTGGTAATTGAGGATTTCAGCGGCAAAGCCCTCTTTGGTGAATTGGGCTGGTGTCTGAGCAGTGAGCTGTAAGCTAAGAAAGCTCATGAGGATAGCTGTGGCAATCGTTTGTTTCATACAGGAAAATTACAACAACTAGTGAGGTATGCGTTCCATGTCTGGTGCTCATTTAAGGGCACTTTAAGACTGAGCTAAAACCACTATCGGACAATTATTTTCAGAAAATATTGAAAGTATGAAAACTTCGGGCTATCTTCGTGATGTGAATTACAAGGAAGCCAGAGAAGAATTCATACAGACCTGGGGAAGTCTCGGGTCGACCTGGGGTGTCAATAAGACGATGGCCCAGATACACGCCTACTTGCTCAGCAGTGATGAGCTCGTGACGACAGATCAGATGATGGAGGATCTACAGATATCAAGAGGGAATGCCAATATGAATGTCAGGACACTAGTGGACTGGGGACTGGCATACAAACAGAGCAAAGCAGGTGAGCGAATGGATTACTACGCAGCAGACAAGGATGTTCATTCCTTTGCTCCCAAGATCGCTCGAGAGAGAAGAAAGCGAGAGCTCGAGCCCGCTATGAGAGCTTTGAGTAGACTCAAAGGGATGGAACTAGAGGGAAAAGAGGGAAAGTCTTTTCAGAAGCTTGTCAAAGAGCTGGATGACTTCACGAGTCTAGGAGACCAATTCCTCCGTCGCTACATCGAGGGAGAGCGAGGTTGGCTCACGAAGCTATTCATGCGGATGCTGAAATAATTTTTTTGACTAAAACTTTCATAAAATATTGAAAATATGAAAAATATAAGATTGTCATACGAGGGGAAATTGTTTTGGGGAATGATGGCTGGCTTAGGAACGACGACTGCTGGTCTGTTGACACTAGGTTTTATGTATGATCCTGCCTTATCGATCCCTCGGATTTGTGAAGAGTCATTTTGGGGAGACTGGAGACTCATGCTCTTCTTTCTTACCGCTGGCTACATTATATCGGCTTGTAATAGTTTGCGAATGATGAAGTCCTATCTGACGAACAAATACGGCCTGGTATACTTGCGATGCATTTGGGTCGGAGTGAAGAACGTCTTTATGGGTACGCTGCTGATCGCATTCTTGGCTACATTGGCCAATGGCCTAGATACCACTGCTCATTTCGGAGAGGCATTCTCAGATACCATCAAGTTTGCTGTTGCTATGGTCGTTTATTCCATTCCCTTCAACTTCGCATTTTCTATTCCTTATGCAATCGCGGTTTACTTGATATCTAAGAGAGCTGAACCCTTGGTGGAATCACACAACAGCCCCATCTACACAATCTGGTCAGATATCGCGGACGCCGCTTAGGCTTTCGCCAAAATGTAAATGAAAATTACCATCATGATCACATACATTCTCAGCAGCGCCACCATCGCGATCAATCTTTCAGCCTCATGAAGAATGTCCTCATTTTCGGCGGGACCGGCTTTCTTGGTCGATCTCTTGCAGATCATCTCGCTGAGCGAGGCATGCATATCACCTTGATAGGTCGCACGGCACCTTTAAGTTGTCCTCACATCTTCGTGAAGTGGGATGCCAAGCATCTTGGAGACTGGATGGATCATTTGGCGGAAGCCGATGTGGTCATCAATCTAGCAGGACGGTCGGTCAACTGTATCAAGACAGTAGCTCATAAGGCCGAGATCATAGACTCGCGCGTGGAGACCACGCAGCTCATAGGATCAGCCTTGCGGCAAATGGATCACCGCGTCGCACTGTGGCTCCAGATGTCCACGGCGCATATCTATGGAGACTCGGAGCAAGAGCTCTTCACAGAATCATCGTCTACGGGCTGCGGCTTTGCTCCTGATGTAGGGCGAGCATGGGAAAGTGCATTTGATGCAAGCCTGCCAGCTGGCATACGAGGTGTCATACTGCGCACTAGCTTCGTCATCGGCAAGGACGGCGGAGCACTGCCACAGATGGCACTTTTGGTCAAGCTAGGTCTAGGTGGAAGAGTTGGGAGTGGCAAACAAGGGATCAGTTGGATTCATCTGCACGACTTCAATCGTCTCATGCATGAGATGATACTGGATGTGAGTTTTGATGGCATCTATATCGTCAGTGCACCCCAGCCAGTCTCTCAGCGAGAATTCATGAGGGCTTTGAGGTCTGCGATGGGTGTGAGACTTGGACTGCCAGCCGCTGCATGGATGGCTTCGATGGGCGCCAAATACCTATTTCGTACAGATCCTGAACTTGTGCTACTCGGTCGATATGTGGTCTCTGAGAGACTACAGTCGGCAGGCTTCCATTTTATGTATCGAAGTATTGATGAGGCGCTCCGAAATATCTTCAGCCATCGGTAGATTCCTGAATTTCCTTTAGCAAGATTCTCACATCTGAGATGAGTTGATTGATGGAGTTGGATTTCAGTCCGTTATAAATGCCTCGGATACGGCTCTGGTGATCCACAAGAACAAAGTTTTCTGTATGTAAGAACTCATCTGCATCGCGCTCTAGACCCAGATCCTCTTCGACAAAATACTCGTGACGACCAAGTTGATAGATGTCTTGCCTCCCGCCAGTTACGAGATGCCACTTGCCGGATATGACGCCATGACCCTCTGCATACCTTTTGAGCACCGCAACCGAATCCTTCTCTGGAGTTACAGAATGTGACAAAAGCAAAACTTTGTCCTCATGCCTAAATGTGTCTTGAAGGATACTCAGATTTGCTGTCATTTTGGGACAGATGCCTGGACATGTCGTAAAGAAAAAATCTGTGATATAAAGCTTGCCCCGAAAAGTGCTTTGACTCACAGATTGGCCATCTTGATTCACCAACAGGAAGTCTCTTATCGTATGGATATTCTCCAACTCTGGATCTTGCTCATCAAGCCAATTAGGTGTAAAACTTGCCTCATTGTAGTACGGCAGGATCTCATGCCCTTCAGGTGCTGTTGGCCTCTGGTTGCTGCAGCACACGATCAGTAGCACAATGAAGATCAGCGCTGCACTATTTTTGAGCGATTGAAAGTTCTTCGTCTTCCAATTGATAACAAAGCGTCGATCTCTTGAGGCCATAGATTTTGTTGTTTTTGACCACATAGTTGTTATAGATTTTGCCATTTTCTCTCCAGCTCTGTTGAAGACCACTTTCTCGTCCATTTTGCAGTGATATTTTTTTAAAAATTGCACCACTCTCATACCACTGAATTTGCGTCCCGTGCCCGATACCGGCAGAGTCTTGATGCGCCGATCTCAAGGTTCCACTCGGCCACCAGCTATAGGAATAGCCGTCTTTCTTACCATGCTCGTAACTAAGTGTTTGACTTGGGAGGCAATCGGCATAGTATAGTGTCGTACTTCCATGCTTCTTGCCATTGCAATATTGGCTCCTTTGACTTATTTGTCCCTCTGCGCCATAGTTTAGGGCCGTACCGGAAAACACTTCACTGCGGTAGAAGACAAGTCCTTTGCTCCGATCTAGATAGAGAGAGTCTGCATGGATCGCAGGAGTTTTACCACATTCACCAGTCATAGATGATGGAGTCTCTTCCTGCATGCCACAAGAAGAGACTGTCACCAGGATTAGAAACAGTAGTCTACTGTATAGAATTTGGTGTGCCTTGATAGTCATCTGGAAATAAGAGATAAAAGGCACCGAGATAGAGTTCGTTTTGGATATGATAGTGATATTCTCCAGCGGGATTGTGTTGTGTAGGGCCGAAGTGACCTCCAGAAGCGTCCAGGTCCGTCGGGTATTCTCCTGTTTCCGAATCTCTACGACCATAGAGGAAAAATCCATCTGACATGATCCCGATCAGCTTGTCATCATCATTGCTCCAGGCTTTGGGTTCGAGATGATAGTGATAGCTCTGTGGCCCAGTGTGTGCAGCGGTATAGTCCAGAGATGGCACAGCATCGTCGAGAGGTACATTTGGTCCTTCCTCGTCATTGTAGATCATTGCACCGCTTACTGCTATGCCGATCGGCCCGAGACCAGTGCTTGATGGGTTAGATGCCTTTTCTGGATTCAACGGGATGCGCAGCGTGTACATGCCATTGAAGTCATCGATATTTCCTGGAGCCATGCTCTCATAGCTTGTCGCAGAAGGCTCGACAAATAGAGGATGATTTTCTGTCGTGTTTTCATTAGTGCAGAGCTCATTTCCTCGTGGGTCAATAGCGCATCTTTCTGTCGTATTGGACCAGTAGGGAGATGTGTGATTTGGATATCCATTGGATTCGATGACCACTTGATCTCCATCAAGGTAGACTGTCACATTCTCTTCTGCAAACTCAGCAAAAGCGGCTGGGATCCCAGAAGTGCCGGAATCATTGGTGTCGTCTGCATTGGTGACATAGCCACTAGGCTGATCACAGGCAAATTGGGATACCTCAGGATTTCCTAGACCATCACCATCAGCATCCTCATACCATATAGTCTCACCAGTCCCGTCACAAACTCCACAGACATCTACGACCCCAGCGCAGACATCATCTGTATCGTCAGCATTTGCCACATAGCCAGCAGGTGCTTCACAAGACGAAAAAGAAACATCTGGATTTCCCAAGCCATCTTCGTCAGCATCTTGGTACCAAAGGGTCTCGTCACATGGGGCTGGATTGTCATCACAAGCAAAAGGCACAAGCAACACGAAAGCCATGAGAAGAAAGAACATTCTGTATTTCATTTGAATCATTCTTTATGCTTAGACTTCGAAGGATGCATTTTCCTTCGGGGAGGCGGTAATTTTTCTTCACGTTGTGTCAGTACACGGCCCTCGATATGCTCCAAAAATTTTTCGAAATGCTTCATCTGCTCTGGCTCAAGCAGGGCTTGCACTTCTTTCAGATGTTGATAAGTAAGATCGAGTTTTTTTGCTTCGAGACGCTGCCATTGGCCGATCAAGTTGGTGTCAGCTTGTGCCATGGCGTCGTTTTTGACATCATCAAAGTACTTTTCTAGGAGCTTCTTTTGATCCCTTGCTAGCTCATGCACCTTTGTCTTGTGCTCTTCGGCATACTTTTCAAACTGTCGGTGTTGCTCAGCATTTAGCTCTAGCATTTCCAGAGCTGAACTGCTTGCATGACCGCTCGGATGAGGCCCTTTATGACCCTTCTTAGAACTCAAGAAAAACCCCAGCAGTGCGATATTGATGAGTAGTAGAAGAACAGTCGCAACTTGGAAAAAAGTAAGTTTTTTCATCATTCGTATAGACTGAAATTGCTGATGGAAAGCTCAGATGGTTGTTCTACCGTCAAGCTGTTGGATTCGGGTGCATAGACATCTGGATTGGCCAATATGTGAAGGTTGAGACCCAAGAGTAAGACGGCTGCAGCGGCGGCGGCTACCAGACTTCTCGTGCCGATATGTCGCACGGGGATTGTCTGAATGATTTTCTCCACATCATTCCAGAATTCTGCTGGCGCTCGACTTCTTAGTTGAGATTGATTTGCTCTGAAGAGCTCCTCTATGTCGCGATATTGATCCCGCTCCTGTTTCATATACTATGATTTAGACTCCTGATTTTGTAAAATCCTTCGCATGTTCTTCTTGCCTCGCATCAATAGTGATTCAACAGCCTTGAGGCTGAGATTCAGGATGTCTGCTACCTCTTGACGAGGGAGTGATTCTATATAGCTCAGAATCAATGCAATTCTTTGATTATCTGGAAGAAGACTCATCGATGCTCTCAAGTTTTGAGATGTATCGGGGAGCGTTTGTCCAGTATAGCTATCATCAATCGCACTATGAGTCAATGCGACATCAAGATCAGTGGGATCTTGATGTTTTCTGTGTTTTTTCTTCCAGCTCAGAGCCGTGTTGACTGTGATTCGGTATATCCAAGTGCGCAAGGTGGACTTGGCTTGAAAAGAGGAGATACTTCTAAATATCTTGATGAAGACCTCTTGCGTAATATCTTTCGCGTCAGACGGACTATTGCTATAGTTGAGGGCAGTAGAGTAGATGTCTTGCTGGTACAGGTCAAACAGGTCCTTGAAGGCGCGTTGATCTCCAGATTGTAGTCGGCGGATCAGTTGACTTGTATTCCTAGACTGCTCGGACATTCAAAAATTTCTGCACTCAAGCTCCAAAACTACGTCCAGAGCTTGGGACAGAAGCTTCTATCCCAAAAAGGAGATGAGAATACCTGCTGCGACAGCACTGCCAATCACACCGCTGATGTTGCTGCTCATGCAGTATTGGAGGATCACATTGGACGGATCTTCGTTCATGGCGATCTCATTGGCCACTCGACTGGCCATTGGGACAGCGCTCAGTCCAGTTGCACCAATGAGAGGATTGATCTTTTTCTTGGCGAAGACATTGAAGAGCTTCACCGCCATGATGCCTCCGAGGATAGAAATACTAAAGGCCAAGAATCCACCCAAGACAATTAGAAGTGTCTGCACATTTAAGAATGTATTGACCGTCATCGTAGCACCGATACATAGCCCTAAGAAGATCGTCGCAGTATTCATGATGGTCTCGCTGGCGGCAGTGTAAAGTCGCTTTGTATCCGTACCGATCTCCTTGAGAAGATTGCCAAAGAGCAATAGGCCCAGCAGTGGAACAGCGCCAGGTACCAAGATGCACACGACGAGCGCTACCGATATGGGGAAGATGATCTTCGCAAGGCGAAGGTTTTTGATTTGCATTTTTGGAGGAAACTCACGATCAAGTCGCTTCATATGGATGCCGAGTTCCTTCTTGGAAGTGCTGAGCTTGACGATGAAAGGAATGATGACTGGCACAAGCGCCATATAGGAGTAGGCCGCTATAGCAATAGGTCCCAGGAGCTCAGGTGCGAGCATGATACTCGTGTAGATTGCTGTAGGGCCATCTGCACCACCAATGATACCAAGAGCAGCAGCCTGCTTGATATCAAATCCTACCGCCAGCGCCCCTAGCAGCACCACGAAGATGCCGATTTGCGCGGCAGCGCCGAAGAAAGCCAATCGGAGATTCCTCAACATCGGGCCGAAATCTGTCATGGCACCTACGCCTAGAAAAATGAGGGGTGGCAGTAGGCCAGTCTTGATCAGAGAATAATACAGAAAATTCATGATGCCATGCTTCTTTGCAATCTCCAGCAAGGTCATGTGCTCGATGTCCGGATAGGCCTCCGTGGACACTACACCGAAGTCTGCTCCAGGGATATTGGCCAATAGGATTCCAAATCCTATCGGTACTAGCAGGAGTGGCTCATATTTCTTTGCGATACCGAGATAGAGTAGGGCACCTGCCAATAAGAGCATCACCAAGCCAAGCGGCTGAGTGAGGATCTCGCCGAGACCCGTCATTTCCCACAATTTTTCCAGGACCTGCATCGACTCTACTTCAATTTGAGAATCACCTCGTCTTCTTCAATCTCTTGTCCGTGTTCCTTCAAGACCTCGACCACGGTGCCCGACTCTTCAGTGGTGATGGCATTCATCATCTTCATCGACTCTACGTATGCGATGACATCTCCTTGATTGACAAAGTCACCGACCTGTATGGCCGTCTCACTATTGTCTTTAGTCAAGTAAAATTTGCCTTCGAGAGGAGACATGACTGTCTTGAGTGAGCTGTCATCTCCACTTGTCGCTTTCTTCTCTTGGTTGCCCGGTTCCAAAGTGGCGGGCTGATCATCTTGATCATAGTTGACCGTCACACGATATGACTGTCCATTGACATCGATGACGTACTTCTTGGGTGTGGCGACAGTCGCTTTGCTACCCGATACAGGGCTCGGAGCTGCAGCTGCCGTACTCTGAGTTCCGGTCTTGCGCTTGGCTAGATCCTCGAGGAAGCGCTTCTTGGCATCTCCACTCATCAGATCCTCATACTGACGCGGGTGCATGGCATACTCGAGGAGCTCTTCATCGTCAGGTCCCACATCCCAGTTTTTCTCCTTCATCTTGGCTCTATACATGTCGAGCTCATCAGGGTAGAGGTCTTGTGGATTTCCATCAAAAAACTCGCGCCCTTGCTCTTTGGCCATGTTCACCAGCACAGGGTCTATCTCCCCTAGTAGTTGCCCAGATCGTCCAAGCAGCATGCCCCAAGCATTGTCGTCGATCATGGCCCATCTTTCCTTGCCTTTGATGAGATTGATGACATTCCAGAGCGAGACATTCTTGACATATTGGCTGAATGGCGTCACCAGAGGTGGATATCCCATGCGTGGCCAAGTATATTCTACCTCTTTGAAGAGTTTGATGAGGAGATCCTCCTGCGTGATCTCATCCTTGCCGTTTTTCTTAAGCCACTTGTTGACCGAACTGAGATTTTTCTCCAGATCAGCCATCAGGCTCCCCATCATACCACCCGGCAGACCGGGTCCGATGAGTAAGGAATTCATCTTGCGATTTTGCGGATTGATGTACGCACCTAGGAAGTCATCGACAAACTCTTGACTGAGTTTTCGAGCTTCCATGTAGGCGTCCATATTGACGTCTGCTACTTGAAATCCAGCGTCCTTGAGCATGGCGTGGACGGTAAGTAAGTCTGCATGCCCAGTACCCCAGGACAATGGTTCCATACCTACATCGACGATGTCGGCACCTGCTCTGGCAGCCTCCAGCGAGCTCACTATGGAGAAACCAGGTGTGCTATGTCCGTGATATTGGATGATGATCTTGGGATGTCGCTTTCGGATTCCTGCGATGATCTTGCCCACTGAGACGGGTCGCCCTATACCTGCCATGTCCTTGATACAGATCTCTTGAGCACCTCGCTCGATGTACTTATCGGCGAGATCTATGTAGTAGTCTACCGTATGTAGTTTGGAGAAGGTCAGACTCAGAGCGCCTTGTGCGATCATGCTGCCCTTTTGAGCATATTGGAAGGAGAGTTCGAGATTTTGCGGGTTGTTGAGCCCGTCAAAGGATCTTGAGATATCGGTGCCTTGGATCTTCTTTACCTTGAACATCAGTTCTCTCACGTCCTTGGGGACAGGACTCATACGGATGCCATTGAGGCCGCGCTCTAGCATCTGCGTCTGGATTCCAGCGTCATTGAATGCTTGGGTCCATTTTCGTACAGAGTGATTGGGATTTTCACCGAAAAGCAAATTGACCTGTTCAAATCCACCGCCATTGGTCTCTACCCGATGGAAACAGCCCATATCTACGATGGCAGGAGCGACTCTTACGAGCTGATCTGCGCGAGGTACGTACTTGCCAGCAGATTGCCACATATCTCGATAGACGAGACACAACTTGATTTCAGTAGACGCCATAGTTTTCTCCTTTGATGTCCCAAAAGTACGACGTTTTGATAGGGCTGTTTCGAGCTCTACATAGAGGCGCTTTCGCGCAAATGGAAACCCACTATATTGGATTTAAGCAGTTGAAAGCGTTATTTTTACACTTGATGAAAATATGTAATGTATTAAGGCTATTGACCTTGCTTTTCGGTGTGGCAGTCATCATGTCTTGCTCAGGGAGTCGAAAGACTGCGCGAGTCAGTTCTTCAGCTAGCTATAAGTCCACCAGCTCATCTATCAAGCAGTCGCGCAATGAGGTGGTACGATTGGCAGAGGATATGCAAGGTGTAAAGTATCGCTATGGAGGGACAAGTCCTAGATCTGGTATGGACTGTAGTGGTCTCGTGAGCTATGTCTATGCGGAGCATGGAGTCCGCCTACCTCGGACCAGTCGTGATCAATCTCAATATGGAAGTAAGCGAAGTCTCAAGGATGCGAGGCCAGGAGATCTTCTATTCTTCAAAAGCGGAGCAAAGGTCAATCACGTTGCCATCTTGGTGTCAAATTCGAGGGACAAGGTGATGATGGTGCACAGCACCAGCAGTAGAGGAGTGATCGTGGAAGACTTGCTAGCTTCGAGCTATTGGAAACCAAGGTTTACCTTTGCGCGTTCAGTGCTGTAGCAAAGATTAACTATGAAAAATTATATACTCTTTGGGCCTCCCGGATCAGGTAAGGGAACCCAAGCCAAGAGATTGGAATCGGACTATGGCTTGGTCCAGATCTCCACAGGGGATCTCTTCCGATACGAACTTGGCAACAAGACAGAGCTAGGTCAACTCGCACAGAGCTACATGGACCAGGGTCGATTGGTGCCCGATGAGGTCACTGTCAAGATGCTGGCACGCAAGTACAATGAGCATCGCGATGCGCCAGGAGTCATCTTTGATGGCTTTCCCAGGACGATCGCACAGGCAGAGGCGCTAGATCATCTCATGGATCAACTCGACGAGGAGATTACAGCTCTCATCTCCATGGATGTTGACAAAGACGAACTTGTACAGAGACTCTTGGAAAGAGGGAAGACCTCTGGCAGAGCAGATGATGCTAATGAAGAAGTCATCCGCACTCGACTCCAAGTCTATGAGAATGAGACCAGCCCGGTCCTCTCCTACTACGAAAACCAAGGCAAGGTCCAGCGTATCAATGGTATGGGTGCCATCAATATAGTATTTCAGTCATTAGCTGCTTGCGTAAGATGAATGAAGCGATACAACTGATGCTCATCGGAATGTCCACGGTCTTCGTGGTCCTTGGTATCATTGTATTACTCGGCCGCGGAGTCATCAGCCTGAGCAATCGCTTTGAGGTGCAAGTCGCTGAGAAGCGCAATGTACAGCGTCATGCCGTGAGTCCTGCGACGCTCGCCATACTCAGCGCTGTGGTCGACCACGAATCTGGTGGTAGAGCCAGAATCTCTAAGGTGGAGCCTTTGGATTAGACCTATGCTTCCTGTGCGCGTCTCGCGCCAGCTTGCGGACTACCACAGTTTTTTTGAGCAAAGGAGAGTTGTGGCCCAAAGAGCTCGGCGCGAGAGGCGCACGAGAAGCAGACTAGGGTTGACTTGTTTTCTGTTTGTGCTTGCTGCGCGCGTCTCGCGCCAGCTTCTTGGAGCTTTTTGTCGTCAGCAGTGTGGTAGCATTTCATTGTGGAGAGCTCGGCGCGAGACGCGCACGAGAAGTAAACTGGAGTTGACTTGTTTTCTGTTTGTGCTTGCTGCGCGCGTCCCGCGCCAGCCTCCTAGAGCTTTTTTGTCGTCTGCAGTGGTAGCACTTCATTGTGGAGAGCTCGGCGCGAGAGGCGCACGAGAAGCAGACTAGGGTTGACTTGTTTTCTGTTTGTGCTTGCTGCGCGCGTCTCGCGCCAGCTTATCGAGGCCTGTCCGCTGCAAAAGGGAGTCTCTGACGGAACTTCTTCTGCTCAGCGAGCTCAAGAGTGGCAGACACGAATTGCACTTCGGCTTGCCTTGAGTTTTTATTCCTTTTGGCGAAAGCCAAGCGACTCCCATTGTAGTCATAGATACTGGAGTGCCCAGGATATGAGAGTTCATTTCCATCTGTGCCTGTGCGATTGCAAGCAATGGTGTAGCACTGATTTTCTATAGCACGTGCGCGCAAGAGAGCATCCCAGTGGGCGATGCGTGCCTCAGGCCAACTAGCTGTATAAACCAGTAGGTCATGATCTTGATGACTCGAACTTAGCTCAGAAAATCTCAGGTCATAGCAGATCAGTGGCTTGATCTTCCATCCTAGATAAGCATAGATAAGCGTGTTCGATCCTGGATGATATGCTTGGTCTTCTCCTGCGTAACTGAAGAGGCAGATCTTATCATAGCTATGAACTTCACCATCTGGCAGGCTGGCAAAAAGTCTATTGTAGAATGCATCATGGTCGGTGACCATAGCACTGCCGATGATATTGATGTGGTGTTGCTGAGCGAGTCTGCGCAATTTGATCTTGACTTGCTCGGACTCTTCTGCGTATGCAGTATTCATGCTGAAGCCTGTGGTAAACATCTCAGGGAGCAGTAGCACATCAGTATTGTCTAGCTCAGCTAGAATTGACTCAACGAGCTCCCAGTTCTTCCGGGTATTTTCCCAGATAGGCGCATATTGTGCGACGCAAACTCTCAGTTTGTCCGATGAGTCAGTCGCGAAGCTTGTCATGTGAGCTATTCTGCTGTAGCCCCTTTTTCCTCAGCCGGTGCATCACCTTCCTTGGCTGCTGCATCCTTGGCAGATCTAAGGGCTCTCGGTACCTCTACGATGGCCAATGGCGTAGCACCAGGATTCATGACCTCGATTCCTTCTGGAACATTGAGATCTCTAACTCTGACGGACTGTCCGAGATCTAGATTGGAAATATCTGCACGAAGTTCATCAACGACATTGTCTGGTAGGGTCTTGACACGCACCTTACGCAGCTGCTGTACGAGTGATCCACCTGCTCTTTGACCCACAGATGTGCCGTCAAATCTTACAGGGATTTCGATCTTAATCTTGCGATCGTCAGCCATATGCTGCAGGTCTATATGGATGACTTCGTCAGTGACAGGGTGGAGTTGCAAATCCTTGAGGATGCATTTCATCTGCTGACCATCGAGATCTATGTTGGCGATCTTAAAGTCAGGTGTGTAAATCAAGCTCTTGACTGCATTGGGATGCACGGCAAATGACTTGCTTTCACCTCCGGCGTAGATTACACCTGGAATCAAGCCTTCTCTGCGAACGGCTTTGGCAGCTTTTTTTCCTGAGTTTTCTCTTTTTTGAACCTTGATGTCGACGACTTGCATAATACTCTGTCTTTTCTTAAAGGGTCGCAAAATTAGTGATTGTTTTGAGAAGTTGGATGGGTTTAGGTGCTTATTTTACCGTGGACCAGAGACCGTGTATCGCTGACCTATGAGCATGAGTGACTTACAGCAACAGTTTTCTCAGTTGAAGAGAGCCCTGCATCGTAAGGGAGGGTTTGGGTGGGTTCCGATACTGTAGATTTCTATCTGTTTCTCGTGCGCCTCCCAGCGACGAGCTCCAAAAGACACAAGGATAAGGCTAAAATTCGCTGGCACCGGCCTGCGCGCCGCAAACAAGTTAGAAAGAAGCATTGGGTTCTGGTTGAAGCCAAACTGTTTCTCGTGCGCCTTCCATCGCCGAGATCTAAGCTCAACCGAGCAAACTCAAATCAATCGAGAAACAAGGCCGATAAAGACCGATTTTCATAGGTGTTGCGCATGGCATGACAGAAGAGCTTGCTGACGCTTTCCACCTTGATCTTTTTGCTCTTTTGCTTGAGGGGAATCGTGTCTGTGACAATGATCTCCTTGATCTTGCTCTGATCAATATTTGCATATGCATTGCCGCTCAGGACTGGGTGCGTGCAGATTGCCCTTACGCTTTTGGCTCCTTGATTGATGAGCTCGTCTGCTGCTCGGCACATGGTGCCTGCCGTATCGATAAGATCATCGACCAAGATGACATCCTTGCCTTCGACTTCTCCGATCACAGTGATTTTCTCCACCTTATTGGCCACCTTGCGGTACTTGTCGCAGATGACGAGCTCCTTCTCAAAGTACTTGGCGTATTTCCTCGCTCTCTTCACGCCACCTACATCAGGACTTGCGAAGACCACATTGTCCATGACCATGTGATTTTTGAGATAGGGGATGAAGATGGCATCACTCTGGATGTGATCCACAGGGATGTTAAAGAAACCTTGGAGCTGGTCTGCATGGAAATCCATGGTCATGATGCGATCAGCTCCCGCCGCGACGAGCATATCTGCAATCACCTTGGCTGAGATCGGTACTCTTGGCTTGTCTTTGCGGTCTTGCCGTGCATATCCAAAGTAGGGTATCACAGCTGCGATGTAGTCTGCACTAGCCCGCTTGGCACAGTCGATCATGAGGCAAAGCTCCAGGAGATTTTCTGCTGGAGCGAAAGTAGATTGTATCAAGAAAACATGTGTTCCTCGCACGGACTCATTGAAGATAGGTCGGAGCTCACCATCACTAAACTTGGAGAGGGTGTAGTCAGCGAGTGGATAACCAAAATGATCGGATATCATCTCGGCGAGATACTGGGTACTACTACCCGAAAAAAGCTTGATCTGATTCATGGTCGCTTGCAAAGGATAAAGATACTAAGTCGGTATGTCATGCATAGCAGGTTTATTGGACGATGGAGAGTGCTTGTTTGTCGATCAATTGTCAGCTTGTTCCGTCAAGACGGGCATCTTCGTAGAGATGAGTGATCACAGTACGATTGGGTCAAGTAATACGGCTGCATTGAGCCAAGTCTGGCATTCGCTTGACAAGGAACTACTCTTTTGGGGCGCTTTCTTGATCTTCTTGCTGTACCTGGATCCCGGAGCGACGGGTTTTAGTTTTTGCCCTTGGACCTGGTTCGGGAAGACTTGCCCAGGCTGCGGACTCACTAGATCCATGGCGGCAGCGCTGGACTTTGAGTACTTGAGGTCATTTCGGTTACATCGCCTCGGCATGTTTGCCCTGCTGGCGATAGGTCTGCGATTTGTCACTTTGTTGAGACAGCAATTGGACACTGGAAAATTGAGGAAACTATGGACAAGCTGATCCTGAGATTTTTGCCTGAGGCCGACCTGGAGGAGCTGATGTACATCGAGACATTGACTGCAGAGATGGATGATGAGGAACTGGAAAACTTCCTGATCCGTTACCGCAGTCGCCGTCGCAAACAGGAGATGGTCGTCATTCTCTGTGCTCTAGGCTTTGTGGGATTTTCTGGCTTGCATCGCATCTTCCTCAATCAGATCTTCATGGGTGTGATTTACTTCTTCACTGCAGGGTTCTGCTTCATCGGGACGATCGTGGATCTCATCAATCATCGTCAGCTGATCCGTGAGTACAATCGCAGGGTGGCTATCGAGCTGCTGGATGATCACTACGAGTATTATTCCTAGTTCCTAGTTTCTCCATGCCTGAAATACCTTGACCGTTCTCTACTCTGCTTGCTGAGCGCGTCCCACGCCAGCTTGATGATTGCTGCGGTATTTGTGATCAAGTGAGAGCCTTGGCCTTGAGCAAAAATCGAAAATCAAAAATCGGAAATCAAAAATCGGAAATCAAAAATCTCAGAACCGTCGAGCTTTGCGGTATGAAGCATGGCTCACTCAAGTATCTACTTTTCATCTTTCTATGCTTGACTTGGGGGAGCTCCTACATTCTGATCAAAAAAGCGCTCATAACTTTTGAGCCAGTGGAGCTTGCGGTCATTCGTATCGGTGTGGCCTCAGTTTGTCTACTGGCATTCTTGCCAGCAGCGATCAGGTCTATTCCGCGCAAGCTATGGCTGTACTTGATCTTTCCGGGTTGGATAGGAGCTGGAATACCATCCTATCTTTTTGCGAAAGCAGAGACGCAGATCAGTAGCGCGATGACCGGTATCTTGGGATCTTTGACGCCATTGATGACTTTGTTGGTAGGCTTGGTATTTTTTGGTCAGCGCTTTCGCGCAAAAGAATTGATTGGGATTTGCCTAGGCTTGTTGGGGGCAGTCCTTATTATCACGGATGGTCGCTTGGCTACGCTAGATTCTGATCTTGTGCCCTCGCTACTTGTGGTGGGAGGGGCAATTTGTTATGCATTTAGTACGAATGCCGTGCATCGCTGGCTGAAGGGTATCAACACCATACACATCAGTGCTATGGCTTTTGCTTTTATTCTGCCAGTCTGCCTTGTGTATATCTTGACACGGGATGTCGAACTGCTGGTTTCCAGGGCCCATTTTGGCGAAAGCCTGGGATATCTTGTAGTACTCAGTGTCTTTAGTACGGTGGTAGCCAGCATTGTTTACTTTCGACTTGTGCAGATTGCTGGACCAACCTTCTCGAGCCTGGTCAGCTACTTTATACCGATCATCGCGATTTTCTTTGGGCTCATGGACGGAGAGAGTCTCCACTGGATTGATGCTTTGGGAATGGGCTGCATCTTTCTGGGCGTTTTCCTCGCTCGACTTTCTTGAATATTCTTGGTTTTTTAGGTTTCTGATGGGTCGGGTTTAGTAAAGCCCTGATTTTCACAGCCTTAGACCTAGATTGCGTATTAGACAATCAGGCTTAGCACGTGTTAATAGATTATAAATACTGTTAAAAATGATCAGTACAGAATAAAATACTGAAAAAGACAAATAAAAACATATATTCGTACTGCGGGTCTAACCAAAAAAAACACGCGTATATGGCTTCTTTGTCTCAAAAAACAGGGAATCTGGGTGAACGACTGGCGGCACATCTCCTACGACGGGGAAGCTACAAGGTGAACTACCAAAGGATTCAATCTTATGCCAGCATGTCTGCTCACGATGCAGTAGAAGATCTCTTCAACCCCAGAGATCTTCTTCATCCAGATGGTCCCATCAACTGGGTAAATGACGAACCTGTCTTTGATCCTACGGATATCAGAGGTGGTGCTTTCAATGAAGGCGATCTTATCATACCTCTCGGTCAGATCAGAAATGCTCACATCAAATGGCGCATTTATGAATCCATGAATGACGAGTCAATTCGTTGGAAGATTACGCACATGCTCAGTGCCAACTTCGTAGTCTTCGAGAATCTCTTGCGCAATTACCCTTATTGGAGACTCTTGTACTATGCAGCATTTGATAGCTTGAAGTCCCTGGCTTACAAGATCACATTGGACAATAATATGCTCTTGTATCTCAACAACCACCAGAATCTCAAGAACAGCCCCAACGAAAACTATGCAAGGGAGTTTCTTGAGCTGTTCACCATCATGAAAGGTGAAGTGATTGAGACGGGTAATTACACCAATTATACCGAGGCGGATATATCAGCAGCAGCTCGCGTACTGACAGGATTTAGGCAGCACAATGATGGCTACATCGACGAGGATACAGGCTTCATGCGAGGCTATGCACAGTTCAGCCAGCACGATGTGGGAGATAAACAGTTTTCTTCGGCTTTTGGAGATACTCTGATCTATGGTGCTGCAGACGCTGAGGATATGTATCGTGAGCTCCAAGACTTTGTGGATATGGTCTTTGATCAAGAAGAAACGGCCAAAGCATTTGTACGCAAAATGTACCGCTTCTTCGTCAGTGAGCGAAGCAGCCAAGAAATAGAAGATGATATCATCACGCCATTGGCAGCTGACCTGCTCGCCAATGACTATGAGATTGTCCCAGTGCTCAAGAAACTTCTCAAGAGCGAGCATTTCTTTGACGAAGATGATAGTGATGCAACCAACGAGATCATTGGTGGCAAGATCAAGAGTCCTTATGAGCTATACTTCACCACTGCCATGGCATGTGAGCTAGATCCTCACTACAATGAAGACCTAGAGCTCCTCTACAAATCTTATGCTACTGCCACGATCACTCAACATCTTGACGAAGCAGGTCTTGGGTCTCGAGGACCAGATAGTGTAGAAGGATTCCCTGGCAGAAATGATGCACCTGGCTACAGCAAGTATTGGTATACGCCAAACTTTCTGTATGTCAGATCTACCTATGGACTGAGCTTCAAGAGAGGGCGAGTTCGAAATACCAACACAGTATTTCCCTACAAAGCAGACATGGTCGCTTGGGTAGAAAATAATGTAGACACGACCGGCGGCTCTGGCACTCCACTAGCACCAGAAGGTGCAGCAGATGGAAAACTCATCGTAGAGTCCATGCTCATGACCTTCTTACCTGAGATTCCCGTGGGGAGTAGATATGACTACTTTGAGAATCGACTATTTGGTGACCTGTCACCGATCAATTGGTACTTCTCCTGGCTAGAATATCTCAATACAGGAGATGACGCCAACATTCGCCCCAAAATCGAAGACCTATTTGACGCAATCACT
This sequence comes from Saprospiraceae bacterium, assembly GCA_020627535.1. Taxonomy (GTDB): domain Bacteria; phylum Bacteroidota; class Bacteroidia; order Chitinophagales; family Saprospiraceae; genus JAHDBH01. Next base: position 232,803 of record JAHDGU010000005.1, read on the forward strand.
TCTTCCTTGGAGTACCAAACCTTTTAAGCATCGAGCAGCATGAAAAGAAGAAAGTTTATACAGTCTGGCCTCGCCGGTGTCATGGCACCAGTATTTTGCCAAGGTCTTGGTCTCAAAGTATTCAGTGCGAGTGCACTGCCAGTTTCGACCTGTGATTTTGATGATCGCATCTTGGTGATACTTTACAACTTCGGCGCCAACGATATTGTCAATAACATGGTTCCGATCACACAATTTGGAACTTATATGGGGCACCGCCCCAATATTTATCTCCCTGAGAACAGCCTCATTACACTTGACGATACGCTCGGAGATGATCAGCTTCTGGGTATGCATCCTAGCTTGAGTGACTTCAAAAATCACTTTTACGACAATGAGATGCTCGCAGTGATCCAGAGAGTGGGATACCCCACACCCAATCGCTCTCACTTCTCATCAGAAGACATCATCTTCAAGGGAGCGCAAGGAAATGACAGCTTCAATGCCATCGAGGACGGTTGGCTTGGCAGATTCCTCAAGGACAAGTATCCCACCTATAAGGGCAGACCTTTTGGTGAGGAGCTCGATCCGCTGGGAATTATCTTAGGCTCGACGCCAAATACAGGTTTCCACACTGTTGATGAACATCAGATGGAAATCAATCTTAGCGGGCAAGACCCTGCCGGATTCTACAGTATTATCTCAAGTCTCAGTGGCGAGCCCATCGATCAGATACCGAATACGGAACAGGGCGAAATGCTCAACTACATGTCAATTGTAGAGAAAAGTACACAGGTTTATTCAGAGCGAATATCGTCTGTATTCAATTCTGGTGTCAACAACATCACCTATCCCGACAGCAGCCTAGGTGATCAGATGAAGACCATCGCCAAGCTCATATCTGGAGGTTCACGGACCAAGGTTTACATGGCGAGAAAAAGTGGTTGGGATACACATGTCAATCAGGTCAATGTGGGTGATACGGCTACAGGAAATCACGCCAATCTGCTAAAAGACGTCAACGACTCGCTCAAGGCATTTCAAGATGATCTCGCGGCTCAAGGCTTGTCTCACAAAGTGCTGACAGTAGTTTTCAGTGAGTTTACACGAAAGATCATCGAGAATGGTAGCTATGGCACTGACCATGGCACAGTCAGTAGCATGTACGTGATCGGCGATGCTGTCAAGCATGGCGTCTATGGTGACAATCTAGATCTTTCAGATATTGATGCGCAAGGAGCCGCCAATCCAGCCCAGTTGGCCAATGATTATCGGGGAGTTTGGAGTACTGTATTGCAAGATTGGCTTGGTGCGGATGACGGAGCACTGCTCAATACTTTCCCCCTAGCGGATAGCACGACTGTGCTCAACCGCTCAGAGTTGGAGTTCGTCTTGCCAGCAGACGCAGTAGATCCTGCATGCTATTTTGAGCCGACGCCAGCGCTAGAGATGACCTTGGATATCACTGTATTCTTAGAGGGGTTCTTCAATCAGGCCACAGGTCTGATGACGACCAATCTCCGAGACAATGGTCTACTACCCACAAGGCAACCATTTTCCGAATCAAGACTCGCATACTTCGGCACCGAGCAAGTGCCAAGTTTCGCTGAGGGGATTGTGGATTGGGTGCTTGTTGAGTTACAATCACCATCTGGTTTGCAGCTATCAAGAAAGGCAGCGCTACTGAGAGAAGATGGCAAGGTGCTCGAGCTAGATGGTGTGACGATGTATCAGGTATCTGATATCTATCCTGAGCCATTCAAAGTGGCGATTTATAGCATGACACATCTCGGAGTATTGACTTCTGCCGAGGTAGAGCCTGTCCAAAATGGCACCTACGTCCTAGATCTCAGTCTATCCCAAGATGCAGTAGAAGGTGAGGCACAACTCAAAAATCTCGGATCTGTATACGCTCTCATTGGAGGAGATATGGATCAGAATGGTGTCATCAATACATCTGATTACAACAAGTGGAAGCGCGGTACTCAGGCACTTGACTATCATCAAGTAGATCTCAATGCCAGCGGACTTCCAGATATAGAAGACTATGAGATCTGGGAAGCCAACAGATCGACTTTCGGTAACCCAAAAATTCACAAAGCACTAGGGTCCTAAGGCTCAATAAATCGTAAGACATATGAATCAGAGAAATGATCGCATCCATAGGATGCACTGGATGTTTATGGTCTTGTTTGTAGCAATCATGACTTCGGCTCAGGCGCAGATTGTCGAGGTTCAGCTCGATGGAGAAAATCTTTGCGATGGACGACTTCAAGTGGATATCTATCTCAAGGCATCCAACTTTTCGACCAGTAATTTTTCGCTCGCGAGTAGCTCGATTCTCTTGGACTACGACACCTCAGTGGTGCAATTTGATGAGTACATTCCAGTCAGTTTTGACAGTACTGCCGATGCTGTCGCTGCTGGTGCTTTGTGGATCGATCAGGCTGTAAGCTATGATGACCAGTGTGGGAAATTGCACATCGTAGCGCACAAAAATGACGGTGGTACTGCCAACTATGTCATTAATAAACAAGAAGCTGTGCTCATGGGTACTGCGATCTGGACTTTCAAAGATGAGGAGCTGGACCCAGAGATTTCTTTGCACGATGGACTCACACTATTCAATAATGCATTGACAAATGATGGCACTGCTACTGTGACTATACTTGACTTTCCTAAGGTGCTAGATTACAGTTGTGTAGACCAGTGTGTCCTGGCACCTTCTGTCACCGAAATTATTTCTCATCCTGAGGAGTGCGGACTGAGTAGTGGTTCGCTGACCATGTTTTTTGATGACATTCCTGGGGAGACAGAACTAGAATTTAGCATTGATGGTGGCGTCAATTTCTCGTATGCGGCTCTAGATAATGCTGACTCACTTGTGATAGAGAATCTTCCATCAGGATTCTACTCCTGCTGGGTAAGATGGGGTGATGATCGCTGCCCCAGCTTTGTAGAAGATATCGACATTGGTGTCATCGATGCGCCAGTAGCAGATGTCGCAGTGGTTAATAGCTGTGGTAGCCTAGACGATGGTATCATCTCATTGCACCTAGGAGCCGATACCACCAGGGATACTGTGTTGATCAGCCTTGACGGAGGGATCAACTTCACGAATTATGGTCTCCAAGATCAGGTGTGGATGAGTGATGGGCTTGCTCCAGGTAGCTATGATCTATGGATCAAATGGCAGGGGGAGCCTTGCCCGGTAGATCTTGGTTATGCTTCAGTTTTTGCTGATGATCTTCCATCTGCGACTTACGTCAAAATGAACCCATGTGACACCAACGATCTTGGCTCTCTAAGCATAGAATTGATGGAAGGTCTGGATCATGATACCGCGGAAATCAGCTTAGATGGTGGTCTGACTTGGGCATATGAGCTTACTACCGAGTCATCTGTTATTGATGACATGGCGACGGGTAGCTACGATCTTTGGCTCAGATGGTCTGATGACAGATGTCCGGTCTATCTGGCGACGGTGACGATAGAGCAAGAGGCGCCACCAGAGATCGATCTGGTGGCTGGTCATATTTGCAACTCTGAAGGTACCGCCGAGCTGGTAGTACAGATCACTGATGATCCCTTGAGAGATAGCGTGATCCTTGATTTTGAAACTGATCAGGTGATCGTGGCTGATGACATCGGAAGCTACACGATTCAGGATTTACCTGCTGGAGAGATTTCTGTGACCGCTACATGGTCTGATAGTGAGTGCTTGATGACACAGTCAGAGACGATCATCGACTACATTGTACCTGCAGTCACTGTCAATACACAAGCACCTACCTGCGAGCTTGACAATGGCAGCTTGGAGCTGTCAATAGCTACGAGCTCTGAGGATTCCGTCCTAGTCAGTATTGATGGTGGCTTGAACTTTGAGCTGGTGCCTACCGGTCAGAGTACGATCTACATGGACCTGGCAGCAGGGAACTACGCCGTAGAGGCCAAGCTAAATCAAGCGATAGACTGTCCTGTAAGTATAGATGTATATGAGTTGATTCCAGAATCCGGATCACCCACCGTGTCGGTCGACTTATATGCGGCGGCGTGTGGAGAGGATGATGGCGTGATCAAGTTCTATTTTGACGACAGTCCAGATCAGACCGCTATTCAACTCAGTATCGATGGAGGCTCGAGCTATGTGCAAGTTGCTGATACCACTGGTGTGTATCAATTTTCTGATCTCGCAGCTGGTAGCTATATTCTTTCCACGAGATGGGCTGATTCGAGCTGTACGGTAGACCTGGGGAGCTATGATATTGATGCGTTGAGTGCGCCATCCGTGAGTTATCAGGCATTCAACTCTGAGTGCATCCTCAATGATATCAACTCCATGGATCTGTCCAATGGCTACATCATATTAGCATTTGACGACAGTCCATTGCAGGACTACATAGAATTTAGCATTGACGGTGGGCTGAGCTTCCCTTACAGTACACTCAGCTTCCAAGAAACTTATACCATATCAGGTCTTACGCCCGGTGAGTACACTTTAGCTGCAAGATGGGGAGATGGTCTCTGTGAGCTCAGTCTGGGCTCGGCAGATATTGGTATAGATGGTGGTCCAGAGGTGACTTGGCAAGCTTATCCAGACTGCAGCAGTCAGGCCAATGGTATGATCAGTCTCCAGTTTGATGATGAGCCTATGAGATACGGATTGGAGTTTAGCCTAGACGGTGGAGTGACTTTCCCTTATGTCACCTCTGATGTCCCGATGGCTTATGTGATTGATTCTTTGGCGGCAGGTCTTTATGATCTGTGGGTCAGATATGATGATCAGAGTTGCCCTATGATGGTCTCATCTGTGGAGATTCTTGGAACATCTCAGCTCGATCTGAGCATCTCTGTATCTCCGAGCAATTGTGAGCTGGAAGATGGCTTGATACAATTGATGGTCACCGATGACCCAGAGAGAGATTCATTTCACCTCAGTCTGGATGGTGGTGTGACGTATCCGTTCATCTTTAGTGACTCCGATGCATTGGTCAGCATCACTGATCTACCCGCAGGTGAATATCATCTCAGCTCGATGTGGCCTGGTGATGAGTGTATCCAAGACCATGGGCTGATTGTGATAGACAATATTGACGCACCGCAGGCGTCTGTAGAGCTATTCATGGAGATGTGCGACGCCATGGATGGGCAGATTGATTTTACGATTACGGATGATCCGGAGCGGACGATGATTTCTCTGAGTATTGATGGCGGTATGTCTTGGACTGAAGTGGCTGATGACATTGGAGTCTTCAGTTTTACCGACTTAGAGTCTGGCTTCTATGACCTGGCCGTGCGCTGGCCCAATGGGGATTGCCTCGTAGAGCTGGGAGAAGTGGAAGTGGAGGATGTGATGAGTCCAGACATTTTGGCGACAGCCACCAATGCTTTCTGTACAGCAGATCTATTTGACATGGATCGCTGGGATCTGAGCAATGGTGAAATTCAGCTTGACTTCACAGGTATCGCATCGGAGGATATGATAGAAATCAGCATTGACGGAGGCCTGAGCTATCCCTACAGTGTAAGTGATGAGGCAGGACAGTACGTGATCGATGATCTCGTGCCAGGGGTATACAAGATCTGGGCCCGATGGGGCAGCGGTACATGTGCCGACTATGTAGATCAGGCGGTCATTGAGGTCGATGATGGCCCTGAGATGGCTTTCGCCAAAATGGACGCTTGTCTAGGTCAAAATCTTGGTGGCATTACCTTCTATCCAGAAAATCACCCCAATCACGCTTACATAGAAATCAGCCTTGATGGTGGTATCACATATCCCTACATGATCCCAGATCTAGCAGATAGCTTTCACATTGATGACATTGAGGAAGGCGCCTATGATATCTGGATCAGATTCATGGACAATAGCTGTCCAGTACATGTGGACGTGATCTACATTGACGAGGTCGATTGTGGTCCTCCCTTGACCTGTTATGACGGAGTCCTCAATGGAGACGAAGAGTACATTGACTGCGGAGGTCTTTGTGATCCCTGCAATGCCTGTCCTTTTGACGATGCAGTGATTGATGTGTCCCAAGTGCTATCAGTATCACTAGATATCAGTGCCTCCAGTACGATACAAGCGATCAATGTCATGCTCGATTCTACGATCCTCAGCCTTCAGGCTGTAGAGTCTGTGGAGCTGACGGCAGGATTCGAAGTGCCCCTAGGCGCAGAATTCGAAGCGAAAATTGACGAGTGTAACTGACCGATCCCGGAGGGTCGATGCCCCCAGGCGGCATCGAAGGGAAGGCACCGCGCAGCGGATGGGATTGCTCTGACCGATCCCGGAGGGTCGATGCCCCCAGGCGGCATCGAAGGGAAGGCACCGC
>JAHDGU010000005.1:239216-240385 GCA_020627535.1 Saprospiraceae bacterium
GCAGCGGGTGTGATGGTTGTGACCATTCCCGGATGGGCCCCACCCCGACCCTCTCTTGAAAGGGAGGAGGAAATTGTCAACAGTATTCAGGAAGATACGGATACATAGGATCAACGCTATCCTTCCCTTCTCGAGGGGAAGGTGCCGAAGGCGGATGGGGTCCCCAGGCGGCATCGAAGGGAAGGCACCGCGCAGCGGATGGGATTGCTCACTTCAAAGTCTATGCCTAAGCCTTAGAGTACTGGGAGTATGAGATACTCAGCGCGGGGAGCGCACAAGAAGCCGCCTTGAGTTGATACATTTTCCGTTGCGTTGCTTGCTGAGCGTGTCTCGCGCCAGCCTTCGGAGAGCTTTAGTTTTCATAAGTATGTGAAAAGCATGATCATTGAGAGCTCGGCGCGGGACGCGCACGAGAAGCACGATGGAAAGAAGTTGGATGTGAGTGTGAGAGAGAGTTTCCTGTCCTGTAATGTGCCTACCAATTCCTTCCCTTCTCGAGGGGAAGGTGCCGAAGGCGGATGGGGTCCAATATGGAGGCATCGAAGGAAAGGCGTCCTCTTCTAAATATTCCACCAGAAGCCATGCAAGGGATGACCACAACATCAATTTATCCAAAGTTTTGAACATTGAATGATATTTGCCCATACGTGCAAATCGCAATATTTCATTCAATTGAATGAACCTCTTGGTTTGCCCCATATGCCAGCAGGTAAACGGGGAGATTTTCATATATTTCTTTTTAAATATTTGATCTAAATGAGATTATAAGTTCTTGATATACAGTGTAATAAATGTGTGAAAGATACAATATGTATTATTTATACTTATTGTTCATCTGACACTGTTAAATAATTCAAAAGCCCTATCGTAACTTCGTAGAGTTTCATTCAATTCTGACAAGATGTTGGGATCGATGAAATCGCCCTTATCCTGTACTGCCTACGGACTTGTCGCACATCGGCACAGTCCTTGAGGTATGTGTGCGGTAAGGTCAACTGAAACAGAATACACACCAGAGGTGAACATGAAGAAATTTCAACGATACTTCGCGATAGCTGCATTGGCACTAACGTCAGTGCCAGCTGCCATTGGATTACTTACAGAAGCAAAACCAGAATGTCCGACGATGGAAGAGCTGATGTCTGCGCCATCGATGATGGTCAATGACA
>JAHDGU010000006.1 GCA_020627535.1 Saprospiraceae bacterium
ACCTCATTCCAAGCCAGCATTCACCAGCCCTCCCGTAAAAGGGATCGCAAAGATACGGTAGCCGTATCCACTTATACAAACACGATTTTGCAGAAGTTTTTGGCAATGCATGGCAATCTGTTAGGAGCCATCTAGTCTGATGTATCCGTCAGGATCGAGTAGAGGCTTGACCTATCTACAAGCTCAGGAATCCCAGCAGGAAAGCGAGCAAACTTCTTCAGATCTTCCCAATTGCATTCTTCTGGATAATTCACCTCATATGCTCCATCGGCCGCATCTGTCGATAGACTTGCACCGACGACAAGATTTATCGTCCCCGTGATAGGAAGCAGGAATCCATGAAATACGCTTCCAACAATATTAGCAATCGCCAATCCTCTGACCAGCCGGGGGTTATCACTGGTACTTGCGATCTTGAGGCTGAGTTCTTCAATCTCTCCCCGACTCACTTGCCAAAGACTGTCTTGAAATCTGTTTGAAGCCACAAGCATGAGCATTGAGCTGTCGGTGACCTCTATAAGCTCAGCAACAACCCTTCGGCCTCTTTCATAGCTGTACACAAAATGAGCGCCATGTACAGCCTCGCGGAATTCACTAGGCGCTGTCAAATACTTGGGAGAACTGCAAGAACTCAGCAGGGTGACTAGGCTTGCAGCAAGCAGACAAAAAATTGTGCTTTTCATAATTCAATCATTTCTAATTGTGAGTAAGTCGTATTCCAAAATGCCCATTCCATCTGATCTTCGTATGCCTTATACTCTCGGGCCATGATTTTCCATTCTTTCTTATTCTGCATCAGAAGTCTTTTGAGTCTTGGCTCGTCTTGGTCTTGAATCCAATCAGTGCGCATCCACTCCAAGTAATAGCCACGACTGCCGAGAAATAAGCGATTGGTCTCTCCATCAGAGCATGTGGGCAGATGGTACTCCAGACTGTACTCATCTCCCGGCAGGGAGATTAACACCTCGTCATCCTCTGCTGTGACATCTTGGACTTGTCCGCATGAGCCTTGAATCACAGCGAGGTGGCTCGGGTGGATTTTTTGCACCTCCATTTTTAAAGGTTCTTGGGCCAGGGCAATTCTATCAATGCGCCAGGCGCCTTTTGACATCTTGACCTTGACCGAGAGCTGGCCTTGTTCGCTCAGCTGCGGAGGAATTGGAATCATCAGTTCATTGCTAGCTATTGGCCCAGTCTCAGATATCGACTCTAGAGGTGTCCACCTCTCTCGCTGTAGGTCCCATACTTCTATATCCAGTTGACTGAAACGATCGAACACCGACTCCATCATACGGCGGGATCGTCCTCCCTTTTCAATCTCCGCGAAGTACTCGCCGACATTTGTCCCCATAAAGGAGAGTCCACTATAGAGCACAAAGGTTGTCATCAATGATTGACGGAATTCGATGACCAACCCAAGCTTCTTAGTGTGATGAGGAAATTGGAGAATGAGCTCTTCTTGGTGAAAAAGATCATTGCTGTCTGCTAAAGAAAAATACTCATAGCCATCGCCGCTTTGCAACTCGGCAACTGCACATCGATCGTCCACAAGGGCAGAGCTTGGAGTCATTAACTCTGAGTAGGCGTAAACATCTCCTTCCATCGTCTGAGATGCCATTTGACCGTCTGAGATCTTTACTGTTTCCAGAAAAAGCTCATCAATCACGTGGGTTTCGAGAGCCTCATTTTTTACGGTGAGACAAAAGCTTGGGTCCTGAGTCTGATAAGCTATATCGTCCCGATCAAGTGCCTTGAGGCTGGGACTGATGCTGCTAGAGAAGCCCTCCGCCCTGGCTGCCATCACAGGATCTGCAGCGTCGATGTAAAAAGTAGGACAGGAACCAAAACAAGCTTTAGGATTGATCGCACAGTATATGGCACCAGCGACTGTAACTCCTGATAAAATCGTCAAGGCCGTGAGTCTTCCTTTGTCCTTTGACTGAATAGCAGCTAGATCATTGGTCTCCGCGATGAGGATATCATCGATATCAATGCTGAGCTGACCGGTCGAAGAGATTGATCGATTGTAGTCGTACATCGTACCAGACCCTCTAACGATTTTGTCATCTTCGACCAGCCAGCTGTCCAGGACGGCAAGATCTCCATTTGCCAGATAGATTTTCAGAAAGGTCTGCTGAGTGGTATCCGGGATTGTCGAGATTTCGTGGCTTCCGAGATGCTGTCTGAACTGGTGACTCAGATTGTGCTGACATGCAAGTAGTGCCAATACACCTACGGAGATGATGATAAGGTGTTTCAAAGTTTTCATGTTGTAGAGCGATTATTCTCTACAAACATGATCTTGATGAGCTTTCATAAAAACTCGATGTGATAGATTCCTCACCAAAATTGTCTACCCTGAATAGACTTGACCGTGTACCCTTTCTCTTTCGGTCTCCGTGGACAAGCGCTGCGAAGACCCGTAGGTCACGAGTCCCGCAGGGCTCGGGACAGAGCGAATAGCGAAGGTCGTAGCATAGCGACCCTGCCATTCAGCTCGCTGATGGCAGGGATGGCCCCTAGTCCTCTGCGACATGTCCTTGGTCGGCTTTCGCCAAAAGGAGATTGACACTATCGGTCAATGCAGATATCTGCTCGCTGAGCTTTTGCATGGTGCTATCCTTGTGCTCCAACTCCTCCTTGAGTTCTTGGATGCTTGCCAGCAAAAGAGGCACAAGCTCCACATAGTTGATACTCAAAAACTCTGTCTGCTCGCCTCGCTCATCGATACGCCTAGACCCTACAGTCACCAACTCTGGAAAATGCTGCTGTAGCTCTTGTGCGATCAAGCCCATCCGCTCCCCACTGGGGAGATTGAGGTCCTGGTACTTTCTCGTCTTAAAGCTGTAGCTGACGGGACGCAAACTGGAGAAAGCTTCCAATGCATTCAGGATCGGCTTGATGTCCTTCTTGAGGCGCTCATCTGATGAGCTTGTCAATTCTCCCGTGATATTGACATTGCCGACTACATCTAGTGCCGCAGTCGGCGTGGAAGTTCCGATGCCGACGAATCCCGCGGCACGATGTACATCTGCTCCACTCTCTGTCCAGGGACCCTCGGGACCTAAGTCTGTGAAAGAAACCCACTCACTACCATTGTAACCTTGGAAGTCTCCGTCGTCATACTGAATCATACCAGCAGTCGTATCAAAGGCTGTCCACAACCTCAGACCTCGAGTGGCTATATCTCCAAATACATTGAGTTTGGTGGATGCGCTCGTGGTGCCGATTGCTACGTTTCCCTCTTGTGTCAAAGTCAGGCCGACAGCATTGTTGCTCATGAGACGGAAAGCGTGGTTGCTCGTGGTGCCGATGGAGGCTTCTGACCCATCAGATGACCACTCCGATATCACAGAGCTACCGGATCTGGAGACACGGATGCCATCCCCTGCGAAGTCGCCCTCTACGTGCAAGGTCGCTCCTGTGGGAGTGGTGGTGCCGATGCCTACATTGCCTTGCTCATAGATCGCGTCGGCACCATTGGCATACCATAAAGATGTATCTGTCAATGAGGTCCAACCATTGGGTGTTCGCGCTTCAAAATCCGTGCCTGTGTATCGGATGGTGCCTTCATTGTCTTCTGTGGTGTTAGCTAGGCGTATTCCTCCATCGACATCAAGTTGCTCCTGTGGACTAGCAGGGCCAATAGCTACTCTGCCATTGGAGGCAATGATCATGCGGTCTGGAGAACCAAACTCAATATTTCCATTTGTACGAAGGCCTATGGTTCCAGGAGCGATCAGCCTCATCTCATTGCTCTCGTAGCCCAGCCTTCCTCGCTGAAAAGTGCCTTCATAGAAATAGACCAACTGACCGATATCACCATCTAGTCTTAGGCCAGCCACTTGTGGATCTTTGATATGCAGATTTGCGAGGGGCTGGCTCGACAAGCCGATTCCGACATCACCAGAATCAAAGTAGATATCGTCTCCATTGTAACTCCATACTGCAGGGTCGCCAGTATCCGTGAGTGACCGCCAGCCACTTGCTGTCCTACCCTCAAAGTCTGATCCCGTGTATCGGATAGTTCCTGAATTGGCATTGGAAGTGCTGCCAATATTGATCGCTCCGTTGATAGCAAGCTTTTCATTGGGCGAGGTGGTTCCAATACCTACATCTCCTTCCTCGGTGATAGACAATTTACTTGTGCCATTGGTTTGAAGCTGCACGTCATTGTCCGAGTCAAGAATAATACTTCCATCTTCCAAAAAATTTCGAAGCGTAATATCATCTCCCCCAACATTACCTATACCCAAAAATCCACTCTGTACTCCAGAATCATAGAATCTCAGATAGGTGCCATTTGTGCCGTCCATTCTCAAGGTCGTATTCACTCCATTGAGGTGAAGAGCGGCACCGGGACTCGTGGTACCTATGCCCACCAAGCCGGATTTGCTGATGGTCATTCTTGTGATGTCGTCAGTGTTCATCCGCAAGATGCTTTCTGCATCGATCGTGACGTCCCCACCCGTCTCGTCATTCTCGATCAATAGGTCGGTGCCAGAGTGACCGATGAATGCCTTTTGTGTAGCTCCTTCATAAAATCTGATATACTTAGACAAGTCTGCTTCTAGCCTGAGATCAGCAGCTCCGGAAGCACCATCTAGGTGCAGCAATTCCTGTGGAGAAGTGGTACCAATACCTAGCAATCCACCACCGCTCAAAAACATCCTATTGGTATTGTCCGACTGAAACCAAAAGTCATCTGATGAATCAAAAATGATGTCATCCTCCTCACACTCAATATGCAAGTCTCCTCCACTCGGACTGAATTGCATCCACGCCCTATTTGTTGATGCTTCTCGCATGATGATTCCAAATTGAGAATCATCGGATCCCGTCTCGACGAGTATCAGATCGGGATCTCCTGTCTCAATGATAGGATCCGCCCCACTCCAGACATTGATGCTTCCTACTGGCGCCCACTGGGCAGATAAAGATGATAGGGCTGTCGCCCAAATGAGGAGGACAATGATCGTCAAGAATCTAGGATACATGCTTTGGCTTTATTGGTGAAGACCAAAGATGTCCTTAATATCATGTCAATCGCCTCTATGGAAATGGGGATATTTTGTAGCGAATGGGCAGGAAATAGTGCATCTATCTCAAGAGCTCAATAATCTCCTCATTGCGCTCTGCATCTACCAGCGGACAACTGTACAGACCTAAATCCACAGCAGATTCGGCCAAATAAGCCTCTAGAAACAGCCGTGCAAAGCCGCCTGCCTCTGCCGAGTCTGAAGGCAAAAATGAAGAAAGCACATTGACATAACAGGCGCTAGGCTCTGTAGATCCCAGCAAGGCTAGAAGCTCAGAGACATGAGATTCCTGTATCCACCCGTCCGGAAAGTCGCCGCTGATCGTCTTATAGTCTGAGTACTCCTTCGCCTCTACCATGACTTCGATAAACTCTACAGGTCCGAGTAGATCCAGTCGAACCGTGCGTACCATATCCGTAGATCGACACGACACGAAAAAAACCAATATGATTATAGAAAAGATGATTCTCATGCTTCCAAAATTGAATAATTGCTTCATATAAATCGCCTCACTGACAATTCATATGACCTTCTCGCAAATCTTGATTCTCCTCCTAGATAATCCCGCTTGATCCGTGAGCTCAATCCGCGACGATATGCTGCTCCAATTGACCACTTGCCGAGATGATAATCCACAAGAAATCTGGACGATAAAGAAGTGCGGTTCAGTGCATCTACATCTCGAAATAAATTCAAGCCGCCATTTTCCTGCGCCACGATCTGTCTGATATTATTTCCCTCAATATCCTGCTCTGTGGTAAGTGCATAATCAGACTTTGCCGACAGGATATACTCTCCTGTGACACCAAGACCTATGCGCCATCTGGGGCTCAATCTATACATCATGGAGCTGTTGAGCTCCAAGGAATGTATATCAGTGATCAGCCTATGAGCTCCTGATAAAATTCCACTACCCACGGCATTGAGATCTTGGCTAAGGTTCTCCACTCCTGGCTCAGCAATGGCAAAAGCCTGTGATCCATTACCTAATCCACCACGGTAGTACTTGTCCAAAGCATAGCCTGCACTATTGTCCCAATCCCATCGAGAGGAAACACTGCTGACCTTGCCCACATGCAATGCAATACCTGTCGCCGAAGGTGAGAACTGTAGCTCTCCTGTGAGTGCAAGGTAGAGGCCGCTATTGCGTTGACTCCTATCGATCTCTGGATGGAGATCCAATGATACTGGCAATGCATCTATGCTCCATACATCTTCATCCCACAGAAGAGTCCTATTCTGTATAAATGGCAGGCTCGAGATCGACACTCGCGCCCGATCCTCCCGAGAGCTCACCTCTGCTGTGGCATCTGTCATGAGTACACCATCCGCACTCGTGACTGGGTTCTTTACATTTTCCGATGATTTAAAATCCTCTGTTTTGTTTTTTTCTTGATGTATATTCAGGAAATTATTTACTACTTCTTCTTCAATTTGTAATTCAGTAATGCTTGTTTCAATTCCCCGATTTCTATTTAAATTATTCTCTATTATTTTTTCTGAAGCGCTATTTTCTAGGCGGCTAGAGGCATCATCGGATACCCTTTTATTGTCAGAATATAAGGAGCTACTTAAAGCCTTATTTTCTTCCAATTTTTTGGACACGTCTATAGTAGCAAACTGTTGAAGTGTTTCTACTTCTTCCGCATCTTTATCTTCAGTATTATTCAGATTCTTTTTTTGAGATGATGAAGGAGCATCCATGATATTTTCACTGTCGACCACCTCTGTCTGTATGCCTTGCTTTCCAGAGACATCGCTTGTCACATACCACAAGATCCCAATGATGGCGATCAAGCCAAGGGCTGACCACCACCAAAAGAATCTACGCTTCTTATCTTGCTGTGGAGGCATACTTGCATCGAGGAGAACAGCCATATCTGACCAAGCTTTGTCCTCGAAGTCCTTTTGGAAATATTTATCCTGATTAGCCATATGCCTCTCTTTGTTGTAGTATCAATTGTTGTAGTAATTTCTTTGCTTCAGCCACATGCCACTTGGATGTGCCGATGCTAATCTCAAAGTGCTCTGCAATTTCTTTGTGAGAGAATCCATCAATCACAAATGATTTGAAGACACGTGCGCTCTTGGGCGGCAATTTTTCTAGCAAAGCCAATAGATCATCATAAAATAATTCTTGCATGACTGACTCTTTGGCTTGCCAGTTTTCGTCTTCATGCAGAACTACATGCTCTGCGTAGTTTTTCTGCTTCGCAAAGTGGTTCGAAATCTCGTGATAGATGATTTTCCTGATCCACCCTTGAAGAGATCCTGTACCACTATATTTCTCGATTTTTTGAAATACCCGAAGAAAACCAGCATTGACAATCTCTAGAGCCTTCTGCTCGTCTCGAGTCTGTCGCATGCAGTAAGCCATCATCACACCGATGTGCTGACGATAGAGCATCTCTTGGAACTTGCGCTGATTTTTCACGCAGCCCTTGATGATCTCTGCTTCGGTATATTCTTTTTTGCCAAACAAGTCCTAAAAGATATAGCTTCCTTTTAGCTCGATCCTCTTGAAGGTAATATCTTCTGAGTAGCTGACCTCTCCAAAATCGACTCGCTGGTATTGAGCTTTTTGGATCTGCAATCCCAGGCCTAGAATAAAATCACTTCCCATACCATCTCTCAGCCTCAAGCCTAGCTCAGGATTAAACATGAGACCGCCTCGCGAGTTGTTCAACCAGCCCCAATCATCATTGATTGTTGCAAAACCATACCCGACCTTGACACTATAGTATGGCGAAAAACCACGCGGCTTCATAAATCCGCTCACCTCGGCAAATACTGGGATGATGAGTCGTCCACTTCCAGTGCTAAAGTTGTTCAGTCCTACTCCTGTTCCTGTCATCAGATAATGACTGTGTCTGTACCCGATGGCATAAGTAGCAGAGTAGCCAAATACAGGACCGGCGCTGAGTCCGAGGCCCGCACGGTGGACGATCCCTGGCTCAAGTACACTGTCATCCTCTTGAGCGAGTGCTCCATTGATACCGCGAGATTTGACTTTCTTGACGACGTCTGAGGCTATCGTGAGTTCACGGCCATCAAATAGGAGGAGCTTCATCACTCCGTTCGCAGTCATATCCCACGACTGTACTTTGCCCTTGAGGACACTTCCATCTCTCAGGATCACTGACTCATACGCGTCCTTGGTCTGAGCTATAGCAGTGATCGACATCAATATGCCCATCACTGCTACTATGATTCTTAGTTTGTTCATCGTCTTATCCTTGTACGTCTATGACTGAAATCAATCTGAGATTGTCTTCTTCTATGAGATACTGATGGATACCACCTTCACCGACCACCATCGCCAGATTGATCGGTGGGATGATGATGATATCATTGGCCATATGCTCCCTGTGCTGCAGTAGTAGAGGCAAAGTCTCGGCTTGCGGATTGCTGATGTCAAGCACCTTCACACCTTCTTCCCCATCACACAGGTAGAGTTGCTCTCCCAGTACTGAGAGTCCTCTAGGATTGTGCATGGGGTGTGTATTGATCAATCGCGGATTGTCAAATTGACTGACATCCAATACTTCCAACTGGTTGATAAATCCAGCGCACTGATTTCCATCACGAAGCGTCACGTAGGCAATATCACCAGAAACCCAGACAGGATCACATGCTCGCGCATGCACAAATTCTCCCACCAGATTGGGTCTGTCTGGATCATCGAGTCCATAGATGTACATACCTGCCTCAGCACCGACAAATAAGTGGTCCTTGTATGGGTATACGGTCTCTATGCCCCAGTCTGTATCGACACTCGCTAGATGGTCCGTCTCTGGACTGAGCGCGAAGCTCTCGATCTTACTTTGATTAAGGGCGTATAGTCTATCCCCTTTGATACCAAACCTTGCGAGAGATCCTGCCACCGATACATTAGGCGCACTAGCACGGTTGCTATTGCTATTAAAAACAAAATTGGCGTCTAAGTTGATATTAGGTGTGGCGAAGATGGAATTCTCAAAGGCAAACCAAGGACTACTACCCCAGCGGCCATCCATGCAGTCAATTGTGACTGTCTCATCCCGCTCTTCATAGCCCGTAATCAGGCCGAGCTCCTCATCTACATAGTAGTAAGCCCGAAAGACATTGTGTTCTTGATCTATCAGCTTCACATCGGTGATCTCACTGATATCAAAGGTCATGAGCTCGGTATACATGTCAGCATAGAGCCGATTGCCTTTGACAGCCATATCCAAGTTGCCAGGAATATTGATAAATGATAGGTTCACTGGATTGGCCGGATCACGGTTGTCAATGACATGAATCCCCTCATACACTTCACTGATGAGCAAGTAGCCATTGTGATAGAAGATCTTCCCCGTCTGGCCTAGTTCTCGAGCAGGCTCTGACTTGATTTCTTGAGCAAGATCGTCAAGTGTGCGGTAGATAGGATCCCAGCGCGTATATGTCTGAGTAGCTTCGCATTCGTCTTGGAGACATGAGCTCAGCGCAGAGATCGCGAGCATCGCCAGGAGGCAGTAGATCAGATTTGATTTCATGATATTATGAGTTTTAGGTTTTATTATTTCTTCCTTCTACTGGCCTAGACCCGGTGAATTTTTGATTTGGTTGGGTACGCTGGAGATTTTTTCACTTTTTTCTTTTTTGGATCACTAGTGGGCTTTCGCCCAAATGCTTTGATCTTCACCTGGGAGGGCTCATATAATGATTTCACAATATGTATAGGGCTATCTTTGTGACATGACAAAACACAACTTCTTTGCAGGTCCTGCGGTGCTTGATCGGAGCGTCATGGACCAAGCGGCATCAGCTGTCGGCACATTTGATGATATGGGGCTTTCTATCCTTGAGATTTCGCATCGCAGCAAGCAATTTGTCGCGGTGATGGAGGAGGCAGAAGCTCTAGTGCGCGAGCTCCTCAATCTCTCAGATGACTATGCTGTACTCTTCCTCACAGGTGGTGCGAGTAGTCAATTCTTCATGGTGCCGATGAATATCCTTGCCTCTGGAGATACAGCAGGATATGTCGACACGGGCACATGGTCGACCAAGGCCATCAAAGAGGCTAAGCTCTATGGCAATATCGAGGTCCTTGCTAGCAGCAAAGAAGACGGCTTCAATCACATACCTAAGCCGGATGTACCTGACCATCTGAGATACTTACACATCACGAGCAACAATACCATCTACGGTACGCAGTACAAGGGCTTTCCCAACACCTCAGTACCTATCGTCGCAGATATGTCCTCTGACATCTTCAATCGTCCGATTGATGATATCTCCAAGTTTGGCGTGATATACGCTGGCGCGCAAAAGAATCTCGGTCCTGCAGGTACCACACTGGTCATTGTCCGCAAAGACTTGCTCGGTAAAGTGGATCGCCAGATCCCTACGATGCTCAACTATGAGACGCATATCGCCAAGAATAGCTCATTCAATACACCTCCTGTCTTCCCGATCTATGTGTGTATGCTCAGCCTCAGATGGCTCAAAGCTAATGGCGGCCTCAAGGTCATGCAAGCCAAAAACGATGCCAAGGCCAAAGTGCTCTATGATGAGATCGATCGCAATAGCCTCTTCGCAGGCGTAGCTGCCACTGAGGATCGCTCCAATATGAATGTCACCTTCACGATCAACAATGCTGATCTCGAAGGCAAGTTTCTGGACTTCGTCACTGAGCATGATATCATGGGTCTCAAAGGACATAGATCTGTCGGTGGATTCCGTGCATCGATCTACAATGCGCTCAAGACGGAGAGTGTCCATCACCTTGTGAGCCTCATGAAAGAGTTTGAGTCCATGCATGCCTAAGCACCTGAGGGACATCATACATTTTGGCGAAAGCCAGATACCTCTCAAAATCTACTATGAGTGGCGTGACAATGTGCGTGTCGCCTTCGGAAAAAATGCTGTGTATCTGCGTATTCCAAGATTCCTACCCAAGTTCCAAAAGACACGAGAAGTCGAGAAAGCAAAAGTCTGGGCACATCGGATGCTCGAGAGGCGCGAAGATCTGAGATCGAGATTTGCCCCGAGCAGCTATGCAGACGGTGATGTGCTTGAGATGCGCGGCGAAGAGTTTCCTCTGGTCATACGCGAAGCGAATCGCAAAAGCAGCAAAGGTGAAATCGCCCAAGATGGACATATCCATCTGAGCCTTGTGCCCGGACTCCCGCAAGCAGAGCGCCTCAAGACCATCCGACATCTACTCAGTCGACTGATGGCGCAGCACTTTCGACCCATGCTAGAGGCACGTGTCCATGCGCTTAATACCCAGCACTTCCAGGAGAAGATCAATAAGATCGCCCTCAAGTACAACAGCAGTAACTGGGGCAGTTGCTCGACCAACAATATCATCAATCTATCTACGCGCCTGCTCTTCACACCGGATCCAGTGCTGGACTATGTCATCATCCACGAGCTAGCCCATCTCAAGGAGATGAATCACGGTCCCAGATTTTGGGCATGGGTGGAGCGCGCCGATCCTGACTACAAGACCAAGGTCAAGTGGCTCAAGGAGCATGGACATAAGTGTGATTTTCGGTAGATGAAAAAAGGGCCAACTGAAATCACCCAGTCGGCCCTTCTTGATATTGATTGGTTTGTAATGTCTAGTCTTGCACTACGTCAAATGCCACAGTCGCTTGCACCTCTGGGTGGAGATTGACATTCGCGGTATAGCTACCGAGCTCCTTGACCTCATCTACGATCTCAATCTTCTTGCGATCTACAGAGATGGTCAATTGCTCCTCGAGAGCTTGTGCGATCTGAAGATTGGTCACACTACCGAAGATCTTGCCGCTCGTACCGGCTTTGGCCTTGATATTGAGCTTGCTTGCGCTGAGCTTCTCGGCTACTTGCTGGAATTCTGCGATGATCTCTGCTTGTCGTGCAGCTTCTTCTTTCTTGATCTCCTCCAACTTGGCAAGATTGCCCTTGTTGGCGATGATTCCGATGCCCTTGGGAATGAGGTAGTTTCTACCATAGCCAGGCTTCACATTGACAACATCGTGCTTGCTGCCCAGTGTGGTTACGTCTTTTAAGAGTATGAGTTGCATGATGTGTCTATTTAAGTTGGTCAGTGACGAATGGGAGCAAAGCCAAGTGTCTTGCTCTTTTGATAGCTGTCGACATCTTGCGCTGGTACTTCAGAGAGTTACCTGTGATGCGACGAGGAAGGATCTTTCCTTGTGGATTGATAAACTGCAAGAGAAAATCAGGATCCTTGTAATCGATGTGTTTGATGCCGTACTTCTTGAATCGGCAGTACTTCTTGCGCTCTTTTCCAATATTGGGATTGCTCAAGAATTTGATATCGTCTCTACTAGCCATAGCTATTGATTTTTGATGTGATAGATGATAGGGTTATTCTTCCTCAGCTTTTGCCTCGGCTTTCTCTACAGGTGCCGGAGCAGCTTTGGCAGGAGCTGGAGCAGCGGCCTTAGGCGCTTCCTTTTTGCTCTCTTCCTCAGTACGCTTCTTGCCGATGAGGCCATTTCTCTTGTCCTCATTGTACTTGACACCAAATTTGTCAAGAGATACCGTCAAGAATCTCATGATGCGCTCATCTCTCCGCAGCGCGAGCTCGAGCTGATCGATGATGGCACCGTTGGGTGTCGTGAACTCGATGCACTCATACACACCAGTTGTACGCTTCTTGATTGGGTAAGCTAGTTGCTTGAGGCCCATCTTATCTACATGGACGATTTTGCTATCTCCGCTTTTGATCAGATCCTGATAGGTGGTCGAGATGCCCTTGAGCTCACCATCGGATAGCACTGGATCTACGATGTACGTGACTTCGTAATTACGCATGGTCTACTGTTTGCGGCCCGCCTACTCTACATTGGTGACGAGCACGTGTTTACAAATGGGCGGCAAAGATAGGGATTATGCTTGGATATCAGTGAGTTGTATAGTTCTTATGGTAGAGAGAGGGCTTTCGCCCAAATGTGCCACCTCATTCATATGCTCATTACCTGACAAATAGCTGGTCATTTGGCTGACAAGCCCGGCTTGATTTGATTCTTTGATGATTCTAGACTACCTTGCAAGGCATGAAATCCTCTATCCCTACACTCCTCGTACTGCTATTCCTTTCTGGTATCGGAGCATCACTATCCGCACAGGAAGTCTTTTACTATCCTGATGAGGCAGGTCACATGCACTTTACTAGCTCTGGCATCACCTACTTCAAAGACCAGCTCATTGTTGCAGAATACGGCAGGCATCTCGATGATGCGTTTCTTTTCTCCACTGCCAGGCTGAAGGCCATTGATCGCACTGGTGAAGTGTCTATGGAGATCGACTATAGTGCCGACTTCACCAACTATATCACACTAATCGGTGAGTCACAATCCGCCCTATGGTTTACGCTAAGGTCGAGTACTTGCCCACAAGCCAATTCTCAACAGCATCTCCACTACATGGTAGATAGTACCACTCAAGGCTCTTATCGACTGCCATCAAATGACCCTGATCAGTCTGAGGTCCATCTTTTCTTTGACCCTGAGACAGGCATAGCAGCAAGTACCGACTGGAGTTTCACCTTGTATACGACTTCTGGAGATTATACACTTGACAACTCCGAGATATTCCCCACCTACAATGTGGTACAGACATCAAGGAACCGCTGGCTCGCCCAGAATGACGAGCAACAGTGGTGGATACACTGGGATGCAATCAACCAAGAATTGACTGCCAGCTCAGCAGATGTCAACACCTACGACTATGACATGTATGACTTCTATGCTTACAATCATGTCTCAGGAAGCGGTGGCTATTATATACCAGTACGGCGACTATATCTTGACAGATACAGTTCTCAGACCTTATGATACTCTCTTGGCTGAGGAGATCTTCGTATGATTTGGGATCAGCTCTCTTCATGGGATCCGTGGCTATGACAGTGACTCTCAGAGCTACTATTATTTTGATGAAGACTATCAACCGGTCAGAGAGATACACATCGCATCCAGAGATCACTTCGCATATCTCGACTCCAATGGGTATGCAGCATACAATCTTCGATACCAGGGGCAGCAAAACGCAGACGCAGATTACTTCATCACACAGTACGATGGGGACACCCTCGCCTTAGAAGCGACACGAGATCTTTCTCTGAATGATGTAGAACTCATCAATCCGTGGGTCGAAAACTATGAAGAAGGACCTCCCTTAGACTATATCAGGATGGACAACATCAGCATTCAAGTGAGCAATATGGGAAGCGCCGATATTACAGCCTTTGACCTGAGCTTCATCCACACGAATAGCGGTGCTGATGGCTGTCCGATCGTCATCTCAGAACACATTCAAATAGAAACACTGATCGAGGCGGGAATGATAAAAAATATTGCCATCCCCTTTGACTCCATAGTCCAATGGAGTGGACAAGATGCAGAAGTCTGCTTTTATATCTCAGACATACACCCTAGACTTGACCACAATCTAGACAACAATAGCCTCTGCATACCCATAGACATATTGAGCTCAAGCTTGGACATCAACGCCGATGTGCTCTCATCTCTTGTGACACCCAATCCGACAACTTCTTCGTTCATGATCTCGGCTTCAGAAATATTCGATGGCGGTAAATTATTTATCACGGATATCTCAGGCCAGATAATTTATTCTGATACCTTTTTTTCCGATAATAAATATCAATTGGCTCCATATTCTTCAGGTATTTATTTCTATGCTCTTTGGAGTGCCGATGCCAATCACTTCAGTACTGGTAAAATCATTTTATCCCCATGAGAAAATTCTTACTACTAGGGATATTTTTCAGCGTTATTTCACTCTCTGCTCAGGAGATTATTTATCGTTCAAATAATTCTTTCGAAATATGCACTCGTATTGTTCAATTGATCTCATTTGGAGATAGACTTGTCATTATAGAAAACACAAAAGATGGTTACTTTGACAGGCATCATATCAGATGTATTGATACATCCGGAAGTGAATTGTGGTCACGCTTTTATCGGCCTAGTGATGGAATGCCTTACGTAAGATTCTATGATGATGAGCGTATGTGGATTACACTGAGATCAGGCAATTGTGGTGAACCAGATTGTAGTTTGAGCTTGATCGCCATCGACAAAGATGGTAATCAGACCATGAGTGCGACAGGTGAATGGTACAGGGATGCCAATATCTGCAGAATCAGGTATTCCCTAGATCCTCAAACAGGCGTAGCAATTTTCAGAAATAATTACTTCCACCTCCACTTGGTAGACACACTTCTTGAATTAGAGGTATTTCCCATAGATACAACACCACCATGGGAAGTAACAGGCTATCCAAATTCTGAGCGTATCATTGTCCAATCAAGTCCTACGCGCTGGCTTGTAGAGGATACCCTACAGAATCTGAGCTACTGGATAGACTACGACTCACTGAACATTAAATTGGACAGCACAAGAAGAATTGAAATGTTTGATCGCGATTATCCAAGGTATAGCTCCATCATCAGTTCTTCTGCGTTCTATCAGCATGGAGATACATTGATCATTTTGGACGAAAACCTTGACATCACGGATACAATTTTCATTCCGTCATCAATATGCAATTCCTATTTGCAGTATGAGAATGGTTATTATGCTTGTCGCGATGATGAGCTCGATCGAATTACATACTACGATCTAGACTATCTCCCACTAGACACATTATTTCTTCAAAATAATCCACTACTCTCCGCTGTCACTCGTGATGGATACGCAGCCTACAATTATGGTGAAGAGAGCTTTCATGAGTACATCATTACCAAGACTGAATCCGGCACCATTTCATACAATGTCGACAATATTATCAGTTTAGATACTGTCTTTTTTCATCGATACAGTAGCAGTGTTATTGATCTATATGGCTGCGAGGTACGTGAAGTACTGGTAGACAGCCTAGGATTTACCATTACGAATCATAGCGACACTGCTCTGGACTCTTTTCGCTTCGGCCTGGCCCTCGAACATCCTTGCAGTCATTGTTTATTCTATCTGGAACAATCTATGGGATTCGGTACGACCATCTCGCCCGGTGCCTCACATACATTCTACATGGAAGATGTGACACTAAAGTTCAAACCAAGAAACCATGACATGGAGTCAATTTGCTTTCATGTGTCCAATGTCAGCCCTAAAGTTGACATGGTCACATCAGATAATCTGATCTGTCGCAGTAGCGATGTGCTCACCTCTTCAGTAGATGTGCTCATTGACCTACATCGCACATTAGTTTATCCCAATCCTAGTAATGGCTCCGTATATTTCGACACCGATCTCAATCTGGCTGACGCCCAATTGGTGGTATATAATCAAGAAGGTGTTCAAGTCCATGCCAGCGCATTCACACCGCAACGTGCCTATGAATTTGACTTTCCTTCTGGTATCTATTACTATTAGATCATCAATAGAGATAAGCCAGTCTCAAGCGGGAAATTAATATTGAGCAAATGAAGTACTTAAGCTGTAGCATATTTTGTCTGGCTGCTATTTTTTTTACTCCAGGAAATGCCCAATGGTTTGAAGGAAACTCCAGTTGGTATTACGACTTTGAGAATCCTTGTCTAAGACCTAGTCACGGATATGATATCATGCGATACTCACACGATACCATCATTGACGGCAAGCTCTTGGCTGTCGTTAATGTGAGGAGCTTCCGTGTTGATTTCTATCAGGATACTTCAGACTACACCAGGGAGAGATATTACTTGGAGGAAGACGATAAGATCTATCAGTACTATACTGATCAGCAGAAAGAACTGCTCTATGATTTTACCAAAAGCATAGGCGACACCATTCGCTGGCCAATAGAAAACTCTCATGACTGGTGCGATATAGCGCTAGTTGCTGTATTGACGGAACTTGATACAATCATGGTCGGAGATACTCCACTACTACGACAGTATTGGACATATCTCAATGATCAAGATGAATTTGGGGATGGACAAGAGGTCATAGAAAAAATCGGTGATACACGTGGACCATTTGACCATACTTTTCAACATCGATGTTTTATTGATGAGTGTCGTACATATACATTCAAGTGTTTCACCAACACCGACACTGATATTCACTATGGTCGAGAAAACTGTCTAGACCTACTTCTCTCGAGTAGGTCCACCCTTGATTCAGAGGATATAAAAATATTCCCCAATCCTGCCTCAAATATGTTTGTGATACAATCAGAAGAATGGTTGAATAATGCTTTTGTTTCTATTCAAAGCATGACTGGCGAAACCATTTTACTACGTGAGTATTTTCCGAGAATGGAAATTAATGTTTCCGATTTATCTCCGGGAGTATACATTATCTCTGTACTCTCAAGGGATCGAAAAAAATCCGGCTATAATAAGGTCCTCATTTACTAGTGTCCAACTTGAGAGTGGAACTCAATCCTTCAACTCCACCCTAAGAGCAACAAAGGGTACCGAGTCAATATTTTCCACAGCGTGAATTCCCTCACGCTGCATCCAATTGGGCATAATCTCAAAATCTTCAGGCATCGGTCGATCCGGTGACTCAAATACCATGAGATCATTGGCCAAGTAGTAGCGAATCCTCGCTGGACTAGTGACCATCATGATACTCTCCCATTGATGCGTATGCATGGGTTCCTTGACGCCTGGATCTATGGTCACTCGAAGTACTCTGACACGATCATTCTCTAGCAGGATCTCATGAGACTCTGGTGCGACGACCACTGCATCTAGCGTGTCCAAGACATTTAAATCTACGCTTGGCCCTGGCTTATCTACAGGCACATTTTGCTTGATTTCCACATGCGTGCTGCAGCTCAATATACCGATCAATAGAATCCCAGAAAATAGTGTCATGTGCCTCATCACATCATGGTTTTGATCAAACAGATGTGAAAAGCTAACTTGATTTAATTCACGATGATTTTTTCTTCGACGACAAGTCTAGATCCTCGGACAAACTGTAAATAATATGCCCCGGGCGATAAATTATGTAACCAATATTGACCTTGTATTTGCTCCTGCCTCATGACTATACCTTTCACATCCGTGAGACGAATCAGATACTGTTGGCCACTAGGGATATCTATACGAAGACTTCCGAGGTTGGGATTGGGGCCTACGGTGATTCCTAGATCTGCTAGCTCGCGCGTACTCGTAAGCATACCATCACAATTCTCATCCACGTCATTGCCCTCAATCTCCTCTGCAAATGGGTTGATATCTGGATTTGTATCGTCACAGTCATAGCTATCGATGAAGCCATCTCCATCAAGATCTTCTCCCTCGAGACCTGAGCCTCCATTGTCAAAATCTGGACTGACAAAGCCCTTCATACACCTGCCAATCTGAGGATAGTCAGAGCTAATCACATAGTAATAATCAAAAGTCTGCTCTCCTAGTGCCGTCTCGAGCGTGATGCTTGCCTCAATACCGTTGCACTCATCAAGATCGCCCTTACCACAGATATACTCATAGTCGGCGCTATACTTGCCTGAGTACGGACCGCAGGGTGCTGTGATACCATCACCGGGTCGCAGTCCAGCCCGCAACTGATAGCTTGGAAGAAGCTCCTTGATATTGCCATCTGGGTCTGGACCAAATCGGTAGATGATCGGAAATCCATCTGAGGCCCAGCCAACTTGTACTGGCGCATCTGGAATCTCTGCAGAGTAAGGAAGATTTTCATCAATACCCTCTACATACTCAAACATGTTGCCGTGGTAGTGGTAGCCATTGTCATTGGTGTGCGCTGAGGAACAATCTAGGGAGACAAATCCTTGGCCTTCGCCTTGGTTGACGGTAGGCTCAAAGACCCAATCCCAATTAAACTCTCCTGTCTCTTGATTTTCAAAAATGAAAGGTGTTGCTGGCGCTGGCATGATAAAGACACCATTGAGTGCTACACCAAAAAACCTAGCAGGTCGATTATTTTCTCTGACCACAGATGTAGTCTCTCCGGATAGAGCGGGTACCTGATCTACTCGATACAGTCGGTAGTTGGGTTCGGGAACACGATTGTTGACAAAGCAGAAGTCATGATTGGGGTAGCTATTGGTATACAGATGGCGCTGACCTTCTTCTTCAAATTCCCAGAATACACTTGGCTGACTTGGCTCTTCACAGCAGCCAATATTCTCAGTACTCAATTCATCCAGTTCTTCACAGTCATTGTCACAGTCATCAATGGTCGTCTCATCACCATTTCTGATTCCGTCATGACAGGACCATCCAGAGCGAATCGCATTAGCCTCAGCTTCTAGTACAGCCTTGACCTCTTCTTGCTCTGGAGTGAGTATATCTATCAAATTATCCTCCTCAAATAAATTGGTACTGATGTCATAGAATTCTTGCACTCCATCCTCTCCTTCGATAAGCTTGTACTGTGCATTTCGAGTTGCCCATATGATACGGCCATCATCATTGTAATCACTGTAGTTCACTTCTTTCCATGTCTCCATGTCACAGCTCAGAAGAGGCTTGAAGCTTCGACTATTTTGCTCACCACCAGGAACTTGAATTCCCGTCAACTCAAGGATGGTGGCATAAATATCTGCTGCTTGAACTAGGCTCTCATCGATCTCTGCAGTTCGTAAGACTTGTTTGCCACTGACGATCAGTGGGACGCGAAGTCCTCCTTCGTAGATGGACGATTTGACATGTCCTCTGGGGTAGTAGTCATTGACTGGACCAGGAGTCCCATTATCGCCGATAAAAATGATAGAGGTGTTATCTCTAGTCTGCTGATCCATGGAATGAATCAGTCTACCGATCTCATGA
Organism: Saprospiraceae bacterium; assembly: GCA_020627535.1. Classification (GTDB taxonomy): domain Bacteria; phylum Bacteroidota; class Bacteroidia; order Chitinophagales; family Saprospiraceae; genus JAHDBH01. The sequence goes on from JAHDGU010000006.1 coordinate 19,774, forward strand.
TCCATACTCTCAACCATGGCAAAATATAGCTGCCGATCGTCCGTAGAGTCCGTAATCTCTGTGGTATAGAGCTCCGACGGTGGAAGGTGAAAGGGTCCGTGTGGCGCTGCATGAGCGAACCAAAGAAACCATGGCTCATCTCTGTCATTAATCCAATCTATGGCTGCATCGGTCAAGTGGGTGGTGACATATTCATCAACGACTTCCTGCTCGCCATTGATCGTCTTTGTCCAGCTGTAGTAGTCATCCACTCCAGAGTTCCAGACGCCTTCATAGTGATCCACGCCGTGATCAGTTGGATGATTGTAGTCCATATCAGAATTGACATGCCATTTGCCGATGACCGACATGTCATAGTCCAACTCTGACTCCTGCTTGATGCGGTTGAATATCGATGTATGCTCTAACTCAAGTGTGGTCCCAGGCCTATATACACCTGTATTGACTCCATACTTGCCACTCATGATCGCAGATCTTGTGGGGGAGCATTGTGGTGTAGCCCAGCACTGCGTGAATGCCAATCCAGCTTCTCTGAGAGAGTCTAGAGTTGGTGTCGAGGGTTTGTCTCCTTCTGCACCAAAACCACTCAACATGTCAATACCGAAGTCGTCGGCAATGATGAGAAGGATATTAGAATTTTGATTTTGTGCAAAAGCGTTGATGTTTATGGAAGCAATGAGAGCCACCAAGAAAGTTGTTCGCTTCATTTATCTGACTTGATCAAGTCAAAATTAGACGCATCGCTTGGTCATAGGTTTAATTCCCCTGTGATGACAATCCATTTGCGCGAAAGCGCCCGATAAATAAAAATGTAATAGACCCTAGTAGTCCAAGAAACTGCGCTTCATACCCAGAGGCATATTCTCATCATACTCACCGCTCAGTACGGGTGTCTGCTGGCCACCTGTATACTTACTCACCGCCTCATGGAGAAAGCCGTGTAGCTCGCCTATCGTGACAATACCGTTTTCGTTGGTGTCCGCTTCGCCTTTGATACCCCTGATGAGGAAATGACTAAATATACCTTGCTTCAATCCGCGATCCTCGAGGCTCACCTCACGATCCTTGCTTGACAACAGAAATGCCATCCCTGGTGCAGTCTCATCTATTTCCTTGTAAAATTCTTCGAGAAACTCTTTGTTGATCTTCTTATCCACTGCGAGCGATCCGCTGTAGCAAGCATCAGCGATGCAGATCTTATGTCTCGCACTGCTTTTTTCAAATACTTCTTTGAGCTTACGATGATCTAGAAGCTCATTGCGTCCATTGTAGTCAATCGGCACGAAGGAACCATCGAGTCCATGTCCGCTATAAAACATGAGGATGACATCGTTCTTATCCGCTTTGTAAAACAAGGCTTGCATCTGTGCGAGAATATTGGGTATCGTGGCGCTCTCATCGATCACAAGTCTGATCTGCTCATCCGGCAATGCTCCGCCTTCAGGGCTCTTCAGGAAGGCGTAGACTTGATAAGCATCATCGTCCGCGTACTTGAGACCTGGTAAGTGATCATAGGTGCTTACCCCCACGATCAATGCCCATATCTTGACATCTTCACTCACGTCAGGTACGATCATCTGCTCGAGCGACAACTGCTCAAGGCTCTGAAGATCGCGGACGGGTTCTCCCCGATTCCACACTGCTGTGATGATCCGACCAGAGGTGTAGTACATGGTGCCTTCTCCATGAGGTGCATTGTCTCGCCAGTAGCCAATGTACCGATTCCCACTGGCGTAGTCGACTTCTCCTCGTCCAAAGGGGATGCCATTTTTCACCTCTCCTCGATAGATCGATCCATCAGCAAACTCCACTTCTTCTTCTTCGAGAGTCAGGTATTCTTCTCTGGGCTTTTCTTGGACACTGCTGGCTAGTTCTTCACTCAGCTTGGTATCGCTATCTGGGTCCTTGATGGCAACTCCTTCATTCCACTCCCCAGACCAACTTTCTCCGTTGGCATCAATGTACTCTCCAACTCCATGCCACTTACCGACTTTCCAGTGACCGTCATAGACACTCCGATCCTTGTACTTCATGACACCATAGCCATCAAACTTTCCTCCGCGTAGATGACCCACATACTCTGAGCCATCGACAAAGGTGAAGACACCTTCACCTTCTGGGCGGCCTTGGCTGAATGCTCCAGAGTATGTGTCTCCACGCGCAAAAATCATCTCGCCTTTGCCTTCAAACTGGTTTTTGACAAACTGTCCTGAGTAGACAGTCCCGCTGGCAAAGTGAAACTTGCCGCGTCCCTGCCGCATACCACTTTGCCACTCTCCGACATAGCGATCTCCATTGTCAAAAAACAGGATACCAATGCCTTCTTGCTTTGAATCCACAAAGTCTCCGACATATTTCATACCACCACCCATGAGAAAGGTACCCTTACCGTCGATGCAGTCGCCTTTGACACATTGTGCCTTGGCTACATGGACGCTGAGGGTGATGAGTAAGCCGAGTGTAATGAGCTTGTTCATGGTCTTGGCTATGTGTATGGGTAATATTGAGGTGGTGAGTACTGCTCTATCTGGACGCTGATGGGCCATAGAAAAATAAAAAAGCAGTCCCGGATAACTCTCACTTTGCTTGTAACTAAACCTTTATCGGGACTGCAGAAGTATAGAGTTAACGAGAATATTTCCCAATTAATTTCCTTGGGTTTGTCATTTTGTGTACAGAAGTGGGGAAATATGGTCAGCCGAGCAATTGTAAAAATCAGCCTGAGTCATATCTATATCAGAAGTATGTGTCCACTGCAAAAGCAAATTGCTCCATAAAGATTTTCTTCATGGGGTAGATATTATTTTGTTCATAAAATACAAGCATAGCCATTTTATAGTCCAATGAATTGACCGTCCGGAAAGAGATCGGACAATGCTTGTGATGTGCCAAGCAGGCGTTGGAGACTATCCTTGCAGTACGCTTGTTGCCATCCTCAAATGGCTGAATGTAGGATAGTAGCAATAAGAGAAACAAGGCCTTTTCAAAGACATTGTCTCTGGCATTGACAAGTCGACAAGTGTCGTAAAGAGCTTCTTTGATTTGGTACTCATTATCCAGAGGTCGATAATTTGTACCTGTAATCCCCACACTTCGATTGCGAATATTGTAGTCGACATCCAATCCTGTCATCAAGATCTTGTGGATTTCTTCAATTCTGGAGACCTGTACTGGGTCAAGGTAGTCAGGATTCTCTGAGATAAAATCCAGAGCAGCCTTGTGATTGAGCAACATGGTTGCTTCGTCTTTATGCTTACCTGATGCAGTTTCTTTTTCTTTGAGGAGTCGTTCCGTTTCCAGCAGGGAGTAAGTATTGCCCTCGATCTGTGAAGATTTCCAACTGAGATCTATAGCCAGTCTCTCTTGTTCTTGTTGATACTGAGACGGTGTAAGCTTCCTTGTCTTTTCAGAGAACTTGTCCTGCATAGCCACTAGACTCATCATCTCATCTCTGCTAAATGGCTGAATATCCCTGAGCACATTGGAAATGAGCTCATGATTGTAATCTCGCCGACCAGCTCGTTGGTCTACTTCTTTTTGGAAGTATTGGTCAAGATCTACAGGAGAGACAATCGTGTATTGATCACTCAGTCGATATTTCGTGGCTTTCCCATTGCCTGATTTCGTCACTAGTCCTTGCAGTTGGAGAAAAGACAGTACTCTCTTGATGGTTGCCAGCGAGATCGGCTCTGAGAGTCCATCGAGGATGTCTGTTGAGGAGCAGTGAGGCCTTTCGGCCAAAAAAGACAAGATCTGCTTGTCATTATCACTCATATTCACACGAAAATTGAAGCTCAATATGAGCTACAAATATACTTCTTTTGAGCCGAATACGTCTTTCAGCTCAACGAAATGCCACTTGAGGCTCTAAATTGCCAATAAATGAGCTGATTGGGTCGCTTCTGTGAGCCGAATCGACTAAGAAGTGCACCACTTCTCGATCAAATCAGTATTGACATTCTCCTCTACAAGTTGGATCGCTCTCGCTACCTTCCAAGGCGTGCTCCGATTGATCTTGACCTCTATACGCTTGATCTTGAGATATGATCCGTACGTGTCCAGATGTGTACGAATGAGCGGTAGCTGATGTTTTTCAATGTAGTCAATGGTCTCTGGCTTCAGAGCCTCCTTGCCGGTGCATATGATCCCGCTGAGTGGAAAGTCCTTGATGTGAAAGATGCGTACAAGGGAGTCGATGCGATTGATCGCCCGCTCGATCTGCCTCGGACTGACGATGAGAAGTAGATTGGTCAAGTCTCCCAGTTCATCCACATCCATCAATGATCCGGGCAAAATGTCTACCACGATATTATCCAGCCGATCGGCATTGTGCGTCACGGTGCCATTGAGCGCATCCGCCACTGTACGGGCGACGGGGTATGCCAATACCTGATCATAGGGTATGGATCCAAGAAGAGGAAGCCCCATGGCCTCAAGTTTCTTACCGACATACTTGACGACCTTGTCTCTCTTATCCTCCTTGATCTTGTTAATGATGACACCAATGATGGGTACATTCTGTTCTCGGAAGAGGGCTAAGCTGAGATTGAGCTGATCGATCGTATTACCGATACCACCTTCGACGACCATAATGACGCCTGCACCCAGCGCTTTTGCCACATCGGCATTGCTCACATCAGCGACACTACCTACTCCAGGATGCCCAGTGCCTTCGTAGACCGTCAACTCGTGTGATGAGGTCAATGAGGACTCGGCATCCATGATCACCTTCTCTAGGTCTATTTCCTCAGGATTGTCAAGATATTTGGCCGTCGCGCCTTTGCCCAGGATCACCGGGCTATGCACTTCAGGAACGAGCTCTAGACCTAGAAGATCCGCGAAAAGCACTGCATCCTTATCCACGCGGAGGTTCTGCAAATCAAGAAATTTTTGGCCGACAGGCTTACAGTAACCCACATTGAGCCCTCGATTCTGAAAAGCTGCTGTGAGACCTAGAGTCGTGGTGGTTTTCCCCACGTGTTGACCAGTCGCGGCGACGAAAATATTTCTGCGTTTCTTAGGCATTGCTGTATTTTGTGAGCTCGTTTTTGGACTAAACCACTAATCTAAGAAAAGATGCAAGTATTCGCGGATATCGTCAAGATGCAGTCCCACATATCGTCGCTCAAATCAGAAGGGAAAAAGATCGGTTTTGCTCCGACAATGGGCGCACTGCACCTCGGGCACATCTCACTGATCCAACAGATCCAAGACCGCAACATGGTTTCGGTCTGCAGCATCTTTGTCAATCCCACCCAGTTCAATCAGCAATCAGATCTCGATAAATATCCTCGTGTCCTCCGCGAGGACCTTACGCTCCTGGAGCAACATGACTGCGACATTGTATTTATCCCGACGGTGGATGCAGTCTATCCCCAGGATCTGGATACACGAGTGGAAATCGATAGAGAAGGTCTAGATATGACGATGGAAGGTCATTTTCGCCCTGGTCACTTTGACGGCATGCTTCAAGTGGTCAATCGCTTGATCAATATCGTGCTTCCCGAGGCCATCTTCATGGGGCAAAAAGACTATCAGCAGTTTGCACTAGTCCAGCACATGGGTCACAAGTTACATCCTGGTCTGGATGTGGTGATGTGTCCGATCATACGAGAGGGGTCGGGACTTGCGATGAGTTCGCGCAATCGCAGACTCACGGAGGAGTGGCGCGAGAGGGCTCCAATGCTTTCACAGACCCTCAAGGAGGCTAAGTCGCGTATAGAGATAGACCCTGTCCAGGAGATTCAAGATAGGGCTTTCGCCAAAATGCGCTCTGCAGGATTCAAACCAGAATACTTTGAGATTGCTGACGGAGTTACTCTCAAGACAGTAGAAGACGCCGCCGATCATGAGATCATTGTGGCCTGCCTTGCAGCATGGGCAGGAGAGATTCGTTTGATTGACAATATGATCTTGAAGGACTCAACTCTCTAGTTCCTCCTTTTGGGCGGTAATCATAGTGACGCGCATCATACACAATGTTTGGCTACAAACAGACAAAGCCAAATGACATTTGGATACTTTTCGGAATTTTGCGAGAAATTCAACTGCTGACCATCCAAAACAACTGCTGACCATCCAAAACAACTTGAAAACAACTTTGACATCTGTAGGCTCCGTGTGGCTATACATCACTGGAATCCTGGTGCTAGCATGCTTCTCATGTGAACAGATCACAGAGGAGGTCATCCCAGACAATGATGCCTTCTCTACCAGCAATGTCTCTCGCATCAAGATCGAGAACTATGTCAATCGACTGTATATCGATATCTTGTCTCGAGAGCCTACCGATCTTGAGCTCCAAGAGGAGGCAGATCGGCTCAATGAAGCTGAGCTCAGTGAAGCGTCAAGACTGTCCCTCATCGAAAAGCTGATGTCCGACACCACCTTGAGTCCAGGTGAAGGATCGTACAAGCAAGCATACACTCTCACGCTCTACAATCTAGCCAAGATCAGATGTCTCGAAGGTGCCGCAGATGCTGTCATACAACAGTACCTCGGAATTGCCAAAGGGGCAGCATTGCGCGATTCACTCAATGGCAACTGGGAGAGCTACTATGCGAGCCAGATCACGATCAGAAACTATGAGCTCCTCCTCCAATCAAAAAACGAGCTATTTGATGGAAATCTGAAGTACCACCAGGTCTATGCCTTCATGATCAATAATGGCGTCTATGACATCATCAATATGAATAGCTTCAATTTCATCCGTGCAAGCTTTGATGAGCTACTCTTCAGGTTACCTACTTCACAGGAATATGATGCAGCATTCGATATGGTAGAAAAAGAGCTCCCAAGTTTCTTATTTGGTCAAGAAGGCGCTTCAAAGAATGACTACGTCGACATTATTATCCACAGTGAAGCAATGCTCAGCGGTATGCTAGATTGGAGTTTTCAAGTATTTCTCAATCGCCCCGCTACCGCTCAAGAAAGAGCCGGTCTACTTCCTGGCTACATAGCAAATCAAGACATCAATCAACTCATAGCACAAATCCTGTCTACTGATGAATATGCCAATTTTCGATAGGCTTAAGGCTCTTTGGTTGCCTTTGATATTGCTAGCATGTCTCTCCTGCCAGCAAGACCTGTATGAAGTCTACGAAATCAATCCTGTGGATGTGCTACCGGTCAATGCTGAAAAAGATAAGAGCAAGACTGATGCTCAGTATATATCCATATTGTACACCAATCTGTTTCAAGAGCCTATCGGCCCCAATAGAATGCTTGAAGCACAAGCTGCCATCGCGTCAGTAGGCGACAAACAAATCGCATATGATATGCTCGTGAGTAAATACATGAGAGATGCCCCTGCTTTACCCTCTCGCCAAGAACTCGATGATGACCCGAGACAATTTATCATAGACACTTATCAGCGATTTTTTACACGACTCCCGACGCAAGCTGAGCTTGAATGGATGGACTCTTTTTTGACGAGAAATCCGAGCCTCACTCCAGAGCAGATTTATTTTTCTTTTGCCACGAGCTATGAATACTATCACTACTAGACCATGAAGCGCAGAGATTTTATTAAAAAAAGTGCGGGCGCCGGAATATACTCTGCAGCCTTCCCATGGATCGTACCATCCAAAACTGTCTTTGGCTCGATGCCTCCCCCGATGGCAGAGCACGTGGTATTCGTTTTATTTGCCGGAGGTGTGAGACAGCAAGAAGCAGTCTTGCAGAGATATCTTGCTGATGGACAAAATGAAGATGTAGAGGGAAATATTCTCTACAATATGCTCGCAGGTGCACCTCCTGAGACCAAAATAGCCTACGGCATAGACGACCTAGACAATGATATCGTCGGAAGATTTCCCATAGATCGTATTCTGGAAACACCACTTGATGTGCAAGGGACGCTTTTTCCAGAAGTCAGATTTTCTCGAGGAGGTGCCGGTCATTTCAATGGCCTCAGTACTGGCGTCACAGGAAATTACTATGTATCGGCTGGATTGAGAAATCGCCCTCCATCTCCGACCATCTTTGAATATCTCAGGCGACACGCTGGATTTAAAGCCACCGACACTTGGTATGTAGGTGCTGGCGTGGGAGGTTCCCGACCCCTACTTAACTACTCTACGCATCCTGACTATGGTCGGCAATATGGTGCCAACTTTCTAGCGCCTACCACCACCTTTGGCTCTCCAGGCATGAATCACTTCATGGATTTTAAAAACTATCATGAGACTGATGCCTGGAATGAAATGCTGGAGATGAGGTCATTTCTGAATCAAAACTTTGCCCAAGGTGCTAGAGAAATTCCTCACTTGTACAACACCAGAGAAGAATCAAACGCCATCAAAACATTTGTGTCTCAGACATTTGACAAGGTCCAAAATGGTAGCGTTTTTCTCCCTCCTGTGAATGACAATAATGATTTAAAAACAATAGGCTTCACACTGGAAGTCCTGAATTACTTCAAGCCAAAATTGACCGTCGTGGACATGACAAATATCGATGTCTGTCATGGCAACTATACCGCGTATCTCAAGAATATGCATCGAGCAGATCACGGCGTGGGATTCCTGTGGCGGGAAATACAGCGCATACCAGAAATGGCCGGCAATACTATAATGATTGTCATGCCAGAGCATGGTCGTGACTATGATCCAAATCCCATCATGGATGATAATCTCTGGTATTCATTTGATCATAGTGGAAATAATGAAAATACTCGCAGAATTTTCAGTCTCATGGTAGGTCCTGGAGTCGATGGAGGTCTCAAAGTTGGTTCTGAAAACAATCCTGTTGGAGATGCCTCAGATATCGTACCCACCATTGCAGACATCTTTGGTATCAAAGAGACCGTCTATGATGAAGGCCTTCTCGACCCAAATGCTCGCTCATTATTTGACAGGATATGACCAGAACTGTGAGAATAATTCGTGCATATATTGCCCTATTCTTCGTCCTACTAATAGGCTGTGAAGACCCTCAAGTGGAACCAAATCCATTTGAAAATATTATTTCCAATCAGGATACTGTGAATTTTAGTTTTGATACGGTTGATGCAGCTAGTATTCTAGGAATATATCAAAACACTTTTGGTCCCACTTGTGCCAATATCGGGTGTCACGACGGCACATTTGAACCTGATTTTCGTACCGTCGAAAGTGCATATAATTCTCTTCTCTTTCAAGTACCCATAAAAAATGATGGGAGCCTTGTCTATCGTGTCAAACCAGGAAGTCTATCAGAATCTGCCCTGCATAATCGCATCACTGGCTTGATCTCTCCTGCCATGCCCATAGAGATAGAACCGGACTCTGACTGGCCCACAAATAAGTCTCAGTATATCAAAGACATCGAGAACTGGATCCTTGATGGTGCTCCCGATATCATGGGAATTCCCGCTGGACAATCAGGCATAGCTCCAAGCATCACAGGTCTATCCATATACGTCAACGACATAAAACAAGTCCGTCCTGCGAATTATAGACCTATTAAGGTCACAGCGGATTTTGATCAAATAGAGTTCCTCCTCTCTGTCAATGAAGAGCTGCTCACTCAAGACATAAGCAAAATTATTCTTGGCATATACAGTGACTCAGACTACACTACACAAGTTTGCTCCAAGGAACTCCTGAGACTCTCTGATTCTCGGTTCGACTATGGACTTTCTGGAACAGAGATAGCACATCATTATACTATGAGCTTCAACCTTGATTGCCTCACTGAGGCTACATCGCAGTGGTATGTGAGAGCAGATATCATACTTGTCGATGATAGTAGCTACATCGTCCCTCACGATGAAGTTATTTATTACATCAAAGATTACTTGTCTTTTGAATTGCTTTAAATATATCGGTCTTGGTCTCCTGGGTTTGTGTGCCTTGTCATCTTGTGAGGATGACGTAGATTTTATTCTAGGATCTACTCCCCAAATTACCGGTGTCATCTTATCTCAAGATACCATCAGACAGTTTACAGACAATCTCATATTTACCATTGACTATACCGATGGTGATGGTGATCTTGGATTTGACGAGACAGATAGATTTGCATTATTCATCAGAGATGTTCGCCTACAAGATTTTGACGGCTTCTATGTGGGTCCCATTGCACCTCCCGAGAGTAATGTCCCAATCAGAGGAAGTCTTGAGGTGCGATTTCCAGAGTTATTTTTATTTGGAAGCACGCCTACGGAGGAGACCTGGTTTGAAATAAAACTTGTCGATCGAGCAGGAAATAATAGTGACATATATGTCACAGAAAAAGTACTTCTCGTCAGATGAGGCTTCTCTATTCCATAGTTTTTCTATTGCTGTGCAATTTATGTATAGGCCAAAGCTATGAAATGCAAGACGCGCTGGTACGAGACTGCGAAGGCACACTGACTGATAGCAATCTGGGACCAGAAGAAGGTCAATATGATCATGATGAAGATTACACATTTACCATATGTGTGGAGGGGGCTGAGCAAATCATTCTAGAGTTTGACTTCTTCGCCACTGAAGAGCAATTTGATGTACTCGAGATTTATGATGGATCGGATATATCTGCGACTCTACTCACCAGCCTTACGGGCGTGATCAATCCTGTCCCGGTTATCGTCGGCTCGTCTGATTGCATTACACTTCGCTTCACGACAGATGATAATATTGTGGCTTCAGGCTGGAGCATGCGCTGGCGTACAGAACTCGAAGAATTTGCTGAGCCCGAACTTGAAATACTCACAGAACTTTCTTGTCCAAGCAATAATTTGGCTTTTCAACTTTCAGGAAGTATTCTTTGTAGCTCGCTTCATCCCAACAACTTCAATCTCATTGGACCAGGAAGTGTTGATATCATTGATATCGTAAGTCCTGACTGTGATTCCGGCTCCGACTCAACTGATCAGTTTTTTGTGGTTTTCTCCGATAGCTTGGCGACAAGTGGATCTTATCAATTATTATTTTCTGGTGAGATCATTAATGCTTGTGGCGACACCGCTCCTTTCAATACTTCGGCATCTTTTGATCTTGAAAATTGTCCTCTTGAAATCGAAGCATATGTGCTCCAGCAATCATGCCCAGGAGACTGCGGTGTGCTGCGAGTAGATATATATGACGACCATCCAGGTCCACATGAGATCACATGGTCACATACAGCTTCGTCAACACAAGAAGTCGAAATCTGCACTGATGTTCCGACAGAAATCTCTGTGACTGTACAGAATACGGTTACAGATCATTCGAAGACTGCCATTTTTTGGTATTCTCCATTTGAAGAGCCAATGATATTGAATCCCCTTGGCTATGACACCATTTGTACTGCAAGAGGTGATCACAATTACATTGTCACTCCTCTTGGTGGTGAGTTTTATTCCAGGATTATCCCTGATGGCGAAAGGACCAGTGGTAAATATCAATTTTGGAGATGGAACTCAACTTCTGGATATCAAGAAGATATCGTGACGTACATATCAGCAGATGGCTGTGAGGTACAAGACACATTTGTTGTATCGCCCATATATGCTGGGCTCGATGAAGCGAGCTGTGTTGGAGCTGATTCTTTTTCACTTTTGGCAAGAGCCAATCCAAGAGATGGGCTTTGGACAGGTCCACATACGAGCCCTGAAGGAAGATTTGGGCCAGTAGAGTCTGGAGTATTTGACATAAGTCTGACCAATGAGCATGGCTGCCAGGACTGGCTCAGGGTGACCGTCATTGATGAAATCATTTTTTCTACTCCTGACACCATTTGTAGTAGCACACAGATACAGCTCAGACAGCACGTCAACGCACTCGGTGGAGTCTGGTCCGGCCCTGGAGTAGATAATTGGTACACCGGCAGACTCCGAGCCTGGAATGCAACTCCAGATATGTGGCATAGCTACACTTATTCCGTCAACGGATGCATTGATAGTACCATGATTTATATCATCGGTCTCGATGCTGGGCCTGATCAATCAGTCTGTGGCTCTTCTACAAGTATTCAGCTCCCTTTTGCTGGAAACTGGTCTGGTCCCGGAGAGTATATATCTGCTGATTCAAGCTACGATATCAGCGGCCTTGAACCTGGAGAATACGACATCACTATAAGCAATGAGTTTTGCTCTGACGCCTTCAAGCTGTCAATTCTCGATGTTGGCTTTCAAACAAATGACACCTCACAAGTTTGCCTTAGTGATAAAGACATCCTTCTACGAGATATACTAGAATGGTCTCCTAGTGATGCCATTATTTCTGGGCCAGGAATAGTCTTTGCCTATGATCAATATTATTTTGACCCTTCTGAGTTTGGTCCGGGTTTTTATTCCATTTATTTGGAATCCAGTTCCTGTCAAGACTCTGTGGAAATAGAAATACTACAAGAAGACACTGTTCACCAAGAGTCATTTTGTGAGCTGAGTGGTATTCAAAAAATAAATTACTCTGTTGAAGGAGCCATATTTTCGGGTCTAGGGATCGTGGATGAGGATGATGGTTTTTTTGATCCATCGATCACAGGTGTAGGACGATTTCCCGTGTACGTTTCCTTACAGGATCAATGCGACCAGTTGATTCTCATCGAGGTCACTGGAACGTGGGATGTGTCAATTGCCAATCTCCAAGAAGTATATTGTACCAAGGACAGCAACATCATATTGGACATTAGCCCAGCTGATGCAGAGTTCTACATCAACGACGAGTCACAGGATGAGTATGTATTGAATACAGCTTTGCTGGGCGAAGGATTCTATCAGCTAACTGTTGCAGGTGGTGCAGGTCTTTGCCGGGATGAAGAGTCATATTTTATTAGTATCGCCCCTGCGATCGATGGATCTATACAGACACAGTTTGATAGTATTTGCCCTGATGGCTCCACCACAATTTCTGTAACCAGCTCTGGTGGCTTTGGAGATATCAGCTCCACCTGGGACAATGATCTTGGCTTTGGCACTAGCCATATTATCAAACCAGATGAAAGCACCACCTATTCTGTCACAATATCTGATGGCTGCTCTGACGATCTCGTACTATCGCAGTATATCCATGTCCATGATACTATCTCGTATGAAATTCTCCAAGGGCCCGCTGTTTGTCATGACGAATTTTCTTGGGCAGAAGTTATATTGAACGATCCCATAGACTATGAGATCTTCTGGTTTGAAGAAGAAGAGTGGAATGATCTAAGCATAGAAGCCAATCCAGGAGACTACCACGCAGAGTTGACCAATCTATCCACCACTTGCTCCCAAAACATTGAAGTCCAAGTCCCAGGTTCACCTCAGCTCCACGCCGACTTCCTGATTGTGCCCAATCAAGAGTGTATTGATCTCAGTAATAATCAGATTCAACTCATCGACTTGTCATTTGGTGCTACAAGTGGTATCGTCAATTATGGATTTGGTCAGGAGGATACGGATACTTTGTTCCTAGAAGACCTGGAACATAGCTATTTTGATATTGGTGAATACGATATCACGATGACGGTCTTCAATGACCTCGGCTGCAAGGATAGTACAAGCATGAATATCTGTGTGGAAAACAGGGTGAAGGTTTACTTACCCAATGTTTTTTCTCCCAATGGCGATGACATGAATGATCAGTATGAGGTCTTCTCCATCGGCCTAGAGCAGCTTCAGCTGCGGATATACAATCGCTGGGGTCAGCTTGTTTTTGAGTCTGTCGGCGACGATCTCTCGCCTTGGGATGGGACATTCAAAGGTCTTGAGATGGAGGCATCCGTACTCTCTGTAGTGTTTAGCGGTATCAATCGAGAGACCGGTGCACTGGTCACTGAGTCGACAGATTTGACACTTCTACGCTAGAGATTTCTCCCCTCTTTGTTAGAGTTTTCTTGCAATCTGTGCCCAAGTGTTAAGATTTCCTGAGCGCTGCAACCCTTCACATTTCATAGCCGTCATTGAAGCAAAATGACTTAAAACCCAATACTATGAAAAACATCATCTACAGCCTTTTTGCCCTCTTTCTCGCCCTTGGATTTAGCTCATGTGGTAATGACGACATCTGCGTCCGAGGTAACAATCGCATCGATACTGAGGTGCGAAATATTGAGTCTTTCATAGGCGTCTGCAAAGTCAACAGCATCGACGTCGAGGTCTACAGTGCTCCATACTTTGAAGTAGTTGTTACTGCGGATGACAATATCATCCCAAGCATCTTGACTTATGTCTCGCGAGATATTCTCCATGTCGAGTTAGACGGAGGATGCTTCCGGAGCTTTGATGCACGTGTAGAGATCTACATGCCAGACATCGCGGTGCTTGAATCACGTGGGAGTGGTAACATGCTCGTGGATGGTTTCTTCAATATCCCAGACCTTACACTCGATCTGAGTGGTAGTGGTGACATCAGACTGATTGGCTCCACAGAGGAGTTTATTATTGATAAGTCTGGTAGCGGAGATGTAAGAGCTTTTGACATGAGAGCCGAAGCCGTGATCCTAGACAAGTCCGGCAGTGGTGATCTTGAGGTGTTTGCCTCTGATGAGATTCTCGGTGAGATGTCTGGGAGTGGAGATTTACTCTATCGAGGATTTCCGATCATCAACCTCAATAAGTCTGGCAGCGGAGACATCATAGATGCCAACTAAACCAAGGCTCGCACACGAGGTCAAAGCGTCTTGAGATATTCGATCAAGTCATCACGCTCTGCATCGCTGAGAACATCTCCATAGATGTGGCCCTGATTTCCATAGCCTTCGATCCTCGTGTCATATACGGCTGAGCTCGTGGCTTCTGTCTCGACCTCGTACGGCCAACCCACCTTGACATGATCATAGCTACTATCATCATGATCTCTGCTCCATAGCTCAGGCCTACCTGGGCTATGGAGTAAGTCATCAAGGGTAGGTATAGATCCATTGTGCAAGTAAGGGGCTGTCGCCCAAATGCCGTCTAGTGGTGGTGCTATATATCCTGCTGGCGCCGCCAGATACTCATCAAATAAGCTACCCTCTCCGATCCAACTCTCCTTCACCCAATTGATGAAATCCGTTTGTTGCAGAAAGTACTGTGCATAGTGGGGATCCGTGCCAATGGTCTCAAGATCAATGAGCAAGTTGGGGTACTCGTCGGTATCATAATTTCCATGACAAGAAGCGCAGTGTCGCTCAAATAGTGCCTTACCCCGATTAGCTTTCTCGCTATCAATGTCTCCACGATAGGTAGGGGCGTCAAGCTGCATGATCCAAGCAAGTACATCGTCAAAGTTGTCATGGATGCGCTCTGCTTCCTCTTGATCATCAATCGCCACCACCATCACTTGCTGGAGCAACTTGGTATAGTCTCCTCTTCCCATACCAGTGTAGTAGAGTCCATTTTTCTTTTTTACATGCCACAGTGGTGGCACATCTGAGCTGTATCCACCGCTTGGTACTTCAAAGTATGGCTCCTCGAGCCAACTCATATCAGATGGGTCACGATGAGCCACCGCTGCTTCCTCGATCCTAAACGCCGGATTGACTCCACGCATAGGGCTGATAGAGTGCGGAGCCACGGCCTTGGTACCTAGGTAAAATGGCTCAAATGATCTGTACTCTGGACTGTCTTCACCATAGACAGTGATCACCGTCGTACGTAGTAGATCTGTAATAAGGCCTTGATCAGTGGTAAAGTCACTATTTGCTCCTCCGAGACCCAAGATATACTCACCGTCGATCTCTCCTGAGTGACAGCCAAAACAGGTCAGACCACCAACGAGCTTGACGCCTGACTCATCTGTAAATGCATTCCATCCATAGGGAATCGGCTCATTATCTCCAGTGCGATTGAGTAGATTATCTCCCGGATTAAACACACTGGTATACAGATCATATGGAATCCCGCTACCGATGTAGCCACCTGTGGTCAGATATGTCCATCCTTCATCAGAGCTTCCTGACAGGTCTTGATCCGCGCTAGGGATTTGAGTAGCGCCAGCGGGTAGCGGATCCGGCATGGGTGTAGGCTCAGGATCATTGTTACAAGACATGATCGCGTATGCACTAACCAAGATGATTAACACTCTTTTTATCATGGAATCTAATATACTGTGAGGATGTTATAAATTGTTAACTGTACAGAGCATCAGCATGTTGCGCCTCTAACTTTATTATATGAGCAGGAAAATTGCCAGTATTGCAGTCCTCATGGCTATATCCATTCTAGGCCTGATCTTCCTTCAGGTAAGATGGCTCAAGGACAGCTACGAAAAGAGTCGGGAGCAGTTTGATAAGTCAGTAGGCCTTGCGACCAAAGCCGCATTTGACCTCGAGCGCAAGGATATGGTCAATGCACTCCTCAAAAAAGAAGATCCAAGCCTCCTTCATGATCGATATACCTGTCAAGAAGGAACTATCGAAGTAGACCGCAAGATGACTTGGAATGGAGATAGCTCATTTATGAGTGTACAGATCATCTGTGAAGAGGGAGACAGCGCATACTTGGAAAACTTTGAGATGCTGCTTTCTGCCAACAAGGGAAAGAGATATATCACCACTTCGAGCCATCAAGATAGCCAAGAGATAGCCCATCAAATGAAAGAGTTCTATGCTCTTTACGCTCAGGAGCCTATCAATGTGGTCAAAGTGGAAGACTTTCTGAAGCAATCATTGGTAGACAATGGTATTTGCTTACCCTACAGACTGTCCATCATCAATGGCCCATTCGCTGGTACCCCCAAAGACAATCAACATGTCTTTTCTCTCGGTACAGGTTCTGCCGTATTGAGTTTTGACGGCGAAAGGGCATATCTGCTACGCTGTCTGGCTTGGCATTTCCTCAGTAGCTTCATGCTCAGCGCCCTCGTCATTGCTTGTCTTCTCTATATGATGAGTACCATTCTGAGACAAAAGAAGCTCTCAGAAATCAAGAATGACTTCATCTCCAATATGACCCATGAGCTTAAGACCCCGATCTCTGTGATTGCTGCAGCAAATGAAGCCATGAGACACTTTCAGGTCCTTGATGATAGAGAACGCACAGACAAGTATCTCAAGATCTCCAAGAATGAGCTAGATCGCCTGGCACTCATGGTAGACAAAGTGCTTGATGCCGCTAGACTCGAAAAACAAAGCATCCGTCTCAAGCCTGAGCCCGTCAACGTGCAAGCGCTACTAGAGACCGTCGTCGATAATCATAAGCTCAACAGCAACAAGGATATCATATTTACTCTCAAATCTGAGCTCAAGACAGACAGTCTATCCCTAGATCGCATGCATTTCTCCAATGTGCTGAATAACATCGTCGACAATGCCGTCAAGTACAGCAAGGATCAAGTGGTCATAGATGCAGAGA
Source organism: Saprospiraceae bacterium (assembly GCA_020627535.1). Classification (GTDB taxonomy): domain Bacteria; phylum Bacteroidota; class Bacteroidia; order Chitinophagales; family Saprospiraceae; genus JAHDBH01. The sequence continues at coordinate 36,977 of JAHDGU010000006.1, forward strand.
TCAAAGAAAGTCCAGCAGAAGTGATGATCAGCATCAAGGATGAGGGCCGAGGAATGAAATCTGAGACGCTTAAGCATCTCTTTGACAAATTTTACCGCGAACCACAAGGTGACGTCCACGACGTCAAGGGATTTGGGCTTGGATTACACTATGTCAAAAACATCATGGATCTCATCGGAGGTCAAGTCAGCGTCTCCAGTCAATATGGCCAGGGAAGCCGATTCACACTATCTATACCTAAAAGCTAGAACACAATGAAAAAAGTCCTCTTGGTAGAAGACGAAGTCTTGTTGGCAGAAATCATGTCAGAGACTCTAGAGACGCGAGGTTTCCAAGTCTCCACGGCCCCTGATGGCGCACAAGGCCTCAAAGAATACAGACGCGTCAAACCCGACATCTGCGTCCTTGATATCATGATGCCTGAGCTCGATGGCTACTCTGTCGCTACTCAGATCCGTCAAGACAATCCCAATATTCCCATCATCTTCGTCACGGCAAAGTCCCAGATGGATGACCTTAAAAAAGGATTTGAAGTAGGTGCCAATGACTATATGAAAAAGCCTTTCAGCATCGAAGAGCTTATTGTGCGGATGAATGCCCTTTTGGCGCGAAGCCAAAATAGCACTAGCCCCAAAAAGCTAGACATCTCAGAATGCCAGATCGGTCATTTCCACTTTGATTTTACGCGACAGCGTCTCAAATCACACGAAAAAGACGTAAGACTCACGGGGAGAGAATCTGAAATGCTCAAGATGCTCTATCAAAACAAAAACGAGATCACAGACAAGAGCTCTGCCCTCAAAGAGCTCTGGGGCGACGATAGCTTCTTCAATGGCCGGAGCATGGATGTCTTTATCACCAAGCTGCGCAAGCATCTCAAGTCAGATCCCAATGTAGAGATCCTCAATATCAGAGGAAAGGGCTACAAACTCGTGTGCTGAGATGCTTTTGAGAAAAAAGTTAAAAAATAATTCAAGCACTGAACAATAATCGATCTAATCGTATCATTATATACGCGCAAGGGGTTGCAGCATGAACAGAAGGTCTTGTAGGCGAAAGCCTGCAAGGCTTTCCTCTTTTTGGGCGAAAGCCCTAGACAACTCCACTAGCACTCATCCTACCTTTGTGCTACATCAACGATCTCAATCATGAAATTTCTCAAAACTGTAGGTATTATCCTACTCATCCTCTTGCTACTATTCCTCGCGCTATCCTTCATCATGCCAAAGGAGTATACTGTCAGCAAATCAAGGACTATAGATGCGCCAAGATCTCTCGTATTTGGAAAGGTGAATGACCTCTCTCAAAACGCCGCTTGGAACTACTGGGCCGTCATGGATACGACGATGAAGGTCACTGTCGGCAAGCCATCCATCGGCAAAGGCGGAAATTATAGCTGGACTAGTGAGAAAATGGGCAGTGGAACCTATACCACAACCGACTTGGTACATGGAGATCAGATCGATCTCAAGATGGAATTTGAATCTTTTCCTCCGGGTACTGGTACTTGGACTTTTGAAGATGCTGATAAGGGGACAGAGGTAAACTGGAGTTTCAACGGATCCAGCAAATGGCCTATGAATGTCTTCAACTTCATCGGTAAGTCAGCTCTCGGCAAATCCTTTAAGAACGGGCTAGAAATGCTCGATAAGAGTTGTCAGTCCGATATGAGCAAAGCTCTCAAGAAATATGATATCAAGAGCGTCGAGTTTCCTTACACTAGCTTTCTCGCCAAGAAGGGCAAGGTCGAATTTGCGGAGATCGAGAAATTTTACCAGAACAATCTGCGATCCATCTACAGCGAACTACTAGACCGTCGCATGGATCCAGTGGGTCAGCCATGTGCTTTGTTTTTTACTTGGGACGAAGCGCATACCATGACTGATATGGCCGCTGGGATTCCGATCGATCAATCTATCGACGTGGATGGCTTTGATAATATCAATATCGAGAATACGGAGGCATTCATGATCGAGTACTACGGTGATCCCGCCATGACCATCGATGCACATATGGCCATGGACTATCACCTGTACAAAGAAGGTCTAGACCCATCAGATCTTGTCGTAGAAGAGTACGTCACTGACCCAACCGAGTTTCCTGGTGAGCCCAACAAGTGGCTGACCAAGATCTACTACCAGAAGTAGCTCAGTATAGGTACGGAAATAGTCTCCAGCTAGAGCTGAGATACTCTTGATATTCTCGGACCTTGCCATATTGCTGCGTCCTTGCAGATTCGATCAACGGTATGCCTGAGATGAATAGGAGTAGTACGCTGATCCATAGTGGAGAGATGATCCCTAGGAGACTTGTGGGTGCACTCAATGTGATAAGCCAAAGCATGGTCCACATCATGATCTCTCCCAGATAGTTGGGGTGACGGATCTTGTGCCAGAGCCCTCTCAGCTCCCAAGGAGCTCCTTTACCACTGCTTTTGGCGCGTAACTTCTGTGTATCCGCTACCGCTTGCCAGATCCAAAATCCCAGAAACAGCCCCGACCAAAGACCATGGAGTGTCGTCAGACTTGAGTCAGGGTCTATCAGATAAAAGGGACAGACGATGATCAGCACACTCACTGTCTGCAAGATCCAAAACTTGGCAAAACTCCAAGCGCCATCGCGCATGTCATCAAAGCGCTCATCCCTACCCATCTTCAAGATTCTATACAACAAGAAAGATCCTAGTCGTACAGCCCACAGGCTGACCAACACGGCATAGAGCATATGGACATCAGATTGGAGATCTCCGATGATCACGCCAGACCAGACTGCTGTCAAAAAGGATAGGCTGTAGCTGATATCCGTAAACTTGTCAGTGCGCCACTTGAAGCCCATGATGTACCCTGCCAAGTTGATCAGGACCACTGGTAACACTGCCGTCAAAATAAATGCGTGCCACATGGTAGTGTAAGCGGGTTTTGGGGGGGATTGTTGTTGATCAGTCTACAACAATACTGAAGACTCACCAGCTTATAGACTCAAAATAGTACGCAGTCGACTATCAACCAGTTTAAGTGTCGAGGGATCCAATTCTTCCATAAAGGCTACATTTCGCAGCTCCCAATCCAAGGCCAACATCTGATTGGTCAAGATCACACCTGTGACATTTTGAGACGATCTGAGTGGCACTTCTATACTGTAGCCTTTGACGACACTAGTGATCGGAAGAGCATAACATAGTCCGAAACTGTTGTATGCTCTGGTGGTTAATATGACTCCTGGTCTTCTTCCCTTTTGTTCTGAGCCTCTAGATGGATCAAAATCAATCCATACGATGTCTCCTCGATCCGGCGTATAGTTATTGCTCATCTTCTACAGACCACCACTTTTCTTTCCCTACTGGCTTTGTGTTTTGCCACTGATCCATGACTTTTTCTTTCGTCATTCCTTCAAGCAGCTCAGTCATCGTCATATCTCTATCTGAAGATTCAATGATGATGCGGCCACCATCATTTGTGACTTTCACTTCGGCTCCATCTTTAAGGCGTAACTCATCCAAGATTGCCTTTGGAAGTCGGACACCCAAGGAGTTTCCCCATTTACTCAGTTTAGTTATCATAAGTACAGGTATATACAATGTATAAATATAACATGCTTGAGGAGTGATAGTTCCTTACAATTTGATGACGCCAGTGATATTTTGAACATGTAACAAAAAAACCCACCACAAATCAATGTAGCGGGTTTTCATATATCAATACCAACTGGATCAAATTACATGATCGCCTCCGCGATATCCTCATGCTTGATCGTCGGCGTCTCTTCGCTCATGATGATCTCTGCGATTCCCTTGGTACGGCTCATCTCATACTTATAGTAGTACTTGAGCGTATGGATTTTGCTCTCGTAAAACTTAGCATCCTGTACCATATTTCCTGTCACGAGTGCCTCCTTGGCTTTGGTCGCCATCTTGAGCCATTGCCATCCGACAAGGATCTTGGAGACAAACTCCATGTAGATCGTCGCATCTGACAGGAAGCGCTCATAGTTGCCTTCCATAGCGTACGGCATGATCTGCGTCAAGACTTTCTGTGTGAGCTGCAGGCTTTCGCCCAAAGACTTGGCGTATGGCTTGAGCTCATCATAGGTGCTTGCTCCTTTGATTGTTTCTTGGATCTCTGCCATGATAAATTGCAGAGCAGCACCGTTCTTCATCGTCGTCTTGCGACCAAGAAGATCGATAGACTGGATTCCTGTCGTACCCTCATAGAGAGACAAGATCCTCATATCTCTTAAGTACTGCTGCAGTACATACTCACTGCAGAATCCGTATCCTCCTAGCACCTGCAGCCCATTGTTCGTCGCTGTGAATCCCATCTCGGCTGGATAGGTCTTGATCACAGGTGTCATGAGCTCGATCAGCATCTTGTACTTGAACTTCTCGTCCTCATCTGTACTCGTGAGGTATCTCTCCTGGTACTCTGCTCCTTGCAGGACTAGTGCTAGCGATCCCTCTGCTACAGACTTTTGGAGTAAAAGCATACGTCGCACATCCGCATGATTGATGATGAGCGTCTGCTCTTGATTGACATCCTTGCGGCCATCACGGCTGATGGGTCGACCTTGAGGGCGCTCATTGGCATACTGCAAGGCTGCATAGTAGGCAGCTGTCGTACAAGACGCACCGATGCGACCCACAGTCATCCTCGCCTCATTCATCATGAGAAACATATTCTTGAGGCCTTCATTTTCATTGCCGACGAGCCAACCCTTGGAGTTTTGCTCTTCTCCGAAGACCAAGTGCGTCGTACACCAGCCGCGCTGACCCATTTTCTGATAGTCTCCTGCACATATCACATCATTTGGCACAAACTGTCCATCTTCCTCTCGGAGCTTGGGTACTACAAAAAGTGAGATCCCCTTGGTACCAGCTGGCGCTCCATCAATACGGGCTAGTACGAGGTGTACAATGTTATCTGTCTTATCATGCTCTCCACCTGAGATGAAGATCTTCTGTCCTTGGATAGAGTAGCTACCGTCACCATTGGGTGTGGCGCTTGTCTGTACATCACTCAGAGACGATCCTGCCTGTGGCTCAGTGAGGCACATGGTACCTGCCCACTCTCCTGAGCACATCTTGGGGAGATAGTAGTCCCGTAGCTCTGGCGTACCAAATGACTCGATCAAGTGGGCCGACCCAGTGGTCAGGTCCAAGTAGCCCGGCAAGTGATTGTTGGCTGCATCCATGATGAAGTACGACGCGATATAAGCCAGGTACGGCATCTGCATGCCACCATGTTCCTTAGGAAAGAATGAGCCCAAAAGACCGAGCTCTCCGCCAGTCTTAAAAAGATCTCTCACGGCTTCGTGCACATGGACCATGCCATCTTCATATCGCGCAGGGTCCTCATCCATCTCGCGGAAGACGGGGTAAAGCTTCTGATCAGCAAAGGTCTTGACACTGTCGAGTAGCATATCGATCATCTCAGGATCATAGTCTTCGTACCGCTCTGTGTCGAGGATTTCCTTCATGTTGAAGATTTCATACAATTGAAATCTCAGGGTCTCCATGTCCATATACTTCGCACTCATCTCTGATTATTTTTTATGTTTGAACAAATCTAAGCCTGTTTTTTGTACAGTTGTACAAATTTTTAAGGAAAAACTTGCTGGCTTGTTCAAGATCTGCCTATGAAAATGCGCGAACGTATACTCGTCACAGCCATCCAGCTCTTCAATGAGCAAGGTTTTGTCAATGTCCGCGTTCGCGATATTGCCAGCACGATGTCAGTAAGCCCTGGCAGCATCAGCTACCACTTCCGCAACAAGGAAGAGTTGATGTTTGAGATCTATAAGTTCATGCTCAACAATCTCAACAATGCTGCCATTGCTGAGCGTCTCATTTCTGGGAGCAATCTCATGGAGATCGCTCGTGTCTATGCGGAGTACGTTTACCGCTTTCGATTTTTCTTTCAGGATACGATTGATATCATCCGCGCCTATCCGCGCATCGGCAAGATGCACCAATCACAGACACAAACTGAGATCACCACACTTCAGAACATCGTCTATATTGCCGTAGGCAACGGCACCATCATTCCAGAGCCCGCGGACGGTGTATACGCTCATCTCTGCGAAGTAGCTTGGATGACCTTGCACTTTTGGTTTGCTCGAGGACTGATCCTTGGCAAGGAAGAAGAAGGTATAGAAAAAGCTCTTGTCTTTGCAGGTGAGCTTGCAAGACCATATTTTACCGAAAAAGGCAAGCAAGACTTGAAAGAATTCGCTAAGCGTATCAGGAGCTACTCGAGCACTACATCGACTCAAGAGTTCAGCGAAGAAGGTCGCGCGCCTTTGGACTAGGATCGACCTCGATCCTTCTTAGTCTTCTCCACAGGATTCGCCGTTGCCTCTGCATACTCTTTGCGATGCCGATAGATATCTATTGCAGTGAATAGTGCCGCTCGCATGCTAGAAGCATCAGCTGCATTGTTGCCAGCCTTGTCAAATGCCGTACCGTGGTCGGGAGATGTCCTTACGACCGGCAATCCTGCTGTATAATTGACGCCAGACTGTCCACTGATCGTCTTGAAAGGGATCAAACCCTGATCATGGTACATCGCCAGGATCCCATCAAACTTGCTGTACATACCACTACCAAAAAAGCCATCCGTACCATAAGGACCCATGACATTGAGACCAGCTTCTCTCGCTGTCGCGATAGCAGGCTCTATGATCTCTTCCTCTTCTGCCCCGAGTACACCTCCATCACCAGAGTGTGGATTGAGACCCATGACAGCAAGTAACGGCTTGACAACTCCAAAGTCTTTTCGCAATGACTCATCAAATTTCTTGAGCTTCCGCAAAATGAGATCTTGTGTGATCTTCGCCGCCACCTCCTTGAGGGGCAGGTGTTCAGTGACTAGAGATACTCTCAGATCATCACAGACCATCATCATCATATAGTCCTCCGTATCAAAGTTGTCCGCGAGGTACTCGGTATGCCCAGGATACATGAATCCTGCCATACTCATGGCTTTCTTGTTGATCGGTGCTGTGACCATGCAGTCGATGTGGCCATCTCTCAGATCAGCTGTGGCGCGCTCCAGAGATGTGTAAGCGTATTTGCCCCCTTCTTCTGACACCTGACCTAGTGTGATATTGACATTGTCTTCCCAGCAGTTGACCACATTGATCCGTCCCTTTTTGGCGGAAGCCGCATCGCTGATCGTAGCGAAGTTGAGCTCATTCTTCTTGACGATATTCTTGTGGTAGGCGACGACCTTGGTGGAACCATAGATGATCGGTGTCAGTTTCTTCAGCACGAGATCATTGCTCAGGCTCTTGAGGATGACCTCTAGACCGATTCCATTCATGTCTCCTATCGTAATACCTACTTTTATCGCTGTCATGCTTCACTCATTTTTTCGCATCGCGAAGTTAGTCACGCCCTATTGAAAGCCAAGAAATCATATGGTCAGCACTTCCTTGTCAATCAATCTCTGATCGACAAGATCGTCTCCGAAATCAAGCGATATAGTGGCAAGCTTCCCATACTAGAAGTAGGCCCAGGTCGTGGCGCTCTTACAGCTCAGCTTTGTGAGCTAGAGCAATTCAGCGCAGTGGAGGCAGATCCAGATATGATCGAGTATCTCCGACAGCACTTTCCTAAGACGGATGGCAAAGTCATCGGTGCAGACTTCGTCAAGTGGAGGCTCAAAGAATCAATCTCACAAGAGACCTCTCTGGTGGGCAACTTCCCTTACAACATCTCTACGCAGATCGTCTTCAAGCTTCTAGAGCATGTGGAGCTATTTCCTGTGATGGTCGGTATGTTTCAAAAAGAGGTCTCAGATCGGATCATCTCAGGTCCGGGAACCAAAGTCTATGGCATACTGAGTGTGCTCACAGCGCACCTCTACACAGGCAAGACAATCATCAAGGTGGCTCCAGGATCCTTCAGTCCGCCGCCCAAGGTCCAGTCATCCATCATCGTTCTAGAGCGTAAAGATGACTGGCAGCAGCAAGTAGATCTGTATCGCCCTCTCAAGACTGTCGTCAAAATGGCTTTCAATCAACGAAGAAAAATGCTTCGGTCAAGCCTGAAGTCATTGGATGTTCTAAGTTTTTTGGCGGAAGCCGGACTCGATGACAAACGGCCTGAGCAGCTAGACTTAGAAAACTTCAGGGATATAGCGAGATACTACTCTGGCATGAATGCCTCAAAAAACTCATCAAGCTCATCATAGGACTTGAAGCCGGGACGCTCCTCTTCGGCACCGCAGATCTGTATGGCGTAAAGCTTGCGAATCATCTCCGGCTCGATCTCGGAGAGGGATAAAGACGTGATGTCGACAATCACTTCCTGTACACCGACATACTTGTCCAGTTGTGCTGCATTGTCCACCGTGATCAATCTGAGGCCCTCGCCGGCTTCTATCTGAATCGCATCGTAAGCCGTCGGAATCTTGGATTGGATCAGCTTGGGTTGAAACATCTGGACAAACCCATCCCAGTCCACGGGACTATACTCAGCACTCTCAGGCACGATGATCGGCCCCTCGACCCAGTCCACGATCTCCTTGTAGTCCTGTACCGGATCATGCAGAGCATCGAGATTGATCCCCAGCCACTCCACGCCCAAAGCGGCAAAATACCTGGCATCAGTAAGATGTGTAATGGATCCTGCCTTGACTCTGATGGTAAGCATAGCTTAAGATTATCCTACAAATGTCATGCTTTCGGCGAATGTCTGGCATTGACTATCACAAGCTATGTAGCCTAAGCATCAAGTAGGAAGTGGACGAAGCGCAATAGAATAGATCAGAACAAATATCATTCTTACCTTGGGACTCTTAATTCTTGCCAGAGATGAATAATGAGATCACCAATAAAGTCAACCTTGTCATCATTATTGTTGGCCTATTTCTAGGTGTGACCCTAGGCCTATTTCTCCTTTTCAACAAGTCAGATAGAAATAAGGCCAACAGATACCTAGGTCTTCTCGTGTTGCTTTCACTGGCGTATTTTCTTGTGGGCTTTCTGTACAGATTCGATCTACTGGAAGAATTCCCCTATGCCATCGGATGGACAGAGTTGATCAATCCTTTGATCGGTCCTTTGACATTCTTTTATGTCAAGAGCTGCACCACAAAAGACTTCAAGTTTCAAAAACTTCACCTGCTCCATTTCACGCCCTTTTTTCTCCTTGTCCTTTCCAATGCTCCAGAGCTTATATCCGGAGCTCCAGAAAAGATCGCCGCGTTTGTCAAGATGGTAGAGACGAGGGTCGTGGATGCAAACAAGCCGATGCAAATCCTACAGAGTATACATGTGATCATTTACTTCTTTTTTTCGATTAAGATCTTGCTTCAGTATCGTCAACATCTCAATGATAATGCATCATCGATCGACAGATCGCTCTACCGTTGGATACTCATATTTATCGCAATCCATGCTCTCCCTGTGGTCGCTTTGATCTTTTCCTTTGTCATCGGGTCCTTCGGAGATTTCATCTTCACCGCCGTATTGCTAAGCTTTTTCATTTTTTCGTTGGCGGTATATCTTGCTATTCTTCTTAAACCAGAGCTATTCCACACATTTCCTCATCAAATGCCCGAGGCCGACTCTGTCGAGCAAAAGAACCTGAGGTATGAAAGCTCCAATCTACAAGAAGAATTGAAGGAGAAGTATCGAACTACCATCCTCACGCATTTAGAGCAAGAGAAGCCGTACCTGGAGCCTGAGTATACGCTGTCCCAGTTGTCAGAACAAACCAGGATTCCCAAGCACTATGTGAGTCAAGTGATCAACGAAAAGCTCAACTGTAATTTTCTCGAGCTGATCAATGGTTATAGAATTAGCGAAGCAAAACACATGCTCACAAGTGGAGACCATGAGCACTTCACCATTCTAGCCATTGCCTTTGAAGTGGGATTCAATTCTAAGTCCGCCTTCTACAGCGCCTTCAAGTCTCAAGTAGGTATGACACCCAGCAAATACAAGAATTCAACACTTGTTCGCGCCTAGGATTTGCCAGTTTTCAAACTGCTATTCCCGCTTTTCGCGACAAGTTTCTGAAAACAACAGGTTGTTCACAAATAGTTGATAATCAATTGGTTTCATAAAATCTATGGCGTCCTGATATCCCTATTTATCAATCAGGACTTCCACATACATCGATCAGGACGCTTCTCGAATCAGGGTCTCTCATCTTCGTATTGTCAACTGCGGAAAACGCATTTGCACAACACCAAAAAAATGATTCTAACATCCAAAAGCAATCACACATGAAAAGCTCAATCATCCTTACTCTTGCCCTCGCATTCGTCTCGATCAATCTACAAGCACAAGACCAGCTCATAGCATCGACCGATGATCTCTCCATCATACTAGACGACGCCAAGTCTACCCAAAGCGAATCAACGCTCACAATGTGGAAAGCCATGGAACAAAGCATCATCGCCAAACTCCAAGCCGAGGTAGTCTATCCAGAAGTCGCTCAGGACAACTACATCGAAGGAACAGTGCTCGTACTCTTGAGCTTTGACGGTCAGATCCATGATGCAAAGATCATTCGATCGCTTCCTGGTGGATGTGATCAAGCTGCACTTGATGCGCTCAAGAATCTGCCAGCACATTACAAAGACCTAGGTGGTGTGGTAGGAGAGGCCTTCAACATGACCATCCCTTTCCATTTCCACATGAAATAATCAAGATAGCTAATCACAGCAGATTGCTGATTTGCCTTATCAGCAACTCTGCGAATGACGATCATGGCCATTGTGCGGTGATCGTTTTTTTTCGTCTGGACTTGCTGATTGTCCCCACCAAATCAGATCTTCACCTTTATGTCCAAGACACACTACTATGATGACGTCTACGACGTAGTCCGCCTCATCCCCAAGGGACGCGTCAGCAACTATGGCGCTATTGCTGACTTTCTCTCCCTCGGCAGTGCTCGCATGGTCGGGTGGGCCCTCAATCAGTCCATCAAGTCATCAGAAAATGTGCCGGCCCATCGCGTCGTCAATCGGAAGGGGGAGCTCTCAGGTCGGATCCACTTCAGCACTCCTACAGCTATGCAAGAGCGCCTTGAAGCAGAGGGCATCAAGATCGTCGACAATAAGGTCCAAGACTACGACAAGCTTCACTGGCACCCAGAAGAACTCGTGAGATGATCATCAATCTCATGGCGACTCCGCGCAATCTTAGCACTGCGCTTATGTACAGCTTTCGCAGCCGATCAGATTGCAAAGTGATTGACGAGCCATTCTTTGGTCACTTTCTGGTGCACTCTGACGCATTTCGTCCGAGTCGCGATGAGACACTCGCTCAGTGGCCGAGCAAGATGTCCGACATCCAAAAATGGATCGAGCGGGAATGCCAAGACACAGAGCATCTCTTTCTCAAAAACATGGCTTCTCATCATCTAGGAGTTGACTTCAGCTATGCTCTTGGGTACACCAACATCTTTGTGCTCCGTCATCCCGGATTGATCATCAACAGTTTCACTAAGGGTGTCGTCACACCAAACATGGGAGATATTGGTCTGGAGCTACAACATGAAATTTACGATGAGCTCCTTACTCATGGAGCTCGGTGCATTGTCATCGATTCCGAAGAGTTGTTGCAAGATCCTGCTAGCTATCTTGCTTCGCTCTGTGCTAAGCTTGGAATTCCTTGGCAGCCCGAGATGCTCATTTGGCCGAAAGGCCCCAAACCAGAAGACGGACCATGGGCTAAGTACTGGTACACCAATCTCCACAGCTCGACAGGATTCCAGACTTACGTCAAAAAATCTAGAAAAGTCCGAGCGGAGCACCAAAGCTTGCTAGACGAGTGTATGCTCCACTACAGATATTTGTCCTCTCACAAAATGTCCGTCTGATGCTACAGCAATTCAATGAGCGCAATCGAGATATCAAGGTTCATGTCAATGGCAAGATCGTCCATCGTGACGAAGCTAGGATTTCTGTCTTTGACTCTGTGGTCCAAGGTGGCGATGCTGTCTGGGAAGGGCTAAGGATTTATGATGGCAAGGTGTTTTGTCTAGATCGACATCTGGATCGATTGTACGCCTCGGCGCATGCCATGCTGTTTCAGGATGTTCCACCACGTGAGCACATCATTGGTGCCTTGATGGATCTGCTGCAAGCCAATGACATGTACGATGATGTACACGTGCGACTCACCCTCACACGTGGAGAGAAGATTACCAGTGGCATGGATCCAAGGCTCAATCAGTCTGGTCCCGGTCTGATCATATTGCCTGAGTGGAAGCCACCAGTCTATGACAATAAGACCGGCATCAGTGTCATCACTTCAGCCATCCGTCGCAACAATCCACAATTCTTAGATTCCAAGATCCATCACAACAATCTCATCAATAATATCCTTGCCAAGATTCAGGCCAATGAAGCAGGAGCAAGCGCGGCACTAATGTTGGACGAGAGAGGTTTTGCTGCTGAGCTCAATGGGACAAATGTCTTCGTCATTCGTGGCGAGCAGGTCTTGACACCATATGCTCACAATTGCTTGCCGGGCATCACCCGAGGACTTGTTCTCGAGATCTGTCAAGAGCAGTCTTGGGCGCACAGCCAGGCAGACTTATCTCTTACGGAGATGTATACTGCTGATTTTGCATTTGGGACAGGGACTATGGGTGAATTGACACCGATATCCAAGCTTGATGGGAGAGAGATACAGGTCAGCGCTTTCGCGCAAATGCGCTTTGACGAGATCTGTGACGCCTTCGTCAACAAGCGAGACGTGCTGAGTACAGATATCCCGCGACAATGATTGCAGGACGCGGGCTGTGGACAATAAGTTGGGTTAAAATCAAGTTAAAGGAGCGAGAAATCCATTAACCCATCTAAAACTTCTACATGAAGCAAAGCTTACGTTCTAATTTATTTCTGAAAACAATTTACGGAGAAGCTTCTGAGAGCAAAAAGGAGCTGACCAAAGCACTCATTGCCAAAGACTGGGGATTGAGAGAAGAGTATGTCGAGCTACACGAAGCTGTCAAATCTCTCCCACGGCTGAAACTCAGTCCATCGAGCAATGTACTGCAGTCTATCTTGCGCAGAAGTGCTTTGAGACCTGCTGGTAGCTGTTGCTGATCGGTAGATTGTTACAACTTATTGAGACCCATGTGGTCACAAATGCCCCTGGTCATAACATATGATCAGGGGTTTTTTGTGTATGTCACACTTCCGTGCAAATCAATTGCATAGGTAGTTCATCAAACCTTCTTTCACGTATTAACTTTAGTACTTATATTAAAAAACTCAATATGACTGATAAGGAACGTCAAGAGAAAATGAAAGCTCTCAATCTGACCCTGGACAGATTGGAAAAGACATATGGCAAAGGCGCCGTCATGAAGCTCGGTGACAAACAAGTATTGGACGTAGATACTATATCTACAGGTTCGCTAGGCTTGGACATCGCTCTCGGTGTGGCAGGTTTCCCTAGAGGTCGTATCATCGAGATCTACGGTCCTGAGTCATCCGGAAAGACGACACTAGCCATTCACGCAATCGCAGAGTGCCAGAAAAATGGCGGTATTGCTGCATTCATCGATGCAGAGCATGCCTTCGATCGTACATACGCAGAAGCGCTTGGCGTCGATACAGAAAATCTGCTGATCTCTCAGCCAGATAGCGGTGAGCAAGCACTGGAAATCACAGAGAATCTTATCAGATCTGGAGCCATCGATATCATAGTGATCGACTCCGTCGCAGCACTAGTCCCTAGATCAGAACTAGAAGGCGAGATGGGAGACAGCAAGATGGGCCTGCAAGCACGACTGATGTCACAGGCCATGAGAAAGCTCACATCTACTATTGGCCGCACAGGATGTACTTGCATCTTCATCAATCAGCTCCGTGAGAAGATCGGTGTCATGTTTGGCAATCCTGAGACTACCACTGGTGGTAATGCTCTGAAGTTCTACGCATCGCAACGTCTAGATATCCGTCGCTCTGGTTCACCTCTCAAGGATAAGGAAGGCAACGTGATCGGAAACCACGTCAAAGTGAAGGTGGTCAAAAACAAAGTTGCTCCTCCATTCCGTATTGCGGAGTTTGACATCATGTATGGCAAAGGAATCAGTAAGTCTGGTGAGATTCTTGATATCGCCACCGAGCTCGGCCTCATACAGAAGAGTGGCTCTTGGTATAGCTATAGCGGGACCAAAATCGCCCAAGGTAGAGATAGTGCCAAGAACTTTCTTGAAGACAATCCGGAGGTCGCTCAAGAGCTCGAAGTACAAATCAAGGCGAAGTATCTGCCTGATCTTGCCCCACAAGCTGCAGAAAACGGTGTGGAAGCACCAACAGCATAGTCGCTCTTTGACAAAACAATCTCAGCCGACTCTGGTATTCAGGGTCGGCTTTTTTTATGATCTTCGCGACCTCGACTTATGGCCAAGACTCTCGATATCATCTTGCCGATCTATAACCCCAGCGCCGATTGGTACCAGGCTCTCAAGAGCTCCGATCAGGTCTGGGAGGCAGCACTTGACGATGTCAAGATTCGCTATATCATCGTGGATGATGGTTCACGACAGGCTCTAGATACGCCCACTCTAGAAGCCATCAAAGATGGACTCCATGGCGAAGTTCTCTATCATCGCTACACGGATAATGGTGGTAAAGGCAAGGCAGTACGCGAAGGAGCATTGCAGAGCGATGCCGATGTACTGGTCTACACGGATCATGACATTCCCTATCTCGATCAATACCTCGTGGAATTCTATCACTTAGTGGCCAAAGATCAAGCTGATCTTGTCCTGTGCTATCGTGACGACAGCTACTACGAGCAGGCACCTCTCATTCGTCGCATCATCTCACGCGTCCTCAAGAGCATGATCCGTACCATGGTGCAAATACCCACTACAGATACCCAAGGAGGGCTCAAAGCACTCAGCCCTGCAGCTCGTATGAGACTGCAGCAGTGCAAGACTGATAGCTATCTGTTTGACCTTGAGTTGGTCAAACGCTGTCATCGAGACGGACTGAGGATCGATAGCAAGCCCGTTCAGATCCGGGATGGTCTCGTCTTCTCCAAGATGGGCGTATCACTTCTCTTCAGAGAGCTAGGAGCGTTTTGTCGCATCCTGTTTTCCTGAATCAACCAGCCCACTCTTCGCGATCTAGACTTCGATACTGGATCGCTTCTGCCAGATGCTCCATTGCAATACTCTCTGATCCTGCCAAGTCGGCAGCAGTGCGCGCTACCTTCAATATCCGATCATAAGCTCGCGCAGAGAGATTGAGTTTGGTCATAGCAGTTTTTAAGAGCATCGTACATGCCTGATCAAGTTGACAAATCTCTCTGACCATCCTTGTGGGCATTTGTGCATTGGCATGCAAGCCATTGACTTTTTCAAATCTACTCTCTTGAATTTTCCGAGCACGGACGACCCTCTCACGGATATCACCACTTGTCTCGCCTTTGTATTGGTGGATCGAAAGCTCATCATAGCTCACAGGCGTCACCTCCACATGGAGATCAATACGATCCATGAGTGGCCCGGAGATCTTGTTGAGATACTTCTTGACGACCCCTGGACCACAGACACAATCTTTTTCTGGATGATTGTAGTAGCCACATGGACAAGGATTCATACTTGCGATGAGCATGAAATTAGCTGGGTAATCTACGCTAAGCTTTGCTCTTGAAATCGAGACCTTGCGATTTTCCATCGGCTGTCGCAGGACCTCTAGCACTGTCCGCTTGAATTCTGGCAACTCGTCTAGAAACAAGACACCATTGTGTGCAAGTGAAATCTCGCCTGGCATGGGATTACTCCCTCCACCGACCATAGCTACATCGCTGATCGTGTGATGTGGGGAGCGAAATGGTCGTCTCGCCATGAGGGCTGATCCGTGCTCAAGCTTACCCGTGACGGAGTGAATCTTAGTCGTCTCTAGTGCTTCGTATAGTGACATTGGCGGTAAGATGGTCGGAAATCTTCGACTGAGCATGGTTTTCCCGGCACCGGGCGGTCCTATCAAGATCACATTGTGTCCTCCCGCGGCAGCCAACTCAAGCGCCCTTTTGATATTTTCTTGCCCCTTCACATCATTGAAATCAACAAGGTGGATCCCATTTTCTTCCTCAAACTCAGTCCTTGTATCCACGGTCACCGGAGTCAGGCTTTTCTCTCCATTGAGAAAATCCACAGCCTCGGATATGTGCTCTACCCCATAGACTTCAAGTTGATCCACGATTGCAGCTTCTCTTGAAACTGATTTGGGAAGTATGATGCCTTTGTACTTTTCCTTGCGCGCTTGAATTGCTACTGGCAACGCTCCTTTGAAGGGTCTAAGGCTGCCATCCAAGGATAGCTCTCCCATCATGAGATAATCCGAAAATCGCTCACTACTCATCTGTCCTGTACTCGCCATGATACCCATGGCAATCGGGAAGTCGTATGCCGTACCTTCCTTACGGATATCAGCAGGTGCCATGTTGACCACTAGCTTGATCCTAGGCATCCGATAACCACTGTTCTTAAGAGCAGCCTCTATCCGCTGATAGCCTTCTTTGACTGCATTATCTGGCAGACCTACTAGATAGTAGCCCAACTTACCTGCGGGGACATTGCCACCACTATTGACCTCGATAGTTAATGTCGTCGAGTCGACTCCGGATACTGCGCCGGCATAGTTTTTTACAAGCACCTTGTCACATTTATTCTCTTGTCAAGTCTGTGTAGATGGTATTTACCCATCGGTCAGGTTTGATGAATCCCTGTCCCCACTGCTCATTGTATTTTTTGAGAGGATCTTTGGTCAAGATGCTTTCGTAATCAAGACCTTCTTCGATCATTGCCCCGATGATCTCGTGGCAATCAGCAATCATGTCCCGATAGGCTTGTAGCTCAGGCTTCTTCACTACCTTTCCATGGCCAGGCACGATATGCGTCTCTTCATTGATGGTGAACAGCACCTGGTCTAGTGTCTTCACCAGTCCTTCGACTGAACCACCAGAGCCCAGATCAACGAATGGATACTTCCCCTCAAAAAATACATCTCCCATATGGATGACATTATTCTCCACGAAGAGTACTAGCCCATCTCCATCGGTGTGTCCATCATGATGATGAAAGAATAGGATTGTCTCTCCGTCGATATGTAATGTCATGGATTCGCCAAACGTGACCCTCGGCCAGAAATTTGATGGTCTCGCTGGTACTTCCCGACTGAAGGCCTTCATGAACTGATCCGTACTCAACCGCTCATATACTTGCTCGTGCGCATAAATGCGCATGCCCTCATCAGCAAAGTTGCCATTGCCACCGGTGTGGTCACCATGCCAATGGGTATTCAACAAATAGTCAGGTCTGTGATTGGTCAGACGATCCACTGCTTCCAAAATTCTCTCAGACAAGGGAGCAAATTGCGCATCGATTAACAAGCTTTCTTCCTCTCCTACGTAGAGTCCGATATTACCACCTGCTCCGAAAAGCACATAGAACTCATCTGTGATCTGCTTGGTCTCAATGACAACGTCAGCATAGTCTTGGGCAACAGTGGTTTGTAGAAGAAGTGCAAAAAATAAGACGAATCCGTGTTTCATTGCTCAAGTATTGTGACATCCAGGCTCAGACTAGATAGTATGCCGTCCTGTTTCGTCGTCTCTGTGGTGTACAAATATCCTTTGGGGCCCACGGACAAGATTTCTATCTTTTCTTGTCCGAGTAGTTTGCTCCTTCTTTCCCCTTGCATTTCAAGTCCTGCCACACGCACCATTCTCACTGCCTCGTCGTCACTCATAGCTTGATAGATGACTGTATCTCCGCTTTTCTCGGAAGAGTACAAGCCGATCAGGCTCGGTTTATTGAGATGAAAACCCTTGAGCAATTTCCGCAATTCTGTCTCAAGATCGTGGTCCTCGAGTGTCTTACTCTCTGATTGGCCTGCGACCGTGAGTTTTTTTCGCACCGTATAGCTCTTATTCTTATCGTGATTTTGCAAGAGTTGGTCTATATACTGCTCATAATCAAATTGTTCTGAGCTCTGGTTTTGATCTTTCTGATTTACACAAGACCACAGTAGGATGCCGATGATCAGGAGTCTCCAAGTCTTCATAAGATGAGAGATTTTCCAGTCATATGCTCAGAGACTTCCAGCCCCATGATATCGAGTATTGTGGGTGCCACATCTGCCAAGATTCCATCTCGCAGAGCTTCCACTTGATCATCGATCACAATGATCGGAACCAAGTTGGTCGTATGTGCCGTATGAGGGCTTCCGTCTGGCTTGATCATGACATCTGCATTTCCGTGATCCGCGATGATGACGACTGCATAGTTTTTTTCTTCGGCTTTCGCCAAAATGCGTGCTAGCTCGGCATCTACTGTCTCTGCCGCCTTGACTGCTGCCTCAAAGTCTCCAGTATGTCCTACCATGTCGGTATTAGCAAAGTTGAGGCAGACAAAATCTGCTTGTCTAGCATCAATCTCCGCAAGTGTTTTATCCGTCAACTCCCTGGCGCTCATTTCTGGCTGTAGATCATATGTGGCTACTGCCGGACTGGGCACCAATATCCTTGTTTCACCTTCATAGGCTTCTTCCCTTCCTCCAGAAAAGAAATAGGTCACATGGGGATACTTTTCTGTCTCTGCCGCCCTCACCTGAGTACCGCCATTTTTACTGATCACTTCTCCCAGTGTAGCTGGCAAGATTTCTTTATCAAACAGGATATGAAGACCTTGGAAAGCTTCATCATAAGGCGTCATGGTCACAAAGTGAAGATTCAGAGAATCCATTCCCTCTTCTGTAAGACCAGATTGGGTCAGTGCTTGCGTGATCTGTCGCGGGCGGTCGGTCCTATAGTTGAAGAAGACGACTACGTCTCCACTCTTGATCGGTGCGAAGTCCTTGGATTTGATTGGTATCATGAACTCGTCCGTAATCTCTCTTTGGTACATTTTGGCGACAGCCTCAGATAGACAGACCACTTGCTGATCAGCCTGACCATGTACTAGGAGATCATAAGCCTTCTTGGTGCGTTCCCAGCGTCTGTCTCTATCCATAGCATAGTACCGACCGATGACTGAAGCTAGCTTGACATGGTCCATAGGATCCAAAAGCTCTTCCAGCTGTCGTAGATACATTTCACCACCAGTAGGAGCTGTATCTCGGCCGTCAAGAAAAGCATGGATTTTCACAGACTCTACTCCTTGGTCATCCAGCGTATGACAGATAGACCTGAGATGATCTATATGGCTGTGGACGCCGCCATCAGACACGAGACCCATGAGATGTAGCGTCGCTCCTGATGCCTGTGCAGTGTGGATTGCGTCTTTGAAAGCCGGTAGCTCCTTGAGGCTGTCATCCACAATGGCATTATTGATCCTTGAGAGTTCTTGATAGACCACACGCCCTGCGCCGATATTGAGGTGCCCCACTTCAGAATTCCCCATTTGACCCGCAGGTAATCCTACTTCTTCTCCATATGTCACAAGTGTGGCATGAGGAGCTGTTTTCATCAAGTCATCCATCGTAGGAGTCTTGGCGGCTGCAAGAGCGCTGATGAGCTTATCTTCATTGAGCCCCCAGCCATCAAGGATGAGGAGCATACACTTCTTCTTCATAGGTCAAAAGTACTCGACTGTATCAGGGTGTGAGGCGTTATCATTGTCTTAACTATACGCTAATCTAGCGACAGATAGAACTCTGGGTACAATATTTGCCGTTAGAGCAGATGGAAAACCAAGGATCATGAAATACATCCTCAGCACTATCTTATGCATATCTCTCAGCGTCATTTCCGCCCAGGACGGTGCACGCAAGGCCATCGCCGCCGCTATAGGCAGTGGAGACGTCGGCATACTTGCCGATCATCTTGCCCGAGAATTGACGCTTTCTTTTCACGATGAAGAACGTATTTTGGCGAAAGCCGCAGCTGAGAGCAGACTGCGCAAGTTCTATGCAGAGAATAAAGCCATCACCTACAAGGTAAGGCACAACGGCGGGGCCATGCGAGACAAGAGTAGCTATATGGTCGGTCGATTGATGACAGAAAATCTCAGCTACCGCGTATTCGTCTACTTGGAAAAAGATCGCAAAGGCGTCTCCAAGATCTCAGAAATCCGTTTCGAGAAGCCTCTATAAGTCCAAGATACCTAATCCAAAGAGGGCGAAATCATACTTGACCGGATCGTCTGCGTCAAGCTCTGCCATCTTGCTCGTGAGCTCTACGACTGTCTTCCAGCCTGTGGTCTTTGATTTGATCAAGCCTAGAGACCTGGCGCTGTTTTCTACATGTACGTCCAGTGGTAAAAAGAGTTGGCTAGCCTTGATACCCTTCCATAGGCCAAAGTCCACGCCTGCCGAGTCAGATCGGACCATCCATCTGAGAAACATATTGATGCGCTTGCATCGCGATTTTTTCTTGGGGCAGCTAAGATGCTTGCGCGTCCGCTGTGGTGCGTACTCTGCATCAAAGAAGTAGTCGTAGAACCCATTGAGTGCTGGCTCTACATTTACTGAGTCGACAGTGAGATGCTTAGTGAATGCCGTCTCCAGACTATCGTGACGCTCGTAGTGCCTTCGCAGAAAATCAATGAAGTACAGCGTGTCAGTATATTGAAATGTCCGGTGCTTGAAGATCTCAAATCGCTTGAGATCTTGTTCCTGGTGGTGCAAAATAAATTCATGCGGAGCATCATCCATGAGCCCAAAAAGCTCTGCGGCCTTGTTGATAATCGTCTTCCGTTGACCCCATGCGAGTATGGCTGTCCAGAAAGCAGTGATCTCGATATCTTGCTTCTTGGTATAGCGCTTTGGGATACAGATGGGGTCATCTGTAATGAAGTCAATGCGATTGACTCTCTCTACAATCTGATCGAGATAGGCTTTGAGTCGAGCCTTAGATTTCGGAGGATTCAAATGCTAGTTAAGAGTCTGAGCTATCTCCTCGATGACATAGCCTTCGATAACATCACCGACTTTGATGTCATTGAAGTTTTTGACCGAGAGTCCGCACTCTAGACCTGTCTTCACTTCGCGCATATCTTCCTTGAAGCGCTTGAGTGATGCCAATTCGGCTATCGCACCTTCCTTTGTCGGATAGATCACGATTCCATCTCTGATGATACGGATCTTGGTATTACGAGTGATCACGCCATCTTGTACAAAGCAACCTGCTACCGTACCGACCTTACTGATCTTGTAGACTTCACGGACTTCGACTTGCGCGACGATTTTCTCTTCTTTGTCTGGCTCGAGCATGCCTTCGATCGCCTTGGTCACTTCATCGATTGCCTCATAGATGATCGAGTAGGTCTTGATCTCTACACCTTCTTTTTCAGCAACCTTTCTAGCACCTAGCGAAGGCCTTACTTGGAATCCTATGATGATCGCATCTGAGGCAGATGCCAACAAGACATCTGACTCAATGATCTGTCCGACGGCCTTGTGGATCACATTGACCTGCACGCTCTCTTGAGATAGCTTGATGAGTGAATCACTCAATGCCTCGACAGATCCATCCACATCACCCTTGACGATGAGATTGAGCTCTTTGAAGGAACCTAGTGCAAGTCGGCGACCGATCTCATCAAGAGAAATCCTCTTGGATGCTCGATTGGTCTGTTCACGAGCAATCTGAGATCTACGCGTGGCGACCTCTCTGGCCTCTTGCTCAGATGGGTAAACTTTGACTTTTTCTCCTGCTTGAGGAGCACCGTTGAGTCCTAGCACAAGTACGGGTACGGCTGGCCCTGCAGTCTTGATCTTTTTACCACGATCATTGAACATGGCTTTAACTCTTCCTGCATATTCACCTGCGCTGACAGAATCTCCTATACTTAGGGTACCATTTTGCACAAGAATTTTGGTGACATAGCCTCTTCCTTTGTCTAGCGAGGCTTCAATGACTGCTCCCGTCGCAAGTCGATCAGGATTTGCCTTGAGCTCGAGCATTTCTGCTTCGAGGCTGATCTTTTCGAGGAGCTTATCCACATTGAGACCAGTCTTCGCTGATATATCTTGACTCTGATATGTACCACCCCATTCTTCTACTAGGAGGTTCATAGAAGCGAGCTCCTGCTTGATACGCTCTGGCGATGCGCCTTCTTTGTCGATCTTGTTGATTGCAAATATCATGGGCACACCAGCTGCTTGAGCATGGCTGATGGCCTCCTTGGTCTGGGGCATGATATTGTCATCTGCTGCGATGATGATCACGACGACATCGGTGACCTTGGCTCCACGTGCACGCATGGCAGTAAAGGCTTCGTGACCTGGCGTATCCAGGAATGTCACCTTCTTTTCACCGACTTTGACCTCGTAGGCTCCGATGTGCTGCGTGATTCCTCCGGCTTCACCTTCGGCGACAGTTGCATTTCTGATGTAATCTAGTAGAGATGTCTTACCATGATCGACGTGACCCATGACGGTCACGATCGGAGCTCTCGGCCTGAGATCTTCTGGTGCATCTTCCTCTTCAACTTCTTCGACAGCCTCCTCTGCATTGACAAATTTGATCTCCTTGTCAAATTCATCTGCAAGCAGCTCGATGAGCTCAGCATCTAGTCTTTGATTGATCGAGACGATGACACCAAGATTCATGCAGGTCATGATGACATCAGTGGAAGAGACATTCATCAAGCTCGCAAACTCCGAGACAGAGATAAACTCGGTGAGCTCGACGGTTGTGTTATCCTGTTCGAGTTCTTTGAGTTCTTGCTTCTCTCTTTTTTCTGCTCGGTTATCTCTTCTGATTTTCTGGCGCTTGTTTTTGCCACCTCCAGAAATCCGAGCCATGGTTGCCTTGATCTTGTCTTCAATCTCTTTTTGTGAGACTTCTTTGACATCGTCTGGACCACCTTTGCCTTTGCGTTGGCCTCGTCCGCGACCTTGTTGTCTAATGACATCTGCGGTAGAGACCTTTCTTCTTGTCCTTTTTCGCTTTCGCTTTTGTGCGTCAGGGCTTTCTGTATCTTCTGTCTTTTCCTTCTTCTTTTTCTCAAACTGCTTGGTATCTATCTTCCCTAAGATCTTGAGACCTTGCAGCTGAGGAGTCTCTGCGCGTACTACTTTTTCTGTCGGAGCTTCCTTATCGTCGGTCGCCGCAGAGCCTGCTTCCTCTTTTCCTTCGGCTTCTTTTTGAGCTTGAGGCGCCGGCACCTCTTCTTGCTCAGATACTTTTTCTTCTTTCTTCTGGGCCTTGGGCGGATCCAGGTCTATCTTACCCACGACTTTCACCTTGGGCTTCATCTCTTCTGTGATCTCCGCCTTGATCACATCTTCTTTTTTCGGCACTTCCTCTACCACTTCTTCCTGGACCTTAGGTGCTGGTGCCTCTTCTTTGGGCTTTTCAGTCACCTTACCGAGAGGTGGAAGTGGAGGCAATGGTGGCAAGGTGCTTTTTGCTCCAGGTTTTGGATTGCCCAATACTAGCTGATCAGCCTCTTGCTTGACCGCTATAGAATATTGAAATTCTTTGAGCAGCTCAAGGTACATCTCATCGCTCACTTTGGACGTAGGACGGTTTTCTATCTCATAACCTTTGGCTACAAGATGCTCGACGATGGTGGCCGTACCAACGTTTAATTCGGATGCTACTTTGACAAGACGTTTCGACATTAAGTGGTCTACTGATTTAGCTGGTGCAAAAGTAATTTAAATAGCGCAACCCTTGATTTTCCTAGGAATTTGACTCTTCTTCAAACTCGGCTGCGAGGATTTTCATGACATTGTCTATTGTCTCTTCTTCAAGGTCCGACCTTCTGAGCAATTCTTCTTTGCTTAGATTCAGAACACTCTTGGCGGTATCGCATCCGATATCCTTGAGTGCGTCGATGACCCAGTTTTCGATTTCATCATTGAATTCTTCTAGATCGACATCGTCCATCTCGAAGGTGTCGGTATCTCGATACACATCGATTTCAAATTCCGAAAGTTGGCTAGCCAGCTTGATGTTGGCTCCACCTTTTCCAATCGCAAGAGACACTTGATCTGGCTTAAGGAATACAGACGCCTTTTTCGCCTCCAGATTAAGTTCGATACTTGTGACCTTAGCAGGCGTCAGTGCTCTTTGGATGAGGAGCGAGGTATTATTGGTGTAGTTGACGATATCAATGTTCTCGTTTTTGAGCTCTCTTACGATACCATGGATGCGACTACCTTTCATACCGACACATGCTCCTACTGGATCGATCCTGTCATCATATGACTCTACGGCAACCTTCGCTCTTTCACCTGGAAGTCGCACGATCTTCTTGATGGTGATAAGACCGTCTTCTATCTCTGGTACCTCTTGTTCCATGAGCTTCTCCAAGAATCTCGTGTCTGTACGAGATACCACCACTAGAGGATTGTTGTTTTTCATCTCCACGCGGCTGATGATCCCTTTCACCATGTCACCCTTGCGGAAGTAATCGCCTCGGATGGCATCAGACTTGGGCAGGATCAGCTCATTTCCTGTGGCGTCATCGATGACGAGGAATTCTCTTTTGAGTATTTGATGTACTTCTGCGAGTACGATCTCACCCACGCGGTCTTTGTACTTCTTGAAGATCTCGTCTTTTTCGAGCTCCATGATCCGAGAGATTAGCGTCTGACGCGCTGCCATGATGGCCCTACGGCCAAAGTCAGCGAGATAGAGCTGCTGATAACACTCTTCTCCGACTTCATAGTCTTCTTCGATCTCGTTGGCCTCGGTGATACTGATTTGTTTGAGATCATCCGTCACCTCGCCATCCGGCACGATTTCTCTTACTCGCCAGAGCTCAAGGTCTCCTTTCTGCGTGTTGACAATGACATCAAAGTTCTCGTCGCTACCGTATTTCTTTTTGATCAGCGTGCGAAATACATCTTCGAGCACCCGCACCATCGTGGGGCGGTCTATGTTTTTTCCCGTTTTAAATTCCGAGAACGTATCTACCAAGTTCATCATGGTTCCAATAGATTTAAAAGCTTGGAATGACCTTACAGCGATCAATCGCTGACAAGCTCACTGTGATTTCTTTTTGTTCTTTTTTTGATTTCTGTATGCGCAAGGTGATTTCCGACTCTCCCACTTCTTGCAGTATTCCTTCTAGCTTCTCATCATCGACTTTGACCTCCAGTTTTCGTCCGATGTTCTTGACATATTGGCGTCTGAACTTTAGAGGCCTATCGAGACCCGGTGATGATACATCAAGCTTGTAGTTTTCAGGGAGTAGCTTGTGCTCCTCTATATGCTCTTCCAGCAATCTGCTCAGCTTCCTACAGCGCTCTAGGGTCACTTGAGTGTCTGAGTCAAAATAAACTTGTACCACGCGATCCTTCTCGATCAAGTCCACGAGAAAACAGTCGTCAAATTCTCCTTGACCAAGGACACTTTCTATGTATGCTTCAATTGACATATGGCGAAAAAAAGAGGGAACGCTTTTACCCGTTCCCTCTTCCGATACTGCAAATATAAGGCTCAGCATGCAATCTATATTTTTGTGGGTTGTCTCATCAAGCACTCAGAAAGGTGTAAACCATGATTCAAGAGCACATAGAAGCGACCAAGTATATCACAGATCGGGTCGAAAATTTCCCGACGATCGCTATTCTCACAGGCACCGGACTGGGGCTTTCAACTGAGTTGGAGTCAGCCACTACTCGGTTGCCATATCGCGGTATACCGTACTTCCCGTCGGCGAGTTCACGCGGTCATGACGGCGAACTCATCATATCTCATCTTGGAGGGCAGGACGTCGCCGTATTCTCCGGCAGGCTGCACTACTACGAGGGGCACGATATCCAGTCCTGTGGATTTCCGATTCATCTGATGGCGACCCTGGGAGTCAAAAATCTCATCATGTCCAATGTCAGTGGCTCCGTAAATCCTAAAATGACCCAAGGAGACCTCGTGCTGATCAAAGACCATATCAATCTTATGGGTGTCAATCCGCTACGAGGACAGAGAAACCAGGACGGCTATATCAGCTTCCCAGAGATGCGTGAGGCTTACGCCAAAATGTACCACCAACCATTGATCCAGTTTTGCAAATCGACAAGTCTCAATCTCCAAGAAGGCGTATATGCTGCCTTTGCTGGACCAAGCCTTGAAACTCCGCAAGAATACAAGATGGCATCCATACTAGGAGCAGATCTCGTCGGTATGTCTACCGTACCAGAGGTCATAGTAGCCGCGGCATATGGCATACGCACCAATGTCATTTCACTGGTCTCCAATGAGTGTTTTGGCGAAAGCCCGCAACCAACTAGCATAGAGACAGTTTTAGCAGTGGCTGAGGCGAAGCGATCAGATGTCTTGAAAACCATCGTCCAGCTGATCGGACACATATCCAGTACTACTTGATGGGCAGCTACCAGAAAAAAGAAGTCATCTCCATATACGGAGCAAAAGAAAACAACCTCAAGGATGTCAGCGTCGACATTCCCAAGAATGAACTTGTCGTCATCACAGGTGTGAGCGGGAGCGGAAAGTCATCACTCGCCTTCGATACCATCTATGCAGAAGGTCAGCGTCGATATCTTGAGACTTTCAGCGCTTATGCCCGTCAGTTTATCGGTAAGATGGAAAGGCCAGAAGTCGAAAAGATCGATGGCCTTAGCCCAGTGATCTCGATCGAACAAAAAACAACAGGATGGAATCCTCGATCCACAGTTGGGACCACCACTGAGATCTATGACTTCTTGAGACTCTTGTTTGCCAGAGCCGGCGAGGCCTTTAGCCATGTCACAGGCAAGAAAATGCAGCGCTTCACGGAAGAGCGGATCATCTCGACGATTCTTGAGCAATTTGACGGGTGCAAAATCATCATTCTCGCGAGGCTAGTAGATGGCCGGAAAGGTCACTACAGAGAGCTTTTCGAACAGCTGCGCAAGCAAGGATATACACGATGCCTCGTAGATAGCGAAATGACCGAGTTGACGCCAGGTCTCAAGGTTGAGAGGTACAAGACACATACGATCGAGCTAGTCGTTGATCGGATCAAAGTTGACGCGGCCAAGTCTGATCGGATCAAATCATCCATCCAGTTGGCTCTCAAAAAAGCTGGTGGCGTAGTCTTCATCATGGATGCAGACACGGAAGAGCGCAAAGTCTACAGTAAGCGCCTCATGGATCCCGATAGCGGGATTTCCTATGCAGAGCCCAGCCCACACAGCTTCTCCTTCAATTCTCCACAGGGAGCATGTCCTGATTGCAAAGGTCTCGGCACTGTGCAAGAAGTAGATATGCAGAAACTAATCCCCGACGATAGCAAAAGTCTCAATGCAGGAGGAGTAGTTGCCATCGGTGAGCGGAGAGACAATATGGTCTTCAAGCAACTTCAGAAACTGGGTCGTAAATACAAGTTTTCACTTGCCACGCCGATATCTGAGCTTCCGCAAAAAGCGCTGGATATTATCCTATGTGGTGGAGATGACAGCATCATGTCAGAGACCAGCTATGGCAATCATGAGATGAACTATAATATCGCACACCATGGCATCATCAAGATGGTCAAGAGGTGGTACACCGATACCAGTAGTGACAAAATCCGCTCCTGGGCAGAAGATTTCATGACCGTCTCAGATTGTCCCACATGTGATGGCACTCGGCTCAGACCCGAATCGCTACAGTTCAAGATCGCTGATAAAAATATCGCCGAACTCGCTCAGCTAGATCTGGTGGAGTTGGGAGAATGGCTTGGTGGAGTGGAAAAGCAACTAAGCAAAAAGCAAAAGTTAATCGCGAAGGACATTCTTAAGGAGCTCCAGCTTCGCGTAAAATTTCTCCTAGATGTCGGACTAGATTATCTCCATCTTCATCGCCCAGCAAGAACATTGTCAGGTGGTGAATCTCAGCGTACTCGCCTTGCGACCCAAATAGGCTCTAAGCTGACAGGTATCACCTACATCCTAGACGAACCGTCGATAGGTCTCCATCAAAGAGACAATCAACGACTCATTGCAGCACTCAAGGATCTTGTGGATGTAGGCAATAGCGTGATCGTAGTCGAACACGACAAAGACATCATGCTCGCCTCAGATTATGTACTTGATATAGGCCCTGGCGCCGGAGAGTACGGAGGAGAGATCGTCGCCCAAGGCAGCCCGTCTGAACTCTTGAAGGCAAAGTCTGTCACAGTTGACTATCTCAGTGAACGAGAGCAGATTGCGATTCCAAAAACACGCCGAAAGCCAGGAAAGTCTAAACTCAAACTCCGCGGAGCCTCAGGGAATAATCTCAAGGGAGTCGATGTCGATATTCCACTAGGGCTCTTCTGCTGTGTCACTGGTGTCAGTGGGAGTGGAAAGTCATCACTCATCAAGTCTACACTGTATCCCGCGCTCAAGGAAAAAGTGTACAAGAGCAATGTCAGGTATCTCCCTTTCAAGAGCTTCAAGGGATATGAGAGTATCGACAAAGTCATTGAAATCGATCAAGCGCCGATCGGACGCACGCCCAGATCCAATCCCGCCACCTACACCGGTGTATTCACAGATATCAGGAAGCTCTTTGCTCAAGTACCAGAGGCCAAGATCCGGGGCTATAAGATAGGTCGCTTCTCCTTCAATGTCAAAGGAGGGCGCTGCGAGACCTGCCAAGGATCAGGCATGCGTGTCATCGAGATGAATTTCCTGCCCAATGTCCATGTGGACTGTGAGGATTGCCTTGGACGCAGGTACAATCGGGAGACACTGGAAGTGATATACAAAGGCAAGTCTATCAGCGATGTGCTAGATATGAGTGTATCAGAAGCTGTCAAGTTTTTTGAAAAAATCCCCGCTATCTATCGCAAGCTCGCCGTGCTTGAAAGTGTCGGTCTGGGATATATCACCCTTGGCCAACAAGCAACCACCCTATCTGGTGGCGAAGCGCAACGTGTCAAGCTCAGTGAAGAGCTTTCCAAGAGAGCTACTGGAAATACCTTCTACATCCTTGACGAACCTACTACGGGCTTACACTTCAGTGATATCAAAATGCTCCTGGCCGTGCTTGACCAGCTCGTCGAAAAAGGCAATACTGTGCTCGTCATAGAGCATAACTTGGATGTCATCAAATGCGCAGACTACATTATTGACCTGGGACCAGAAGGCGGTAAACATGGCGGAGAAGTGCTTTTTCAAGGGACACCTGAGGCCATCACCTCACATCCTTCGAGCTTGACCGGCGAGTTTTTGAAGAAAGAACTCTAAGCCACCAGACCTTAATAATTGTTTAATACCTTGTTAAAGAATGCTTTAAGCGCTGTATTACATTCCGGATTGTTGACATTTGGAAGGCTCTAAAACTATCTAACTCTATGAAAACTCCAATTTTCTTTGCCCTCTCCCTGTTTTGTGTATCAGCAATGTCTGCTCAAACACAGCCCGAGAAAGTCGTCATCATTAAGAAAGAAATCATTAATGGTGAAGAGAAAAATACGACCACTGTACTCACGGGTGAGGATGCCCAAATGTATCTCGGTGAAGGTGCCGAAAACGCCAATCGCACTTGGGGGATGAGAAACACCACTGATCTCATAGAAGTGACAGTTACCAGTCAGCCATCACCAGGAGAAGAAGAAGTCATCAAGGCAGACAATCCGCGGATCCTTGATCATATCAAGCCCGACGACATACAGACCGTGGATATCGTCAGAGACAAGAACGATCAGCGCATGATCCATGTACTGCTCAAGCCCGGAGTGAGTATTCCAACCATGACGAATATCACAGATACTGAGCGTACGGAAAAGTCCATCACCATCGGAGACACCCGCGTAGTGAGCTACGACGTCGATATCGACATGGACGACATCGAGGAAGACCGGACCATCACCGTCACTGTATCAGGTCAAGAAGGGCAAGATATGGACATCGATATCGAAGGTGCGGAGCATGAAGACCTCATCGTCGAGGTACAAGAAGAAGGCACACACAAGGTCGTCATCGTCACTACGGATCAAGAAAACTCAAATCACGACACGCCGAAATCAGACAAAGCATATCTCGGTGTCATGATTTCTGAGCGTGACCAAGGAGTACACATTGATGAAATAAAGCCACAGACGCCTGCAGAAAAAATGGGCCTCGCCTTCAACGACCAAATCGTCAAAATTGGGAAATACGCGATCTCTAATCTAGGAGAACTATCAGAGGCCATGATGGCGCACAAAGTCGGTGACAATGTCAAAATCACCGTCCTTCGAAATGGCAAGAAGCTAAAGTTCAAAGGCGAGCTAGATGCAATGCCCGTACCCGTGAGAATGGTTTCGTGCGGACCTGCATCAAGAAAAAACTCAGAGGAACTCAAAAAAGTTATCATCATCGAAAAAGAGGGAGTCCAGGAAGTTGAAGCTCCTGTCATCACAGGTGATATGCAAATCAGCGATCTCTCCCTATTCCCCAATCCTGCCAATGAATACATCAGGGTAACATTCACTGCAGAGCCTACGGACGAAATCACCGTGGCTGTCGTCGATGCCGACGGCAGGACCATCACCGAAGAACGCCAAGCACCCTTCAAAGGTCAATTTGATCGAAGTCTCGACCTGCGTGATGCGGTCGATCGCACAGCATTTGTCGTCATCACCAATGGAGGTCAGAAACTCGTGAGACCTATCGTGATTTCCAATCGATAGATTTTCTACACCACATAAAAAACACGAAAGAAGAGGCCTACAATTGGAGGTCTTTTTCTTTGCACAGGCTGGGTGATCTTTGTATTCGAAACTGGTTTAGAAATCAGGAATAGCTTTCGGCAAGTTTGAATTCTCACACCATTTTGTCCCAATTCATGGAGCTCCAGATTTACCGCTTAATTGCTCATTGCTACCGTTAATTCGGAAATTCCTACCGATAAAAAATTCGTCAAGAAAATTTCAGTTCTTGACTATCATGTGCACACCTGTTGGCAGAGTAAGTCAGATAAAAAATTCGTCAAGAAAATTTCAGTTCTTGACTATCATGTGCACACCTGTTGGCAGAGTAAGTCAGAGATGAATAAGAGCTTCAGCAGTTTATTACGACAACTACACAAGCAAGATCCAAGCATCGAGAGTTTACATCAGTTGCGTGCCAGTCGAATCAGAATATGCTTGGGCCAGAGCAATCTACTAGAGGTACAATACAAAGCAGGACATCGATATGTGAGCAGTACAGAACGATACAAAGATGACGGGATGGAAGACTTCGTCGAGGGATAGATGAGTTGAATTTATGAGGATGAAGATCGATGGTCACAAAATGTGACTTTAACGACGGGAGTATAATTTTATTGGCAAGACGATAACATCACAGCCGTGAAGGAGAAAAATGTAGAAGATGGCGTAGTCATTAGCAAAATTCGCTTGATACGAGGAAAGAAAGTCATGCTGGATGCTGATCTGGCAGAGTTGTATGAGGTAGAAACCAGAGTGCTAAACCAACAAGTCAAGAGGAATATAGGACGATTCCCGGAGGATTTTATGTTTCACTTGACTAAGAAAGAGTTTAGCGACTTGAAATCACAAAATGTGATGTCAAGTTAGGGCGGTCGGCGTTTGCCACCTTATGCCTTCACCGAACATGGTGTATTGATGTTATCTAGTGTCTTGAGGATTAATAAAGCCATAGCGGTTAACATACGCATCGTCAGGATATTTACTCAGATGCGAGAGATGCTATTGGAGCACAAAGATCTAGTTATACGGATTGACAAGTTAGAGCATAGTGTCACGGGGCAAGGACAAGAAATCAAAGTATTGTTTGAGTATATCAAGAAGTTGATTGAGGCCAAAGAGCTTCAAGATGATCAGGCATCGAGAAGGAGAATAGGCTACAAGAAGGATGATGGATAACAGCAGTTCTGTCCCACTAGAGGTGGGAACTAAATAGTTGTTCACACCGCCGTCGAGGCTTTGGTGCTTACACTGAGGAGCGGCGTGCCAGAGCTATCCCTCAAAGGCTCGTCTGTCTAATTTCGGCATACATCCCGCCTAAGCACTGCCTTGACTCTGTCATGATCTATGCAGCTCACCTCGGTCTGGCACATCAGCTGTGTTTGTGTACCGCTCACGCTCTAAACCCTACCAAAGGCAGGCAAGCTCTACTGCAATCACCCAAGCGCTGATCATAATACGGTGCGCTGGAAGTTTCTCCGTTGAAAGAAGAAACTTGCGATTACCTATAAGGCCACGGCACAAAACAATCCGCCAAGCCGAAGATATGCCACCCGCTAGGAAGCTCTATGGAGGTCATGAATCATGGAGCATCGCTGCTAGACTTTGTGCTCAGCTCCTCCATATTGAAGTCCTCCTGAATCCCCGAGGAGTGCCTCCTCGGTCCAATATGCTCATCCACTCGATAGATAGAATATCGAAGTAGGATCTACTGTGATCGAGACAGCATTCTTTAGGTGGAGTTATGTGTGTTGCTGCTAAGTGCATGACTTGTGGTGTTGTGCGTAGTCCTTCGAGGAGACACTCCTCGAAGAATCAATCCACAAGCCGAGATCGGTATCCCACTCTTTGGCCCGATAGATGACATCACCCTCATCTATCATGACGACAATCGACTTGATGACAGCGATGACCTCTCAGGAAACAGCCAGTGACACTTTGGAGGATATCTGAGTTATAGCTTTGATGACAATGGTAATGTCCTCTCCGACACCCGCAAGACCATAGACTACAATTTCCTTAACTTACCCAAAGAAATCACGCTCAACGGCGGCATCATATCTGTGAACTACGACGCAGCAGGATCCAAGCATAGCAAAGTCTCTCCAGAGGAGACTCGTGAGTATCTCACGGTGGCAGAGTTTGTCGATGGAGAGATCGAAGCCATTCATCATCCTGAGGGCAGAGTGGTCTTTATGGACGGTGTAGTCGAGTATGAGTACTCGATCAGGGATCATCTTGGGAATACTAGAGTCTCCTTTATCGACCTTGACGATGACGGCATCATCGACCCCAAAGCCAGTGGTGATGAGCTGGTGCAAGAGAACCACTACTATCCCTTCGGCTTAAACATCCAAAACCCGAACTATGCCAACAGTGCTGATCCGAAGAACAATTATCAATACAATGGAAAGGAGCTGGTAGATGACCTTGGACTGGGATGGATGGATTATGGGGCAAGATGGTATGATCCGAGTATTGGAAGGTGGGGTCAGATTGATCCGATGGCTGAAACCGATCATTCAGTGGGCTTAACACCATATCATTATGTTGCCAATAATCCGATTAATGGAGTTGATCCTGATGGGCAAGATTATGTGCTGACAATCGATATGGAAAAAGAAACCGCAACTATTTCTGCAACACTTTTCGTTGAATCAGGTGATGAAGCCTCTCTTAAATCAGCTCAAGTTGCGGCTGACTTTTGGAATCAAGAGAGTGGTAATTTTGACATTAGCATTGGTAATAAAGACAATAAGAGTCAATTTGTTCTCAATTTTGAAATACAGGTAAAAGAATCTGACAATGCCCGCGCAGAGGCAAATAAGTCCGACGGAAA
This sequence comes from Saprospiraceae bacterium, assembly GCA_020627535.1. GTDB lineage: Bacteria > Bacteroidota > Bacteroidia > Chitinophagales > Saprospiraceae > JAHDBH01. The sequence goes on from JAHDGU010000006.1 coordinate 70,348, forward strand.
TTTTTACGAAGTTGTGCCTGATGAAAGCATGCCAAGTGAATATAATGAAGGCATGCAAGCTACAGAAACGCCGAGTGGAATAACTACTGGAGGAAACCATATTCGTGTAGCAAAGTCACAAGCCGAATCCACCTCTGGTGCTCACGAAGTAGGTCATGCTCTTGGCATAGAGGGCCACACAAACGGTATAATGGGGACAATTCGAAGTAATAATAATAGAGTCACTGGAACTCACATCGGTCGAATGGTCAGGAACGCTGGAAGAGGACAAAATACAGATGCAGGCATTGGGATAGTGCGTCAGATTGGCACATCTTATTCTTTCAAGTCGATTCGAAAAGCAAAAGCTTTTAAACATGAATAGGATTAAGATTAGTATAATAGCGGTTTTTGCTTTAATCACTTTGTCTTGCTCGTATAAGACCATTGGGCGATTTGATTATTTGGAGACTCATGGGCTTAATTCTCAAGCACTTCCAATTATTACTGGCAAGGTCGTGAGTATGGAAAGTAATGAGGGGGTTAGCAATGCATGTATTGCCGTGAATGAAAGAAATTGTGTGGTACTGACAGATACTACAGGTTTTTTTAGTATCAGATTATCAGAGGGCTCATACGTTCTTCGGTTCAAAAAAGTTGGTGAAATAAATACGAGAATGACGAAAGAGCTTATAGTTTCAAGAGGTGATTCCATTCACGTCAGCGCTCTTCTTCCTCTACATAGGTTATAGAATCCGATTTCCCCTGGAGTGCCTCCTCGGTCCAATACGCTCATCCTCTCGATATAAAAGAATACCAATGCGAGCTTTGCTGTGATCGAGACAGTATTCTTGGGGTGGAGCTATTGGGAGAGCTGCTATGTGTACGACTTATGAAGTCAAGCGTAGTCCCATAGATGACATCACCCTCAACTAGCACGACGACAATCGAACGAGCTGCTTAGAATGGGGGTTGTTTAAATATAGAAAAATGCAATAATTTATGTCGTCACTATAAAATTCCCACATTTCATGAATAAGATTGTAGCCTCACTTGTGCTGTTGACTTTGATCTATGCCTGTGATGTTTCGTTTGGCGCGACACCCGATGCTGAAGATGTTATCAAGTTTATGAAAAGCAACAGAGAATCTGATATTATAGATGTTTATTTTAATTTATTAATAGATACCTCTTTGACCTACTTTGCAGACTCGAGCTTGCGGAGCATTGATCATCGACACATTGTACTCTATGGTAATCGATTTTATGTATCAACTATGCCAGTGACCAGGCAGGTGGATAGCCTTGATCAATACTATTTTAGGCCAAGTGAGGAATCCGAAACTATATATAGCTACCTGATCAAAGGTGAAATGGATAGATATGGTTTTAGGGAGTTGTATGCAGAACTGCGGACAACGAGGGATACAGTGCTGGTTGGCCGTAAGATATCAAATACGCATATAATCCATGGCGACGCTGACTTTGACCTATCTACCTATTTGAAAATAGAATGATAGATTTTCTTCACCACATAAAAACACGAAAGAAGAGGCCTCCAACAGGAGGTCTTTTTCTTTGCACCCACAGTGGATAAGAAACCCAGATACCTCAGCACCGAAGAAGCACTCGAAAAACTCAAAAAGTACTGTGCTTACTCAGAAAGATCTCACCAAGATGTAAGATCTAAGCTCATCAAGCTAGGCGTCTATGGTGATCGCCTCGAGAGTATCATATCAGAACTCATCTCAGAGAACTACCTCGACGAAGAGCGCTTCGCTCGAGCCTATGCACGAGGCAAGTTTAAATACAACCACTGGGGCAGATACAAGATCCTGCAAGGTCTCAAGGCCAAGCGCATCAGCGACTACTGCATTCGCAAGGCCATGAGCGAGATCGATGAGGATGACTACTTCAAGACCCTCAATGAGCTCATAGAGCGGCGTCGAGCTCATAAACCCGATGAAGAAAAACAAAAAACTGTGAACTACCTCATCCAAAAAGGCTATGAGGCAGCTCTCGTGTGGTCCATACTGAATCAAGGCTCGTAGCTAAGCCTCACGATGCTGATCTTGCCCTGTCGCTCACTAGGAATCAACACCTCATTGGCACTGACCTGTACACCATCTCTGAATCGGAGTTGCATCTCCTGTGAATCTGTAGTAAACAAGCTATTTCTTTCCGTACCGCCCCTGGGAGACACGACATACTCACTCACAGTATTTTCTTGTTTGATCTCGTCATTGTAGATCAGACGCACACTGCTAGGGTTCTTCATCAAGAAAAATGAAGAGTAGACCGCATTGTCATCTTGACTAAACTGTTTCTTGTGCAAAACCTCATTCCAGATGAGCTTACCTTCTTTGTCATAACCAAATACCAGTATGTCCTCGAGGTAGTAATCAATCCACAGCCCACCGATGCGATTACCCGTAGACCCAGTAGCGAAACTCGGTCTCCTACTGTAGCTCCTGAAGATCTCTGCAAAGACATTGATCCCGCCATCAGACCTTCTCACACTATTCCTGATCTTGAGGGTGCCAAGTGTTTTTCTCAGCTTTTTTTGCTGACCATAGACTGACCTCAGCAGACTCAGGTCAAAGGATTTCTTCTCAAATCCCGAGACCTCAAAGTTTTGATCAATATATCCCCAGAAGTGGTGGTCACAGCGCTCAATCGTCTTCTCACCAGTGAATCCGACCACCGTCAGACCCACATTCACCTCATCGAGCGCAAAGTATAGATCAGTGATGAGAAACTCATCCAGCATGACTTCCTTATAGGTGACAGCCTGATCCGCTGGGGTGATCCGGACCACATCTATGATCGGCCTTTTCTTATTCGGAAAATTTTGCTGGCGCAAGCTAGCAAGGAAGGTTGTACCATTTTCGGCAGGGAGGACTTCCATGCTTTCTATCTGCATCTGTTTTCGATCAAAAATCAATGCATCCGCATAGCTCGTTTTGAATTCTTCCAGATCAAATATGCCGACGTACAGCTTCTTGTCCCCTTGATAGGCGTATAGTGCAAGTGTGTTGCCCGCTTCTGATCTTGAAGCTTCAAAAAACGGTGGTAAAAAGAGGTCTTCGATACCGATAATCAGTGTACTGTCCTGCAATTGTCCGTACTCAGTATACTTGTGCAGATGCACCGAGACAAGTTTCTTCTCTTTTTTCTGGAAGACCACATACAGACTGCCTTGATGGCCAAATGCATCGATGATTCGCGTCCGTCCTTCAGCGAGATTGAGCTCCAGAGACTGAATCGGTTCAAAACTCTTGTCATATATATCCAGGGACTGCTCAGTCTCACGATCACGCAAGAGCATGACCGTATTTTTCAGTTCACCGATCAGAAAGTAGGATCTCTCATTTTTGAGCGACAGCTCTGGCGATATTTCGATCTGCTGCGCTTTCGCGCAAATGCTAAAGAGGCATAATGCCATGACTGAATAAAGTAGCCTCATCATCACTCTAACAGAATTGACCGTGCATGTGGTTCGCCAATAAAGACGTCATCTTACGAAAATATAGTTTGTGCTACATTTAATTTCGCCTTATCAGAAGCAGATCATCACATGAAAAAAATCATCGAATGCGTCCCAAATTTCTCAGAAGGGAGACGCCCAGAAGTCCTCAAAGCTATTGCCGCAGCGATCAGGAGTGTAGAAGGCACCAAGCTACTTGACATCGATCCTGGTAAGTCGACCAATCGGACCGTCATGACCTTCGTCGGCGAGCCCGAGGCTGTGATCGAGAGTGCATACCTTGCCATCATCACTGCAGCCGAGCTTATTGATATGACTACGCATACTGGTGAGCATCCACGCATGGGAGCGACAGATGTCTGCCCTTTTATCCCGATCAGTGGCGTGACACTCGAGGAAGCTGCCAGCTACTCGCATGAGCTTGCCAAGCGCGTAGGTCTTGCTGGGATTCCTGTGTATATGTATGAGGCTGCCGCCAAAAAGCCCGAGCGACAGAACCTCGCCAATATCAGACGCGGAGAGTATGAAGGTCTCGAAAAGAAAATGTCTCTCGCTGAGTGGAAGCCTGACTATGGGCCAGATGCATTCAATGCCAAAGCGGGTGCGACGGTCATCGGAGCCAGGGACTTTCTCGTAGCATACAATGTCAATCTCAATACCCGCTCCGTCCGCCGAGCCAACTCCGTAGCCTTTGATATCCGAGAGCGCGGGCGAATCAAGCGAGAAGGAAATCCAATCACTGGAGCTGTGGTGAAAGATGCGGACGGAAATCCTGTGCGCATTCCGGGAGAGCTCAAGCATGTCAAAGCCATCGGCTGGTATATCGACGAGTATGACCTTGCTCAGATATCTATGAATCTTACCAATATCCGGGAGACTCCGATGCATGAAGCTTTCGAAGCCTGTCGGAGAAGTGCAGATCGCCGCGGCTTGCGCGTCACTGGATCAGAGCTCGTCGGTCTTGTTCCAAAGTCCGTCATGATCGAAGCAGGAAAGTACTTTTTGCGGAAGCAGAGAAGAAGTACAGGAATCTCCGATGAGAAAATCATAGATACAGCCGTCAAGTCTCTCGGCCTCGACGAACTCAAGCCCTTCGATCCCAAGAAAAAGATCATCGAGTATCTCATGGAAGATGGGTCTGCCAGCAAGCTGATCGATATGAGTCTCACTGATCTAGTCCAAGAGACAGCCTCAGATAGTCCAGCTCCTGGCGGTGGATCGATCTCTGCCAGCGTCGGTGCATTCGCCGCAGCGCTTGCTGGTATGGTCGCCAATCTCTCAGCCAATAAGCGCGACTGGGACGATCGTGTCGAAGAGTTTTCCGCAGTGGCTGATCAGGCACAAGTGCTCATAGACAGATTCCTCTACCTCGTGGATGAGGATACCAAGGCATTTGACGGGATCATGAGTGCCATACGCCTTCCCAAAGGCACTGATGCTGAGAAGCATACGAGACTGCTAGCGCTCGAACAAGCCACACTCTATGCGATAGAAGTGCCCCTAGATTCGCTGAGGGCAGCCCTCGCGAGCATGGATGTCATAGATCAGATGGTCAAGACAGGCAACCCAAATTCCGTAAGCGATGCCGGCGTAGCAGCCCTATGTGCCGGTACGGCTGGTGAGGGAGCCTACATGAATGTACTGATCAATCTCGGAGACTACAAAGACCTTAACAAAGGGGCCGCTCTCAAAAAAGAAGCAGATCAGGTACTGGAACAGCTCAAAGCACGAGTCGAAAAGACAAAAGCCGAGGTCTACGACAAGATTGGCTGATCTATGACTCCCACAAGACAAGAATCGCCTGTCATAACTTGTTAAATGCCAATAGAACATCAAAAAGGATAGAATCTATATCAAGGATTGGCTTCTCTTGAAGCCATACTTTAAGTCTACAAGCACAGATAGTGACTATCTCCAATGCTGTAATGATCTCTACGACATCGTCAAGAGGTCTGAGACCGTGAGATATCAGTATGATCGTGAAATACTCAAGGAGTTCTGCTGCTTCTTGACCAGTTATCTCGAAGATATCGTGTCAGGATCTGGTCTTTGGACTGCGTTTCGCAAATCTTGCCTCGATATCACTGGACGAAAAATTCCCTTCACGATATGCTCAGCTGACTACCAAGATGATGAGGTAAATCTTGAAGATGTGCACTTCCTGACTTGGTACTATTTCCAGTCCTTGGACCTGACCAAACTGATTCACTGGTCTAGTGCTTTGTTGATAGATCTCTCTCATTCTTGTACAATAGTGCTGGATCAACATTGGGAAGTTGTGCCAGAAAATCCCAAGCTCTGCTCATACTATCAACTGTCCCCAGACGAAGACGACCACCTGGTGTGCAGGAATCTATTGGACAATATTTTTTTTAAGTCATATCTGTTTGCGCCCGATATGAAGCCTCGCCTTGATGATGCTCTGGAGCCAGTATTTCAAAGAAGTATCCCAGAGGATGTGATGAATCATCTTGCCTACGAGGCTCATGTTAATTTGATTTTTACAGCACGATCACAACTACTTGCTCTCAGTGCCTCCGAGTGGGCCGTACGTATCTTGGGTAGAGATCATCTGGCCTCAAGGCTTTTTGACAATATGTCCTCACGGATTACAGGGAGTTTTTTTCTGACCTCTGTAGAGGAGGATGGTCTGCACTTTAGACATCTTGCCAGCGGAAAGGACTTTGCATTGAAAGAAGAATCCTTTAGAGAAGATCACCATCTAGAGCGTCAGCTGAGACATGTTTTTCATATGTCCATCATCAAATGGAATGGACGTTGGGAGCTCTCTGGTGTGATGATGGATCAAGGGCCGGCTTCTTTGAAGATTATCAATGAGCACAAGAACTCTGTAGAGCGCCAGGCAGAGATGTCTCCTTTGCATACTAATGATCCGCAAAATGCGGATCATTTTTCCAATCAACATGACGCATTTGAGCAAGTATGTGGTCATCGTGATATTGCATTTGTAGAATCCACTCAACTTGAGGATCTTTTCGCCACCATCGTCCAAAAGACCAATGAGATGAATCCTCTGGCCCGCTCAGCGCCTAAAAAACCCAACATCACTCTCGTCAAGGAGCTTACGGAGCGCTCAGAGATCGTCGTCTTATTTTACAATCCCAAAGCTGGTATGGAAATCTATCCTGGCCTAGAGAGTGCCTTTCCTTTGGATCACAATCCATACTTTGATAGTGCACGGTCCTTGAACGCAACCCAGAATATCATCTTGAGTGAAATGGTTTCCACAGAAATCGCCCACTATTTCCTAGAGCATTGTCTCCCCAGGCTAGATGTGAATCTCGCTGGTCTTGAAGAGCTCCTAGAGAATGATGCTGACTTTATCCTGCGCTTCTGGAAAGCGGATCACTATATCACTGATCCAAAGATCATCTTGGTCTGATCCTCACCAGACCTTCTTGTAAGCAGGATTGACAAGATACTGAGCCCATTTGGAGCTGTATGTGTGCACTTCTTGCGTGGCGCTACCATCTGGCTTTTCTAGTGGATAGTCTTGATTGGCCCATTCAAAGATGCTGCCGTAGACATTGTACACCTCCGTGTAGCCTCTTTTGCGCAGCTGATAGCAGACTCTCTCACTCCGATATCCTATCGAGCAATAGACCGCGATCTTTTGATCCTTTGGGATGTCCTTGAGGAGCTTGTTATTCATACGGGTGTATCCAAAGTGCTTTGCAGTTGGGATGCGGCTCACCTCATACTCCTTGATCTCTCTGGTATCCAAGATGATATACTCGTCTTGGTTTTCATGCAGCTCTTGCACCGTGATAGCTGGTGCACCGATATGCAAGAGCCCTTCAAGGGTCGATTGAAATGTAGAGTCTTCTACCTGAAGATTCGCCACCTCTTGGCTCAGCAGCAAACTCGTGTTGACGAGGAGTGCTATGATACATGCAATGAGTCTCATGAGATCAGATTGATGGGTCCTTCACCGACGCGATCTTCGAGCACACGCTCGCATAGAGGATCTAGCTGCTCTTGCCTCCATGACAATACAGCATCTCTTATGGAAGCCGGATAGAGCAAGTGAATATTGGGTCCAGCATCGAGGCTGAAATAAAGAGGGTGTCCCGTTTCAGCTCTGAAGTTTCGGATACGCTCGATAGCGGTCAATGTCTTGGGTTTGAGGAGAATGTAGCTGGATGATGAGTTCATCATCAGCCCATGCAGACTCAGCGCTTCTTCTTCTAGTATCCGACCAAGTGCATGGGCATCTCCAGACCGCAAGGCTTCAAGACATTGAGACATGTTGCTCCGCGCTTGTGCATATCGAGCTGCTTCGTAGACATGTCCGTCCATGAGCGCATGACCTGCGGTGCTCGACACAGACTTTTTCTCAGAACTTACAATCAAGATATCATTGTGATAGTCAGCATAGATCTCTGCTGCATGATCCGCCATGGCTATAGCGTGCATGTCCGAACTCCCTTGCACTTCATCATGTGTTCCCCATAGGCCTAAAACTGGAAAAATTGAGCGACAAGCACTCCCAGATCCCAGTCGAGCGATATGCGATACTTTTTGCATGTCAAGCTCAGTGCCTGTCATCTTCGCTTCGATTTCACACAAGGACAGGGCAAGGCTGCTCATAAAACTTGCAGATGAGGCTATGCCACTACTGTGAGGAAAACTATTGACCGAGTCAATGCTCAGACTGAGTCTAGAGAGCACAGGAATTTCGTGGTGCAAACTATTGATGAACTTGACCACTCTCGGAGCAAATGCCTCATTGATCTCTCCATCATAGCGATATGCAATGTGATGCTCTGGGGCCTCAGCAAATTCGATGCGCGTGTCTGTGTAGGCTGTACTGAGCGTGAAGGATATCGAGCTATTTCGCGGAAGCTGCAATCCATGCTTGCCCCAGTACTTGATGATTGCAATGTTGGAAGGGCTTCTCCAAGCCACGGTAGCTGTACTCATTGGCGCTCGTATGATTTCGATATATCAAAGTCTTGCAGTACGGCATCCAGGATTTCGTCTTGACCGGGCTCGTACTTCTCCTTGAGGTTGTAACCAAAAAGCTTGCCAGTAGACTGCCAATATCCCGCGGTCATGCCACCGCGAAGCTCTTTGAGTAGTTGATGCATCGATTTATCCAACTCTTTTTCGATCATTTTGATCAAGATGCGCCCTTGTGTCTTTGTAAGATTTTTGAGAGGTTTCTTGAAATTGGCATTCAGTTCTTTCTGCAGTTGCTTGGCGTATTTCTTTTTCTTGGGACGCTTCATGCCTTGGGTGTCTTCTTCATACTTGGCCAAGATCCGTATGGCTTCACTCGCATAAGGATAGACCACTCCAGCATATCTCTTGTAGCGAATGTACCTGCGATACTCTTCGCTTGACTCAAATTCTCTCGGACTCGTGACGCTTACGCGGTCTAGATCTGCTATGAGAAAAGTATCTCCTTGTACGACCAGCGCGGTGACCATCTGGCCATCAATTTCTACTTCGTGGACACTCTCCTGCGCACGAGCATGGCCACAGACCAGCAACAGAGAGAATAGAATGATATGTCGACAGATGTTCTTCACTGAGAGCAATAACGATGTAGATTTTTTCTTAGTTCGAGACACGCACAAGACTTAAGAAACTGCCAACACTTGGCCATCTTTGCAGTCCGATAATCGTAGCAAGCTAATTTTTTTCATTTGATGAGTGTCTTGTGGAGGATTTTGTCCTTCGTATTCCATCCGATCTTCATGGTCATCTTCAGTGCATTACTCCTGATGACGGCCAATCCCTACCTTTTTGGTGGCTCCAAAGATCTTCATCTCATCTTCATCGGGATCTACACGATCTTCTATCCTCTGATCGGTGTCTTGCTTCTGAGAGGTACTGGTTTCATCGATTCATTCGGTATTCCCGAAAAGAAGCAACGCATCGCACCCTATATACTGACCAGTGTATTTTATCTCTGGTTTTTTGTCAATGTCAAGGGGAATCCGGACTTCCCGTCTGAACTGAGTATGATCGTCCTCGGAGGATGTATCGCGATATTCCTCTGCTTCTTCGTCAACATCTTTGACAAGATTAGTGCTCATGCAGCTGGTGTCGCTGGCCTCCTGATGAATAGCATATTGATCTTTTGGCTCTTTTCTGATGGGCATTTGCTCGTCAAGCTCAACAAAGCTGACTACTGGGAGATTTCTATGATCTATGCCATACTGATCATCACGCTCATCGCTGGACTCGTGTCGACTGCACGCATGGCCTTGAAATCGCATAATATTCATCAAATCATAGGAGGCTGGTTTGTCGGCTTGCTCTCTCCCATCATTGCTTTAAAACTCATGAACTATGTCTCTTGACATCACATCCATCAAAGCACAAATAGAATCTGCCTGGAAAGATCGGTCCCTTTTGGCGGAAGCCACATACAAAGCAGCCGTCCATAGCGTCATCGCAGCCCTCGACAAAGGAGAACTCCGGGTCGCAGAACCAAATGGCGATGAGTGGAAAGTGCACGAGTGGGTCAAAAAAGCCGTGGTACTATTCTTCCCTATTGCCGAAATGAAGACAATCGAGGTCGGACCATTTGAGTTTCATGACAAGATTCCTCTCAAGTCCGACTATGCGAGCCAAGGCGTCCGGGTTGTACCTCATGCCATCGCTAGACACGGATCCTTTCTAGAAAAAGGTGTGATCATGATGCCGAGTTATGTCAATATCGGTGCTTGGGTAGGCACAGGAACCATGGTAGACACCTGGGCGACAGTCGGATCATGCGCCCAGATCGGTCGTCATGTGCATCTTAGTGGTGGTGTAGGTATCGGAGGAGTCCTTGAACCCCTACAAGCCACACCTACGATCGTGGAAGACAATTGCTTCATAGGATCGAGATGTATCCTAGTGGAGGGTGTCCGCGTCCAAAGAGAAGCAGTCCTCGGTGCAGGTGTCACAATCACGCAGTCCACAAGGATTATAGATGTCACCGGCGATGAGCCGATCACCTATAGAGGGATAGTGCCTCCGAGAAGCGTCGTGATTCCCGGTAGCTATGCCAAGGAGTTTGCTGCTGGAACATATCAAGTGCCCTGTGCGCTGATCATAGGAAAAAGAAAAGAAAGTACTGACAAAAAAGTCTCACTCAATGATGCACTTAGAGAATACAACGTGGCTGTCTAATGCCAAAAGCTTCATCCTTATAGCCCTTTGCACATGGTGCCTGTCCTGTAGTACAAGTTCCAAAGTCGTCATCGGTGAACCAGATGAAGAAGTAGAATTTGAGATCCTCGACACGCTATATGTAGATGCTTCGGAGATTGATATCAGAGAAGAGCCCAAGACATATCAAGGGTCGACGCCTCAGACATGGGATCTCCTCCATACAGACCTAGACATCGTGCTAGACTGGGACAAAAAGGCCATCAAGGGTACCGCTCGTCTGGATATGACACCGTACTTCTATGCGACTGACAAGATCGTGCTGGACGCCAAGGAGATGGACGTCACAGATATCAGCCTATCCTCCGGAGCGAAGCTCAACTACAGCTATGAGGACTATCTGCTGACGATCAAGCTACCACGAGCCTACACCAGAGACGAAAAGATCAGCATCTTGATCAAATATGCTGCCTATCCCTATCGCAATCCAGAGATTGAAAACTCTCTTCGTGGCTTTTTCTTCATTGGCGAAGGCTCCGACTTCGGGCAGGTATGGACACAGGGTGAGACTGAGTACAATAGTCACTGGTTTCCGACCATCGACAAGCCCAATGAGCGCTGCACACAAGAGATCAAGTGCCGTGTACCAGCTGACATCAAGTGCCTCAGCAATGGTGATTTCCTTGGTAGCAAAATGGTCGATGGCCTGATGCAGTACCACTACAAGATGGATATGCCACATGCGCCATATCTCTTTGCACTCGTGGCGGGTGACTATGCCGTGGTAGAGGACAAGTGGAAAGATATTGAACTCGCCTACTGGGTAGATCCACCGTATGAGGCTTACGCCAAAAAGATCTTCAATCACACCCCTGAGATGCTAGAGTTTTTCTCACGTGTGTATGGCTATGACTTCCCTTGGCCTAGCTACCGTCAAGTAGTATGCAGGGATTTTGTCTCAGGCGCCATGGAAAATACGACGGCTGTCACCTTCGGATCATTTGTCCAGAAGGTCAGTGGCGAGCTGGTGGATGATCACAATGATGATATCGTAGCACATGAGATGGCGCATCACTGGTTTGGAGATCTAGTGACCTGTGAGAGCTGGGCCAACCTGACACTCAACGAGGGATTTGCCAACTATGCCGAGTATCTCTGGAGAGAATACAAGTACGGTCTGGAAGAAGCAGAGTATCACCGCTTCAATGAGATCAACGGATATCTCAATGAATTCTATTCTGGACGCTCTCATCCCCTCATCCACTATTATCATGAGGATAAGGAAGAGATGTTTGATGCACACTCCTACAATAAAGGTGGGCTCGTACTGCACATGCTGCGGAAGCAAATCGGTGACGAAGCATTCTTTACTGCTCTTCAGAAATACTTAAACACTTACAAGTTTCAAGCCGTCGAGGTGCATGATCTCCGACAGGCTTTTGAGTCTGTGACTGGTCTCGATCACAACGACTTTTTCAATCAGTGGTATCTGCGTGAAGCTCATCCCAAGATCGAGGTGACTGAAGACTTGACGGATGGCATGCTTACCGTAGGCTTCCAGCAGACACAAGAGGGGGAAGCCTTCTTGATTGACTTTGACTTGCTCATCATTACTGACGTCTCATCTGATATCACTGCCGTGAAAATGGAGGGTAAAGAACATGCCGTCAAAATTCCTATTGAAGGCACACTTTTGGCCATCGTGCCGGATCCAGAATCTGATTTGCTAGCAGAGTGGTCACAGACCATCAGTACAGAAGCTGCAGAAACCATGGTCATGAGTGAGGTGCCTTATCGCAGACGATCCATGGCCTACAGCCAACTGCGACAGACAGAAGGTCTCAGTGACGAAATCTTGAGCCAAGGACTCAGTGATGCACACTGGTCTATCAGGAGTAGTACACTACAGTACGCCTACAACAATGAGATACAGCTCCTACCTGCACAGTTACAACTCTTGGCAGAGTCTGATCCCAACTCCGAGGTACGCTCCTCGGCACTGAATCTCTACTATGCATCCGTCGATCCAGCAGAAGCAGCGTCTGTCATCAACAAGATTATCGCTCAAGATTCGAGTTACTACGTGCTGTCTACCGCACTGAGCTGTCTGGATGAGCTCGATGATCCTAGTGCCGACATGTATGCCAAGAAATTTCTCGACTATCCGGGCAATGAGCTGAAGCTTGCCTCGGCATCAGTATTCGCAGATCAGGGCAAAAAAGAGGACTTTGAGTTTTTTCAAGGCTTGGCAAAGAATCTGAGCACTCAGTCCTTCATTGACTTCTCCAATATCTATGCGGAGTATCTCGCGGCAGCGCCTGAGGACATTCGATCTACTGGCTCAGAATATCTTAAGGAGACAGCCACAGCTGACAACAGTCCTTGGCGTCGACTTGGTGGTGTGATCGGCTTATTTGACCTGAGCAAGAGGGACAGTCTCGCTGAGGGCGAGCGAAGTCAATATGCAAGCTGGCTCAAAGAAATCATCGCTGGGGAAGAAAATCCACAGTTGGTGAATATTTATAAATCCTTTGCGGCTGAGTGATTGGGATTGATCTGTTGAGACAGTTTACAGTCGTGTTTCAATATCCATCCGCTTGTGCAAAATCCTGACGACGTAAATCTTGTCTTCTGTGGTTCGATACACGATGAGATGGGACAAGCATGGGTGTATTCGATAGACTGTGTCTAGTTCATCTATTGATTTTCCAATCCTTGGAGATCTACAGATGTTATGAATTTCAGCGATGAGAGAATTATAGTAGGTATTGGCCTGAGATTTTGACCACATGTCATAGGTATAAAGCCAAATATCTTCTAAGTCACTCTTTGCTTCATGACTTAGCTCGAAAGAATGAGTCATTTCGCGTATTTAGCACGCAGTTCCTTCAAAAATAGCTCTGGATCAAAGTCTTTCAAAAATCCACTTTTTTCTCCAGCTTCAAGAGCCTCACTGATGGCGCGAATTTTTTGTTCTCTCTCTTCAACCAACCTCAAGCCTTCACGGATGACCTCGCTCGCCGAAGCATATCTTCCGGTGTCTATGCTGTCCTTAATGATCTTTTCAAAGCGCTCTCCGAGAGTGACTGATGTATTCTTTGCTTTTTGCATAGTCTATCTTACAACATAAATATACCAATGCTTGGTATTTTCTTTGGGAGTGCTATCATAAAAGACCCAACATAATATTGATCAATCAGAAGATGCTCAGTATCTTAGGTTCAAAATAATCCTCATGTCCCCTCTTTCCATTCGCATTGCTTCATCTCTGTTATTGACACTGGTACTAGCCGTACCGCCCGTTCTGTCTCAAGTCAAATACGACTTCGATGTCTCGCTCAATGTACCCGTTCTCGCAGGAGGGAAGACTGAGCCCACCGGGTTTGTTGACTACGACGGCAAGATTACCCCATCACTGAGCCTGGGTATCACTAGATACTTTCAACTAGGACGAGATTACTTTTTGATCACTGGGCTAGGATACCGACGATACCGTGCTGAGGTTAACTACGTGATTCATACACGATTGTTTGCACTAGATGCCATCGTGGATGAACAAAACATCGTCGCGAGGAGCTCAGCGTTATACCTGCGTCTCGGCCTCAGAAAACAAATCTCTGATCGAATCGGCATCTATGCCCATTTTGATCTGGCACAGGGTACGAGTTACAGCGAGCTTATTGGCTATGAAAATCACAGCACATTTGCCCTTGGCTGGATACCTTACATTACAGACGAAATCGTAGACAATGCTTCATTCGCCGCTACTTCTTATGGCAATACGAACCGATTTGCTAGCGAAGGTCACTTGATGATAGGAGCAGACTACCGCATCACAGATAGACTCTTTGCCCATCTTTCTGCTCAGTACAATGTATTGAGCACGACAGGTGGTAGCACTGGACATCACATTCATTATCTCCGTGCGTATACTAAGCATCAGTACGTCACTAATCGTGAGACTATTTCGCAGTACAGCTCACTAAGCAGCAAGTACTTTGCTTTGCAAATCGGGGTGAACTATGTCATTGCTCGGTATAAGGACTAGGTATTATGAATCAAGGACGGTCTTAAATCACTTCGAGCTACTTTGGGACCGAATTAATCAAACAATCTATTTGATCATTGAGAATATCCGCATCCACAAATTCTGGAGTCAATATCCATGAAACATCATTACCTACAACTGCAAGGACTGGTTGGCTTCCTGTTTTGCTCAGTGCTATTTGGTATTCTACATTGATGTGACCCACTGTTCGTGCCACCCCTGTGATTGTTGGAACATTGATGATATTATCTCCTTGATCTAGTAGACGATCTCTTGTGTCCGTATTAATCGGCAATAATCTAAAATGCTTCTGCATCTTCTCAAAAAGCTTTCTGTCACTCCTTAGCTTTTGCTCAAAGCGACGACAGTTGACACATCCATTTCCTGAGAAATAGATCAGTATTGGTTTTGCTTCTGCCTCTTGCCACGATCGCAAATACTCTAGACTGGGCAACTGGTTTCCACATGACACCATATCATCGTCGAGCGTTGATATGAACCTGATAGAGTCATCGTCGTACTGTATGGACATAAACGAAGGTGACAACAAGCTGGAATCCTGGTAGGTGAGGCTCTCTACCACTTCATCACATGCTGATTCGGGCTGCGATCCGCAGGCCAGGAGCACGGGGATGGCTAAGAAATATGGCAGAAAATAGGAATACATATCTCATAAAGATGGCCACAAGGACTACTAAGAAATCACGAATCTAACTTTCGGTAGCGCTGAATAGGACTTGTTAGTAACCAATGCGCTGACGACCAGAAAAAAGGCATAAATAGGTCAATCTATAAAGCTGAATATGGGCTATCACGAATACTCGCGTATTTTGAACGATATCTCCCACACTACACTTTAACGTAAGTTAAGGATAGATTTGGGCGCTTTGTGCGTTCTTTGAAGATAGAATCATCAAGAGATTCATAGCTATGGCTGCAGCGGGATATACTCAACTGATCCAAAAACTGGATCGCTTCATCAAGAAATACTATGTCAATAAGATGCTCAGAGGTGCTTTGATCACCTTGGCCATCGTATCGGCCTATTTCTTGATCATCACACTACTAGAAAACCAGTTTTTCTTCAACACGACTGGTCGTAAAGTGCTGTTTTTCAGCTTTTTATCTCTCTCTATTCTGTCTGTCGTCAGCTTGATCATCATTCCATTTACCCAGTGGATGAAGCTTGGTAAGACCATCTCACATGAGCAGGCTGCCCGGATCATAGGTGACCACTTTGGCGATGTCAAAGACAAGCTTATCAATGTGCTTCAGCTCAAAGACCAAGCACATTTGGACGACAGTCTGATCCAAGCCAGCATCGATCAAAAGACATCCTCCATCAGCCTGGTCCCTTTTAGCAAAGCCATCGATCTTGGAAAAAATAAGCGCTACTTGCGTTACGCGCTGCCACCATTGCTTCTTTTGCTCTGCTTCTTGGTCATTGCGCCTAGCAAGATCAAGTCCAGTACAGATCGACTGATTCGTAATGGACAAGAATTTGAGCGCGAGGCACCATTCGCCTTCAATCTGACCACGGATGATCTCAAGGTGGTCCAATATGAGGACTACGTGCTTGAAGTGTTCACGACGGGCGAAGTCTTGCCTGATGAGGTCTTCATAGAGTCAGACGACTATACCTATCGCATGTCCAAGAAGGCTCCTGGCAAATTCTCTTATACTTTCAACAATGTGCAAAAAGATCTTGACTTCAAGATTGTCTCAGGATTTGTAAGTAGCCCGGAGTACAATCTCTCTGTCCTTTACAAGCCTCTCATTACAGATTTTGACGTCAGTCTAGACTATCCAGCTTACACTGGCATGAAAGACGAAAGACTAGTCAATGACGGTGACTTTGTCGTACCAGTAGGTACCAAGGTATCTTGGAACTTCAATACGCAGCACACAGATGACATGAGCTTGCGCTTTGAAGCGGGAGAGGAGGAGTCGCTTGCGCAAAAAAGTAATTCGCTCTACGACTATACCAAGCGGGTTTACAAAGATCTCAGATATACTGTCTTGCTATCCAATAAGGATATAGCGCAGCGTGATTCGCTGTCATTTGTTATCAACACTATTCCTGACAACTATCCAGATATTACCGCCCAGGAATTCAGAGATAGCCTACAGAGTAATCTTGTATTCTTAGCCGGTCAAGCCAAAGACGACTACGGCATCCGCAGTCTAGCTTTCAACTACCAGATCGTGAGACCGAATGGTAGCAACGGCGAGCTTATCAGCATACCGCTTGAGACACAAAGCAAGTCAAGCACCAAATTCAGCTACAACTTTGACATCGAGACCATCGGACTCGATGCAGGTGAACAGCTCAACTATTTCTTCGAAGTATTTGACAATGATGGTGTCAACGGTAGTAAATCATCTCGTACACAAATCTACCAGTACACACTGCCCAGCCTAGAAGAAATCGAAGCGCTCACGGAGCAAAATGACAAAGAGATCAAGTCTTCTCTCAACAAGAACAAAGAAGACTCGAAGCAGCTCAAAGAGGATATCAAGAAACTTCGAGAAGATATCTTACAAGAAAAAGAGCTTGACTGGAAGAAAAAGAAGGAGCTAGAAAAAATCCTCGAAGAGCAAAAGAAACTTCAAGAGCAGTTCCAAGAAGCTCAGCAGAAGTTTGAAGAGAATCAAAAGAATCAAGAAAACTTCGACGAGCTCTCCGAGGAAATGCAAGAGAAGCAAGAAAAAGTTCAAGAACTCTTTGACGAAGCCAAGAACGAAGAGCTCATGGAACTCATGGAGAAAGTCCAAGAACTCATGGACGAACTCGAGAAAGATGAGGCCCTCGATGCCTTAGATGAATTCCAACAGAGCGCAGAGGAAATGGAATTTGAAATGGAACGAGCACTCGAGATGTACAAGCAACTCGAAGTAGAACTCGAAATGGAACAGCAGATCAACGAGCTTAATGAGCTCGCCGAAGAACAAAAAGAACTTGCCGAAGAAACAAAAGACAAGCAAGAAGGTGAATCCACAGAAGAGCAGCAAAAAAAGCAAGAAGAGCTCAATGAAAAATTTGAAGACATCAAGGAGAAACTTGATGACATCAAAGAAAAAAATGAGGAGCTAAAGTCACCTAAGAATATCCCCGAAAATCAAGAACAGCAAGAGCAAATCCAGCAAAATCAGCAAGAGAGCATGCAAGACATGCAACAACAGCAAAATCAAGATGCTGGACAAAAACAGCAAGAAGCCGGCGAGCAAATCCAGCAAATGGCTGATGATATGGCCGCTGCCATGCAGCAAGGCCAGCAAGATCAGATGGCTGAAGACATGGAGATGCTCCGACAACTCCTGGAAAATCTTGTCACACTCTCCTATGAGCAAGAAACGCTCATCAATGAGTTTCGCCGGACGAGAGCCAATACTCCGAGATACACCTATCTCACTCAGAGTCAAAAGAATGTCAAGGACGACTTCAAAGTCGTGGAAGATACGCTCCGTGAGATGGCCACTCGTGTCTACGAGCTAGAGAGCTTTATCTCTGAGAAAGTCACAGACATCAATGCCAATCTCGATGAATCACTCGAAGAGCTAGAAGAGCGTCACAAGACACAAGCCTCTGAGCATCAGCAGCGTACGATGACTAGCCTCAATGATCTTGCCCTGATGCTCAATGAAAGCATGGAGCAAATGCAGCAACAAATGGCACAAGGTAAACCCAATGCTCAATGCAACAAACCTGGCAACAATCCCGGTGGACAAGGAAATGTCCCCATGGATAAAATCACCAAATCTCAAGGTGAGCTCGGCGAGAAAATGAAGCAGCAAATGGGTAAACAAAAAGGAGGTGAGCAAGGTACCGCCAAAGAATTTGCTGAAATGGCTGCTCAGCAAGCCGCCATCCGCAAAGCCCTTGAGGCCAAGCGCAAAGAAGAAGGACAAAAAGGCAATGGTAAAGGCTCTAGGCAGCTTCAAGAACTCATCGATCAGATGGACAAAGTCGAAGAAGATCTCGTCAACAAGCGCCTTACCAATGAGATGCTCATGCGCCAACAGGATATCCTTACGCGCCTTCTTGAAGAAGAGCGCGCTGAGCGAGAGCGAGAGTTTGACAACAAGCGCAAGTCTGAGCAAGCCGAGAATATCGAAAAGCAAATGCCACCGGCATTGGAACAGTATTTGAAGGAAAGAGAAGCTGAGATAGATGTCTACAAGACGGTCTCTCCTGAGCTTCGTAGTTACTACAAAAGTCTCGTAGAGAAATACTATCTCGAATTGAAGGACTAACTTCACATTCGTTGTTGGAGCAAACTGATAATACCGTCCTACGGATATCTCTTGATTCCGTAGAAGCTAGTATTGCAAAAGTGGAACCCCTTGTCCGCGATCTCGCTAGCAGATATGAACTGTCTGAGGACAGGTTCAGCAATATTCTTATTAGCCTTACCGAAGCTGTGCACAATGCCATCATCCATGGCAATAAGCTCGACGAAAACAAGAAAGTCGTCATTGAGCTACGATGTGTACCTCAAGCGCTCAAGATCGCTGTCAGTGATGAGGGAGAAGGATTTGATCCCAGTGCTCTTGCCAACCCAATAGCCGATGAAAATCTCGAGTGCTGTGGTGGAAGAGGTGTTTTTATCATCCAGCACCTAGCGGATCGATGTGACTTTCTCAATGATGGACGCACGGTCAATCTACAATTCAACATCTGAGCATTGAGCCAGCCAGAGATCGAGTTTTACTGGCATGAGCAAGAGGCTCTCTTCGATGATGCAGATACCTATGTGAAGTGGCTTCATCAGATTGCTGTACAAGAAAGCCACAGCATTTCTAGCCTGGTCTATGTATTCTGCTCGGACGATTACCTCCTAGACGTCAATCGCAAGCATCTAGATCACGATTACTACACCGACATCATCAGTTTTCCCTATCATGCTGAGGGTGAGGACATAGAGGGAGAGATCTATATATCTGTGGATCGCTTACGCGAAAATGCCAAGACGCATGGTGCCACTCTCCACCAAGAGCTGCTGCGTGTGATGGCGCATGGTCTTCTTCATTTCTGTGGATATGAGGATAAGGATGAGGCTAGTCAAGTGAAGATGCGTGAGGCTGAGGAGAGGTGTATCGATTTATTTACTCTTCATCACTAAGAAAGACTTCATCAATCTACCAGAGTTTGATTGATAACGCTCTTCAGTGCTATAATTTCTCTCTTCGACAGATAGCCTAGGATGCTCTTAATCCTTGTAGCATCAATGGTCTTGATCTGATCCACAGCCATGTATCCCTTCTTTTCTTGAAAATTGACTTCAACCCTTGTCGGGTATTTTTTTGGACTGGTGGTCATTGGAATCACGATAACTGTTCTCAGATTGCGATTCATCTCTATCGGTGATGCTATCACACATGGCCTAGTCTTGCTGA
The DNA here is from genome assembly GCA_020627535.1 of Saprospiraceae bacterium. GTDB lineage: Bacteria > Bacteroidota > Bacteroidia > Chitinophagales > Saprospiraceae > JAHDBH01. Next base: position 90,387 of record JAHDGU010000006.1, read on the forward strand.
TTTCTGAGCCTTTAGTAGGAGACAGATTCACCAAGACGATTGCGTATTGCTCCACTACCATGGCAATATCTCTTCATCCTCAAAGACATCAGGAATCAATAGCTCATCAGGGCTTTCTTCTTTTTGTGCTCTAAATGAATCTTCCCAGCCTTCTCTTGGCTTTTTCACGGGTTTCAAGATCAAGTGATCCTCATGAAGCACAATTTCTACTTCCTTATCAAACTGGTATTTTTCTATGATCGGTTTGCTCAGTATAAAACCCTTGGAATTTCCCACTCTTGTTATTTTCGCTCTCATAACATTTTTGTTATTACAATATTATAACAAAATCAAGCGTGATGAGTTTCCCAGAGTATTACGATGACTCACATAACTTCGTGAGCGAGCTCACCAAATAAGATCAATGAGAACGGCCAAAATTTTTATAGCACTCTGTCTTGTCAGCTTATCTACAAGTGCACAAGATCGCATCAGCGGTCATAGTCGTGCCACCCGCTCAGAAGTCATCGCACAACACGGTATGGCAGCCACGAGTCAGCCACTTGCGACCATTGCGGCATTAGATATTCTGAAAGCTGGCGGCAATGCCATTGACGCAGCCATCGCCGCCAATGCTGTCCTCGGACTAGTCGAGCCTACCGGAAATGGTATTGGCGGTGATCTGTTTGCGATCGTATGGGATGCAGAGAGCCAACAGCTATATGGTCTAAATGCCAGCGGTCGCTCACCCAAGAAACTGACCAAGCAATACTTTCTTGACCATGGACATGAGAAGATTCCTAGTCATGGACCGCTTTCTGTGAGTGTACCAGGCTGCGTGGATGGATGGTTTGAGCTCCATGATCGCTTCGGTGATATCAAGATGAAGGATGTGCTTCAACCCGCCATTGACTATGCTGAGGACGGATTTCCAGTCTCAGAGCTTGTCGCTTACTACTGGAATCGCAGTGCTCCCTTCTTGAGTCGATTTGACGGATTCTCTGAGGTGTACATGCCTGGTGGCAAGGCACCACAAAAAGGTGATGTGTTTAAGAATCCTGCCTTGGCCAACACGCTCAGACAAATCGCCAAGGATGGTCGGGATGCATATTACAAGGGAGATATAGCCAAGACCATTGCATCCTACATCAAAGAACAAGGCGGCTTTCTCGACTATGAGGATCTCGCCTCACATTCTTCTGAGTGGATAGATCCTGTATCGACCAACTATCGTGGCCATGATGTGTGGGAGCTTCCGCCAAATGGTCAGGGAATCGCAGTCCTGCAGATGCTCAATCTCCTGGAGCATTTTGATATACGTGAGATGGGCTACGGATCGGCTGAGTACATCCACCTTTTTACGGAAGTGAAGAAGCTCGTATATGAGGATCGAGCCAAGTACTATGCTGATCCCGCATTTGGAGAGTTACCCATTGATCATCTCATCAGTAAGGCTTACGCCAAAAAGCGACTCGATGACCTCAATCCAGATCGTGCAGCTCGGAGATACGATGCTGCAGAGCTCAATCACGGTGAGACGATCTATCTCACCACCGCAGATAAGCACGGAAACATGGTTTCCTTAATCCAGAGCAACTTCCGTGGCATGGGTAGCGGCATGACACCTCCAGGACTTGGCTTTATCCTACAGGATCGCGGAGAACTCTTCACTTTAGAAGATGGTCATCACAATGAATATGAGCCTGGTAAAAGACCGTTCCACACGATCATCCCAGCTTTCATCACCAAAGATGGACGACCTTGGGTCAGCTTCGGCCTAATGGGTGGCGCGATGCAACCACAAGGACATGTACAAATTGTGCTCAATCTCGTAGACTTTGATATGAATCTGCAAGAAGCCGGTGATGTACCACGTATGCAACATCTAGGAAGTAGCCAGCCAACAGGAGAAGTCATGACCAATGGCGGGACACTCTATCTAGAGTCAGGAATAGACTCTGACGTCATCAGGCAACTGCTCATCAAGGGACACAAGATCTCTTGGGGCCTCAGCTATGGAGGCTATCAGGCGATCATGTGGGACGATGAGCGAGGTGTCTACTTTGGTGCCTCGGAGTCTCGGAAAGATGGCATGGCAGCTGGTTATTAGACACTAATCACGAGATTGGGCCGTTCCTTTGAAGTACAAAACTCAATGTTCTCCTACACAACATGAGCTTAATCACTCGTCGATTCTTTACGGTACTGCTATCCGTGGTTGTCCTGTCCGTTTCAGCCCAGGACTCGCGACAAGCTGATATTGCGCAGATCATAGATCTATATGAACTTTCTACTCCTCATTCACATCTACGGCCTGCCATCTTCGATACCCTCGTCACACAACTTAAGGATGACAACCATTTGCTCAGTACTCAGCACGCAAGCACGATCCACGGTCTTCTAGCTCAAGGAGACAAACCTACAATTCATTTCTGCGCCTACTTCGCCCCTCATCTTGTTCTTGTCTGTCCTGATGTCTTTGCGGCTCGGACATCGAAGGCGATATCTTAGTGGTTTATCTAACAGCATACCTCCCTGATGATCTATCAAATCTATACTACTTTCTTGGCTCCTACTAGAAAAGGATTGTCCAATAAATAACCTACCTGCTGATTTCTTCCAACTACTCAATTATCAGAGCAAAGATCATTTTGGACAGCTTATTGACCTTGGTCTTGCACATAACAACAATGATAAACTCCAGCATGTCAAAGCATGCTTGGACTGATGACATCAATTCACTTAACATGCACAAACACTAGGAGTAGACCTACGTAAAAAGTAGAAAGCTGTCATTGCAGTAGCTGCTTACAGGCTGGAGTGAATCAAATCATGAGACTTAGATGTTACTTTTAGACAAATAGTTCTTCTATGGATGGTATCACAGTCATACACAATCAGACAACCAATAAGCGATATGTTCAGATCGACATGGACAAGTTTGACTCTGAGTACTTGCGCGACCTGATCGAAGGCATAGTGGCAGAGTCACGGCGATCTGAAGAGTCGGTGCCTTGGGAAGAAGCAATCAAACTCTTGCGTCAAGACGGAGTGATAAATGTCGAGTTATAAACTTGTCATCAAGAAGCAAGCTTTGAAAGAGTTGGCGAAACTACCAACGACTTAAGCCAATCATGTCGCTGCCAAGATTCATACACTTCGCGTTAATCCCAGACCCAGAGGATGCAAAAAGCTAAAAGGTTATGATGATTTATGGCGATTAAGATCAGGCAACTACCGAATCATTTATCGCATTGAAGACCAGGTGTTAATCGTGGAGGTCTTGGAAATCGTCAATAGGAAGGACGCTTACTGAATGACTTTCTCAGTTTGAGCGAGAAAGATACAATATCCCTCAATATTAGAGTTTCTGATAATGTTTCACGTGAAACATTGAATTCCACCATAACAAAAGCACTAGCATTATCTGATGAGATAATCACATAATTTCGCCCTCCTAATAAACATCTTCAGCAACTAAAGCGATTTACATTAAAATTTCTTCTATGAAGTCTATCGTACTCAGTATGATCTATGCTCTATGCTTTGTCAGCTTATCAGCGCAGATCAACTCCAATACCAATGACAATCCATTTCGACAACTTGGACAGGAGCTACCCACAGCTAACAGCTATCGCAATGCTTCTGGCGCTCCCGGACACGCCTATTGGCAAAATCGTGCAGACTACGTAATGGAATTGCGCCTAGATGATATCAAACAACAACTCTACGGCACAGAGACCATCACATACCACAATAACTCTCCCGATCAACTTAGCTACCTATGGCTCCAACTCGATCAAAATATGAGAGCCATGGACTCAGAAACCTATGAGATCCGTACACACAGTATGTCAGATCGCATGACGCCAGGACAATTGCAGCGTCTAGATCCAGACTTTGATGGTGGTTTGAAGATCCAAGAAGTCAAGGATGCTTCCGGTAACGATCTATCTCATACCATCAATAAGACCATGATGCGTATAAATCTGCCTGAGCCATTAGCCTCTGGTGAATCAATCTCATTCAGCATCAAATGGTGGTACAATATCAACGATCGCATGCAGATCGGTGGACGCTCAGGATACGAGTACTTCGAGGAAGATGACAACTATCTCTATACAATCGCACAGTTCTTTCCACGCATGTGCGCCTACAATGACATCGAAGGATGGCAAAACAAACAGTTTCTCGGGAGAGGAGAGTTTACACTCATCTTTGGTGACTATGATGTCAAAATCACCGTACCTGCTGATCATCAAGTGTCAAGTACTGGCGAATTGCAAAATATGGATCAAGTGCTCTCCAAAAAACACCAGGAGAGATACAAGAAGGCAACGACAGAATATGAGACTCCAGTCATCATCGTGACAGAAGATGAAGCCCGAGCAGCCGAAAAGTCAAAAGTCAAAAAAGAAAAGACCTGGCACTACAAGGCTGACAACGTAAGAGACTTTGCCTTTGCCTCTAGTCGCAAGTTCATCTGGGATGCAATGGCTGTGAAAATGGGTGATCGTACTGTGATGGCCATGTCCATGTACCCCAAAGAAGGAAATCCTCTCTGGGAGAAGTTTTCCACAAAGGCCGTCGCTCATACACTCAAGTGGTACTCACACTACACATTTGACTATCCCTACCCTGTTGCTTGGTCCATTCATGCAGCACGTATCGGTATGGAGTATCCAATGATATGCTTCAACTTTGGTCGTCCCGAGAAAGACGGTACCTACAGCGCTCGTACCAAGTATGGTATGATTGGCGTCATCATCCACGAAGTAGGACACAACTATTTCCCTATGATCGTCAACAGTGACGAAAGACAATGGACGTGGATGGATGAGGGACTCAATACCTTCCTCCAGTACCTCACAGAGCAGCAATGGGAGCGCGACTACCCTTCTCGCCGAGGACCAGCACACAAGATCACAGACTACATGGGTGGAGATAAATCCAATATCAGCCCTATCATGACCAATTCTGAATCCATCTACCAGTTTGGCAATAATGCCTACGGTAAACCTGCCACTGCGCTCAATATCCTTCGTGAGACCATCATGGGTAGAGAGCTCTTTGATCATGCATTCAAGGAGTACTCACGTCGATGGATGTTCAAACAGCCATATCCAGCTGATTTCTTCCGGACTATGGAGGACGCAAGTGGTGTGGATCTTGATTGGTTCTGGAGAGGATGGTTCTATACCAATGATCACTGTGATCTCGCTCTCAAGTCTGTCGATCACTTCATGATTAATCCAAAAGATCCTCAGAAGCTCTCCAAGATGCAGAAAGACGAGCGATCTGAAGCACTCGAAAATATCTCAGCCATACGCAATCGAGAAGAAATAGCTCAGACACAGGATGAGATCGATCCCAGCATCCGTGATTTCTACACAGATTATGATGAGCTAGATTATGACGCGATCGATGAGGAGAACTACGACAAGTTTATCTCCAGTCTCACAGAAGAAGAAAAGGCCGTTCTTGAAGAAAATCAGAACTACTATCGGATTACAGTCGAACGTGTCGGTGGACTCGTCATGCCAGTCATTATGAAGTTTGTTTATGAAGATGGTACAGACGAGGTCATCCGTATCCCTGCTGAGATCTGGCGTATGGGTAGCACAGAAGTGACCAAAGTCTATGCGCGATCCAAGAAAATCGAACAGGTCATCCTGGATCCTTTCCTCGAGACCGCGGATGTCAACATGGATGATAACTTTCATCCGAGACAAGAGGCTGCAGATCGATTTGAGATCTTCAAGTCTCAACCAAGAAGGTCATCCGAGAACCCGATGCAGCGCCAGCAAAGAGCTATCAAGAAGTCATAGCTTACTAACTACAATAACCAAAAGGCCCATAGACGTCGAATCTATGGGCCTTTTCTTTTGTCAGTTAGTCTGTTCTTTATCCAATACCTTTCAGAAATTCTTCTAGATACATGTTGAAAGCCTCTGGATGCTCCATCATAGGAGCATGACCGCACTTATCCAACCATATTAGCTGGCTATTAGGGATGAGCTCGTGAAACTTTTCGCCCACATCTGGTGGTGTGATCGTATCATTCTTTCCCCAGATCAATAAAGTAGGCACGGTGAGCTTATGAAGATCGCCGCCAAGATTATGCCTGATAGCACTCTTTGCAGTAGTAATGATTCTTATGGCCTTGTTTCTATCATTGACTGTGGCAAATATGTCATCTACCAATTCTTTCGTCGCAATTGCTGGATCGAAGAAGGTCTTTTCGGTCCTCTGCTTAATGAAGTCGTAATTCTGGCGGTTTGGAAATCCACTTCCGAATGCATTTTCATACAAACCGCTACTCCCTGTGAGTGTGACAGACTTTACTTTTTCGAGATAATCCAGTGCATATAGCTGACTCAGATGTCCACCAAGCGAGTTTCCCACAAGATGGATTTTATCCACAGCCATGTAATCAATAAATCTGATCAAATAATCCTTGAGTCCTCCTAGAGTGGCCTTTTTGAGCGGAAGCTCGAAAATCGGCAGCAAAGGAATCATCACACGATGTGTCCGTGAAAAGTACTGAATCAGAGCATCAAAATTACTCAATCCACCCATCAAGCCATGCACGAGTACCAAAGGCTCGCTGCCCTCGCCTTGATCTACATAGCGAAACCCTTCCTCTTCAATGATCTGGTAGTCTGTCATTTTTCTTCATTCTCTACCAAGGGCATATGCCCTGAAGCAAAAAACAAAAATAAAATTATTGACAGCAATATGATCGCCACGACCTGATGAGCTGAACCGAGACCTACTGGAATATTCCCTTTGCACGCTACGACAGTCATGATTCCCAGCAATACCTGAATCACACAGACTGCCATGGCCATGTGCATAGCAATCTTAACTCTAGTCTTATCTGAGCGCTTCCACGACCTGAGATAGTAAAATAGAAGCAGGCAAAAGATACCGTAAGCAAGACCTCTGTGGAAAAACTGTACGAAAGCTGGCATAAAACTCACCAAGCCGTCATATTCCACCACATTGCTCCACCTCCATGCACTACCATCTAGTAAAATATCTGGGATCATTTTACCATTCATATCAGGCCAAGTAGGATAATTGAGTCCTGCCTTCATCCCAGACATCCACGCTCCCAATATGATTTGCACGCCAAGAAGACCCAATAGAAGAGAGGTCTTGGCTCTCGTCATGTAGCTATCCCTAATATCAGCTAATAACCACCTCTCTCTATAGTAGGTATGAAGGATATAACAATACAGAATCAGCGCCAGACCCAGATGTAAGGACAACTTATATGCATTGACCCAAGGTCGGTCTACCAATCCACTCGCAACCATGACCCAGCCAAAAACAGCCACTATAGCAGCTCCTAAAAACATACCAACAAGATTGGGCACCAAGCGCTTGGGTATCCAAGATTTGATCACAAAAAAGATGAGGGGTATCAAAAAGACGAAGCCCATCATCTTCGCCCACAGTCTATGAAAGTACTCCCAGAAATAAATGAACTTAAACTCAGACATCGTCATGCCATCATTGATCTTCTTGTATTGCGGAGTTTCTTTGTAGAGATCAAATTCATTTTCCCAGGCCACTGCACTTAAAGGTGGAAATGTACCACTGACAACTTCCCATTGGGTGATGCTCAATCCTGAACCGGTAAGTCGAGTCACGCCACCAATGAAAATCTGGAAGAATACCAAAATCGCGCCCAGTAAAAGCCAAGTTTTCACCACAGGTTTAATAGTCATTGTTTTATTTTTTTATCATCCAATCATTATCATTAGTACCGTGGATATGTGGAAAATGAGGGATAAATTTTATATAATTAATTGAAAATCAATATATTACATATTTAATCCTGTGTCTATGATCTGTGGATAAGTGTCTGTAATGAAGTAGTTATCCAATGAATAAATCCAGGACGACTACAAGGTTTATTCTTCAGTCCGTGTTTTGCACGTGTAATCCACATGTTTTCCACAGACATTTGCGCTTTATCCTTCTGCTAAATGAGAGTCGTAATTCAAAGAGTATCATCTGGATCTGTTCATATCGATGGCGATCTAAAATCTGAGATATCTACTGGATTTGTCATCTTAGTTGGTGTTTCTATTGATGATGACACAGAAGACATACAATGGTTGATCAAGAAGATCACAAACTTGAGAGTTTTCAGCGATGAGCATGGTAAGATGAATCTATCTATACTAGATATAAATGGATCAGCTCTGGTGATCAGTCAGTTTACACTGTATGCCTCTACCAAAAAGGGAAATAGACCATCATTCATCAGATCAGCAAAACCAGATATAGCCATTCCACTATACGAGCAATTTGTGAAGCAGCTATCAGAACATTTGCCTGTAAAAACAGGAGAATTCGGTGCTGATATGAAAGTATCTCTCTGTAATGATGGCCCTGTGACAATCATCATAGACAGTAAACATCGCGAGTGACATGACAATTACAGAGTGGCAATCTCAAGTAGACCAATGGATCAAGACACATGGTGTCCGATATTTTGACGTGAAGACCAATGCATTGATCCTCTCAGAGGAGCTCGGTGAATTTTCAAGATTGATAGCTCGCAAATACGGTGAGCAGAGTTTTAAAAACTCACCAAGCGAGGCAGAGGTAGATGAGGCAATTGGTGATGAACTGGCCGATATGCTCTTCGTCATTACTTGCCTTGCCAATCAGATGGGCATTTCACTTCTAGAAGTCCTGGAGCGTAATATGGACAAAAAGACAAAGAGAGACGCAAATCGCCATCACAACAATCCGAAACTCTAGTTTCTACGTTACACTGTGTGAATCGTGTGGCTTGTGTCCGTATAGTCATCCTATCTTGTACATTTAATCTATCCTAGCATAGATGAGCAGAGAACTAGAAATATTACAAAAGCTGGAGAAAGATCTCAATCTGAAGCAACTTCAGATTAAAAGTCTGCTCAATATCACTCAGGCTATCAATGAAAATGTACCAGCCGAAGGTCTCTTCAGTATGTATGAGAGTTTTCTGGGATGGGAAATGGGTGTAACCAAGATGGCCCTATTCATCAATGAAAATGGCACATGGCACTGCAAATCTTATATCAAAGTCGACGGAGATGAATTACTTGATCGCGGTGTCATTAAGGAGGCAAAGAAGATAAAAAGACTGACGACCGTCAAGAACAAAAACTTTGACATTCTTGGTGAATTTGACATTGTCGTTCCGGTTTATCACAAATCTGAGCCCCTCTCCTTTGCACTTATAGGCGGAATACGCAATAGAGATGATCTCTATGACAAGCTGCAGTTTATCACGACGATCACCAACATCATTACAGTTGCTATAGAAAACAAGCGCTTGTTTAACCAACAGCTCGAACAAGAGAAATATCAGAAGGAAATCGAGCTCGCCAGTGAAGTTCAGAAGATGCTCATCCCAGAAGGTATGCCGCAGTCAGATTTCTTTGAAATCGCGACCATCTACAAACCGCACTACAATGTAGGAGGTGACTATATCGACTGCATGCATCTCCGCAAAGGAGAATTTCTACTCTGCATTGCAGATATCTCTGGCAAGGGAGTTTCGGCCGCGCTACTGATGGCAAATTTCCAAGCTCTCATTCACAGTCTGGTCAATAAGCACAAGGATCTGTTGTCATTGGTCCAAGAAGTCAATCAGTCTGTCAATAAGATTACCCGAGGAGACAAGTTTCTGACGTTCTTTATTGCCAAGATATCTAAGAAAACTAGAAAGATGCAATACATCAATGCAGGTCACTTTCCACCCTATTTGGTCCTAGGTGATACAGAAAAGAGACTGGAGAAGGGTACAACAGTCATTGGAGCATTTGAGGAACTACCATTCTTGGAGCAAGGTGAGGAAAAAATAGAGCATGGGATGTGCCTATTCAGCTTCACGGATGGCCTCACGGATATTATCAATGACAAGGATAAATATTTTGGTGAAGACATGGTCAGTGCATTTTTGCAAAAGCATCAAGGCTTGTCTGCCGATATGATGAACAAGACGCTTCTTGCAGAGCTCGATCACTTCAGAGGTGAAGAGAGCCTTCCAGATGACATTGCCGTTTTAACTTGTAAGTTTGGTTTTGATAAGGAATAATTGATGAAGGACAAAACGACAGCGGGATTACTAGCCATTTTTGGCGGATGGCTGGGTTTACACAGATTCTATCTGGGTCAACCAGTCTTGGGTATCCTGTATCTCGTGCTAGCAGCAACTTTTATTCCTATACTACTCGGTATCGTAGATGGAATTAGCATCTTGGCCATGACCGAAGACAACTTTGATCGACGATACAATCGCAGTGCTAGAGAAAGAAGACGACAGCCACAGCGCAGATCAAACCGCTCCCCACAGCGCAGCGGTCGAGCTGATCAAAGACGACAAGCAGCAGCACCTGTAAGATCTACTAGGAGCAAACAACCATCAAGGCGTACCACAACCAGGAAAAATCCCTTCTACGACACGGGGATGAAGAAGTACGAAGAATACGATATGCAAGGTGCTATCGAAGACTTCGAAAAAGCGCTCGAAATCGGAGGAAGTGATCCTAGGGTACATTTCAGATTGGCATGTGCTTACAGCTTGATCGAAAACAAAGACAAAGGCTTTTACCACCTCAGTCGATCTGTTGAGACAGGTCTGAAAAATCTCGATAAGATTCAGTCGACCGATGAGCTAGCCTACTTACGCATACAAGACGAGTACGAAGACTTCAAGAAGAACAACTTTAGACTAAGCCCGACCGTCCAAGCACCACCACAGGTAGAAGGTCTAGACGAAGATATCTTGCTACGACAGCTCAATAAGCTCAAAGATCTCCGCGAGAAGGGAATCTTGAGTGAAGCAGAATTTGCACAAGAAAAAAGGAAACTTATCCGTAGATGATCGCCCGAGACCTAATATCTGAGTCGATCATTCCTGTCAGATCTTCTGATACGGGAAACAGCGCCTTGCTCGTGATGCAGGACTTCAATGTTCACCACCTACCTGTTGTCAACAATGAAGAGTTGCTGGGTGTAGTATCAGAAGAGACGATACTCAATCATCCTCTGACTGATGCTATCGGCTCGATGCAGCTCATGGAAGGTAGCATGTCTGCTCAGGAAGACGACCACATCTTTGAGATCATGAGACTCATGGTGCGTCAGGAGCTCACTACGATACCAGTGACAGATAGCGAGCGTAGGTATATGGGCACGATCAGTCATATGGATTTGCTCAAGTATTTTGCTCAGAGCTATTCACTTGCAGAACTGGGTGCCACCATCCTCATTGAGATTAAGCCAGAGGACTACTCGCTTGCCGAGATCACTAGAGTCGTTGAAGGCGAAGGTGGTCGTATTCTCTGTGCATTTGCCTCAGCAGATGAAAATGTCGAAAAACTGCAGATTAGCCTCAAGATCAGCAGCGAAGACTCAGAGCGCATCATCAAGACTCTTGAGAGAGTGGGTTTCAATGTGAAAGCCAATTTCAATCACGAGGAAGAGTATGATGACCTCTACTCGGATCGATACCACAGTCTTCTTCACTATCTCAATATGTAGATGAATGCGGCTGTTGCCAAAATGGCCATTGAAGCCAAAGCTCTCAGCCTTGGGTCTCTGTCTCTTCTTTTCCTTCACCACATTGAGCGCACAGGATCTACTACTGTACACGACTCTAGATAGTACGCAGTACTTGAACACACGACGAGATGTCATCCACAAGTGGATAAATCTTCTACCTAGAGAGATCCCTTCTCACGCACTCAATACTCACATCCTGGATCTCCAAGATCTACTCAGTCAGCAGAGATATGTACTCAGTGCAGAGGTGAATATACGTGAGCTCACTGATCACAGCGCACATCTAGAGCTTGGGGCCTCAGAGCTCGCTTCTGTGATTCCTATACCATATGTAGAGCTTGCTGATCGCAATATCAATGAATGGTGGACAGACTTTGGGAGAGATTTATCTCGGATCAATGCCGGTCTTGCACTAGACATCCTACAGCTCAGTGGTAGACTGGACCCTGCTTACATTGAATTACAGCTGGGCTTCGTGGATCAATTGAAGTTGGCATATGAGAGACCATTTTTTGATGGTAGCGACTATTTTGGCTATTTTGCCAAGATTGATTTGCAGTGGGCACGTCAGTTTGCCTATGAGACACAGTCTCACAAGCGAGCTTTTATCAGGCTTGAAGATGAGCTACATTTTCGCGAAAGCGACTACACTCTGGGGCTCAGCTATCGCAGGCATGCGTGGTCCACACATCGACTATCCGTCAATTATCAGCGGACACGGGTGAGCGACCAACTCCTGAGTGAGTTCAATCCGAGTTATTTTACAAGTCAGCAGTCTTTGCAAGCACTGATTGGTTTTCGCTATGAGCTGGACTATGATCGACGTGATCTTCCGATTTATCCTAGGCGAGGCATGCAGATAAGAGGGGCTTTCGCCCAAAAGGGTTTTGGAGGAGAATCATCATTTCGTCAGACAAGTCTAGAAGTCAAGTTGCATGCAGCGAAGTCACTGACGAGCAAATGGCTATTCCATACAGAGACAAAGGCCAGATGGAGCGTCTCGCTAGATGGGGCGAACTACTACAGTAGTCGAGCCCTCGGCTATAATCGAGACTTCGTCAGAGGATATCAACGCTATGTTATTGATGGCTATGACTGGGTGTATAGCAAACAGAGCTTAAGGTATATCCTATATGATGATCAAGTAGGACTTGGAAAGGTGATGCCATTTACAGCTTTTCGATCTATACCACTCACAGTAGCAGCAGGCATACACCTTGATATAGGGTGGTCAGGAGGCGTACCAGCTCTAGAAGAGGACTTTCTGGACCACCGTCTGCTCTGGGGAGTGGGATTTGGAATGGATCTTGTAGTCTATAAAAACTTTGTGTTCACCATGGACTTAAGTCGTAACCATCTTGGTGAATTGGGGTTTTTCTTAGGATCCCTCAAGGATTTGTAGATGAGAGTAGTACTCTTCGGCAGAAAATACAATCGTAAAGACCGTGCACAGGTAGAGCTCCTATTGCAGCAGATCTCAGCACAAGATATCGAGCTGGCCATCTACGCAGACTATCTCGAAACTTTGGACAAGAGTCTCTTGAGCAATGTGGACTATACCACGGTCAGCACGCCTCAAGAAACAATCGACTGGAGTCCGCGATGCATCATCAGCCTCGGAGGTGATGGCACGATCTTGTCTTCCGCTTTACTGACACGTGACAGTGGCATTCCCATCTTGGGTATCAATCTTGGGAGACTGGGCTTCCTCGCAGACGTTGACAAGGCACATATCACAGAAGCCATAGACTATATCGCGTCAAAAAACTACAAGATCGTCTACAGAACCATGTTACATCTGGAGACCAATCTACCACTCTTTGGCAATGAGAGATTTGCCGTCAATGAGTTTACCATCCTCAAGCGAGACAATAGTAGCATGATCACTATCCACGTTTTTGTGAATGGTGAATATCTGACCAGCTATTGGGGTGATGGTGTGATTACCGCAACACCGACAGGATCTACCGCTTACTCTCTCAGTTGTGGCGGTCCGATCATATTTCCAGGTTCGGGAAATTTTGTGATTACACCAGTAGCGCCGCACAATCTCAGCTTGCGACCGATCATCTTGAGTGATGACAGTGTCATTTCCTTTGAGATCGAAGGGAGAGCAGACACATATCTAGCAACGCTAGACGCAAGATTTGAAACCATCAACAGCGCACATCAGCTTGGTGTGAGGAAGTGTGACTTTGGCTTACCCTTGATCCATATGCCTGACTACAGCTTCCAGCGGACACTGAGGGACAAGCTCACATGGGGAAAAGATCAGCGCAACTAAAACTGCACTTATCTATACTCATTCTAAAGCAGCAGAATTATCCCTAGTGCATCATAGATTTGGCAAACAAATGCAGAGGCACGATCGTCTTAGAATAGGATGACAAAGTACAATCAAAGAGAAATACTATTGGAGAAGTACAGGGATATCCCTGAGACAGACTTCCATAGTATGATCGTCTTCTTTGAAAATTACGAGACTTGGCTTAAGCTGCACTGCCAAGATATCTTCCCTTTGATCTTCAGAGAGTATCTCGATGCATTGGACAAAGCAGGTCATTATCGCAAGTACTGCAATCGCATAGATGAAGAGATACAGAGTCTGCTTGTAGAAGATAAGTTTGACAAAGAAGGATATGCAGAGCTCATTTACAGCAAGGCATATGCTACCCATTTTCTCATGGAGTGGGAAGAATGCGAAAGGATCCTCAGCGAGTATATCAAGATGCGACCTCAAAAAAAACAAGGACGCCAACTCTGTTTGATGAATGTTCGCCGCCGGCTAAAATCGACCAATCGCTGGCTATATGGCTTGGTCATTGCTCTGCTACTGGGTATGTGTGGGATTTTGATCACTGAGATCTTTGTCTTTGACACATTCTTGGATAGCTTCAAGCAAAAAGTCTTCCTATTCCGTAATTCGCTGTTTCTAGGTGCAGTTTCTCTACTTCTGGGTTTTGAGCTATGGTCGACCTATCGAGGCCATCAGCGATTCAGACAAATCTTATCAGACATTAGTCCACGCAGGGGACAGGCAGATCATACTTCTTGATAAATTCTGATGGACTCAGGTTCTCTTGCCATATGAGATCTGCGATTAGTCCACTTTCATTTTGCTTGGTGTAGCGGACAAGTCCTATATCCTTGGCATAGACTTCTTTGATACGGCTTTTGCTCTCGACGAAGCCCTTTTCGTAATGCTCAAAAAGCTCCACCGTACGAAACTGGACCGTCGAGGTTTTTTTTCCAAAGAGCATTTGCGCTTGAGCGCCATCATCAAATCGGTTCTTAGTGATCTCTACATATCTGCTTGAATCGCTGGACTCATAGATTTTGAGATGATTGATGATCGTTTGTTTTTCTTTCAGACGCACATAAGGAAACACATCGTCTTGTAGGATCTCTGCGACCTTGTAGTCATAGCCAGTGCTATCTGGATATAGAATCTCCAAATAGTTCATGTGATATCCGCTCTCTCGAGGCTCGTAGATAGCGCGCTGCGTCCACAGTCGTTGACCAAAACACTGGCATGAGTGGATCTGTCCATCATCATACAGTCGATGTACCCAAAACTCAAGTTGTCCGTCGAGTGCACTGTCTTGGTAGACCATCACCACAGGACCAGTAGTCAGATCTGGGAGATAATAATCCCGGATATTATTGGGTTCATTGTGACAGGAGGATAGTATGGCTGTCGCCAAAATGAGACATAAGTAGCCGACAGATCGAATGAGATAGGACAAATTGGCTGAATTATAAGCACTTGATCCGCTTGGAACAGAATGTGATATACCCAAGAGTAACTTTGCCACTCTGTCTCGAAGAGCTGGATCGATAGCTCGTCCGAGAATACAAATCTAGACAATGGGAATTTTTGGAAATACGATAAAGAAAATATTTGGTACAAAGTATGACCGCGATGTCAAAAAGTACCAGCCGTATGTAGAGCAGATCAATGAGCTCTTTGAAGACTATGCTACACTGAGTCACGATGAGCTTCGCTCAAAGACTCTCCACTTCAGAGAGCGTATTGCAGAGCATCTACAGGGTATAGACGACGATATACATGCCATCAAAGCAGAGGCCGAATCCGCGGAGGACTTAGAGCAGAAAGAAGCGCTTTTCAATGATCTAGACAAGCTCAAGAAAGATCGCGACACGGCCCTTGAAGAAGTACTCTGGGATATACTTCCAGAGGCATTCGCAGTGGTCAAAGAAACTGCGAGGAGATTCTCACAAAATGACAGCCTGACAGTCACAGCTACAGACCATGACAAGGATATTGCTGCCAAAGGTTCCAACTATTTGGAAATCAGTGGGAACCAAGCCACCTGGAAAAATGAGTGGCTCGCAGCAGGAGGAGAGGTCAAGTGGAATATGGTACACTATGATGTACAGCTCATCGGTGGTATGGTCTTACATGATGGTAAGATTGCCGAGATGATGACAGGTGAAGGAAAAACGCTCGTAGCGACCCTTCCTGCTTATCTCAATGGGGTCAGTGGTCAAGGAGTACATGTCATTACGGTCAACGACTATCTCGCTCGAAGGGATGCGGAGTGGGTCGGACCCATCTTTGAGTTTTTGTTTTTGACAGTAGACTGCATCGATAAACATAAGCCACACTCACCAGGCAGGATCGCTGCCTACAATTGCGATATCACTTACGGGACCAATAATGAGTTTGGTTTTGATTATCTCCGCGATAATATGACCAGATCAGCGAGTGACCTGGTTCAGGGCAAGCATCACTTTGTCATGATTGATGAGGTCGATAGTGTACTGATTGACGAAGCAAGGACGCCACTGATCATCAGCGGACCAGTGCCTAAGGGCTCGGAGGATCAGGAGTACATGAACCTCAAGCCCAATGTCGAGAGACTCGTCAGTGAGCAAAAGAAACTCGTCACAAAATATGTCACGGAAGCAAAGAAACTCTTTGCAGAAGGTGCGACAGGCCATGACGAAGGCGAAGCCGGTATGGCCATACTCAGGGCATATCGAGCCATGCCCAAGTATCGACCGCTGATCAAGTTTCTCAGCGAAGATGGCGTGAGAGTAATGCTACAAAAGGCTGAAAATTTCTACATGCAAGAGCAGTCAAAGAACATGCACCTTGTAGATGAGCCGCTACTTTACGTGATCGATGAGAAAAACCGCAGTGTCGAACTCGGAGAAAAAGGCTCCGAATTCTTGTCCAGAGGTGGAGAAGATCCAGATCTATTCGTCATGCCAGATATCGCTCTTGAGCTATCCCAGCTTGACAATGAAGAAGAGCTCAACGAAGCAGAAAAAACAGAGAAGAGACAAGAAATCGTCTCAGAGTATGCTTCCAAGTCCAAAAGACTCCATACAGTGAGTCAGCTCCTCAAGGCCTACAGTCTCTTTGAGAAGGATGAAGAATATGTCGTCATGGATGGTCAAGTCAAGATCGTCGATGAGCAGACTGGTCGTATGATGGATGGTCGTAGATACTCAGATGGTCTCCACCAGGCCATCGAAGCCAAAGAAAACGTCAAGGTCGGTGATATCACACAGACTTACGCGACGATCACACTCCAAAACTACTTCCGCATGTACCACAAGCTGTCTGGTATGACTGGTACAGCAGAGACAGAGGCAGGTGAGTTTTGGGAAATCTACAAGCTCGATGTCGTCGTGGTTCCTACCAATAAGCCGATACAGAGGGATGATCGTGAAGATCTTGTGTTTCGGACGGATCGCGAAAAATATAATGCTGTCATCGAGGAGATCGACCTCCTCACCAAGGCAGGTCGTCCAGTCCTGGTAGGTACCACGTCTGTTGACATTTCAGAGAAGCTAAGCCGCATCTTGGCACAGCGAGGTATCTCACACAATGTCCTCAATGCCAAACAGCACCAGCGAGAGGCGGAGATCGTCGCAGAGGCCGGACTTCCGGGCAAAGTCACCATCGCCACCAATATGGCGGGACGTGGTACGGATATCAAGATCTCAGATCAGGTCAAGGCTGCAGGCGGATTGGCGATCATTGGTACTGAGCGCCATGATAGTCGACGTGTAGATCGACAGCTCCGAGGTAGAGCCGGTAGACAAGGTGATCCAGGATCATCTCAGTTTTATGTGTCTCTGGAGGATAAGCTCATGCGACTTTTCCGCTCTGAGCGGATAGCTAAGCTCATGGATCGGATGGGATATAAGGATGGAGAGGTAATACAGCACAGCATGGTCACCAAGTCCATCGAAAACGCTCAGAAAAAAGTGGAAGAAAACAACTTCGGCATAAGGAAGCGTCTGCTAGAGTATGATGACGTCATGAATATACAGCGTGAGGCAATCTACAAGAAGAGAAATGCCGCACTTACAGGAGAGAGACTATCACTAGAGATTGACAACACCTTCAAGGCACTCATCGATGATATCAGTTTCAGACACAAGGGCCAGGGTGATTGGGACAGCTTCAGAAATGAGTGTATGATGACTCTGGGCTATGACCCTCAGATAGATGAAGCACTCTTTGCAGAGGGTACTGCCGAGCAAGTGGCAGATGCCTTGTATGACAAGTTTGATGAGTTCTATGATCAGAAGGGTGAAAAGATCGCACAGATCCTCATGCCTCAGATCAAAGATGTCTATGAAAACGAAGGACACAGATACAAGCGCATTGCTATGCCATATAGTGATGGACGTGATCGTCGTATGGCTATCACCGCAGAGCTGAAAGACGCTGTAGAGACTGGCGGTAAGTCTATCATGAGAGATATCGAAAAGACGGCAAGTCTAGCCTTTATCGACAATGCATGGAAAGAACACTTGAGATCCATGGATGAGCTCAAGGATAGCGTGCAAGCAGCATCTTTTGAGCAGAAAGATCCTCTCGTAATCTATAAGATCGAAGCATACGAACTTTTTGAGCAGCTTATCGCCCGTGTCAGCCATGATACAGGATCATTCTTGGCACAAGGGAGATTGCACTTTCAAGAAGGTGCAGGAGTCCGAGAAGCAAAGGAGCAAAAGAGTGACTTCTCACGCATGCGGACTAATAAGGATCGAGAGAGATCATCTGCGGAGAGAGCAGGTATGGCAGCAGGAAGAGGAAGACAAAAAGTATCTACTTTCAAGAGGCAAGAAAAGAAAGTAGGCCGCAACGAGCCTTGTCCATGTGGAAGTGGTAAAAAATATAAACAGTGTCATGGGAAGTAGGAATGTCACCAGATCGCTGATCATCGTCGTGCTATGTGGACTGAGCATTTGCGCGAAAGCGCAGACAACTCCAGCATCTCTTGCCAGTGCAGAGCAGCGATACGACCAGTACATGGCTGACAAAAATCAGGTCACAATTTACCGTATTACAGTGCTCCTCACACGCGATCGAAGAATCATGGAGTCTACGCGCATGAGATTCTATGCTGAGTTTCCTGAAATGAAGCTAGAGTGGAGCTATGATCAGCCCTACTATGCTCTCCGTACAGGAAAGTATATCACAGAGAGAGAGGCATGGGCAGATATGACCAAAATCAAAGAAAAGTATCCCAACGCCATCTTGAGCAATGAGCGCATCAAGCCATCGGCGTACTTTGACCAATAGACCGAAATGAGTCGGAGCAAGGGATACGCCATAGGACGACGGCAGAGCTGGATGATCCCAAGTCTCTACATCATCTTGACCTTCATAGGTATGCTGGCGGTTTACAGCAGTCTTGTGTCGCAAGACTTTTTGAGCCAAGGCGCCCTCTGGCCTCCAGGTTATGTCACTTACGCCATCCAGATAGCTATCGGAATCAGTATGTTTTTCCTTGTGGGTTTGATCAATCATCAGTTTTGGCAGGTCTCTCACACCATTGTTTATGTTTCGGTGCTGCTCTTGCTGGTCCTAGTTCTCGTTGTAGGTTATGAGGTCAATGGTGCTCGGTCTTGGTTTAGATTGCCGGGTGGGATCAGTGTACAGGTGGCTGAGATGGCTAAGCTGAGCACAGCACTCAGCCTGAGTGCTTTCTTGAGTTATCATAAGACAGATCTTTCTAGTTTCCGTCAGCAGTTTCTCGCAGCAGCTATCATTTTGATTCCTGCAGGCCTCGTGATTCTGCAGCCAGATGCAGGTACGGCATTGGTATTTCTGAGTCTGTTTCTAGTCTTGTATCTGGCAGGTCTCTCACCAGTTTTGTACTTATTCGTGTTTGGCTCACTGTTTTTTTTCATCATATCAGAGGTGTTTGGCACAGTGGTAGCCCTCTTCATCTTACTCTTCTGTGTGAATCTGAGCTGGATCAACTGGAAGGTTAAGAAGATCACAGATTTTGTCCTTCCCCTAGTGACGATACTTGGGAGCGTCATATTGATTTTGACCGCTGGGTGGGAAGAGGCGGTGATATTCCAACTCGCATTGCTACTCTTTTTCGTGACGAGAGATGTGCTACAGAAGCGCTGGGTCAGGACAGGTCAGACACTCACGGTGACCGGCGTCTTTGCCAGTGTGATCTTAGGGCTGAATTACATGGTCAATTCTGTCCTCAAACCACACCAAAAAGAGCGTATCGATGTATGGCTCAACCCTCAAGACTGTAATCCACAAGGAAGTCTTTACAATATCCTCCAGTCCAAGATGGCTATCACCAGTGGCAGATTCAGCGGAAAAGGATTTTTAGATGGCACCATGACCAGATTGGATTATGTGCCTGAGCAGAGTACTGATTTTATTTTTTCGGTGATCGGCGAAGAACAAGGATTTTTGGGGTGTATGGCTGTCCTTGTGTTGTTTGGCATCCTCGTACATCGCTTGCTTAATCTCGCCACTCAGCTCAAGTCGGCTTTCAATCGCTACTTTGTGATCTGTGTGGCGATGTACATTTTTGTGCACTTATTGATCAATATAGGAATGACACTAGGGATCATGCCGGTCGTAGGGATCCCCCTTCCCTTGATCAGCAAGGGAGGCACGGCCTTCATCATGTTTTCTATAATGCTTGGCATCATCCAGTCGTTCCAGTATCAGCGCAATGCATGAGCAACTTTGATTTTCATATTGATGCCACAGATCCGGCGAGCGATGCTCGAGCTGGCCGCTACCAGACAGACCATGGCGAGGTCAGTACACCCGTATTCATGCCTGTGGGCACACTAGGCTCGGTCAAGAGCCTTAGCCATGAAGACCTTCGTGACTCAGCTCGCGCACAGATTGTTCTAGGAAATACTTACCACTTATACTTGCGCCCAGGCCTAGAAGTGATGCACACCGCAGGCGGGCTTCACAAGTTTACCCTTTGGGACGGGCCTATGTTGACCGATAGTGGCGGATATCAAGTCTTTAGCCTGAGCAATCAAAGAAAGATCAAGGAAGAAGGTGTGATTTTTTCGTCCCATATCGATGGAAGCAAGCACAGTTTTACACCAGAAAGGACAATAGAAATCCAGAGACAGATTGGCGCTGATCTGATCATGGTCTTGGATGAGTGTACGCCATTTCCATGTGACTACGCTTACGCGAAAAAGAGCATCCGCCTCACGGATCGCTGGATGAAGCGGTGCTTTGCTCGTTTCGAAAGCACCAAAGATCTTTATGGTCATGAACAAGTCCTCTTGCCGATCGTCCAAGGAAGCACCTACGATGATCTACGCAGAGATAGTGCAAAGATGGTCGTCGACCAAGATGCAAAGCTCAATGCTATCGGTGGTCTCAGCGTAGGTGAGCCAGAGGATATCATGTATGATATGACAGCAGTGGTCACAGATATTTTACCCAAGTCTAAGCCGAGATATCTTATGGGAGTCGGTACGCCCTGGAATCTGCTTCACTGTGTCGCAAGAGGTGTTGACATGTTTGACTGTGTCTTGCCATCGCGCAATGCGAGACATGGTTTGCTCTACACTTGGAATGGCACGATGAATATGAAAAATGCCAAATGGAAAAATGATCACAGTGCTGTAGATCCTCTTTCGTCTAGTCCACTGTCAAGAGATCATAGCAAGGCGTACTTGAGACACCTCATTCACTGTGGCGAGCAGCTGGGTGCTAGGATCGCGACTCTGCACAACATCTGTTTCTTCCAGGACCTAATGCGTATGGCCAGACAGAAGATACTAGATGGTGAGTACGACCAGTGGTATCGATCAATGGATGCACAACTCAGACAGAGGCTGTGAAAAAACTGGATTGGTACATATTTCTCAAGCACATCAAGACCTTCTTCTTCACGGCCTTGCTCTTCACGATCATTGCCGTTGCTATCGACTATTCGGAGAAAGTCTCGAAGATCATAGAGCATGATCTCAGTTTCCGACAAGCGATGGAGTATCGGTACATCCCTTACATCCCATATATCAATGGAGAGCTCTGGCCACTCTTCGCGCTGATATCAGTGATATTCGTGGCCTCTCGCTTAGCGAACAATAGTGAGGTGATCGCCATACTAGGAGCGGGTGTAAGTTTTTGGCGATATCTCCGACCATTCGTGCTGAGCTCCGTGTTGCTCTGCATATTGTTTGCACTGGGTCGACACTTTGTCATTCCCAATAGCAATGAGACCTATCGGTACTATGAAGTCCTTTACTTCTGGCCACGAGAGCAAAAAGTACTGAATAATGATATTCACATTCTCTTGGACCCTGAATCTAAGATCTATGTCCGGAGTTTTCGAAAGAGCGATACGACATTGCTCAATGTGAGATTTGAAACTTTCAATGGAGACACACTAGAGATCTTGAAGTCCAAAAAAATCGAATGGCTCGGAGAGCCAAATCGTTGGCGAATCAAGAATCATGAAAAGCGACGCATCATAGGTGATAGAGAGGAACTCACACTTAAGGGCGGCGAGATTGACACCAGCTTCAATCTGCATCCAGATGACTTTGTGAAGTATGCGAGCCAAAGCGAGATGATGACCACACCCAAGCTCATCGACTACGTCGAATACGAAAAAGCCAAAGGGGTAGGTCCGACTAAAGAATTTGAGATTGAGATTTTAAGACGAAGCGCGGATCCATTTACCTTGTTGATATTGACCTTGATCGGAGCAAGCATTGCTTCACGCAAAAAGCGTGGTGGAATAGGTGTCAATCTTGCCATAGGCGTAGCGATAGGTGCTCTATATATCGTCCTTTCCAAATTCAGTCAGACATTCGCCATCAATTCTAGCTGGCATCCATTCTTTGGTGTCTGGCTGCCCAATATCATGTTTGCCGTGGTGGCTTACATCGCGTATCGATCAGCACAGAAGTAGTGCTAAGCTTTGTTAAATAGCAAGTTCACGCATTAATTCTTTTCACCAGTATTTTTATTTTAAAATGTTGACTTATAGTGTTTAACAAATTTTATGATATAAAAAAATCAAAAAGTATATTTCTATAATTAGAGTTTTGTTTAAGTGTAAAGTGGATTTTGTTTAAGCTTGGGTTTATATTTGTATCGTAACAAAACCTCAGTACAATGTCTACAATGGAATTCGATGCAAATCTCAATCAGCTCTCGACGCTGTTGCATTCCTTCGCGTACAACTTGACCAAAAACGGAGAGGAAGCGAAAGACCTGTATCAAGAGACAGCTTACCGAGCATTGACCAACAAGGATAAGTTCAGACCAGGGACGAACTTCAAAGCTTGGCTTTTTACCATCATGAAGAACATCTTCATCAACAACTACCGTAAAAAAGTCAAAGCCAACACACTCTTTGATTCCACGGACAACATGTACTATCTCAATAGCGGGAGTGCTGTGATATCCAACGGAGCAGAGTCTGGTATCCTGATGAATGAGCTAAAAGACATGCTCAATAATCTAGATGACAATATTAGAGTGCCTTTCCAAATGCACTACGAAGGATTCAAGTACCAAGAGATTGCAGATCACCTTGAGCTGCCTTTAGGTACTGTGAAGAGTAGAATCTTTTTTGCGCGCAAAGCCATGAAGGAGGCTATCAGAGCCAAGTACGGAGACGAGTCCATCGCTCGGTACAAATACTAAGGAAAGAGATTTCGATTAGATAGTTGATGTTTGCACATCTTCCCTCGTTGGAAGGTGTGCTTTTTTGTTTATGACAGATTTACCTAGGACTTATCTTGAATCTCAGCTCTCGGACTGGTGGGGGATCCATGGTAGAGATCTACCATGGAATGAGACAGATGATCCCTATGCGATATGGATATCAGAGATCATTCTTCAGCAGACACGTGTCGAGACAGGGCTGAAATACTATCAAGACTTCTTGGCAAAATGGCCTACGATGAGACATTTGGCGGAAGCCACAGAGGACGAAGTACTGCGCGCCTGGCAAGGACTAGGTTATTACTCAAGAGCTAGGAATTTGCACAGATCAGCAAAGATCCTTGTGTCAGATCACCAAGCACAATTGCCACGGAGCTCCTCAGAACTACAAAAATTGCCAGGCATTGGACCATATACATCTGCAGCGATTGCGTCATTCGCCTATGGCGAGAAGTCGATTGCTCTCGATGGGAATATCCATCGTGTCCTGTCCCGTGTATTTTATGTGGCCATTGACCTCACTAAATCCAAAGAGCGCCGAGCCCTAGAGAAGCTCGGTAGAGACTTGATCCATCAGGACTCTGCCCTCTGGAATCGAAGCTTGATGGAGATTGGTAGTAGTATTTGTCAACCACGAAGTACAGACTGTGAGATCTGTCCTCTCAGTAGTATCTGTCAGGCTTTCGCCAAAAAGGATACGCTGAAATACCCAATCAAAAAGAAGAGAATCACAGTTCGGGAGCGATACTTGGATTTTCTACTTGTCCGAGATAATGAGTGTCTGCTGATCGAGAAGCGAGGCAGCGAGGGTATATGGAAATCCCTATATCAACTTCCTCTCATCGAGCAGGAAAAACCCGAGACAGAACCCAAAGCGACCAGCTCATGGAATGACATCGGTGACACGCTATCGATACAGCTTTTACACCAAGAAATAAGACAGTTGACACATCAGTCTCTACGCATACGCATTTATGGTACAGAGATGCTTACTGGACCGCTCAAGTCGAGCTCGTACATCATACATCCTATAGAGAGTTTGGATCAACTAGCATTTCCTATTAGCCTACGACAGTTCTTGGAACTACAAGGCCTCATCTAGCTTATGCGCTTTCTTATCTTTGTAGTATGATCAATAAAGTCATTCTCGTCGGGAATCTTGGCAAAGACCCAGAAGAGCGCCAACTTGACAATGGCGCCCTACTCGTTAGGTTTTCTCTAGCAACAGGTGAAAACTATAGAGATCGTGACGGCAATTGGCAAAGCCGCACTGAGTGGCATGATGTAGTGATGTGGCGGACCCAAGCAGAGCGTGCCAAAGCCAGTCTTCGCAAAGGAATGATGGTATACCTTGAGGGCAAACTTAGAACCAGGAAGTGGCAAGATAATGACGGGAATGATCGCAGAACTACAGAGATTGAAGGGCTCAACTTCAAAGTGCTGAATCGCCCTGCACAAGATGCTGGTCTCAATCAAGCTGCATCTACAGCAACTCAATCGGTGAGCACACAGAGCAGTACGCCTCCTCCACCAGCTGATGATAAGGACGTCCCCTTCTAGCTTCAGCTATTGTTGAACCAAATTTTGATTTTGGAAACAGAACCTCCTCCTTCGGAACCCCAATTACAACTAGCCTCAAGCTTATTTTTTGTAGCTCTCATCAGTGGTCAGCTAGGCATCAGCTTGCTGATACTTGTTTTATTGATCCTGTGTAGTGCCATGATCAGCGGATCGGAGGTTGCATATTTTTCGCTCACTGGTAAAGATGTTGGAGACCTATCTGGCACAGAAGATCCTGCCGATAAGCGAGTTCAAGATCTCCTCAAGGATCCAGAAAAACTTCTCGCTACCATCTTGGTGAGTAATAATCTCATCAATATCGCAATCGTACTACTCAGTGATCTGATACTCCAAAAGACATTTGGAATGATCATTTGTCGGAAGGCTATCACTGCACTACAAGGCCAGCTGCCAAAGGTGATATCAGATATCGACGCATGGGCTAGAGGTCTCAATTTTTTAGTGACGGTGATCCTTGTGACAGCAGTGCTTGTCCTATTTGGAGAAGTTGCACCCAAGATATACAGCTCTGTGCATCGTCTCAAGATGGCAAGAAGGATGAGTGCGCCGTTGACAATCTTGTCCAAGGCATTTGCGCCAATCACAAGACTATTGACCAAGGGAAGTTGGCTCATAGAAAGATCTATGGTTCAGACAGCAGTCGTACCTGGTCGCAGGATCTCGGAACTCGACAAGGCTATAGAGCTGACAACAGATCAGCAAGATGCGACATCAATCAGACAGCAAGATATCCTCAAGAGCTTACTCAGCTTCAATGAAGTGAGCACCAAAGAAGTGATGAAGTCACGTCTCGATATCGTAGCATTGGACGATAGTATCGGATATGACGAACTCATGAAGACTGTAAGGACAAGTGGCTACAGTAGGCTTCCAGTATATCGTGAAGAACTCGATCGGATTGTTGGTCTGCTGTATGTCAAAGACCTGCTAGAGTGCCTTGACAAGAGTGATAGCTTTGAATGGCAGAGACTAGTGCGAAAGGATGTCTTGTACATTCCGGAGTCAAAGAAGATCAGAGAATTGCTTACGGACTTCCAAGAGAAGCGTATTCATATGGGTATTGTGGTAGACGAGTACGGAGGCACTGCAGGTCTAGTGACATTAGAGGACGTACTAGAGGAGGTGATCGGTGAGATCAAAGACGAGTTTGACATTGACCAAGAGGTCGACTATGAGCAGCTGAGCGAGAGTACATATGTCTTTGAAGGTAAGACACTGATCAAGGATGTATGTCGTGTGATCAAGATGTCAGATGATATCATGGATTCTTATAAGGGTGAGAGTGATTCCATCGCCGGACTATTTCTGGAGATGACAGGACGACTTCCACGAAAATTTCAGGAGCTCCACTACAATGAATTTAGTCTCAAGGCAATGTCGGTGAGTAAACGTCGTATAGAAAGAGTGATGATTACAATCAAATGATAAAGTGCAAGACTACATACAGTGCATTCTTGATAGTGGTGATATTGATGACCTCTTGCCGCAAGACTCAGGATCCGATCCCGCTCCCTAGAGCATATCCGAAGATCACTTTTCCGGAAAAATCCTACCAGAAATTTGATGAGATATATTGTCCTCTCAGCTTTGAGAGACCGAGCTATACGAATATCAAGCAAGACAATCGCTTTTTTGGAGAAAACTCTGAGCACGACTGTTGGTTTGATCTACACATTGAAAGCTTCAATGGTGATATACACTGTTCGTACAAGCAGCTCAAGTCATATGATGATTATGAGAAGAGTGTCTCTGATGCATTCAGATTGAGCAATAAGCATGTCAAGCGTGCAGACTATATCGAGGAGATTGTATTCACCAATGAGCAAGGTTGCAGTGGGATCTTATTTCTCATGGATGGACCGACGGCCACGCCAGCACAGTTTTTTGTGACAGATACAAGTGAGCACTTTTTCCGTGCGTCTCTTTATCTCAATGCAGAGGTCAATAGAGATAGTACCAAGCCGATCTATGACTTCTTGCTAGAGGATATGCAGCGGATGATCGAAACATTCCAGTGGGAAGACGAGGACTAGACTATGATATGTCCAGTGGCTTACCTGTCAGGGAAGAATACCTCGCCTTGCTGAAGGTCGATCCATTGAAACTCATATTGGCCTTAGCTTCAGCCTTCTCCTGCTCAGATAGTTTCAGGTAGTCTTGGCAAGTTTTCGAGCAACAGCTTTCAAAGTGGCTTTGACATTCTTCGCATTGGATAAAGAGCAGGTGACAGGCGTCATTGGCGCAATTGCTATGTTGATCTGAAGGGTTTCCGCATTGGTGGCATTCGGACACGACATCTTCTGTGATACGCTCGCCAAGACGTTCGTCAAAGACGAAGTTTTTCCCGATGAATTTATTCTCTAGACCAGAGGCATTGACTTGATGTGTATAGTTGATGATGCCACCATCTAGCTGATACACTTTGTCAAAGCCCTTGGTCTTGAAATAGGCGCTGGCTTTTTCACATCGGATACCACCAGTGCAGTACATCAAGATGTTTTTGTCTTTGTTTTCTTCAATCATCTCGGCGATGATGGGGAGTGACTCTCGGAATGTAGCAACCTTGGGTTTGATGGCCCCTTTGAAATGCCCGACTTCACTCTCGTAGTGATTGCGCATATCGATGAGAATGGTCTTTTCATCCTCTACAAGATTGTTAAACTCCTCAGGTCCAAGATGTACACCGCGATTCTCAAAGTTGATTTCATCCTCTGAAAGGCCGTCCGCTACAATTTTGTCTCGCAGTCGCACGATGAGTTTGATAAAGGAGAACTTGTCTGACTCCACGGCGATATTGAGTCTCATCTGAGCGAAGCCAGGGAGTACATCAAAGGCTTGGGTGAGTGCATCAAGGTTCTCTTCAGGGATAGAGATTTGACCGTTGATGCCCTCCTTTGCCACATAGATACGACCAAGACAGCCTAATGCGTCTAGCGCCGCGTAGAGATCATCACGGAAGCTGTGCACATCTTCGATAGGGGCATAACGATAAAATGAAAGTGTTGTGCGCGCTGCGGATTCTGAAGCGAGGCGATCACGTAATATTTCGTTGCTGTGTATGTTATATAGGCGCTTAGACATGGCTTTGGATAGCAATACTAGGACAAAAGTAGTGATGCCCGCAAGGAATCATTTGTGGCGAGATCGCATTTATACATCTAATTTTGCAGCGATTTTAGCTTTTAACACACACTCACGCAATCATGACAGATAATAAGACGAGATACACGGATGAAGAGCTTAGTGAATTTCATACGCTCATAGAGGGCAAAATCGATGAGGCTAAGGAGCAACTTGCTTACTGTCTCAATGAGCTCAAGGAAAGGGCTGATAATGCTGACAGTAAGATCAAGGGTCTTGATGATGGAGTATCTACCACCGAGTTGGAGAGAATGAGTACACTAGCAGCAAGACTGAGAAAACACATCCAGCATCTAGAAAATGCTCAAATACGCATCAAAAACAAGGTCTACGGCATCTGTAGAGTATCGGGCAAGCTGATCTCAAAGGAACGCCTACGTGCTGTGCCGCACGCGACACTGAGCATCGCTGCCAAACAACAACAGAGATAGTCGCTTGAGTAAAAAGAGCTTAGTTACAGGCATAGTCCTCCTAGTAATCCTGCTAGATCAGGTCCTCAAGATCTGGATCAAGACGACATTTGAGTACAACGAGGAAATACGCATCCTAGGACTTTCTTGGGCGCGTCTCCATTTTATCGAAAATCCAGGGATGGCCTTTGGCCTGAGTTTTGGTGGCGACATCGGCAAGCTACTCCTGAGTATATTCAGGATAGGAGCAGTTGCACTCCTCATTTATATCATCAGTTCGATGATAAAAGACGCTGTGAAAAACAGCGTCCTCATCTCATTTGCACTGATCCTAGGTGGAGCAGTAGGCAACATCATAGACAGCGCGTTCTATGGACTTATCTTCTCTGATAGCTATCACCACATTGCGGAGTTCATGCCGGAAGGCGGTGGATACGGTCGCTTCCTTCATGGGAAGGTAGTAGATATGCTCTATTTTCCACTAGTGGACACTTACTTTCCAGATGGCTGGCCAGTTGTCGGAGGGCGAAGATTTCAGTTTTTCCGACCTGTATTTAATCTGGCTGACGCAGCGATCTCTACTGGTGTAATATCTCTATTGGTATTCAACCTGTCATTCTTCAAGAGTGACAAGAAGCAAGTGCTACAAAGTGCTGAAGAAGAGTAGCTTAAGAGGCTTTGCTGTAATAAGCGGTCTCGGCAGCCACAAACTTGCTCACGGCAATCGCTGTGCGATTGAGTATTCCATAATCAAGACTATAAAGCACGAACTTTCCTTGGCGTTCGGACTTCACGACGCCTACAAGGCGCATGATCTTGAGATGTTGAGAAGTGATCGACTGCTCTATGTTGAGAGCATGATAGATCTTGTTGACATTCACTGAGCCCTGGCGATCAATAAACTCTATGATCTTAAGTCGCAGCGGATGAGCAAGCGCACGCATAAGCTCTGACGAATAGCTTAGCTGGTCGCTCTGGAAAGTAACCTTAGTCTTTGTCATTTTGTAGTAGTCGTTTGTAGTAGTTTCCTTAGACAAGACAAATATGATAAATTTTTATAATATATAATCACATATATATAAAAAAACTATCATTTAATGTTTTAGGTCAAAACGACTAAATGTATGTATATCAGTAATGTAGGGTGATTTGCTGAAGTGTGGCTTTAGCCAGCAAGGTCTTCAACCAACGTTGCAATCTGAGAGAGTCTGTCACGATCTAGACTGTAATAAATGAATTTACCTTGTCTCTCAGTGATGACTACACCTGCTCTACGGAGTATCGCTAAGTGCTGAGAAGCGACGGATTGTTCCAGTCGAAGTTTGATATAGATATCAGTGACTGTCATGGATGCATTGGTATCGAGTAGATCGATAATCTTCTGACGTAGTTTGTGATTTACAGCTCTTAGTACAAGTACAGCCTTTCGGAGATTGGCGTAGTCCAAAGGAATATTCATCTCTCCCTTCTTTAGCACAATAGATTCGTTCTTGTTCTTTTTCATCTTGCTTACGTTGTATCGTGACACAAGCAGTGAGGCAAAGACCGTACCAACTGAGATATATGAAAACATATTTATTATATCAATATCTTATAAACGCTTATTGTTCAGGCAATTAGCGGCTTTTTGCGCTGAGTGATGTTGGGTTGGTTGAGATAGAATGGTCGAAGAGTGAGAGGATCAACGTGAGAAATGAGATCCGGATGTTGAAATGCGGCAGCCTGGAGCTTAGCTGTGAGCGGAAAGTAAGTCAAGTTTGGAGAAATACTGTACAGGTCTGCAAATTGGGTATGATATTGATCTGTATTGACGTAGATATGATCAGACGGCAAAAGATGAAGTTCTGAAATTTTCTTGCGAAGAACTGGTGTCAGTGAGCCTGAGCTATTGAGTTTGGCGTGATAAACGACCTCTTTATTTGCATCGAGCAAAATGTGCATCTCCTTAAGATCTGCACGTAGGTGATACGCAATGATGGTGTGACCCATTTGGCTGTAAAGCCCGAGACCATGACTCAGCGAATAAGCTTTAGCTAATACGGTACTGACACGCAGGCCCGTATAGCTCCCTGGTCCGACATTGAGACTAATACCTGTGAGATCAGACCATCGACAGGCGCATTGCAACAGTAGGTCATCGACAATCTTGGTGCAGCGAGAGACATGACTCTTTTCGTGAGTT
Source organism: Saprospiraceae bacterium (assembly GCA_020627535.1). Classification (GTDB taxonomy): domain Bacteria; phylum Bacteroidota; class Bacteroidia; order Chitinophagales; family Saprospiraceae; genus JAHDBH01. The sequence continues at coordinate 121,213 of JAHDGU010000006.1, forward strand.
TCAATGATCTCTCCGAGGATATTCCCTTCTTTACTGAAGAGGGCTACACTCGCCAGTGGACCAGAAAAATCAAGAGCTAGAATTTTATCAACGCTCACACTTTATTGCTTGCCGAGTATGTCGTTGTATGTCACCTGATCATTGAGTACGTCGATTGCTTTTTGTACATCATCATCATTGCGCAGTGCAATCTGTACTTTGCCCGCGTCATAGTGATAGCGAGAAACGATTTGTTCTTCGATCGACTTGCGTATTGCTTCAGAATCTGATTGTCGTAGGGATTTCTTGTATGCAGCAATGCTGCTCAATGCTTCATCTAGATGTACCGCCTCAGTGTCATTGACTTTTGTCTCTCGTAGTTTGGTCAGAGCTTTTTCATGACTATGAACGTAGCTAAAACCTTCTTGATCGAGGAAATTGTAGAAATCTGTCATGTCATTCCACTCAAAGCTCTGTGGAGCGCTAATCGAATCTTGCCCAGCGACATATTGATTGACGTACTTAAGGATCCAGTGTTGCTTATTGAGTGCGCCAAGAAGCTCTGATTCCAGCGACTCAGCCATGACAATATCTGGCTGCACGCCTCCACCGTCTCTCACGATGCGGCCATTACTGGTCTTGAACTCTGATCGCAGTGAATCGGGAATATCTACGGGTTTTCCATCAGCATACTCCACACCTTGTATACACCTCTCGCTGGGTATGTAGTACTTAGATATAGTGACTTTGAGCTGGCTATTGTAGACGAGTTTCCTCGTGAGCTGTACGAGGCCTTTCCCAAAACTTTCTTGACCTATGAGCACCGCGCGATCGTAGTCTTGCATGACGCCGCTGACGATCTCCGAAGCGGATGCAGAGCTGCCATTGATGAGCACAGCTAGTGGTATATCTGGATCGAGGGGAGCAGCCTGTGTCTTGTAGAGTTGATCTCGTTCTCTCACTTTCCCCTTTGTTGATACGACGAGCTTGCCTTGCGGCAAAAAAAGATTGCAGATATTGACGGCTTCATTGAGCAAGCCACCACCATTATTTCTGAGATCTAGGATCAGAGACTTCATCTCCGGATTTTCAGCCTTGAGCTTATTGATGGCAGATTTGACATTTGCGCTGGCATTCTGAGTGAAGGTGGTAAGGATGACATAGCCTACATCATCTGACACCATGGTGTAATAAGGAACATTGTCAATTTTTACTTCTCCCTCGCGCAGTGTCAGTGAAAGAAGGTCAGCTTGTCCTGTGCGTTGCACTTGGAGATTGACAGATTCACTATCACTGGTATTGAGCAGCTTGGTAAAGTCACTGACACTCACCCCTTTGAGATCTGTGCCTTCAAGATTCACTAGTTGATCGCCAATTCTGAAACCTGAGCGAATCAGAGGAGATTTTTCTACAGCATCTACGATCGTGACATATCCATCTACAAGCTCGAATTGTCCACCAAGGCCAGAATACTTCCCTTCTTGCTGGAAACGATACTTCTCGATTGTGCTCTCCGAGTAGTATACCGTGTATGGATCGAGCGAATTGACCATAGCATCGATCCCGATCTTCATCAGACTATTGGGATCTATGTCATCAGCGTAGTTGGTATTGAGCGTCTTGAAGACGTGAGTGAATATCTCTATGTTCTTGACAATATCGAAGTAGTTGTCATTCTGAATCTTGGTGAATCCCGCTGCGCCGAGGCTGATAGCAAGTACGAGACTCAATCCGATGATTTTCCTTTTTTTCATGTTGTGTGTTCTGACTGGCTTAGAAACGTAGAAATGATGGATTTAAGTTCGTCGGGTTGATCACTGTGCACCCAGTGCCCGGCATTTTTAACAGATATTACATCTACATCATCAAAGTGGCTGTAGATCGCTCGTTCTTCGTCGTAGCCGATATAATCTGATTCTTCACCTTTGATAAATAAGCTCGGTCTAGAGAAGTCTTCCCCTAGATCCAAGATTCCCGCCATGATCTCAGGATAGTGAGATTGTATGACATCTATGTTGAGCTTCCATCGATAGGACTTTCCCTCTCTTGTGATATTTTTCATGATGAAATAGGCTAGACCTTGTGACTGAAGTCCTTGAGTCAGATGTGCCTCAATGGCTTTGCGATCCTCGTACTCAGAGAGGTCCGTGTCGGCAATGAGATCGATTATATCCTTATGCCCCGACTGAAACTCTAGTGGCGAACTGTCAACGATGATGAGACGATCACAATGCTCTGGATATAATCTAGCAAGGCTCATAGCAACCTTGCCGCCCATTGAGTGTCCAAGGACAATGGCTGGTCCCAGGTCTAGTGCCGCAATGAGATCTGCGATATCTTTTGCCATTTCACGATAGCTCATATGGTCTGCGTGGAAGCTACGTCCATGATTGCGCTGATCTACGAGAATAGCCGCAAAGTCTGGTTCATACTCACGAGCAATACTCTTCCAATTGTCACCAGAGCCCAAAAGCCCGTGAAGGAAAACAAATGGCTTCCCGGAGCCTTTAATTTTATGGTGTAAGAGAGGCATTGTCATGCAAAGATGAATTATCGTTTGGGCGAAAGCCCAGAAATCAATACTCTCTACAAATGTCTAGATCAATAGTTGAAAGATTGTCAGATGTCCAAATTTGAGATCAATTCGAAATTTAGCCCCACAGGAGACCAGCCAGAAGCCATCAAGCAACTGGTGGATGGCATCCATGGAGGGGAACAATCACAAGTGTTGCTTGGTGTCACGGGAAGTGGAAAGACTTTTACCATGGCCAATGTCATTGCACAGCTCAATCGCCCAACGCTGGTTATAACTCACAACAAAACGCTTACAGCCCAACTGTATGCGGAGTTCAAAGAGTTTTTTCCAGACAATGCGGTGGAGTATTTTGTGAGCTACTATGACTACTATCAGCCAGAGGCCTATATGTCGGTCTCTGATACCTACATCGAAAAGGATCTCTCGATCAATGAAGAAATTGATAAGCTTCGCTTGAGAGCGACATCCTCTCTCCTGTCGGGTCGCAGAGATATTATCATCGTAGCCTCAGTGTCATGTATCTATGGTATGGGAAATCCGGATGACTATGAATCCAGTATTCACAGGTTTCAAAAGGGTCAGACCATCACGATGAACACCTTTCTCTACAATCTTGTGGAGAGTTTATACAGTCGCACAGAGACGGATTTGACGAGAGGCAAATTCCGTGTGAGGGGAGACACGATTGATGTCAATCTCCCATATGTGGACTATGGCTACAGGTTCAGCTTTTTCGGTGATGAGATAGAAAACATCTGCATGTTCAATCCCGATACAGGACGCCGTATGGAGGATGTCGAGCATGTGGCTGTCTTTCCGGCCAATCTCTATGTGGCACCCAAGGATAAGCTGCACCAGATCTTGAGAGATGTAGAGGATGAGATGTCCGAGCAGGTTCAATACTTTGAGGATGAGCGCCGATTTTTGGAAGCAAAGCGCATCAAAGAGCGTACAAGCTTTGACATTGAGATGATGCGTGAGCTAGGATATTGCAATGGTGTGGAAAACTATTCCAGATTTTTTGATGGAAGAGATCCAGGATCGAGACCATTCTGCTTATTGGATTACTTCCCAGATGACTATCTTATGGTCATTGACGAAAGCCACGTAACGATTCCTCAGGTACGTGGGATGTGGGGCGGAGATAGAGCGCGAAAAATGAATCTGGTCAACTATGGATTTCGATTGCCATCTGCACTTGACAATCGACCCTTGAGCTTTGTGGAATTTGAGCAGATGGTGCACCAGATTGTCTATGTGAGTGCGACGCCAGGAGACTACGAACTTGAGCAAACGCAAGGATTGGTCGTGGAGCAAATCGTGAGACCTACAGGATTGCTTGATCCGCCTATCGATGTGAGGCCAAGTATCAACCAGATTGATGACCTCCTCGAAGAGATTAACAGTAGAAGAGCCAAGGATCAACGCATACTAGTCACTACGCTCACCAAAAGAATGGCCGAAGAGCTGGCGAAATACTTAGCTCAACTAGATATCAGATGTCGCTACATCCATTCGGAGGTTGATACGCTGGATCGAGTGGAAATCATCAGAGATCTTAGACTTGGAGAATACGATGTATTGATAGGTGTCAACTTGCTGAGAGAAGGTCTTGATATTCCAGAAGCGTCATTGGTGGCGATATTGGATGCTGACAAAGAAGGTTTCCTGCGCAATACAAGGTCGCTAACGCAAACTGCTGGTCGAGCAGCGAGGAATGCCGAAGGTCTGGTGATCTTCTATGCGGATAAGATTACAGAGAGTATGCAGGAGACGATCGACGAGACCAATCGTCGTCGAGCAAAGCAGATGGCCTACAATGATGAGCATGACATCACGCCAGAGACCATCTTCCGGACCAAAGAAGAAATCTTGGCGAAGAAAAGCATCTTAGATATACGCAAGGGCCAGAAGAGCAGGGCATACGTCGAGCCAGAAGAAGCCAGCATAGCAGCTGACCCAGTGGTCCAGTATATGAGCAGAGACCAACTTGAGGCAAGTATCAAGCAGACAGAATCCAAGATGAGAGCTGCTGCCAAGGACCTAGACTTCATCTCGGCAGCGCAGTATCGAGATGAACTTTTTGCGCTGAAAAAACAACTCAAGAGCAAGTAGAGGGCTTGTACTCAGGAAATGCTGAATTTTACAAGTCAATCGTAGGATAATGGCAGAAGTACAACTACAATCAGAATCTGAAGGAATCTTTTCCAATCTCAAGGAAAGAAGGTTTTTCCCATTCTTGTTCTCCTATATCCTCGGAGGTTTTACGATCATTCAGCTTGTAGAATGGGTGACAAAGAGATATGCCTATTCTCCATATTGGACAGATGCAATTTTCTTATTTCTCCTATTGATACTGCCTGCGGTCGTGCTTTTTATTTATCACCATGGCAAGCCAGGCCCTGACAATTGGATGCCAGTAGAGAAGTGGTTTATTCCACTCAATCTGCTCATCGCGATTGCAGCAGTATGGTTTGGACTTGGTGGAAAAGACTTTGGCAGTACTGTACAAGAAGTGAAGGTGGTCGACGAAGATGGTGTGGAATCTGTGCGGGAAGTCCCTAAAGCTGCATACTCCCAGAAAGTAGTGATCATGCCCTCTGTGATAGAGGGAGATGATGTTGACTGGCTCCGCTCAGGATTTGGCATCTTGCTTTCGCACGATCTGGAACAAGACAATGCGATCTATACAAATACACCACTCGCTCTAAGGGAAAAAACCCTGGACATGGGTCTAGGCTTTGATGAAGACTTAAGTTTTAAGCAAAAACTGGAGACGGCAAGAAAAAACTACGCGAGCTACTTTCTTGACAGTAAGATCACTAAGACAGCCCAAGGCTATAAGGTATTTGTAGAAGCCTTTACTACAAGTGATGGCAAAGAATTTTTCTCTGAAGAGATTGAAGCATCATCAATCTATGAGATTGTCGATCAAGTATCGTCAAGGTTCAAAGAGCTTTTGATCAGCGATCATAGTATCATGGCCAAAGAAGATGTGGTCGATCTTCCAGCAAGCGAGCTTATCACTTCTAATGAAGATGCGCTAAAGGCCTACTTCCGTAGTATCAACATGGCTGCATATGACAGAGATTTCCAAGGATCTATCTCATTTGCCGAAAAGGCAAAAGAGATAGATGGGCAAAGCCCAATGATCTTGGATCAACTATCCAAGCTCTACATGTCGGCAAATATGGCTGAGAAAAAGGCCGAGGTGTCAGAGCAGGCACTTGATCTCATAGATGGTCTACCGGAGCGCCAAGCCCTTGAAATTAAGAAGAGTTACTACCTACCGGCAGAATTCAGCAAGATATTTGATCTCCTGGAATATCAGATCAAGCTCTATCCCAATGACTACAACAATTATGAAGAGCTCATCGGCTATCGAAAGCTATTTGGCGCAAACCTACTGGCAATCGACGTTGCTGAAAGGGCAGTAGCTGCTGGACATCGCGGTAAGAACCTTCTCACGCTGAGCGAATTGTACAACTCACAAGGAGATTCTGAGAAGGCCTTGAAGTATTTTGACGAATTCAGCGAAGAATTTCCAGAAAGAGCCAAAGAGCTCAATCAAAAATCTAGCTTGCTCATTGGCGCAGGCAGATTTCAAGAGGCTTTGGACTATCTAGAAGAAAAGAGCATTGGCGATCCAAACAATAGGTCCATTCTGTTCTCCAAGGCGGATGCCTTCAAGAAGCTTCTGAAATTCAGCGAAGCAGAGAAATCCCTTAAAAAGACACTACGACTCGGCAACACGGTATCTGACAGCATAGCATCCTACGCACAACTGATGATTTTTTATTCCGGTCAGGGCCGATTCAGCGAAGCGGTAGAGGCGAGCAAAACTGTGAAGAATCTGAATCTTAAGTTCATACCAGAGATGGCTGCAGAGCTACAACAGATCAACTGGCAGAATATGATGCTCTACATCAATGCAGGAAGAACGGAGGAACTGGAAACTATGCTAGATCGTATCAAGTCTACTTATGAAGGAGGCATGCTGGATCTGCCTTGCTTTGTTGATATCAACTACTCCATTGCGAGAGAAGACTATGCGGAGACAGAGCGACTCTATCAGTCTTGTGAAGAGGCACTTATAGCCAGCGATGGCCAGCGAATAGTTCCTCTGATCAAATGCTTCGTCGCTCAAGGAAATAAGCAATATGATGAAGCAATAAAACACATCACAGAGTTCGCTACTACCTCAGGTCTGCCAGACTTCATGATCGACTATTCGAAAATGAATATTTACAACAAAGCGGAGAAGTACGAAGAAGTCATAAAACTGAGGTCAGAGGTGTCGGACATCAAGTTGTTGGAGTTAGCAGATTATCATTTCCAATTGGCCAAAGCATACAAAGGCCTCGACAAGAAAGACGAGGCCAACGAGCAGTTGGATTTCTGCTCTAAAATCTTAGCGAATGCCGACGACAGCTATTGGCAAGCTCTAGAGGTCAAGGAAATGATTGCGGAGTTACAGTAATCATTATGGCCACTCCTCGCAAAGTTGCATTACATACGCTAGGTTGTAAGCTCAACTACTCTGAGTCTTCCCAGCTAGGAAGACAATTCATGGATAAAGGTTACAGTTTGGTCAAGTTTACAGAGGAGGCAGATGTCTACGTCATCAATACCTGCTCCGTTACAGACTTTGCAGACCGCAAGTGTCGCAAGGCCATTAGAGACGCACGCAGATCCAATCAGGATGGGATGGTCATCGTCACAGGTTGCTATGCCCAGCTCAAACCAGAGGAGATCTCCAAGATCGACGGGGTGAATCTTGTCCTTGGTGCTGCGGAGAAGTGGAAAATGCTTGACTATGTCGACGAGTATGCACACACAGGGCTGAGCGGCATGGTGCATTGTGGTAATATCGCTGATCATCAAGAGTTTTCTGGATCGTATAGCGTCAAGGACCGAACAAGAACCTTTCTCAAAGTGCAGGATGGATGTGACTACAAGTGTAGTTTTTGCACGATTCCACTTGCGAGAGGCAAGAGCAGGAGTATGAAGCCAGAGGAAGTGCTGACGCAAATCTCCTTCTTGGAAAATGAGTCGACAGTACAGGAAATCGTATTGACGGGGATCAATCTTGGGGACTATGGACTCATTCATGATGGAGAGAAGACCACGAGACAGCATAGCTTTTGCGATCTGGTCAAGATGATCGATGAGAGCTCAGGTATCCCGAGATTTCGTATATCAAGCATAGAGCCCAATCTCTGCGATGATGATATCATAGAGTATGTGGCTTCCGCCAAAAGATTTATGCCGCATTTTCACATGCCACTTCAATCGGGCAGCGATACTCTTCTCAAGAGTATGCGACGGAGATATAAAAGTGGCCTCTATGCGGAAAGGGTCGGAAAGATCAAAAGCCTCATGCCTCATGCATGTATAGGTGTCGATGTCATAGTAGGATATCCTGGAGAGTCTGAAGAATACTTCCTAGAGACTTGCCAGTTTTTGGACAAGCTGGACATCAGCTACTTGCATGTGTTCACCTACTCCGAAAGAGCGAATACACATGCGGATGGTCTAGGAGATGTGGTGCCTATGAATGTGAGGAGAGAGCGCAACGCCATATTGCGAGAGTTATCTACCAAGAAGCGGCGGAGCTTCTATCAGCAGCACCTGGGCACAGAGCGAGCGATACTTGCAGAGAATAAGCGCAATGGTGATATGCTGGAAGCCTATACGGACAATTATATCCGCGTGAAAATCAGCCATGAAGCCGTGAGGCCAAACCAGATACTTCAAGTAAGACTTGAAGAAATAGATACCGATGGCGTGGTTATCGGCAGTATGATCTAAGTAAGCTGGTCTATCAGCATGGAGATGTGCTGAGCACTCGCATCCCAACTGAATTTTTGTCTTTGCGACCTTCCTTCTTCGATAAGTTGATTTCTAAGATTTTTGTCCTTCGATAGTTTGGTCATTGCTTGTGCAATGCTATCTACCGATGTGGGATCGACGAGAAGACCTGCCTTACCCGCGACTTCTGGCATAGAGCTACAATTGCTGGTGATCACGGGCACATCACAAGTCATCGCCTCCAATATGGGAACACCGAAGCCTTCGTTGAGGCTCGGGTAGACCAGTGCGAATGCAGAAGCAGTGATTTTAGCAAGGAGACCTTGCTCCTGATAGGGTAGGAAGATAATATCTTCCTTGACAGGACTGTTGTCAAAGCTTTTTTTGATCTCTCCTGTCTGCCAGCTCATATCTCCTACGATCACCAACTTGATCTCAGAGCTATCCCGAGCAAACTGCTCGTAGGCTTTGATGAGCCGATGGACATTCTTTCGCGGATGTAGAGCTCCGATGAATAGGAAGTAAGGCTTGCCACTGGTGAACCTTTGACGGATTTCTGCAGCGGCAGGTTCTTCTACAGGCTTGTAGACTTCTTTGACACCATTGTAGGCGACAGACAGTTTTTCTGATGGCAGATCAAAGCGTTCAGCTATATCCTTCTTGACAAACTGCGAGACCGTGACGACATGCTCGGCCTTACGCAGATACCTGGGTGTGTAGTATTCATAATATTTCTGTACGAGCCAAGGTACTTGGCCAGGGTAATGTGCCCATGCCACGTCATGACAGACCATCAGCGTAGGACATTTGGCCGTCAGGCTCATCATCCCATCCATACTGATGAAAATGTCAATGTCTTCCTTATCGATCACACGTGGTATACCGGTCTCAAACCAGAGTAGCCAGAGTAGAGGGTGTCGGGCTTGAGGCCAGAGCTTGTGGGGAGTGATGTGGCTTTCGCCAAAAAGGAATCTGTCGTCGTACGACCGATCAAAGAGAAAGTGAAACTCATCATCAGGTCGTAGTTTGACGAGGCGCTCACAGATTTCGTGAGTATACCACCCGATGCCTTCTAGGCGATCAGGAAGGAGAAAGCGCGTATTGATAGCAATCTTCACGAATATCGTCTAGCCTTTCTTTTCAAAAATGCAAAACTCGAAGTGACCTTTCCAGTACTTCATGTCAGCGCAGTGTTGCTGTTCGAATCCTTCTGTGAGCAGCAGATCCTTGGTGATTTTCCCTTCTACGGGACTATACCACTGATCCCATATGTAAATGGAGCCGACTGGAAGTTGGCGGATACGCTCTGCGTTCATGTACGCTTTCCCTTCCCATTGATCAAGTACATTTCGTCCTGTACCGAAGGTGAGATAAGGTGCATTGAAGTAGGTATCCATTTGGGCGAAAGCCCGATCTTGATAGTATGGTATGATCTCATCATCCACAAGGTCATTTTCTGGTAAATCCAGTACAGAAGGACTCCAAAGATGGCTTGCTGGACGAGGCAAGAAGGGATAAGCTGCAATCACTATGATGTAGAGACATACTATCCACTTTATCCACTCCTTGTGTGGCTCTAAGAGATGCTGAAGACCATGAACACCGATAAGAGCAGCAAAAGGGACGACAGAGAAGAGCACTCTCGGCAAACCCATACTCCCAAAGCGACCAAGCTCATGCAGGATGGCATGACCAATGTAAAATCCAATGAAATTGCCAAAAATGAGAATCAACCAGATGTGACTCTCTGGATCACGTCGAAAGAATCGATACACCAGGCCAATAAGAGAAATGAGACCAATGCATATCAAAATCACATTGGGCCAATCCATGACGTATCTAAGATGCTTGATAAACGTCCAAAACTCACCGGCGGCATACGGACTTCCTGTAGGGTCGTATGTCTTGGTTGTCAGTGCCCAATGCAGAGGGAATCTCATCACCAATGCGCCAATGAGACCAAGGAATATATAGCCTGAGGCAAGCCAAGGGATGTGCCTCCATTGCTTGCGCCAAATCAGAAGTGCGGCCATGAGCATGATCGTAAGCACGCCCTCATTGCGCACGAATGGAATAAAGGCGGTAATGACGGCGGCTAGAGCATATCTCTCTTTAATGGCAAACCATGTGGAAGCGAGCAGAAATAGAGCGTAGGTGAATTCTGTCAGGCCAGAGAAAATACTCACACCGAATACAGGGCTAAATAGAATCATGACCGGCACAAAAAACCAATAACGGAGCCTATAATGAATCGCTATGCGACAAGCCAGATAGATCCCAGTCGCAACTACGAGACTATTATAAATCTTCATACCTGTCATACCAAACTGCGAGAATGGACTCGACAAAAAGGTGAAGACTGGCTTTGCCCAGAGATTGAACAAATAGCTCTTGTAGCTCCAAGCATAGCGAGAGTAGAGGTAGTGCGTGATGCTATCTCCGGTGTCACCGGTCGTAGGATGGACACAAGATATGATGATCAAGATCAGAGCAATCAGTACACTTGTTAGCAGGGCCAATCTCTTGGCCAATAGACCGTCGTCGTCTAGAGTAAATGCTGCTCCGAGTGCCATGTGCCAAAGGTATGATCTCTAGCGAGCCCAAGGTCAATGTGACCAAATCATGAAGTATTGAAAATTAATGAAGTGAAAAGGTGTCTTTTTGAATCAAGCACCGTCATAAGCTCGTATTATAAAACGAAAAACTAAGAAATTATGAACATTGATTTATCTGCACTAACGACCAAAGCCATTGAGTATGCACCGACAATCCTCATTGGTATTCTTACGCTCATCATTGGTCTTTGGATCATCAAGAGAGTTGTTAAAGGTCTAGATCGCGTGATGGAGAGCCGTGGTATGGACGAATCCTTGAGAAAGTTTCTAGGATCGATCCTTGGAATTTTCTTGAAGATCATGCTATTCCTCGCAGTACTTTCTGCATTTGGTGTGAAGACCACATCATTCATCGCGATTATCTCTGCTTTAACCCTAGGAATAGGTATGGCACTCAATGGCACCATCGGTCACTTCGCTAGCGGAGTCATGCTGATGATCTTCAAGCCATTTAAAGTAGGAGACTTGGTCACAATTGGCGGAGGAAACACTGGTACGGTAGAGGCAATCAATGCTTTCAACACGACGCTAGCTACACTAGATAACAAGCGTATCATCATTGCCAATAGCAATGTGACGGGCAATGACATCACCAATATCTCAGGTCAAGGCACAGTGGGTGTAGAATTGACTTTCGGTATTGGCTACGATGACAACATCGATCAGGCGCGTAAAATCATCCTTGAAGTGGGTAAATCTTGTCCACATATCCTAGATGATCCTGCCCAAGGAGTCGTAGTAGGCGAGCTCGCAGACAGCTCTGTCAATCTCAATACGAGACCATTTGTCAAGAGTGAACACTACTGGGACACACTATTTTATATGCAAGAAAATGTCAAGAAAGAATTTGACAAAGCAGGCATTGGCATCCCATTCCCTCAGATGGACGTCCATGTCAAGCAGAACTAGAAAGAGATATTCTCTGGATTAATAAGCAAATAGAGCTGCAGGCAATGCCTGTGGCTCTATTTTTTATATTAAAAACTGTCTCCTGCACTCCTACAGAGCACATTCATCACGACTGTCCCTACAGCTCCCAGCGTACGACGGTCAATCTGATCCATATCATCCGTAGTCTTGTGCCAATGTGGGAAGAAAATGGAGTCTCCGCTCTGATTGAGATGGATAATGTCGATCATCTTGATGCCAGCCCGATTGACAGGTCCGTGATCATCCGTGACGCTAGGTCCGTCTTCGTCTACAAATAGATCATTGTAGCCGAGAAGCTTTGCAACATTCCAGACTTTATCTACAATGTCGCTCGCGTACTGCCGGCTCACACCTTCCTTGGGGAAGCGAGCATCTTTGGCTCCGACCATATCGAGTAGTATCCCAAACTCTGGACGATATCCTGGTTCGTGTCGATTTTGCGCCCAATATTGACTGCCGAGTGCCCAAGTCAAGACACTCTCTCGGGTTTGTGATTCGGAATCGCCGTGATCTTCCAGGTCAAATAGCACAATATCAACACCGATGGGCATATCGGTTTTTTCCATGAGTCGCGCAATCTCTAGGAGCACGGCCACGCCACTCGCACCATCATTGGCGGCAGGCACACCGACATCATGAAGGCTCTCATCATCTTCTGCATCCGAAAATGGACGACTATCCCAATGAGCTGATAGCATGATCCGCTTACGCTGATCGGGATTGATGACTGCGATGATATTTTTTCCTGTATAGGTCTGTCCTGTGTAGACCTTGGCGTCAAACTTCTGCAGCTTGACTTCGTGACCGTAAGACTTCAGCTTTCGGATCATCCAATTGGCACATTGTTCATGCGCTTTGGACCCAGGTACTCTTGGGCCAAATGCCAGTTGTTTCTCAATGAAGAGGTAAGCACTATCTCGAGAGAAATCAGGAAGATTAGCACAGAACTCAGAAGTCTTGTTGCTGCTGCTTGAGCTCTGACCTGAGCTGCTAGTGGTATCCTTCTTACAGGCTGTCGCCAAAATGATGATCAGGCCAAAGAGGACTATGGAGCGATATTTCATGTTATTGTTTTAAGTGGGCGAAAGTTAGACAGACCAAGAGCTTCCATCTTTTCCATCTTTCACAGTGATGCCTGCAGCAGCAAGACCATCTCTGATCTTATCGGAGGTGTCCCAGTCTTTATTGGTTCGAGCGTCTTGTCTTATGTCTAGTACGAGACGCATCACTTTGTCCAGAGCATCATGACTGCCACCACCTTCTTCTTGAGGATCATATAGCCCAAAGACATCCGTGTAGATGGCCTCAAATTCTTTTTTGGCGGAAGCCAGCAGCTCTTGAGAAATGGAATCAGCTGCGATCTTCCCATCGGCATAGCTATTGATGATGGGCACAAGTTCAAAGATCTTGGCAAGCGCCTTGGGCGTATTGAAGTCATCGCACATCTCAGCTATCGCTCCGTCGAGGATGCCTCTGATCTCTTGATCCTTGCTACCATTTGCACTACTACTCTCAAGACTCATCAAAGTCTTGCGAGCATCACAGAGGCGCTTAAATCCCTTGTCCGCAGCTTTCAATGCATCATCAGTGAGATCCAAGGTCGAGCGATAGTGACTTTGGAGCATGAAAAACCTCAGTGCCATCGGATGATATCCCTGGGAGATGTGCTTGCTATCTCCGGAGAACAGCTCTTGAGGTGTGATGCTATTGTCTTCGCTTTTAGACATCTTGCGGCCATTCATGAGCAGCATGTTGGTATGCAGCCAGTAGCGCGCTGGTTGGCAATTGCAGGCGCCGACATTCTGTGCGATCTCATTTTCATGATGTGGAAACTTCAGGTCATTACCACCGCCGTGGATATCGAATGTCTCACCGAGATACTTCGTGCTCATCACACTACACTCAAGGTGCCAGCCTGGGAATCCTACAGACCATGGAGCATTCCATCGCATGATGTGATCGGGACTAGCCTTGATCCAGATGGCGAAGTCAGACGGGTGATCTTTTTCATCCTGATTCTTGAGATCGTCTCTGGTCATGCTGAGTAGATCGTCGATCTTACGACCAGAGAGCTCTCCATATGCCTTACCTTCTTCGAGGTATTTCTTGGTATTGAAATAGACACTCCCGTTTTTTTCGTAAGCGAGACCATTATCAATGATGGCTTGGACCATCTCTATTTGCTCGAGGATATGTCCAGTTGCACGAGGCTCTATGTCTGGCTTCTTCGTATTGAAGATGTCCATCATCTTGTGAAAGCCATTCATGTAGCGCTGGACGACCTCCATGGGCTCAAGATTGTGCTTGCGTGCACCCTTAGAGATACGATCCTCTCCATCATCCAAAAGGTGTCCCACGTCAGTGATATTGCGGACATATCGGACTTTGTAGCCGAGATAAAGTAGAAATCTATAGATCACATCAAAGCTCACGAAAGTGCGACAGTTGCCAATATGAACATCGCTGTAGACAGTAGGTCCACAGACGTACATTCCTATTTTGCCTTCTGCGATGGGCTTAAACTGCTCTTTGGACCTCTTGAGGCTGTTGTAGACTTCTAGATTGTGCATGGGTGTGAAAATTAATGGCAGATCGCCAGAGTAAAGTTACTTGTCTTCTGCAGACCACTCCCACTCTGTATAAAGAGGCGCATGGTCAGAATACTCCCAATCAAAGAGCTCATGCTTGAGGCAATTGCTGCCTTCTGGCAAAAAGACGTAGTCGATCCTCAGTCCAGGTATCTTACCACGATAGCTGAAGCCAAATCCATTGCCCCTTTCTTTGAAACTGTCGATGCGATTCTGTGATAAGAGGCGGTATACGTAGGACTTGGGAGTCTCATTGAGATCACCGACGATGATACTGGGTATATCAAGCTTGTCTGCGTGGATTTTGATCCGCTTCGCTTCTTGACTTCTCACACGAGAGCTACCAAAGAACTTCCGCAAGATCCGCTGACCTTGATCGACAGCATCTTTATTGGAGTTGACTTCGCCAGAGATCAAAGCATCTGCATCTTGAGAAATGTGGGCACTTCGCAGATGTACATTGTACAGCCTAGTCCGCTGCCCGTGGACATCTAGATCCACCCAGATACAGGCGTTGACTTTGGAAGAAAAAGGGATTTCACCCTCGGCCAATATCTCATGCTTGGAAAATATCACAGGGCCCCTGATAGATTGTTGGTGCTGATAGGGAAATAGTCTTGCTGCAGTGATCCGATCCTTGAGTTGCTGTCTACATTCTTGCAGAGCTAGGATATCTATATCTCCTGCTTTGATAAGGTCAAGCAGCTTAGATTTTGATGCTTCATCTCGATAGTGCAGCCCACCGATATTGTAACTCATGATACTTGTCGATAGACTTTCTGCCTTGGCAAAAGTGGAAGCTTGCATGTAGGCACCAAGACCAGGTAATGAAAGAAATAAACAGGTCAAAGGGATCCAGTAAGACTTAGACTTGAGCAGTAGTAGGCCAATCAAAAGAAGGGCATTGAGCAACAATAGCCATGGGTGTAAGACACCAAATATGCCTAGGAAGTAGAGTCTCTCAGGATCTACCCATGGACATAGTACACTGAGCAGTAAAGCCAAAGCCGATACTATCACGAAGAATCGCAGCAGGGTACGCATAGATGCTAAGTGTTTCCAAAGCTCTTGAGGAAGTCTTTCTCCTCTTGGGTGAGGCCATCCATTCCTTTCTCATTGATTTTGTCAAGGATGCGATCCATCTTGGTCTGTATATCGTCCTTGGGAGCAGATCGTGCTTTACCACTTTTGTCGCGCGGTTCAGACTTCTGATGGACAACTTTCATGGATCTACGACTCTGCGCTTTGCGCCTGCGATCCGCCCTACTCCCCGTGGGGGACGAAAACCAGTTTCTGATCTTAGCAATCAGAGACTGCAATGGAGACGTAAGATCTGTGCCTTGTCGAAGTTGCCACACGAATATCCAGCCGAAGGCCACCCCACCGAGATGTGATACAGAGCCACCAGCATTGTCTCCAGCAAGTGAAAGCAGATCCATGACGATGCGAAAGACAGCGATATACTTGATCGGAATGTTGCCAAGTAGTATGAGTCGTATCATGTAGTCTGGAGCCACCACCGCACTGGCGATGACCACGCCTGAGACGGCTGCCGAGGCACCGATCAAGTGTCCCATCGGCTGCCCAACCATACTAGCATAAATCAAGAAGGCCAGTGCTCCACTCAACCCTGCCAAGAGATATAGTGGAAGTACCCGCTGATCGCCTAGCAGGTCACCGAATATTCGACCGAAAATGTAAAACCAAAGCATGTTCCAAAGGAGGTGCCAAAAGCCCTCATGGAGAAACATGTAAGTGATCAAACTCCATGGCTCTTTGAGCATACCAAGCCAAGTACTCGGTACTGTAATCAAATCTAGAAACCAGCGATAGGCAGAAGAGTCGCTGGTCGAAACTCCCTGAGAAAAGACTCGAATGAGCCCGATCGCCACAAAGAGTGCGACACAGACCATGATGATCCGGGTGACCATGTTGCCAGTATGATACTCACGCTTGATATCTTGCCATACAGAGTCTAGCATACCTATGATATACGATTGGATTGTTTCTTAAAGTATAGCATCAGCAAAAATCCGAACAAAGCGCCACCCAGATGAGCAAAATGCGCGATACCCGTGCTGAAAGCACCGACTCCACCAAAGAGATCAATGGCGATCAAGATGGCTACGAGATACTTTGCCTTGATCGGTATAGGAGGGAACAGCAGCATGAGCTGGGTATTGGGGTACATGTAAGCAAAGGCGATCAATACGCCAAAGAGTGCTCCTGATGCACCGACCATAGGCACGTTGGCCATACCATTGATGGTATTCCACGACTCGACTCTATACTTCTGATTTCTGAGCATGACATCTCTTCCTTCTCTGAAAATCTCTTGAAGCACCTGGGGCTCCAAGTCAGCACCGATACTCAAGATGCCCACATGAGCAATCACCAAGTGCAGTAAAATCGCACCAAATCCAGCAACAAAATACAGGAGCAAAAACCTCTTAGGTCCGAGAGCTCTCTCTACCCATGGACCAAGGAAGTAAAGCATCATCATATTGAAGAGCAGGTGCATCAAGCCGCCATGCATAAACATATGCGTGACCAGTTGATAGCCTTGAAAGTTTGCGCTACCTGGATAGTACAAACCTAGTGTAGCCGAGGCTACTTGCTCATTTCCAAAAAATATGTACGCAGCGAGATAGGCAATCACATTGATGGCCAATAAGTGCTTGACGACCTCGGTCAGTTGATTCATAGACAATGGTTCAACCGCGGAAGAGTTTCTTTAGTTCGTCCAGATCAAGATGTATCAGGCATTTTCTCCCCAGCGGCTCTAGACTATGCATATCTGCTGACTGCAGACGATCAAAGAGATGTAGGATCTCCTGACTTGTGGCTCTCGACCATCGTTTTTTGACAAGTTTCTTCGCTAGCCTTCCGGCAAAAAAACTGCCGAGCTCTTTGGATTTGGGTCGATTACTCTTCATATCGTCAAGCAGCTCTGTGATGAGAGGCTCAAGCGATATCTCTACCATCGAGATGGCAGGTACCGAATGATTGATCCAGCTGTGATTACCAAATTCTTCAAGCTCAAAGCCAAATGAATTGAGTGTCTTGCACAAATCCGGCATGAGACTAGCATCCGATGGGGACAAGCTGATCTGACGTGGAAATAGCTCCCGCTGTCGAGCAATGGTTTCTGTCCCTTCGATGGATCGAAGTAGAGAGTCATATATCAATTTGGCTTCGGCAGCGGATCTGTCAATCAGCACGGCACCATCTGTGACTGGCACACAGAGATACTGTGGTGTAAGGGAGAATGCCCGATGACTTTCTTGATCAGAGAATAGGCCGGTGTCACTATCTGCTGAGGGCTCAGAAGAAGCGCTCTCGTCCAGATTGTACAGCTCTTGCCAAGCAGAAAGATTGTTGTCTTCGCGCTCTGTTGATGGTCTTGGAGACCAAGAGTCACCTTTGGCTGATCCGGTCACCGCATCAAATCCACCTGTCGCTGATCTTTCAAAATCCAAGCTAGGAATCGCTTGCGAACTTGCAAGCGCATGACGCGCAGCGACGCGCAGATAGTTGTACAAGATGCGCTCGTCCTCAAATTTCACTTCTTGCTTGCTCGGATGTACATTGACATCTACCCGACTAGGATCTAGATCTAGGAATACTACGTATCCAGGATGAGCTTCAGGAGCAAGGAGATCAGAGTATGCTGTTCGGATCGCATGATGTAGATATGGCGATTTGAAGAATCGGTTATTTACAAAAAAGTACTGATCACCTCTGCGCTTTTTGGCGGAAGCCGGTGAGACGATAAATCCGGAGATCTTGACTAGCTCCGTGTCTTCCTCTATGCGGATGAGCTTGTCCTCCAGAGTACGTCCTAGGGCATTGATGATCCTCTGCTTGAGAGTGCTGACAGGTAGGTTGAAAACCTCTTTATCATTGTGCACCAAAGAGAAATATGTCTCCGGATATGCCAAGGCGATCCGTAGGAATTCATCTTGGATATGCCGCAACTCGACGGCATCTGATTTGAGAAATTTGTGTCGAGCCGGAGTATTGTAAAAGAGGTTTTTGATCGTAAGGATCGTGCCCTGGTTGCATGCTACTGGCTCTTGCGACTCAATCTGGGACCCAGCGATACGGATCTTGGTGCCGACGGTGTCTGCTTCCGACTTGGTTTGTAGCTCGACTTGTGCTACAGATGCGATACTAGCCAGTGCCTCTCCCCGAAAACCCATGGTCTGTATGGCTTCCAAGTCCTCAACCGACCTGATCTTGCTAGTCGCGTGACGCTCAAAGCACATGCGCGCATCCGTGTCGCTCATACCCTTTCCATTGTCATGGACTTGGATGAGAGTTTTGCCAGCATTGGCGACCTTGAGTCTGATTCGAGTGGCGCCAGCATCAAGAGCATTCTCTAGGATCTCTTTCACTACCGACGCAGGTCTCTGCACGACCTCACCGGCCGCAATACGATTGGCAATTTTATCAGATAACAGCCTTATGACATCAGGCATAGAACTACTGGAGATACTTTTCGATGAGAGGCCAATACATGCCTAGGAGTATGAGAACCATGATCATCAATATACCAAGGATCAAGACCAGTCTCATGTTACTACGTCGGGTGAGCTTAGATTTCCACTCTCGATTGCCGCTGTGCCTCATCTTGAGGCCGTCTGCTATGCGAAGTTTCATGGCATCCACATCCTTGCCTTGTGAGTTTTTGAGGCGGGCAAGGCGGTTTTCGAGATCTTCCTTCTCAGCATCATAAAATCGCGTCTCGTACGTGAATCTGCGAGGCTCGATGTTCTTGACAAATCTGCTAAATAGTGCCATATGGACAAATATTACTCAAAAAATGCTGAGTACCGACGAGAGCCAATACTTTTGTATATGGATGCAAGGAATCACCTCATCGGAGGTATCGCCGCCAAAATCTCTCAGCCATGAGTGAATCAATTCAACACGAGTGTGGATTAGCGCTCATCCGACTACGACAGCCTCTACAGTACTACTACGACAAGTATGGCACGAGCCTGTACGGTTTGAGCAAACTCCAGCTGCTCATGCAGAAGCAGAGAAATCGTGGTCAAGATGGAGCAGGCATTGCAGTGATCAAGCACGACATGCCTCCTGGCTACAGATACATCAGTCGCAAGCGAGCGATTGGGCCCAACTATCTGCAAAAGCTCTTCAAGCAGGTACACAAGTACTTTGACAAGCTCTCACCAGAGCAGATGCAGGACACAGATTGGATGAAGATGAATCTGCCCTACACAGGCGAGCTTCTCCTTGGTCATCTTCGCTACGGAACCCATGGCTTGAACAATATCGAGAGCTGTCATCCATTTTTGCGTAAGAACAACTGGATGAACCGCTCCCTGGTCTTGGCTGGCAATTTTAATCTTACCAATGTCGATGAGCTATTTGAGGAGCTGGTCGACCTGGGACAGTTTCCCAAAGAGAAGTCAGAGTCCGTGACCATCTTGGAGAAGATGGGACATTTTCTTGACGACGAAGTCCAGAGGCTTTTCAACTGGTTCAAATCAGATGGCTGCAGCAATCAAGAAATCAACGAGCTCATCGTACAAAACATCGATATACAGCGCATCATCACTCGTAGCTGCAAGAAGTTTGATGGTGGCTATGTGATGGCGGGTATGATCGGTCATGGAGATGCCTTCGTGGTCCGAGACCCCAATGGAATTCGACCGGCATTTTACTATCAAGATGAAGAGGTAGTCGTGGTTGCGTCAGAGAGACCGGCCATACAGACGGCCTTTGACATCTTGCATCACGAGATCAAAGAAATCACACCAGGTCATGTGCTGAGTATCCGCAAGGATGGTAGAATAGAGGAGCATGCTTTTCAAGGTCGTGGCAAAAAGTCATCCTGTTCTTTTGAGCGCATTTACTTCTCCCGAGGTAATGATCGAGATATCTATACGGAGAGAAAGCAGCTAGGTGCTAAGCTAGCTGATCGGGTACTTGAGTTGGTAGACTATGACTTTGATCATACAGTCTTCTCATTTATCCCCAATACAGCAGAGATTGCCCATATCGGTATGGTAGAGCGATGTCAAGAGATTCTTTCAGATCGAAAACGGATGGCGATCGAAGCCCTGGAAAATCCCAAGAATGGCTCTTTGGCCAAAATCTTTGATCAGAAAGTGCGTGTAGAAAAACTTGTCGTCAAGGATGCCAAGATGCGAACCTTCATCGCAGACGAACTGGTGCGCAACACCATGGTCTCACATGTCTATGATGTTACCTATGGCATCATAGAAAATCATGTCGACACGATTGTACTTATTGATGATAGCATCGTGAGAGGTACCACCCTACGAGACAGTATCGTCCGTATGGTCGCACGGCTCAAGCCCAAAAAGATCATCGTACTGTCCAGCGCTCCACAGATCAGATATCCTGACTGCTATGGCATTGACATGTCGATCATGAGTCGATTTGTGGCCTTCCAGGCAATGGTAGCATTGATCAAAGACAGAGGTCTTGAAGACCAAATGGATGAAGTGTACCAGCTCTGTAAGCGAGATGTGGAGGCCAATGTCAAGGTCAATCATGTCAAGAAACTCTATGACAACTTCTCCGACGAAGAAATCTCAGCGAAGATTGCTGAGATGTTGACTCATGATGACCTAGGCTGTGAACTGGAGATTGTGTATCAGACAGTAGAGGACCTCAACCGAGCTTGTCCAGATCATATTGGAGACTGGTACTTCAGTGGTGATTATCCGACGCCTGGTGGCAATGGTGTGGTGCACCAAGCCTTCATCAACTTCATGGAGAAGCGGCAAGTACGGGCTTATTGATGTTCCTGTATGGCTTTCGCCAAAAAGTCTTGCCACTCAGCACACCTGATCTCGGTCGAAAAGCTTTGTGACAGGTCTTGTTTTGCCTGATTGCCCAAGCGAGCTCTCATCTCAGGATCACGCGCCAAGGTAAGGAGCCCTCGTTCTAGAGCACTTTGATCAGACCACTTGACCACAATGGCATTGTGATCGTGACGGACGACCTCTGCCAATCCACCAGAATCAGTACTGACAATAGATCTGCCGCTCGCCATATACTCCAGCAGAGTGTGAGAGATACCTTCCATAGAACTATTGAGCACGGCGATGTCATAGCAAGCACTTTTTGCGACGGAGTTGCTGACGTGACCAGCTAGATGAACTCGATCCCCCAGCTGCAGCTCACGGATGGTTTCTTGTATCTTGTGCAGCAAGGTGCCTTCACCACAGATGATGAGTCGCCAGTCTGGAATCTGATCCTTGATGGCATGCAGTGCCTTGATCAAAGGGATGACTCCTTTTTCTTTTTCGAGTGCTACTGTGGTCCCTATGACGAGTTGCCCTTGCTTTACTCGCCACTCTTTGCGCAGGGCAATGACCATAGAGGGATCTGGGTCGTACGGTTCACGGAAGTTGTGTATGTGGGAGATACTTCCTCCAGCAACATAAGCATGGGAAGCTTCGATATCTCGGGCAATGTAGGCACAGGTGGTGACACTGTGATCTATCAGTCTTGTGTGACACCACTTGTCTTTCGCCTTGCTTCGAAAATCGTCTTGACGACCAATCCTCCGTATCGTAGGTATACCTGCCAGTCGAGCTGCGATGCCTCCGACTTGTACTTCTCGCCTATGATTGAGGATGAGTAGCTGGATCTGATGGCGCTTGATATAGTGTGTCAGTTGAATTATGGCTAGGGGGTCGAAGTCAAATCTGATCTTGAGTGCATCTGAGCTTATACCGCTATGATTTTTTTGCCAATAGGGATTCTCTGGATTGGCCAGGATGTGGACTTCATGATCATGACGGGTGAGAAAGTGACTTAGTTTGAGCATCCAGACGCTTACTCCTCGCCAGATCTTTTTATCCGAGACAAATAGGATCCTCATCAAAAAGCTTGTAGTCGTTCAAGTGCGAGTTGGAGAGAGGCGTCCGACTTGGCGAAACAAAAGCGCAAAAGCTTGGAGTCCGTGCCACCGGTGTAAAATGGGCTCAGTGGAATCGACGCCACACCATGATCGACACAAAGCTTTTTGGCGAAAGCCATATCATCTAGATCACTGCACTGGCTGTAGTCCACTAGTCCAAAGTAGGAGCCATCGCTACCCAGCCACTTGAACCCTGTAGATTTTAAGCCTTCAGCGAATAAGTCGCGTTTGGCTTGATACATAGGAGCGAGCTCATCTAGTACTGAAGCATCTTGGAGGTATTCAGCCAATGCGACCTGTGTCGGGTGATGGACAGAAAAGACATTGAACTGGTGGAGCTTGTGGTACTCGGCCATGAGCTGCGGCGGTGCGACAATGTACCCGATTTTCCAACCAGTGTGGTGAAGTGATTTGCCAAAGGAATAGCAGACCATACTGCGATGATATAGCTCTGGATCACTGATCAGACTTCGGTGGCGACGTCCGTCAAAACATATGTACTCATAGACCTCATCACTCAAGAGTAGGATGTCAGTTTCGCTAAGTAAAGTTTTAAGCTTGTCAAAGAAGCTAGGAGTATAGTGGAGCTTTCCTAGAGGATTGTGCGGAGAATTGAAGATGATCAGCTTGGTGCGATTGCTGATCTTGTTCGCTACTTCTTCCCATGGGATAGCGAAGTCAGGTCCGTGAAGCTGGATGGGGACTGGTATGCCTTGGTATGATCTTACGGCCGGTGCGTAGCTGTCATAAGCTGGCTCAAAGATGATGACCTCGTCTCCTGCAGCGACGGTGGCTCCAATAGCCGTATAGAGTCCTTGTGTAGCGCCAGCGGTGATTGTGATTTCCTCGGCAGACACTGAGGTATCGTATCTAGCACTGATGATCTCGGCCAATCTGCTCCTAAGGCTGTATATGCCTGCCATGGGAGCGTATTGGTTTTTTCCCTTCGTGAATGCCTCCTGTACAAGTGAGATAAGTCGTGGGTCACCGTCAAAGTCAGGAAATCCTTGGGCGAGATTGACAGCGCTGTGATCATGTGCCATACGCGACATGATGGAAAATATACTATCTCCGACGCCATCAAGCTTAGATCGTACCGCTACCATGTGGCGAAATTAGGGATTGACATAGTAAGGACATTATTCTACATTTATAGCCAAGCTCCTACTGTATGAAACAATTCTCGAAACTCCGCATCTTCCTCATTTTTTCAATTTCGTTGTTTGGTCTTGCTTGTGGGGCCCAAGATTGCTTGCCAGCAGGCATCAGCTTCAGTTCTCAAAAGGAAATTGATAGCTTCACAGTAAACTATCCGAGTTGTACTCGGATCCTTGGAGATGTCTACATCTCAGACACGACCACTGGAGGAGTCTCACGTCTTGAAGGCTTGTCTATCTTAGAATTTATAGGTGGAGATTTGGTGATTATGTCTCAATCACTTGCGGATTTGCAGGGTTTGGAAGCCCTGGATACAATCGTGGGCACTCTGCGGATTGCGGACAATGGTCCTAGTCTTGTAAGTATCGAAGCTCTCAATAATTTGCAGGCTGCGCAGTCCATTATCATTGAAGAGGCTAACATTCAAGAACTCGAATTTACTGAGATAGAAAGTCTTCAGTCTCTTGTACTAAATATAGAGTCAGTTGATAGCATTCTAGACTTTTCCTCTTTGGAGAAGATCGATGACTACTTAGCCATAAGTTCAGACAGCTTGATAAGCCTTGATGGTTTTGAGAATCTACGTAGCGTAGATAGTTTTGTTCTGACCGACAATTCTGCACTGGCTACACTAGAAGGACTTCAAAATCTTGATACCGTCAGATATCTGGCAATCACGGATAATCCCAAGTTGGGGTCACTTTTTGGCATTGATCAGATGAGTAGCTCCTTGAGTGAGGTGATCATAGAACAAAATTCACAGCTCACTCTATGTCACATCCAGGCACTCTGCGATTTTTTAGTGGTGGATTCTGCAATTATTTCTGACAATGCTCCTGGCTGTAATACACAGTCCGAAGTAGAATTGAATTGTGGTTTTGGTTGTAGTAATTCATTATCTCACAATTACAATGCACTTGCAACGGATACGATTGATTGTATGACCTGTGATGACGGAATCATGAATGGAGATGAGACTGAGGTCGATTGTGGAGGGGAGCTTTGTCCCCCATGCGATTGTATCGATAGCATTGTCATTAATGATGTCTTTTTAGCAAGCTCAAAAATTATTGAAGCAGCCAGAGTTGTTATTCTTGATAGTGTGGTTTTTTCAACAAATAACCAATACATCATTAGAGCTCCTGAGGTTCTCATGTCTCCGGAGACTGAGGCAGAATATGGATCGATGGTCACAGTGATAAATGATACAGCTTGTATCAATTGTGAAAGTTTGTACTGGGTGCAATTGGGAAGTGATATCACAGGAAATGGCAACGATGGCTATGCTTTGGAACTTGATGCTAGTGGTCAGACTGTAGTTATTGGCGCATCTAGTTTTGATGGAGTTGATGAGAGGGTGTTTGAATGGGACGGTCTAGAGTGGGTACAAAAAGGGGAAAACTTAGTCGCAGAACAGACACATGATCGCGCGGGCGCTGCTGTCGCAACGAATATGGACGGAACAAGAGTGGCCATTGGTGCTAGGAGCAATGATGATCCGGTTTTTGACCAAGGACATGTACGCGTCTATGAGTGGGATGGGAACGAGTGGCAGCAGCTGGGATCGGATATAGACGGGGAAGCAGAAGGTGATTTTTCTGGATATGCCGTTGACTTTGATGCTACAGGTAATCGCTTAGCCGTGGGTGCACCTTATAATGTAGGAGATACATCCTCTGGATACGCTGGTCACGTAAGAGTCTACGAGTGGATCAATGGTGCATGGTTGCAAGTAGGGAATGATATTGATGGTAGAGACTATCATGAATACTTTGGGAGCACCTTGTCCTTATCCAGCAATGGAGATCGAATATGTATCGGACAGACAGGGGTTGAAGGTCAAGGTCCATGTTCATTTTTAGTTTTTGATTGGGACGGAGCGAGTTGGAATGAAGTAGGTGATGAAACATTTGGAAGCGGAACTGCAGATTACTGTAGGTTTGAAGTTGACATGAATGATGAAGGTGACGTGGTTTCGATGGCTGCCAGCTTCAGAGATTTTTATGATCCCCCTATGGGACATGTTAAGACTTTTGAACTCGTGAATGCTGAGTGGGAACAAAGAGGTGATAGCCTAGAGGTAGAAACACAGTATGAAGGATGTGGCTATTCTATTTCACTAAATTCTGATGGAAGTCGTCTTGCCATAGGAGTTGTGGATACATGGGATGAATTTATCGGAGGCTATTCAGATGGTTTAGAGGATTACGGTGTTCTGTATGAATGGAGTGGTAGTAGCTGGGAACAACTATCAATACAAATAGTCGGAGAAAGTACTGAAGATCAATTTGGTTGGTCTATCGACCTGAACTCACAAGGCACTATCATGGCCTTAGGAGGCCCTTTTAATGGAGAAGGAGTGGTGAAGATCTATCGTTTGGAATGCCACGCTGAATAGCCAATACCCAATAGTGCACTGCACGTACTCACCTATTTCTGATCCTTCGGCTGGCCTCTAGCTATTTAGGGCACGTAACAGGCTGAGCTGACACTAGACCGCTATTATTGACGGTCAATCGCCAGCAAGATCCATCATCCGATCGCAGGATGACACCTTGGTCGCTGTCACGCAGATAGATGTCATTGTCGGCAACCACAGACGTCGTAGGATCCATGAGACCATCACTGGCCTTAGCTACCCAACACAGACCGTTTCGCACCAGCTGGCGAAAGTCATTGTCAGGATCAGTAAAATTGCTCTGATCGTGGCCGAGGGCAGTGTAGAATGAGCGTGAGCCACTGTCAAATTGACGAAACCAAGTGATTGGTCGTTCGCGATCATAGCTCTCCATTCCAGTCCTCAGCACATGTAAGGCTGGAGTGACATTGCTGTCGATCATCCCGCCATTAAGGTCCCAATAGTAATACTCTTCTTGTTTGATCCATGGGTCTGGAATCTGATACAAGACTGGATGATTGAGCTGATGCGTCATGGTGTCTACATGGAAGCGGCTGGTGTGATTTGGACTGCTCTGCACGATGGCACCGACGAGCTCGTTATAAAAAGGCCAAGAACCGTTGCGATAGGTATCTGTGGCTGCATGTATACCAAGAAAGCCTCTGCCAGCAGCAATGTAGTCTTCCATGTTTTGGCGTTGTGTGGCATTGAGAAGATTGTTGCCAGAAGTATTGCTAAATACAATGGCTGCAAAGGTCAGCAAGGAGTCGAGATCGTCAAAGACACTGGCATCTTGTGTGTTGACAATGCTAAAATTTTCGATCTCGCCAATTTCGGTGAACATGCTTGCACTTACTGCACGCGTGTTGTGATTAAATCCATTGGTCTTGGTAAAGTGCAGTATCGCAAATGACTCAGAACCACCACAGATTGATTGAGCATCAACTGTATTGATGAGGCAGACGAAAAGCACAAGGAAAAAATGCTGTGATTTCAATTGGCGAATTTTCTTGAAAGTACCATGTCGCGCCTGACTACTTATTTCTTCAATGGCAAATTGCCAGATAGGTGTCAGGATATCTGTCGGGAATACTTAGCTCTGACGATACAACCGGCTGCTCACTTTGAATTATTTCTCATAAGTTGCCCAAACCTGAGATATACTCTCTGCCAATTTTCGATCCTTTTCTGTCACGATGTTCCCAGCATCGTGTGTGGACAATTCGATATGCACTTTATTGTAGACATTGGTCCAGTATGGATGATGATTTTGTTTTTCTGCGAGGATTGCGACTTGGGTTAAAAATCCAAATGCTTCTGTAAAATCCCGGAACACTAGATCACACTGAAGTGAGTTGTTTTTTTCTATCCACATCATCAAGATCGTTAAAATGACCAATCGTAGTGATCTACTTCCATACAACATGCGATCAGCAGATCTATACACCCTTGGATATCATCCTTGTGGCACATCTCTATATGCTGGTGGATATATCGAGAAGGAATACTTAGTGCACCAGCAATTGATCCTCGACGACCTGATTTTTGTAGTGCTGCAGTATCGGTGCCGCCACCGGTGAGCACTTCTGCCTGCCAAGGTATCTTAGCATTGTCGGCTGTCTGCTTCATGAATGTGATCATCCGGTGATCGCAAATGGTCCTACCGTCTAGAATCTTAATAGCTACTCCGGCACCAAGCTTGCTAATGTACTCATGAGCTTGCGCTCCGGGAATATCGTTGGCGATGGTAACGTCAAGATTGATCCCATAGTCAGGATCGACTTGTTGTGAAGCCGTGATCGCACCACGCAGACCGACTTCCTCTTGTACTGTGAACAAGGCATAGATATCGCAAGATGGAGTCTTATCCTTCAGAGCTCTCAGAGCTTCGAGTAGGATGAAAACTGAGACACGATTGTCGAGGGATTTACTATTGACACAATCTCCCATTTCTATCAGCGCACGTTCTCGCGTAATGACATCTCCTACTTGTATTAGCTCCTTTACCTTATCCTTGTGCATTCCAGTGTCGATGAAGTAGTCAGCAATCTTGGGTGCTTTTGATCTCTCCTCTGGCGACATGATATGGATAGGCTTGCAGCCCATGACACCCATGACATCTTCCTTTCCGTGAATGATCACTCGCTGAGCGGTCAAAGTTTTGGGATCAAATCCTCCCAGGGTGTGGAATCTGATGAAACCCTCATCGTCGACATGCTTGACGATAAAGCTGATCTCATCGATATGGGCCGCAATTGCACACTTCTTGTCTGATGCACCACGTTTGATAGCAATGAGATTGCCCATTGCATCGATATAGTTCTCATCGACTAGATCCTTCACCTCTTGCAAGACGAAGTTTCTGATCGGTGTCTCATATCCTGGTGCGCCAGGTATCCTGCATATTTCTGAGAGTAGCTTGGTATTCATCCTATTGATTTGCTTGCAATCGAAATTATAGAAATCTACGCGAATCGCTGATCCTCTAATTTTGTCTGCATGAGCATGATCAAGCAACTTGCTGGACAGACGATGATATATGGCCTTGGTCGTATACTGAGTCGACTACTTCATTTTGTTGTGATTGCTGCCTATCTCACTAGAGCCCTCAAAGGAGATCAAGAGGTGTTTGGCATGTATGTGGATATCTATTTCTGGATGGCTGTTGGCGTCATTCTGATCGTCCACCGCATGGAGACCACCCTTTTTCGATTTGGATCGGGAGACAACAGGAAGGCGGCATACGCTACTGCAAGCAAGTCTGTAGCAGTATTAGGTATCGTGATATGTGCTTTGGTCTTTCTAGTTGCAGACCAGATTGCAAGCTTGATGCACTACAGTGGTAGTGGTCGCTATATCAGATATGCTGCGTTGATTCTCTTCATGGACGCATTGTGGTCTGTACCAATGGCGAAGCTTCGATTGGAAAATAGAGCCTGGATGTTTGCTGGACTCAATGTGCTCAATGTGCTGGTGACGATCATATGCTTTTTATTTTTCTTTGAAGTTCTCCCAGAGCTCAGCGAGACAGCTCGATTGACACAGTTGATCCACTACGATGAAAGTCGACTTCTTGATTATGTATTGATCTCCAATCTGATTGCTAGCATCAGTTTGGTTCTTGTCTTACTGCCTAGCATGTCCCTTTTCTCCAAGTCTTGGGACCACGCTCTATGGCGAAAAATGCTGAGATATTGCTGGCCACTGGTCATCGTGTCCCTGGCAGGTGTGGTCAATCAGAGCGTATCAGCACCGCTACAAAAGATGAAATTGTCTACAGACATAGAAGCCAACATGTATTGGGTCGGAGTTTTCGGTGCCTGCCTGAAAATTGCCATACTGCTAAAGCTTTTTAATGAAGCATACAACTTCGCCGCAGAGCCGTTTTTTTTCAAGAGAAAAGCACAGTCTGAATCGAGGAATATCTACGGAGATGCAACGAGGGCGTATGCGATCGTAGCGGCTTGTGTACTGGGATTGTCACTGATCTTTCTACCCTATTTGCGGTATTTAATTGACTCGTCTTATTGGGAAGCTTTGTTTATCGTCCCGCCTATGTTTTTGGCATTTTATGTGCTGGGCCTTTATTACAATTTTTCCATTTGGTACAAACTGATAGATCGCACGATTATTGGCGCATGGATTGCACTGAGTGGAGCGATTTTGACGATTGTGATCAGCTGGATATTACTTCCACGTCTAGGAGTTATCGCCTCCGTATGGGCGAGCTTGATAGCTTATTTTTCGATGTCTATGATTTGTATCGTATTGGGTAGAAAGTACTTTCCTATTTCCTATCCATGGCTACGCCTCATGATCTATCCACTCGTGAGTTTTGGTGTTTATTACCTCTCCGACTATTTTCTGTCAGGCAATTCTGTGGATGTGGGAGATTTCTTGTTGAGGATGATTTTCGCGGTGGTGTTAATGACCGCATTTTATTTTTTGGAGCATAGTTTTATTCAGACTCAACTTCTTGACAGTTCTAGCCAGGGGGCAGATCAGTAAATTCGTTCAAATCTGATAGTGGCCAACCAGTGGTCGACAACGACCGATTCGCAGACACCATTGGCATAGCTGTATGTGTTAACACGGCCGTTGGGCTTGGTCAATGCGTAAGAGTTCTCATTGATCTTGGTCAGGTTGAGATATTGACCATGTCTCTCGGCAAATACTTCAGATACACCGATAGGTTCTTCAAAGTACATTCGGGCTGTAGTCCACACGATATCTGGGCCATATGGAAGAACAGAATAGACATCGTCCTTGGTAAAGGCATACTGATCATCTTCTAGGACCAGATATGAGGAGCCGCGTAGCTTGTCATTAAGAAACTCTGTATAGTCCGACTTGTACAGCAAGTGGTCAGCACTAGCCACATCAAGTGTGAAGCTCATGTTCCTTTTGGTCACAAAGGAAAAGCATACATCACTCTTGATCCTGTAGATGTATTCGTTGCTATTTTGTTCTGTCCGCGTTGCTTTTTGGATGCCTACTTGCTTGGAGCCTTTCATCACTCTGTACTCCATCGTTTGTCCAGAAAGGACGTTGATTGCACAGATCATGATGAATATTGATAGAGCTCTTGGCATGATGATAAGATCGCTCTCTCAAATGACTCTGGGAGAAAGATTATTGTGTAATCGATCAGAAATAGCCAGGAAAGTCAGTTTTTGTACAGGTTTTATTTTTGAACTATGGACGTGTCTCAGTATCGTCTAGGACCTCGATGATCAAGCTGATTTCGTTGACCAGCTCTTCATTGCTTCCGCTATATCCTACACTTTGATATCTGATTTTTCCTTCTTTGTCAAGAAAAAACTTGGTTGGAATTCCTTTCACACCGTAGTCCGCGACCAGAGTGTTTTTTTCATCCATGAGCACGTCAAAGTCGTAGCCCTTTTCCATCAAGAAGTTCTTGGCATTGTTGACTTTGTCATCACTGTTTTCCCAGGTATTGACAAAAACGAATGCTACATCATCGCGATCGGCGAATTTATTCTGTGCCTCTTGCATTCCCGGAAAAGATGCGACACATGGTCCACACCATGTTGCCCAAAAATCAAGTACAACAATCTTGCCGAGTAGGTCATCCTGCGAGATTTCTTCTCCTTCCATATTCAGGAGTGAAAAAGCGGGCGCATCTTCATCAGACATACTTTCGAGGATCTCTGCTTTTTTCTTCTCTAGAGCACTTTTTTCCAGTGTAGAGACGATTTTATCTGCAGCTTGATCAAGTGTGAGATTCTCGACAAAAAGTCTCTTATACTCATCCTTCATTTGAGCACTAGCGTCACCTGCTGCAATGCGTGACTCGATGAAGTCGAGGGCATTCATATGGTCACCAGATTTGACCATATACATCGCGTAGCGCTCGTTCATTTGTCCATCGGAGAAATCATATTTTTCTACGGCGATTTTTTGATATTTTTTCGCCTCATCATATTGCTCGTCATGTGCCAATAGAAGAGCATATGTGTCTGAGTACATCGCGTATGTTCCTTTTGCTCTTTCTACATACGATTCTTTGGTGACATAGTCATCCTTGAAACGAACAGCAGTAATTTCTGAATTTATGAGCTCTAGTGATTCTTTTGAGAATTCAAGGCCCATTTTCAGGTCCTTTGGTTCGGCTTCAAGGCTCTCGCCTGAGAGACTCCAGGCAAGATTGTTCAGAGCACTAGCCTTGGTATTTGGGTTAGCGATTGCTCTGAGATATCTTTTTGCTTTGGCCCAGTCTTCAGCATCGGCATATTCTAGAGCAAGTCTTCGAGAGAGGTTGTCGAGTGTGGATTTTTGATCATCTTTTTTATTCCATCGACTACGGAGTGTTTGGAGAATTTCTCCTTTTCGATCAAGATCAGACTTGTAGTATTCTGTGATCAGTTCATTTGTTGCCAGTTCCCCTTTGGGATATTGTTCGATGGCTTTCGCCAAAATGCTCTCTGAGAGCTCATCATTTTTGAGAGATTTAGCTGTGCGTAGGAGGATTACAGATTGCTCGTCTTTCATTTTCTTGGAAGACAATTTTTGCAGCATCGCTGTGACCGCCTGCACTTCTGCTTCATCTTTCATCTCACTCGCTATCGCAGCACGTAGAGGAAGATTCGCAAGATACTTTTGTGCCTTTGGATTAAGATTAAGTTCTTGCTGCCAATGCTTTTGTGCCATAGGTGGAGTGCGGTCTAGGCCTAGCACTCTAGTGTAAGACCCGAGGAATGCCTCTGCTAGCGCTAAGTTTCCAGATTTTTGAGGTGCGTCGCGCTTGTAGATAATACTGGTATATCCGTCTCCATTATTGTTGTCTTGAGTCTGGCTGTCTGTACTCCTGATGCTTACCAAGATGGCCTCGGTATCTTCATTTGTGCGGAATGTGCCAAGATGCTTATCGCCTTTCCAGGCAAATGGAACGCTAAGTGCCACAGGTTCTTGATTGTGTCTCAGAAGATAGGCAGTAGCCACCCATTCTTTATTTTCAAGTGGTCCACCGGTAGCGTCGTAGCTGATCATGACTTGGTCATCAGCTTGTGGTTTGGTAGGTATGAAGCTGAAATTTTGCGCCACTACAGCAGAAATCGTCGTGCAGCATGCGAGAAGTGTGAGTATGTGTTTCATCATGATGTGAATATCTATTTGTCCACCGAAAGTAGCCTTTTGGCCGAAAGGCATAAGGTATAAAATGTCCTATGCGTCGCAGCTGTAACGATTATTTCGTACCTTGATTATATGAAGCGCCTCAGCCTAGCAGCCCTATGTGCTCTATTGAGCTCATCTATCTCTTGGTGTCAAGTCTTACTAGAGGGTCAAGCATTGCTTGATCACTTGATGGACAAGATTACCTCTTCTCAGCGTGTATTGGATTGGGCTGAGCAGGACGAATACGTCTTGTGGTCTGTCATTTCAGAGGGACAGGGGCTAGCACATGTAGGATACCAAATAGATGGCACCTCCGATCAGGACTTGAGCAGGGACATGACTGAGATGGAATGGGAGGTGGCTCGTACCGCTCTATTGGAAGCGTTCTTGAAAGAATCGCAACGATATTGTGGTCTTGACTTGTCGATGTCTGATGTACTCATTCAAAAATCTCATGATCGACTCCCCTTCATGGTGATGAAAATCTGTGATATCGCGCTCATATCTTGGCTACGAGATCATGTGTCCGTGAGATACATTGAGCCTTATAGCTATACAGCACATACAGATCAGCTACGTAGTGGCGAGGGATGCTCAGATTATAGTCAGATATTGAATACGGCTGACTACGAAGAGGTAAGTCCAGATGCCATCAGTTCGTGGCATCATAAGGATCACAAGATCGACAGCGCTTGGACTAAGTCCGACAATGGTAAAGGGATCTGGATATCTATCATGGATACCGGAATCAGCGAGGACAATCCTAAGTACAATGGTGAGTTTGACGAAGGCGAATCGTCAGGGCGAAGCATTGAGAAAAATGGATACTATAACAATGACGGATGGGCAGATCAGTGTGGTCATGGCACAGCCATGATCGGTTTGGCTGTAGCGCCAAAGGGATATGACGACAGTCCTGCAGGAGTAGCTTATCGTGCAAATCTCGTTTCCAATCGCGTCAGCAATGATGTGGTCATCAATGCTGGAGCAGAGATCAATGCACTGGCAAACGCTATTACAGATGCCGCTGATGACAGCCGCGTGGATATCATCAGCATGTCACTGGGCGATATTTTCAGCCATGGACCCATCGAGGATGCTATCATCTATGCACATGAAAAAGAGAAGCTCATTTTCGCGGCAGCGGGAACTTCTACCTTCTTCACGAATTGGTTTGGCGTGACATTTCCTGGGTCCATGGATGAGACCCTTGCGATCACCGGTGTTGTCGAGGGGACGAGTTTCTCAGAGTGTGACAATTGTCACTATGGTGATGAAGTGGATCTCGTGGTATATATGGAGCGCAGTAGCAGTGGGAACACCTGTGTGACTACAGCCAATGATAATGTCAATAGCGACTATGTGGGCTATGTAGGAGGATCCTCTGCAGCCACAGCGACCATGGCAGGAATAGCA
The DNA here is from genome assembly GCA_020627535.1 of Saprospiraceae bacterium. GTDB lineage: Bacteria > Bacteroidota > Bacteroidia > Chitinophagales > Saprospiraceae > JAHDBH01. The sequence goes on from JAHDGU010000006.1 coordinate 155,204, forward strand.
GGGTTGATCTGGTCTGATGAACCCGATATGACAAGAGACGAAATGATTAATCGCCTGATCAAGGCAAGTAGTCACTATCCAAATAAGACATCTGATTTTGGCTGGGGAGCAATCGACGTCTGTGAGGCAGTTGCAGATTCGCTAGGGAAAGCGCCTTGTCGGTCAGGGCTAAGCAATGAAGTCATCCTGGAGATCACGGGGATCAGCTTCCCGAGCACCGATGATGGGTTTGGCGATGTCGCTGAGTGGGTGGTGATCCTGGAGGAATCGTCCTACTACTTTGAGGTGCCAGAATCAGGTGGAGAAGGAAACCCGATTACCTACAACAATGAAGACCCCTGCGATCTTGCACCTATCAGGATCAATCTTGGCTCTACAGTATGCGGACAATCAAGTATCAACATAGACCTTGAGACTCATGAGGATGACGGCTTCTCAAGCGAGTGTGAGTATAATGCCGGTGACGATGATCGCACTATCAGCGTGGAGACCATAACATTTGGCGGAAGCCAATTCATACAAAGTACGAGCAATGGCGACTTTGTCTTTTCCTACAGATTGTATTGCACTCCGGACTGGCAGGCCGCCATGGTCGATGATAGCCCTAAGTGTCCTGGTGATAGTGTGCAATTTGAAGCAAGCCCGAGCGGATACACGGAGTATAGATTTTTCTTGGATGCGAATCAGAATGGCGGTATCGACATAGGAGAACTATTGCAAGCAGGAAGCAATCACTTGTATGTGAGCAATACGATTGCCGATGGTGATCATATCGGAGTGGTCATCAATGAGACAGGAGGATGTACTGATACGGTGGTATCCGTAGTACAGATGATCAGTCCTGACTATGCAGGGTCCAATCGCCTCGTCGGGGTGCTTGCAGGATACCATGACTATGAGACCAATGATGACATAGAGTCTGTGCAGGTTCTGTCACCCACTGCAGTGGTCGACTATGACGCAGCTCGATCAGTATCGCTCTTTGAGGGATTTGAAGTGCAGCAAGGAGCCATATTCGAGGCGTTCATTGATGGATGTAACGATGGTGGTGGAGGCACACATCTCCAAGAAGAGGAAGGGTCGGGTGACCGATGAGCTGCTACATCAGGGACTTGATGTAGAGGCTGATGTTTCGCCAATTCATGGCGATGATGAGGGCTCCTCCTATGAGCGCAAAAAGCAAGATACGCTTAAGGTTGGTGACAGATTTTTTGTACTTCTCCCGTCTGCTTTTATATCGAAATCTGCCGCTGTAGCTCATCTAATAGTCTGTTTTTCTCTCCCAATAGTTCTGTTCTTCTGCTTCTTCAAGAAGAGTAATGTAGTTGAAGTAGCGAAGTTCGGATATCTCTCCTGACTCTATCAGATTTCTGACATGGCAGCCAGGCTCTGATCGATGGAGACAATTATTGTATTTACACTGATCAGAAGCTTGGAAAAATTCGCGGAAGTTGTGTGAGATGTCTTGAGGCTCAAGATTATTAAAACTGAGAGTCTTGATACCAGGAGTATCAATGATATTACCACCGAAGCTGAGGTCATGCATCTCTGCAAATGTGGTCGTGTGCTGACCTTTTCCTGAATACTCGGAAATACTCATGGTGCTGATATCAAGACTCGACTCGATGGCATTGACAAGACTTGACTTGCCCACACCACTTTGTCCTCCGACGAGTGTCGTCTTGTTTTTCAATAGCTCTCGCAGTCGATCAACATTTTGATCCTCTAGAGCCGAGCAGTACAAGACGTGATAGCCAATGTCTGTATATATGTCTTCCAAGTACTGATAAAGCTGAAAGTCTTCCTCGGTGTAGACATCTGACTTGTTGAATGCAATGATGACAGGAATGTCTCGAGGTTCAGTCATCAGCAGAAAGCGGTCTATGAAGCCTTGCTTCAACTTGGGCTGGCGAAGCGTGACAATTAGCAGTGCTTGATCAACATTACTTGCGAGCAAGTGGAGTTGATGTTTCTTGCGCGGGGATTGGCGGGCTACGTAGTTTTTGCGTGGTAGGATCTTGGTGATTGTGCCAGTTTCTTCACTCTTGAGCTTTTCTATGAGTACTTGATCTCCTACTGCTACAGGATTGGTGATAGGAATACCGTCTAGTCGAAACTTGCCAAGGATCCTACAAGAGAGGATAGTTTGATCTTCAAGTCTAACCTTGTACCAGCTACCCGTAGAGCGTATAACCAGCCCTTTCATCTGAGAGACATTTTGGCGGAAGCCCGAGCCGTGATGAGCATTTCTGTAAGTGCAGACGGATCTTCTTCTATGGCAGTGCCGATCACCAGCATGTTGGCACCAGAGTGAAAATACTTCTCCATCATCTCCAGAGATCTAATACCTCCGCCAACAATGATCGGAATAGACACAGCAGCTGAGATCTTCCTCACCATATCTAGAGGCACCCCGAGTTTAGCCCCACTCCCAGCTTCGAGGTAAATAGTAGCAAAACCAAGTTGCTCTGCAGCGAGTGCAGTTGCCAGAGCAATCTCAGGCTTATCTCGAGGGATGGGTAAAGTCTGAGAGATGTATTGTACGCTAGACAGCCTCCCGCCATCTACCAATAGATAGGCACAGCCCAGAGTATTCAGTCCATATTGCTTGATCAATGGAGCCGCCTCCACATGTTTACCAATAATGAGATCAGAGTTTCTGCCACTGAGGAGGCTGATGAGCAGTATTCCGTCTGCTTTGGGGCTCAACTGAAACTGTGAGCCGGGAAAGAGGTAAATCGGCCCTGAATATTGAGATCTGAGATCGGCGATGCATGTCTCAAGATTGTCTTGTAGCAAGGTGCTTCCGCCCAAAAGAAGGAGGTCTGGAGTGGCTGACCGGAGCTGAGTGTGTAGAGCTGAGCCGCAGGTATATCGATCAGGATCAACCAATACAGCAAGTTTTCTATCAGATTTTTCAAGAACAAAGCTCATGGATCAAAAGTACTTGGCTTTTAGGCAGTATATGTCGGGCTGATGCCATATTAATCGTCCATTGGCTTTCATTCAACTGAATGTGGGTTGTGTTAATTTTGATTCATAAACCAATTGACAATCTGTGCTATGAAATTTATCATTGCTCTAGTTACTTCTATCCTCTTATGTAGTTCTCTGTGGGCTCAAGACTACATTGAAAAAAGTTACAATCAAGAGATAGAGCTGGAGCAAATCCAGAGGGAAGTCGAGGAAAGTTATGAAGGTCGAGATAAAGGTCGTGGGACTGGCTACAAGATCTGGAAGCGCTGGGAATACAACGCCCAGAGAAGTCTAGATGCTGAGGGTAAGGTCATCAAACCGTGGGAAGCAGCCAAGCGAGCACAACAGTTTCAAGACCGTTATGGAGAAAGCCAAAGAGCTGTCAGTGGAGACTACACAGATCTAGGACCAACTTCTGCTGTCAATACGAGCACCTGGTCCTCACACCTTGGGAGAGTAACTGGCATCGGACTAGATCCCAATGATCCAGATCATTTGATTATAACATCTGAGACTGGTGGCGTGTGGAAGACCACGGATTTTGGCGGAAGCTGGACACCGCTCTATGACGAGGAAGTGCGAATGAATCTTTACTCAGCAGCGATCAGTCCAAGCAATTCTGATCACTACCTAGTAGGTACTACGGGACAAGGCCTCAGAAGATCTACCGATGGAGGTATGACCTGGGTCAACACAAATGGCGAGGTCAATAATGAAAATTACCTAAGAATTGAGTATCACCCGACCAATCCTGACACAGTCTATGCTGTCGGTGAGTGGGGTGGACGTGTGTATGTCAGTGATAACGGAGGAGCGAATTGGGATTTGATTCATGATCATAACCAGCGTATGTATGATCTGGAACTCAAGCCCGGGACTCCCTCAACATTGTATGCTTCTGGTCGAGGATTTATCCTCAAGTCTACCGATGGAGGTATGAATTTTGATACGCTTGTGGGGCCATGGAATGCTCTGGGAAATATCATGATGGCTGTGACGCCACACGATCCAGATTATCTCTATGCACTACAAGATAGCAGCGGAGGTTTGCGAGGGGTCTACCTCAGCACTGACGCCGGAGCCACGTGGTCGGTACAACTGTCAAATCAGTCGGGTGGATTCAACTACTTGGGCTACAACCCAGCCACTCAAAGTGGACAAGCACCGCGAGATATGGACATATGCGTCAGCAGCCTCGACAAAACAGAAGTGCATCTTGCTGGGACAGAGTCTTGGAAGTCATTTGATAGTGGTCTCAACTACAGTGAGTCGAGCTCTTGGCTCGTGTATGACAATAGTGCACCATTTATCCATGCTGATGTAGATCTCATGCTATACAAAGGAGATACACTCTTTGCTGGCACGGATGGCGGCATTTTTTACAGCACGGACGGCGCCAACAGTTTTACGGATATCACGCCAGGACTTGGAATCAGGCAGTTTTATCGTATCGGGGTAAGTCAGACAGATCCTGACAGGGTTTCTGGTGGATCTCAGGACAATGGTACTGGTGTGCTGAGAGATGGTGTATGGTATGATTGGCTTGGAGCAGATGGAATGGAGACATTTATCAGCTGGGCAGACGAGGATGTTCTTTTCGGTACCAGTCAGTTTGGTGGATTGTATAAGTCAGTCAACGGAGGAAATAGTACCGTAGGCGTAACCAATCCTGGAGGCAGTGGCAATTGGGTGACTCCTCTAGAGCAGGATCCACTAGAGGCTAACACCCTGTATATGGCCAAGGCCGAAATCTACAAGAGCACAGACCTCGGAGTCACATGGGATACCATTACCAACTTTGCCAATGGTGACAGGGCGGATGAGCTTAAGATAGCTCCATCAGATAATCAGATTATGTATGTGGCATACAATGGAAATCTGAGCCGGTCGGATGATGGTGGTGTGAGCTGGGCAGATCGAAGCCCTCCAGAAGGCAACATCAATTATATCACGATCCATCCTGATGATCCGGACCGAGTCGCCTTGGCACTCTCGGGCTCCTCATGGAAATATGCTGAGTCGCTAGATGGAGGACAAAACTGGAGCAATATCACCGCCAACTTACCCAATATCACTGCACAGTGTATACTGTATGAAAATCTTGGTAATGGTGGCATGTACGCAGGCATGACGCCAGGTGTATACTATCGTGATAGTAGTACGACGAATTGGTCCTCAATCCAACTCTCTTTACCCAATGTGGATGTAAGAGAATTTGAAATTGCTCACAATACGCTATATGTAGGTACTTATGGCCGAGGTCTATGGAAAATAGATCTTACAGGTGATGTAGGATACACTTGTCAAGCTCCTTTTGCTGTATCAGCTGACTGTGCAGATATGATCAGTGCTCCAGCAATAGACCAGAGCTCTGGAGCTTCGCAAGGAGGAGCGACCAATGCACTATGGTATCAGCTCACAGCATCAGAAGATATGACAATCAACATTCGCTCATGTGGTGCTGGAAAAAATACAAGACTATGGGTGCATGAAGGAAGTTGTGGAAGCTTGACAACCTTGGCCTCAAGCGATGATGATTGTGATGCTGGAAATGGACAAGGAGTAGTGGCTGCAGCGATCTATGACCTAGACCTGAGTTCAGGCCAAAAGATATTGATCGAGTGGGATGACCGCTGGAGTTCAGAGGCATTTGATTGGTACATCGAGCGAGTGCAATACTCTTGTGAAGCGGCTGAGGTGCTCACGGCAGCCGGCACGTACACGGCAGATGGTCCAGATCAGTGTTTCACTGCATCACACAAGGATGATCCTAATGCTGATCACGCCAACTGGTTTGAGTTTATCCCACCACAGACAGGAGAGATAAATGTGGCGTCCTGTGGTGGTGGTGTAGACACGCGACTGTATCTGCATACTGGAGAGTGTGGATCACTGATGGAGATCGCATCAAATGACGATATCTGTGAAATGAGTGCTGGCTCTCAGCTTTGGGCGTCAGAAGTCACCAATGTCCCCGTGATCCAAGGGCAGTCAGTATGGATAGAGTGGGATGATCGATGGTCGACCTCGGGATTTGACTTCGGTATCAGCTATGGAAATACTGACCCATGTCCGGTCGACTATGATGATATGGGTGAAGGACAGCTTGCAGGCATACAAAATCACGACGCTGATCACGAAAGCAATGGTCTCATCGACAGTGAGCAGATCATCAAAGCTGGAGCAGATGTGACCTATGACTCAGGTGTAGGTGTAGAGTTGCTCAGCAACTTTGAGATCGAGATCGGTGCTGTACTCCAGATCATCATTGATGGATGTGGCAATCTGGCCCAAGACCAGGAGATGCAAGAGGAAAAGTAGTTCAGCTAAGTTTTCTTTTCTTTTAACACGAGCATGGGAGAGTCGATTTTCTGCACTTTCACGAAAAAATCTCTCACGGCTGGGTACTCTTCGACAGGTGCGAATATGGGTTTACATTCAAATCTGCGCTTGTAGAGGATGGAATCTTCAGATTGCTCGATTGTCGTAGTTATTGTGCCGTATGGACTTTCAAGGCTGGTTGACTTATCCATATTTTCAATCTCATAGCCTTTTGGAATCTTGACGATAGAGCTGATCTCAGATATATACCCATGACGTATTTGGACGGGAAACTGTCTAGCAATATTTTGACTGATATTTTTCTTGGCAGCAAAGAATTTATTGAGTGGTACAAAAAGACGTGTTCCACTTTTGGAAGCATATTTTTCTGAGCGAAGCGAGGTGACCACTTTTGCAGTGGGCTTGTCTTTTGAACAGGAAACTGAATAGTCTGTAATCTGACTAGAAGTCTGGGTGAATTGCTCTTGAATTGCTTCTTTTTTTTCGGATTCAGAAAGCACATACTCAAATCCTCGCCAGTATTCATGCGGACCACCTTGTCCTACATAGCTCATATCAATCGCTGCATCTCCACTAGGCTCGAGTGATATTTGGACTTCTCGCGATATCGTGTTGTTGGTGTGTGGCCATGGAGGAGTCTTGGATTTGACGCCAGTTCCATCCACGATCCTTAGTACTTCTTTGTCATAATTATCCTGTCCAAGATATCCTGGCGGCTGTATCTTACTTGTACATTCGTACCACTCGTCTGTTTCAGGCACATAGACGATCACGTGATTGAACCCCATAGAAAAATAGTCGTCTGGATGATCAAAAAAGTCAGTTGCATTGATGATCGTATAGTGAGCGTCTATGCCCAAATACGCCAGACATGAAATCATATAATTACTCAAGGCCTTGCAGTCTCCAAATTTATTTTTATGGACGTACTGGCAAGAAAATGATTGCCACCCTCCGATACCAAGTTGGACACTGACATAGCGCATATTATCCTGGAGATATCGATACACGCGATGCACAGTTTGTTTAGTTGTCAGACCTTCTGTCAATAGACGAAGCTCTGCTTTCAGGTCTTCTGGTAGCTCTTGACGGTCATCATTGACTTTTGCAATATATGTTCCAAATTCTTCCCACGTGGACGATTGACCTTGATATTTCTCCCAAGTTATATGAGAAACGCTAAAGTCTATTCTGGGTAAAATATCATAGTGACTTGGAGATACAGGCTCTCGTCTATAGACACCTAAATCACGCAATTTGTATCGAGTGATATTATCTTCTTGAGATCGAAGGATACGACCCTCTTCGATATTTGTAAAGTGAACGCCGAGATCTACATCTGATTTGTTTTCAATACACAGATTGTATTCTTTGATGAGCTCGTCATAGTGGACGATGACTTGTGAAAGCATAAGATCTACTAATTTGTTTTGTACAGTATGAACTTCATACTCCACATAATAAGGGTACTCATGATGTTCTAGTGGCAGATATAGGTATCTTTCGTCAGCTGCTACGCTGAATCCATCGTAGTACGAGTGATCAGATGCGTCTTTTTTCTTATAGGTTTTTAATAGCTCTTGATTTTTGTCATAAATACGGGCGACGATTTTTGTGATTTGTGATGTATTATCGTACGGTGCACGGAGATAGTCATAGTAGGTGTTTGCATGTTGGATTTTGATTCGTGCCGATCGTTTTGTGATGAGTTTTTTCTCGGACTCTATGGTGATTTCGAGTGTCTCTTTTTCTACGATACTGTGTGTGGCCTGAGCCCATGACTCGCAAAATATAAATAGTGAGAAAAAGATGATAATACAGTTTTTCATCGACTTATATTCTTTTGAGGACAGCTTGCTCATTTAATTTTTCTAGTACGAGGTCAAAGAGGCTTTTGAGAGCTGGATACTCTTCTGGAAGATAGTAGAGCTGATTAATCTTGAAGCTGTAGTTGAGTTTAATATATTCACCGTCGTGGCTGCAGAGAAACCTAAAGCTGGCAGCATTGTTTGGAAGGCTCACCCTCTCAGACTCCGGAACAGAAACGACTTCCATTCCTTCGGGAATCTTGATATTGACGATAAAGTTGTCGATTGCGCCATATGGTATATCCACAGGATAGGCTCTCTTCGCAAGTGTGAATACATTGGCATCAATATTAAAAAACGGAAGCATGTTGAGATATACATTTTCTCCGATGGAGTTCCCCATCGAAGGAATATGCAGTATCATTTTTTCTTTTACAATATTTTTTGAGACCTCTGCTTCAAGCAATTGATATTCTTGAATTCTTGAACCGGGATGCCGTTCGTCGAGAAGCTGAGTCCAATAACTCTCTTGGGTTTGTTGTTGAATATGATCTCGATGCATGCATGCCGTATAGCCTGTGATGACATTAGATAGCTCCCCTTGACAGCTTCCATCATCTGCAAGTTGCAGCTCAAATAAGTAGGTCTGTTTGGAAGGTTTGGGGCTGATTGGAATCCAGTTTTCCCAGTCATCTGCCACTAGCCATGCAGATCTTGAGAGTGCATCTTCTCTGATTAGGCCCATTGGCCTATTTGCTTCCCCACCGTCTATATATACTAGCTCTTCTCCAATCTGCACGACACCTATGACAAAGTCAAACTGTCGTAAGAGGGGATAGGCTGGATTAGGACTTCCATTTTCTCTATAGGATACAAGTGCTGGAAATGCAGTGGATATACCCGCTCGTCGAGCCAAGCCAATGATCAAAAAATTGATATCTGTAGAGGACCCAGTACCGTCGGCATATGCTTGATTGGCCGTGACATCTGCAAATATGCCGTCATTGTCATTCCATCTGACGTGGGTATTGACATGATCATAGATGTAAGCTAATTTTTCTTTATCAGAGCCAAGCGATGTTATGTCGTCTTCTATGGCTTTCCATGCTTTGTTGACGAATGCTGGTCTCATGTACTGGGCGCCAAAGTTTGTTTCGATTCTGAGATTGTACGCCAGATTAGCCCAAGACTTGATGTAAGATCGATTATTGATATTTCTGAGCTGAAACCGCAGCTGACTCTTGTAGTCATTCATACTGGCTACATAAGCTTCACGCACCAATCCTGGTGTGTGCTCCGCAAAGTACCAGTCATCTCTAGATTCAAATACGCCTTGAGGAATTTTGGCATAGTCGACCTCTATCGGCAGATCAAATTCTAGTTGACTATACATGGTAGGAATTTCTTCTTGAAAATACCATGGCCGAGGATAGGTGATGAACTTAGAGTCAATATCGTATTTAATTTCTATGATAGACCCTATCTCCAAATGCGGAAAGGTCACAGTCATTTCTGAGTAGGATGGATTGATTTGCTCATCATACATATTGGATTTTGAGACGAGGTATGTTTCACCATTTGGTGATACCACTTGAGCTTTGATACTTCGGACAAATTGCATGCGATCTCTGCTATAATATGGTATTCTGAATTCACCATACTCTTCGGCGCCACGAGCGGTCAATATTTTGATCCGCTTGTGATATTGATAAAGAAGACCGTCGTATGATGGAGATATTCCATATTTGCCATGATGTGCAAGGACTACAGCTATAGCATTGGTGTCTTGGTCATAGCTCGTCATTGCCAGCTCGTCACTATCAAATTGGTTCCATTTGATTTTATCTTGTCCATTGATATACGGCGAGAAGATCAAGAGTATGGGGAAGAGGATAAATGATCTCATAACTTTTTGAGTACGATTTGTTCGTTGATTTTTTCTAGTTGCTGATCGAAAAGCTCCTTGAGAGCAGCATATTCGTCTGTGCTAAATATTCTTTTATTGATGGAAAATTCATTGACAATTTGAATACGGCCTCGCTTTGCGCTGATTGCGTATTGAAATTTAGCGTCTTCGTTGGGTAGTATCAGTTGAGTGGACTCAGGCAATTGTGAGATCTCATATCCTGGAGGAATCTGAATATTCATCACATATTTTTGGGCAAAGCTGTAGGGAATATCGACAGGATACTTGCGTGTTTCAGCAGTCAGCGGATTTTCACGGTATGGTGCAAAGGGAAAAGGCTGCACGTACAGAAAATCACCTATATTATTTGCCATTTGTGCAATAGTGATTTCACATTTTTCGATCAACTTTTCTGCAGGATTTTGTTCGTTTTGCCTTTGCATATTGGCATATTGAACATTTCCCATTTGATCAGTGACATATCCTGCCCAGTAAAGACTATTGTCACTGCTGCCCTGGTAGTGATTCCTAGCTCTGAGCGCATCATAACCATCAGACTGCACCATGAGCTGTCCTTTGGCAGCTCCTTGTTCGTCGAGCTGTACATTGATTAGAAAAGACTCGTTGCTTTCGACTTTCGACTCTACAGATATCCAGCGAGATGGTAGTTCATCATCGACGAGCCACCCTTCACCCTTGAGGTATTCTTCATGTATGAGCCCCAAAGGTCTGTTTGGGTTCCCAGCATCAAGAAAGAGGGTCCTGTCATCACTCTCTACCATTGCGATACAATGATCAAACTGAACGAGCATAGGGTAGTTTTTGAAGTAGGCACCTGTCGATCGACCACCGACCAATACTGGGTGTGCTGTGATACCAGCTTTGCGCAGTAGATTGATGATGAACAAATTAAAAGTGGCAGAGTGTCCTTCTCGTTCTTTGATAAAGTCGCCTATAGTCTGTCCAGCGAGAGGGCTCTCTATACCATTCCATCGGTAGCCTTGATTCACATAGTTATAGATGATTTCAATCTTTTCATCATCGCTAGTTGCCTGCTCGAGCTGACCCTTGATCTCCTTATATGCCTTCGCCACCCGATGTGGTTCACGATACTGTTCGCCAAAGTTGAATGCTTCAAGGAGCACATACTCAAGATACTCCCATGATGGGTACATTTCAAACTCATACCCTCGACCACCTTTGTAGTCCTCCAGCTGGAACTGTACCTTTTTTCGGTAGTCATTAATTGTCCCAATGTATGCCTCTTCTTTGAGTGCAGGTATATCCCTTGCAGAGAAGAATCCTTGTTTCTCATTAATGCCTGGTGACATGAAGAAATTATAGCCAAGATTGGATGTCTCACGGAAGTGAAATTGACTATGTAGTGTGGGATATTCGTGCTGAAAATACCATGCTGGAGGAATCTGAAGAGATTTGCTTTCTAGACTATATCGATACTCGATGACACTACCCACTTGGAGATTGGGCAATGCAATGGTGATACGAGATCTGCGTTTGGATAGCTTCTCTTCAAACAAATTGTCCTCATCGATCGCGAAGACTTGTCCATTGGGATGAATCACTTGTGCCTTGACACGCAGCACTTGGTCGCGATCATTTTTATGAGTATAGTAGATCTTGATTTCTCCGAGCTCATCGATGGCTCGCTCCTGGAGAATCTTGATACGTCGGTGATAGTCGTATACAAGGATGAGGGCATCGTCCATCTGGCGACAAGTGCCGAGGTCAGCTAGAATCACTGCAGCTGCATCGGGATCGATAGCACAAGTAGTCATACCGAGTTGTTCATCAGGAATCTCTCCCCAGATGAGGGCAAGCTGACCAAAGGAGCTACCCGACAGGAGTAATAGACATAGGACTGTGATAGATCTCAGCATGAGGGGAATAGGTAAAAATCTTTCTCAATAGACGAAAGTTAAGACTTGTCAGTCAAAAAATATAGTAGGGTCACCTTGGCCTAGTTGGTTTGGGAGGTATGGCAATGCTGTCATTGAGCAAGCGCAGAGGATTTTTTTGGTAGATACTATCAATCAAGGCTTCCGCAGCCTCTAGCGCTTCTAGTTCACATGCTATGCGTGAATTTTCTGCCTCTTCTGTTATACGCAGGCGGATCTGCTCAGCGATGTAAGCCTCTTTGATCTTTGGATCCACCTGAGTGCAGCTGATAGAAAACAGGAGGAATATGGCCCATAGGATCTGTCTCATTTGTCTAAGAGTCGTTTGATCTCGGTGACACGAGCGAGCTTGATGCTATCTGCATAGCCCTCTATGAGTGCCTCGTAGCGCTGCAGGCACAGGCTATCTAAGCTATCTTTCATCAGTGCGATCTGATTATTGCTAGTCGTATCGATATGGCGTTGCAAACCTCTTTGCCAGGACTGATCATCGACGGTGCACGCATGAGCGCCTAGTAGCAATAAAATGATCGTGACGACGCTAGACTTCAAAACTTTTCCTTTTGAGTTCAAAGTTTTTGCCGAGATAGACCTTTCTGACCATCTCGTCCGCGGCCAGCTCCTCTGCCGTGCCAGAGCGTAGGATCTTTCCCTCAAACATCAGATAGGCTCTATCGGTAATAGATAGAGTCTCCTGTACATTGTGATCGGTGATGAGGATGCCGATATTCTTGGTCTTGAGCTGCGCTACGATGCCTTGGATATCTTCTACTGCTATCGGATCGATCCCCGCGAAGGGCTCATCTAGCAGGATAAAATCGGGGTCCGTCGCCAAGGCTCGTGCAATCTCAGTCCTTCTCCGCTCTCCACCAGAAAGCGAATCACCGCTATTGCTCCTTACCTTGTGAAGACCGAATTCGTCAATCAGGAGCTCTAGGCGATCCTTGCGCTCAGTTTTCGTATAGCTTGTCATCTCCAGGACTGCCATGATATTGTCCTCGACGCTGAGCTTGCGAAATACCGAGGCCTCCTGAGGCAGATAGCCTATCCCTAGTCTGGCTCGCTTGTACATGGGCAGTCCGGATATCGGTTTTTGATCTAGATAGACTTCACCATCACTCGGCTTCACGAAGCCCACGATCATGTAGAAGCTCGTAGTCTTGCCAGCACCGTTGGGTCCGAGAAGTCCGACGATCTCACCACGATTGACTTCTAAGCTCACCTCATTCACTACTCGTCGGCGACCGTAGTACTTTACCAGGTTGTCAGCTCTCAAGATCATAGCTCAGGCATCATTATTTCTACTTCAACATCCCAACCAGCACGGAGATTGTTGATTTCTTCTCGATAAATATATTCTTCAGGACGTCTATTGACGAATGATCCTTGATCTCGGCGGCCATTTTGATTTGTATCTAGATGGATCTCGATCGTGTGTTTGGTGACTTCAAGCTCTCCCCACGAGATGGATATTTGGCTTGTACTATCGATCACTTTGGTTTGCAGTCTTTGAGATCCTGATGCGAGCGTGACGATATACTGTTTGGTGCTGTCTAGATTGGTGATATCTGAGAGGAGGACAGATCTATCTTTTGGCTCTTTCACTCGGATCCTCAAAGTATCTAGGCTGTTTACTTGATCATAGCAGTCTGTGATGCTGCCTTCCGGCAAAATGAACTCGTACTCGCGCTTTGGTTCCCACGCACCTGTGACGCGCAAAACCCGTGGATCCGTCTCAGAGATAGACAGAGCCAGACTCACAGCACCAAGAGAATCACTCGCTCTAGCACTGTCTGGTAGCATGTCCGAGATAGGGTTGGTCCACTTGATCATCAGTGGCTCATTGGCTGCTACTCCATAGCTATTGCTCCCAAGATCCCTAGAAAAGCTGCGATATCCTAGGCTGTCTTCTGGGACTTTGAGAAGAGCCGTGTCTTGTTCATCGCTGGTCTCGAGTATAAGTTTTTCGATAGGGGCTTTCGCCCAAATGAGGATGCTATCATTGACAGCTTCTTGCCACAAGATCAAGCTGTCTTCTAGATATACCTTGTCTGTCTTCTGATTGCACTCTACACGGTAATAGAGTCGATTGATCTCCTTGAGTCGAGAGCCTTGTAGGGGCGGTGACTCTTGGATGAGCGATAGGTCCTGCTCTGTCTGATTCCCATCTAAAACAAACGGATCATTTTGGCGAAAGCCGATCTTTTCCTTCCCGAGTTGATACTGTAGGTCTTGTGTCTCATCCTTGATCGCAATGAGGTAGAAGCTATCCATCGCGAGATTTTTCAGCTCATAGCGACCGTCCTCATCTGTGTAGCTCAGATAGTCGGGTTCTCCTCGGATAAAACTACTATCCTCGAGACTCCTGTAGAGCATCACCACAGTACCCGCAGAGGGCTTGCCTGTGGCCTGATCTGTCACGCTGCCGGTCACACTCAAAGAATCAAGATAGCTACCTGTAGAAAAGACAAATCGCAGATTTTCATAAGGATTGGACTCATTGAGATCCGCGATTGCATTGCCAAATTGGAAGGAGTATGTGGTGTTAGCCCGGAGCTCTTCTTCTTCGTCAAACTCTACCCGGAGCTCTTTGCCGCGAACCGAGTATCTAGGTCTCTTGCCCAGCGGTGGCGATACGACGACATTGGCACGCTGATCGAGTTGTATGTACTCATCGAATACTAGTATAAATCCATCTTCGTCAAAATTGGTCTGTTCGTCGGGTGTGGATTCTTCGAGATCGATGACTGGTGCATCTTCATCTTTGGGTCCACCTCCTAGATTACCGCTGCTAGCGCAAGCTAAACAGAAGATGAGGACAGATGAATAGACAAAGTATCGCATATCTTGGGCACAAACGTAAGGAGAGCGGGGGAAGTTATCTGAGTTAGCTGACTATTTGAACTGTGGATGATGCGTCATAAGGACTTCTCGAAGATAATTGCGATCTAGATGGGTGTAAATCTCCGTGGTGGTGATAGACTCGTGTCCGAGCATCTCTTGCACAGCACGCAGATCCGCGCCGCGCTCTACCATGTGAGTGGCAAAACTGTGCCGGAAGCTATGAGGACTCACACTTTTTTGGATTCCGGCCTTGGAGGCCAGATCCTTGATGATCATAAATACCATGACACGAGATAGTGCTTTACCCTGGCGATTGAGGAATAGAGTATCAATGTGATCACGATGGATTTTGGCCTTGCTGCGCACATGATCTAGATAGAGATCAATATGCTTGAGAGCACGATTGCCGATCGGGATGATGCGTTCCTTATTATTCTTCCCCAAGACTTTGATGAAGCCAATATCTCTATAGATGTGCGAGATCTGCAGACCGATCAGTTCTGAGACACGTAGTCCGCAGGCATAGAGGGTCTCGAGCAAGGCGTAGTTGCGCATTCCATTTGCCTTGCTCCGATCAATCTCCTCCAGCATCTGCTGTATCTCTTCGACACTAAGGACTTCTGGTAATTTGCGTTTGAGGCGAGGTCCTTCTATGAGCTCTGTGGGGTCTTGATTCACGACATTTTCCATGAGGAGATATCGGTAAAAGGACTTGACACCAGACAGAATCCGTGCCTGGGACCGTTCTCCCAATCCGATATCATTGAGCCAGTGGATGAAGCGCTCAATATCTTCGGTCTGCATCTCAGTGGCACCTGCTCCTGATTTTTCGGTTTCAGCATATTGCTCTAGCTTGTGCACATCAGCGATATAAGCCTTGAGCGAATTGGACGATAGGCCCTCTTCAAGGAGTAGGTAGTTTTCGTACGCGGTGATCAGACTCTTCCACATGGATATGATGAACTTAGCTCTGCCTTCTACCCAAAGATATCAGTACATGGATCAGAGTTTTTCATCACACCTTTGTGATATGATCATCACAGCCCTTCAGACCATTTGCCGGAAGGCGATCATTACACTCCTCGCACTGAGCTCGATATGCAGTGGTTCTGTACTTGCTCAACAAGAGGATCACTATGCCGTAAGCGGTGTGGATCTCAGTAGTCCATATCATAGTATGCTGACTCACCTACATTACTTGCAGCCTGAGAATCTAGACCCCAACAGTGCAGCACAGGTGATACCAGCAGAGATCGATTCTGTCTCTAGAGTGAGGATGGCCATCAAGATCAAAAAGATCTACGACAGCAAGGGCCTATTTGTCTATCTCAACCGAGTCCCTGAGAATCCGGACTATCGAGACAGCCTCAGTCAGAGAGCTGTATATACGCCATTTCCTCAGGAGCTACCTGGTCTATATCTGCAACGACAAGCTGGACTGTGGCAGTACTCCAGAGAGAGTCTACGTGGTCTTGAGGACATCTATCGAGCGGCTTTTCCGTATGGCACACACTTGCTCGTGGATCAGCTGGACGTCAAGCATGGTGAGAGATTTCTCGGCTTGTACCTATGGCAGTATCTAGGACTGATTCTGCTGATAGTGATGGCAGGTCTATTGTATTTGATACTGGACTGGATCGTCAAGAGGGTGATGAGAGCCATACTCAGCAAGTATTTTGACTTGAGCACGGATGCTGAGCGCTACTTGAGAAAGTCCGTTCATGCTTTCAGTCTTTTTATCTGTCTCTTCTTGATCAGTGTGGTCCTACCAGTTCTACAACTACCGGTAGGCATCTCTAAGCTTGGCCTCCTTGTCCTAGGTATCCTGATGAAGATCCTGTGGGTGGTGATATTTCTTTATGCGATCAGCTTGGTCTCATTGTACTTGAGCGCTGTCGCGCAAAAAACTGATAACCGTCTGGATGATCAGTTTATACCACTGCTGACCAAGGTGCTCCGGATTATCGTGGTGCTTGTTGGGATCATGAGTATCCTACATAGCCTAGATATCAATATTACTGCCCTGATCGCAGGTGTGAGTATCGGAGGCTTGGCGCTTGCTTTGGCAGCACAGGACACAGTGAAAAACCTGATTGGTTCCATCATGATTTTTGTGGACAAGCCATTTCAGGTGGGGGATTACATTACTGCCTCTGGTTTTGCGGGCACTGTGAGAGAAGTGGGTTTTCGTACCACGCGCATTGAGACCTCAGATACATCTATAATTGCCGTACCCAATGGAACAATAGTCAATACCGAGGTGACCAATCTCGGTGTGCGGACCAAAAGACTATTTCTGCTTCATCTCGCAGTACAGCGCTCTGCGAGTTCCGATCAGTTGGAGTCGTTCATGTCGGATCTCCGGACTGGTATTTCAGAGGTGCGATCGGTGATTGCTGATACCCTGATTGTGAGATTGACCTCTATCGAGCAATCTGCTCTTCACGTCATGATCAGAGCTCATCTTGATACCACAGATTACTACGTAGAGCTGGAGGACAAAGAGAAGATCAATATGACCGTGCTAGCCACTGCCGAAAAAAACGGGGTCATCTTGGCCTATCCGACACAGACCATTCACTTGCAAAACCCTTAGTAGATATGCATATGCGCACGATGTTTATTCTTCTTTCCATCATTGTGGTGGCATTGTTGGTTTGTTTCGGACTCCTTGGGCACCAGTGGTCATGGTGGACTCTTGGTGGTTTGAGTCCTGTAATACTTCTGGGATGGTCGGATGTACTGCAAAAAAAGCAGTCGATCCGTCGGAATTTTCCGGTGCTGGGATGGACGCGCTATGCTGCCGAGTGGATGAGACCAAAGGTCTATCAGTACTTTGTAGAGCCGGATACAGAAGGACGACCATTCAACCGACTTTTTCGCTCCATTGTCTATCAAAGATCAAAGACGGAGCTTTCTACCAATCCTTTTGGGACGCAGCTCGATGTCTACGAGGAAGGCTATGAATGGATGAGTCATAGTATAGCAGCTATCGACCACCATAAGCTAGATAGTGATCCACGAGTGATGATTGGTGGCCCAGACTGCAAGCAGCCGTATTCCTGTAGTCTCTTCAATGTGTCTGCCATGAGCTTTGGCTCTCTCAGCAAGAATGCCATCATGGCACTCAATGGTGGCGCACAGCTAGGTGGCTTCGCTCACAATACAGGAGAAGGTGGAATAAGCCCTTATCATGATGAACATCGTGGCGACCTGATCTACCAGATCGGTACGGGTTACTTCGGCTGTAGATCGGCTGACGGCAACTTTGATGACGAACTCTATCGACAGCGCACATCGGCAGATAATGTGAGGATGATCGAGCTGAAACTATCGCAAGGGGCTAAGCCGGGCCATGGCGGTATATTGCCGGCCAAAAAGGTAACAGCAGAGATTGCCAAGATTCGGAACATTGAGATGGGCAAAGATGTATTGTCTCCACCCTACCACAAGGCCTTTGACACACCGATTGGTTTGTTAGAATTGATCAAGAGGATGCAGGATCTTTCGGGTGGAAAGCCTGTAGGGTTTAAATTATGTGTGGGTCATAGGGCTGAGTTCATCTCCATCTGTAAGGCAATGCTCGATACGGGTATCAAGCCGGACTTTATCTCAGTAGATGGTGGCGAAGGTGGCACTGGAGCCGCACCTCTCGAATTTAGCAATAGTGTGGGTATGCCTTTCAAAGAAGGCGTGGCCTTCGTCTACAACATCCTGGAGGGATTTGACCTCAAGAAGGATATCAAGATCATCGCTGCTGGTAAGGTGGTGACTGGCTTTCACATCTTCCGAGCGCTAGCTCTCGGTGCAGATGCTTGCTACAGTGCAAGAGCGATGATGATGGCTGTCGGCTGCATACAAGCACTGGAATGCAACAAGAACACCTGTCCAGTAGGTGTCGCAACGCAAGATGAGGCACTGGTCAAGGGACTCGTCGTAGAAGATAAGAAGCATCGTGTCGCCAACTATCACCGAGAAACCATCAGATCGTTTGTCGAACTCATGGGCGCTGCTGGCATCTCTGATCCAGATATGATCAATAGATCTCACATCAACCGGAGACTCAGCGAGACTAGTAGTGGCAGATATGATCAGATCTATCAGTACATACCAAGAGGATGTCTCCTTCAAGATGAAACGGTGCCTGATGCACTCAGGGCAGACATGGAACTCTCATCCGCGGAGAGCTTCTTGCTACGGCAGCCCATTGAAAAGCTTCATTTATGAGAAATAATCCCCCTCTTCTGTAACGAACAGCACGCACGGGGCATTTAATAGAGCGTAGACCAAGTTGTCTATCCTAGAATTGAAATTATCATGAGACTACTAATACTATTATTCTTTGGCGCCCTGCTAGCCGTCTCTTGTCAACCCAATGAGATTCTCGAGCCGAGAGGTGATATCGAGATCGAAGAGCCTGATCCAGAAGAGACGAGCGAGGATCGAGGAGAGACCACCCTCCATACAGAGACAGGTGATGTGATAGAGCTGGATGCGCACGCGCGTTTTGAAGATTATGGTGGTTTTGGGCCACTTATTGTCACCAATGTGGAAGATGTCTGTGACACCATTAATTTTTTCCCGACAGAAGACTACTCATTTTTCTTCTTCATGTTTGCTGATAGTGGTCAAGTTTTCGATGACATTGGAGGTTTTGTTTTCTTGGAATCCGAGGAGGGAGAGTGGATCACAGCTCACGCCTGTGAGGGAGCCCTGTATTTTGACGATGAAACTGGAGAATACATTGAGGCAGAATTTAACCTCGAAGTCGAAGAGTTTACCGAGGAGAAAATCAAGATTTACTTAGATGCCGATTTTATTATCGACTATGACCCTGTGAATGGTTTACCTACTCGACTCACCCGACTGGTATTTGAAATCATCGCCCCCATAGCACATTGCTGATGTACGATGAGCAATATTTGATAGACGAATGTCGCAAAGGCAATAAGCTGGCTTGGGAGAAGCTCTACAAGCACTGGTCATCTTATTGCTATACGATCTTGCAGCGCTACGGCATCTCACAAGAGGATATGCCAGATCTGATGCAAGAAACTTTCGTACAGGTATTTCTCAATCTGAACAAGTTCAATAAACAGAAAGGAGAATTTAAGTACTGGCTACGCAGACTTACGATCAACAAGGCACTCATGCATCTCAGGAAGCTCAGAGCACAGCAAAAAGTGAAAATTATTGACATCGAAGATGCCAATACTATTCCTGACAAGGAGACGCTAGGTATGGAGTCATTGAGCAAAACACAGATCATGGAGATCATCAAGTCAATGCCAGAATGTCTCAGACTGGTTTTCAACCTGAGCATATTTGACGGATACAATCACAAAGAAATATCAGAAGCCCTCGATATTACAGAACAAAATTCACGGACGAGACTCAATCGTGCCAAGGTGTGGCTCAGAAAGAGTGTCACCGTGAAACAAACACTCACGGCGTATGGACTCTAACAGACTAGATAAAGTCCTCCGAGACAAGATGGATCAGGAAGCCAAAGTAGAGCTTCCTGTCGAACTCAGTTGGGATAGACTAGGTCCAGGTATTACGGCTCAGGTAGATGCTGAGCGCAAAAAACGTAGACGGATCCTCTGGCTCTGGCTGGCATCATTGCTTGCTCTGGTGGTGGTGACCTCGTCGATCCTCTTCTGGCAATTGAAGACGTCCGATACAGCTAAGCTGTCATCTGCGGATGCTCTTGATCAGATACAGATACCTAGTAGATCAGAAGCATCTAGAATCCATCTACAGGAGGAAGAACCGATGGCTATACCTCAAGAAGACCCAAGTAGTGCAGATCAAGTGCATGCGCAAGATCCGTCCGCAGAGAGCAAAGTCCAGAGTATAGATAGGGCTTCTCAGCCAGTGACTAGTGTGAGTGACACGGAGACGGAGGTTTCTCAAGAGGCCCAGAATCCACAGCAGACTTGGCAGCGCAGATCTGTCTCTGACTCCAACACAGATGTCGAAACCACTGTGCCAAAAAATACCAGTACAGAAGTACCGATGGCAACCAACGAAATAGAGCGTTCTACAAATCTTCAAGAGTCTAGACCTTTTAGCGGAAGCGAAAATCTAGATCAAGAAGGAGCCTCAAATCGTACCGGAAATACGCAACCAGATAATGTATCAAGTACTGCCCTGATCGATCTCAATGACCAAGATCTCCGAGCTGCAGAAAGTGCCCAACCACTGTCGACCATCTTCCACAATATTGATGTGGTCGCATCGCCAGTAGTACTGAGCAATCCCATTGCGCTAGAGGACTTGAAGGTGGACGACAAAGTGGCGTTTATGAGATATAGCCAACTAGGCCTGAGCTCAGGGTTGCACTACTACCGAGATCAGCTGAGTATGCCCATCTCGGACTCGAGGAAGTTTCTTGAACTAGATGAGAGCTTCGACAATATCGCAGGTGTCAATGCGGAATTGAGTTATCGTCATTATCTAGGGCCAAAGCTATTTGTAGAGACAGGACTTGTGGGATCGATGAGTCGCTACAGATTTGATCACTCCAGTATATCAGAAGCGGATACCACTCTTTCCAATTGGCTCGTAGAACTACGGACTAATAATCTTACGGGTGATACTGAAGAAGTATTGGGTGACACCATGACCACATATACCTTCACATCGCGATATCTTCAGTACAGCGAGCTATATCATCTTGCGATTCCGATGAAGATTGGCGCCTACGTAGACCTTGGTCGATTCCAAGCTTCATTGGCGACGGGTCCTCAGTTGATGTGGGTCATTGGCGCAGATGGTCTCTCACAAGGACTAGACTACAGTGTCATGGACGCAAGTGATAGACAAGATCGAGGTCTTAAGCTGGCATGGTTGGCAGATGTCCGACTGGACTACGAGATCAGTGATCACTACAGCATTTTTGTGTCTGCATCGGGTGCGAAAAGTATCAGCAACGTGGTCAGCTCGCAAGCACTTTCTAGTCAAAACAGGCCACTCGGATTGCGAAGCAATCTTGGTATTGCCTTGAAGTTGTAGCAGGACTATTTTACAGGCTTCGTAAGCTGTCTGAAAAATGGTACAGCAATGAAGATGAAGCAGCTGCCGTAGATGATCATTGGGATCAAAAATGCTTTCCAAAAGCTAATACCTGCCATGAAGGTCATGACAATAAAATTGAGCGTGATGGCATGCATGATCATGCGCTCGGTCTTACTATGTCGTATAATGATAAGATTCATCACGGCCAATCCGACCAACAAGATGGACATGTATAGTGAGAATGCTTCTTGCACCTCAGTCATCGATCTCATAATACCTGATCCCCAGTCAAAGCGATAGTTATCCATGAGTTCAAAGAGAGCACGCTTCTCATCGGTATCTTGTGGGCGCTTGCGCGCAAAATGAAAGACGATATGAAAGACCGCCATCACGATGTAGAGCACAGACGAGATGTTGAATAGGAGCCGATTATGTGGTCTTGATTCTTGCACAGATTTGCTCTCTGGGTCAATGCGAAGATAGTGCGACTCTCATAAAATGATATTGATCGTTCATAGCTCTTATCTAGATCAAAAATTCTAAGGATGGCTGATTTCTGTCAATAAAGACTCCAAGTGAATCTAGATATTCAATTTCTCGGGAGAGCTGATCTCACATTGAATATTTACAGTGGGTAGTCAGATGAGCACAAGAAGAAGTCCAGAAAATAAAAGCCCAAAAACAGCAATACCTAGCGTCATCATGGACCAAGACTTTACGGTCTGCTTGAGGTCCAAGCCAAGATACTTACCCACAAGCCAAAATCCACTGTCATTGACATGCGAGAAGATTGACGCTCCTGAAGCAATGACAATCACTAGGAGGGCTCGATGCCATGCCTCCATGCTTGCTGGCAAAATAGCAGCACTTAAACTTGCAGCGGTAATCATGGCCACGGTCGCCGATCCTTGCAGCAGACGCATCGCTACGGCAGCACACCATGCGAAGAGAAAAATTGAAAAACCCATTTCCAAAAACGCCTTGGCGAGCATTTCTCCAGCCTTGGTATCCACCAGCACTTGTTTGAGCACTCCACCGGCTCCGGTCAATAAGATGATGATTCCTGCAGGTTCCAGCGAGTTGTTGCTGATTTCAAGAAGTCTTTTGGACGAAAGTCCTTCTATCCTACCAAGGAAGTACCAAGCAAGGAGATTGGCAATGATCAGGGCAACAAAAGGGTGGCCAAAAAGTACGACGCACTTTCCAAGAGCATGATCTTCAAGACTGCTGAAGAGCTTCGTTTCATTGAAGAGGGCGGCAGCGAGTATCAACAAGATCGGCACCGCAATGATTAACAAGAGCTTGGCCAATGGAGAAGTGGTCTGTCGAGTATCCTGCTTGGGGACCTCAGGAGGCGCAATGATGTGGATTCGCTCACCGATCCATCGACCAAACATCGGTCCACATAGTATCAATGTGGGTAGGCCGACAATGAAGCCACAGAGTATCACTAGGCCTAGTGGGGCATCTATAATGTCTGCGACTGCGACTGGGCCAGGTGTAGGAGGTATGAAGGCATGTGTGATGGCAAGCCCTGCGAGCAGAGGAATGGCATAAGTCAAGAGAGATCTGCCTGTCTTGCGCTGAAGAGAGTATATCAATGGAATAAGAATGATAAATGCCACATCGAAGAAGACAGGGATCGCGATGATAAAACCTGTCAGACTCAAAGCAAAGCCAGCCCGTTTTTCACCGAATAGGCTCAGCAAATGGCGAGCGATCGTTTCTGCACCGCCACAAGCCTCCAGAATACCTCCAAATATTGCTCCGAGCCCTACGACGACGGCCACATAGCCCAGGGTGCCACCCATACCTCTCTGTATCGTAGAGATCATTTCTTCACTGGTGAGTCCGGCGCCAAGCCCTACGACGAGACTCGCCACCAAGAGCGAGATGAATGCTGGTATCCGCAGTACGAGTATCAGAAATAGTACGACCGCTAGACCTGCTCCGACCCATAACAATAGTTCTACATCAATCATCACTCCCACTCAGTGTGATAGGATGTAGTAGGATCATCTCTGCGCTGGTAACGATGAGCACCAAAGAAGTCTCTCTGCGCCTGTATCATATCTGCTGTTGACTCGGCTTGTGTGATTTGTTGCCAGTAGCTCAGTCCTGAGATATGCGCGGGGATAGGACGATTTAGATCTATCCCCATTTTACAGAGATCTTTCAGATCGTCTTGTGCAGCTTCAATATGCTGCAGGGTACCGGCATGATCAAGCAATGTAGAGTGATCCTTGAAGATGCTCTGGCATCTCTGCATGAGCCGAGATCGGATGATGCAGCCATTGGTCCATGTAGAGGCCAGTACGCTGAGATTGATCTCATATCCTGACTCCTCAGACATAGTGTAGATCAACTCAAAGCCCTGTGCATGATTGATCCATCTTGCAGCATCGTAGGCACGGTGGAGTTGGTCTAGATCTATAGCGCGGTTTGGAGCTTGTTTTGGACCAAGCTGAGCTTCTAGTTTGACTCGTCTTGACTTTTGGGATGAAGTATATCTCGCGTAGACAGCGCTCGTCATCATGGAGCTCGGCACTCCGAGCTGCATGGAAAGCTGGCTGGACCACGAGCCGGTGCCCTTGTTTCCTGCACGGTCGAGGATGTTTTGTAGGGTAAACTCGTCATTGGTCTTATGCCTCAATATGGCTGCACTGATCCCTAGCAGATAGCTTTCACTGTCCGAGGCATTCCAGCTGCTAAAGATCTCGGCGATCTGGGGCAATGAATACTCTGGCTGCAAGAGACCATAGATCTCTGCAATGAGTTGCATCTCAGCATATTCGATGCCATTGTGAATCATCTTGACAAAGTGCCCTGCTCCTCCTTTGCCGATATAGTTAGCGCAAGAAGCACCTTCAGACGATTTGGCGGCGATGAGATTCAGAGCCGCTGCGATCTGTTGGTAAGCTGATTGGTTGCCACCGACCATGATCGATGGACCCCACAGTGCTCCTTGCTCACCACCTGATACACCTACTCCAAGGAAATGAACATTGGAAGATTGACATTTGGCTTGTCTTGCTTCTGTATCGCGGTAGTGTGAGTTGCCGCAGTCTAGAATGATATCTTCGGGAGCAAGATGTGATAAGAGCTCATCAACAACCAAGTCTGCCGCTCGACCAGCACTGACCATCATCAATATTTTTCTTGGCGTCTCGAGACCTTTGACAAATGAAGCTAAGTCCAGATGGATATCCACAGGTTTACCCTGACTCCGAAGCTCAAAGTCCTTGATCAGCTCTTGTTCTTCAGCGCGATTGTAGACTGCGAGGCTCTGTTGATTGCGAAGGAGATTAAGGGCAAGACTTCGACCCATGACACCGAGTCCGATGAGTCCGATGACTTTCTTTGATTCTTTCGTTTCGATATGCTCTATGATTTTTGGAAGAAGTTGGTCAATGGGTTTATTGGCGTCTAGTTTCAGGCCATAAGCGGGCTCTTCTAGATCGCGAAACTGCGAAGCTACAAGACCTGTAGGCATGAAATGCTCTTGTCGAGCTGCCACCCTATTGAGTATCAGTGATTGATCAGCCGAAAGATATATCCACGTGAGATTGGGAGCACCCTCGCTCAATATCTGGCGATAGCTCTCTTTGAGAGCCGAACAAGCCAGTACTATAGGGTTTTGACTCTCTGTGATGAGTTGATTGAGACGCTCAAGCCAAGGCCGTCGATCTTCATCATCAAGTGGCGTACCAGATGACATCTTCGCGATATTGCTCCTTGGGTGATGATCGTCTCCTTCTATGAAGCTGTAGTTGAGTTGACTGGCTAGACGAGCAGCGACTGCAGTCTTTCCAGAACCGCTGACACCCATCACGACGATACGCTTGACGAGAGGATTACTCATCGGAAGTTGGGAGATTTGGCGCCTGACACATCGACCTTGTACGTGAATAGTCCACCTGCAAGAGGATATTGTTTGAGTTCGTCATCACTCATATCGACTCTTGCTGTCGTGATATATAAGGTTTTGAGCTGGTCTCCGCCAAAAGCGCAGGAAGTGACATTATGAGCCGGCACGGCAATCTTGTCGAGCAACTCTCCAGTCTTCCCATCAAATTTTGCCACGGCATTTCCGTTCCAAAGACCAACCCACAAATTATCTTCCGAGTCGATCGCCATGCCGTCAGGAAACCCTAGACTTTTTTCCACATGACGCAGCAGACGCCGATTGGCAATCTTGCCACTTTCGTCATCATAGTCAAAGACATCAATATTACCAGTGGGAGTATCGATATAGTACATTTTACGCTTGTCACTGGACCATACGATACCATTTGATATCGTGATCTGATCGAGCTTTCGCTCAAATGTTCCATCCGGGAGTATGCAATACAAACTACCAGAAGCAGTATCTTCTGCAAGATTCATGGTACCTGCCCAAAGACGTCCTGAAGGATCACATTTTCCATCATTGAAGCGATTGATATCAAGGCCAGGCTCTATCAGAGCAATTGTGTCAAGTCTTTCAGTCTCAAGATCTAGCCTATAGATGCCATCTTCGATGGCCAGAGCCACATAGCGTTTGTCAATGGGCACTACGGTGCCTATACGACCAGGAAGCAAGTGAGCCTGGTAGCTATCATCTTTTGGGTAGTAGAGATAGAGTGTTTTGGAAAGAATGTCTACCCATAAGAGGCGACCATTGTCATGATCCCAGATTGCTCCTTCACCAAGTTGACTCTCAGTATCATCTAATAATGATGCAAGATTTACATTGTCAGGAGTGCAGCTGTGTAGGACTAGGAAAAGGCAAAAGATCAAAGACGATTTAATAGTATTCACAAATTTCCTTTTGACGAAAGCAATTTGTGACGAACGTACTATAAAAAACTTATTGACCTATGGAATACCAATAACTCGTCCTCTTGGCAGTGTAGTAATTTTTCCATTGATCTAGCGATCTGGAGTCATACATTTCGAGTTTAGCCGAGATACTGCTCCTCTGGCTGTGGCTCAAGTTCTGGGCATTTTGTGAGACCAGCTGTGAAAGTTTAATTGCGTCGTCGGCACAGCTCGCCTGAGGAGAAATCAGTAGGAGGAGGTTTGTTGCACTTTGCAGTTGCTTGAGTGTGGCTCCATTGGCCAAGATCTCGGCTCGATGTAGTAGATCGCTGCAAAGTTTTTGCTCTTCCGTTTTTGTGATTTCGCTTTCGAGTGAAGGCTTAAGATTCTCACAGTCCGATGCCAGTATGGTTTGCTCTAGACTCAAGAGACGTCCCATATCGAGGGCATCAACGGACTTTGCAAAATCAGATTGCAATGTAGAGCAATCAGGAAAGTTCTCCTGGACGAACTCCATCAGGTGAGCCAGGAGTTTATCAGCGTGTTGAGAGTCCCATTTCAGTGCCTTTGCAAGTTGAGACTCGACATTTCTTTCATTGGTCAGTCTTGCTGTGAAAGGAAGGTCTATTTGTGAAGATTTGTCATAGAAACTGACATTGTATTTCATGGTTGCTACTATCGTCGTATAGCTTTCCATGCCATGGATTCTATTTTGAGAATCGATGATACACCTGCTATAGAGTTTCAAGGGAGAGTGATTGGAAATGCTATAATCAGATTTCAATCTGACAGCAATAGAAGACATGAAGCTCTTAGAGACTGAGGTATTCTCTGCTTGATGAGAAATTGAGATTGGTAACAGTTCTTGTGCAGCAATATTCGTAGCTTGGCCATGTTCTGCGGCCAATTACGCTTGGCATAGTTGAGCTTATGCTTGATCTTTTTATCCACTGACTTATCCTTAATGGCTTCATTGATCGTCTCGATGGTCTTGCTGACCTGATCTGCGTCTAGTTCAGGATAGACAGTAGGATCATTATCCATCAATTCCTCTTTGGCGATGGTCTCGGCATATTTCCATAAATCCTCCAACTGATCCTTGATGCGTTGCTTGTGCCGCTTAATGGACTTGCCCCATACAAATGTGTATTTGTTGGCATTGGCCTCTAACTTGGTACCATCCACGTATATGCTCTTGATGTTTAACAAGCCTTGTTCGGCCATCAAGCTGACCACTTGAGCAAATACCTCCTTCAACACACCCTTGAGCCTATCAGATCTGAATCGATTAATCGCATTATGATCAGGTCGCTGCATGCCTGCAAGCCACATAAAGTGAATGTTGCTCGCCACAGCCTGCTCTATCTTGCGCGAGGAGTATATATTAGACAAGTAGCCATAGACAATAATCTTCAGCATCATCTTAGGATGAAAAGAACTAGCACCACCGCCTTTATACTTTTTGACAATGGAGGAAATGTCAATACGATCAATCACGTCTCGAACAACTCTGACAACATGATTAGGAGGTATTAACTCCTCAAGACTCGGCGGAAGTAAGCTCAACTGATCAGGATCATATGGCTTGAAAGTGGCCTTCCTTTGATTCTTAGAACTCATATTACAAGACAATGCAATATGTTCCAAAATAAAAAAAAAGAGACTGCCTACTTATTAGACAGCCTCTTTTTGTAGCGTGAGGCGGACCCGAACCGCCGACCTCAGGATTATGAATCCTGCGCTCTAACCAGCTGAGCTACCACGCCGTAGTGCTCGCGAAGGACAATTATCCTCCAAAAAGGACGGCAAAGTTAAGTGATAATGATGCAGATCTTCAAGCCCTATCTGATCAAGCTGAGATCACCACTGACTATGTCGTTCTGAGAAACTCCTGCATAAGCGACTAGATAGGTATACACGCCTATTGGAGCTGCTTCCCCTTTGAAGCTACCATCCCACACAGCCTTAGGGTCGAGGCTCTGCCAGATCATATTTCCCCAGCGATCAAAGACGGCGATTTCTTTGATCTCTACTACAGATTCCTCAGCCAAGAAAACCCCAAAGACATCATTGACGCCATCTTGATTTGGACTAAAGACATTAGGGACGTAGATGTCAATATTTGATGACAAAGTATCGACGACCAGAGTGATTTCAACTAGTGTAGAGCACCTACTGATGGAATCTATCACGGTCAGCTGCACGAGGCCACTTTGCCCAGCAATGACAGTACTCGATGCACAGTCTACACAGTCGAGATCTAGATCAGATGTCCATAAGTACTGATATGATCTGTTGACAGGCATCACATCTGCGTCGATTTCTACGATTTCTCCAGGCATTGCAGTGATCCGCGCATCAACATCTACTTGGGGCACTACCACCTCGGAGATTGTGACCATCTCTTCGATGATGCAGCCATTACTATCCGTGACCTCAACGTGATAGTCACCTGCTTGTAGGCCTTCTGCAGTTGTTTGATCCAAAGCCACTATGTTACCAGAGGAGATTTCCGTCCAAATGATCATGTCGTAGACTTCATCATTGAGGATTGAAATAGCTGCGTCAGATGGCATACCGCAGTCTAGAGGAAAGACTTCTAGGCGCAAAGGAGATGTGACGAGTTCTGTGATCTCAAATTCGAATTCTGAGCTGCATATATCTTGACCAAATTCGCTTTCAATCGACACGATGTAAGTACCAGGTGGCAGACTATCGACTTCTTGACCTTGGTCGAGCAAGAGACCAGTTTCATCAATCCATCTGGCGATTTGATTTTGGCTAAGACCTGTCAGCTCTGCTCTGCCTTGTCCCGTGGTACACGAGGACTCCACGAAGAGCTCAGGTGTTTGCACTTCATAGGGACGTAAGCTGACTGTATCTCTGAGAGAGCGACAACTGTCATTATAGACCAAGACATAGATCAAACTGTCCTCCAAAATGATAGAGAGATCACCAGAGATGGTGTCCGTGCCGTCAAGGCTTATCCAGCTGATACCATCAAGACCAGTAGATGATGCAGAAATAGTAATATTATCGCCAAGACAGGCTTGCATGTCTTGTGGTGCTGTGTACTCAAAGCTGCAATTACATGCATCAATGATGATATCAATCTCTGACTGTATGCATCCGTCTGCATAGGTGGCTAGGAGCTGATAGGTCCCAGATCTGTCTGCTGTGTAGATAGAGTCTGTAGCTCCGTTGATGGCCACACCGTCGATATACCACTGGTACTCGATGATGTTTAGATCGCTTGTCTGGTCGAGGCGCAATGCCGAGGAGTCGCAACTCAACTGCAGCTCTTCAAGATCGAGAGACAAGCTGTCTTCCTGGCTAAAGAGTCTGAAGTCGTCAAAGAAATAGTAGTTATGTCTACTGAGTGCGATGACACTATCTTCTGGATTCTCTCTGTAATCTGTGCAAAACCCAGTGATACCTATACTAGAATAGCTATTCGCAATCTCGATTTCTTTGGAGTAATTAGTCCAAGAGTATAGCTCTCCGTATACGACCATTGTATCGATCAATTCCCAACCGATACCGAGATTCTCGATGGGACAATTAAAGGTAGGAGAACCTTCCATCGGTCCGTAGCACTGGGTATTTCCATAGACTGCTAGATATGCTGGAAATGCAGAATAGAGATCTTCAACTTCTTCATCAAAGATGATCACAGCTTCCTCAAATCCCAGAATGTCAAATTGGAGGGTGTACTGCAGTCCAGGAGTGGTATTGCTCTGAAGACAATTTGCCAAGACCTCTGTGTAGTTGGATCCTTGCGATTGAGCGATGAGCCCTCCAAAGGACTCTCCTTCACTAGCTGATGGTCCAAAGCGAGATAGTCCTCCGTCAAGGAAGTTATCCACTTCAGTAAGATCGCAGAGTATACCAAAAGCATCTGGGGAAGACGCCACTCCGCCGGGGCTCCATCCTTCAAGGCAGCTTAGCTGTCCAAAAGTGTTGGGACAATTATTGACAGAGAAGCAAGAGATATTAGGTTCTGCAGGAGTTTCAAAGCTACCATTGGTAAATAGATTCACTCCTGTCTCTAACACACAGTCACAGTCGCCATCATTGAGATCAATTGCTCCGTCACCATCATTGTCAACTCCATCGTCACAGATTTCTTGTGCATGGAGGCTTATGAAGATTGATGTTGATGCAAAGAACAACAAGAAACGACGAGCTTTCAATCTTGACGACTTACTCATGACAAATCTCTTTTGATGGGTTTCATTCATTATAAGATATCCGCTTCCTCAATGTTTAGTGATCGCCTGATTATCATCAACTTGTATAATTTCAATCACCCTTTACATGATTACAATATGCACGAAAGCCTAGTATTATTACAATCTAGGACAATCGGGCTTGCGATCGTGAGCAATGGCCACGATGTTGTAGGCGCTTCTTTTACGCTCAGGACATTCATTCTTACCCCCAATGATGTTTAGGCGTGAAGAGAAATTGTACTAATGATCTCGAACTTTATAAATGATGCAATCCGACTAATTTGGAGCAGAGACTCAATTTGAAATTTGGACACGAGCCAGACATTTTCTACCATCTTGGCTAGATACGAAGAAGATGTAGTGACCTGGAGTCAAGGATGCACCGGGGCTTAATTGCCAAATATGGTTAGATTCCTTACGGAGCTGGACAGAAATGATCTCGCCAGTACTCGTCATAAGTCTGGCGCTCTCCTCCATCAGGTCGTGTTCAGAGCGTATAAAAATATCTCTTGCCACAGGGTTGGGGTAGATTTCTAGTCGGAGAACTTCATGGACTTCCCGTGTGGTGGTGAGTACCCCAGACGAAACACTCTCATAACTTCTTCCAATCTTGATTTCGTCGACTAATACGAGCTGGGGCGCAGTGCCTTCTGCACGGACTTCTATACCATTCACACCACTATTGATACTAGGAGCTCCTAGTCCATCTTGGGGAGCTGCAAGATCTGCATCATCAGGATTGGGTTCTGCACTGGGATCCGGGTCGACCCACAGCCATGCCTGCTCAGCTTCACGATCACCACTAAACTGTAGCTTCATCACCAACCATCGAGCACCTCGTGCATCGATATCTGTATTGTAATTTCCAGCTTCAGGCATAGCAAAGCCGATCTTTTCATTACCAAATTTCTTACCCATTGCGATCTCCTGGTTACCACTGCGAAGCAATGCTATGTTGGTGACACCGTTTGGATGAGACACATCTTTAAAGTCTAGTAGGCAAGACAGCCATATAGCACGACCATCGTCTGGAATGAGCGGAAAACTCCGTTGGAACCTGAGACCTACCAGCTGTTGATGGGCCACGAGATGGTGGTTACCTTCGACGGTGCTGAATCCGGGATGCGTGATTTGCCCAGTATCAATAACCACATCATCTCCGACACTTCGCTCCCAAGCTGAGAGCCAGCCGCTTCCGCTCAGATCACTCCACTCAAGAGGATTGTGCAGTGCCAGCTCAAAGTCTTCATATACCAGAGCAGTGTCTTGAGATATGGCCATGTCTGGCAAATGTAAGCTGACAACAAGTGCCCATATGAATCTTTGAGAGAGCTTCATGCTTAGCGGCAGTTTTCCGGATCATATGCAGGATTGAGAAGCATTTCACGTGCTCCGATAGAGCTTTTCCACTTCTCCAGATTTTCTATAAGAGCTGCTTTTGTATCAGGCACATTGTCACTGATATCGGTAGTCTCTCCAGGATCGGACTCTAGGTCGAATACGTAGGAGCTGTCTACATCACTGTACCACTGTATGAGCTTGTAAGGGTAGTCAATGACTACTCCTCCAGGCTGGCCTCGCTGAGGACTGTAGTGCGGATAGTGCCAAAACAGATCTCGATCAGGGGCTGGCTCACCGGTTATGCTAGGGATCGCCACACCATCTGGACTCGCCACTTGACTACCAGCAAGATTTGTCAGTGTTGGCATCCAGTCAGTGTTGATGGTAAAAAAACTATCTACTTGTGAAGTGAAAAATCCAGGAGAGTAGACGATCAGAGGTACTCTTAGTCCACCTTCATAAAGATATCCTTTGCCGTCACGATATTCGCCACTTCTGGTTGGTGGTGTATGTGCTGCGAATTGTGGCACCTCTTCGACGGTCAGTGCACCATGATCGCTAGTGAAGATGATCACGGTGTTATCCAGAAGTAATTTTGATCGGAGCGTGTCGATGAGACGCCCGACTTGTTGATCTATACGTTCGACCATGGCTGCGTAGTGAGGTCTTGGCAGGGTATCCGGATTATCTCCAAGGATTGTCTCATACTTCTCTACCAGTTCTGGAGGACCCTCGATAGGTACATGTGGGCTATAGTAATTCAGGTTGAGAAAAAATCGCTGACTGGTATCTTGAGGCAGAGATCTGATCGCTAGAGTCGTGAGGGCATCTGTGAGATATGTGTCGTCTGGTGCGAGATCACGAAGCTCAGGAAATAAGCCTCCATTGAAGTATGGCGGAAAAAAGCTGTCTGGTAGACCTCGGCCGCCTGCAGCATAGCTGACATCATAGCCATGATTATTCGGCTTGTAGTTGCCACCGCCAAGGTGCCACTTGCCCACATACATTGTGCGATAGCTTCTGTCTTGCATAGCTTCTCCAAGTGTCTCATAGGCTAGTGCAAGTCGCTGCATACTCTTGGGTGGCACTCTCGGCCAACACGGATCGGTAGGTGGATTGCCAGAGATGTGAGCAGTGAGGCCTATCCGTGCTGGATTGAGCCCAGTCTGTATGGCCGCCCTGCTTGGGCTGCAAATTGCTTGAGCGACGTAGGCGTTCACGAATTTGATTCCTTCGTCTGCCATGTGCTGTATTCTTGGTGTCTGTATCACGGGATTGCCGTAAGCTGATAGATCATATCGTCCGAGATCATCACATACGATGAGTACGATGTTAGGCCGCTTTTGAATCAAATCTACCCATTGGTCACTCTCGACGGATGAGCCAGTAGACAGCAGAAAAACGCAAATGAGTAAGCTTATGAACAGACCTGTACTTTGCATGCGGGGTTATTGATCTTGTGAAGATAGATTTCGGACTCGACACCCGCTCAAAATTGACAGCTTGACTCAACCTGTATAGACAGGATAGTGCAGGACAGGATATTTGGTTTCACCCATGACATTTGTTTAAAGAGGAATGTCTTTGGTCATTTTTCCAATTCAACGTTGAAGCCTATGAAACTCTTTGCAGATCACATTCGATATCCAGTGTTCATGCTTTTGCTGATGGTCGGCAGTGCACTTTCTGCTCAAAGTAGGGTCGAGGGTAAGGTGACCAATGAAGAGGGCGAGGAGCTAGTGGCTGTCAACATCTATCTAGCAAAAAACAACAAGATTGGGGCATTTTCTGAACTAGACGGCAGTTACTCGATTGACCTTCCTTCTGGCGCTGAGACTTTGGTTTTTAGCTACATTGGGTATGAGGAGCAGCGTGTAGAAATCAATGGCCGTACGGTCATCAATGTCACCATGAAAGAGGAGGATGCAGAGCTCGATGAGGTTGTTGTCGTCGCGTATGGTCAAGCCAAAAAGGAAGATGTCATAGGCGCTACGGACGCCATGAGCTCACGCGAGCTCGAAAATCTTCAGTTACCAAGTTTTGATCAAGGTCTAGCAGGTCAAGTCGCTGGTTTACAAGTCCGCACAGGCAGTGGCAGACCAGATGCTGGAGCAGAGTTACTTGTCAGAGGTATAGGTACCACAGGAAACAATGCCCCACTTATAGTCGTAGATGGTGTCCCTTACGGAACCTACAACAATAGTGAGCAAGACAACTTTCTCGCACTCTTCAACCCCAATGACATCGAGTCGATTTCTGTAGTAAGAGATGCGTCGGGTAAAGCACTTTATGGTGCTCGAGCAGGTAATGGGCTGATCCTTATTACCACCAAAGAAGGTCAAGAGGGTAAGCCCAAAATCCAACTCAATAGTTACGTGGGCGTTTCCACAATCCACAACTTCGAAAAACCCGACAATATGAATGCCACAGAGCTGGCGACTTTTTTGCGGGAACGCATAGAAGATCAAGCGGCAAGCCGAGGAGAGGAGACCGTCATACCAGACAATCTTATGGATCCCAATCAATATGGAGAGGGTACAGACTGGTTTGATCTCATCACGCAAAATGGTGTACAAAGAAATATTGACTTAAGTATCAGAGGTGGAACCGCCAAGACCAAGTACAACATATCTGCTGGATACTATAAAAACAGAGGAACACTAAAGACGACGGGCCTCGAGCGCTTCAGTCTCAGAGCTAGAGTCAATAGCAAGGTCAATGATTGGTTGAGTTTCGGAGTGATGCTCGCTCCATCCATGACCATATCCAATACCGGAAATACAGATCCCACACAAGGGCAGTTTAGCGCATTTCATACAGTGCAAGTCTCTAGATGGGCTGACCCGACGGCACCAGCATATGACGAAAATGGCAATCTCACCCCTACGACTAGAGGTGAATTGCTGCCATTCTTTCAAGCCAACCCACTCTATAAATTAGAGAATCAAAAGGTAGAAAATATCAATAGACAGATTCAAAGCCAGATTACCTTGGAAGCCGAGCTACCGCTCAATCTGAGAGCGAAACAGCTTCTTGGTGCTAATATTATTTTCAATCGAGGACGGACTTTTTCTCCTGGTGATGTCGTGGGAGGCGGATTGACACCTTTCAATACCAATCCTCCAGGGAACTCATTTGTCAACGCAAGAAGAAGAGAAGAGCTGCGATTGATCAGTGAGACCACATTGCATTGGGATAAAAAAATCAATGATCACAATTTCGAAGCTCTAGTGGGCTACACGGCAGAGTACTATCAGCTTGATCGCTTGAGTGTAGGGAATTCATTTTTGATCAATGAGGACTTCGACATCTTTCAGACCAATAATGTTTACCAGTTTAACCCAGAGGACCTCACCAATCCCAGTCTGGAGGAAATACCCGCAAGATTTTACATCAATGGTGGAGAGGAAGTGAGACAGCGCGCTCTCATTGGCATGATCGGGCGACTGAAATACAACTACAATCAAAAATATTATGTCACTGCTAGTGTCAGACGTGATGCCTCCAGCAGATTTAGTGCTGACAGACGCAATGCAATCTTTCCGGCCTTAGGCTTGGCATGGAGAGCAAGTAAAGAGCCATGGTTCCCATCAGGTCGGATATTGAGCAACCTACGATTTGAACTCTCAGTAGGAGAGACGGGATCACAGCAGGTTGACGAAAACTTTTATCAAGGCACTATCAATCGAGGAGACTATGTATTTGGTGGGGTGAATGCCTTTGGAAATACTGTAGGAAGACTGCCCAATGCGCAACTGCAATGGGAAACGATCAAGCAGATTGATGTCGGTATTGACCTCGGATTTTTTAGAGATCGGCTCAATATTGAAGCCATCTGGTATAGAGCCAGGAATACTGATCTACTCTTCGGGAATCCACTGCCATCTGTTACGGGTTTTGGGGTGCAGATCAGTAATCTTGGAGAGCTCCAAAATGAAGGTGTCGAGATATCTCTCAAGGCCAAGCCAGTGGTGAAGGACGATTTTGTCTGGACAATCGGAGGAAATATCTCGGCCAACAGAAATGAAATCGTCCAGATCGGTACAGCTGACGTACCTATTTTCAACACTCCGGCAGGTAACGGCATACGCATCAGTCGATCATTCGTAGGTGGCCCTGTAGGTCAATATTATGGGCTCGAACTGCTAGGTCTCTACACGCCAGAGATGATAGAAGACCCTGATGTCCCCAAGTATCCAGGAGCTACAGTTGGATCGCCTTTCTACCTAGATGGAGATGGAGATGGACAACTTGAGCTGGACCAAGATTATGTCTTCCTTGGCAATCCACTACCGGACTTTACCTACGGGATCAACACCTTCGTGACTTATAAGAACTTTGGCCTACGTGTCGTAGCTAGTGGAGAAGTAGGTGGCCTCATCTTTGATCTACGAAGAGAGATAGAGCTCAATACAGACGGTGTCTTCAATGTACGCAGAGATGAAATCCAGGATCGATACAGATTTGGTAGTACAGATTATAGCCTGAGAGCTCCGACGACTACGACTGTCCAATCAAGCCAGAGATACCGCACACCTACCAGCGCTGGAGTCGTGAGTGGTACTTTCCTTAAGATTGGTAACATCACCTTGTCCTACGACTTCAAGGACGTACTCAAGGATAGTAAGGCCATTTCTAACCTTTCAGTCTACTTCAGCGCTCAAAATGCCTTCATCTTCAGTGAATTTGATGGCAATCCTGAGGTCAGAAGAAATGGAACTCCCTTTGAGCGGAATATCTCGTACTCGTCTTATCCCAT
The DNA here is from genome assembly GCA_020627535.1 of Saprospiraceae bacterium. Taxonomy (GTDB): domain Bacteria; phylum Bacteroidota; class Bacteroidia; order Chitinophagales; family Saprospiraceae; genus JAHDBH01. The sequence goes on from JAHDGU010000006.1 coordinate 192,148, forward strand.
CTCTCGCACATTCACTGCTGGATTCAAAATGAGCCTTTAAGATGACAAAGTATCTCACCACACTTAAGCTAGCACTCGTGTTCATATTGGTAGCATCCACACTCGGGTGTAATGAAGATGACTTCCTCACATACTCACCGAGAGGTAGCTACTCTGTGCAAAACTTCTATCAGACGGAGACCCAAATCGAAGCTGCTGTAAATGGGATCTATCCAACCCTCAGAGGGCTGTACAATGGTGCTCTATGGCAAACAGTCGAGTTTCGATCGGATAATACGACGTTCATCCCCAACCCCAATGACCGAGGAAGTGTAGGCACCGAAGAGATAGACTACTTTGTGCTTACAAGCTCGAGTGGTGTACACAATAATATCTGGGCACCTTGCTATAAAGGCATCTCCAATGCCAATTATGTGATTAACCTCATCGAACCTGTCCCCTTTCAAACAGAAGAAAACAAGAGGGCAAAAGAGGCAGAAGCAAGATTTCTTCGTGCCTTTTACTACTATATTCTGACGCAGTCATTTGGTGACGTGGTTAAGATTACTGAGATCATTGAGAGTGAGGATGATGCAGGTGAGATTCTCGCTAGACGGCGAGTGCCTAGAGAGGAGATTGTGAATGAAGTCATCATTCCAGATCTTGATTTTGCCATGAGCAATTTACCAGCTTCTTGGCCATCTCTGGACCAGGGAAGGGCTACAAAGGCAGCAGCTCAGATGCTCCTTGCCAAGGTGTATTTCGCAGATTTGAACTATGGTGAAGCGATCCCGCTACTAGATTCAATCGTAGTGAGTGGCCAGTACATGCTCAATCCTGACTACCGTAGTGTCTTTGGACCAGGAAATCGTTTAGATCCCGAGATCATCTTCTCCAATCAGTTTAGCGTGACTGCAAATCAGGGTGCGGGTTGGTTTCTTAGCTTTTTGCCTTATCAGTCAGGCACCAATATCACGGAAGGCATTTTTGTCTCAACGTCGGCAAGCAAGAACATGCCAACACAAGATCTCATCAACACCTATGAAGCGGGCGACAAGAGGTTTGAAGCAAGTGTGGCCTACTACGATGAAGACCCCAACTCTGCAGAAAATGAGCTGATTCCATACTGCGGTAAGTATGTCTTCCCGCCGGTGACCAATGGCGGAAGTGACCTCAACTTTCCAGTCTTCAGATATGCCGATGTGCTGCTCATGCTAGCAGAGGCTCTCGTGGAGACACAGGGCGGCTTACCGGATAAGGCCTTTGAATACCTTAACACGCTACGAGTCCGAGCGGACTTGCCTCTTTACTTTCCGGGCAATCCCAATCCAGATCTTGATATCTCAAGTACAGAAGATCTGAGACAGGCCATACAGAAAGAAAGAAGGCTTGAGCTCGCTTTTGAAAATCATCGCTGGTGGGATCTCAGGAGATATGGTACACTGCAAGAAGTGATGAGCTCTCACGGAGAAGAGCAAAAAGCGCTCCAAGACTATTTGGACGATTTCCCAGAGGCGTATACAAATATTAGAGACTTGCTTGCGATTCCTTTTGGCCAAGTGAATCAGTATGGCTATCGCCAAAATGAAGGTTGGGAATAAACTCAAAAGCACTGCATAAAATACAATCAAGAAACGACTTAAACACTGCTCTATGAAAATGAAATCTACTCTCTTTAGCCTCACAATCGTGTTGATGAGCGCCATTTACGCGCACGCTCAAGTGAGTGAGGGCTTTGATTACGATCCAAGTGGATCAATCGCTGGAAATGGAGGTGCTGACAATGGTTGGTCAGGTCCATGGTCAGCTGTCAGTGAAATGGATAGCTCATCCTTAGCTCTCGGTGGAGTGCTCAATGAGACATTGCTTGTCAGGTCCTCTAGCAATCGGGCACAGATCGTATCGACCACAGCCGCAAATCGATATCGTCGATACTTCGACACACCGCTTGAAGCTGTGAGTGGAGCAGAATATTGGTTTTCTGCACACATGGCCATTGATGGCAATCCAGCGGGCAATGTCGGTACTCTCAACTTTGTAGATAGTACACAAGGCCAAGATGAGCGTATCACGATAGGGAAGCGCTTCGGCAATCGCAATGTATTTGCTACAGGTCCAGGATCTGGTCCTACCAATACAGGAAGATTTTTTGAAGGAACAGATGCACGGTGGGTCCTTGGCCATCTGACATTTAATGATATGTCAGGCAACTGGGAACTCGATTTGTGGGTAGATCCAGATCCGTCGGCTGAGCCTGCAGAAGCAGATGCTCAGATCATGAACAAGGCATACCCGGCTGCGACTTTTCACGGAATCAATCTCAAGTCAGAAGGAGCCCCTGGCATCCTCTACAGCGTGGATGATATCATGCTAGGCGGAGCATATGCTGATGTAGTCCCCGATGACCTCATTATCGTACCACCACTCCCGCCAGGGGCTGCAGAGGACGTGTCTTATGCAGCTGGAGATAGCCTCGTTGGCGAAGAAGGTGGCAGTGGATTTGACGGAGAGTGGATCAAGCTTGCAGGTACTTCACCAATCATCTCTGAGGGCGGAATCGAAAGTGCCCTTCTACAGAAACGTACTAGTGGCAATGTCATCCAGACTCTTGATCTCACACGTATGGTCAGGAGTCTCGAAGGAGAATATGGAGACTTCGGTCGTACTTTCTGGGTTGGATGGTGGTTCGACACAGAGAATCAAGGGCCCAATATCAGTCACCTTGTTTTGGCCGACGAGAATAGCTTTGGAGCAGGTGGACCAGACGGACGAATCGTACAGATTGGAAGCGGATTTGGCGCGAGCAATATCGGTATCGTGGGATCGGGTAATACCGCTGCCAATGCCGATGAAGGTCACTTCTTGGTTGCTGAGATTGTTACCAACGGTACTTCTGATAATGATCTGGTATATCTTTATGTTGATCCAGATCCAGAAGCACAGCCAGATCGTGAAGATGCGGCACTCGTTGCCGAGAAGGATCTCAGCGCATGGAACGCCATTGGGCTTATTGTAGAAGGTACTGTCGGTGTCACCGCTTATTACGATGATATTCAAGTGGGTCTAGACTACGGGTCAGTAGTGTCAGATGATCTAGAAGACATCGCACCTGGTGTGACGGCTTTCGCCTTTGATCAGTTCGTCTATGCTAGTGGCCAGGATGCCGGAGGCAACGGAGCTGCAGAGAATGGGTGGTCAGGTCCATGGGGTTCTATAGACACCAATGATGTCAGCGCGGTCATTGCAGAAGGGGGAGTGAGTAACGATGTGCTTCTTGTCAAGACTAGCGCAAATAGCTACGAAGGAACGTCTACAGGCAGCCAAAACAGACTTGCGCGATACTTCACTTCTCCCCTGACAAGAGATGCCAATCAGACATTTTGGTTTAGTGCTCATATGGCAGTCAACGGTGATGTCGGAGGCAATGTAGGTACGATGGTATTACTTGACACTGCTCAAGATAATAACGAACGCGTGATCATCGGTAAGCGCTTTGGCAATAGAAACCTATTTGCAACAGGAGCAGGAAGCGGCCCGACAAATTCGGGTGCATTCTTCACCAATACTAGCGCCAGCTGGGTCGTCGGAAGGATCACAGCCAATGATACAGCTGACAACTGGATCCTAGATATGTGGGTTGATGCAGATCCCGGAGCTGGCGAACCCTCTAAGGAAGAAGCGAATATTCAAGATAAAATTTACCCAGCAGCTACCTTTCACGGTGTATCGCTCAAGGCAGAAGGTGCAGCTGGACTTAAGTACGAATTTGATGACCTCTTTTTCGGTAATACTTGGGAAGACGTCTTGCCTCTCGATTTGGACACAATACCGCCAGCAGGACAGGGAGCGTCGGAGCCATTCAGCTATGATACAGGTGTTGGCCTCAGCGGCCAAGCAGGAGGCAATGGATGGGCAGATGAGTGGACGCTGGTAGCAGATGACGACCCAAGTGTCGGAGAAGCTGGTATCACTAGTCTTCCCCTGCTCAAGATGACGAGTAGTAATCACGCACTCTTTGGGTCTAATGGAAGACTTGTGCGTACTATGGATGGAAGCTATGGTGACAATGGACGCACCTACTGGGTCGGATTTTGGTTTGATTCGGATAACGGTGGCCCTAATGTGACCAATTTGGTCTTGGCAGATACCGCAGGGTTTGAAGGTTCAGCGGGAGAGCTACTTCAGATCGGAAGATCATTTAACGGAAGTAATATCAGATTCATTGGTCAAGGAACGAGTAACGCAAGCGCTTCTGAGGGCCACTTTGTGGTGCTAGAATGCGTCACCAATGGCACAAGTGCGCCAGATGATGTCTACATGTGGATTGACCCATCTTTGGATCGCACGCCTAGTCGAGATACTGCAGATGTCATTGGCACGGCAAATCTTACTAACTGGAATGCCATAGGTCTCAAGGTCGCAGGTGATCCGGGAGTGACAGTCATGTGGGACGACATTCGCATTGATAGGTCGTACTCAGGGGTTGTGCCTACAGATTTGCTGGACGTGCCTGATCCTTCTGAGCCGATAGCTGCTATCGAGAGTTTTGAATATGATGCCGGCTCTACACTTGGTGGTCAAGATGGAGGTCAAGGCTTTGGTGGTCCATGGGAAATCATTGCTGGTGATGATCCTCTGATCGTAGCTAACTCAATTGAATCTGATCGCATTGATGGCATTGGTAACAAAGTTGATATCCTACAGGTGGCTGAGGTGGTCACCTATGAGCGACCATACTTCGCCAGATATGCCTCCGGTGATGATGGAAAGTCCGAGATATGGATGTCATTCCTGCTCGATGTGACAGAAAATAGTATTGGCAACTTTGGTGGCGTAGGTATCTCAGATGGAGGCACAAGTCTCTTTCACGTAGGAGCCACAGCAGGACTAGGCAATATCGCGGCACGGTACAATGGCGGAGAATCTGCCGTATCCGTAGATGCGGACGCTAGCGGCGTCAACTGGATCGTGATCCGTATGGATCTCTACGGTGCAGGACTGGAAGACACAGCATATGTCTGGGTCAATCCATCTGCTGATGCGCTGCCAGATATCGCTGATGCAGATATCACAGTGGATGATCTCATGATCGACGATGGATTTGATAGATTGGTGATAGAAGCAGGAGGAGCACAAGACCTCAACTTCTTTGCGGATGAGATCTACACAGGCTTTAGTTTCAGAAATGTATCTCCCAAGTTTGGTAGTGATGACCCCAATCTTCTCGTATATGAGCCATTTAACTACGATGCCAATGAGAGTCTCTTTGGCCAAGGTGGCATCAATGCCTTTTGGGATGGTAAGTGGGAAGATGCAGGTGTCTTCGGTGAAAACAATGAGCTCTTGATCACTGATGGAAGTATTCCAGTATCAGACTTTGAGACCATCGGAAACAAGGCAGAGTTCGCTTACGTAGAAGATGACACACAGATCAGAGCCGATCGCAAGCTTGCTTTCCCGATCACGAGTGACGGTCGAGTCTACTGGATGAGCTTCTTTATGAACACAACCGAGGGCGCAGCGCCAGACAATGTCGGCAATGTCACCCTCAGAAATACAGCGATAGGACAAGCTGGCGGTCAGCGATTAGCAGTCGGTCGACTCTTCGGTCAAGGGACTTTGGGCTTTGTCACGCCAGCTACCAACAACAATCGCAGATCTGAAATTTTAGATGAAGGAATCCACTGGATGGTAGTCCGTATTGGAACCAATGCAGAGGCAGCAGTACCAGACACAATTCATATGTGGATTGATCCAGAACCAGGTGAAGCTCCTGATACCAGCACATCTGTAGTCGATGGTATCAGCGACTTTCTCAAGGCCGGACCCATAGACGTGATCCGGATCCGCACAGAGGGTGCAGGAGGCAATCAGACACCTTATATCACCAACTTTGATGAGCTCAGAATCGCGACGACCTTCCAGTCTGCTAGCCTGTCGACCAGCACGGATGAGCCGATTCCGGGAGATCAGTTTGTCCTCACGGCATATCCAAATCCGATGAGGGATTTGCTCAATATTTCCTTTGAGCTTGAGAATTCTGGTGATGTTTTGATTGATCTTTTTGATGTTCAGGGATCAAAGGTTGCAGACATCTTCCAGGGACAATTGGATCGAGGTGCGCACACGGTCGAGTGGTCGCAGAATCATCTGTCCAATGGGTTTTATGTCATGCGTATCACACAAGAAGGGAAGAGCTCGGCTCGACAGATTATTGTATATAGATAAGAACTAGAGTGGCTTAGTTTAAGTGAGACATTTTCGAATGTTGGAGAGCTTCACCTTGGTGGAGCTCTCTATTTTTAGCCTCTGTCATGCCTTTGATACAGCTTGTCATTGGATTTGGAGGGCTTTCGCCCAAATGATGTGATATACATGAGACCCGGCACTATACATCACAAGACTCATACATCTAGATTGATCATTGCTGGTCTAGCTGTCTTGATCATCCTCTTCACATCTTGTCGAGAGAGCCCAAGACAGATGGTCTCTGGATCATGGATAGGTCTATCGTCTGAGATATCTACAGTTGCACCAGGCGAGTGGTTATGCTTCCGCAAAAATGTCGAGCTCTATGAGTCAGAAATCAAATTGACTATAGCCGCTGACACCAAGTACTGGATGTGGGTCAATGGAGAGCTTGTGATCCGAGAAGGTGGGCTGACATGGGGTCCGCATCCCAAAGCATACTATCAAGACACGATCACTCTCGATCAGCATCTGAAGCAAGGTGAAAATGTCATTGAGATCATAGTCTGGTACTGGGGGAAAGAAGGCTTTGCTCACAAGACAGGTCCACAGGCAGCGATGAGAGTGAGCTCTGATGTCAAGAGTCTCGTCTCTGATAGTAGTTGGTCTGCCGCCAAGCATCCTGCATTGAGTCCACTTACAGGAGATCCCTACCCCAACTGGAGACATGCTCAGAGCAATGTACTTTTTGACGGAAGTCAGATCACCCTCGACCAGGTAGACCAGGCACTCTGGGGCTACGAAGGGCCATGGCACCCAGTAGAGTATGTCTCTGCGCTAGAGAAATATGAGGCTGTAAACAGACCTATACCACAGTGGAAAGACTTCGGACTCACTCTAAGTGATCAGATACTTCCCATCACAGCAGACAGTGCGATGACGCTGACTATCCCTCTGGCGCACAACGCACACATCACAGGATACATGGAAATCAGCGCTCCTATGGATAGTCTGAGGGTAGAAATATTCACAGACAATCTCAAGGGTGGTAACGAATACAATTTTCACTCCGTCTTTCTCACAGGCAAGGGTCGACAAGTTTTTGAGACGCCCAACTGGATTAATGGGCACGAACTCAGATTCAAAATTCCTCAGGGTGTGACGGTGCATGATCTCGGCTATCGAGAGACGGGCTATCAGAGCGCATTTGAAGGGAATTTCAGCTCCTCAGATTCTTCGCTCAACAAGCTCTGGGACAAAGCAGCGCGTACGTTATATGTCACCATGAGAGACAACTATATGGACTGCCCTGATCGTGAGCGAGCGCAGTGGTGGGGTGATGTGGTACTTGAGATGGAAGAGACCTTTTACTGCCTCGATCGCAACAGCGACCAACTCAGCCGCAAAGCGATCAAGGAGCTGCTCGATTGGCAAAAAGAAAGTGGGGTGCTCTTCTCGCCGGTTCCAGCAGGCAAGTGGGACAAGGAGCTACCTACCCAGATGCTAGCCAGTGTAGGGAAATATGGTATATGGAACTATTACCTGCACACGGGTGACAAGGACATGATCGTGTATGCTTATCCGATCATCGGTGACTATCTCAGACTCTATCGGCAAGACGCTGATGGCATGATCATCAAGCGACAAGGTGGCTGGACTTGGGGAGACTGGGGAGACAACAAAGACATGACACTCATCTTCGCTGGGTGGTATGCGCTTGCGCTAGAGGCATACAGTGATATGGCCGCTCTCGTAGGAGATCAGACGACGCACGACTCTCTCTCCATTTGTCGTGAGCGACTTACACTGGCAGCTCGGGCGACTTGGCAAGGAGATGCTTATATCTCGGCAGATCATGAGGGCTCACTCGACGGCAGAGCACAAGCACTCATGGTGCTCAGCGGTATGGCAGATACGGCCCACCATGACAGACTTATCACTGCCCTGATGCAAGAGGCCAATTGTAGCCCATACTTTGAGAAATATGTTCTCGAGGCGCTCTACGTACTTGGTCGAGATGATCTGGCAGTAAGTCGCATGAAGTCTCGATTTGGTGAGATGATTGATAGTAAGCTCACCACACTCTGGGAAGGCTGGAGTCTCAATGACCCGAGATGGGGAGGCGGCACTTACAATCATGCATGGAGCGGCGGTGGTCTGAGCCTATTGTCCAAGTATGGGCTAGGTGTGATAGACATCAGCCCAGCATACGATACCATCACGATCGATCCACGCCCTGGACATATCAAGAAGCTCCATGGCCGCATACCAAGTATCAAAGGACCGATCGATATCACTGTAGACAATACAGCCGAGCAAATCAAAGTCAACTATGAAGTACCAAAAACGATCCATGTCATCGAAGCTTATGATCAGTAGACTGAGTATCTTCGTATGGCTCTTGCTACTTTGCACAGGCTGTCAGCAAGAGTCTGAGCCCATCGACTTGCGTGGCTCCCGACCCAATATCATACTGATTGTAGCAGACGATCTTGGGGTCAATGATCTGGCATGCTACGGCAATGAATTTATCGAGACAGAGCATCTGGATCGGCTCGCCGCTGCAGGACTACTCTGCACCAATGGCTATGCCGCCGCTCCGCTATGCAGCCCGACACGAGCTAGTATACAAAGTGGTCTACACCCTGCAAGGATAGGGATGACAGAGCATATCCGAGGTCATCCGCCAGCACGACCATGGATGAAGGTGATTCCGCCCAAGAGCACCCAAGGGCTGGACAGCACAATCCACACACTGCCAAAACTTTTTGCGGAAGCTGATTACAAGACTGGACATATTGGTAAGTGGCATCTAGGCGGTGGTCCTTGCATGCCAGAGGCACATGGCTACGATCTCAATTTCGCTGGCAACTGGGCAGGCCTACCCAAAAGCTTTTACTATCCCTTCTTCTGGGAAGGTGTGCATGAGCAACTCAAGTCCTATGCCAAGGAAGGTGATTATCTCACGGACGTGTTGACGGATCGCGCACTAGAGTTTGTAGATGAGAACAAGGAGGGCAAGTTTTTCTTGCATCTCGCCTACTATAGCCCGCACGTACCTATCGAAGCAAAAGAAAATTGGCTCCGTTACTACCAAGAAAAAAGAGCTCCTGCAGCCGACTCTCTCCTACCCAATGTGCACTACGCTGCCATGGTCTCGAGCATAGACGAAAATGTAGGGCGCATCGTCTCACATCTTGACTCTCTAGGTCTACTGGACAGTACACTGATCATATTCACTTCTGACAATGGCGGTCTGAGTGTGAGAGAGGTGCCGGGATTTGACAAGCACACACCTCCTACGGACAATATGGAACTCAGAGATGGCAAAGGGTATTTGAGTGAAGGAGGTATCAAGGAACCATTTATTTTTCATTGGCCACAGGGTGTCGATCCAGGGCAAAAGAGCCCAGACTTCGTGATGACGACTGACTTGTACAATAGCTTTGCCACCCTCCTCGGATCTGATAAGTCGACTAGGGATGGGGTGAACCTCACAGCTATGTTTCGTGGAGAGTCACTGCCTACAAGATCTTTGTATTGGCACCATCCGCACTACAGTCCACAGCGAGACAAACCTTCGGCAGCACTGAGGTGTGGTGACTACAAACTGATCTACTATTTTGAGCAGGACACTGCTGCAGTCTTCGATCTGGCAAGTGATCCATCAGAAGAGACGAATGTGGCCGAAAACAACCCAAGACTTCGTGATAGCCTGCTGAGCCTTATGACAGAGTGGCAGCAAGAGATCTCAGCTGTGATCCCAGCCAAAAATCCTGCCTATGATCCAGAAGCAAACTAGATGCTTCCCCGATCTACGATGGAGAATGGCACCTCTCGGGTACTCCAGTTTTGCTTGAGGATCATCTCTGCAGCCTCTACTCCCATGGCGTGGTGATCAGTAGACATGACAGATATGCCTCCTAGGAGGACTTTCTTGAGCGGACTATCATTGTAGGCCAAGATGCCGATGTCTTTGCCGAGGACTAGCTCAGAGTGCTTGATCTTGTCGGCTACACAGACGAGCTGCTCATCACGCACGATCACATAGAGTTCACCTTGGCGCAAGGTCATGTTGTGATAGTCCTTGAAGACTATTTGGGTCTCTAGTCCATATTGCTTTCCAGCTTCTTGGACACCGCGAATGATAGCGCTCGGGTAGTTTCGATCAAATGGAAAAAGTAGAACGATTCGTTCGTACTTCTTGAGTTGGTTTTGGATTTGCTTGGAGGCATGCAGGATATCTTTTTGGTAGTTCTGAGCTATCAGCCCATTGTGACCGTCGATTTCGTCAAGAGCTTGATTGAGTAGCACTACGTGCTGTTCTTTGAGTTCTGTACGGATCAAGCGAGCGGCTCTCAAGGCGTCACTTCCTCTGAAGGCTGGAATCAAGACTATATCTGTAAACTGGCTCGCTTTCTCCTTGATGATTCGTTCAAATCTGCTGTAGTCTTCATAGTAGATCTGTAAGTCCACCCATGCTTCTTTGTCTACTGTCTGGATGAAGGATTGATAGATCTCTTCTTTGTAACTGCTCAGCTTATTGAAGATGAGTAAGATTCTTTTTTCGCGTGTGGAGTGGCTGTGCGAAGCAAAATATCCCTTGCCTCTGACAGACTTGATGACACCCTTGGTCTTGAGTAGACGATAGGCTTTTTCAGCAGTATCACGCGAGATATTGTAGACATTACTGAGTTGATTGATGCTGGGCAATTGCTCTTCCAGCTGGACTTCCTTTCGCTCAATGTTTCGCACGATACAGTTGGCAATCTGGCGATACTTTGGTGTCGCTGAGCGTTCGTTGATGGTGATGGCTAGTGGCATGACAAGTGAGTTAGTAATTTAAGTGAGAATCTATAGAGCACCTTCGAGATAGTAGTCTTTGGTATTGCACCACAGTGTGGTGAAGAAGTGGTATTGACTGCGATTGGTATCATACTTTTTGTCGAGATGAAGGATCGGCAGCCCTGAGCTCAAGTTGAGCAAATCGCAGATGCGTCCGCGAGCCACAATGGATCTGATCCTTTGCTCACCACCTGTGACGCTGATATCGTAGTGTTTGGACAGTATGCCAAAGAGACTTTTATTGGTGAAGCTCCGCTGGGTAAATCTTGGTAGATTGATATTGGGCAGATAGGTCTCTTCGTAGAAAACAGGCACTTGGTACAGGCTCCGCAAACGACTCAATCTGATACAGCCAAACTGTCTGAGTGCTGCTGGCACCTCAAAGGCCAGATCAGTGGGCCAATCGATCAGCTCTGGAGCATCTATCACCTCGGTAGTGAGTGTCCCAGTGGGTGAGCTCGCAGTAGTGCCTCGGATATTGAGGATGCCGATACCTGTCTTTGGTTTCTGGACGATGCTGCCGATACCTTTTTGCTTCACGATCAGACCTTCACGTACGAGCTCACTGAGAGATTGCCTGATCGTAGGCCTAGTTAGCTCATACTGAGTACTAAGTGCTTGTTCGCTCGGCAGGATGTCTCCTGGTTGGAAGACTCCGGCGGTGATTTGCTCCTTGAGTTCAAGATATACCTTGCGGTATCTTGGAATGGCTTCAACAATATGTGACATACAGACAAGTTGTATATACAGGTTAAATTATGTCACTTTCGTGAAAATGTCAAAAACTGCCAGCTAAAAAATTCAGATTTCAAAAAATTTAAGACTTAAACACCTGGATATCAATTATATACCAAATGACAGATTTTAAATAATTTATCCAGAATATTAAGACTGGATCATGCTTGTCTATACAGGAAGGCTGAGTTGTCTATTGATGACTACCAGCTTTCTTCTGGAAATAAATGCTGAAAATGAGAAACAATACGCCACAGCAGAGCCAAGCAGGTAAAGTCAAGAATGACAAGAAAATCCCTGCTCCTGTAGATAGAAGGTAGAATATACCCACGCTCAATATCCAAGCCAGCAATACTGCCATATTGAGTTCGATACCCGTGCGCTCTGCAAAGTGAGATTTGATGCCAGCCCATTTGGCCAAAAAGTGGTCAGAGGCGATCACTGCACCCATTGGCGCCAAGACGAATCCATATAAGGCTACGAAGCCTAAGAGCTTCATGGCGAAAGCCGGGAAAAGCCCTGCGATCGTAGCGATACCTCCTGCTAGCAAGGTCCCTTGAGTCACGGTGAGCTTTGGCAGCATACCCTGAAATGCGAGACCGGCTCGGTAGATAGTAGGATTGGCCGTGGTCCATCCTGCAATGATCACTGCCAAGATCCCAAAGAGTCCGATGGCATTGTAGGCCAGTGGTCCAGGAGCGACTGGCGGAGCCTCATTTTGCGCAAGCATAGCCTGTGCCTCTGGAGACTTGAGGTATAGAGCATAGAGTAAGGCCGCAGCAATCCATGCCATGTAATGTCCCACATACATACCAGCTGCGGTAGTCCAGCCAGACTTCTCAGACTTGGCATAGCGAAAGACCGTAAGATCAGACATACCGATGTGCATCGCCCCATTGCAAAACCAAGACCAGAAGAAAACATGCCAAAAACCATACTTGATCTGTCCCGGAAACGGCTCAGATCCTTCGCCCCAAATCGCCCAAAAATCACTGAAGCTCTTCACGCCAAGTTCCCGCATAGCGACGATACCACAGGCCAAAAATGCGAGCACGATGAGAGGAGAAAGCCAGTTGGCCGCTTTGGCTACAGAACTATAGCCTCTCGCAGCGATGACAGATATGATGATGCCGATCACCATGACACTAATCACCCATCCCACACTATTGGGCATGGTATCCGTCAACTTTGGCATCTCCATATCGAGAGGTACACCGACAGCGGTAGCAGAGACTGTGATCATGGCGCCGGCCAAGAAGCAAAAGAGCAAGCCATTGAGAAAATTATACAGCAAGACCAGTCGTCTGCCAGCGATGCGCTCAAGATGATAGTACAAGGTCAGTCGATGTTTGGTAGCAACCTTGGCTGTCAAGTATCGCCAAGAGAGGACTGCCATGAGATTGCCAAGCAATAGCCCTACCAGCAGATCAAAGGCGCTCACGCCCGCAGTGAGGAACAGTGGGCCGATCATAAACTCCGTCCCAGCAGCATGTTCACCAGCGTACATGCCCAGAAAACTCTTCCAGTTTTTCCACTTGGACTGAGGTACTGGTTCGCGCTCGTACTCTCCGGTACTTGGTTTTTTTTCTATCTGCTCTGACATGGTTTCACGGCTTTGGCCCAAGATATTGGATTTCTCGACAGGCACTTCCCTGCGCTATACTGCTCAGGCCAATGGACAATTGACGTAGACTTGTGCTGACTCGAGATCTAATTAGAACAATCATGGTATCAGAAATCAATATTCAAGACCTCAAGCATGTCAATTATCTATGGGATGATGACAAAGCAAGCGCTCTTGGCAATGATCAAGTAGCACTGTTTCTCTATCGATCGAATATACTCGGTGCAGATCTACGCATCACCAACTATGGCGGAGGCAACACCTCATGCAAGACCGTAGAGCAGGATCCTCTCACTGGCCAGTCTACAGAGGTCATGTGGGTCAAGGGATCAGGTGGTGATATCGGGACCCTGACCAGATCTGGTATCGCAGGCTTGTACACTGACCGCCTGAGATCCCTCAAAAATGTCTACAGAGGCTTGGCCTATGAAGATGAAATGGTCCAGCTTTTTCAGCACTGCATCTATGATCTAGATAGTAGAGCACCATCTATAGATACACCGCTGCATGGCCTATTGCCATTCAAGCATATCGACCACCTCCACCCAGATGCTCTCATTGCAGTAGCCGCGAGCCAAGATAGTAAGGCAATTACCAAGGAAATCTGGGGAGATACCATGGGCTGGGTCGCATGGAGGAGACCAGGCTTTGAGCTTGGGCTAGAACTAGAACGATGCCTAGCCGAAAATCCGGGCATCAGAGGAATCGTCCTCGAGAGCCATGGACTCTTCACCTGGGGAGATACATCCCATGATTGCTATCTCAATAGCCTGGAGGTGATCGAGATGGCATCTCGATACATCGAAGAAAAGACCCAGCAAGCCAAGGTATTCGGTGGGCAGGTGCGAGAGAGTCTCAGCGCAGATGCACGGCAGTCTCAGGCAGCAGCCATCGCACCACTACTGCGCGGTCTCTGCAGCAGCCATGCTGGTATGATCGGCCACTTTACGGATGACGAGCGCGTCTTGCAGTTTATCAACTCCGCAGACCTCTCCAAGCTAGCGCCACTGGGTACCTCTTGTCCAGATCACTTTCTGCGCACCAAGATCCAGCCACTCCTGCTCACCATCGATGCCGAGGCGGATCTCAGTGATGTGGACACCGTCTATCAGCAGCTTCTTCCAGCATTTGAGCAATATAGAGCAGAGTACAGGTCGTACTACGACTCTTGCAAGAGAGATGATAGTCCAGCAATGCGAGATCCCAATCCCGTAGTGATTCTGTATCCTGGTGTAGGCATGTTCACTTTCGCCAAGAATAAACAGACTGCCCGTGTGGCCAGTGAGTTTTATATCAATGCGATCAATGTCATGAGAGGTGCAGAGGCCATCTCAGAGTACAAGGCACTTCCTCGACAGGAAGCATTTGATATTGAGTATTGGGCTCTAGAGGAGGCCAAGCTGCAGAGGATGCCAGCCGAGAAGCCGCTTTCGCGAAAAGTAGCAGTTGTGACAGGAGCAGGAGGTGGTATCGGTCGAGCTATCGCTACAGAGCTCATCGCTAATGGGGCCAATGTCGTCTTTACAGATCTCAATGTCGTAAGCCTGAATGGCAAAAGCTATACGCACAATCGTGATGTCTCAGACTTCATGCGGTGTGATGTCACGGATGCAGAATCTGTCCAAGCGGCATTTGACTTTGCTTCCTTGAGATTTGGTGGTGTGGATATCGTCGTGCACTCTGCGGGCCTAGCCATATCCAAGCCGCTTCACGAGACCACCGACAAAGACTGGAATCTACTGCAAGACGTCCTCGTCAAAGGACAATTTTATCTTTCCAAATCGGCTCTCAGTGTCATGTCTAAGCAGCGCCTAGGAGGTGAACTCGTCCATATCGCCAGCAAAAATGGCCTTGTCTCAGGACCCAACAATGTAGCCTATGGCACGGCTAAGGCTGCACAGCAGCATATGAGTAGACTGCTGGCAGCAGAGCTATCAGCACAGGGTATCCGAGTCAATACAGTCAATCCAGATGGTGTCATCATCGGTAGCAAAATCTGGGAAGGCGAGTGGGCAGAAGGACGCGCCAAAGCACATGGCATCAAAGTCGAGGACCTTCCAGCACACTATGCCAAGCGCAATCTCCTCGGAGAGATCATAAGACCAGAGGACATCGCACGAGCAGTCTTCTGCTTTGTCGCTATCTTGGACAAGAGTACAGGCAATATCCTCAATGTAGATGGCGGTATGGCCAATGCATTTGTGCGGTAGTGACGAGGAATAAATAAGATAGATGCGACTGAGCACACAGACCATACAGGATCACAATACCCAGCTAGATGCTCGGCACCAAGCGGCACTGAAGAGGTGTCGAGAGGCGCTAGATGAGATCGGCGTCGATGCAGAAGTGCTCATCTCCAAGATTGAGGCATTGAGCATTGCCATCCCAAGCTGGGCGATGGGTGCAGGAGGCACACGATTCGGTCGGTTTTCGATCGGTGGTGAGCCTGCAAGCCTAGAGCAAAAGCTCTATGATGTCGCAATCATCAACGACCTCACAGCTTCCGCAAAATCGGTCTCTCTGCACATCCCATGGGACATTCCTAGAGATTTGCAACAGTCCAAAAGCCTCGCAGCAGACCTCGGACTGACATTTGATGCTATCAATTCCAATTCCTTTCAAGATCAGAAAGATCAAGGACACAGCTATCGTCATGGATCGCTGTCCTCCAATGTGAAAGCTGCACAGAGACAAGCGATAGATCACAATATAGAAGTCATCAATCTCGGAGAAGCCCTCGGTAGCAAGGCACTCACCGTCTGGCTTGCAGATGGGTCCAACTTCCCAGGTCAGGTGGACCTGCGGGCAGCTCTATCGCGGACGCGAGATGCGCTGCAAGAGATCTATGCCGCCATGCCCGCTGACTGGACACTGCTGGTAGAGTATAAGGCCTATGAGCCCAATTTTTATAGCACGGTCATAGCCGACTGGGGCACATCGGTATACTTAGCAGAGAGCTGTGGCGACCGTGCCCACACACTTGTCGATCTAGGACATCATCTGCCCAATACCAATATCGAGCAGATCGTCGCGACCCTCATGATGCGAGGAAGACTTGGCGGTTTTCACTTCAATGACAGCAAGTATGGAGATGATGACCTTACCTGTGGTAGTGTCAAGCCTTATCAGCTCTTCCTCATCTTCAACGAGCTCGTGCAAGGTATGCTGGATGATCCAAGCTCAGAGCCGGCATGGATGATTGATGCAAGTCACAATATCAAAGATCCATTGGAGGATCTCATTCAGTCATTGGATGCCATATTGCTCGCATATGCCAAGGCGCTTTGTATCAATCGAAGCATTTTGGCGGAAGCCAGAACAAATAATGACGTGGTACACTGCCAGGAAATCATACAGTCCGCATTCCTCATGGATCTGAGACCGATCTTGCAAGAAGCACGTGTACGAGCAGGAGCTGCCATCTCGCCGATTCAGCTCTATCGCTCCGCCAAGATCCGCGAGCAGCTGATCAAGGAAAGAGGTCACATGACGCAAGCCACGGGGCTCTAAATCTATAGGCGTATGGACAGGCTGACTCTCATATTTGATGTAGGGAAGACCAATAAGAAGTGCTATCTCCTAGATGAGGACTTTGGTGTGGTGGAAAACCGAGCGGCATCTTTGCCCACCACAGTA
Organism: Saprospiraceae bacterium; assembly: GCA_020627535.1. Classification (GTDB taxonomy): domain Bacteria; phylum Bacteroidota; class Bacteroidia; order Chitinophagales; family Saprospiraceae; genus JAHDBH01. Next base: position 209,156 of record JAHDGU010000006.1, read on the forward strand.
GATGGAGACCGCTATCCATGTGAAGATCTCGATGAGCTGTGCTACTGGATAGAAAGTCAGATCAAGGACTGCCTGAGTATCTATGGCAGTCGCATCACTCGACTCAACTTCTCCAGCTATGGAGCGAGTCTGGTACACCTTGATGATCTCGGCAAGCCACTCACGCCGCTCTATGACTACACCAAACCGCTAGATGAGGCATTGACAGATGGCTTCTACGCAGCGCATGGCGGTGAGGCCGAACTCTCCAGGAAGACGGCATCCCCACCGAGTGGCATGCTCAATAGTGGATTACAACTCTACTGGCTCAAGCAAAAGAGACCTCAGATCTTCAATCAGATCGTGACCTCTCTTCATCTGCCACAGTATCTGAGTTATCTATATACAGGCAAGTTGGTCAGCGACTATACGAGTGTTGGCTGCCATACGAGTCTCTGGGACTTTGATGAGGGCGACTATCATCGCTGGGTCGAGCAGGAGTCTTGCTTGTCCAAGCTTGCACCAATGGTCTCCACCTCGACCAGCTATCAGTGTGATGTCTATGGACACATGCTTGATGTGGGCGTGGGGATACACGACTCCAGTGCATCTCTACTGCCATATCTCCTTGCAGAAAAATCAGCTTTTGTTCTCGTGTCATCTGGCACCTGGACGGTGACTTTACTCCCCAAAGTGACGCGCGTCCTGGAGCCTGCAGATCTAGAGCTCAACTGTCTCCACTACATGCAGCCTACGGGAGAGGCCGTGCGTGCCTGTCGATTATTTTTTGGCAGAGAATACGACTATCAGCTCGATAGATTGGCAGACCACTTTGAGCTACACTCATCAATCCACAAGCTACAGACCTTGGATGAGGACCTACTGCTATCTGCACAAAACACACCCTTTTGCTATCGCTTTGATCATCTGGACTGGCCGCGATCTCAGCCTGAGGAGACGGATTACACGAGCTTTCGGAGTTTTGAGCAAGGCTACCATCAGCTCATGCATGAGCTCATGGACATACAGTGTCAGGCGATCAGACAATGCGTGCAAGACAGCCCGATCAAGAAGATCTACATCGATGGAGGCTTTGCGCAAAATCAGCTCTTCGTGACCATGCTCGCTAGGGCATTTCCAGAAGTGAAAATCCGGATGACACACAGTCCTATGGGATCAGCCCTAGGCGCTGCGTTGGTCATGGACGATCAAGAGATCGGAAAGAAATTTCTCAAGCGCAACTACGCCATGAAAAAGTACAAAAGAAAGGCAGTCGCATCATGAGAGTAGGTCTATTTGTACCATGCTATATCGATCAGTTTTATCCTCAGGTGGCAGTCGCCACGCTCGAGTTACTTGAGCGACATGGCTGTGAGGTAGATTATCCCATGGACCAGACCTGCTGCGGTCAGCCGCTGGCCAATGCCGGTATGGAGCAGGAGTCGATCAAGATCTGTCAGCACTTTGCTGATCAGTTTGCCGGAGTCGACTATGTGGTCACACCCTCGGGTTCCTGTGCGCATCATGTGCAGCACAATTATCCTAGATTGGTCCCAGATACCAAGCCGGTGGCCGAAAAGGTCTGGGATCTGACTGACTTCCTTGTGGATGTCGTACAGATCGGATCTGTGACGGCACGCTTCGAGGAGAGCGTGGGTCTGCATATCGGCTGTCACTCCCTGCGCGGTCTGCGGCAAGCCAAGTCAAGTGAGCTGCAGGTGCCAGAGTTCAGCAAGCCGCAGTATCTACTGGATCTGGTGGATGGGCTAGAGCTCGTCAGCTTATCACGACAGGATGAGTGCTGTGGTTTTGGTGGCACATTTGCCGTCAATTTTGGCGGCCTTTCGGCCAAAATGGGTGCGGATAGACTTGAGGATCATATCGGCGCTGGTGCGAAAGTCATAGCCAGTGGAGATATGTCATGTCTCATGCATCTCGATGGCATCAATCGTCGTCAAGGTCTAGGACTCGAGTTCAAACATATATCTGAGATCCTCAATAGTGTCAGTGGATGAAAGCATCAGTAGTAGATAGTGTAGACCGCTTCGTGAAGAATGATGCCCGTGCAGACTGGCATGATGAGTCGCTGTGGACGGTGAGGAGCAAGCGAGATCTCTCCACAAAGCACATCAGCGAGTGGGAAGAGCTGCGAGAGACTGCCAGCCAGATCAAGGACTATACCCTAGCCCATCTACCAGATCTGCTAGAGCAATTTGAGCGCAATGCGCAAGCCAATGGAATACAAGTACACTGGGCTAGAGATGCCAAGGAGCACAATCAGATCGTCTGTGAGATCCTACGATCTCACAAGATCGAGAAGGTCGTCAAGAGTAAGTCTATGCTCACAGAAGAGTGCAAGCTCAATGCATACCTTGAGGCCAATCGTATCGAGGTCGTGGACACTGATCTGGGAGAGCGAATCGTGCAGCTCAGAGAAGAGGAGCCAAGTCATATCGTCTTGCCAGCCATACATCTCAAGAAAGAAGAGATCGGAGAGCTCTTCTACGAGCATCTCGGTACCGAAGCAGGTGCCTCCGATCCCAAGTATCTCACAGAAGCCGCTCGGCAAGATCTGAGAGGCAGATTCCTCCAGACCCGAGCGGCCATCACAGGGGTCAACTTTGCCATAGCAGATACAGGAGGCGTGACCATCTGTACCAATGAGGGTAATGCCGACTTTGGTGTCAATCTGGCTGAGGTACAGATACACTGCGTGGGCATCGAAAAAATCATCCCACGACAAGAGCATCTAGGAGTCTTCACACGACTGCTAGCAAGATCAGCTACAGGCCAGGCAAGTACCATATTTACCTCGCACTATCTCAGACCACGCCATGATCAGGCGATGCATATCGTCTTGGTCGACAATGGACGGGTAGATCATCGAGCCCAAGAAGATTATAGAGCTGGTCTCAAGTGCATCCGATGCGGAGCCTGTATCAATACTTGTCCAGTCTACAGACGGGCTGGCGGTCATAGCTATCATGCGACCATCCCAGGTCCGATAGGCTCCATCCTCAATCCCGCACGCGCTCGTGAAGAGCATATAGATTTGCCATTTGCCTCGAGCCTATGTGGATCATGCTCAGACGTATGCCCCGTGAAGATTGATATCCATGAGCAACTCTACAAGCACAGACAAGATGTGTCACTAGCCAAGCTCCTCCCTAAGTCCAAGACACGGAGCTTTGGGCTGATTGCCAAGTTCCTATCTAGTCCTAGACTGTATCGCAAGGCTGGCTCGATGGGTCGATGGAGCCTCAGGAATCTTCCGAGGTGGATGATCTATCACAAAGCCAATCAGTGGGGCATCTACCGAGAGCTACCAACTGCTCCTAAGCAGAGCTTCAGAGACTGGTACAAAGACAATCGGAAAGGCCAGTGAATGCACGTAGAGACATCCTCGAGCGATTGCGCCAGACGCAATTTGAGGCCAAGCAGCCCGACCTGTCAGTGCGTGAGTCGAGATTACAGGAGCCGCTGCTAGATCGCTTTTTAGCGGAAGCGAAAAAAACGAAAATCTCAGTGATCACCGAGAGCCTAGACTGGAACCAACTCATCAGCCAGCTGCCTGGAGACAAGGAACACATCTACAGTGACGATGTGCTCCCGATTGACACCGCCTACAGTACTGCATACGATCCCAACACAAGGGCTGAGCTAGATATAGCGATCGTCAAAAGCAAAATATCCGTAGCTGAGAATGCAGCTTGCTGGCTCGAGGATGATGAGCTCGCGCATAGACTCCTACCATTTGCCTGTGAGCAGCTCGTGATACGCATCCAGCGATCGGAGATGGTCGGCACGATGCATGAGGCCTATGCGCTCTTAGGCAAGGGACATGGATTTGGCGTATTCGTCGCTGGACCATCCAAGACGGCTGATATAGAGCAGTCTCTGGTCATAGGAGCACAAGCGGCCCGAGGTCTTACTATCGTGGTAGAATGATGCGCGTGATCTACATGATGACGATATTGCTGCTGCACATGCAGTCATGTGTGGCTCAAGGCCAAATCGAGCGTGATCTATACTACGGTGCTGCAGATGGAAATGAGTACGAGCAGAAGATGTGTCGCTTAGATCTCTATATCCCTGTTGGTATTGATCATCCTGATCTGCTCGTATGGATACATGGCGGTGGTCTCAAAGGAGGTCAGAAGCATTTCCCAGAGCGACTCATGGATCAAGGCTTTGCGATCGCGGCCATCGATTATCGCCTGCATCCGCAGGTGAAGCATCCTGTTTATATAGAAGATGCAGCAAGGGCTCTAGCCTGGCTCCTCGAGCAACGAGAAGAGTATGGACTGTCGGAGCGATTGGTAGTCGCTGGTCACAGTGCAGGAGCTTATCTAGCCACGATGATCGCCTACGATACGAGCTACTTGGCAGCCCATGGAAGAGCTGCCTCTGAGATCGATGCGATACTACCTCTCAGCGGCCATTGTATCACGCACTTCACTGTGAGAGCTGAGCGCGAGCAGTCCTATCATCAGGCTGTGGTCGATGAGTATGCACCACTGTATCACCTGTCTCTGGGCTGTCCTCGGACGATCCTGGTTACGGGTGATCGCGAGCTCGATATGGCCGGTCGCTACGAGGAGAACGCGCTCATGTATCGACTGCTCAAGGATCTAGGGCATGGAGATATCGAGCTCCATGAGTTAGCAGGCCAGGATCACAATATGGTACAAGCATCCATGCCGATCATCTTGGCCGAGATGAAGCGGGTATCAGTCAAAAACGACTAGCGCATCACTGCAAAGCCGATGTGACTATTGCCGGTCTCCTTGTCTACATAGAGGATTCGATCTGGACTGATGCCATTACAGGTGCGCGTATTGCATAAGTACGATCCACCAGCCAGCCGGATCTGTCCCAAGGCGTCGGTGGTCGTGGTGATGTCCCAGACATTCCCTACGACATGGACTTTGTTTAAGGGCTCGATCCTATCAGCATCGCTCACGATAGGTCGCTGATCAGATGATGCCAAATCCCAATACTCGTCGTAGCTTGGAAGTCTAGTGTTGGACCACTTGCAGTAAGCTTGTGCATCATTGAAGCTGACTTGCGTGACAGGCATCTCATCGAGCGGTCGACCTTGTAAAGTGGGATTGGTCCATGCGAGTCCGCTGCTGGTATCATAGCGCAGCACATCTAGTTGTATGATGGACCAGCCGTAGCGCTCCGCATCTGTGACGTATCCAGTCTCTTCTACAAATCTGGAGAAGTCTCCCACACTCACTGGTTCCAGTCTTGATGAGTCACATGATAGCAGGGTTATGACCCCTATGATGATGAAGATCGACCTCATGCCCAGTTGGATAGATCTTCTTCCCAGTTGTAATCGGCATAGCTGATCTTGTATCCCTTGAGATCTTGACCGAGTACTTTCTGTAGTAAGGTACGCGTGCCTGTCTTGCCACCAAAGTCTGCTTGGTACCAGAGGAATAGCTTGCTGATCTTGAGGGTCTTCTTGATAGGATCGAGGACGGACTCATTGATGATGAAGTTCTCTGTGGCGACAGAGATCTGCTGATCGTAGAGAGCTATCTTGTAGGACAAGATTGGGGGGCAGCTTTTGGCACCGCAGTTGAGCGCGAAGTGGATACGGTGATCCAGATGCTCCACAGCAAGAGCTTTGATATGATTGGGGGTAAAAAGGCTGGGTAGGTAGCCGAGAGAGATCTTGGAGCGATAGCGGCGTAGTATGCCATGCTCGATGTCATCTAGGCTAAACTTCTGTCCAGCGATGAGGACCTTCCGTGCGCGATAGATGGCAGGGCGGTTGAGCTGTTGATCTCTCCGCAGAATGAGGAAGTAGGCATTGTAGCAATTGATCCAGAAGACAGCTTTCTTTTTGTCCGTGTCGAGCTCCATGTCGAGCTGCTCTAGAGTACCAGCGGCAAGACTGCTCATCTGATTTTGATATGGCTGCTCCAGCTTGACTTGTCTAAGGATATCTATGGATGATGTGATGTACTTGGGCATGGTATGCTGAAGGTACTAAAGCGTGAACATTTAAGCATTGACAAGGTGTACAAAATTACGTACATTTAAACGTACAAATATTGCCATGAGAGCCATCACCATATCAAACCTCAGATCTAGGATCAAGTATTACTTTGACTCGGTCATAAATTCTTCTGAAGTCTTGATCGTCCCTAGAAACAATGATGACGAGGACGAATCAGTGGTGATTATGTCCTTGAAGGAATACAATGCATTGCAAGAGACTAATTACCTACTATCCACCAGGGCCAACAGAAAGAGGCTCCTTGAGTCAATGGAGCAAGGGGAATCGGGCAAGACGCGGGAAGTCGATCTGGACGACCTCATCAAAGGATGAAAATTGTCTTTACAGAGCATGCCTGGGATGATCTCACTTATTGGATAGACCACGACATTGATCAAATCAAAAAAATCAAAGAACTGATCATTTCCATTCAATCAAGTCCATTCAAGGGCCTTGGGAAGCCTGAGCCACTAAAGCACCAACTGAGAGGTTATTGGTCAAGAAGGATCAATGAAGAGCACAGACTCGTCTATGAAATCACTGGAACGAAGAGTGTAGATCAGATGTGCACGATTATTCAATGTAGATTTCATTATAAGTAAGTGGGAGTCGTACTTAGGTTAAATCACTGAAACTCGATATAGTCCAACTCTATCACAAATTCACACGCCTTTTTATCTCCGGTGATAATTCCCATGCGCTTGATCTGAGACAGCACATCTGCATCGATAGACTGGCCAGTAGCTTCACCAATCCGAGTCTCCTGGAGATCTGCTAGGGGATAGGTCACTGTGACCCATTCATCACTCTTCTTATAGTGTAGTCTGTGGCCAGGGCGATACCACTCAGCATGATGCTGCATCGTGAGATAGAAGGATTGTCCTGTCGCACGGGATCTCAAGGTGACCGTACTGTAGAGGCTGAGATCATAAGCCTTCCATGGAGCCCTCATACTGGAAAATCCGCCGTTGTTGGCCAAGGAGACCTCGCCGCTGAATAGCAAGTGATCATCCTCCAGCGTGATCTTGCCACTAGACCTACCACCCATCACTCCATCCACGACCACAGTCCATGGTTCATCCATCTCCTCACGGAAGTCAATCTTGTAACTACTGGACATTTGCGCGAAAGCGCTCAAAGCAAATAAGGAACTCATCAAGATAGGCATCATCCTAGTCTCTAACACCACAAGCAGAAAATTGATGCAGCAAGCCTGATCTGACAAGGAACAATGCTCGTGGGAGCACCGTTATTTCCCTTGGTATCGCGGATCGCGATATCGCTAACTTTGAGCCCAACTATGCTACTACAAATTTTTAAATCCAAGATCCACCGGGCGACTGTTACAGAAGCCAATCTCAACTATGTGGGAAGTATCACCATAGACGAGGACCTCATCGAGGCAGCGGGTATCTACGAGGGTGAGCGTGTACAGATCGTCAATAATAATAATGGTGAGCGTCTAGAGACATATGTCATCAAAGGGGAGCGCGGATCAGGCACTGTGTGTCTCAACGGCGCTGCAGCGCGCAAGGTAGAGGTCGGTGATGTGGTCATCATCATCTCGTATGGGTGGATGACGCCAGATGAGGCCAAGACCTTCAAAGCCAAGAGCGTCTTCCCTGACGAAAAGAATCAGCTCACATAATCCCAGTCCTTGAAAAAACAACTGTTCAACGTCCTCAAGATCGTAGGATTTCTGTCTTTTGGGTCAGCGATCCTCTATCTCGTCTATCGCTCTGTGAACAAAGGCTACATGGAGGATTGCATTGCGGAAGGCAATGCGGCAGAAGCTTGCAACCTGATTGATAAGGTCTGGCAAGACTTCCAAGGAGCCAACTATTGGTGGCTCGCGGGTATCATCTTTGTCTTTATGCTCAGCAATGTCAGCCGAGCACTGCGATGGAACATGCTCTTCAAGCCACTCGGGCATACTGTCAGTTTTGTTAATTCCTTCTTTGCCATCATGCTAGGCTACTTTGCCAATCTTGGATTTCCTCGAGCAGGAGAGTTTGTACGAGGTAGCACCTTGGCTGCCTATGAGAAACTACCCTTCGAGCAGTCTATGGGCACGATTGTCGTAGACCGGATTATGGACTTCATCTGTCTAGCGATCATCATCTTGCTGGCAGTGGTATTTGAGTATGAGCTGATCGCTGGCTATCTCTCAGGGATGGCCGACAATGCTGTCAGGACCGGCATCACGCTGGGTATAGCAGGATTATTGACGGCAGGGATCATATGGCTCATTTGGAAGAATCGTGAGCGTCTCAGTCAATTCAAGGTCTATCAAAAGATTGAAAAACTCTTCAAGGGTTTCATCGAGGGTATAGCTACTGTACGCAAACTTGATCGACCAGTGCTCTTTATCTTCCACACGATCTTGATTTGGGTATGTTATTATCTCATGACCTACCTATGCTTTTACAGTTATGAGCCGACGGCTTTTCTGGGCTGGCAAGAAGGACTCACCATATTTCTTTTTGGTGCTATCGGGATGATCATACCGAGCCCCGGTGGTATGGGCAGCTATCATGCCATGCTCATCGCTGGATTGGCGATCTACGGCGTGAATCAGTATGACGGCTTCAGCTATGCCAACTTGATCTTTTTCACTGTGCAGATATTTGGCAATATCCTCTTTGGCATCTTGGCGCTGATAGTACTGCCAATTTACAATGGAGGTAAGAAGACACATGAAGACGCAGTCGACACTGCAGGATAAGATCTGCGACTGGGATGAGCTGAGGGCTTTCGCCCAAATGTGCCGTGAAGAAGGAAAAACTCTCGCATTCACCAATGGCTGCTTCGATGTCTTGCATCCAGGACATGTCCTCTACTTACACGAGGCCGCTAAGCAAGCAGACGTGCTAGTCCTAGGACTCAATAGCGATGACAGCGTCTCCCGTCTCAAAGGGCCATCAAGGCCCATACAAGATCAAAATGCCAGAGCACTAGTACTCGCTGGGCTTGAGAGCATCGCTCGGATCTGCATCTTCGATCAAGATACTCCGCTTGATCTGATCCAGCTGATCCAGCCTCATGTGCTGATCAAAGGCGGAGACTATGAGATTAAGGACATCGTAGGTGCTCCAGAAGTCACTGCAAGTGGTGGGAAAGTCCTCACCGTACCGTTCGTCGAGGGACACTCCAGCACATCCATCATCCAAAAGATCCAATCATGAGCACAACTGTCCAAGATATCATCAACTACGTAGACTCGATTGCGCCATTCAAACTGCAAGAGTCTTATGACAATGCTCGTCTGATCACAGGGAGCCCAAGCTGGGAAGTCTCAGGAGTGCTGTGCAGCTTGGACGCAGTAGAGGCTGTCATCGACGAGGCGCTTACCACAGGCTGCAATCTGGTCCTGGCTCACCATCCGATCGTATTCAGCGGACTGAAGTCTATCACAGGAGCTACATATATTGAGCGCACGATGATCAAGGCAATAAAGCATGATATCGCCATACTAGCTGTTCATACCAATCTCGATAGTGTACACCCTGGTGGAGTCAATAGCAGATTCGCTGATCTGCTGGGTCTCTCAGAGTGCGAAGTCTTGCTGCCCAAGCCCTATGAAGGAGAGGCAAAGATCACAGCAGGTATTGGCCTCGTGGGCAATCTACCAGCGCCTATGGATCAAGATCTATTTCTTGATCATGTCAAGTCTTGCATGAATCTCAAGCTCATCAAGCATACACCATGGCTAGGGGAAGGAATCCTACGCGTGGCCGTGTGTGGGGGAAGTGGGAGCTTTGTACTACCTCAAGCTATAGCTGCTGGGGCGCATGTTTTGATCACGGCTGACTACAAGTATCATCAGTTTTTTGATGCCAATGAAGAGATCATCATCTTGGACATCGGACACTATGAATCTGAGCGTCATACCATAGAGCTGTTGCACGAGATGATCACGGAGAATTTCAGTACTTTTGCAGCCCACTGCACGAAAGTGGACACAAATCCTGTAGAATACTACCTCTAATATGGCAACAGCAGAGCTTACAGTAGAAGACAAGCAGAAAGAGCTTTACAGACTACAAACGATTGATTCTGAACTAGATGAAATCAAAGTCCTCAAAGGTGAACTTCCCATGGAAGTAGATGACCTAGAAGACGAAATGAAAGGCCTCGAGACACGATTGCAAAAACTCAAGGATAACTTGAGCAATCTCGAAACTGAGATTGCCAATCACAATACCAATATTCAAGAAAGTAATATCCTCATTGAGCGCTATACCAAGCAGCTTGATGATGTGAAGAACAATCGAGAGTACGACGCACTCAGCAAGGAAATCGAGCTCCAGAAACTCGAGATAGAGCTTTCTGAAAAGAAGATTAGCGGTATCCAAAAAGACATGGATGCAAAGACGGAGTTGCTAGAGAGTACTCAAGCAAGACGCGATGAGAAAGCTACGGCACTTGAAGGCAAGAAAGTAGAGCTCGAGAAAATCATCGCTAAGACAGAGAAGGAAGAGCAGAAGCTCATGAAGCGCTCAGAGAAGCAAAGAAAACTGATAGAAGATCGACTGCTCAGTGCCTATGATCGTATCAGAGCATCCTATCGCAATGGTCTTGCAGTGGCTTTCGTCGAGAGAGACGCATGCGGTGGTTGCTTTTCCAAGATTCCTCCACAGGTGCAGATCGAGATTGGTCTTCGCAAGAAGATCATCGCCTGTGAGCACTGTGGTAGAGTCCTTGTTGATGAAAACATCTTGGCAAGCAACGATTAGAGGCAAGAGGCTTATTCTAGCCTCGCTATTTTTCTGGCAATTTCTTGGCTTTTTATTCTGTCAGTCCTTCACGGCTGATCAGCTAGATCGTTATGAGCGGGTCATTGCCTGTGAAGATCTTAGGATCACCTCTGTCCATAGCACTGAGCACAATGATATATTTCTTGACCTACTCGCAGCCTTTCTGAGCGCTACGGTTGAGGGCACATCTGCAGGTGTAGATTCTTTTCCATATATCTTTCGGAGATTGGAAGAGACTTGCTCTCAAGAGGATGACAACTGGCACGCATATCTTTTGGCGGAAGCCCACCTCATGAGCGCCGTACTAGACGCCATCTATCAGCGCCAATTCTCATCCGTGAGGAACCTACGAAAAGCATCTCGACTAGGTTCTGCCCTGAGTGACGATCGCGAGTACATGCCCCACGGCCAAAAAATCACAGCGAGCATATCCCTGTTGGTCTCACAGCTATCAGATAGGCAACAATGGTGGCTGCAGGTTTTCGGTGGCCTGAAAGGAGATCAAGACAGGGCGATCCAAGATCTTGAGCGACTTGCTCAAGGGAAGTATCATTTCTCTCAAGAGATCAACTACCTTCTTGCATTCTTTGACTTACAGAAAGATGAGCTTGATCTAGACTACGCCTTCAGTGACAGTCATCAGCTGTCTCACTTACTTGAGGCTTTGAAGCGCATGAAAGATGGTGACCTCGATCAGGCTTTACAGGAAGCCGAAAAGTGTACACTGATCAAGGCGATCCACCTGAGAGGAAGAATATTGATGTATCAAGGCCAATGGGACGAAGCGATCGTCGCTTTTGGCGAGTATCTCAAAGCATCTGACCACAACCATTGGTATGAGCTCACACAGCTTTACATTCACTGGTGTGAGATCTGTAGGAACTCTCAGCCTTTCAGATCTAGAGCTTGGGTCGAGAGGGCTGAAGATCCGCTATTGTTTGAAGATCGAGAAGCTCAGAAAGAGTTTTTTCACAGCCGTGACATCGATAGAGATATCCTAAGAGCACGGCTTCGTTTTGACGGTCGTGATCCGCAAGCTGCGCTGGACATACTTCAATCCCTAGCCCCAAATGCCATGCTTGAAAATCAATTCATCGAATATCTCTATCGCAAGGCAAGATGCCATCAAGAACTCGGTCAGCAAGAAGAAGCCTGCAAGCTGTACGAGAAAATCGTCTTTGACCACAGCAGATCCAAGCTCTACTACATCACAGCAAGCCATCTGCAGTTGGGCATCATATCTGCAGAGTTGTCAGAGACAGATCTCGCAAAGAAATCTCTCAGAGAATGCCTCAAGACGAGTCCGACCAGGTATAAAACGAGCTTGCATCGCCAAGCTCAGCAACTGCTCAAGTCGCTAGACTAGCTTCGTGGGAAATATTCTGCGATTCGCCTCCATCTCCGAACCAACAGGACTAATTTAGCCCTACGATGGCAGACCAGACCAAAGGCAAATACACCACGATACATTATCAGGACTACTTGGAGCTAGACAAAGTACTCCAGGCTCAGAAGCTGCGAAGTGCGGCGCTGGACAATCCAGCACATGAAGAGATGCTTTTCATCATCGTCCATCAGGTGTATGAGCTCTGGTTCAAGCAGATCATTCATGAGCTTGAATCGGTCATTGAGTTTTTTGCGGATGGTGAAGTGATTGAGTCTAGCATCGGTGTAGCGACTCGGCGCATGGTGCGAGTCGAAGAGATCCTCAAGCTTATGGTCCAGCAGATCAGCGTACTTGAGACCATGACACCGCTAGACTTTCTGGACTTTAGGCACTATCTTTTCCCGGCCTCCGGTTTTCAAAGCTTCCAGTTTCGTGCGGTAGAGTGTCTACTGGGTTTGCCAGAGAAGCAGCGCATGACTTATCACGGGCATAGTTATGCTTCGGTTTTTCCACAAGAGCAGCAAGATCAATTGGCAGCGATCTATGAGCGAGGCACCTTGCTGGAGATCGTCAATGACTGGCTTGAGCGCACTCCGTTTCTACACCGTGATGGCTTTGACTTCATAGATCTTTATCGCACTGCCGTGCAAAAGATGCTAAGCCAGGAATCAGATGCCATCAAAGAGTCACAGTATCTCAATGATCAGCAGAAGGAAAAGCGCCTCGAAATGGTCGCTGGGACTGACGATTATTTTGCGTCGATTCTCGATCAGAAGACGCATGAACGACTGATGAAAGAAGGCAAAAAAAGACTCAGCTACAAAGCGACCTTGGCAGCCTTGTTTATCAATCTATACCGAGAAGAGCCCATCCTCAACCTTCCATTCAATTTTATGACGAGCATCATCGATGTGGATAATCAACTCACCACGTGGCGCTATCGCCATGCTCAGATGGTCCTTCGCATGATCGGGAACAAAGTAGGCACAGGAGGATCATCTGGTCACCAATACCTGGCCAAGACAGCAGAGAAACATCAAATCTTCGGGGACTTCCACAGCATATCGACACTACTGATTCCTAGATCATCTTTACCCACTCTACCGAAACGGATCAAGGACGAACTCAGTTACTACTTTACGACACAATAAATCAGCGAGCATGCCAAAGCTACCAGCACCCATCAACTTCAAAGCCTGGATTGATGAAAATCGACATCTCCTCAAGCCGCCTGTAGGCAATAAGGCAATCTACAATGATGACTACATCGTCATGGTGGTTGGTGGTCCAAATTCTCGGAAGGACTATCATCTCAATCAGACTCCCGAGTTCTTCTATCAAGTAGAGGGTGATATCATCCTCAAGGTGATCGAGGACGGCGAGCCTCGAGATATCCATATTTGTGAGGGTGATGTCTTCTATCTGCCTGCCAATATTCCGCACTCGCCACAGAGAGGTCCCAATACGATCGGACTCGTGATCGAGCAGCGCAGACCAGAAGGTGCCGATGATGGCCTGGCTTGGTTCTGTGAGAACTGTCACAACAAGCTCTATGAAGAACCTTTTGAGCTTAAGAATATAGAGAAGGATATGCCAGTAATATTTGATCGCTATTACAGTGATCAGGAACTGCGGACTTGTGACTCTTGTGGAACTGTGATGCAAGAGCCAGTGCCGGTGTAGGGGTATCGAGGTTTTTAGGGCTTTCGCCCAAATGGTCTGCACTCTCTTTTTCCCTTCAAAAGCCAAGAAGACATGAAAAATATTCGCATCAATGGTCACTCTCATCTGCTTCCATACCCAGAGCAGATTCCTAGTTATCTCAAAGAGAAAGAGATCTTTTGGATTGATGAGGACCGCGAGTATATGCTACAGAAAAACTGGAAACGCCCGGTGACAGATTCAAGCTTCTTCTTGAATGAGAAGCTAGAGTGGATGGATAGAAACCACATAGATCATGCTGTGGTGCTCAATCTCTCACAACTCTATGGCAATGGACTACGCATACGTGATATGAAGTATGCGCTGAGGTTCCAGAATGACTTCAATGCTCAAGTGCAGCATGATCACCCCACCAAGTTTACCTGTGGCTTTGTCGTCCATGCGGGCTTTATCGACGGTGCATGCTGGGAGATTGAGCGCTGCGTAGAGGAGCTTGGTCTCAAAGTACTATGCCTTCCTACACACTACATGGATTCTGTAGGCCAATGGAGAGGCATATTTGACAAAGAGACAGCACCCATCCTAGAGCTTGCCAACAAGTATAAACTTGCGATTGAGATCCATCCATACGACGGGGAGAAATTTATACAGCTCGAGAATACAGCTTGGAGATTTCATCTCATCTGGATGCTTGCTCAGTGTGCCGATGCCTATCACTTTTATACCCTGGACGGACTCTATGACAAGTATCCCAATATCCGAGTGTGCTTTGCGCACGGAGGCCAGCTCAATCATCTCAACATCGGGCGACGCACTCAGGGATTTGATGGACGTCCTGACCTATTTGAAGGCAAGAGCAGACCCCGCAAAGCCCTCGGTCACCAGAATATATATTTCGACACACTCGTCCATGACACGATATCACTTGATCTGATGGTAAGACGTCAAGGAGGCAATACAGACCAGATCATAGTGGGACTTGACGACCCATACCCGCTTGGCGAGATGGAAAGTGAGGCGCAATCATCATATCCTGGCAAGCTCTTGGATCTTGCGGTCAAAGAAGGCATCATCACGCAGGAGCAGCATCAGGAGATCTGGTCTTGTAATGTCGTCAAGTGGATATGCGGTGATGATGATGAGCAATTCAAGCAAAGGATCATGCCACGAAGTACACAAGCATTATCATGAGCTTTGATTTGACCATAGAGTGTGCACACCAGCTGGACCATGTAGATCCTTTGGCCATGTATCGCGAGCGCTTTCATTTGCCCGTAAGGGCGGACGGTAGTCCATACATCTACATGTGCGGAAACTCCCTCGGCCTGCAGCCTCGGTCCACCAGCGAGCAGATCCAACAAGAGCTTGTGGACTGGCAGCAGCTTGGTGTAGAAGGTCATTTTCATGCCAAAAATCCCTGGCTACCATACCATGAGTTCCTCACAGAAGCCATGGCAAAAGTGGTCGGTGCTGGTCCTCATGA
This sequence comes from Saprospiraceae bacterium, assembly GCA_020627535.1. GTDB lineage: Bacteria > Bacteroidota > Bacteroidia > Chitinophagales > Saprospiraceae > JAHDBH01. The sequence continues at coordinate 224,437 of JAHDGU010000006.1, forward strand.
GGTCGTGGTGATGAATACTCTGACCGTCAATCTGCACATGATGCTTGTGAGCTTCTATAGACCAAATGGCACAAGAAATAAAGTAATCATCGAGGCCGATGCTTTCCCCTCTGACAAGTATGCCGTGCAATCTCAGGTGAGATGGCATGGCCTAGATCCAGAGCAGTGTCTGATAGAGCTGAAAGCCAGACCAGGAGAAGTCTGTCTCAGACCTGAGGACATCAAGGCTCATATTGAAGAATGTGGTGAGCAATTGGCGCTCGTTATGCTAGGCAACACCAATTACTATACAGGTCAATATTATGACATCCATGATATCACAGCTTGGGCTCGGGCACAAGGGAGTATGGTAGGATTTGACTGTGCGCATGCAGCGGGAAATATTGATCTTGACTTGCATGGCTCAGGATGCGATTTCGCCGTCTGGTGCAACTACAAATATCTCAATGCAGGCCCCGGTGGCATGGGTGGCATCTTCGTCCATGAGAGACATCATGAAGATCCAAAGATTCCTCGCCTCGAAGGATGGTGGGGTCACAATAAAGAGACTCGCTTCAAGATGAGAGATGATTTTGAGCCGATACCTACAGCGGAGGCTTGGCAGCTCAGCAATCCACCAATCATGGCTATGGCTGCAGTGTGGTCATCACTTCAGATATTCGATGAAGTGGGTATGCCTGCCTTACGGCAAAAATCTCAGCAACTGACGGCCTATCTCGAGTATCTGGTCGATAGTCTAGGCGAGGATGTAGTAGATATCATCACGCCCAAAGATCCCGCTCAGCGAGGAGCACAATTAAGTATCCGCGTGAAATCAGCCAACAAAGAGGTGTATGATCGGGTTATTGACCGAGGAGTGATCGCTGACTGGCGTGAGCCTGATGTCATCAGAGTAGCACCCGTCCCTCTGTACAATAGCTATCAAGATGTCTATCAGCTCTACACAGCACTCAGAGACGCGATCAGATCGTAGAATATATGACAAAAGATAAGATCATCATCGTAGGAGCGGGACTCTGTGGCAGTCTGCTAGCAGTGCGCTTGGCACAAAGAGGATTGAAGGTGGCTGTTTACGAGCAGCGTCCTGATATGAGAGGCAATGAAGTAGACGCTGGGCGCTCTATCAATCTTGCGCTCAGTGCTCGAGGACTGTGGGCTCTTGAGCGGGCAGGTCTCAAAGAGCAGATCTTGGAGCACTGCATCCCTATGAGAGGTCGAGAGATACATCCACTGGGAGGCGATGCTTTTTTGAGTCCTTACAGTGGGAGAAGCGAGGACTACATCAATTCGGTCTCGAGACCGGGGCTTAATGCTGCACTTCTCGATCATGCGGAGCGATATCCTGAAATTGAACTTCACTTTGCAGCCAAAGTAAGTCAGGTCGATCTAGATGCCGCGAAGATTCAATACAACAAAGACGGGAAAGAACACACAGATGAGGGGGCAATTGTCATCGGCACTGATGGAGTCGGTAGCATCGTGAGACGCTCGATGATGCGAGAGTCGACGAGATTGCTCTTCAATTATTCTCAAGATTTTCTCCGTCATGGATACAAGGAGCTCAGTATCTTGCCAGACGCTCAGGGCGATTGGAAGATCAAGAAGGAAGCACTGCACATTTGGCCACGAGGCCACTTCATGATCATCGCACTTCCCAATCTCGATGGAAGCTTCACACTCACGATGTTCCATCCCTATGAAGGAGAGGCAGGATTCAACGCGCTTTCTACGCCTGAGAAAATCACCGACTTTTTTGAGAAATACTATCCGACCTTATTGCCCTACATTCCACACCTTCCTCAAGAGTATTTTGAAAACCCTACAGGATCACTTGGCACGATCAAGTGCTGGCCATGGCAAGCCTACGGCAAAGCGCTGATCATGGGTGATGCATCTCATGGCATCGTACCCTTCTATGGTCAAGGAATGAATGCCTCTCTAGAAGATGTGCGTGTTTTTGATGAGGTGCTGGACGATATCGGTGATGATTGGCAGCGGGTCTTTGAAAGATTTCAACACTTACGGAAAGAAAATACAGATGCGATCGCTGATCTTGCCATAGACAACTTCTACGAGATGCGTGACCATGTAGATGATCAAAACTTCATGCGAAAGCGCAAAATTGAGATGCAGCTAGAGCAGCAGTTCCCCGAGTACTACAGCAAGTATTCGCTGGTCACCTTCAAACCCGAGCTGAGCTATCACCAGGCTATGACAAGAGGGAGAGAGCAAGATCGCAGACTCCTAGAGATGTGCGCTTCGAACGAATATGAGCAGATCCCACTTGAGCAGTACCTGACGGCACTGCAAAACTGACGAGCAGATTGTGCATGGAAGAAGTATCACTCAACTACTGGAATAAGCTCGCTGAACAGACGATCGTCATCAGTTCGCTCCTCGGAGGCTTCTCCATCACGGTTATTGCCAATTTTTTGATCTCTGAAGTCAATACAAGGCTGCATCGCTACTTATTAGTCTGCGCCACTCTATCTGCAAGCTTCTTTTTGATCACTGTGTTTTCGATGACCAATATCTTGCTGAAAACAACCAAAGGCTATCCTCTTGACTTGATCGAAAACTCACTCACAGCTCCTAAGCTCATCGGCGGAGGTTCATTTTATCTCGGTATCGTCTCCTTAGTATTGCTGATCTCATTGTCCGGATGGACGAAGTCAAGGAGATTGGGCTTGTTCACCACGATTGTCGGTCTGATCACACTGATCATTACGTTCATGATGACGGCGATTTAAGGCTCTATGCTTTGCAATAATTATCCCCAGACCAATGTTTCTTTTCGAAACTCTCTCTCATGCGCAATTTGGTCATCATTTTTCTTTTCATGCTTTTGGGCGGTGCCTCAGGAGCTCAGATTATTGATTCAGTCCCAGAAGGAAAGTCAGTCGTGTATTTCATGAGACCAAGTGGTCTGGGCATGGCGATCAACTTCAGTTACTACGATGGTGATCAAATCATAGGAAAATTCAACGGAGGAAAGTACCTCAAGTATGAATGTGATCCTGGAGCACATACATTTTGGGCAAGGAGTGAAAATCGCTCCTTCTTAGAGGCGGAGCTTGAAGAAGGGAAGATGTATGTCGTAGAAGCAGTGCCTATGATGGGTGCGATCAAGGCTGGTGTATTGCTAGTCCCTATCAATAGCGATAGCACAAAGATGAATCGATTTCAAAAGCTCATGCTCAAGCGACCTTCTGAGTCATTTTCTGAAGCAGAACTTCTATCACTGGCCCAGCAAAAAAAAGAAGTCACTGCGAGAGGAAAAAATAGGCTTGATACGCTCAAAGAGAAAGGTCGTAAAATCGATCAACTGACCATCGAGATGTATATCGATCCACACGATCTGGTCTATATCAAAAAGCCCAAAAAGGTCAAAAAGAAGAAAAAGAAAAAAACAAAATCTGGGACATAGCTGGAGGCATTGAAATAGCTCTTGAAGCCACTGAGAATCGTCAGTAAAAGATCCTAATGCTCGATTTGGGTTGAACCAGAGTTGTTGAGTTTTTCTTAGAACTCTGATGATCAAGACAGAGGATTTCAAGAAGCAACAGATAGAGTCACAGGAGGAGCTGAGATCATGGCTTCTGAAGCACCATGGTCAAGAAGAGTCTATCTGGCTCGTGACTTTGAAAAAATCAGAAGGCAGCAAGTACGTCTCTCGCGAGCAAGTACTAGATGAGCTCATTTCATTTGGGTGGATCGATGGCATCCGGCGCAAGCTAGATGATACGCGCACTATGCAGCTTATTTCACCCCGAAAAGTGCAGCACTGGTCTGGTAGTTACAAGACGCGTGCAGCAAGACTCATAGAAGATGGCCTGATGCATGAGGCTGGACTCAAGTCCATCGAGGATGGTAAGCAGAGTGGACTGTGGCATTTTATGGATGATGTGGACAAGTTGATCGTACCTGATGATCTGAGGGTAGCGCTGTCGCGCAAAAGGGAAGCGGAGCTATTCTTTGAGCAGATCAATGATAGTAGCAAGAGATTTGCCTTGAGATGGCTCAAACTGTCAAAGACCGATAAGACGAGACTGGCGCGTATAGCTAAGATTGTCTCGCTCTCTGCTCAAGGCAAAAAACTTCCAGGCAGTTAATTTCGTGATGCACTTAATCATCACTTCATGAGGATACGAGTAGAACTGGAGCAATGCTATTATATCGCTGACCTTACCAAGGCAGTAGACTTGTCTATACGGCTTGGCCAAGTTCGTTGCTTTGGTGCCAATGAGTATCGAGCGAGACCATATCAGAACGGAGACTTTGTGGGAGCTGTCAGTGCAGGAGCACCCGTCAACTTTTTTGAGCTAGAGCTCAATCCACATGGACATGGAACTCATACAGAGTGCCTAGGACACATCACAGAAGCACAGCAGTCAGTGCTAGACTGCATGGAAGACAGCTTGATGCCTGCGAAGCTGATCAGTGTCTCACTCGAGGAGAGATCTGGAGATCAGGTCATTTGCGCGAAAGCGCTCCAAGACATCCTCTCCGTGCATGATACGCCACCTGCACTCATCATCCGGACGCTACCCAATGCAGCTGAAAAGCTGACAAAAGACTACAGCTCGACCAATCCTCCGTACTTCAGTGAGGCTGCGATGAGATTTCTCGTAGATATTGGTGTTGAGCATCTGATCGTGGATCTGCCGAGTGTTGACCGAGAGCAGGATGATGGTATTCTTGCTGCGCATCATGTTTTTTGGGGCTTGGATGAGGAGTCAGAGGACCTTGATTCTCGGAGAACATGCACGATCACGGAGCTTATTTTTGTACCTGATAGTGTGGAGGATGGTCTCTACCTACTTGATCTGCAGCTCGCACCGATTGAGCTTGATGCTGTTCCTAGTAGACCTATCATCTATCCGTTGACCTTAAGCCAAAGCTGATCCATCTATGCCTATACACTACAAGAAATACCTCGATAGCGTCCAAGGCTACCAAGGTGGGAAGTCCATAGAGGCCGTGCGCAAGTTGGCAGGTGATAAGACAATTTATAAGCTATCGTCCAATGAAAATCCGCTTGGTTCATCGCCATTGGCGGTTGCTGCTCTGCGTGAGGAACTAGACTCGCTGGAGATCTATCCAGACAATAGTGATGATCGCTTACGGAGTGCATTATCAGAGTTTTATCACGGTGAGCTAAGTTCAGAGCAGTTTGTCACGACCAATAGTGGTGTGGCCAATCTCGACTTACTGATCAGGGCCTTCATGGAGGAAGACTCAAATTGTATCTACTGTGATCCTGCCTTTGGTCCCTACAAAGAGTTTCCTCTCAAGCTTGGAGCTCGTGCCATCAATGTACCTCTGATAGGTCGAGATTTTCACCTGGACGTTGAAGCTGTATTGACGGCTATCGATGAGAAGACAAGGCTGATATTTGTCACCAGCCCCAACAATCCAACAGGCACGCATATCCCCAAGCCGCAGATGGATGCACTGGTGAGATCGTTGCCAGACCATGTGGTCCTCGTGATCGATGAAGTCTACTTCCAATATGCCGATGCTGATGACTACGTGCGTGCTCTGCCCTATGTACTTGATGGGTACAATGTCATAGCAGTCAATAGTTTTTCAAAGGCCTATGGGCTCGCGGGGATGAGGCTAGGCTACAGCTATGCCTCAGAAGAAATCGCTGGCTACATGCGCAAGCTGCGCATCCCATTTATGATACCAAGCATGGGCTTGACAGCGGGCATCGCAGCGCTCCAGGACGAAGAGCATATCAGACGGACTAGGCAACATGTACTCACCGAAAAGGCATGGCTGTATCTAGAGCTAGACAGACTTGGTGTACACTACTGGAAGACCCAAGCGAATTTTATTCTCGTCAAGCCACCTATGTCTCCCAGTGTCTTTGAAGATCTTATGATCAGAGAAGGGGTCATGGTGCGGACGGTAGCAGGATTTGGAGCACCAGAGTGTGTGCGTGTGACGATAGGAACAAGAGAAGCTAATCAAGCCTATATCGCCGCATGGAACAAAGTCCTGAGTGGCGCAGAACTTGTTGGTTAAGACTGTCGGAAAAGCATGAGCGCAACTTCTGCAAGAAATTTTGCTGCAGGACCCATCGCCGCCATGCGCTGATCACTGCTAGCCCCGCTCACATATCTTGCATAGAGCTGTTGTGCAATCACAACACCTTTGGCTGCGGCCATTGCCTCGTACCAGTGAATGTCCGACAAGTCGAGACCCGTCAGGTTCGTATACTTTGATTTTAGAGCTGCTTTGCTCGGATAGTTTCCTAGCTGCTTGATGGGTAGCATGCTCTGATCAAACCGCTCATCTGGCCAATAGCTCAATGCCGTAGCGAAGTCCATCAAAGGATCACCTAGTGTACACATGTCCCAGTCAAAGACAGCTGATACTTGGTCCGGATCCTCTGGCTGAAACTGACAATTGTCAAGTTTCATGTCATTGTGGATGATGGACTCTCTTTGTGGTGTAGGAACTTTTTGACCAAGTTGACGAAGCACCTCTTCCATCGCGGGCACCTCCTCTGTCTTGGAGAGCTGCCAGCGTTTGGTCCAGCCTGCGAGCTGACGCTCTACAAATCCTTCTGCACGACCCAGTTGCTCAAGCTTGACTGACCGCGGATCGACTTGATGCAGGTCTGCCAGCGCTCCCAGCATGGCACTGGTCAGCCGCTGTTCGATATCGGTATGATGAGCTAACTCCTCAGGTATCTCTCGCCGTACCACGACACCGGACTTTCTCTCCATGATGACAAAAGCCGCACCGATGATAGCCGTGTTGTCACAGTAGTGATAGGCTCTTGGGGCTGGAGCAAACTCCTCATGCAGCTGAGACAAGACGCGATATTCGCGATGCATATCGTGTGCGCCAGGCGCTATTTTGCCGAAAGGCGGTCGACGTAGCACATACTCTTGCTCCTGATACCTGAGTAGGTAGGTGAGATTGGCATGACCTCCATGAAACTGCAATACTTCTAGGGCGCCTTGGGCTTCTGCCAAATGTACCTGTAGATAAGTCTCTAGAGCATCCCAGTCTAGCTGTTCATCCTGTCGTATATCTCTAGCACTATCCATTTCCTGCTCGGTATTTAGAATCGGACATTGACAATATTACTGACCTGGGAGCCAAAGCGGTAGCTCGCGCCGGCGTAGAGATAGTAGCGATAGTTGCTTTTGAGTTGTCTTACCTGTAGCAGGAGATCATCCAGACTGGTATCAGCCTTTGGGATATTGATCTGATTCCGGGTCCAGCCAAATGAGCCGCCAAAGTTGAAGCGCAGTCCTCTGGCGATATTCAATTCTACATTGGGATTGATGAAGGCAAATAGCAGTTCCCAGTCATGTAGATAATTGCCATAAGTGACTCGAAAGTTGAAGTCTCCCCATTTTTCAATGCGCTGAAAATTAAACTCAATGGAGTGTCTCCAGAGTAGTTCTTCGACTTCATTGAAGATGGTGGTGTCAACATAGTTATTGTACTGTGGGCCTATGCGGTATAGCGTGGTAAACTGCCTTTTGTTGGCCTCCGCATAGGGATATAGATTGTACTCAGCCGCTATTTGTAGGCTAGCATCGAGGTCATAATTGGCAAAGGTGCTTTGCTCAATATTGGTAAAGCCACCAAGCGAAAAGTGATCGCTAATGCTCTTGACAAATGTGCTGTTGAATCCAGAATTGGTGATCACATTGGCAATGGTCTCTGAGGAATCGACCTTGAACTTGCTAGTCTCATGACTGTGATAGAAGCGAGCAATAAATTTGATGTCATCTGTGACTTTCGCGATAGAGAAGCGACCATTGAGCCAAGTGTTTTGGAAGGCTTCCTGCCCACTGATATTCATGTTTCCTCTGAGGTTGAATGTCCAGTACTTCCAAGGATCTTCCTCTTCCTCGATGATGGAGTTGCTCGCAGTAGAGATGGAGTAGTTCAGATCGTCTCTCAGGGAGGTTTGGACGATGAAAGGAAGTAGTCCTTTTTTCATACTTCGTAGCATCAGATCTCTTTGATCACTCTCGCTAGAGTTGGGCTGTGTGATATGGTAGATGGTGTCCGTGTAGCCAGTAAATCGGTCTTGGCCATAAAACTCAAGGATATATTTCTCACCACCATTGTTAGTGCTTTGGCTGGTAATCTGGACGAATACTTCTGCCGTCTGACGATCTCTCATGAAGTTGATATAGACCAATTCCTGACGGATAAACTGTGTATGACACCACGCATCACAATTGATAAACACCTTCGGGGCATCCAATTTGGCAATGTCTGACTGGGCGTGGGCATGGCTGGAGGTGAGTAGGATCAGCCCCAAGCCAACACTCAATAGATAAAACATACACTTAATATCACTCATGGGACTCTGATCTCGTCTACTAAGTTTTGGATTGCTGGAGGTGTCGGTGCCGTAAAGCGACTCACGACAAAGGTCACAAAGAGATTGAGGATCATCCCAAGGACGCCAATTCCTTCGGGCTTGATGCCCCACCAGTAGCCATCTGGCGTGCCAGGCCCACCGAGCTGAGGCTTGAAGTACCATATGTAGGCCGCCGTGAAGATGACCCCGACCAGCATACCTGTGATGGCTCCCTCTCGATTGGTCCGCTTATCAAAGATGCCGAGCATGATCGCAGGGAAGAAGGAAGAAGCGGCTAGACCAAAAGCAAGTGCTACCACTTGTGCCACAAAGCCTGGAGGATTGATACCTGCAAGACCCGCAGCGATCACGGCTACAGCAATAGATACTCGCGCTGCAAGAAGCTCTTTGCGCTCTGAGATCTGCGGCATCAGATTTTTCTTGAGGAGATCGTGAGAGATGCTGGAGGCGATGACGAGCAGGAGACCGGCTGCAGTACTCAGCGCAGCTGCGAGGCCACCAGCCACCACTAGTGCGATGACCCAAGCAGGGAGCTGAGCGATCTCAGGATTGGCAAGTACCATGATATCCCGATCGATCACCAGCTCATTGATGCTAGGGTCGGCTACATACTGGATGAGGCCATCACCATTTTTATCGTCATACTGGATGAGGCCAGAAGCTTCCCATTTGGTGAACCACTCCGGCATTTGGCCGTAAGGCCTCTCACTCACAGTCTCAATCAGATTGGTCCTAGCGAATGCGGCTATGGCTGGTGCAGTCGTATAGAGGATCGCAATGAAAAGTAGTGCGTAGCCAGCTGACTTTCGAGCATCGCGGACTCGAGGTACGGTAAAAAATCGGACAATCACATGTGGCAAGCCAGCAGTGCCAAACATGAGAGCAGCCGTGATGAAAAAGATATTGACCCGGTCATCAGATCCAGCGGAAGTGTACTCCTGAAATCCTAGATCGATGCTGAGCTGATTGAGCTTGTCAAGGAGGTAAGTACCGTCTGAGGTCTGGGCGCCAAATCCAATTTGTGGAATCGGATTGTCGACCATTTGCAGTGAAATGAAGATCGCAGGCACGGTGAAAGCGAAAATCAGGACACAGTACTGGGCCACTTGTGTGTACGTGATTCCTTTCATGCCCCCAAGGACTGCATAAAAGAACACGATGCCTATGCCGATAAATATGCCTTGCTCAAGAGAGACTTCCAGGAATCTTGAAAATGCGACACCAACACCCTTCATCTGGCCTACGACGTAGGTGAATGATACGAGGATAGCACAGAGTAGAGCAATGGTCCTGGCCGTATTGGAGTAGTAGCGCTCACCGATGAAGTCAGGCACAGTAAACTTTCCGAATTTGCGGAGATAAGGCGCCAGGAGCAGTGCTAAGAGCACATAACCGCCTGTCCAGCCCATGAGGTATTGCGAGCCGGCATATCCCATGAAAGAGATTAATCCAGCCATAGAGAGATAGGAAGCAGCACTCATCCAGTCTGCAGCGGTGGCCATGCCATTGGCGAGCGGGGAGACGCCACCACCAGCTACATAAAAATCACCTGTAGATCGGGCTTTCGCCCAAAAAGCAACTCCTATGTAGAGGAGGAATGTAGCTCCTACGATGAGAAATGTCCAAGTCTGTACTGTCATGATTCTTCGGAGCTAGTCTCAGGATGGTGCTGATCATCGAGCCTATTCATCAAGAGGACATAGGCGAATATGAGAGCGACGAAGACGTAAATTGATCCCTGCTGGGCAAACCAAAACCCTAGAGGGAATCCGGCCAGTTTGATTTCATTGAGTCGCTCTACCCATAGGATGCCGCAGCCAAATGATGCCACAAACCATATGGAGAGTAGAATGATGAGATATCGAATGTTGCTACGCCAGTAGGCCTTCTTCTTTGGCATCAAAATCTGTGCTTTTTGATAAGTTGTCTACCGAGCTGATACATATGCACCTCATCAGGTCCATCTGCTAGACGGATGATGCGGGCATAGCTCCAAAACTCTGCCAGGGGTGTATCTTGACATACACCGAGACCGCCATGTGCCTGGATGGCACGGTCGACCACATCGCAGCACATTTGTGGACATACGATCTTGATCATAGCGATGAGTTCTCGTGCAGCTTTGACGCCTAAGCGATCTATGGTATCCGCTGCCTCTAGTGTCAGTAGTCGCGCTTGGTGAATCTGACACTGAGACTTGGCGATATCTTGCCTGATACTACTATAGTCAGCGAGGGACTTACCGAAGGTCTCACGAGTAGACACCCGCTGACACATGAGTTCAAGAGCGCGCTGTGCCGCTCCTATCAGCCTCATACAGTGGTGTATGCGTCCTGGACCCAATCGGCCTTGAGCGATCTCAAATCCGCGACTTTCTCCGAGGATCATATTGTCTGCCGGGACTCGCACATCCTGTAGGGATATCTCTGCATGACCTTCCGGACTATCCAGTGAGCCAAAGACTCGGAGAGGTCTGATGATATCTACACCCGGTGTGTCTTTGGGGATGATGATCATACTCTGCTGGACATGTCTTTCAGCATCGGGATCGGTCTTTCCCATCACGATGAAAAAATCACATCTAGGATTCATAGCACCTGAGGACCACCACTTACGTCCATTGATGATATAGTGATTGCCATCGCGCTGGATGGAAGTCCTGATATTGGTCGCGTCGCTGGAGGCAACTTCCGGCTCTGTCATCAAAAATGCGGATCTGATCTTTCCAGCCATGAGAGGCCTGAGCCATCTTTCTTTTTGCCGATCACTGCCATACTTGGCAAGTACTTCCATGTTACCAGTGTCGGGCGCAGAACAGTTGAAAACCTCAGATGACCACAGGACCCTTCCCATGATCTCAGCGAGTGGTGCGTACTCAAGATTGGTGAGTCCAGGACTGAGAGTTCCGTAACCTTTCGGCAAAAAGAGATTCCACAAGTTCTGACTCTGAGCTGCCTGTTTGAGCTCCTCCACTTTGGGGTGATCCTGCCAGAGATGAGCAGCGCGCCATTCTCTGACTTCGAACTCAAGTGGCAGGACATGCTGATCCATGAATCTTTGCAGCTTAGACTGTAGATCAAGAGATCTCTCGGAATATTGGAAGTTCATACACGCTGTTGAGCGTCGGCAAGATACGATGAGTGATGACATTGAAAGTCAGATGGGCAAATTTTCTCAAAGTGAGAGTCACATGATGCAACTTTGTCGTTATTCATAGAGAAACTCACCCATGAAACTAGCTTCATCAACACTCAGAGTAGTGACCTTCATCTTGACCGTAGGATTTGTCTTCAGTGCTTGTCAACAATCAGAGCGTCAACCAGATATGTCACGGCACTTGGCCTATTTAGAGAGCTTTATGAAAAAGAATAGTAGCTCTCACAGAGGTGGACCTGCAGATCCAGTCAGTGGACTCCAGGATTCAGTGACCATCGCACTCAAGCAGTCCATAGATGGTGAGTATGAGCGGTCGATTTCTATACTCAATGACTTGGTCACAAGATATCCGAATGACGAAAATGTGAGATTGTATCTCGCCATTCAATATTTCAAGACGGCTGATTACAAACAAGCGGTTCCACTGCTCAATGATCTTGTCAAATCAAAGAATGCTGATATCAGGCAGGAAGCAGAGATGACTCTGGCGCTGTCTTGCGCTAGTGATGACGATGGCTATCGACTCATGAAGCGCTGGCTCAACAAGATCGTCGAGGATAAGAACCACACTCACTTCGATGAGGCGAGTCAGCAGTTGGCTTTTTTGGAATAGGATCTATCTCAATCATAAAATAGAAGAAAGGGTCGTGTACGCTGTGCATGGCCCTTTTTTGATGATTCGGTGTGGTCATTCCTTCTCTCTGTCAAGCCTTGAGCAAAATCAACCTGAATCGAAAATGACTTTGGCGTGGTTCTTGATACATTACAATTACCTGTAATGTATAAAAACCTGAATATGTCTATTCTAAGACCCATTCTGTCTGCACTCCTGTGTATGACTATCGCCACTTCCATCTTTGCCAAAGATCTATTTGACGAGTTTACCGTGCAGTTTGACAATGCCCAACTCTCCCAGTTCACTGGTGGCTCGCTAGAGTTTGAGTCGTATGCACATGAGTTTAGCGTCAAGCTTGAGCCCAATCTTGAGGGCCAAGTGATGTTTTCTATCGGACGGCATCGATATCGATCAACAATAGTACCCAAAGATCTCTACTTCGGTGTGCGGATCAGTGGATACTATGGAGGTGAAGTGGTTAATCCGAGTTTTACCATCGACGATTCTTATCGCAATGTGTTTGTGGATAGCAATATGATCATATTTCAGACGATTGATTTCCCATTACCTGTGCTCTTTGACTCTGGGGTAGACTCCATCATACTACACTTTAGCAATTCTCACGGATTCAATTTTCATCAGTATTATACGATCGATGAACTACAGGTGCTAGAGACATCTACACCGTCTCTCAGCAATCCACTTGTGCTAGACTGTGAGAAGCAATCCATCATGATAGCCATACAGGGCAGCAATGGGATCGATAAAAATGAGAGAAAGACCATTTCCAAAGAGCTCTCTGGGCTCTTCAAGTCCACGCACGACCCTGCTGATTCCAATGTGGTGAGCATCTTGCAATTTGGCAAGGATATCGAACAATACGCGTCTACACAAGACAAAAAAGAGATCTTAAGTACGATCAAAGACTACAAAAAATCAGGAAAGACGACTCTGGCCAAAAGCAAGAATACCAATTGGGAAGCCGCACTAGATGAGGCGCTCCTCCAACAGCCAGACATCTTCATATTGGTGACCAGTAGCTGGAGTAATTACAACTCCACTGGAAGAGCGACAATCAATGCTCAGCATGCCAACTTGATCAAAAAGTGCAACGAGATCAAGGCCAATGGAACACGATTACTCTTTATCACTTCGGGACTATATGAGCAAGGTCGGAGCAATAGCACCTTACTTGGCATGCTCAGCGCGGCCGATACGAAGAGTGTCACGGACGACGCGATTCACTCTGGCATGGACCTCAGGTCTGTAGACTTGGTCTCGATGAAGGGCTTTGAAGATTTTCGCCTTTTGGATTTGTCGAGCTTGATACAGTGTAAAGTACAAGCTGAGCTTCTTGGCGTCAATTAAAGCAAACTCATACAAGATGTAAGTTGTCAGCTAAGATTTACTTCATCAATGTCTGTTGCTTTCATATTCCATGATGGAGATTCTGATCGCGTAGCTAGGATAGCTTGACTGGTGCATTTTTGCGAAAGCAGTCAGATTGCCATCATGAGCAGAAGCTGCGTATTTTTCTTGAATTTCTGACATCAGACTGGGCTCTATGATACGACTCAGCTCTACGGCTTCTCCTCTACGATAAAGTTCATAGAGATGACTTGCCACAGTACCAGGGCTAAGACTCCTCTGAGCTGCGATATCATCTACGGAGAGGCCGTTTTCATAAGCGAGCATACTCGCGATATGTGAAGCACCCTTGACCTTTTTGAGATCTTGCTTGACAGTGTATTGTCGGATGTATCGGATCAGCTCTTGGCCAAAATCTGCCACCTTCTTCTCTCCCAAGCCATGTACCTGTGTGAGCTGTGAGACATACAGCGGATGCTTCTCCGTGAGATCGATGAGCGTCTTGTCACTGAAGATCCTATAGGCTGGCACATTCAATGCTTTGGCCATTGTACTGCGCCAAAGTCTGATCTGCTGGGCAAAGTCGTCCTGCAGCAGTTCGGTCTTGCTTTTGGACCTTTCAGTTTTTGGGGACTTAGCACCAGATCGATCGACGCGATGCAATTGGATCGTTTCCTGAGAGGCAAGGATGGCTTGACTGAGAGGAGTGAGCTTGAGTTTTCCGCCTGTAGTATAGTCGATCGACAGCGCTCCTTGATTGAGAAGCTGGGTGATGTATTCCTTCCACTCCATATAGCTAAGATCTCTACCGACACCATAGGTCTTGATCTTGTCGAGTCTGAGCTCCATGATTTCTCTTTTGGCGCTTCCGCGCAAAAGGTCTATGAGGAGATTGAGTCCGATATTTTCTCGAGAGCGTGTCACACCTGAGAGTGCCTTTTGAGCGATTACGGTTCCATCAAAGCTCTCTGGCGGGTACAGGCAATTATCACAATGGCCACAAGGCTCTTTGCGAAACTCACCAAAGTAGCTCAAAACCAGATTTGTCCTACAGCTCGTGGCCGTCGCGTACTCCCACATACGATCCATCTTGGCGAGCTGTACAGAGCGAAACTCACTATTTCCATCACTGATTTCTATGAAGTGGCGCAGTGTCTGTATATCGCGCCAGCTGTAAAAGAGATGGACATTTGCCGGAAGGCCATCTCGCCCTGCTCGCCCGACCTCCTGATAGTAGGACTCGATGTTTTTTGGAAGATTGTGATGTATGATCCAGCGGATATTGGGCTTGTCGATTCCCATGCCAAAGGCAATGGTCGCGCAGACAATTTCCACGCGATCGTGGAGAAAGTCATGATGCACCTTGGATCGCTTTCGTTTGGGCAGACCAGCATGATAGCAAGCCGCGCGATAGCCGTCACGCTGAAGCTTTTGAGTGAGCTGTTCTGTGGATTTGCGACTGAGACAGTAGATGATTCCCGCACCACGGTACTCATTCTGGAGGAGTTGCAGGGTCTTGCTATACTTACTGACGCCCGTATCAGAACTCACAAGTAAGTTGGTCCGCTCAAAGCTACCGATGTGGGTGTGAGGGCTCTGCAGTTTGAGCTGCGTCGCGATATCTTGTTGGGTCGCCGGATCCGCAGTGGCTGTCAGCGCCATGATTGATGTATCGGGAAAGTACTCTCGCAGGACTCCAAGCTTGGCATATTCTGGACGAAAGTCATTGCCCCATATTGAGACGCAGTGAGCTTCATCTATGGCGATCATTGCAGGACGATGACTCCGGAGCCATGTGATCATTCCCTGTGTGAGGAGCTTCTCAGGTGAAATGTAGAGCAGGTCAAGTGACTTTCCTTCTGCTGCTTTTGCGATCTTTTGAGCAGTAGCTGCTTCTGTGTGACTATTGCTAGCGTAGGCTGAGATCCCATGGCTCTGACAGGCGGCTACTTGATCTTCCATCAAGGCAATGAGGGGAGAAACCACTAGGACAAATCCGTCCATGTGCAGCGCGGGAAGCTGAAAGCATAGACTTTTCCCTCCGCCGGTGGGCATGATGACCAGGGCATCTTGACCCTTCAGGGCAGTATGGATGATCTCCTCCTGACCGGGACGGAAATTGTCATAGCCGTAGTACTTCTTGAGTGTCTGCTGGATGCTATGTGTTTGTGTAGGCGTCACTGGGATCGTAAAGTTGAGGCTTGTGACTCGGCTTTGCAGGGTATGATGTCTTGAGGGACAGGAAACGTGACCATTGCATAAAAAAAGCCCCGCGTAGCGGAGCTTTCAGAGCGCTATTGTTGACCCACTAGGACTCGAACCTAGAATGACGGTACCAAAAACCGTAGTGT
>JAHDGU010000016.1 GCA_020627535.1 Saprospiraceae bacterium
ATCACGTACGGTTCTGTGAGAGGCTTGGGGTGAAATTCCCCAGGTCTACTTGACGGATAGTACCCAGAGTTGAAAGCTCCTGCCAAATCTATTTTCATGATAAAATGACTGAAGGAACTGCTGCTGATGTTGAAAGGCCAATTTTATCATAGCGTGATCGGATAGTGAATGGCTCAGAGAGAGTCTTGGACTCCAGTAGATCTGAGAAGTTCCAGAGTAATAACTACTGTGGAGACCAACCTGTCCTATTGTATTTCGCCAATTCCATTTTTTGAGGACAAATGGCGCAACTTGCCATTGTTCTTCGGTAAAGTCAATCACGAGGATACTGTCATTGGCAATGCGACTATTGGTCTTATCTAGGCTCGATCTGATACCATAGGACCACGATCCTGCAGCAGCTTCTTGACTTTCTTTCCAGCTCAAATGGTAATGATTGATGTCATTGGATTGAAAAATACCTGCTGCGGAGCTATTGGAGTTTATCGGTCCTTGTCGATTGAATCCAAGATCTAGCTTGCCATCACTTTTGTTTTCACTATAACCAATGTTCCACTCTTGCTCTCGCTCTTGTGACATAGTTCTTTTCCATTTGGCAGCCATAGCTGTATTTGTCCAATGGGTATTTTCTTGAAGTTGCAATGTGTTTTGTGCAGTGATGAGTTGGGGCCGAGTGCGGAAGTCAAAGCTAAAGTCATAGTCATACTGGTCTCGGGCATGGAATCCACTGATAGTAAGTAGGCTGTTTTCCCAATTTTTCACAAGTTTTAGATTTCCATCAAAAAATTTGAATTCAGGACTGATTTGTAGTCTTTGATCGTCTTGTAGCGGATCCCCTGTATCGATATCTTCTATTTTTCTAGCGTCTTGATTCAATTGATTGAAAAAATCGTTTCGAATGATAGAGTTCATTGTGAATCTTCCACCTATCTGCAAGTGTAGATCATTCCCAAATCCAAATTGCCTGCTAGCTTGTGTGAGTAGATTGCTGACTGATAAAAAACCACTGCCCTGTGCGAATTCGTCGGGGGATTCAATCTCAAGGACAGATCCTGATCTGCCACCATATTGGATGGGGGTAAAATTTTTGTGTAGTGTCATACGAGCCACCATTGATTCATTGACACTACTGAAAGAACTGAAGAGCTTGTCAATTTTGAGCAGTTGCATACCATCCCAATGAATATGACTTTCCTCCGTTTTAGCTCCACGTATCTTGAGAGCGGCAGATCGATCATTGATGGCATTCACTCCTGGTAGTAGCTGAATAGATCTGATGCTTGAACCGAACTGTGCAATTCCAGATTTCTTTGCTCCAGAGAGGGATATACTTTGCTTATCGCTTGACCAGCGTGGTAGTGTCCAGTCATCACTGACGATGATCAGGTTGATCTTTTGTTGGCTCGATGTCAGAAGTATGTCTAGCCTTGCCCGATCTGATGGCACTGTGGTGGTCTGGTATTCCTGATATGAAAGATAATTGCAGACCAGTCGTGCAGTATCTTGTGTGCTGGGGAGTCTCAGACTGAAGTGACCAGTTTCATCTGCCACTGTACCGATTTCTCTTGATAGATCAAATATGGTAGCAAAAGCTAGCGCTTCTTTTGTCTTGGCGTCCCTCACTTGGCCTTCGATAGTCCAGTACTTTTTTTCTGATCTTGGTGTTTCTTGTTTTCGTCTGATCAGAATCTTGTCATCATCAATGGCATAGTATTCTAGTCCAGCTGCATTCAATATCTCATATAGTGCGGATATAGGGTCTGCTTGGTCTTGAGATATTTCTACTCGAATTCCACCAATAGACCCTTTATCATAGGCCAACCTGAGATCGTGGTCTTGAGAAAACTGATCAAGTACCGAAGACAGATCTTGTGGACTTAGAGATTTTTCTGTCTGCGACTTTAATAGACCTGAAGCTAGGCACAGGGTAGTGATGATCCAAAGTCTCCACATTACTCTGATGGGGAATTGATCAAAACATTTTTTCCATCGATCTCCCACTCAAGGCGCATGGGCCAACAAATGGAATGAATCGCTTCATTCAAATTTTGGCCTATGAAAAATCCCGAATAAGATCGATTTTTCAACTCATCGGGAAGCATGATCTTGACATCATACTGTCGTTCCAGTTCTGCAAATACATCACTGAGTGGGTCATTATCAAAATGATGGATGTCTTGTATGTAGGCCAGGTCATGATCGTTTTTGAGTGGCTTCAGGTAGAGCTTCTCATTTTGGGTGAAACTCCCCTGATAGGGTTCAAGGTCTACGATGTCGTCTTCAGATACACTTACACGGACTCTTCCAGTGTAGCATGCCACTTTAAAATCCGAATCACGTGCTATGATATTAAAACTCGTTCCCAGGACTTCGATTTGTCCCATTGGTGTATTGACGGTGAATTTGCTTCCTTTCTCTACATCAAAGAATGCCTCTCCTTCCAATGAGATATCACGGTTCGTCTCCCAGGTCTTCGTGTTGTAGCTGAGTTGAGAGACTGAATTGAGGTGTACTGTAGATCCGTCCGGTAGTTGGTGTTCCATGATTTCTCCCACTGTGGTGGCAATGGCAGTGTTCGATGAGCTTTTGGTGCTGAGATATATCACTAAGCCTAGACTGAGCGGTAGTATGATGGAAGCAGCGATTTTTCTCCAAGTTAGGTGTCTTGGCTTGGTCATCTCTATTACTTGGGTATCGCTAAGAGTCGCTCGATCTATTTTTTCCCATATCGCGTCTTTTAGCGCATTGCTCGGAGGCGAGGACATCGTCTCTATCGCGGCCAGTATTTCCTTTGCCTTGTTGATCTTGCCCTGCTGGTCTGGATGCTCTAGTATCCATTCTTGCCATACTACGTCAAGTTTCTCATCGGCACCTCGGACCCAACGTATGAAGTCATCGGCCTGTGCCAAATCCTCAACGGTATAGTCTAAGTAGCTTTTTTTCATATCTGACGTATATTGTGCACGATGGTTTAATGTAACAAGACTTTATGAATGTCGAGTGTACTCAGAAGATTTATTAAATAGCTCAGAAACATAAGTCCAAGTATTTTTCTTAAGGAGTTGATGGCTCTACTGGCTGTATTCCTTATGGATTGGTGGTTGAATCCGGTATACTCTGCGATTTCTTTGTAATCATATCCCTCAAAGTACTTGAGATAAAGCACTTCTCTTTGTTGCTCACTGAGCTGCTGGAGTGCGGCTTTGAGCCTCGCAGTCTCGGTACTTTGATCATGGGCAGGCTCCTCTTGTTCGGTTTTGTGAGACGCGAGATTCAGCTCCTGATTGCTGCGGGAACCGAGAAGTCTGATGATCTTGCGTCTGATGGAGACTATGAGGTAAGGTCTGATATTGGTCGTAGGTCCGAGTGAGTCTCTTTTTTGCCATAGTTCGATGAAGAGGTCTTGGATTGCGTCTTCTACGATGCCATGATCTCGAGTAAGTTGAGCTCCATAACTATAGAGGGCATCTACATGCTGACGATAGATGTATGCCAAGGCAGTCTTGTCTCCTTGGCGGAGACTGTCCCAATATTCTTGATCATTTATCAATGAGTGTAAAGTTAGGATCAATCGATACTTTGGCTTTGATTACTGCACAATATCCACTGGATTTCAATTTTTTTGGTCATAGCTGAGTACACTAGGATATCTGATTTTCTTATAAGGGCAAAAGACATTCACAATTTAAAACCTTAAACAATGAGAAGTATGAAAAGCAGAATGATGATTGCCACTTTGAGTATGATGGCAATGTTCTTTATGACAAGCTGTCAAGAAGAGGCAGAGATTATTGAATCCACGGAGTCAATAGAAGAGATTAGTTTTCGGACGGTCGACGAAATGGAGGAAGAAGGCCTACTGGGCTGTGGTGGCTGTTTTAGCCTTGTGTATCCTGTGACTGTGGAGTTTGAAGATGGATCGCAAGTGACAGTAGGAGATAGAGAAGAGATGGTCGCGGCGATCAAGGCCTACTATGAGGAAAACCCACCAAGCAGACCACGATTGATCAATCGACCAAATTTTGTGTATCCGATAGACGTGATGCTAGAGGATGGCTCTGTCCTCACGCTGGAATCACGAGATGATCTGAAACTAGTCTTGCAGGATTGTGACTTTGAGCCACGACGACCTTTCAATGGGATCTTTGGGCGCCATGGTCAAAGACTGGGTCTCAATAGATGTTTCAATCTTGTCTTCCCACTGAGCATAGACTTTCCAGATGGTAGCTCAACGGAAGTAGCGGATCGTGAGGAGCTCAAAGATGCTATCAAGACCTGGAAGCTTGACAATCCAGATGCGGAAGAAAGACCTAATCTGTCATTTCCTTATGACGTCGAGTTGCAAGATGGAACGATCATCACAGTAGCTTCTGAGGAGGACAAAGAAGAGTTGAAGGAGTACTGCGGTGGATTGATAGGGGAAGGTCATGGTACACCATGTTTTACCATCAATTATCCTGTAGAGATTTTATTTCCAAGTGGTGTCACAATCAGTGCCGCAGATCGAGAGGATTTGATTGCGAAAATCGCCGTTTGGAAAGCAAATAATCCAGATGCAGAAGAGAGGCCTCAGCTGGTCTATCCGATTACAGTGACATATACGGAAGATGGATCTGAATTGATTATTAACTCACGTTCCGAGTGGCGAGATGCTGTGAGAGGCTGTAGGTAGAGAATATTTTGAGTTGGTTTATTTCAGAGAGGTGTCAAGGAATTGGCACCTCTCTTGCTTTACATCTAGCTCACTCATTTGTCGTGCCGATTTTGGTGGTCTGTGGTTTTGGGTATCTCGATACTCACTGTGGTGCCTCGACCAGGGTAGGACTCGATATCCATATGACCACTGAGATAGTCGACGCGAGATCGGACTGAGTGTAAGCCGAGCCCTTCATATATCTGCTGAGGCACAAAGCCACTTCCATTATCTTCTACGATAAGTTGTATCACTTCGTCTAGGACATAGTAGGAGAGTTCGACCTTACTAGGGGCTGCATGATTCATAGCATTGGAGAGCAACTCTTGAGCGATGCGATAGACGAATATCTCTATGGTCTCAGAGAATCTTGCTTCACTGTCAGCAATCTGGATATGAAATTCAACCGTCGAATTATCATACTGATGAACTAGATTTCTAAGGGCAGCAGAAATGCCACTAGATCTCAATATGGGGGGCATGAGATTGTGAGATATCCTGCGGACTTCCTCGCAGGCGTCATCCATCATATTCTGAGCAGACCTATAGATATTTAAGTTCTCAATTTTCTTGATCTCTTCTTCGATACGCCCGAAGTGCGCTTTTACGGAAGTCAAGAGCGAACCTAAGCCATCATGGAGGTCTTTGGCAATTCTATTCCTCTCTGATTCTTGTCCTTCAATCATCGATGATAGCGCCAGTATTTTATTTTCCTTTTCCATCCGCACTATTTTTTGTTGATTGAGCTCATTGGTAGAAGTGAGCAGTTGATTTTTTTGTTTTTGCTGCCGCCAAATGAATATTCCAATGAGCAGTGTTGACAATAGTCCTATTCCCAGAATCCAACTCTGTAGTTTTCGTGTATTTAGTTTATTGGCTTGCATTTCAATGGTTTTTTCCTTTTGTGCTGTCTCGTATTTTTCTTGGAGATCAGCCATGGTCTGTTCGTTGACCAATGCGCGCAGCGAGTCCTGAAGCTTGTGAGCGGACTTTGTGATGGTAAGTGCCTTGGAGTGCTCGCCAATTTGTTCAAGAATATTTGCTTCTAAGAACATAAAGTCGACTTGATATCGAATCTGATCAGTTTCTGACCCTGTTGTCCATGTTTTGGCATCTTTGATAGTTGCCAAGCCATCTAGATATCGCTGATGTTCATATTGGAGATTGATCAGTTGTTGATACACTAGGTAGATGTTCTCCTGAGCCTGGTTTTTTTTGAAATGGGAAATGGACTCTTTCAAGAAATCTACGCGTAAAGAGTAGTCCATGGATTCAGGAAGTAAGGAATGGTGATAGGACTGATGAGATTGAAAAATCTCCTCGTATAATTGGGAGTACAGGGCGAAGTGCTTTGCCCACTTTTGCTTGCTGATTTGATAGCTTGAGTAGTGGTTGAGGAGATAGGATAGACAGATGAATTGTTCTTTCTTTTTAGTATTTTGGGACTCCTTGTAGGCAGAAAGTAAATGATCTTCTGCTTGAGGATACATAGACATTTTATTGAGTGCTTCACTTGCATTGATATGGGCATACATTCGACGGCCATATTGTTGCTCATCCAGACTTTCTAAGGTTCTGATTGCCCAATAATGACTCGAGTCTTGCAAGCCTTGAAGGGCATAGCACATGGTCAGGCGCGTATAATATTCCGACAGTCTATGTTGACGTTTTGATGATTTTGCGATTTGAATCGCACGCCTGACAGCTGAGACGCCTTCATGATATTGTCCTACATTACAATAGTATTGACTCTGGTATTGAAGGCTTTCTCCGATTCCTACGATATAGTTGTGAGTCTCACTGAGTGTCATCGCAAGCTGCAGATAGTGGAGCTGGCTGTCGAGTGCATGAGTTTTGTGACGGTAGTAGTTGCTGGCAAGGAAGTAATGACTGACTTTTTCTTCTATGCTCTGAGCGTCTTCTATGTTCTTGAGGATTGATGAAATCTCAGGTATGTACTTTGACTGTGCTATTACAGGATAGACAAACAGACACGAGATGAGTATATGAAGTAATCTTGCTCTCACTACAGTAGATTCAAAACTGATGATATCTATCCGATATCTACCTCTATGAAAATAGGGATATTTTGCGTCAGGGATCGGAGTGATCGGCGGAGCCGAGTCCGAGGCACGAAGGACCAAGTCACGCAGAGCCCGGTCGGCCCAAAAGCCGAGACGCCCAGGATCACTACTCATCTAGAATTTCCATAGATTATGTGTACCTTGTAGCAAACTAGTCAATATGATCAGTCGGAGAGAAGCACTACAGAAGTTGGGAATAGGCATTGGGACGATCGCTCTAGGCCAGACTGCTATGGAATGCGAAACGCCGCAAAGCTCAGAGAAGCGAATGCTGGCCCCATGGAATGGAGATCGGCCGATCACGGCGATCACACTCGGAGCGGGAAACCGTGGCAATGTTTACGGAAATTATGCACTGTCATATCCTGAACAGCTCAATATCGTGGGTGTGGCTGAGCCGATAGATATTCGACGCGAGCGTTATCGGAAGGCGCACGACATCTCGAGCGAACGCTTGTACACGACATGGGAGCATGTATTTGATCAGCCGAAGATGGCGGACGCTATCATTATCACAACGCCTGATGATCTGCACTATGGGCCGTGTATGGCCGCTCTCGAAAAGGGCTATGATATATTGCTCGAAAAACCCATCTCTCCCTCTGAAAAGGAATGTAGGGACATACTGCGATTGTCAGAAGAAAAAGGCTCCATTGTGGCCGTGTGCCATGTCTTAAGATATGCTCCTTATTTTCAAGATTTACAAAAAATCGTTGCATCTGGTGTCCTAGGCAAGGTGGTCAGTATGCAGCATTTTGAACCGATAGAACATGTGCATATGGCGCACAGTTTTGTTCGAGGAAATTGGCATAATTCTAAGACGAGCAATCCGATCATACTGGCAAAATCTTGTCATGATCTGGATATCATGAAATGGGTGCTGGGAAAATCATGTGTCAAAATGCAAGCCTTTGGTTCTGTGAGTTGGTTCCATAAGGGGAATGCGCCAGAAGGCAGTACTGCAAGATGTATGGGTGGATGTACACATGAGCCAAATTGTCCTTACTCTGCGATGAAGATATACTATCGTGACCGGCAACGAACGTATGTTTTTGATTTGCCAGAAGAGAAAGAGAAGCAAGGCGAGGCGATCTTGGAATATCTTCGCACGACCAATTACGGAAGATGCGTCTATCGCCTGCAAAATGATCAGCCTGATCACTATACCTGCAATATGCTCTTCGAGGATGACATCACCGCTACCTTTAATATGGAGGCATTTACATCTTACCATGGCAGGCGGACGCGGATCATGGGAAGTCTAGGAGATGTGGTCGGTGATATGTATAGCTATACGCATACGGACTTTCTGACTGGTGAGAAAACCGTCTGGAATAATGAGACTGATGGTCATGGAGGCGGTGACTGGAGACTGGTGCGCGATTGGCTTGAAGCTATCACGAAGCGAGATGATTCTCTCTTGAGCTCAACCATCCGCGCCAGCATAGAAAGTCACATCATGGGATTTGCTGCCGAACAAAGTCGTAAGTCACAATCTGTAGTGGCTGTGAAAGTCTAGACTAAAAAATTTCATTTATTTATGAAGAAGACGTATGACGAGCGTATTGCAGAAATGACCTTTGCTTCTGTCTATCCGCACTATGTCAATAAAGTAGTAAAGAAAAATAAAACCGTAGAGGAGCTTCATACTGTGATCACTTGGCTTACTGGATTTGACGATCAAAAAATTCAAGAGACGATAGATCGCAAACTGACTTTCGCAGAATTTTTTGCTGAGGCGGAAATACATCCTAATGTTGACCTCATTAAAGGGCTGATCTGCGGACATAGGGTGGAAGATATAGAAAATCCCCTCACTCAAAAGACACGCTATCTGGACAAGCTGATTGATGAGCTTGCTCGAGGAAAGAAGATGGAGAGTATTTTACGTGAGCGAAAGAAATAGACAATTACGCTGATATGAGGTACTACTTGGAAGCATTCCAA
Source organism: Saprospiraceae bacterium (assembly GCA_020627535.1). Taxonomy (GTDB): domain Bacteria; phylum Bacteroidota; class Bacteroidia; order Chitinophagales; family Saprospiraceae; genus JAHDBH01. Next base: position 8,725 of record JAHDGU010000016.1, read on the forward strand.
AGAGCCTTTGATTTTGATGGTAGATCAAGTCGTATTGCCTATTGGTTTTTTATTGGGGTCAATCTCTTTATTGCTTTTCAATTGCAAGAGCTTGATCGAATATTGGGCCTGCAGATCGGACGTTCAAGCATGGGTTGGATTTATGCTGGCTATGTGGTGGTCATGTTTGTACCTGCCCTTGCAGCTGCAGTGCGTAGACTCCATGATACTGGCCGATCTGGTCATCTGCTGTGGTTGGCATTGGTGCCATTGATCGGAGGTTTGATCCTCTTGGTACTACTCTTACAGAGGTCTGATGACACGAATGCATATGGTGAGCCGCGGGAGGATCCGATGGATTGGGGGTCGACAGAATCGACGGATAATCGAATTATGATTTTTATTATTTGGTCAAGTGTTACCGCACTGGTGTTCATCGTGTTGTCAAGGTGGCTTTTTGCCAAGTGGAATATGTCTCATGATAGCCTTCAAAAGATCTTTGAGATGAGATCCTGGCTTGGATTCTGGTTTTTGTTTGGCTTATTGATGGCCATACGTCGCGGACGGACGAAAGCATGGGCTTTGTTTTTAGTAATATTTTGGCTTCTATTCGCATTTGTGGCAACACGTATCGGCGAGATCCCGATGTGGTGATGATTTGAACCCAATTCGTGCATTAGGACTTATTTGAGCATTCTACCATAGATATAAGTCGTAGATATTGAATGTCTTGTACATATTAAGATGACATTTTTGTTTGTAACATTTTGTTCCGGTTAAGAAGCTATTTTCCAAATGAGAAATCTCCTAGAAAACTTAACGGTGTCAAGTCTTCGAGTTTAGCCTATTTCTGCTTCATAATCAGGCACTTACTCTCCTCGCCATAGCTCGCTATGCCTCGTCGGCCAAGCACCCGATTCTATCGCATAAATCCACTATCCTTCGAAGCCTATTGCACGAATTGGGTTGAAAGCTACTTGCAATTGACCTACGAATGGCAACTTGGTCAGTAGAAATCCACCTCTAAAGAAGACTGGGTAAGAATGTGATACTACATAACTTCGCAGTGCTTGAGGCCATGGCTCTGAGGCTATGCCGTTTGATATGTTGACGTATACAACTTGATTCATTGAAAAATTTTCTCTTACTCTTTGTCGCGATCATGATGCTGGCTTGTTCTGGGTCAGCTGATGACTTGGATCTCTCTAGAGATGGGCACGTAAAGCTCATGAGTCCAAGACTGATCAAGTATGTGATGAGTCGTGATGGCCAACTGGATCGGCCACTAGAGCAGTATTTTGATATGACGACAGTAAAAAGTCTTTGCGGAGTCCAAGGTATGGATGTGATCAGCATGGGCAATATGTATCGCAATATCAATTTCTTTCCCGAAGGAGATGGCTTGCTCAGGATGCAACAAGAGAATGATTTTATCCTATCTGCAGCACAGAGCTGTGGTGATGCTTGTAGGGCCTACATCGCTGTGGATCCGCTGCTCAATGATGCGGTCGAAGAACTGCAGCGCTGTCATGAATTGGATTCTACCATAGGTCTATGGATGGATTTTAAGGTTTCCAATGTTTACCTCACGTCATATTTACACCGCCAGTATCTCAAGGACATCCTGCAAGAATGCTCACGCAGATCTATACCTGTCTATGTACAACTCGATCCAGGTCATCCGAGGTATGGGATCGATGATATGAGATTTTTGATGGATTCTGTCATGACGACTGTGGGACATCTCAGCATGCGTGTCGCGCACATGGGAGGATCGGGAGGCTTTCATGAGGCAAATGAAAAAATCATCAATCAATATCTTGAGTACAGGGAACAAGGTAAGGTCCCTGAGAGACATGACATCCAGTGGGATCTGTCCGCAGTGGGTCTTGACAAGACTTTTGAAAGATCAAAGGTCCTGTCGGAAGAGCAGTTTGAAAAGCTAGAAAAGTACATAGCAGATCTTGGCAGTGAAAATATCGTCTTCGGATCTAGATATCCGCTCTACGATAGCCAAGACTATATTTCTGTTCTCCGTGATAATGGCATCTTGCCATAAATTCACCGATACCGCTCATGGATCTCGCAGCTCATCAGAATATTGACTTGACTCAATGGAAAAGAAAGGAGCACTATGCTTTTTTTTCGGCATGTGACGAGCCATTTTTTGGTATCACGGCAGAAGTGGAGTGTACAGCTCTGCTAGCGAAGTGCCGTGACTCTTCGAGGTCTTTTTTTGCGAGCTACTTATTTGCTGTGATGAAGGCTGCCAATGAGACTGAGGCCTTTCGCTATCGTATCATTGATGGAGTGCCAGTGGTCTTTGATGAGATTCATGCCTCCGCCGTCCTCTCACGGCCTGATCACAGTTTTGCCATGAGCTTCATTGAATATAATCATGATTTTGGAGTGTTTTGCGATGCTTTAAATCGTGAAAGGCAGAATGTCTTGTCAGAGGCAGGTCTTCGATTCAATGATAATGCTAAGCGTCCAGATTCCATTCACTTTTCGACCTTTCCATGGAAGCGCATTACTGGCTTGAGTCACGCACGCAATCTCAAGGTGGGTGACAGTTCGCCAAAGGTGACCATAGGATCGACATATGAGCGCCAGGGCAAATGGTTTTTTTCTGTATCCGTACACTGTCATCATGCATTGATGGATGGCTATGAGGTGGGCTTGTTTTTACAGCGACTCGAAGCCTCCTTGATGGAATAATACAGGAGTGTGAAGGCGCTATCCTACTATATCACCCTTCCCTTCATCTATCTGGTGGCGATGCTGCCACTTGGTTTGCTTTATTTATTCTCAGATTTTTTGTACCTGATCATTTACAGAGTGGTTGGATATCGCAAGGCTGTGGTAAGAGAAAATCTTCGACAGAGTTTTCCAGCACAGACTCAGAGTGATCTGCTAAGAATTGAGAAGAAATTTTATCGATATTTCTGTGATCTAGTACTTGAGACTCTAAAGACATTGGTCATCAGTCCACGACGGCTTGATCGTATGGTGCAATTTGAGAATACTGAGCTGCTTGAAAGGTACCATATGGAAGGTCAGAGTATTGCTTTGGTCCTTGGGCATCAAGGCAACTGGGAGCTTGTTGGTGCAGCCTACAGTCAACTAGGGTTTCACCCACTCTATGTGATCTATCATCCTCTGAGCAATCCCCACTACGATCGCCTACTCCGTCATATGCGAACCCGACTAGGCAATGGACTGTACAGTGTCAAGACAGTTTTGCGTGATATGGTATCTAGGCGCGATACTGTTACTGCCACGGCATTCATAGCTGATCAGACTCCTCAGCCTGATCGTGCTCATTGGATGGAGTTTTTATCACAGGACACACCCGTCTTTCGCGGTACAGCCATATTGAGCCGAAGACTCAAGCTGCCGCTGATCTATGTCTCAGTCACACGTTCAGAGCGTGGTAAATACCTTGTGAAGTTGGAGGAATTGGCCTCTGAGCCCTCTCGGCTAGAGGAAGATGAGCTCACAGAATTGCATACCAGACGACTCGAAGTAGACATTCGCGCTCATCCCGAGCTTTGGCTCTGGACTCATCGGCGCTGGAAGCACCAGAGAACCGCGATATGAGTACCTTTGCGGCATGGGAACCAAGGAATTGATACTTGAGACTTCGAAGTTTGCAAAGGAAGATCGGGTAAAGAGCTGGAGGCTTCTTATTGTATCTCTGATCCTGACTGTAGGCGCCTATGTGCTCGCCATCTGGTCAGCCGTTCCTCTTGCCTTACGGATTGCTTCTTCGATCATTGCGGGACTGCTGGTGGTACGCATCTTCATCATGTACCACGATTACCTTCACAAGAGCATTCTGCAGCGCTCTAAGCTCGCAGAATGGATCTTCAAGCTCTACGGGATGTTCATCCTTGCGCCGATATCTATCTGGCGACGATCGCACGATCATCATCACGCGCACAACTCCAAGTTGTATACCTCGTCCATCGGCAGCTATCCGATAGTGACCAAAGAAGACTACCTCAAAGCCAGTAAGAAAGAGCGCTTTATCTATATGATGGTCAGGCACCCTCTCACGATTGCCTTTGGCTACATCTTCGCATTTTTGATCGGTATGACTATCAGGTCTTTGGTCAATGGCGGCAAGAAGCACATAGATTCACTGTACGCCATCATTTTCCACTTTGGCATTGGAGCATTGATTTGGGTCTTTTTCGGTCCCTTGGCATTCTTGTTGGGTTTTCTTGTGCCTGCGTTAATCAGTAGCGCTATGGGGGCTTACTTATTTTATGCACAGCACAATTTTCCATCAGCGGTCTTTCGACCAAAAGAAGATTGGGATTTTGCCTTTGCGGCACTCAACTCGTCTAGCTACATGAAGATGAGCAAGGTGATGCACTGGTTTACGGGCAATATTGGATATCATCACATACACCATATCAACTCCAAGATTCCATTTTACCGTTTGCCGGAGGTGTTTAAGTCGATTAAGGCTTTACAAAATCCTGGTACGACGAGTTTGTCTCCATTGGAAATCATCAGATGCTTTCGGCTCAAGGTCTGGGACCCCGAGCGTGGTCGTATGATCGGTAGGAGAGAGATCTACGCGTAGTTGATGATAGGGCTTTCGCCCAAATTGACTTTATGAAGTATAGAAGATTTGGTAAGACTGACTGGCAAGTCTCTGAGATAGGTCTGGGTACGTGGCAGGTCGGTGGAAAATGGGGAAGCGGATTTTCATTCGACAATGCAGCAAGTATTCTAGAGTGTGCGATTGAGGAAGGCATCAACTTCATTGATACGGCGGATGTATATGAAGCTGGACTGAGCGAGACCGCTGTAGGTAAAGCAGTGAGATCAGCAGATCATAAAATCTATGTGGCTACCAAGTGTGGCCGTCAGATCATTCCCCATGAAAATCAATACTACACGCCAGATGTCCTAGAGCGATATGTCGATCAGAGTCTGCTGCGCCTCGGGTTAGAACAGATAGACCTGATTCAGCTCCATTGTCCTCCGAGTGAGGTCTATGCCAGGGATGAGATTTTTGAGCGCTTTATACGCTTACGCGAAAAAGGGAAGATCGCTCATATGGGCGTAAGTGTCGAGAAGATCGATGAGGCCTTGCAAGCGCTAAACTATGAAGTGGTTTCCAGTGTGCAGATCATTTTTAATATTTTTCGTCAGCGACCAGCGGCGGAGTTTTTTGCGGAAGCTAAAAAAAGAGATGTAGCCATCATCTCTCGCGTACCTCTGGCTAGTGGATTGCTTACTGGCCTGTATTCTGCTGATACGGTATTTGGTAAGGAAGATCATCGATCTTTCAATCGCAATGGCGAGGCATTTGACAAAGGAGAGACTTTCTCCGGTGTGCCCTATGAGGTCGGTCTGCAAGCAGTAGCAGAGATCAAGAAGGTAGCTCCAGATTTAGATAATTTGATTCCTCTTGCTCTGAGCTGGATTCTTTCCCATGAGGAAGTGTCTTGTGTGATTCCGGGTGTGTCTCGGGTGGGGCAGTTGGACTCGATCATCGCGAGTGAGAACTATGGATTATCGAGTCAGGCAATAGATCAACTCGGAGAGATCTATGATCGCCACATCCGCGAGTGGGTACATGAGTCTTGGTAGTCGAGAGATGCCACTTTATGTTAGAAAAAATCCGACAGCTCTATAGACCAATACAGCCGACGGTAAGTCAGGTTGAATCCAAGGTGTACTATAGAGAGTACTTGCCTGAACTAGGCTTAAGAAATTACATCTATTGTTATTGGGATCTTCATACGACAACTCCATTGGAGCAAGATTTTGTCTACAGAGTTGTCTCTGATGGATGTATCGATATTTTCTTCAATCTTCAGGATACTTCTGAGAGTTTTGTCATGGGTTTTTGTCGGCAGTTCACCGAGTTTGACTTGTCACAAGAATTTCATTATGTGGGAATCCGATTCTTACCGACCATGTTTCCTCAGTTGTTCCGGATTGATGCTAGTACATTAAGTGATAACTTCTTTCCGCTCGCGAGTATTTTGAACTCTTGTGCGGACTATATTCGTACCGAGGTATCTAGGTCGTTTCCTATTGAGCAAGTATGTGAATACTTGGATCACTACTTTTTGGAAGTGCTGCGCCACTCGGACTTTGATGATGATAGCCGATTGTATGATGCTATCGAGAGCATTTTGACGCATCAGGGAGTGGTTAATGTTCAGACAGATATAGCCACAGGTCTGAGTCCTCGTCAGATGCGTCGAGTCTTTCACTACTATATCGGTACTTCACCAAAGGTTTTTAGTAAGGTTGTCCGTTTTCAAAATATCCTGCGGGCCAAGCCCTCGTCACAAAGTCTAAAGAGAAATAAGCTATTTTATGACTTGGGATACTATGATCAAGCTCACTTTGTCAAGGATTTTAAGAGCCTATATGGTGTGACTCCATCCAAGGCCTTTGGTCGAGAGTAAATCATGGATAGAGTTGAAGATGTCCGTTTTTTACAATATTTTCCTCTGTCGTCGCCTGCATCTTTGGTGTATCAACAATAACAATAAAAACTTCACTTCATGAAACTCAATGCAGGAATCCTTACAGAGAAATTGAAAGAAACCAAAGCATTTTATACAAAGTATCTGGACTTTGGTGTGACATTTGAAAACGAATTTTATCTCTTGCTGCACACACCCAACAGGCAGGCTGAATTATCTTTTCTACTGCCCAATCATCCGACTCAGGCTGAGTTTTTTCATGCACCATTTCAAGGACAAGGGATGTATCTGACGATCGAAGTCGAGGATGTGGATACTCTTTACGATCGGATGAAAACTATGGGTATCGACATCAAAGTGGATCTCAGAGATGAGCCTTGGGGTGATAGACATTTTGCGATACAAGACCCTAATGGGATCGGGATTGACATTGTGAGATACACAGCTCCAGAAGAGGCATAGCCTAGCACTTGGCCATCTTCTTTTTATGACCAATTCTACCCTTGTCTTCTACCTTCTTGATGTAGGCCGAGATCGCTGGGACTTTGCATGCGGTGTCTCCCATGTCCACCTTCACTTTACCAATTTTCTCTCCGAGTGCTTTGCATTTTTCTGTGAGCTCCGGTATGCCGCAGCCAGCAGCGATGATGAAGCCATTCATGGTGTAGCGGACTCTTCCATCGATCTCGTGTATTTGCGCAGCTGCCCGATCTACAAGGGCAGACCACTGGTCTACATCGATCTGGTCTGATGGGAGCAAGCCGGCTAGACTGCTCAGCGTAGCCCATCCACTGCTTGTGACATTGGGTTTGTCACTATCGATCCATTTGAGCGCAAGCTCGAGCCCATGAGGACTATCTGCAGCCGCCCAGGCGACACTATATTCCGAGATCATATACCATGGCGCTTTCTCCGCCCAAGACTGCAGATCCGCTTTGGTGATCTTGTCGTCGTCTGATATTAGCGCTGCGAGATACATGGCATCAGAGTTACCCGTGTTGAAGAGTTGTAAAGAGAGCTCATGGTCTTTTTTGACCTTTTTGACGATTTTCTTAAGATCGGCGACCTTGACTCCGTACATGGGACAGTCTGCCCCATGTTTGCGATAAATATTCACTGTTCCTGGGTTGCCCATGGCTTCTAGCTGGGACATGACTTCTTTGAGTTGCATAGTACTTGTATTAGGTCTTGGAGATCCTAAGATACTTCAATAGTCCGTGACCTTTACTAGTCCACTGAGCGTTCATGCCATCTGGAAGCATCACGAAGTCCCCGGTATAAAAATCGTGCTCGCTTTCATCAGCGAGCTTTATGGTGATCATTCCAGATAGGATGTGAATAAGCTGCTCTTGATCAATCGGTGCGACTTGTCTGGTTTGAGGTCTTTCTGCGATGATGCTTACGGTGAGCTCAGGACCTGTCGCTAGGACTTCTTGATAGTATCCTTCTTGATCCGGAGTAATCTGGGTGCCCGAAGTGCTGCCAAGATTGAGACGCTTGTGTTGATGATCATAGGTCTGATCCGAGGCCTCTGCTCTTTGCGTAGCGATCACAGAGAGCTCGTAGTGTAAGTGATTACCACCACGGATCTGCCAAGTACCATTGTAGCCTTTTGGCGCAAAGAAGTGCTCATGACTTTGGAAGATTTCTGCAGGCCCGTGCTCAGGCTGAATGACGGCTTCACCATGCAACATGTAGACGTACTCATCGAAGGGAAAGTCCTTCATCTCATTGGTCCAGTTTGCTGTGGAGACGACGTAGACTGATAGTTCTGGGCCTCGGTAAAGATTCTTCTGGTAAAAGTCTTTTTCGGGCTCGTTTTTCAGATCTATCTTTTGCAATCCTATTCCTGAGAGGACTGCTTTATTCAAGAGGATGGGAGCGACGATTTCCTGTGCAGTAATACCGTAAGACACAGCGAATAGAAGTACAAGGACAAGCAGTCTGGATAAGATTGACTTGATAAGTAGCATCAGGTTTTATATTGGATCGGTGCGTATCTGATCTATTTCGTCTCACGGATATTATGAACGCCGCTCTGGTCCAGTTCCCATTTTTCTCCACGACCAATGGAGAAATTGAGTTCTTTCCATAAGACACCAGAGACTGCTTCGAGCTTGAGATTGTCTGATGACCGCGTCAAGGTGAACTCAAACTTGGCCTCCTCGTCCTGACTTATGTTTTTGTCAAGATAGAGGTAAGTGTCCGTATAGGTCACTGCTTGCCCATAACTGCCAGACAGTGTCAAGGTCTTCCAGGCACAGCCTTGGTGACAAGTCATGATCAGATCATTGCCTTTTTCTACGATCCGTACTTGAAACTCACTACTAGTAGTCTGTGCTAGGCAATGACCACTTAAGAGTAAAAGACTGGCGCTAGCAAGGAGGATTTGGATTGATTTCATGATAGAGGATTTTTTGATGTAAATGCGATTATTTGGTCTTTTGCGGAATATCCCATGCTATACCCCAACGTGAAACGTAGTCTTCTATTGGCCCTAGGCCCACTTCTTCTCTGCGCTGATTGACATATTCTGGTTCGTCAAGATCTCTCACATGAAAAGAGCCGTCAGCGTCTCTCGAGATCTGAGAACCATAGATTTGTTTACCGCCTTCTCGCAGATTGACCCGATCAATGAGCAATGCTAGGCTACTCCAGCTTGCTTCACCTGCGTCAGCGGCTTCTCGCATGACAGGCAAGTATTTCTTTTGCATCTCTATATCGGCATGCTGTATGATCAGAAAGACCGTACTAGCAGCACTTCCCTTGACGACGGAGGCTTTGGGCCAACCGTGTTCGTCGATGATCTCTGCAACGCGTGCCTCATTCTTCTCATTGATCTGTGCTTTGAGTTCCCAGAGGGCTCTTTGGATAGGAGATTGTACACCGTCGCACTGTTCCTGCACATTGAGATGATAGTAGAATGCTTGATCTTTGATCTTCATGCGCCAGAGCTCCTTGGATAATTCAGGCATCTCATACTTCCCCCATTTCGCTTCCACTCGCTTGACGATTGAGTTTTCCAGATCTGTCCATCGCTCGTCGTCTATAAGGAAGTAAAAGTCTGGATCATTCAGTGCCTGTACAGTGCTATCATTCGCAGTGGCGATGTGGAGATAATGGAATGCGGAGTCTTTCTTTTGAAGCAGGGCATAGGCGCAGGCTAGATTGTACATATTGCTCCTATTGTCTGGATCAGTAGCTAAGATGTTTTTGTGCTCTTCAATTGCCTCGATAAGATTGCCTTCATCTCGGAGGCTATCGGCTGCAGTCTTGATGATCTGCATATTTTGAGCTACGAGGCTTTGTAGGAGAATAGAAATTGTAAAAAAGAAGCTAGTACAGAGGAGCTTTTTCATACGGCGTCGGACTTTCATCAGTGGTGTGAATTTCAATCAAGTTAATGTCTAGCTTCGCCATGACCAAATATGCTTTGAAATCTTAACGTATTATCACAATCAATTTGGAGCATTCGATGAGATCATGGACAATGATGAGATGACTGAACTGGCGGCAATGGCCATGATAAATGATGAAAATCCCAAAGTCCATTTTGGCGAAAGCCAGCCATAGTAAAAAGCAAAGACCAAGAGCAGCCCTATGATGATGCCCACTACAGCCCAAAAGGGACGATGCATGCGCCCGAGCAGACAGATCGCGGCTGCGGGAAAGAGTACGGCTAGTCCAGAAAATGCCATCTTGCCCATGTCGAAGATGCTTGCAAAAGGGTGAAAGGAGATGCCAAGTCCGATGAGGGCGATGAAAAACACGATCACCCGTCCAGCCTTCACCTCCTGAAGATGTGTGCTTCTTGATCGCTTATGTATGCGAAGAATATCTCGGGTGAAAATACTGCTGAGCGCCAAGAGCTGAGAGTCCAATGTCGACATGAAGGCAGCGATCGCTCCGGTCATGATGAGTCCTTGGAACCAAGGAGGTGTATGTTTGGCGAGCATTAAAGGCAGTATTTTATCTGCTTCCTTGCCTTGTAAATCAGGGAAATCTACATGGCCCCAGATTCCAATCAGTACAGGCAATATCGAAATCCCAATCGGAATAAGAGCATATAAAATAGCCGAGGTTTTCAATGTGGGGATGTCCTTTGCAGCAAAGAATCGCATAAATATCTGTGGAAACATTGGGACGCAAAAGAACCAGAAAATCAAAAAGCTGAACCACTTTTTTATATCATACGCGCCATCAATGCTTGTGGAAGAGAATAAATCGGGCTTTTGTATATAGACCTTTTCATTAATACTTGTAAATCCATCAAGTTGAGATGCAATATAAATCAGTGCTGCCAGCATGAATGTGATCATCAAAATACCTTGCTTTACATCCGTCTTGGCAATGCTCTGTAGACCGCCGATGATTACGTATATGACAGTAAATACACTCAGTAAAATAATCGCGAGTCCATACGATATATTGCCACCTGTGATCTCTTCAAGAATATATCCACCACCTATGATCTGAAGCGCGAGATAGGGCAGCGTAAATATGATCATGACTACCGCAAAGAGCAAAGCAAGAATTTTGGAGTGTGATCTCGCGTAGATCAATTCTGAGGGTGTGATACTACTATGCTGCTTAGAATATTTCCATGCCGGAACGGCCAGAAGCAAGATAGAAAATCCTGCAAAGCCTGTGCCCAAAGCCATCATGATATAATGCACAAATCCAAGTCGATAGGCTTCACCTGCAAAACCTAGAAAATAGAAAGCACTAAAGTTGGTGGCAAGGATTGTAAAAAATAAGGAGAGCGTCGGTAGTGATCTGCCAGCTAAGAAATAGCCTTCAGCACTGCTCGTCTGTGCTTGTCTACCGGCCAAGCTACTCCAAAATGTCAGTGCAATGTAAGCTATGAGGATAAAGTAGATCATGATTCTTGTCCGTAGTCTCTGGCCCAAAATCTGAGACATGCGATGTAGATCAGATGAATGATGATCATCGGCCACAACCAATCAGGTAAGCCAAGCATATGGCATTTCCAACTCACGGGGCCGACGAGGATGAAGAGGCTCGCGCTAAGCAAGAGTAAGAGGCAAATGATCATGGATGAGGTCTTCATGGCAATGGTCGATTTCTGCAGAGATATATGCCTTGAACAAATGTAGAGGGATATCACTTAGCTTTGCAACATCATTTGGGGTGCTTTATGGAGCTGAGATTATACCCATAGAACCTGCCCAGGTCATGCTGGGAAGGGAATATGATCTGATCTGTCCTGTCTCACAGGGTATCCCGTCATGTATATCAATATGTCATACTATGAAGAAGTGGATCGCCCAATTTGTATGCCTAGTAGGAGTGACTGGTTTGCTCGCTCAGTCTAGTATATCTGGTAAGATTATCAATGAAGATGGAGAAGCACTAGTAGGTGCAAGTATTGTGATATCTCCCTTGGAGAAGCTCTATGTGAGTGCAGATGACGGATCCTTTATCGCTAGCTCTCTCTCAGATGGTCTTTATGATGTGCAGATCAGTTATGTCGGTCATGAGGATCACAGTCAGAGAGTAAATGTTCAAGGTAAGGATATCAATTTGGCCACGATCATATTGAGGACCCAGACCAGAGTCTTTGATGCTGTGACCATCAGTGCTGAGGTACTCGATGACCTTGACCCCATCAGTCACAGTTATGTCAATAAGGAAGAGCTCCAGAAACTCAATACGGCAAAGGATGTTCCTTTTCTTCTACGACAGACGAGTTCGACAGTGGTGACGAGTGATGCCGGGACAGGTATCGGCTATACGGGGATGAGAATCCGAGGTTCAGATGCAACGAGGGTCAATGTAACGATCAACGGTATCCCTCTCAACGACTCGGAGTCTCAGGGTGTGTTTTGGGTCAATATGCCTGACTTGGCTACGAGCACCAACAATATTTTGGTGCAAAGAGGACTAGGGGGATCATCTCTAGGATCCGGCGCCTTTGGTGCTACCGTCGGAATTGACACTCGGCAGGTAGAGGCAGAGCCGACGGTTCTCTTGAGCAATACGATTGGCTCTTTTGATACTAGGAGACATAGCTTGACGCTCAATAGTGGTATGATCAATGAACACTGGAATTTCCAGGCAAGATTGTCGCGTATAGCTTCTGATGGCTACGTGGACAGAGCGACAGCGGATCTTCGATCATATTATCTCTCAGCGAATTATATAGATGACAAAAATTCTCTGAGTCTCATTCACTTTGCTGGCAAGGAGCGTACATATCAATCATGGTTTGGTACACCACAAGCCTTAGCAAATGGTGATGATCAAGGTATCGATGATTATTGCACGAGAAACTTCTTAAGTGAAGAAGATTGTCAAGCTCTCAGAAGTCAAGGTAGGACCTATAATTTTTATACCTATGAGGATGAAGTGGATGACTATGGTCAGGATCACTATCAATTACACTATGATCGCGTACTGACCGATGAGCTGAAACTAAAATTGAGTCTGCACTACACGCAGGGAGCAGGTTTTTTTGAGCAAGAGCGGTTGGATGATGATTTTTCGGACTATGGCATCGATCCAATTACTGTAGGTGGCGAGACATTTGATACGGGTGATTTTATCCGACGTCGATGGTTGGACAATGATTACTATGGAGCTGTCCTCCGCTTGAATAAATCTGGAAATACAGATGGCTTCGAATTTGGTGCTGCCTTCCATCGCTATCTCGGAGATCACTTTGGAGAAGTGATCTGGTCAGAATTTGGTGCAGCAGCGCCGAAGGACTTTCCGTATTACTTCAGTGATGCGACCAAGGATGACTTTAATATCTACGGGAAGTATGAGCGCAAATTGACAGATAAGCTCAAGATGAATGTAGATCTTCAATATCGTCAAGTGAATTATGCCGGAGAGGGTGTCAATGATGATCTGAGAGCTTTGGATTTTTCACATGATTTTTCATTTTTCAATCCCAAGCTCGGACTCAATTATGTCCTCAATGAACAGTCTGCTCTCTATGCCTACTATGGTAGGGGAAATCGAGAGCCGGATCGAAATGACTTTACCGAGTCCACGGGTACCGATCCGCGATCTGAGCGCCTGGACAATGTCGAACTGGGATATCGCCTGCGCAAAGATGATCTGCAGGTGTCAGCCAATGCATACTATATGGGATATAAGGACCAGCTCGTGCTTACTGGTGCACTCAATGATGTAGGTGGTGCGATCAGGACCAATGTAGATGAGAGCTATCGTCTAGGACTCGAACTGGAAGCCGCCTATCATATCTCAAGTAAGCTATTGCTGAGAGGAAATCTGAGCCTCAATCGGACGAATATTTCATCCTTTGATGAAATTATTTTTGATTTTTTCAACAATGAGGAGATTGTCATTCAGCATGAGAATACTGAGATAGCTTACTCGCCGGAGACAGTGGCTTTTTTGGGCTTGAGTTATCGGCCGCTGAGTGATTGGGAGCTAGGCCTTACGGCCAAATATGTCGGTGAACAATTTTTGGACAATACGTCAAATCCTGATAGAGCGCTCGAGTCCTATTTACACTCCGATTTCTTTGCGGCCTATGACTTCTCCATCGGCCGTCCCAAGAATGGGCGAATAAATTTTCAGGTCTTTAATGTATTCAATTCGCTGTATTCCAATAATGGCTACACTTTTAGCTATGCTTTTTATGAGACTATCACGGAGAACTTTGTTTACCCCCAGGCAGATCGGCATTTTATGTTGAGCTTGGATTTGAGGTTTTAATTTTTCCCAATGACAGGAAAAGGGTATGTCGCAATGCGGCATACCCTTTTTGATTCATCAAACCAGGCTATTTGATGACTTTTTGGCTAGACCTCAATTGGTCCTCTTCCCAGAGCTTGATCAAATAAAAGCCTCTTGGGAGATTACTGAGAATGAGTTGTATGTCATTTTCTCCGTATTGGGCGATGAGAGAATGAGACTGGATCACCTTGCCCTGAGCATCGTGCAATGTGATCTGATGAGAGATTCCTTGCTGAGAAGATTGAAACCGGACGTTGGCATAGTCGGTTACAGGATTGGGGCTTACTGCGATGTCTAGATCTTCTTCTACTCTCTCTTGCTTGCCAAATCTGACATCCGTGAGTTTTAGATCAAAGTCTCTGCGCTTTCCAGTTTCATTCCAGAGCTCAAAGGTGATCATGCGTATATCGCTGAAGTCCATCTCTCCTTCTGCTGCTAGATTGAAATCTTTTTGGAAGATCATATGCGTTTGTTTGCTGCCGTCAAGACGTACTGTGTACCTAGGCTGATCTTGCCATTCTGCAATATCCGCTTTGACAAGGACGATTTCAAGTAGACCTTCTGCTTCTGTGCTGAAGTTTAGATTGCTGTACTCGTCGAGATCTACAGGCAGGAATGCAGGATTCAGTGATCTGAAAGCTGTGAATTTCTCGTCGTATTGTCCTGTCGCATGAAGATCTCGACCGACCCAGTACTCATTATAATTACCTCTAGAGCCTTGCGATATTTCATAATCTCTGATGGTAGTGCTCTCATTTTCTTGAATTCCCCATTGGCCATCGGCGACAAAAATGACATCGTTTTGCTGGTCACCAGTACGAATGGTCATCCCGACATCTGCAACACTACCAAGCTTGACTTGGAAGACGTTTTCGCTCACGGATACTTGAGTCGTTTCTACAATTTCGTTGGAAGTTTCCGTCTCATGATACACCAAATCGAGATCAATTTTTGAGTTGCCATCTACACCATTGACGAATGCTAGGATTTCTTCATTTTGGTAGTAGACTGACGAGATGTACACCTCAGGGATTCTGCCGACGTCAAATTTTATGATTTGTGCCTCAGTATTCAGTGCTTTCAGTACATTGGCAGCCATGATCTCCAGGTCCTCAATTGTTGATGCCCAGATTTGGAAATTGAAGTACTCTTTTTCTTGGGTATACTGATCTAGGGTCCAGTGGTTTTCTAGCGTCCATTGATCTTCCTCGTTGAGCCAAGCCGAGAGGTTGATGTTGTACTCATGTTTTCCGTCGTTGCGTTTAAAAGCTGCGATAATTAATCCGGCTATTCTTGACTTAAAGATGTCTGTGATTTGATGTCCTTGAAATCTATCGCAGATGTACTTCGTATGTTCATATGGACCATTCTCTGATTTTGTAGCAAGGACCGCTGCCTTTCTGGTCTCACCCCAGTAATAGTCGGCGGCGATAATCTGTGTCGCATTGGTAATTGTCAATAAGTCTGTCGGAGAGGTGATGTATACCTCGCTAGCAGGCAGGAGCCCCTCGGTGACATAGTGCTCTATGTGATCAGGAGTCCTGTATCTGATGTAATCGTCCATGCTAAGAAGCTCACTAGGATCATCAAAGTCAATGTGTTCTTTGACTCGCTTGTAGTTTCTAGCTGCTATTTTGTGTGATAGCCTACTATTACTTTCTAGACCACCTTCACCACCACTTGATGAACCGTCATCACAGTTTTCGTAGTTTGAGCAATCAGGATCATCACAGTCTATGAGCCCATCACCATCATTATCAATACCGTCGTTGCAATCTGACTCGTAGCAATCGATATATTCTGTACAGGCAGGATCTTCACAGTCGGTCAGTCCATCTCCATCGTCGTCTATTCCATTGCCACATATTTCCTGTGGCACTTCTGCTAGCGGACATCTCGCTCCATCATTGCTTCCTGCTGTAGGTCCAAAAGCGAATGTGCTAGACGAGATTGCGTCACCTACATTGAGATCTTGGACAGCTGTGATTTTGTAGATAGTGCCAGTCTGATTTGAAGAAATGTACAAGTTTCCATCTGGATCAAAATAGACGGCTCCAAATGTGTATTGTTCGCCATTGAGAACTGGAACAAGACCAATGTCTGTGACATCACCTGTGCTGACATCAATTCTGATGAGCATGCCTGGTCTTGTTACTGTGTATAGCATGGCGTCTACTGGGTTAAAGGCCCAATCTGCTATATTCGGATTGGAGCTCAGCTCAAATGAGTTTCTGAATTTTCCATAGTTCTCAGATTCTGGATTGACGTCCACACAGTACACTGTACTTCCGCTGGGTTTGAGATAATAAATTCCCGAAGAGTCAACATCTCCGATGTAGGAATTTGCACTGGGCAATTCTTCAATGATATAAACTGTGGTCGCATAGTTATTACCGACTTTGGCAATGGCTTTATCAGGAGTGGTCAAAGACCCCCAGATCATTCCATCAGTGTTGTTATAGCCACATGCATTGATATTTCCCTCGACGATGTCTACTGCTGCAAGCTCTGTAGTTCCAGAGGCTAAGTTGACTTTGTACACATCATTGTATTGGAATAGGTAGGCTTCTACAGGACATTCAAATTGTTGCGGGCAGTCTTGATAGTTAGCGCAGTCTTGATCTTGACAATCTATCAATCCATCGCCATCGTCATCTATGCCATTGTCACAGATTTCGATATTGTCAAATGCCAACAAGGGAAATGTGATGCAGCCCAGGCTAAGGCTAAGTAGTAAAGTGAGTATTGTTTTTAGTTTCATCTGATCTATTCTTTGATGCAAATCTGAGCTTAGGCTTTCGCCCAAATACCGTGGTTTCGATTTTTGGCGGACTTCGCCAGTTTTTTGGTTGTTGCATTCACCTTCTCTGGCCAGTCATCTTCGGATGGCTTGTGATTTCTTACCCATATGGGTAGTTTCTTGAAAGAGGATCAGATCGTTCTTTGGACTTTCATTTTTGATGACAATCAACAGATACATCCATGAGGAAATACACTCTGATCACTTTATTCTGCTTCTGCACAGCCCCTTTTCTTTCAGCTCAAGAGCCTCTCGTAGTCGAGGGTGCCATTGTGATTCAGGATACGACTTCTTCCCCCGTTCTCGATGGCACGATACAGTTTGAAGGGACTGAATTTCAAGGGCGCGTGGCAGGCGCTTGGAAGCCATTTGCTCTAGGGAGCCCGAGTCTTTGGGTCAATGATGCCGACAATC
Organism: Saprospiraceae bacterium; assembly: GCA_020627535.1. Taxonomy (GTDB): domain Bacteria; phylum Bacteroidota; class Bacteroidia; order Chitinophagales; family Saprospiraceae; genus JAHDBH01. The sequence continues at coordinate 26,110 of JAHDGU010000016.1, forward strand.
TATATTACAGTGTAGCTGGTGGGTATGTCGGGATCGGCGTGGCAGATCCACTGGCTCGTTTACATGTGAAGTATCGCTCTGAGGCAGATCGCCCACTCCTTAGGCTCACAGAGCTTGATCTCGGTGATGTAGGGCAGATCAGATTGGAAAATCAAAACAGTAGTTATTTCTCGATCCGCTATCGTCTCGGTGGTGGGGACGAGCCATGGATGGGATGGTATACCAATGAGGATCCCAATCTCATCTACAATCCTCTGCGAGGTGCGCTCGGACTACACAAGACAGATCCTCTTGGTACCATGCAGATTCATGAGCCAGTGAGAGATACAGCGCTCCTGGTGATGAGTCCCGCTTCATCCAATCAGGACTCACGGATCATGCTAGCAGAAGGTCCTGGTGGAGCTGTCGGCATGATCTTGCACTACGATGGTGGTCTCAATCAATTTCATATCATCGGTGCAGACAATGGTGGCGAATTGGATCCTGCCATGAGGGTAAAGAGAACAGGGGAGATCGCTTTAGGTCAGAGCTTTGCTACCGGCTATAAGCTTAGCGTAGATGGGAAAATTATGTGCGAAGAGCTACAGGTGATGTTGGAGGCCGATTGGCCTGATTATGTCTTTGAGTCGGACTATGATCTTCGACCCTTGTCAGAGGTGAGAGAGTATATTGACGAACATGGTCACTTGCCAGATGTGCCGGCAGCATCTGAGATCGAGGAGAGTGGTGTCCCAGTGGGTGAAATGCAAAGAATATTGCTGCAGAAAATCGAAGAACTCACCCTTTATGTCATAGAGCTCAGTGAAGAAAACGAAGAGCTCAAAAGTGTACTCAAAGCAAAAAACTAGGCTCTGATGACCAATTCTTTATTAGCTAGGACGATATGCTGCATAGGCTCTCTTGTATTTCTCTTGCCGGCTCTTCTAGCTCAGGATGTTATGCGATTTAAAGAGCAACTACGAACGGCAGAGACGTTTTATGAAGTGATGGATGTGATTAATACGGAGTATGAAGCACTACCAGAGAATATCCGAGAAAAGGGTGGGCAAGGCTATGTCAAAGAAAAGCGACTGAGGCGATGGGAATGGTACAATTCACATTTTCTCAATGGGAAAGGAGAAATTGCTGATGTCTACGAGATTCATGAAAAAGAGTCGGCCAAGATCGCGAGGCAAGAAGATCTCAGAGGTACAGAGTCCAGCTGGTCCTCCATCGGTCCGGACAATACTGATTGCCTTTCTGCCCCTTGCTATTGGCCAGGGATTGGTCGCATCAATCGCATTGCTTTTCACCCTACAGATGCTGATATTCTCTATGTCGGGACAGCATTTGGAGGCGTGTGGAAATCTGATGATGGAGGTGCTAGCTGGGTCAATATTTTTGATCATTCTCCTGCCATTGGCGTATCTGGCATCGTGGTTTCACATGAGGACCCTGATATGATTTGGGTACTCACTGGAGATGGAGATGCCAATAGTCAATCTTCACTGGTCAATCGATTTGATGCGGTGTCGGCCTCAGATGGTGTCTACAAGACGATTGATGGAGGCAATACTTGGTATCAGACTGGTGTGCTCAGTGGACTACCATATTTCCCTTATCAGATCGTACAGAATTCCAACAATGCCAATCTACTCATGGTAGCGACAAGCGCTGGACTCTATAAGTCTACCGATTACGGTGAAACCTGGACTAATAAGTTTGTCGGTAATGTGCAAGACGTCATGTATCGACCCTTTGGCAATCGCTTGTACTGGGTAGATCAAAACAATTGTTATTATTCTGACACGCAAGCGGAGACATGGTCTACGAGTGCAATGAATATCGATCCACCCACTGGTCGAAAAGCACTAGCATCATCAAGGGACGACTTGACCAAGCTCTATCTGATCAGTGGTCCTGTGACGGATACTGGATTTTATGGTGGAATTTATCAGTCGATCAATAGTGGGGTGAGCTTTTCTCGACGATCCAATGCACCGAATATTTTGGGCAATTCAGATAACGGAATGGACGCAAGAGATCAGTCGAGCTATGATCTTTGCTTGGCAGCCAGTCATGAGGATCATACGCATCTGATTTCTGGTGGCTACAATGCTTGGAGATCAACAAACGCGGGCGTCGCATGGCAAATTCGCTCGGGTGATGTAGAGAGCGATGCGGATTACCTCCATGACGATGTACACGATCTTGAGTTTAATCCTTTAGATGATAAGTTGTATGCAGCGCATGATGGTGGTCTTAGTGTATCTGAGGATGAAGGTGCTACTTGGACCACGCTGCAAGCTGACATAAGATCTACCCAGAGTTACCACATGGATAAAGATATCGACGGTTCAGAACGATTTTTATTGGGCAATCAAGACAATGGTGTTCAGTATAGTGTGAGTTCTGGATCGGCAACATTTGGTCATATCAGCAGTGGAGATGGGTTTGCGACCAGTATTTTTCGCTCAGACGGCTCCAAAGGTTATGTCAGTATCAATGATAACCTGTACCGCTTTGAAGATGATGGAGACACACGGACCCGTCTGACACCAAATGATCACGTATGGTTTACACCAATTGAGGTACACAATACGAGCTTTGATGACGTAGTCGCAGGGAATGGTGGTAGAATCTGGAAGTCCACAGATGCTGGTGTGACATGGACTACTATTTTTAATGCATCTGCAAGTTGGGCACTCACAACATGTCCTAGTAATAATGACAGATTATATAGTACTGGATATACTACCTGGAGAGATCATCCAGAGGGCACTGCGTATCGCTCTGATGATTTTGGAAGTACCTGGACAGAGATCGGTCTCAATCAACCGACCTTTTTCGATACCATCATTCGACTCACAGATATAGAAGTACATCCACTCAATTCGAATCGCGTGTGGGTGACCAATGCTGGATACGTTGATGGGCAAAAGGTCATGTATTCATTTAATAGCGGCTCGACTTGGCTCAATGCAAGTCATAACTTGCCCAACGTGCCGGTATTTTGCATTGCCATCAGTTCCACGAATCAAGTATTCGTCGGAACGAGTCTGGGTGTCTTTTATAATTCTCCAGGCGAGTCTGATTTTGTACCCTTCAACAATCAACTTCCCAATACGGTCGTCACTGACCTCAGGATTGATGAGAGCTTAGGATATATTTATGCAAGTACATTCGGACGTGGTGTGTGGAAAAGCCCATTGCCAGATGATGATTGTGACGATAACATCACTCTCGTGGGCAATGAAGGGGGCACACTTTTTTATGAGGCTGGGACCAATATTGGTACCACACAGACATTCATCGGTAGCTCAGAAAATCATATCACTTATAAAGCGGGCACAAGAGTCCGATTCTCGCCAGGATTCAAGGCTGAGGCCAATTCGACATTGGTAGCATACATCGCAGACTGTGGGGAAGAAGGTGTCAGAAATTCCGGAATTGATCACGATCATTTGACGGAAGTCAATAGATCATCTTTTGATATCATCGGATCAGAAGGTCTGCGACAAGTACAAGTCCAAATAGACCTGTCGAGATCATATGAGCTCAGGTTGCTTGACGAAAATTATCAGACGATTCAGATCATGCACCAAGGGAAGCTCAGCTCTGGTCAGCATACTTGGGATCTAGATATGACGACTGTTGAGGCAAATTTCCTATTGTTGACGCAAAGCGGACGACGTATTTATTTGCAAGAGCTGTAGTCCTTCTTGAAATCCATTTTGGCGAAAGCCTAAAGTCAAAAAAAGCCCTCGAGAAATACATCCCGAGGGCCAAACTTGATGCAGAAAAATTATCGTTTTTTCTGGCTACTCGACTATTGCTTGATCAAGGTCTTGGTGATGACTTCTTCTTCTGTCTGTGCAGCGATATAGAAGCTACCTACCTGAAGAGCTGAGATATCTATTTGCACGGTAGTGCCCTCGACCTTGCGATCATAGACCATCTTACCTTCCAATGAATAGATGCTGAGTTGCTCGATGTTTTCATCCGCAGTGATCGTGATCATTTCTGAAGCAGGATTGGGGATCACACGTAGCTCATCCTCCGTATTTTGCTCCAAACTCAGGCTCGGAGGAAGTACACTGACGAGACTTGGTTCATCTTGTCCATTGCCGATATTGGATCCGCTAGCACCATTGCCAGTCAAGGTCACTGCGTCTATGTAAATCTGATCACTATTGGTGCTTGCATCACACTGGAATCTGAATTGCGCATTGCTTGTGAGATTGTAGTTTGCGTCATCAAGTGTGACTGTTGCGACATAGAAGGACCCATTATTGAAGCTTGATCCACTTGCATAGGTCGCTACAGTTTGCCAGCCTGATCCGCTGTTGTATCGCACCCAGAAATCTTCACCTGTTTCCATGCTATTCGGATAAAAATAGAATTCAAGCTCTACAGAACTGTATCCGCTGAGGTCATAGCTTGATGAAGTCATCGCAGATGGCGTGCCGCTATTATCACGGATTCTGATGGAGTAGCTTCCTTCATAAGAGCGTGAGCCATTGTAGCGGAAACAATCGCTACCTCCATCTTGCCAGCCGTCCCAGCCAGATTCAAAGAAGTGAGCAAACACGGTTTCTGATCCGCCACCACCACAAGGTGGGCAAACAGAACCACCACAGTCGATGCCGGTTTCATCACCATTTTGGACGCCATCCTCACAGGTAGGTCCACTATTGCCGATGCAGAAGTCAGTCGACTCTGAAGAGCCAAATGCTCCGCCACTCGCGAAGGTCTCACTGCTACTACTCAAGTCATATGAGCCTGATCCATAGGCACAGCAAATACCATCACCATAGCTGTCAAAGATGGTGAAGTTATAGCAGCCATCTCCTAGGCAAAAGTCTTCTGTATAGGTCGTGCCACTGCTATTGTAAGGTCCGCCGGAAGCAAGGACATTGCCATTGTCATCTGATAGCTCCCAAGTGGTCTCTCCAGGATAGTTATCTGTGAGGATGGTGAGCGTGACTTCTGTATCACTACATCCGCTACTACACGGAGGGCAATCTGGACCTCCACAGTCCACACCGGTCTCACTACCATTTTGCTGGCCGTCGCTACAGGAAGGGCCACCACCACCGCCGCCAATATCATTGAGGACAGCTTGCGCATTGACACGACCACTTGCATATTCATTGTCGTCGCCGTTGGGACCCATGTCGATGGCGGTATTGTACAGGCTGGTCTTGAGGGCGTCGCTCGTGACATCAGGATTGTATCCAAGGGCAAGGGCACAGACACCAGCTACCACAGGACATGCTGCACTTGTGCCTCCAAAGGTGTTGGTGTAGTTCGTGCTATTATATCCAGGACCGCCCATGCGATCAGTCGTGCGCACACCTGCTCCAGGCTGCGGCGAGACGGCATTTGATGGTGCCACGATGTCGAGATCAGTACCGTAGTTACTGTACGAGGATCTCACGCCCTGATTGGTGAATGCTCCCACGGCAATGGCATCCGGGTGCTTGGCAGGAAAGTCTACACAGCTTTTGTAGCCGTTGCCAGAAGCGAAGACCACAAGGCAACCTTTACCACCGCGACCATTACTATTCGCATCAGCAATGGCATTTCCGATATTGGAGTAGTTGACATTGCATGATGTATAGCCCCAAGAGTTACTGAGCACGTCGGCACCATTGTTTTTTGCCCAAGTAATGCCATCTGCGATATCCTGAGTAGACTCTCCACCGACAAAGATGTTGACGCTAATAAGATCTACCAGTGGAGCGACACCGCGCACACCTATGGTGTTGTGGGATGCTGCCACGATGCCGGCACAAGATACGCCGTGATTGGAGCCAGAAATGGCGTCTCCATTGCCATTATTGGCGGGAGAAAAGCCATTGGTATAGCGGCTTTGTCCAGAGGCATTTTCCATGTCTTCATGATCTTCTAGACCATCGTCAATGACGGCTACTGTGATCGATGCAGAGCCGAGCGAAATGGCCCAGGCCTCGGGCGCATTGCAGTCCATGTCATTGACACCAGTCACACCATCGATTGTCTGACCTGTATTATTCATTTGGAACTGGTCAGGATATCTTGGATCATTGTAGTGCGTGATGCTTGCATAAAAATCGGGGTGAGAAAAGCGGACAAGGCCGGTCTCATAGATTTTATTAGAGACTTCAAAGGCATCATCTACGCGCTCTAGCACAAGTCTATGCACACCATTGATAGACTCTAGACTGATGTAGTCGTACTCATTCACGATTTCCATGATCTGAGTCAGGTGGTCTTTGTGCGAAAGTCTGAATACGATCTGGTGAGTAGGATACATGGTGAAGCCATCCTCCAGCGTATATGCACTAGCATAGTCAATGGTGGCGGATTTCAACCCAAGATCTTCAATGATTTGCAGTGGAGATCTAAGTTGATCTTCTGGCGTCAGGACGGCATACTTCTTGTGCGGAAATGCCTTGACCTCCTTCAATCCAGGAGCTAAGGATGCTTGAGCTAGGCTTTCTAGGTCTTCTCCACTTTCGGTAAAGATGATGAAGCTTTCGAGAGACTGCTCGAGTTGATGGATTCCGTCATCACTGTAATAAAATTGAGATTGACAGAATGCAGTGCTTGCGCATAGGGCAAACACCAAAAAGGGTAGAATGCTACGATTCATTGATTGGGTTTAGATAGTTAAGTACAGAGAGCAGCTAGGAAGGCATACCGATCTAAGGCATCGAAATCTGCGATACTAGTTTGCTCGTTTAACAGGAGGAAGTTAGAAAAACTTGAAGAAGATTGCAAAGCATCACGCAAAATTTTATTCTATTGTATGGTATTGTGCAGAATGATTGCATGTTTCTGGTCATGCTTGTTTGTGCCCCATAATATATCTCCAAGCCAGTAGATCCGAATACAATTCAAAGATTCTAGTGGTTCATGGCGGATGACTGACCGGAGATCAGGCTGCTCGATGCGAGTTCTTCGTCGATGAACTTTTTGAAGTCTTTCTAAATTTCTACTCTTATCAGTTGATCAATTCAGGTTTCATGGATCGCAAACACTTTTTGTAGAGCACTGCTCTTGGGATGGCAGGATTGGCATCTGGAAAGCTTATTCCCGGAACAGACGAATTGATGCCTAGCTCAACATATGACAGATTGATCGATCAAGTCGGGTTCAATCACCTTCCTACGATAGAATTAAAATCTATGAAATCAGTACTTCATAAGGCAGAGACTAGAGGCAAGGCAGACCACGGATGGTTGCAATCTCATCATAGCTTTTCTTTTGCCAGCTACTACAATCCTGAGCGCATGAATTTTGGTGTGCTGCGAGTGCTCAATGACGATAAAGTGGCGGGCGGAAAAGGCTTTGGCACGCATCCCCATGACAACATGGAGATTATTTCCATCCCGCTGAGTGGTGATCTTGAGCATAAGGATAGCATGGGCAATACGACTGTGATCAAGCAAGGAGATGTGCAAGTGATGAGTGCCGGCACTGGTGTTTATCACAGTGAATACAATAAGAATGCAAATGACGAGGTGAAGTTTCTTCAGATCTGGCTGTTCCCCAATAAAAAGAATGTGGAGCCCAGATACGATCAAATCTCCTTGGACCAATATGATATCACCAGTGGCTTGAAGCAAATACTCAGTCCAAATCCAGAAGATGAGGGAGTATGGATTCATCAGGACGCGTGGTTTCACCTTGGGACCTTAGCACAAGGGACTAAGCAGGAGTATCAGATCAAAAAAGCACAAAATGGTTTGTACACTTTCGTCTTGAGCGGAGAGATAAGGATCAATGGGCAAGAGTTACACCAGCGAGATGGATATGGTGTGTGGGATATTGACAAAGTCACTATAGAGAGTTCTGATGATGCCCAGATTCTGCTCATGGACGTACCTATGAGCCTCAGTTGATCCTTCACTTGTGAGCTTAGCTGCAGTATGGCCACTAATAAAATGATCATTGAGGAAAGGTCACGAGATATCGGTGATTTTCTCGTAGGGAGACTATTGCCCTTCCGGAAAAAGAGGCAAGTTGGCCCCTTCACTTTTATCGATCATATGGGACCCTCTGAGCTAGGGCCTAAGCACTATATGGATGTTGATCAACATCCGCACATTGGGCTCTGCACCTTGACTTACTTGCTAGAGGGCGAAGTAGAGCATAGAGATAGCACCGGTGCTCAACAGATTATTAGGCCAGGGGATGTCGGCTTGATGAGTTCAGGTCGGGGAGTGAGCCACACGGAGCGGACGCCACTAGCCCTGAGAGATGCTCGCTTTACACTGCATGGGTATCAAGTTTGGCTCGCCTTGCCCAAGGAAAAGGAAGAGATGGAGCCGCGATGGGATTTTGTATCGGCCAATGAGTTGCCTAGAGTCTGTCGAGATGGAATGAGCATGACAGTGGTCGCAGGAGAAGCTTACGGACTGACATCACCGCTGCCTGTGCACTCTCCATTGTTTATGGTGGATATTCTAGCAGATCAGGATACAGTCTTGGATATTCATGCCCAGCTCAAGGGCGAAATTGCTCTCGTCGTCACAGAAGGAAAAATCACTTCGGGTTCAGACATCATTGAGCAAGGGCAGATGATGATTTCAAAGACAGAAGATGAATGTAGGGTTGAGTTGCTGAAAGGAACACGCCTTCTAGTCTTCGGAGGAGAGGCGCTTCCAGAGGAGAGGTTCATGCATTGGAATTTTGTCTCGTCATCAAAAGACAGATTGAAGCAAGCCGCAGATGATTGGAAGCATAGGCGATTTCCAGTCGTAGAAGGAGATGACACCTATATTCCATTGCCTGGATCATAGGATGGAGTCCACTACTTTGCTTTGTCATACTTTCAGGGTTCAAATGTTATGTGTCCAATGAGATCTCTGATGGTGTTAGTCTTGGTTTTTTCTGCTTTTCTTGCCTGTCAAGACAGCAAGCATAAGAGTGCGGTGCAGGAACAGTTGGCCTCAGAGCCTGTATTGCGACATGTCGTGCTCTTCAATTTTATCGACGCCACTTCCCAAGAGAAAATTCAAGATATCGAGATCGCTTTCGCATCGCTGCAAGACGAGATCGAAGAGATCCAAGCCCTTGAGTGGGGGATCAACAATAGTCCAGAAGGTCTTGACAAGGGATTTACCCATTGCTTTTTATTGAGCTTCCGTTCGGAAGCAGATAGAGATGTCTATTTACCTCATCCCGCTCATCAGCGCTTTGTTGACTTCGTAGGTCCATATGTCGAGGACGTGATCGTTCATGATTATTGGACGAGATAGGTACACTCAATATGCCTTGTTGGATGGCGCTTTCGCGCAAATGAATTGCGTCGTTCGTAGCAATAACTAGGAAAAGAGCTAAAGTATACAGTGTTTGATTGGACGAAACAGCCAAAAAACTAGTCTATATTCACAGAGACCTCAAGGTCCAAAAACCAATCATGATTGTGGCTTTCCATATCGGTCAGCGGAAGACTCGGGTAGAGACACTCGTTTTTGTCTTCCTGTGCTGTCTTGTCGGGAGCAGCCTGTCCGCACAGAGCTGCCAGTGCACTGCCTGTCCTATCAATTTCCTGGATACTGTACCCGTCAATCTGACCATCGAGGTCGAAGGCGCGGTCGTAGATGATCTATCAGACCCTGTCCAAGGCGTCTGTGGTGTACGCATTGACTTTGGACATGATGATATAGGACAGATGACTATGGAGCTGGTCAGTCCAGCTGGTCAGTCTGTGCAGCTCATGGGGCCGCCAAGTTTATGCGGGCGAACCCTTGGGGATGTTTGGTTTATCGAGTTTGTGCCTTGCGGCGAAACAGCTGTGCCCGATGCGGGCTTTCCAGCAGTTTGGGATAATTGCTCCTTTGAAGGTACGATGCTCCAGATATTTAATGGCACATACTATCCCAATGCGGGATGTCTTGAAGACTTTGATACGGGTCCAGTGAACGGAGATTGGGAGCTTAGATTTTTGGACGACTCTGTCCGTCAATTTGGTTCTATCCTTGATTTTGAAATTATCTTTTGCCGTCCCAGCGGTATCAGTTGCACCACTCCCGTATGCCAAGACTATGAAGCTGGTCTCCCTCCGAGTTTTTATCTCTGCGAAGGGGAGACGGCAAGCATTATAGAGACCACAGGTGGTTCCTTGACCACGCACAATTGGAGCACCTCTGATGGCGAGATCCTTTCTGGGACGCAGCGTGACTCTATTCTCATAGGAAGCCCCGGTACATATGAAGTTATTATCCAAGGACCTGATCCGCAGAGTGGATTGGTCTGTGCAGATACGAGTAGTATTACGGTTACGCCAAGTAGCTTCAGCACGCCATCGATAAGCTTCAATCGCAGATTTGAGCTTGACTGCAACAATGATACCATCACAGTCTTCGGTGTCATCAGCAATAGCTCTGGCGATGATCGGATCATTTGGACGACAGTCTCAGGCAATATCATAGGACCCAATGATGGCGAAAGTATCGTGGTAGATCGTGAAGGCATCTACAATGTGCTCATAGAAAATCCAGAAGGATGCGGTGGCGATTTCCAGATCGAGGTCCTGCTCAATCTTGAACCTCCGATCGTATCGATCAGCAATGCCCGAGATATTACTTGTCTTTTCAATCAGTCAGACATTATCCTCAATGCATCTGGCTCAGGGAATACATTCGTCTGGGAAGGTCCGGGGATTGATTCTCTACTCATCAATCAGATGAATCAGTCGGTCACTGAGGCGGGCACATATTCTGTGACGGTCACTGGCGAAAATGGATGTACTGCCACAGCGTGGACTTCTATCGATATTGATACCACGGCTCCTCAAATCGAGATACAGCAAAGTGCTCCTTGGTCCTGCTTTGATCCTGTGATCAGCTTGAGCGTCAACTCCAATGACTTCTTGACCAATTACATCTGGACGGGACCTGACATCAGTGGTGCGGACAGATTTGTAGAAGTGCTCGAAGTCGATACGGCCAATCGCTATCTTGTGACAGTCATCGACGGCGATAATGGCTGCATTTCTGTGGATAGCATCGACGTCATCGATGAGAGAGTCTTCCCGACCTTGATGGATTATTCTGACACGCTTCAGTGCCTGGATACGGCCTTGCTGCTTGATGTCGATGCCATGGGTGATCTTCTACTATTCGAGTGGTCTGGACCGGATATTGATGCGACCAATCGGAATGATAGCTTCCCCATAGTCACGCTTCCTGGAGAATACACAGTAGCCCTGAGCGTAGATAGTCAATGTGTGGTGACAGGGACAGTAGTTATTGACATAGATAGTCTACGACCACAGGTCCAGATCCAGGCTGACACCTTTGAGTGTGGAGATAGTATTGCGACCATTCTGGCCATCCCTTTGATTGACGGTATTGACCTAGAGTGGTCGGGACCAGGTATCACAGATGACAATCGCAATGATGCCGAGATCATCACGATGATTCCTGGTGTATTCGAGCTTTTGGCCGCGACCGAAAATGGCTGTGAAATCAGCTATCGTATAGACGTGACAGGCTCAGGAGATATTCCATTCTTGGAAGTCATGGATGATACATTGACCTGTCTAGTCACACAAATCGAGCTTCAAGCCATCTCTGATCCCGCGGTGGATTATCTCTGGACGGGACCTGGTATTGATGACAGTAATCGCGACCTGCCCAATCCGCTCGTGACGATCGGTGGAGCATATCAGGTCTCGGTCAGGGATAGTCTCGGATGTCTCAATGTGGCAACTCTTGAGATCATCACAGATACCATATCACCGGCGCTAGACTTGCGAGATACGAGTATTTCCTGCCTCATTAGAGAGATTGAGCTGAGGGGAGCTGAAGATGCATCTTCCGCACAGTGGGCAGGTCCAGGCATCAATACTGCCAATCAAGATCAATTGCGTCCCTTGATAGATCAAGCCGGCATTTACACGGTGGAAGCCATAGGACTCAATGGGTGCGTAAGTATTGCTACCATGGAAGTTGCAGCTGATACCACGAGTCCACAAGTAGCTCTGAGCGCTGATGAGCTCGATTGCAATCGTCAAGAGGTCGCGATTACCAACATTAGTGATGCCACTGCATTCCTATGGTCTGGTCCTGATATATCATCTGTCAACGAGACTGAGCAGTCGCCTACAGTTGGATTGGCCGGTGTGTATGAGTTGAGCGCTTTCGCGCAAAATGGTTGTAGCACAATGAGGATGATTGAGATCACGATCGATACTGTGCGTCCTACCGCAGACTTATCGGCAGAAAGGATAGATTGTGATAATCCTGTCACCATTTTGGAACTTATGAGTGATGGAGATTCATTCGTCTGGGAAGGTCCAGGGATTACAGCACAAAATGTCAACGCAGAGCGACCCTCCGTTTCCGAAGCTGGAGACTATACCGTCTTGATTACTGGCGAAAATGGTTGCACACGAGAAATTTCAGAGCTCGTCGAAATAGATACGACCGCTCCTGAGCTCATACTGACTAGCTCTGCCAATGCGATTACCTGTGAAGATCCAGAGGTGATCCTAGATGCCTCTAATTCCAGTGGACAGGACGAGCTAGAGTTTTCTTGGAGTCGGCTCGAAGGAGACCCTGTCGGTGGATTTCTGGAGGAGCCGATCATCACGGTAGATCGCCAAGGCACCTATGTACTAGAATTGACAGATCCAGCCAATGGATGTAGCTCGATGATACAGATATTGATAGGTCAAGACGACGTATTTCCCAGTTTGCAGATCGAGGCCTTTGATACGCTCACATGCCAAGATCCGGAGCTGAGACTTGACGGGTCTGGCTCGGAAGATGGATCTGATATTCGCTATGCGTGGACAGGTCCAGGTATTGATGGTGTCGCTAGTGCAGATGTAGTTACTATTGCCGAGGCAGGCGTCTACACATTTGCTGTGATCAATGAGGCTACTGGTTGCAGCAGAGATACGATGATTGAAGTATTCTCCAATCAAGATCTCCCATTTGTGGAGCTTATCAGAGATGGCGCCCTGGATTGTTTCAGCAGGGAAGTGTCTCTGTCAGTGGGCAGCTCGGATCAAGGTGATAATTATGAAATTCTCTGGACTGGTCCAGGGATCACTTCTGCGACCCAAGGCGAGTCAGAGATTTCAGTCAATCAGACCGGTGATTATGCCTTGATGATTGCGGATCTCCTGACAGGCTGTGAATCCCTATTGGCATTTGAGATCGAGGGCTTTGATGAGATTCCTACAGCCATGACTGTCACTACTTCCAATGCCAATTGCCTCACAGGAGAACTTGGAAGCATCAGGATCTCAGATATCATCGGAGGTGAAGGTCCATTTTCTATTTTCCTAAATGATCAGCTGGGGGAATTGGTCAATACAGATCTTGCTGGCGGTAGCTATGATGTCATTCTACAAGACGCCAATGGATGTTTGCTGCAGGAAACGGTCAGTCTTGGAGATATCGTGGCGCTGACTCTTGATCTCGGAGAGGATCTGATCATTGATCTAGGAGAGCGAGTCTTCGTAGACGCCATCACCAATAAGCCAGATTTTTTGAGTAGCATTCGATGGACTGGTGATCCCGTGCCTTGTGATAGTTGTCTGTCTTTTGATTTTGAGCCACGGGAGTCTGGATTATATATTTTGGAGTTGCAGGATACGGATAGTTGTCGTGCGAGTGATGAGTTATACATCGAGGTACAAGAAGGCCCGAGTCTTTACATGCCCAATGTCTTTTCGCCCAATGGAGATGGAAGGAATGATAAGTTGTCTCCGAGGATCGGAAGTATTGTACAGCAGGTGGATTTGTTCCAGATATTTGACCGCAAGGGTCATCTGGTCTATGAGAAGCACAACTTCAGAGATCTTGGCATTCAGTCAGGCTGGGATGGCCGCATTCGCGGAAATGAAATGCCGTCGCAGGTATTCACTTATCTCATCCGCTATACATTGATCAGCGGGAAAGAGATTGTACGGACTGGGGACATTACTTTGGTGCGGTAGCTTGTCCAACTTTTACAAGAAATGACAAAGAAAAAGGTCCAATCCGTGAGGATTGAACCTTCTGATTTTCGTGATCGGTCTGGGGCTCGAACCCAGGGCCCACGCCTTAAAAGGGCGTTGCTCTACCAACTGAGCTAACCGATCTCCGTGTGCTTTGGTGTCAAAGCGGCTGCAAAGATATTGTCTACGGGCAACTTTGCAAAGAGAACTTGCGGTTTTTTGATGATGGTCCTCCGCCCCTTGGACGTATAATCGCTACTGGCTTTATATGTTCAAGGATCTTGCTGCTTGTCTTAAGGCTTATTTGTACCTTCATGATACAATCCTCTTTGCCGTGAAATCCCTTTCCCCTCTTATATTTCTTGTTTTGGCCCTAGTCAATGGTCTATATGGGCAATCTTGTTTCAATTCCAACTTCGAGCAGGGCGATGCTGGTGCGTACAGCACATTTACCGGAAGGTTAGAGACTGGAGTCCCAATCATAGATCAGATCGAGTATGATACCAATAGGCACCGCATCATGAGAGTGGATGAGGGGCTTGATCCAGTGGTAGAGAATTTGTGCCAAGACCTGGATCTTCCTGTGGTGTCGCCTAGTGGTGGTGCATATTCCATGCGACTTGGCAATTCATGGACAGGCTCGGAGGCGGAAAGTGTCAGCCTCAGATTTACGGTGGATGAGCAATCGACCTTCTTCCTCTTGCAATATGCAGTGGTCATGGAGGATCCTTCACACACCTTCGATGACCAGCCCAGATTTGAACTCAACATCAAGCGCACAGATGGAGAGCCTGTAGAGTGCGGTAGCTACGTCGTGAGGGCAGATGAAGAGCTAGAGGGCTTCGAAAGCTGCGGGATCCTGCGAGTGAGGCCGTGGACCACCGTAGGTATCGAGCTGCAAAGTTACCTCGGTGAGGAGATCATCATCGAGATTCTGACCACTGACTGCGGTCGTGGTGGGCATTTTGGCTATGCTTATTTTGACGCGACCTGTCAGCCGCTTTCGATAGAGGTGGTCGGATACTGTGAAGAGGCGGACTCGGCGATTGTCCGCGTGACTGAGGGATTTGTGGATTACCTCTGGGATACAGGAGATACGACCAGCTCCATCGTCGACTATGACCCGGTCGAGGGTGAAGTCTACAATGTCACGGTGACTAGCGCTACGGGTTGTACGCTTGTGCTCTCAGATACTTTACCACCTATTGAAGAAGTACTCGATCCTGTATTTCAAGGTCCGTTTGATAGTGTCTACTGTGGTGATCCAGAAAATTTTAATTTTCGACCGATTGTCTCTGATGCTTCTAGCATCTATTCTCTTTTTCATGGCTATGCAGCAGAACAGTTTCCGATTGATTTAGAACTAGACACTTCCTACCAGTTTTATGCGGCCAATGATTATGGTTGCCTCAGTGATACCGTCACTTACCGATTTTCAACGGTGTCCCCAGAGCCTGATTTTATCGTCACGGCTCCATATTGCAGGGGAGAGGCGACTGGACGGATAGAAGTTGTCCAGAATCCCACTGACCCAGCCTACGAGGTCCTTTGGGAAAATGGTGAGACTGGTCTGATTTTAGAAAATGTGGCTACGGGGATCCATAAAGTCATTATTTCAAAGGACGAGTTTTGCGATGCCGAATTTTTTATTGAGGTGCCAGAGGCAGATGGCTTTGTCCTGGACTATCGCTACTCTGCATCTGTCTGTGGTGATCAAGCGACAGCTTTTATTCAGTCAAGCGTGATCAATGCGTCTTTGCCAGTCATGTACTCATTCAATGGAGGCGCATTTGAATTTGACGGTCAATGGAACAATTTGGGTCCGGGTGAGTATGTGGTCGTGGCGCGTGATGCTGCCAACTGTGTTTTGAGAGATACGTTCAGTATTGGCTCAAGACCTAGTCCGACTTTTCTCAATGATGTGCATGAGTTTGAGAGCTGCGATACCTTTATTACCATAGTTCCAGAAGTTGACTTTGCAGATCGGATCAGTTGGGTATTTGGACGGATTGATTCAGCGCTAGAAGTCAATACTGTGAATTTTTCAGAGGTGATTATCGAAGCAAATTTTCAGAGTTGCAAGACGCTTGACACCTTTTATTTTAATCATCTTGGACCTCTCATCGAGGGAGATGTCGATCATCTGCTTTGCTACGACGATTCTTCTGGTGTGATTACGATTACTGATCTTAATGATGATCCATCCTTAGAATATGATTGGGGATTTTCTCGAGAAAATCGGATTACTGATCTCGCTGCGGGTACATATGCTGTGACCTTGACCAATGCTGCTCAGTGTACTGCATTTTCAGAGTTTCTTGTCAGACAGCCAGACTCACTCCAGTTGATCATTTCAAGCAGCTCCACACAAGAACTATGTGTGAATGATTCCACAGGTATTGTGTTTTTGTCGAGGCGTGGAGGATCTTGGCCCATTGAGTTTTCTATTGATGGTGTCAATTTTTCTTCTCAGTCGCGATGGGATAGTCTGCCGGCTGGTGAATACACATTTTATGCGCGAGATCGGAATGATTGTATGGCCGAAGTGTCTTATCGCATAGAAGAAGTTCCGACACCTCTTTATGAAGGTGAAGATCTCATATTGCTATGTGAGCGCCAGGCTTTTTTCGAAGTTCTTTTTTCGGATGCCTCAAGGGTATATTCAGAGTATCATGATGCATTTGGTTCTTCTTTTCTCATTGATCTGGATGTCGAGGATAGCTATCGTTTCATCGGATATAATCGTCTCAACTGTCCGTCAGATACAGTGGAGATTTCCTTCATGCAGCGAGATTCCCCAAGAGTAGAAGTACTTGTAGCAGACAATCTCTGTTTTGGAGATGCTACAGGTCGTATATCCCTGACAGTGCCGATGGACGCGAATGTACCATATACTTATCTATGGGACGATATGTCTATTGACTCAGTGCTTTCTGAGTTGCAAAGCGGCGCCTATTCCGTCACAGTCACAGATCGTTTTATGTGTGAGGCTACGTACACTTATCAAGTCACTTCACCCGCTCGCTTGATGGGCTCACATAGATTGATCAATGGGAATTCATGTGAAGGGCAACAAGATGGTGAGATCGAACTGCAGGCAAGCGGTGGCGTAGAACCTTATCTATTTTTACTGAGCGATGGACAAGAAGATTTTTTGGGCGGATTCTCTGAGCTGAGTGCAGGAATTTATATGTATAGCGTCAGGGACTCCAATGGGTGCGTGTTTTCTGATTCGTTTGACATCAAAGAAGTAAGTATAGACTCATTTGAACTGCAAGTAAGCCCAGAGACTTGTGATCTTGATAATGGAGCTATTGTGATTGGCGAAGTTTTTGGTGGCTTGGGTGCCAATCAGTATGGAATCAATATGGATGCTCTCGGTGAAATATCCGAGTTCGTGAATCTTGATTCTGGCAGTTATCTCATCCGTATCCGAGATAGTCTAGGATGCCAAATTGAGCAGGAGGTTCTTGTCCAGAGAGAATTGCCAGTCTCGATTATCAGATCAGAAGTTGTATCTACATCTTGTGATGAGCCAAACGGAGAGTTGAGGCTTGAGTTAAATTTTGAGAGTGGAACGCGCTCTTTTCTGATGGATCAAGAATTATTTTCTTTGAGCGTCGACGGTCTCGAGCCAGGTGCTTATACTTGGGTCGTTGAAGATAGTAATGGCTGCAGTGATAGTCTATCTTTTGATATTGACGGGAGTGAGCCCCTTGAGATCGTGGATGTAGACATACAAGAATTTCCATGTATATCTAGGACTGCAGACATAGAGCTCTTTCCGAATCGAGATATAGCCTTTTTGGATTATAGCATCGATGGGTCTGTGGGACAGTCCGAAGCAATCTTTATGGATGTTCCTGAAGGCGATCACCTCATTAGTATAGTAGATTCCAATGGTTGTCAAGCGCTGCTCGAGCTCGACTTACAACTAGTGGAGATGCTCTCTGTCGAGCCTCTTCTTGACGGAGCAGAGTGCGATAATTCTGGACAAGTATTTCTGGACCCTTCTGGAGGAATACCGCCATATATGTATAGCAGCGATTCAGTGAATTGGTATGGTGAGGGTGACTTTGAGAATCTTGCTCCTGGAGTTCAACTCTTTTACGTGAGAGATGACTCTGACTGTTTTCAAGAGGTCTTTGTGGATATTCCATTTTCCTGCGAGGTGTATTTTCCTACTGTGTTTTCACCCAATGGAGATGCTGTCAATGATGTCTTCAAGCCCTATCTGAATGACGAGGATTCTGTGACGATCTTGCGTCACCAGATTTTTGATCGCTGGGGTAATATGGTCTTTTCTTCGGTGGGAGTGCCTGTGTCACAGTATGATGCCTGGTGGAATGGCTCTTGGAAATCTCAGCCGGCACCTGTAGGTGTCTACACCTATGTAGTTGATCTTCTTTTTGTCAATGGTGAGCGTTTGAGATTTGATGGAGATTTTACTTTGATCAGATAGCTTTCGCTAAAATGCTTTTTTGCTCTCTGCCATTTTGCGCCAAAGCCATGTCCTAGTGAGACTTTGAAGCAGATACGCCAGGATTTTCTAGCTGTGCTCATCCACAGCCTACTTGTCATCTTACCCATGTGGGTAAAGGTGAGGCTTCAATAGGCTGATAGCTTTGCGCAAAACTCAAAGACATGAAGACCTTATACACCTTGACAACTTGCCTTGTGTGCATGATTGGCCTCAGAGCTCAGCACACGGAAATAGAGCATAACTCTAGCTCGACAGACCCTACGCTCCAGCTGACAGAGACCGATACGACGGACTTTGTGCGATTGCAGTTTATCAATGCTGTAGATCCCGATGCCAAGTGGGCGCTCTCTGCCAAGCCAATCCCAGGATCCTTTGATAATGATAATTTGCTCAGTGAGCCGTTCATCTTTGCCAAGGATGGCCAGCAGGTGTTTGCAATCTCCGCGGATGGAGTAGTGCGTATCAACAAGGCGTACTTCCTGCCCAACTTCGCTGGGACCTCAGGCCAAATACTCAAAGCAGGACCAAATGGTGCAGTGTCATGGGTGGACAATGATGTCATTGTCGATGAAGATGGAGATACTGGGGTGGCTATGAGTGAGGATAGCGAAGACCAGCTCTTCTTCGTGGTAGATGATACTATCGGCATGCTTTTGAATAATGAAGGACTGAATATCAATGGAGAGTACACGCTGCCCAATGAAGATGGCATGATGGATCAAGTGCTAAGTACAGATGGTAACGGAAATCTCAGCTGGAAGGAATTGAGCAATGAACCGACGGACGATGATGGAGATACCAAGATCAGCTTTGATGAATCACCTGCCGAGCGGATCAACTTCACTGTTGAGGATGTCGTACGTATGCGCATATCTGACAATGGGGTCCTGATCAATCAGGCCTATAGGTTGCCTCAGCTAGATGGTGGTGCTGGACAAGTCTTGACCACAGATGGCAGCGGTGTCACCTCTTGGTCATACATATCCCAGATGGAAGATAGTGATGGAGATAGTCGCATAGAGTTTGTGGAAACACCATTTGAAGAGATTAGCTTTTTCCTTTCAGATACATTGGCTTTTCGCATGCGGGAAAATCCTGGGGGCTTCGTAAGAATGGGCGGAGCTTTCAACGATGGAAATCTGATGATGGGCTACCAGGCCGGATTTGATATAGGTAAGAGCGGAATATCTGGCGATGTGGCCAAAGGAAATCTCGCTTTGGGTATCAATGCAATGTTCAAAGCAGACAGCTCATTTAGATGTATTGCCTTGGGCACAGATGCAATGAGATTGCATACAGGCGGCCGACACAATATTGCCATGGGCTATGGTGCATTTGAAATACTTGACCAAGGAGAGCAGAATACCGCACTCGGAAGTTTGAGTGGCACGCAAATGATCGAGGGAAGTCTCAATACATTTTTGGGATTCCAATCAGCGGGATTTTTGGAGTTTGGTACGAGAAATACATTTATAGGGGCATCAGCTGGGCGATCAGGCGCAACAGACACTGTACAACGCGCCATCTGTATTGGATTTGATGCGGGTTCAGGAAAAGTGAAAAGTGATGAGCTCTATATCGATGTGAATAATACAGCGAATCCATTGATTTATGGAAATTTTGCGACGGACGAAGTAGAGATCAATGGTGACTTAGATGTGGGTGAGCTGCATGTAGGTGGATTGATCATCGGTACGGTGACTCTTGGGAATAAGAGCATTGAGTCCAATAATGTGTCGTTCAATTTTGAGGATGATATATGGCCGACGGATGATGATGCGTATGACTTGGGTAACACTGTCCGTAGATGGAAAACACTCTATACCATCAATCCTGTCGATGTGAGTTCTGACAGACGACTCAAAAAGAATATTGAGACACTAGACTATGGGATTGCAGACCTGATGCAGATCAGATCAGTGGAATATCACTTGAATGCCCAAGATACGAACGAAAAAAAGCACCTCGGATTCATCGCGCAAGAAATGAACGAGATCATTCCTGAAGTGGTAGGTACGCCAGACAATCCTGATGAATATATGTCCATAAAATATTCAGAATTAATTCCCGTACTTGTCAATGCCCTTCAGGATCAGCAGGAAATGATTGATACTCTGACAGAGGAAAATAAATATTTCAAAAATGAGATCGCTGAGATCAAAGCCCTTTTGACGGAAGTCAAAGAGAAAGAGGCGGAGTGAGATTGTGGATGGCAAAAAAGATCTAGAGCTCAGAAAATAGGAATGCTGGAATAGGGCTGGCGCTGGGAGGCGCACAGCAAACATAAAGAGCTTACATCAAATGCGGGCTTAGCCAATTCAAGGTGTAGTCCGGGATATTCAGCCTGCAATCCGACCATAGAGAAATCCATCCGGAGGATAGAATTTCTTTTTTCTTTTACTCAATTCAAAATATAAGATGAATTTCTGAGTTCCATCTTCATTCGATAGTTCGACTCTAAAGAGGCCCAAACTATCGGACTGACATTTTCTTCGTATTCTCTCTGTGTCGATAAGCTCTTTTGAGAGAATTTTTAGCTTTTCGGTATTCTTATTCGGGTCTTTTGAGCTAGTCGACCACAGATTGTCGACATACTTGTCGATGATGTCGCTGCAGCCACATTGAGGACTTGCCTTGAGTTTTATCGGACGATCTGCATGATGCCCATATCCTGACTCTATTTTCGAGTAGTTGCCGGCACTCTGCAAGTACATGGTGCAGGCATCCATTTGGGCATGAACTAGTGATGGAGTCGTCAAGCAAATGAGCAGCGCGAGTGCAAAGAGAAAATAGGTTCTATGTCGAAATGTTCTTTTCATATGCTCTTTCGATTCATTTCCCTCACGGCTTCCTCTATGCCTTTTGGCGAAAGCTGATACATGGGTATGAGCTGTCTGATCACTTGGATGCTAAAGACATAGTGCCAATACTTTTCTTTCTCAGGATTGAGCCATGCTATGCGTGAAAATTGCGCCGACATTTTTCGATATGTGTCCATGCTCGATTTGCTGAGTTCGTAGGGCGCCATAGATGCATCACCTACGATAAAGACGCGATATGCAGGGTCTTTGTCTAGTAGACTTTTTAGCGGAAGCGACTTTCTCCTAGCGGCATCAGTATAGACGCGATCATAGATCGTATTGTGGAAGTAGTAAGTCTCCATGTCATGGGCAAAACGGGTTTTCATCTTCCGGAAGAGTTGCTGCACCATTCGGACGAATGGATCCATGGAGTAGCCTCCGTTATCTATAAGGAGTAGGACTTGGAGTTTTTTGTGTTGATGATGCTCTAGCTCTGGTAAAAAAAGGCCACCGCGCTTGATGCCATCTTTGATGGTTTTCGGTAAGTCAAGCTTCGTCTCAGCCGTCTCTTCCATGACGCCATTGAGCGCGCTCAGCGCTGCATCGATATTGTCATCGTTGATGGTTCTATCTCGATCTACTGGAAAGTATTTACGATCATTGAGAATCATCCTCGCCATCTTTCCACCACCAGTGCCACCGACTCGTATGCCATCCTTGGCAGCACCTCCATGTCCATAGGGAGATATTCCTCCTGTACCGATCCAGTGACTACCACCTTGATGCTTGCCTTTTTGTTGTTTCATGACCTCGCGCATCCGCTCGAGCAACTCCTCTAGACTTAAACCAGAATAGTCGGCCATTTGCTCCAGCTTGCTAAGTCTTGATTCTCCGTCAGTGTCTAGACCATCCTCGTCTTCTACATCACCGCTATCATTATTCCAGATTTCTTGCCCGTCAAGGATTTCTTTGATGTCATAACTTGTCAGATGTACTTCCGACAGGAATGTATCTACGAGCTCATCTACGTCTAGGTCGTCGCCAAAGCGATCTAGATTATCCTCTCTCCATTTTTTGAAAGTTTCTGATCTCAATATGGCGTCTAATAGCGTATCGCCTGGAGCGAAGTCAATTTGTAAAAAGTATTGATAAAATGCCTTGGTAAATGGACCTAGCTCCTTGGGATCTTTTACCACAGCGGCTCGCAAGATGGCATAAACATCTCCGAGCGTCTTACAGAGTCCTTTGATTGACGCTTTTTGTATGAGCAGAAGGGTGCGGACGTCTGCATTAAGCCCATGCTCTCTGAGTGCAGATGGTAAACTTGCAAACATCAAGTCCTAGTTTGGCGTACTTCTTTTGTGAAAATCATCTGGATGCCGTAGGATCTGAGATTGGATTCTTTCCAGGTCTGTCTGGGTCTTGATTAATACACCAAGTCCTTCCAGCTGCTGTATTTTCTCTTTGGCTTCTTCTGAAGAAAACTTTTTAACCCATTTGAGCCAGTTCAGTAGCTCTCTCGTAGTCGGCGAACGCTCCAGTCCAAGATTGCGTAACTGGTAGAATATATCCATCGCCAACTGCACAGTCTTGTCGTCCAAGCTTGGATGATGCTTGGCCACGATTTCTCTCATTGTATCTGCATCGGGGAAGTGGATATAGTGATAGATGCACCTTCCTTTGAATGCTGTAGGTAGTTCTTGCTCTCGATTGGAAGTGATCACGATGGCGGGCATATTTTCTTCAGTGACTTCGATCACTTCTCCAGATTCTGGCATGATGAATTTTCGGTGACTCAAAGCATAGAGAAGATCATTCGGGAATTCCCTTGGCGCCTTATCGATTTCATCAATGAGGAGGACGGAGTTGGCTTTGCTGTATGCAAGCGCTGCAGGACCTTTGACGACATAGTCTTCTAGTCGATCGGTATGACGATCATGAGATTTGCTCTTTTGGTTCAGGCCCTTTTCTTCACGCTGTGCATCGAGGATTTCAAACTGCGCATCTCGGAGATATTTCACGTGATCAAATCTCGCTACGAGCTGCTCCACATTGCTTTTGGAGCCTGTAGGATAGACAAAAAGATCCAGCCCATGGTCCTGTGCGTACTGCAGGGGTAGTTCTGTCTTGCCGGTACCTGGTTCGCCCTCTATGAGTAGAGGCATGCCAAGAGTACGGGCAATGTGAAAAGATTGAGCGAGCTGTGGGTCACAGAGGTATTTGTCTGATCCACTCCAGTATGTGTCGAGTGCCATAGATGTTCTTTCTTGTCTTATAGCCAAAGGTATATCCCTTGCAGATGGTTCATCTCATCAGAGACGAGCTAGACTTTCTGATACTTAGATATGAGCAGTCGCACTGTCGTTCCATCTGCTCCAGATATATGGAGATCTGCCTCGAGCTTGTCTTGGAAAGCTTGGATCAATGAGTGTCCAAAACTATCGCCTTGATTGATTCTTTCCTGATCAAGACCTACACCATCATCTTTGACCTCTAGGATCAGTTTGCCATCTTGCTCGACACATTGGATATCAATCCTCCCTGACTCTTTACCTTCAAAGGCGTATTTCAGACAGTTGGTCATCAGTTCATTGACAATCAATCCGATCGGAATCATGGACTCCACGTCCAACTTGAGATCATCTACATTTAGGCCTAGCTCAATGTCTTTTTCTTCGTATTGATAGTTAACGAGTAGATCTTTGGCGAGCTTTGGTAAATACTGCTTCAGCTCGATACCTGTGAGATTGTCTTTCTTATAAAGATTCTGATGGATGAGTGACATAGAATGTACGCGGCTGCGTCCCTCTTGAATGGCTTCCTTTGCTTTTACGTCTTTGATGGACCTTGACTGTATGCGCAGCAGGGAGGAGACCATCTGTAGATTGTTTTTTACGCGATGGTGAATTTCTTTCAGAAGGATTTCTTTTTCTTTCAGCGCCTTTGTGATGATCTCATTTTGGGCAGTAATTTCTTTTTCATATTTGAGCTTTCTCCGGAGCACATATGCACCGGCTACAAGTAAGGCAGATAGCAGTGCAAGGAGGCCATATGTTCTGTTCCTTTTTTCTTTCTCCCTTTTGAGTTCGATCTCTTGTTGGAGAATTTCATTTTCTTTTTGTGCGACATTGAGCTCAGTGTAGAGTCTGGTAAATTTCTCTGTATTCTCTACGTCGTAGAAGCTATCGATGGCTTGGATGAGCTCTGGATAATGTGTCAGTGCCGATTGATCATCTCCCCTGCTCTCGTCCAGCGTGATCATGGCTCTGAGTACCTGGTGAATCAATCCCGGACTAGAATCTTGTTTGGCCAAGAGCAGCGCTTGTTCCAGGTAGGTCTCGGCCTCGGCATATTCACCGACTGCTGTGTGAGAGATTCCAAGGCGAGTGAGTAGCGTTATCTGATGGACTTGCGTCATTGATTTTTGACGGAGCTGATAGCTTTGTGTCAAGAGATCTATCGCTTCTTGATGGCGTCCGAGCTTCTGCAAAATGTCAGCCTTGGTGGCGAGAGATGTGCCTTCTATCAAAGTGGATTTTTGGGCTTTGGCATCTGCTATAGATTGATTGATCGCCTCGGTCGCCTCATCATACATTTCTTGATTGGCATATGCTCTTGCCAGGCGTTGATAGGTTTTTGGTGATTTTCTTCCTTGCTTTGTTCGTATGTCTATACTTTTTTGGAAATAGCCAGCAGCCTCGTCAAAGTTGTTTTTTGCTGAGAGAATCGTGCCGATCCAGTCATAGTTCATAGGGAGTTCGATCTGGTCGTCTGATTGGCTTATTTCTAGTGCTGCAAACTGCTTTTTGAGAGCCTTGTCAAACTTTTCTCTTTTGTAGAGAAATATACCTTCGAGTGTAAGGATATATGCTTCTGAATCACTGTCTTTATTCTCCTCTGCGAGCTGTCTTACTTCTTGTAATATTTTTTCTGCCTTCTCAAGATTTCCCGCGGAGTATATGGAGTAGTATCGTGCAAGACGCAATTTATTTTGTATGACTTGTTTGGGAGGTGCTTTGATCCCTATGAGGCTATCGATATGCGCGATGATGAGTTGTTCTCTCTCGAGGACTTTGCTAGTGACCGCTTCTGCCGTTTCGTTCAAATCTAGTTGCTGTGAGCGCAGGGAGAGACAGAGCATTATCCCTATACTCAGGAATAAGAGTCTCGTAGTAGCGATGTGCAGACGGAGTTTGATCCCACGGTTCATTTCATCGCAAAGGTCATACATTTGGTAGATGTCGAGCAATACCCATCAGGTCACATCACTTACTCTCTTGAAATATCGCGGTACTCGACAAAAATGGCGTGGCTTTACACTGATGCAAAGGGGGCATGGTTTGCTACGAGACCTACCTGGACAACACGTCTACAAACTCATGGGCACGGGAAAGGGATTTGGCCTTAGAGATGGGGCTGACTTGTCTAGCTATGCTGTATTGCAAGTATGGGATGATGAGGCTTCCGCCAAAAGCTATTTTGCTTCTGATAGTTTTCTTCGGAAATTGACCAAAGGAACTTCCCAGTCATGTACCATCATGATGCGATGTCTGCGTGCTCATGGTGAGTGGAAGGGGGTGAATCCTTTTGCTGTACATGAAGATCTCGATGCTGAGAATCATCTGATAGCGGCGATCACTCGAGCGAGTCTTCGTATTTCTACTTTAAGGAGTTTTTGGTCCTATGCTGCAGTTGCGCAAAAACCCATTCACAATGCCACTGGTCTTCAATTTAAATTGGGTATCGGAGAGCATCCATTTTTACACATGGCGACATTCTCCATTTGGAATTCGCTCTCGGATCTCAATGCATATGCCTACCAGACGAAGGAACATCTCAAAGCGATCAAGTTGACGAAGGAGAAGTCGTGGTATCGAGAAGAGTTATTTGCGAGATTTCAGCCTTATCAGATGATTGGGGCGTGGCCAGGACTAGACATCGATCTGCCGTCGCTGAGCGACTAGTGTCATGATGCCATGAGAGGACTTTCGTCCAAATATGTTTCTTAGATCAAACAAGATTTTGTTCTTCACATAAGAAATCAATCGATCTTCCATGGAGTCTGACCAATTGATTTTTAGTTTCTCCATTTCACTCATCCAATAGAGATTGTAAGGATCCAGAGTGCCGTGGATGTCGACATATAGCGTATCCCACCCACATTGATCCAAAAGCATAGAGAGATTGTCTGGCGAAAAAAGAGAGATGTGTCGAGGACTGTGCCATCCTGCCCACTCATTTCCATATCTTTTTCTGCTTTCAGAATCGTAGTTGGGTACTTCGATGATCATGATGGCTTCATCTGAGGAGATATCATGTAGTCGCTGCAAGGAGGCTCTCGGATCGTAGTCATGCTCGAGATAGTGCCACATGGTCACAAGGTCTGGCGCCTTGCGAGGTTCATAGGCCGCTAATTCTTGCGTGGACAAATTCAGTAGCTCATAGCTTGGTTCATTTTTCCAGCCATGATCTGAAAAATCAATGCCATAGCAGTCGGCTCCACTGCGCTCATGAAGCGCGAGGAGATAGCTTGGTTTCCCACAGCCTACATCCAATGCCGTAAAGTGCTGATTTGCGTCAAGATGTTTGAGCGAAAGCTCGACACGTTTCTTGTCAGTATTGGCGAGACTTTTTGCTACGAGATTAGAATATTTTCCCCACGCTACAGGACCACGGTATGGCAGGTAATACTCCTGATAATAATCGCCGAGTTGCTCAGGAGCTACTGGGTTGTCAAGCCATACGAAGTGGCACTCTTCACATCTACGAAAGATAAAGTTCTCACCGTCATACTGATGCATCATCGCCGTAGTCTCGGCGACGATTGTCGAATTACCACTTCCACAGATGTGGCAACTCACGCGCCGAGAATCTGGATACTGAAGTATGCAAAAAATACCAAGAGAGACAAATAAATATGGACAGATAGTCTGTACGGAATGTAGACGCGGTAGCGGTGGATCATGTATTGCAGGCCATATCCGATGACAAACCAAGCAATGTAATTCCTCAGTGGTGCAATGTCGTGCGAAAAATGCCAAAAATCAAAGGCATGTGCGCAGTATTCCATGAAGTAATCAAGGATAATCATCAATGCACTTCCCGCGGCCGATACCACATGTATGCTACGAGTCGAAAGCTTGCTAGCAATACGAGCACTACAGAGGCTAAGCACAGCCCAATTGATGCCAATCAGTAGCGGAACTCCGCCGATCTTCCAGCCGAGATTTTCACCATAGTGGTAGGCGCCAAATAACCATCCATATCTTACCCCGATCCACTCGACAGTCATGCCGACAAAAAAGCAAATGGCTACGACCAACTGTGCACGCTGTTGTCGAAAATCACCCTGCCATACAATCAAAGATGCCATCAAGATGAGGGTCATCGGTGTTTTGGATAAGAACCACTGATCAAATCCTATCGTGATACCGATCATGCCAGATATCTGAAAAATCCACAGCAGATATTCACTGGGAAAATGACGGAGCTGCTTGGGGATAGCTATGCTTTGCATGTCTTGGATTTTATAAGGTCGCTGACAATCTTAGCAGAGTGCAGGCAAAGTGGTATGCCGCCTCCAGGATGTACAGAGCCACCACAGAAATAGAGCCCTTCTAGTTTTTTACTGAAATTGGGATGGCGCAAAAATGCAGAGAAGCGACTATTGCTGGAACTGCCATAAAGAGAGCCTTGGTGGGAGGCTGTTTGTTCTTGTATCTGTAGAGGTGTCCAGTACTTCTCTGCGATGATGTGGTCTGCCATATTGATAGACAGATTGCTCTGGATTTTCTGGATGATATTTTTCTTGATGTTCGGCATGAGAGTGTGCCAATCTTGTCCTTGATGGCGCGGAGCATTGATCATGACAAACCAGTTTTCCATGCCACAAGGAGCGTCAGACGCCACGTGTTTGCTTGTAATGTTGATGTAAACAGTCGGATCGTCGATCGGTTCGCTGGAGTAGAACAAGTCTTGAAACTCTTGCTTATAATCCTCGCTGAATAAGATGTTGTGCAGGCCAAGCTCAGGCACAAGACGGTTTATTCCCCAATAAAACACAAATGCACTGCTGGACCTCTCTTGAACGAGGCTTTTGCGCGGGGCATATTTTTGCGGAAGCAGCTGTGTATAAAGGCTATGGATGTCTAGATTGCTTACGACGATGTCCGCGTGATGATCCTTCGTCGTCCTGATGCCTACTGCTTTGCGCCCACTGATGAGGATGGACTCGACCTTGGTGCTTAGATGGAATCTGACACCTTGTTTTTGTGCAAGCGACGTGAGGGACTCCGCGATATCGTACATGCCACCGTCTGGAAGATATGTGCCGAGCATCATCTCAAGATGTGGGATCATCGACATGATGCCTGGTGTACGATAGGGTGACGAACCATTGTAGGTGGCGTACCGATCAAACAGTTGCACGAGTCGTGGCTCCTTGAGAGCATTAGCATTGGTGTCGTGAAGGCTGCGATGGATATCCAAGCGCCAAGAGCTCAACAGCGCTCGAAGAGTTTTCGCATTCATGAAGTTGCGCCAGCGGTGCAGCGATCGCTCTAGAAATAGATCAGCAGTCAGATCATACTTGCGCTGATTGGCTTTGAGATATCTGTCAATCCTAGAATCCGAGACACCAAAGCACTCGCTAGCCTCTCGTATAAACTGCTCTGAATCTGCCGCAGCGGTGAATCGCGTGCCATCCTCCCAGAAGTATCGGCAACTCTCCTCGATCTGACGATACCGGAAGTGCTGGGCGGGTGTTTCGCCAAAGAGGGAAAAGAGCTCATCAACCAGTCCAGGAAGCGTAAATAGGGACGGACCACGATCAAATCGAAAACCGTCCATCTCAAACTGCGAGAGTTTGCCACCGGTATGGTCGGCGGCCTCAAAGACCTCGACATCTAGGCCTACATGTCTCAGCCTCAATGCTGCCGCAATGCCGCCAATACCTGCTCCTATGACAATCGCTTTGGACATGAGTGTGCAACTCTATGAATGTGAAATAGGTTGTGCGGCAGCAGAGAATATATGACTCATCTTGATGATGATGGTCGACCGCAGGGCAACTAGGCGTAAAGAAGAAATAACTAATATTGGGCTGATTGACCTCTTTTGCCTCGTAGTGAGTCCAGATGAATTGATGGGTTCAATACGAGGCCAATATGGCAAACTGACTAGAATGACTATGCACATCAAACACAAGAATATATTACAGGAAAGTGCCCAGCTTGCTGTAGCAGTGGTTCTTGCGAGTATCGGCCTCAAAGTATTTCTTCTGCCCAATGGATTTCTAGATGGAGGAGTCACAGGGATTGCCATTCTCTTGAGCAAATTGTTTCCAGTAGATATGTCAATCATCCTACCGCTTGCCTCCATTCCTTTCTTGATCGCTGGGTATTTCATTACGACAAAGAGGATTCTGATCAAGTCCATTGTTTCCATAGCGGTTTTGGCACTGGTCATACACTTTGACAATTTCAGCTCTATCACGGAAGATAAATTGATCATTGCCACCTTCGGCGGATTGTTTCTTGGTGCAGGTATTGGGATGGCGATCAGAGCAGGTGCGGTGCTTGATGGCTCAGAGCTCCTTGGACTCTATCTCAATGAGAGGTTTGGTTTTTCCATAGGTTCAGTCATCTTGCTTTTCAATATTGTGCTTTTTGGGATTACTGCGATGCTGCTTTCTACGGAGGCAGCTATGTATTCTATCTTGACCTATTTGGTCACGAGTAAGGCCGTGGACTTTACGATTCAAGGCTTTGAAAATTATGTAGGACTGATGATTGTGTCCAAGAATCATCAGATGATTCAGTCCGAATTACAATCTAGACTCGGACAAGGAGCGACGATTTATCAAGGAGTGAAAGGCTATGGCAAGACTGGAGCTAGCCAGCCCAACGAGATCATCCATGTGGTGGTCAATCGGATTGACGCTCGCAGGATTCATCGTCTGGTTGACAACTTGGATACCGAGGCTTTTGTGATAGAGTTTGATGTCAATCATGTGAAGGGTGGAAAGGTGAGAAAACTGCTGAGTCGCACTGCCGTATCTGCTTAGCCTTCACGCGATGATCTTGATACAGTCGAATGAATATAGTTTGTTAACTTTTCTTCATCAATTTCGCTCTAGCTAAGGACAATAAATGAAAAAAATATTTCTTTTTTTTCTGTGCTTGATCTTGTGGGTAGATGCTTTTGTTCAGTCTGATAAAGCAGACTCGACGAGGAGTATCATTTCTTATGGTCTTGACATCGGAGCTGGAGTATATTACCAGTTTTCGACCTTTGGGAATACAGCTTTAAATACGGTCAGATTATCGGACATCTTGCCGCGAAGGGCCTCCGAACCAGAGGTGCGGGATATCTGGAGACTGGATGAGGACGCAGTTACTGATGTTCCGTTTTTTCATGGGAGCTATTTTTTTCGCCTGGGGGGACAGTTCCGTATTGGCGATGATTTGCAGATCACCGCGGCCATTAATGCGGAGCAGCGTGGATTTTCTGATGGTGTCTTTAGTCGTAGGACGAGAAACTTTTATCCCTATTTCAATGCCTCATATGCTAAGACCAAAGGCAAGTTCAGCTACCTGTTTCAAGCAGGAGATTTTTGGAATTTTAAGCTCTATGAAGGTCTTACTTACTACAACCTCGAGACCCAGTCTTGGGTCCTAAAGTTCAAGTATGATAAATTCTATTTTAAGCATGTCGGAGTAGGAGATCTGCTGATTGGGATCGGTCTTGGCATCGATGATCTTTATGATTATTCTGTGGGCGCAGAAGATCTTTATCTTGGAGCTGATAGTAGCATGATATTGGATGTGAGGCTTGGCTATTCCAACAATAGAGGAAGTATTGGTGGAGGGTTTTGGAATTTTTCTGGAGGAGTTGACATCAAGGATCGACATCGCGCTTACACGCAAGTATCTACCAATCGGAATGGTCAAGTTGCATTCCTTGTCGGTACAAGCACTGAGTGGGAATCCTGGGATCGACTAGAGGTCAACTCTACGCTGGAGTTCAGAAGCTATAGTGCTGGATTCAATCAGGGGTTTACCCATACAGTATACTACCGCAATCCATCAGAGCGATCCACTTTTGTGAATTCCACTTCTACAGTTTTTGTGCCATTGGACTACTACGAGCGTGGATTCAATCAGTGGGCCATATTTACGGAGTATCAGGATCTCAATGTTTCGGGTCTTCATCTGCATGCCATAGCAAAGTATCACTTTTGGGATCGCTCATTTATCAAGCTTTTGGCAGATTTCAATTGGCTTACGACAGCAGAGGAATCCATACTCTACCCGCTCTTCAGCTTTGGCTTTGGGACGGAGGTTATGGAGTCTACTGAGATATCACTAGAGATTAACAATCGCGTGATCAATCTGGACAAGAATTTTCCAAGTCTCTATTCGTCCAATACGCCTTATTATAATTTGCGTCTATTCCGTCCTTTCAAGTATTTGAAAGAGAACGATCGTAGGCATCGTCGATAGTAATGGCAATGGTGGCATCAGCAGAGGACAATGTGGCATTCGAAAAAAGCACTAGAATGTCAACTTGACGTCTTATAGTAATTGGTACATGAATTGATATCAGATTCTAGGCATTTACATTTAAGCGAAAGCATGTAGTCATGAATACGAACAATCTAGCGGACTTTGCAAAGCTCTCGTTGACTTCATTGCGGCAAGTTCAAAAAGTCCAAGAAGGAATACATCTAGTACTAAGCGGTGGAGGCGTCAAAGGCGTGGCACATCTCGCGCTCATTGAATACTTGGAAAAGTGCAGGATTCCCATTCGTGCTATATCAGGTAGCAGTGCAGGAGCACTTGTAGGTGCGTTGTATTGTTCTGGCATGGCGACCAAGGATATCTTGTCATTCTTTAAGAGCACACCGATTTTCAAATACACTTGGCTCAACCCGGTCAAGGCAGGCATCTTTGACTCTGAAAAATATGTGTCGATCCTGGAAGAAAATGTCAAGTATCGATTTGAAGACTTGAGAATTCCTTTGACCATAGCCGCTACGAACATTGAACGCAATGAAGTCGTTTATTTTGATCACGGTGAATTGACTCATCCCTTGCTAGCCTCCTGCGCGGTACCTGCAGTTTTTTCTCCAGTGAAAATTAAGGGTGAGCTCTATTCTGATGGTGGCATTATGGACAATTTCCCTATTTTACCTTTCTTGGATCAAGATGTCCCCATCATAGGGAGCTACACATCTAGTCCGAGCCCAAAAACTGCAAAAGAACTGAACTCGATATTGAAGGTGAGCAACCATGCCAATTCTCTCTTGCTCTATTCGGCTAATGTCACAAAGTTTAACTCTACCACGAGCACTGTAATCTTTCCTCTCGGAGATTATTCTGCTTTTGACACGAATAATATTGATAAGATTTATCAGAAGGCTCAGGAGTTTATCTTGTCCAAGGTAAGTTGAAATCACAAGATGTATTTCTGATGAGCCTGATGTGATGTAGTGCTGAGATGTATCACGCAATCAGCACGATGAGTATCCTGCGTTCGTATTTATATCTTATAGATATTTTGAGTATTCAATCATCAGATAAATTACACCAAGGCCTCGTCCATGATAGACTTCACCACTTCTGGATCGAGCAGAGTGGATATATCTCCGAGATTATCGGTCTCATTTGAGGCTATTTTGCGCAGTATGCGACGCATGATTTTTCCCGAGCGTGTCTTGGGTAGCCCTTGGGTGATTTGGATTTTATCAAGTTTCGCAATTGGACCGATTTGCTGAGAGATCAGTTGATTGATTTCACGACAGAGATTCTCTTGATTTTCCACTGGAGACTTGAGTGTGACATATCCATAGAGCGCATTTCCTTTGATGTCATGCGGGTAGCCCACGATGGCTGATTCTGCGACTTGTGGATGTGCATTGATCGCATCCTCTATGGGTGCTGTGCCCAGATTGTGACCGCTCACGATGATGACATCATCGACGCGACCCGTGATCCTGTAGTATCCAGTCTCGTCGCGGAGCGCTCCGTCTCCAGTAAAGTATTTGCCTGCAAAGGCCGAGAAATATGTATCCTTATATCGCAGATGATCTCCCCAGATTGTCCTTGCTATCGAAGGCCATGGATATTTGATGCAAAGTCTGCCTTGCACTTGATTACCATGGATTTCTTGACCATTTTCATCCATCAAGGCAGGCTGTATTCCTGGCATTGGCAGTGTCGCGAATGTAGGTTTTGTCGGCGTGACATATGGAATTGGCGAAATCAATATCCCACCAGTCTCAGTTTGCCACCAGCTATCGATGATCGGTGTATTTTTTTTGCCGATGTGATCATTGTACCAGTGCCAAGCTTCCTCATTGATGGGCTCACCGACAGAGCCGAGAACTTTGAGGGAGCTGAGGTCGTGCTTGTTGACGAAATCTAGACTTTCCTTTGCCAGTGCGCGTATCGCCGTAGGTGCGGTATAAAATTGATTGACTTTGTGTTCTTCTACGATTTGCCAAAATCTTGAGCAATCTGGATGGCTCGGCACACCTTCATACATCAAGGTGGTTGCCCCATTGGCCAGCGGTCCGTAGACGATGTAGCTATGGCCAGTGATCCAGCCTATATCTGCTGTACACCAGTAGATGTCGCCCTCCTCATATTGGAAGCAATTTTTGAAGGTGTAGGCAGTGTAGACCATATAGCCCGCCGTACTATGAAGCATCCCTTTGGGCTTGCCAGTAGATCCCGAAGTATACAGGATAAATAGTGGGTCTTCTGCATCCATGATCTCTGGTTCACACGAGGAGGATGCCGCCGCAAGTTCTGGCGCTAGCCAATGATCGCGTCCTTCTTGCATATGAATATCACTGTGGATTCTTTGAGCCACAAGGACTGACTGCACAGCTGGACAGTCATCGAGTGCTTGATCCACGATTCCTTTCAGATCTATGGTTTTCGATCCGCGGTATGAGCCATCTGAGGTAATGACCATTTTGGCATCGCAGTCATTGATACGCGTACTCAGAGCAGTCGCAGAAAATCCTGCAAATACTACACTGTGGATGGCGCCAATCCGCGCACAGGCAAGTACTGATACGGCAAGCTCTGGAATCATCGGTAAGTAA
Source organism: Saprospiraceae bacterium (assembly GCA_020627535.1). Taxonomy (GTDB): domain Bacteria; phylum Bacteroidota; class Bacteroidia; order Chitinophagales; family Saprospiraceae; genus JAHDBH01. Next base: position 60,432 of record JAHDGU010000016.1, read on the forward strand.
ATGATGACGCGATCACCTTTTTTGATTCCATGATTTTTGAGCACATTGGCAAAGCGACAGACGCGCTCATGCAAGTTGCGATAGGATATTTTTTCTGCTTCCCCATTGGGGTCATTGGGTACAAACAAGATCGCAGTCTCATCAGCTTTTGTGGAGAGATGTCGATCGATGCAGTTTTCTGTGATGTTCAGTTTCGCACCCTCAAACCATCTGACCTCAGGCTTCTCAAAATCCCAAGCAAGCACGCGATCCCATTTTTTGTGCCAAAGGAAATGATCCTGAGCAATTCCTGACCAAAATTCTTCAGGGCGATTGACAGACTCGCGGTAAACTTTGAAATACGCTTCAAGACTCTGGATGTGGTATTGGCTCATGTGCTTATGATACGATGGGTGCGTGACGATAAATATAGAGATTGATGATCAATGTGTAGGCGGGCGATACCTCCGCAAAGCTCCGGCCCGAGCTCTCCAGGACTTGGTCCTCCACTGCGCTGCGGACTCCTGCTGCGCAGGATCCTTATGATCTCTATCGCAAAGGAGCAAATACCTTCTTCATCGCGACGTCCACGTGTCTGACTATAACCAAAGTTATATTTCATCCTCAAGCACAGTGGGAGAGCTTTGTCTCATACCAAAAAATAAATCAATGTATCGCATTTCATACATCCTCATTTTGGCTGTTATTTCTTTCAATCTATCAGCCCAGATTCTTGATATCGATGGCAAGATCCGGATCAAAGACAGCACGCAGGGAGAAGGTCATATCCTGGTCAGTGACAGTTTTGGTACAGCTCGCTGGTCGACGAAGGACAGATTTTTGATTGACCTGCACAAGGATCTCGAAGGTGGCCTCATCCAGTTGTTAGAGTGGGGCTTTGATCCCTTGGAACTTTGGCAGAATGGAGTTGCCTATGAGGATCTTATAGGCCTTGATTTAGAATCAGATCCGTACTGTGGTAGAGGGCCCGAAGTGGTATTCCTGATTGATACCGGTGATATACATCCCTATGCTTATGTGACTTGTGGTGGACCTTATTGGACTTGGAGTAGCTGGGCTTGTCCGGACTCCGCGATTATAGGAGCGGACAGTGAGCTATTTGGAGATGGACCGCAAAATACTCTTGATGTGCAAGAGGGCTGCCCATCACCGCCCAATCCGAATAATGTCTTTCGTCAGATTCGGAATAGTGCGCCACCAAACACAAGTTTAGAAGCTTCGATCGCCTCGGTTGAGGAGGCTGAGATGATTTATGACATTTTGATTTCAACTGGCCTCTATTCTCTTAGGATTTCACCGGGAGACCTATACTGGCTATCTACGGAGGCACAAGGTCCCAATGAAGCGACTCATGCAATGATGCTGAATGGGAATGACTGGAATATTATCTCCACACACTTGATGATGCGCGATGTTCATTTAATTCGATATTTTCAGCATTGAGTTTCAGAGACAATTGGCCTTTTTCTGTAGCTTAGCTGCCAAAGACACCTATGAGCTTTGCGAATCTTTTGAAATTTTCCATCCAAAGCTTTCTTATGGTATTCCTCGCCTCCTTATTCTCTTGTCAGTCATCAGAGCTGAGAGAGCTCTCGTACGAGGAGTTCATGCAGAGAGTCAATGAGCGAACGATGCCGCCGATTGCCGAAGTCATGATTCGTGATGAATATGGTCAAGAGATCAGTCCGGACTCACTGGCTGAGTTGGCTCGGGTACGAGATATAGATCAAAGAGTTTTTGTAGATCAAGATGGCGATGTTTCGGAAGTACATGTCATACCTCGCAGAGCATTGAAGCAGATATCAGTTGATTGTGACAATATAGTCGGTGGCCTAGATAGCATCTATAGACTTGACCAGAGTGTGAGATCCGAATTTGATCCAAGAATAGACTACAGCAATCTAGAGTATGTCACAAGTCTTATTGACCAATGTGGTATGCCGCAGGAGCGCAGTGCGCTCAAGACTGTTTTTTATGTGCTACAGCACAATCATACCATTCATCAGAAAAAGTACATCGAGCAGCTTCGAGAGCAAGCAGCACTTGGCAATTTCTCACGGTCCACTCTTGCCATGATGGAGGATCGTATCCTCATTGGGGAAGGCAAGCAGCAACTTTATGGTACACAGGTGGTCCGCATGCCAGGAGAGAAGCAAGCGCGACTAGATGATCTCTTTGAGCCAGAATACGTCAACCAGAGAAGAAAAGAAGTAGGCCTCGGACCAATCGAGGAATATTTGGAGAGCTTTGATATTGAATTTTCTGTGCAGCAAAAGGTGAGATGAATCCCATTTCTAAGTGTTCTGGGCTAGTTTTGGTTTTGCCAAATATAATGTGAGAATTGTGCTCAATGCTAGGTTGAAGTCGTGCCTAGTTTTTTGTTTGCCATCGCTTTGCTACATCATTTTTTTTTGCACAAGTGTCGGCGTGTCAAAGGGTGGCAAAATTTGGATCCAATATGATCTGTTTACCTGAGATAGAGGGCCACATTGAAAGATATAAGGGCAAATTGAATAGGCAGATTGCCGAAGCCTCGGAGTTTGAGAAGAATTTAGTTCTTGCCTATTATTTGGACGATGAGGGCTTCGAGTTGAGAGGCAGTTTGGAGGTATTTCATGATGATAACTTTGTTAACTCTATATGCGATGCTCGCCCTAGACTTTGTAAATGCTGATCTTATTATTCTTCCTCAGGTGAACAGGTAGTAACATCCAATTTTATTCTTGCCAAAGAAGAGTGGCTAGAATAATAAACGACACAATGGATCGCTACTTGTAAGATTGAGGGGCTATCAGTATATTTACTGTAGAATCTCCACTATCATGAGCGTTTACAGCGCAGTTTTATCCCTACTTCATGTTTCATTTGGTTCCTGTTATACTTGATGGCCTAGGTGGCTCTGAGCTCGTCATTGTTGAGACTTTCTGCACATAAATGTTAAATGGAACGAAATTTTATATTCCCTATGACTACAAACAAAATCCTTTGGCTTCCGCTCTCACTTCTAGCAATTCTTGTTCTGCTCAGTTGCGACGATGAGGGTGATGACCCAAGCAATCCCATTGTAGAAGCGCAGATATTGTTGTCTCCTTCTGAGATTATGATGAATGACAATGAAAGCTCCACCATATCCTTAACGGTACAGCCGGCGAGCGAGTTTGAGTGGAACGTCACAGCGAGGCCTGATTGGCTTGATATTAGCCCAGCATCGGGAATGATTAGCAACTCTATCGTTGAGCTGCAACTAACACCAAACCCTGAAGGATTGAGTCGTGGCAAGCATTTTGGGACAATCGAAATCATCTCGAATGGTGCAGGAGTGGCTAGTTCGGATGTGGTGATGTGCGTAAATGCGAGACCGGTTGCCGCCCTCAGTTCCTCAAGTATGAGTTTTTTGGCCACAGAGTCTCAAAAGTCACTGGTCATATCTAATGTTGGTACTGGATTTTTGACCTGGGATCTTGAGGACTTGCCTTCTTGGATTGATGTCAGCCGATCCTCTGGTATCTTGGATGAAGGGCAGAGTACCGAAGTGACTGTTTTGGCCGATAGAAGTGGTTTGGAGCCAAGTACGCAGAGCGGACAGATGACTTTGGTTTCCAACTCTCAAGAAGGAGATCTCAATATTGATTTGTCTCTTGAGGTGCCGGAGCAAGCAATACTGAATGTGCATGAGTCTTCAATTGAATTTGATTATTTCGATTCTCAAATGAGTCTCTCGGTTCGCAATGACGGCAATATTGCATTTAACTGGAACGTCGATCTCAGTGCCGTGGAGTATCTATCGGCAGACGCAATCTCTGGTAATCTTACCCCTGGGCAAAGCGAGAATATCACTTTCACTCTTGATCGAAGTAATCTTGAAAGTGATGTATTTAGCGCGAGTCTGATTGTGAGCAATGATTATGGTCAATCCGAAACAGTGGCCGTCGCTGTCCAAAACTACAAGGAAGAAAAGTGGCTCTTCGATGGGACAGTGATTGATGCAGAGTATGACAAAAACAACGACGTCATCGTAGCTGTGCTTGAAAGTCCGAATGAGCTGAGAATTTTTGATCCCAAGACAAATAGTTCGGAGTCCATTGCGCTCAATTTGCCGCCGACATGTGTATCTGTTTCTGTTGATGGAAAGTTTGCGGCGGTGGGACATAACGGCAACTTTGCTTATGTCAATTTGTCCACCATGGAGATAGAAAGAAACTATGCCGTAACAACGGATGCTTGGGATATCATCCTAGCTCCCAATGATTGGGTATATGTATTCCCAGCCAGAGATCAGTGGGAGCGAATTCGATGTATCAGACTGTCTACAGGTGTCGAAACCGAACATACTGGTAACTCCATCAGAGAGCGAACCAAAGTGAAATTGCATCCCTCAGGAATTTGGATTTATGGAGCTGACAACGGTTTGTCACCTTCTGATTTCGAAAAGTACTACATTGGAGGTGGCACAGCTGAGTACCTCTATGATTCGCCATATCACGGAGATTTCGCATTTAGTGGAGACATTTGGATCAGTGAAGATGGGGCAAGGTTATTTGCAAAGAGCAGAAATGTATTCAACACCTCGAGTAATCGAGATCTAGACATGACTTACAATGGTGAACTTGTAGGAGAGGGAAGAGTAATGGCGCTCGATTACAGTAGTGATAGTGATCTAGTCTTGGCCGTATTCTCTGATGGCAACGTTTGGGATGATATTCCTGGAAATGAAATCCGCAAATATGAGACGGATTTTCTAGGCTTCCAAGGTGTTGAAGAACTTCCTGGGTTCTTGATTCCTGATGGTTCTGGTGGTGGATCTTTTTATGAGTCTCAAGGACACTTTGTTTTCTTCAATGAGGATGGATCAAAGTATTTTGTCCTCGTTAAAGTAGAGGATGGGTCTGGTGCACAGAATGAATGGGCAATTGTCTCGAAAGAAGTAGAGTAGATCCGAGGATCGTCCGAGCGATAGTTGCGCACCAAATTGGGATATTTCTGCATTGAATCAAAATAGAGTGGCTTGTCAAATGTCCTATCTTGTTAAGGCCAAAGAGAACTGCTTTACAAGTCCGTGACTCTATGATATCTCCCAGAGGCTACTCTTGCACAGAAGAGAAGTAGACCTCGGGCCAATCGAGGAGTATTTGTAGAGCTTTGACATTGAATTTTCTGTGCAGCAAAAGGACAACTAATATTCTTTCTTGTCTAGGTCTTGTGATATAGGGTATCCTTACTATGAGATTAATGAGACCAGGAGCAACTTGATTCGTATCACGTCCATTTCGATTCTTCACAACCTCAGGGCTTTTCGTGCGTTTAATCATCTGGACGAAAGTCCAGCATGACCAAGAACAAGACAGATGAGTAAAAGCAACAAGCCGCTGAGGATCGGCATCGGAGTGATCCTCGGGCTGCTCCTGATATTTGGGGCCAAGACAATGGCAGACAGATTGGCCGAGAAAAAGCCGAAGCCCAGGCAGAAGGCAGGGAAGACCATCAACAAAATCTATGCGCAGACCATCAAGAATGAAGAGCTGCCCGTAGTCTTACAAGAGAACGGTCGCCTCCAAGCCTTGCGCAAAGTGGACTTGTACGCGGAGGTACAAGGAATATTGAAAGAAAGTCCGAGACTCTTCAAGCCAGGTCAGGCATATGATGCCGGTGCCGTCCTCATGAGTATCGATGATCGGGAGTTCGTGGCAAGCCTCAGCTCACAAAAGTCAGTCTTGTACAATCAGATTGCACAGATCCTTCCTGATCTCAAGTTGGACTACACAGAGTCTTTCGCCAAGTGGCAGTCCTATCTCGCTTCTTTTGACATCAGTCGCAGCGTGCCTGCTCTCCCAGCATTTGACAGCGATCGAGAAAAATACTTTGTCAATAATAGTGGTATCATCACAAGCTACTACAACATCAAAAATCTCGAGGAGCGCCATAAGAAGTACGAGATCAAGGCGCCGTTTTATGGTGTCGTGACGGAGGCCATGGTCAATCCTGGAACGCTCGTGAGACCGGGACAACAGCTCGGAAGTTTCTTGAGTCCGACGACTTATGAGTTACCTCTGGCAGTGGACGAGAGCTTCACGAAGTATATCTCTCCAGGGAAGCAAGTGGATCTCTATACCCTTGATCGCTCATCGCGATGGACAGGCAAGATCGCGCGGATCAATCCGACAATTGATCCCGCGACACAGGGCACCGTCGCCTTCATTCAAGTCCGAGGAAAAGATCTCAAGGAAGGCATGTTTCTCCAAGCGGAAATTGCAGGCTCCTCCATCGCATCCGGCGTCGAAGTGCCGAGAAAACTCCTCGTCAATGACAATCAGCTTTATGTCATCGAAGAGGACCAGCTTCAGTTGCGCAGGGTAGACATAGCTCTGTACAAGGCCAACTCAGCCATCATCACCAATCTGAATGATGGAACACAAATATTGGCCAATCCCATGCCAAGTGCCTACGAAGGCATGCCAGTGGAGATCATTGAGAGTAAGGGCTAGGATTATGCGCAAGATCATCAGTTTCTTTATCAAGTTTCCCGTTGCAGTCAATATTTTGATTGTGGCTTTTGCCGTATTTGGAGTACTAGGTGCCCTGTCGATGAGGTCTAGTTTTTTTCCCCTCGTGGACTCCAATATCATCAGCATCCAAGCGACATATCCTGGAGCCTCTCCACAGGAAATGGAGGAAGGCGTCATCCTCAAGATCGAAGACAATCTCAAAGGTCTACTTGGTGTAGAGCGCGTCACCTCTGTCTCCAATGAAAATGCCGGAAGAATTACCATCGAAGTCGAAAAAGGATTTGATCTCAACGAGGTGCTAGCAGAAGTGAAAAATGCCGTGGATCGCGTGCCATCATATCCTACAGGCATGGAGCCTCTCGTCGTCAGCAAACAGGAAAATGTTGTCGAGACCATCAACTTCGTACTGTCTGGCGACAAGGTGCCGCTCAAGACGCTCAAGAATCTTTCGAAGAAAATCGAAAAAGACGTAAGAGCCATGGAAGGCATCTCTCAGGTCGAGGTCTCTGGATTCCCTGATGAAGAGATTGAGATCGCTGTTCGCGAAAAAGATCTACTGGCTTATGGTCTCACGATCAATCAGGTTGCCGCGGCTGTTGCCTCCGAAAACCTATTGACCACTGGTGGAAATATCAAGACCTCCAGTGAAGAATATCTCATCCGCGCCAACAATCGCTCCTATTATGCTGACGAACTAGACTACATTGTCGTGAGTACATCGCTGGACGGAAATTCGGTTTATCTCAAAGATGTAGGGGAGGTCAGAGATCGATTTGCTGAGACACCCAATGCGAGCTACTTCAATGGAAATCTCTCTGTGGATTTCGCAGTGAGAAATACCAATACCGAAGACCTCATAGGATCTGCAGAGAAGGTCAAGCAATACATCGAAGAATTCAATAATAGCTACTCCAATGTCAGACTGGATGTCGTCAGTGATCGAAGTATCACACTCACACAGCGGACACAGTTGCTTACAGAAAATGCACTGATTGGGATCGGCCTGGTACTTTTGTTTCTGTCCTTGTTTCTCAATACGAGGTTGGCCTTCTGGGTCGCATTTGGTCTTCCGATTTCTTTTTTGGGGATGTTCATGTTCGCCAATCAGACCGATGTCACGATCAATGTGCTTTCTCTTTTTGGGATGATTATCGTCATCGGGATACTGGTCGATGATGGTATCGTCATCGCGGAAAATATTTATCATCATTTTGAGAAAGGTAAATCAAGAGTACAGGCCGCCATTGATGGGACGATGGAAGTAGTTCCTCCAATCATTTCAGCGATCCTTACCACAATCTTGGCCTTCAGTACCTTTTTCTTTTTGGATGGAAGGATTGGTGATTTTTTCAGTGAGGTATCGGTCATCGTCTTGCTCACCTTGTCTGTTTCTTTGATCGAGGCATTGATCATCTTGCCAGCCCATATTGCTCATAGTGCAGCGCTTACGCGCAAAAGCGAAGACGAGAAGAAGAAAACCTTGCTGGGTAGATTATTTGCGCAGTTGAGGCTCATCAATCAATTTGGTGATCGCCTGATGGGATTTTTGCGTGATCGATTGTATGCGCCAGTCTTAAAATTTACGCTGAGAAATCAGTTTCTTGCCTTTTCTGTCTTTCTCGCTCTCTTTATTGTCACGACAGGAAGTATCAGAGGTGGTATCATCCGTACGACTTTCTTTCCCAATATCGCATCCGATCAAGTTCGCATCAGTCTTACGATGCCTCAGGGTGCCAATGAAGCCATCACAGATTCTTTGGCGAGCATCATCGAAGCTGCCGCCTGGGAGGCGAATGAAGAATTTTCGGCCAAACAGTCTGACAGTCTGCAAGTAGTAGAAAATGTGATCAAGCGGATCGGACCTGGTTCATCCGTAGCGACGATTCGCGTCAATTTGCTTCCCGGAGAATTGCGTGACTTTGCATCTTTTGAAATTTCCAATGCCATTCAGTCTCGAGTGGGAGAGCTGTATGGCGTTGAAAGTTTGACCTATGGTTCGGGCGGAAATTTTGGCGGAAGCCCAGTAGCAGTATCTATGCTAGGCAATAATATCCAAGAGCTCAAAGCCGCGAAAGAAGAGCTCAAAAGGGAGCTCTCAGAAATTGAAGTGCTCAAGGATATATCGGATAATGATCCTGCTGGAATCAAAGAAATTAAACTGGACTTAAAACCCAATGCCTATCTGCTAGGACTGAATACACGTGAGGTCATGGCACAAGTGCGCAATGCCTTTTTCGGCTTTCAGGTGCAACGCTTTCAGCGGGGAGAAGATGAGATCAAAGTATGGGTGCGATTTGATGAAGACAATCGGAGCGAGATCAGTCAGCTAGATCAGCTTAAAATCAATACGGGCCTAGGGTCTCAAGTCGCACTCAGAGAGATTGCCGACTATACCATCGAGAGAGGAGAAGTGGCGATCAATCATCTCGAAGGGCAGAGAGAAATACAAGTCCTTGCTGACCTCAAGGATCCAAGTGCAAGTGCGACAGATATCATGGAAGATATTCGCTCTCGCATCATGCCCAATATTCTGGCCAAGTACCCTACGGTCGTGCCACTGTATGAAGGACAAAATCGTGAAGCGGGCAAATTTGTCAGATCAGCTCGAATCGCTTTTCCGGTCATATTGGCTTTAATATATATTGTGATTGCATTTGTCTTCCGATCTTATTCACAGCCCTTGCTTCTGATATTGCTGGTGCCTTTCAGCTTGATCGGAGTAGGGTGGGGACATTGGATCCATGAGTTTCCCATCAATGTGCTATCCATGCTGGGCATCATCGCGCTGATTGGTATCATGGTCAATGATGGCTTGGTCTTGATCAGTAAATTCAATATTAATTTGAAGTTGGGGATGGCTTTTGACGATGCACTGGAAGAAGCAAGCAAGTCAAGATTTAGAGCGATCTTTTTGACATCCTTGACGACGATAGCAGGATTGGCTCCACTCATCTTTGAGACGAGTCGTCAAGCGCAGTTTTTGATACCGATGGCCATATCTATTGCTTACGGGATTGGGATCGCCACTTTTCTGACACTGTTGTTGCTCCCTTTATTTTTGAGTTTTATCAACTCCGTGAAACTTGGTAGCCACTGGTTGTTCACAGGAGATTGGGTCAAGAAAGAAGAGCTTGAGAGAGCTGTGAAAGAGATTAAATACGAACAAGATGAAATGCACTAGGCTAATTTTCAGCATGAGTATAGCTCTATCAGTATGGAGCGGTCTGCATGCCCAGCGAGTCTTGACAGAAAAAGAAGCGGTGAGAAATTGTCTAGAGCATAATTTCCAATTGAAGCTAGCTGAGAATGCACTTACTCGTGCTGAGCTCAATACCAGTGATAAGAATACGGGAAAATTGCCAACGGTGGCATTCAATGCTGGATACAATTATAATGTAGATAATACGACGGCGAATTTTCAAGATGGGCGTCAGGCAAAGCTAGATTTTGCCTCATCGAGATCAATCAATGGTGGATTGAATGTGGGCTATGTGATTTTCGATGGATTTTTTCGGAAGTATAATATTGCTCAGCTCCAGGAGCAGTATTCGCTGAGTGAGTTGGAGATGAAGGCCTCCATGGAAAATCTCGCAGCACAGACCTTATCCCAGTACTATCAATTAGCGGCACAGATCAACAATCTGAAGATTGTCGAAGAGTCCATCGGGCTGTCGCTTCTCAGACTCGAGCGGGTGCGAGAGCAGCGGGAGTTTTCTCGAGCCACAGGTCTAGATGTATTGAGTGCCGAGGTAGATCTCAACAATGATAGCCTCGCACTTACCAATGCGCAGATCCAAATGGACAATGCCAAGAGAGTCTTGAATAACTTAATGGTGAATGTTGATGACCTTGACTATACGGTATCAGAAGAGGTGAGTTTTATTGAAGGGCTTGATCGGGCGGTGCTGCAAGAAGAGATGCTTGCGCAAAATATAGCGCTCAGTCAGATCGATAAGAATATCGAAATTGGCTCTTTGTCCATCGACATGGCCAAGGCAAGGCAACTGCCGACCATCAGAGCGGACTTGAATTACGGTTTTGGTTTCAATAGAAATAATCCCGCCTCTTTCTTGGCCTCACTCAATACCAATGGTCTCACAGCAAGTGTATCTCTCCAGTGGAATTTATTTGACGGAGGTCAGACCCGGGTCAATATCCAGCAAAATGAGCTCAATCGACTCGCTCTTGATATCCAGAAAGATCAGCTGATAGAGAATCTGCAATTTCGGTTTGAGACCGCCTGGGCCAACTACAAGGATAGTCAGAAGATCTACCAGAGTCAAGCCAAGAATGTAGCCCTCGCGGAGGCCAATATGGTCCGCACAGAAGAGCGCTACAATGCTGGCCAACTAGACGCACTCACCTACCGTCAGGCCCAGCTCAATCTTCTCAATGCTCAGGTCGCCGAGAATGGTGCCCGCTATCAAGTGAAGCTCGCCGAGGTGGAGATATTGTTGTTAAGTGGTCGGGTGTTGGATTGAGGTGGGGGAGTGGTGATGAAATCATACATTTGTACCATCTACTTGGGGCCATGGCGCAGTTGGCTAGCGCGTTTGACTGGCAGTCAAAAGGTCGGGGGTTCGAATCCCCCTGGCTCCAC
>JAHDGU010000017.1 GCA_020627535.1 Saprospiraceae bacterium
ATTGAAGCAGGAAATTTAATTTTAGAACTGGAGCGTTATGGGGAGGGCTTCAATATGTCTCGCCATTATTAAAGGTTACTTCCACAATGTCATATGATTCTACACGTCTCAGGCTATCACTAAGAATTGCCTTATAAATTGACCTCAAGTGAACCGCCAACGTAGTACTGTCTCTTTTAATCACCGCAACATAGTATCCATCGCCCTCGTCACTGCTCAATATGAGAGAGCTACCTCTCATTCGTTGATCATCAAACCTATCTGATATCGTAAATGCAATATCAGCAAACTCAATACTGACTCGATCTTCAGCGCAAGCTAAAAGAAAAGAAGTCATTGACAATAAAAAAAGACAACGAATCACTACGGATATTACAGGTCTAATTAATTAAAAAAAACATCCTCAAGGCAAAACCCCAAGATTTCTTTGCCCCCTTAGACACTGGAGTCTTGACCCCAGCTTTGACCCCCATTGTCGTTTTAGATTCCCCAGCACTTACGTTAGTGGAATTCTGAATGAAAATACCATTAGAATTTTCTAGCCCAACTACAGCTTCTAACTTCTCATGTACTTCTTGTGAACCTTGATTAACAACTTTTGAACCAGTAATATTGAGATCTGCTCCGCGTGCCAGATACTTTCCTGTGCTCGACATCTTTGTTATATTTTCAACCTTCATCTCAACGTTGACATCAAAAAAATCTTCTAACGCAAAATTAGATCCACTTTCATACTTTGAATTAAGCAGACCAGAACTAAGCGTAGGTTTAGCGCTCATAGAGTAAGTTGTCCTGCGAACTGAACTGGCCTTAGTTTTTACAATGCCAAAATTCTTAGACTCTGTCCCAAGCAATTCATCTTCATAGACTGATGCACTCACTCCGCCTCGATCAGGAACGGTGCTCATTGATGCAAACCAAATTCTCAATCCTTCAGCTATATACTTCCAAGGATCGGGTCCTCCATCACTACTAATTGGCGCTCTCCCTTGAGTATCATAGTGATGCTGGGAGCACTCGCCGGGTGGCTGATTCAAGACTCGCGCTCAATCCTCGCATTGTTCTTGGTGAGTTTCATCCTGGTTCCGCTTATCATCGCCTTCGTCTATGGTGCCTGGGGAAGGACCCGATTTGAATATGGCAAAGCCAGCATGTGGTCCAAGCATGCGATGTTTATGGGGCTGGTGTTTTTGGTGGTGCTGGGGATGGTGTGAGGTTTGATGGAAGACGGGTGATCGATTGAGGACTAGCAACCAAAAGACTGTAACGAAACTTATCGCTAGTCTTTTGCCCACGGAATTGATAAGTCGAGCGTGACAACCCGAGGAGGAACTCCTCGGGGAATCAGTTAGTTCCGAACTTTGATTCGGTGAATTTCCTTTATATCACTTTCACATCCTTTCAGACATGAAGACAGGTAGAATCATCGCTCAACTACGACAAGACAACGGCTGGTCGCAAAACCAACTCGCCGAACTCGCTGGGATCTCACATGTCATGGTCGGTAAATACGAACGTGGTGATGCCATCCCATCTCTTGAAGTAGCCAAAAAAATAGCAGACGCATTCAGCGTCTCACTCGACTATCTCGTCGGAGAAGGACAGAATGCGTCTTTCGATAAAAAAACTATTCAGAGAATCTCTGATCTCCAACTACTCGATGAGACCAAAAAACAAACGCTCTTTGACCTGATTGACACCTATATCAGAGATGCTAAGACTAGAAGAGCGTATGCGTCCTCATAACTTCATAAACTAGCCGTTTACGACAAGCCTGAACATGTAGAACTCTGGCTTGACCCTATAGATCAAACCGTCATTTTCTAGTGCGAGCAAGTCATCTTCCAATTCTGTCTGATTCCCATAAAGAGAGTCTGGTTCTAAATACTCCCATATACTATGCATAGATACCCCTTCAAAGATCCAATTTGGCCCAGAGTAATTAAAATCCAATACTCGATCTGTAATTAAAAACCTACAACCCAAGCCATGAAACTCATATTGGATGATTTCTTCACCGTTATACATTTGCCCCTTTTTAGGTATTAGGCCCTTTTTATAATCTTGTAGCGGAGTTTGATGTATTTCGAAGTTCCTTCTGAATATTATATCTGTAAATCCTGCAAGAGATGTGAATTCTCGAATCTTACTTATTAGTTCACTTTTATACATTGGTCACAGTAATTTAGATTAGCCCCCACTTGATCTCGTTGAAGCATCGATGATTTCTTGAAAAGATTCATACGGTGTATCCTTTAGTTCAACTTTCTGAATCGGAACTTCAAAACCAGTAGCAGCATTTTCAGCCGCTTTGAGCCTGTGATGTCCATCTATAATATATGATCCTCCATCAATTGGATTGTCAATAATTTTGGCTGGCCCATCAGAGGCCATGAATATTTTATTGAATTCATCTTGATTTTTAGCACCACTTAATTCATCAGTAAAGCTGGCTATTTTTTTAACCGATTGGGAGCCAGGCTCAGTTGATATAAGCTTTTTAACCAATCCACCACTAATCGGAAGCGCCATGATAACACCTGCCACAGCCGCTTTTTTAACATTGCCCTGACTTGCCTCCATTATCATATCACCAGTTTCTTTAACTGGACTAACCATTAAATTCTGAACACCATTATCTGCATGCTGATCAACTTGAGTGGCAAGATGAGCTGTCCTGCCAAAAATCCATTTGACTTGCTTCCATGCACCTTTAAAATCATTGCCAAGATTTTGAAAGAAATTGCCTTGATCAGCAGGTAACGGAGGAGGAACTGGACGCATATAACTCGGAATAGAGTTCATAGAAGTTCCAATTGCTGTTAGGACGCTTGGCGGGAACGGGAATCTGCCATCAGGATCTATAAGAGATATAGGATTTCCCAGTACATAATTATACGGACTCCATGCGGCCAGATCTCCTGCCAGCGGATCCACAGAAAGGAATCTTCCAATATCAGCATCGTAAAACCTAGCACCTCGATAGTCCAATCCCGTCTCTTCATCTCTCTGATGATAAGTTGTCTGATAACGCTCACGATGGAAGTTGATCTCTCGCAGGGTCTTCCCATAGGGGTAGTAATCCAAGATATGCTCGGCATAGTAGTCGGGCTCAGGCTTGGAAAGGTCTCCTCCTATGATGACATCATAGACGAATCTCGTATTACCAAGATGATCATATATGTAGAAAGACCAATCAGGTGCCATCGGCTGGGTATAGCTGGTGCCGGGTGGAGGTCCGAGATCCTCTACATTGTCCAGACCCATTGCTCTGTAGAGCGGCACCTCGAGCTGTTGACCATCACTTGTGGTCAGACTGACGGGCTGATCCAAAGTCTGCAAAGGAACAGGTGTTCCACCCTGTTGCGCTTGGCCTGCATCTATGTCTGACTGAGAATTCACCTCTCCATTTTGCTGAAAGTACAATGTATTTGGCAAAGGCAGGGCGCCGCTTTTCACATGTTCATTGGACAATCGCTGCAATGCACTGATGGTATTCGTTCCCTGTTGATCCAATCCTCCAAGCTGGATGATGGTGGAGAGAAAGTCCTCATAGGTCTGATTGAATATCTCAGGAGTGCAGAGCTCTGGAGGCAGCTCCAGGATTACAGGACCGCCTTGGCAAGAACACTCTGGAGCTGCACTGAAGTCAATTTCTAACACCGTCTGCGAACTTGCAATTTCAAAACTCTGTGGAAAGGTATTGAAAAGGTTGACACAAGACACATATATATAGATACCTCGAGAATTCGAAGAGATATAAACATCCGCATTCGGATTTCCATTGGCCTGAAGATAAGTCTCGTAGTTCTGCTCAAACTCCATCAGGTCGAAAGTACTTCCAGGATTATAGGGAAAATTAAATCCGGTCTTCGCACTAAGTCTCTCACCGTCTGATTCAATTACGTCCTTGATATTGCCCTGCTTACGGCTGTAGGCATGAAAGCAATATGATCTGAGCTCAACCTCACAAGGTATATCAGCTGATAGATCAGGCTTGCCTTCCTCATATTTTGCAATTCTTTCATTGCCGTAGGCAAACCAGGTCCTGTCTGTACCGGAAAGAATGCACAAGTCTTGACCTGCAGAGTTCTTGAGCGTGTATTCCTCAGCATTCGTACCATTTGTCGAGGCGGCGTCCTTGTAGATGCGCATGTCGTTGGCATCGTAGAAATAGGCAGTAGAATTCGAGCCATTGAGTTCATATGGCAAATTGGCACGACCATATTGCACTCCTGTGACACCCTTACCGCCTATTGCCGTCATGTTACCATTCAAATCATGCTGGTAGTTCCAAGTGCTGAAATTATTTGAGACAGAAGTAAGGATATTCTTCCCGCTTTGATAATAAAAATTGTAATCATTTGAAACCAGGTGCAGGGTATTTCCGACTTCTCGGATTTCTTGACGACTGATCGTCTCTAGATTCCCCGCCTTATCATAGCTATATCCCACATCACCGAACTGCGATGCATCGCCGCTTGCCCCTAGAAAATCGAGGTATGAGGGCATCTGTGCATCTGCCATCTCGAGTCGATTGGCAAAATCATAGGTGAATCGATAGATGGTAGGATCGACAAACTCCTCTCGCAAGAAAGCGTTTTGGGTCAAGACTGTATTGTAGCTATGTCGTACGCCTCTAATATTCCCATTGTAGATTGCAGGTGACTGCGATGCTACGCCAGGCACGTTCATTGCATCGTAGTACAACTCCTGACCATAGAGATGGCTCGAGATTCCTCTGAGTCTGCCAGTGCGGTCAGTACTATGATCCCATGAGATGTGATCAACCTCAAGCTCTCTGACGAAATCATCAGGGTCATAAGATCCATCAAGACCCTCTGAAGCAAAGTATCTTAATGACTTGGCAGTCTGCCAAATGTCATCATACTCGTATTCTGCCAGTTTCAGTCCTTTTGCGTCTTCGTTTTCGAAATTCGCAAACACGGTCTTGATGCGATTCTTATTATCATACGCATAGCCGTAGATCATATCCGCCTCTCCATCAATGTCAATATCCACGAGTATCTCGGCTGGAGATCCTTGTAGGTTATGACGTTCGTATGTAATACGAGAACTGTAATGGCCGGGCCCAGCATCAGGTAATCCAGCCGGAGAAAAATGTTCTTCTTCCCACTCTAGGAATCCATCGATGTTGTAGCTGAAAGACTTTTCTTGCATCGGAATGCCATAATGATCATAGCTAATAGTTTTGCCAATCCGCCCACGTAAGTGATTACCCTGTGCTGATCTCAGATATGCAGTAGATACAGGATTGAGTCCCTCTTCATGATGAATGCCATAAAAGAATTCCTTTTCCTTAAGACCACTTGTCAGTGAGGCAAAATATTGAGGTATATCACGATCTTTGATCCAAGCCTGCCCCTCGTTGTCAAATATCGAAGACGTATTCTCACCCTCCGCCTTGATCTGTAATACTACTCTACCATGGGCGTCATATTTCGATAAGCGCACTACACCCTTGTTGTCCTTGACAGCAATAGGATTTCCAGACTTGTCAAAAGCATATGCATTCAGTCCTTCGTCTACAGACTCTTTCTCATATGCCTGTCCTAGATAATTGTACCGAATCTCTGTTTTTTGGTTGATTGGATTATTGGATTCAATCAAATTGAAACGAGCGTCGTACTTAAAAACAGTTCCAATCTCATCACCAGTAATGGTCGCTACGGTATTGCCAAGAATATCAGTGTAGACTGTTGAAGTCTTGCCATCCTCGTCCTCCGTGTGTACCATACTGTAGTTTCCATCTAGCAAATAGTCAGATCCAGCGTTGTTTCCTGTACTTGCTAAAGCAGAAAGGACACTTGCTTTAGAGACTATATCGTATTCTGTGCGGCTGAATTTGGTTAGAATGTTGAGACCAAATTGAGAAGATTTTAAGACTTCGCTTCTCGGCGCCGTCTGCAACTCGAATTCCTGATGATTAGGATTGTAGAGGGTTGTAGAAAAGACTGGATGGCTAGCCACCTTATCCTTCAGTATCACTCGAACTCTACCATACTTATCATAAATCGGGTTATTTCTCAAAACTCCATCATGCCTGACCCCTCTGTCACGTCCAAGTGGATCAACATAGGACTTGGTCCACGTCCTATCATCATTGTCAGGACCATTATAGACGGAGTGAATGATATTATTATCTCTTGTACGCAATTGGAAGCTTCTACTTTGGTCCCATCGCCAATTGTTGTATTTGTAGGTCTCAATGCGCTGACTATTTCTTTCCTTTTTTGTCAATCTACCCAGCTCATCGAACTGATAAGACAGGACCGTACCATTTGCATCTGTCACCTCATCTAGATATCTCCTGTCAGAGTAGTCAAACTCGGTAGTCAAGGCGTCTGCACGTCCTTCTCCGACAGTCATGGATAATGGCAAGCCGATATGCTCCTGACTATTAATGAGCTCATCCCAAGTTGCCTCTCCATTTCTGCATACCGGGTAGAAGTAGGTCGTGATCGGACTATACTCATACTTGGTGATGACGCCTCTTTCATTTTTCTCCGTCAATATTCTCCCAAAAGTATTTCTGGTCAAGACGGTCTGAGTGGTAAGTGTATCACAGAAGTATATCGGGTTGTAGTCATTGGGCTGAAAAGTGAGAATTTGACGTGTGTCACTTTCAACTTCTCCGATCTGTGTCACCACAGATTTAAGGTACATGTTATTTGCCAATGGTGTGTTCGTAATTCCCTCAGGATCTTCACCTCCCTGTGGAGTAAGGCCTTCTAGTGGCATCTCACAAGGACACCAGAGTTCATAGTGTGGACCTTGATCTTCCAGTATATTGCAATAGTCTGCGAAATTGGGGTTATAACTATAACATCCATTTTCATCAGGCCCATCTGGATCATTTTCTTCTTCCGAGAGGCAAACTACATCTTCAAGTGAACCTAAAAATTCCTTTTGCCAATTGTCAGCCACAGCATCCCAGCCATATTGGTAGATGTAAAAATTGTTCACACTATGTTCTGGGTCTCTGCCATTATTACTAGTCACACGCGATTGAAATACCGCTGTCCTATCTTTTGTACGCGTTCGATTCCATTTTATCTCGGTAAAGGCATCGCTTACATCTCTATACCTGCCTGTCCCAGTATGGTATTGCGGATCATTCGCGAGGTCCCACAAATACAAGAACTCTTCTTTTTGCTCCATTCCTGGTAAATCTGGAGAACTCGTCACCACCGAGGCCACCTGCCAAGACGGTTCAAAGAAAAGGCCGTCATTCAGGCCAGAACCATTTGGTGAGAAAAGTGGATGATCAATAAGTTCGGCCCAAGCCGGAGAATCTGACTTGCCTTTGTAGTCAGCATCAAAATAAGTGTAGTCTTTGTGTGTCGTCAAAGACTTAAGAGAACCAGATTTCGTTTCGCGGTAACTTTTCTCAATAGAACGATCTAATCTGGTGAAGTATGAATTCTTCCAATGTAGCTGATAGGTGTGCAGATCTTCTTCTCTTTCTAGAAAAAGAAACTTCATTCTTCCGTCACCTACGTTTAAACCTCTGCGATCACCAAAATGACCAACACAACTACCTGGATAATCTTCCCACCAGTCATCCAGATGATTACGAAGTTCGATGCACTCCGTTTGTTCATCTTCGGGTATATCAACCCACTCCCGTGTAAAGCAGACATAGGGTACATCGTCATGACGATTCCAATACTCTTCGTACCAATCATCACAATCTTCACTGTTGACAAGCATCCAGTCTTTAAAAGCCTGAGAATAGTTCTGAGTCACATGGGGAATAGGTCGATCAAGTAAGGAAATCGACGGGATATTCAATTCGTTTTCTCGATAGTCTCCATAGTCTGTCTTGACGACAGCTTGTTTCAATCGATACTGAGCATGCTCAAAGGCCAAATGAGTTGAATACTGATTTTCCAACTCAGAAATCAGTTGGCCACTGCAATCATAGGAGTAAGTCCGGTGAACTTTCCCCCATAGATGTCTATCTCTATTGTGATGTTCGATCACTGTTTTTGCTCCTTGGCAATCATCGAAAATAGGTCCCCTAATGATGGTCTCCGCAAAGCCTACTGATGTATTGCTCTTAAAATCCCACTGCATGTTTTGTGGTAGACTCGGCGATTGGAAATTCCGTGTTCCATTCTGATAGTCATACTCAAATCTATTCCAATTTGGGTAGTCTTTGACCTCCTTGGCCATGACAAGAAAGTTAACCTGAGCCGAAAATTGATTCATAGGTTGTTGATCACAAAAACGTGGTCCTAAACCATATTGACACTCCGCATCAGGATGGTGACTTTCAAACAATGCGATTGGTCTTGAACGGGGGACATATGTGGGTTCGATGGTAAACAAGGTTTCATCAGCCGCATTGTACTCGAATTTTGTTCTTTTACCTATGGAACTCACATGTTCTACTATGACAGGATATGTTCTAGAATGCGCTACTTGTTTCGCATAATCGTAGTAGGCTGTTGAGGCACTTTTCAGCTGACCTATGGCATCATTCTGCTCCATCAGGTCATATTCGAGTTCGCCACTCGTATTGATGTGTTCGTAAATAAAGAATTCGTTGTGAACATCTTCATCTGCGCCTCTTTTGACCTTCGTTAAATGAAATTCTGTGACTTGACCTTGAGCCTCTGACACCAGCCCTCTATCATCTTCCGTAGCACTTGAAATCAGTACATATGCTTGTCTGTTTCGGACGAATGGATCGTGGGTCAACTCAAACAGCATCTGAGTTTTCCATGCAGATTCCCAATCTGATGAAGACTCAATAGGATCATAAGCCGCAGATGATTCAAGCACTTCTTTTGTCACTTTGCTCAATAGCAAAGGAAGTTTGCAATAGCGACGTATCTTGAAGGAGTTTAGCTGAACATCGGGACCAATCGTGGTTGGTATATTGTCAAAAGTGTTCGCAAAAATTGGGTCATCAGATGCCCACCAAAAGGGCATGCAAAAGTTGTCTTCTGTACCAGACCAGTCTGTACTGCCCACCTTACTGTAAAAGTCTCTCAATTCCTCTGGCGGGACACCAATACCGAAATTGTTTGGGAGCTTATCTCCTACAAGATTATGTCCACTTTGCTGCCAAGAGCAATAAGGAGAGGAGGTTCCGTTGAACTCATTATTGCTAAAGTACCTCTGACAGGCATAGGGCTCCTCACCTTGCCCTTCCCACACACGAGAACTGTGAGCAATGTCCGCAATTCCAGGTCCAATCTGCACTCTGAATGACTTATAGTCCTCAGGTAAGGATGGAAGAGTAAAAAGAGCATTGATCCTTTTCTGATGCGGATTTCCTTGATGACCGACATTGTCGTCATCAATGAGCCATTTGATTCTTCGATTGAAGGTTGAGAAGATCGTGTGACTCCTCTGATTCCCCCATTCCATTGGCTTGATGTATCTTCCATCTCTTAATGGAGGTTCATCATTTCCAGTTCCTGAGCAAATATTGAGATCCAATGTGGCAGGAATCTGCGTTTCGCTGTAGCTAGAATGTACATCCGCTATGACCTCGTAGATATCCCCAGCGACAAATTCTGACTGAAGGCCCATAGCCGGACTCTCCAAAAAACCATGATCAAATGCCATAGACTCATCCGAATCTGATAGATCATCAAAATCCATCCTTTGGCTATTCCAAAGTCGGCTCTGGCCGACATAAGGATTTGACAAATTACATGGTTCTTCGTCCCATCGCCCACCTTTTTTCCAATGATTCATGCGGGTCCACCCATTACGTGAGCCAGACAACTGGTATATGTCTTTGTACACATACATATCATCGTAGCTGTGGACATCATTATGTGAGGGGTCAAGATATTCTCCTGCTGTCAATCCGCTTGGCACTTCGTATTCCAGTTTCAATCTTTCGACATCTGATTTTATTTGTGATAGCCGAATTTCTTGGTAGGTTTTCTTTGTAGGATTGCTTAGCAAATTGAAACCATTCGCACAATCTTGAGGCTTGTTGTGTAAGGCGTAGACAATGGATTCTTGATTATACTCCTGATGAAAATTGAAACCACCGTAGTAGTTGTAGCTGAAAGTGATATTTGCTCGCTTATTTGGATGTCTGATCTGCGATATATACCAAGTACTGATAGTCAGATTGGGAAGTAGTTGCTGTTCAAATGAAGGTGAACACTCATCGATCATTGATTCACTACCCCAAGATGCACCAGGGACACGTTGATCATTTGCATTGGCTTGCTGCTCATGTCTTATAGAAAACTGATAGCGGGTGCCATTTGGAGCGATGACCTCCCATGTAGAACCATTGAATCGCGCCTCATAGTATTGGTCAAATGAGGCAAGAATGAAGACCATACTGTTTCCGGCATTGTTATTTCGGGTTCCCTTATAGATCAATCTTCCAGAAACAACACCTGGAATATTCAACACAGGACTATAGTACAATGGTTCTCCCTCTTGCAAGAGCTCCTCAGATGTGAACTTCGGGGTCAAAAAAGGACGTGGTCTAAGTGCACTATTACAAAGAACACCACCTGTCGCCGTGGAACGATATTCATAAAGTTTTTGAAGATCATCAGCAGAGTATTTTCTCCAGGCCTCATTTTGAATACTAATCGTCGGCACATTCAAATCCCATCCTTCTCCGTATGGAATTCCCGATGAATATGGCTCAGTACTCCCAATGGTGTGACTCGAATTATATGACATAGACAACTCGAAGCTCAATCCATCAGATGTACTAACTGTCCCAAAACTGTAGGACATATTGAGTCCACCACTGAAGGGATTCACATCTGCCGAGAGATTTTCACTTGGCAAGCCAGATGCTTTAATTTCAGTGTTGGGAACTTGACCGGCTTCGCCACCAGCAATAATTTGTGCTTCTAGAGACAAAGAACAGGTCAGAAAAAAAACTGCGAGGAAAGAAGTGTAGAGGATTTTCATCTTGTGAGGATTCATTAATACTTAGTGAACTACAGTAACGTCGCCAACAAATGAGCGGCTTGTGCCATCTATTCTATAAATGCATGAAACAACATAGACTTCCATTGGATCGGCTCTATTGCCGTCCCAGGTGTCTTCTGGACTCTTTGATTGAAACATGATGCTTCCAGAGCGTGAGCGAATCACCATATTATAATCGGTAACAGTACAATCGAATTGATTCACAGGTCCAAAGCTGTCGTTTCGGCCATCCCCGTTCGGCGTAAACGCAAGTGGAAATTTCAACGAGCATTCTTGATCACAATTTTTTGAATAGACCTCAAATTCCGAAACCACCTTTTGGCAATAGCTACTCGTCTCATATTCATAAATACCCTCTTGATTGATGACGAACTTGTTATCAACCTTTTGCAGAGGTGTAATGAGGTCGATGTATTCTGGGAGTTCGAGCTCAATATGGCTCCCTAAACAAAAAGAAGTGTCTGGGAGATAATTGTCTTGCAATTCATCTTGAGCTATTGAAAGAAAACTTGGAAGACTTGCAACGCTCCTGCCAGCTGTAATTCTTATTGCATCTGTTTTCAAGTGCCATCCAAGTTCTCCTTGACTCAACAGACCTACGAATCTACCACGATCGTGATCTGAGCTCGATAATGCTCTCTGATTGTCAATGAACTGGAGTGCGTACAATCTACTTTGACCTTCATAGATGCTTTGCCTTGAAGCTTGGACATCCTGCTCGTTCCAATTATCCAAGGAATATTTCAACAACATTCCGCCATCGGATAAGCTGTAGGCAGTGATAAATAACTCGTTGGACTTGGGAGAAAAGGCAACTCCATATACCTTCGTCTTCTTCATGCGCGTCTTCACGGAGAGATTGAGGCGATCTGAGATATCTCCGGAGCATGGATCAAATCTCATGAGCTCTATACTCGGATCTGTAGTCTCCTTGAAATTCATGGCTGCGGCAGCATATCTTCCATCGCTAGAGATTTTAAATTGCCCCAAATCGTGTAGCAATGTGGATCTTTCATTTTTCTGGCTGAGAAGCTTATCACTCCCATGTGACTTTTCTTTGATTTCCACGCCATTTGATGTTACCAAGTAACTCTTGAAACCGAGTTCAGACCTGACCAGCAACCAAAAGTCTATTCCATTCCCATGAGGCGTCAAAGCCATTTTTTCTCCTACAAACTCTTGAATAAGCACGTTCTTGGAGTTTTCATCGACTTCATAACCTTCTTCTCCATCAGACTTTATCAAAGAAAAACGAAGACCCGTCTGTTCTTTGAGTCGAGATCCCGTCAAATCATTGATCGTGAAGAGGAAGAACTCATCAGTCTGACCGGGCCGAGGGCAGATCAATGCTGAGTGTGAAGCGGACTCACCCCCCATCAATCCTGTGCCATTTTTCAATACCTGATGACGGGAATCCCAGACACTAACACCATTGGTGTAAAAAAGTAGCTCACCCAATTCGTTATACTGTAAAGCGCATCCTTCGTCCGTTAGCATCTTGGAACCTTCAAGTGGAGTTAGCTTTCCATCGTCCGATATGGAGAGACCAGCTGCATGTCCAAAATACATATCACGCTGAGCTTGAGCCAGATGAATACTCGAGGTGTACACTGCCAGATGCGTGAAGATAGATAAGAGAATGGGAGATAGATTGAACGTAGAAAAGTTCATAATGTAGAGGTTTAAGCCTCCAAAATATGGTAAATCTGATAGAAATTCAAATTATACTTAACTACTGACCGCATAATCGAAAGAAATAAAAGCTGCTCAGGGCATGGGACGGCAATCAATCAAGAACCAAACACCTACTTCGATATAACCCAAAACCTATTCTGCCCTATCAGCAATGTCACTACCGAAAAAACGCTCACCGCAATAAAAATAGGCCAGTCATTCTTGAATACGGCCAGCTTGTTGACTAACAATATCGCACCGAACTTCCAGAGCATGACAAGGAGTAAGATCTCGATCACTTGAAAAACATGCCGCTTTGAAGCATGAGCCGACTGTATCGTATACTTCGCGATCAAGATGATCACAAGACACAATAAAAAAAGACCCATCAGGGGAAGCACATGGTTCATATCTTCAACTTTGTCCAAATGTAATCAAAGATCACTCGCGTTAGAGTTATCGCCAGATATCAAGTTCCGCAGCTCATGAAACTCTCCCACCCTCTCATCCTAGCGTCCCAGTCTCCTCGTCGGAAAGAACTCATGTCTTATTCTGGATATGAGTTTGACATCGTCGTCGCTGATGTCGATGAGACTCCTGATGAATCCCTTGAGTATCTAAGCTGGGCTCAGGACATCGCTCTGAGAAAGGCGCAAGCCATCATTGACAGAGGATCGGATCAACACATCGTGCTGGCCGCGGATACGATGGTATTTCTCGATGGACTGAGCTATGCAAAGCCTAGTGACCATCAAGATGCAGCACGAATGCTGAAGGATCTAGCTGGGCGATCGCATGAGGTGATCACTGGCGTGGCTATCGTGAACCCTCACACGACAGCTTGCTTCTCTGTCAAGACCATCGTCCATCTTGACGCTATGACGGAAGATGAGATTGACTTTTATATCCGAGAATTCAAGCCAATGGACAAGGCAGGTGCCTACGGCATCCAAGACTGGATGGGTATCTGCAAAGTGAGAAGACTAGAAGGTAGCTACACCAATGTGATGGGATTGCCGATGGCCGAAGTGATGGAGGCGTTGAATTGCAGTTTTTCCATACTCGATGCCTGAATTTAGTTGTGCGTAGACCGAGGACCGTCAACCGCATACCGAGAGGAGTCACAGTTTAGTTTTTGAGAAATTTTAGAGTGATTAGCTGCGCACCCCTGAAGAAGAATTAGGCCAAAAAAATGCTAAAGCCAATCAATCAATCAGTCTTTCCTTCGTTCTTTCATTCGTACTCCGCACCAATACACAGATCCACTCACCCCGATGATCTACGACATCAATCTTCCAGCCCTGCGCCCTGAAATTCTCAGCCATTAAGCCGTAGTCGGATTGCAGCAATCCAGAGAATAAAATCTGACCACCAGAGCGAAGCATCCCGTTCAATCGCTCTAGATTGTCAAGGATGACATGTCGATTGATATTGGCTAAGATGATGTCATAGCTTTTACCCTCTAGCAGAGCTAGCTCTCCCTCATGCACATGGATATTGCTACAAGCATTGACATCAATATTCTCCTTGGCACTCTCAGTACAGTGGGGATCATAGTCAATGGCATCAATCTCCATAGCTCCCAGTTGTTCGGCTCGGATGGCCAATACTGCTGTGCCACTGCCGTAATCAAGCACTGATTTCTGCTCAAAATCCAGCCGGCTCATCTGACTGATCATCATATAAGTCGTCTCATGATGCCCTGTCCCAAAACTCATCTTGGGATCGATGACAATCTCTGGCAGATCAGTCTCTGAGGATGGATGAAAACTCGCTCTGATGACACAGTGTCCATCTACTACAATAGGGTCAAAGCCCTCTTCCCACTTGGCATTCCAGTTTTCTGGTAGCACACAGGCACAAGACCAATCGAGTCCCAGAGATCGAAAAATCTCACTCACAGCTTCCAGCGATTGATCCCAACATTCCTTTTGGGCGAAAGCCCTGAAACTCTCGCGCTCACTAGCACATCCCAAAAAATCCAAATCCATCAGCCGAGCAGACAAGATCTCCTCTTGACCTTCAGAGCTCAATGCACAGCTAAATTCTAGATAGTAGTCCGCGTACACTAGTGGTAAATCTCTTCCTTGGCAGCTCTCAAAGTATTCATCAACAAGGCCGTCACTGTCATAGGCCCTACGCCTCCAGGAACAGGTGTGATGCAAGAGCACTTGTCTTTGACAGCCTCAAAATCCACATCGCCTACTAGACGATAGCCCCTTTTTGCGGAAGCATCATCTACCCTATTGATACCCACATCTACGATCACCGCACCTTCCTTCACCATATGTGCCTTGACATAATTGGGGATGCCAATAGCTGCCACGATGATATCGCTTGCTGCAAGAATCTCATCGGCATTCTGCGAGCGACTATGTAACAGGGTGACGGTGGCATTGCCGATCTTGGCTTTGCGTGAAAGCAGGATGCTGATCGGCGTACCGACGATATTGCTCCGACCGATGACAGCGCAGCTCTTTCCTGATGTCTCTACGCCGTGGCGCTCGAGCAAAGTCAAGATACCAAGTGGCGTGGCTGGTACATAGCTTGACAATCCGAGGGCCATACGACCGAAATTCATCGGATGAAAGCCATCGACATCTTTGCGATGATCTATGGCAAGAGTCACCTTCTCGGCATCTATGTGCTTGGGAAGTGGAAGTTGCACGATGAAGCCATCAATGTCTTCATCTCGATTGAGGCCATCGATCACTCGGAGGAGTTCCTCTTCGCTGATATCATCAGGCTTCTGAACCAGCGTGCTCTCAAATCCCGATTGCTCGCAACTCCTCACCTTGTTGCGCACATACACGTGACTGGCTGGGTCATCGCCTACAAGTACCGCAGCGAGATGAGGACGCTTACCGCCACTGGCCACAAGTCTCTCCACTTCATTGGCGATTTCTGCTTTGATTGTTTTACTAAGTCCTTTTCCGTCGAGCAGTGTCATAGATCTGAAATATTTTACGAGATGAAGTAGGCAATGACTAATCCTAGACTGATGGCCAGTATGCGGTCCAGCGACAGCTGATGAGCTCCTTTGCTGTCTACCTCAAAGATGATGGTCGTACTCACATGAAGCAAACTTCCAGACACAAGAGCCAGGATGATTTCGTGCTGTGCCATCGTGATATGAAGTGCTCCAGCGAGCAAGATGGCAAGCGGTGACATAAGTCCGAAAACGATGATGTAAATCCAAGATTTGAGCTTACTCTTGAGCGACATAAAGAGTAGTGATGCCAAGGTAAACGCAGCGGGCAACTTATGAGCCACAATCGCCCAGAGATAACTGCCATGATCGTGATCATGACCGGGGATGCTGTGATCATGGGCCAATGGCAGTCCCTCCAAAAATGAATGTACAGATAATCCGATCAGGATACTCCAAATACGAGGAGAATCATGTCCATGTCCGGCATGAAGGTGTCCATGCTCTATACCCTGGCTCAGTATATCCAAAACCAATTGAATCACAAAACCAGCGAGAATGAATATAGCAATATCTTTCCCCCTTTGATGAAAGACTTCTGGTAGCAAATGAAGCACCACGATACCTAGGAGAAATGCTCCGCTGAATGGGATGATCAGCTTTCGCCAGACCGATGCACTCTTATCCCACGGGATGAATCTCGCTAGTAACGCACCGATAATCACGGTGGCCAATAATATGAGACAATAGACGACGTCGCTCACGCTCGAGGTATGGCTTTTAACTGCAACTTAGGAGGGGCAAAATTGACATAAAATCTATACACGGCTTTCGCCAAAATGACACCTAGAACCGCACCCGCAATGATATCAAGCGGAAAGTGAACCCCGACGTAGACTTGAGACAAGCTGATGGCTGTCGCCCAAAAGAACCAAAGCAATCGCATCCATATCGCAGGAAAGAGCAGCAAGCCCACGATCATCGCAAATCCAAAATGATTGGTCGCATGACTGCTTGTGAAGCTATACCCGCTGCCACAATGTACTCTCAGCTCCACATTTAATAAACCAGCATGGGCTTCATGACAGGGTCTCGCACGCTCGATAGCTGGCTTGATTAGCTTACTACTCGTCACATCTGTGAGTCCAAAGACAGCGATGAGAAGTAAAATAGGAATCCAAGCTTTTTTGCGAAAGCGATAAATGGCGTAAGCTGCCACAGCTACATAAAGTGGTATCCAGTGCTCTGCTTCTCTGAGCCAAGGCGCAAGACTATCCAGTATGGGATGTGACCATGCTTGGTTGATCCAGATGAAGATGTCATGATCGATACCTATCACCTTACTCAAGACTTGCGTGCCGTAATGATGAGTCGACTAGAACTCTCCTCCTCATATGGATTGAGCTCATAATCACCAAAACAGTCGATGATCTCCATGCCTGCATCTGTAATCATCAGAGCTAGATCGTGAAAATCAAAAGCTCTCACCTGCTCCTGGTAGTGCAAGTTGCGATTGCCATCTTCGATCCATATATCCTTGATGAAGTAACCACCAATCAGGTTTCTCTCCATACGAAATTCCACTCCTTGCTTGACGACTTGGTTGCTGGCGACAAGATTGGCTGCGATGTAGGGACTATTGAGATAATCAATGAGAAATATACCTCCTGTATTGAGTCCATGAGCGATACTCTCTATGGCGCGGCAGTGATCCTCTTCATTGGGGAAGTAGCCGAAACTTGTGAAAAAGTTGAAAATATAGTCGTACTCAGCAGGTTGATAGACCTCACGCATATCATGGATCCCAAATCGCAATCGATCGGTCTCATACTCCTTAGCTGCCTCTATACTGCTCGGGCTGAGATCTACACCCGTCACATCATATCCGGCCTCAGCCAATACTCTTGTGTGCCGACCCTTGCCACATGCCAGATCAAGCATCTTGGCATCTGGCGACGGCGCAAGATGATCAATGAGCCTCATGATGATCGCCTTGGCTTCGTCTGCATCTCGATGCTGATACAATAAATGATAATAGTGGGAGTCAAACCACTCTTCAAACCACTCGCTCATCGTTTGCTTTTAAGTCCTGAGGAGGGCCGAAAGTAATACTTTTGCCACGTCCTCAGAGAAGAGCTGGAGTGGAAGCCACCGCTGCGGACAAAATGAATGAAAATCCTTAGAGAAATCACATGGCACTGATCAAGTCTGTATCGGGAATTCGTGGAACTATCGGTGGCAATATTGGTGACAATCTCACACCCATAGATATTGTAGAAAACACGGCAGCATTTGCGCTCTGGATCAAATCAACAGGTCGCTCACCCAAGGTGGTGATCGGTCGAGATGGCAGACTGAGCGGCGAAGTCGTCTCTGATCTAGCCGTGGCCGCGCTACGATCATGTGGGATCGATGTGATCGACTTGGGACTGAGCACTACACCGACCGTAGAGATGTACGTCCCAAAGGTGGCAGCTGGAGGAGGGATCATACTGACTGCTAGCCACAATCCTCGTGAGTGGAATGCCCTTAAGCTACTCAATCACAAGGGTGAGTTTCTATCAGCTGCTGATGGTGAAGAACTAAAGTCAATCATTGCATCGGGCTTGGCGTTTGCCACTGTAGATGAACTGGGTCGTCTAGAGAGAAAGTTTGACGGATTTGATCATCATGTCGATGCGATACTGGATTTGGATCTTGTGAATGCAGAGTCTATCAGAGAGGCTGACTTTCGTGTCTTGATTGATTGTATCAATAGCACAGGCTCCCTGGCATTTCCTGTCTTGCTAGAGAGACTTGGCGTGCGGTATGAACTCATCAATACTTCTCCGATGGGTGAATTTGCTCATAATCCTGAGCCTCTCGAGCGGAATCTACAAGAGACCATGGCGCTTTCGCGCAAAGGAGCATTTGATCTAACCATCGTGGTGGATCCCGATGTAGATCGGCTCGCTTTACTCGATGAAAATGGGAACATGATTGGTGAGGAATATACCCTGGTCGCCGCTGCGGACTATGTGCTATCTAGACGCGCGAGCGATACTGTGAGTAATATGTCCTCTAGTCGCGCGCTACGCGATGTGACAGAAAAGTATGGTGGCAAGCATCATGCATCCATGGTGGGTGAGGCACACGTAGTGGCCAAGATGAAAGAAGTAGGTGCCGTCATCGGTGGTGAAGGAAATGGAGGAGTCATCTTACCAGAGCTTCATGCAGGACGTGACGCCCTCGTAGGTACTGCCCTGATACTCAGCTATATGGCCGAAGCCAATCAAAGCTTATCTCAAATCAGATCAAAGTACACGACCTACTACATGGCCAAACTCAAATGCAACTATCCAAAGGGACTCGACATCGATGCACTGCTTCAAGAGATCGAAGAAGAGAATCGACAAGAGCAGATCAACACTGCAGATGGTCTGAAGATTGACTTCGCCGACTACTGGGTACACATGAGACGCTCCAATACCGAGCCCATCATCCGCATCTATAGCGAAGCTACCAAGCCGGAGGAAGCATCGTATATTGCGGAGAAGTTTAAGACAATTATTGAAACCAAAATACAAGCCAGATGAGGCTCTACTTTGACAATGCTGCTACCTCTCCTATGATGCCTGAGGTCATTGATGAGATGACCAAAGTCATGCACGAGACATATGGCAACCCATCTTCCATCCATGCTCATGGAAGAGAAGCCCGGGTGCTGATCGAAAAAGCACGCAAGACTGTCGCAGAGTGCATCAATGCCTCGACAGGAGAAATCTTCTTTACCTCTGGTGGTACCGAGTCCAATAATATGGCACTCAAGTGCGCAGTCCGCGATCTTGGGGTAGAACGCATCATCACGAGCCCGATGGAGCATCACTGCGTCCTCCACGCTGCCGAAAGCCTCCAGCGAGATTGCGGCATCGAGCTCGTCTATGTTGAGCTCCACAAGGATACTGTCGTCGATCATGCTGATCTCGAGAGGCTGCTGAGCACATCGAATAAGAAGACGCTTGTGAGCTTCATGCATGCCAACAACGAGACAGGTTGTATGATCAAGCTGCAAGAAGTGGCCGACATCGTCAAGTCACATGGCGCTCTGTTCCACACAGACACCGTGCAAAGCATAGGACACTTCCCACTAGATGTGCAAAAAACCAAGATCGACTTCTTGAGTGGAGCCGCACACAAGTTTCATGGTCCCAAAGGTGTCGGATTCATCTACATCAATGGTGACAACATGCTGAAGCCTCTGATCGATGGAGGCTCCCAAGAACGCAATATGCGAGCAGGCACAGAGAACATTTACGGCATCGTCGGACTTGCCAAGGCTCTAGAGCTGTCTTGCCAGCATATGAATGAGTGGAGTGCGCACATCAAGGGCCTACGCTCCTACATGCTTGAGCAAGTACAGAGTGTCATACCAGATGCCTACCCTGTAGGTGGTTTCAGAGAGCCTCATTTGTATACAGTCCTCAATATTTCGTTTCCTGCATCTCCCAAGTCCAAGATGCTCCTCATGTTGCTCGATATGGAAGGAGTCAGTGCCAGTGGAGGTAGTGCCTGCAGCTCAGGTAGTGACAAAGGAAGTCATGTCTTATCAGCTATGTCGGAGCCTACGGATCGACAAGCCGTGAGATTTTCTTTCTCACACTACAATACAAGAAACGAGGTAGATACACTGGTTTCCAAACTGGCTAAGATTCTTCAACCAGCTGGTGAAGCGTCGCTTGGATAAGCACGAGTTCTACATGGCCTATGCTTGTCAACTGGCAAGACGCGGTCGATCAGCGGCCCCGAACCCACAAGTTGGAGCGGTTATAGTCTACCAGAATCAGATCATCGGTGCAGGATGGCATCGCAGGGCAGGTGGTCCTCACGCAGAGGTCGAAGCACTCCAGAGCGTCTCTCCAGATCATCAAGCCTGGCTTCCTAAGGCGACCATGTATGTCACCCTTGAGCCTTGCAATCACCAAGGTCGGACAGGACCATGCACAGAAGCGCTCATCCAAGCAAAAATCCCTGAGATACACATCGGCACGACAGATCCAAATCCTGAAGTAGCAGGAAACGGAGCAGAGCGCTTACGCGCAAATGGTATGAAGGTTACAGTAGGCTTGTGGGAAGAGGAGTGCTGTCGGTTGATAGCACCATTTGTAGCCTATCAGGTCGCACAAAGACCATATGTACTCCTTAAATATGCGGTGAGTGCAGATGGCTACATTGGCATCAAAAACGGACGACAAGAAAAAATCAGTAGCGGGGCGAGTCAATATCTAGTCCACAAACTAAGGACAGAATATGACGGAATCCTGATCGGCACCAATACAGCCATCAATGATGATCCAGAGCTGACAGCGAGAAAATATTTGGGCGAAAGCCCTGTCCGCATCATACTGGACAGACATGGTCGTCTATCACAGCAGCTCAGGATCTTTGATGGCAAGGTCAAGACGCTCATATTCACCTGCCAAGCCCTGAAGCATGAAGCTGTCGAATATGTGAGAATCAACCAAGAAGATTGGGGCATCTCCCGCATCTTGTCAGAACTTCATAGTCGTGGTATTTTTCGCCTCATGGTGGAAGGTGGTGCCGCACTACTCCAATCATTCATCGACGCTGATCTGTGGGATGAAGCGCTACTTATAAGAAGTCGTCACCAACTAGGTCGAGGAATCCTCGCTCCCACTTTAATAAGTCCGGTAGCACATATCGATCGGATCGGATCAGATCTTTTGGAGGCTTATTTCAGAGATGAAAAAGCTACGAAAGTCAATTCCTAAAATTCTTGTTAAAATTTTAATAAACCGCCTCCAGCGTAGCTCCTACGACAGCGCATTTTGTTGTGCCTTTCGTTATTTTGAAGGTGATCTAAAGACTACGTACACAGTGCAATTGAATAGAGTGAAGATTCTTGGATTTTTGTTGACCCTTTGTCTTGCTTTGAGCTCGCATGCTCAAGAAGTACAGTGGCTGACATGGGAAGAAGCCGTCGAGCTATCTCAGACACAAAAGAAAAAGTTCTTTGTAGACATCTACACGGATTGGTGTAGCTGGTGCAAGAAGATGGATCAAAACACTTTCTCACAGCCCAATATTGTAGAGTATCTCAATGAGAACTATTACAGTATCAAGTTTGATGCAGAGATGCAAGACGAAATTACCATCGGCGACAATACCTATCGATTCGTCAAGTCTGGCAAGCGTGGTTTTCATGAGTTGGCCTTTGAGATTACTCGGGGCCGACTGAGCTACCCTACAGTCGTATTTCTCGATGAGGATATGAAGATCATCCAGAGTCTAGGTGGCTACTGGAATGCAGAAGAGTTTAAGATCATGCTATCGTTCTTCGCGGAGAATCACTACCGCAATATCCCTTGGAGTCAGTATCAGCGACAAGTGAAGCAAAAGCGAACGGAGCAATTGCTCATCCCTGTCGGTGACGGTGGTCGCGGGTAAGCTTCATTCCTCGTCTCGGTAGTAGTTCCTTAAGGAGAATATTGCTCCTATCAAGATCCCCATACCGGCCAAAAGTGCCACCCAAGGTAGTCTACTCTGATCATTTTCGATCCTGATCCAGCGCTCGCTGTGGAGCTTGTCAGACGCCAAGAGTTCAAAGAATTTCTCATCAGCCATATCAACCGAAAAGTCTGATCGGTTGAGCGTATCTCTCACGACTGTTCCATACTCATTGAGGAAATCACGCTGTGCGCCAGTGGAATCTTCATCGGTCTTGAAGGTGCTTACCCTGACATCAACATGATCGTCTTGTATGGCTACTCGATGAACCTTCCAGTCGTACTTGACTCGGTGATCTTTGATATTGAGCCAGTAGAAGTCTTCATATTCTTTGAGTAGAATGGTGTCACCATCTATACCTTTCTCTTCAAAGTACTCGACATAGCCCCTTGAGAGATCAAATTCATGATGAGATACAACATGGGACGTATCCACAGATGGATCGCTCAACTGGAATGAAAAAACCGACTCACCTTGACTCCTCGCTGCAAAACGCGACTTGCTGATTTTAAGCACTTCATCGATGGGTTGAAGTATAGGAGCTGGGAAGCTATCCTGAAGCATGTGCAATTCTCTCCAAATCAGCTGATCTTCTCGAGGTGCGTTGATATGAAGGTATCTGCACTTATAGTGATCTTCTATGTAGTCGCATACCAGATAATCTCCTTGGATCTCGCTTGGAAAAGTCTTGATCACTTGTGCCTGCTTGGGCATGGGATGTGCAAAATAGATGTCCGCACAGGAGCAGATAATGCATGCCAATCCCCCTAGCAGCAGGAGCACTCGAGGGGTCAAAACCACCTTGTGCTACTTCGGCGCCTGCGAGTGGTCCTCACGCCCAATGCTCCTAGGACTCCCCGTGTGATCTCTCTAGCCACTGTGCGTCCGATCTGGCGACGAGTCGTCTTATCGATGTAGCGATCAAGACCGTCTTTTTCGCCGCTGCGAGATGACTTCTGACGGCGATCTTGATCTTCGCGCATCTTACGATCATGCTCCTCCTCTTCTGCCTCAGCAAGCTTACCACCCAAAATTTCATAAGCGCTTTCACGGTCTATTTCTTCATCATATTTGTCACGGATGACCGATCTTGAAACAATATCGTCGATTTCTTTTTGCGTCAGCACATCCATACGTGACTGAGGTGCTCTGAGGTAACAGTGTACCAGAGGCGTCGGAATTCCATCCTCATCGAGTCCGGTAAACATGGCTTCGCCAATTCCGAGTTCTGTAATGAGCTGGTCTATATCATAGTGATCGCTGAGCGGATAGTTTTCTGCGGCCAGCTTGATGGCTTTGCGATCCTTGGCAGTAAATGCTCTGAGCGCGTGCTGCACCTTCATTCCGAGCTGTCCTAGGACATCATCGGGAATGTCAGCGGGATTTTGAGTAATAAACACGATGCCGATCCCCTTGGAACGGATGAGCTTTACAATTGTCTCTATCTGGTCAAGCAGCGCATCGCTCGCTTCTTTGAAGATGAGGTGTGCCTCGTCGATAAAGAGCACAAGCTTGGGCTTGTCAAGGTCTCCTTCTTCAGGAAAGGTATTGTAGATCTCAGCAAGCATCTGCAGCATGAATGTGCTGAAGAGCTTGGGCTTGTCTTGTATATCTGTGAGTCTCAAGATGCTTACGACACCTTGCCCATCCCTGGTCTTGGCCGTAAGATCATCTACATCAAAACTGCGCTCTCCAAAAAATCGATCACCACCCTGTTGCTCTAGCTCCACGATCTTTCTCATAATCGTGCCCACAGAAGTGGTCGAAATACGACCATATTCACTTTCAAAGTCAGCCTTGCCCTCAGTGGTTACATACTGCAGCATCTTGCGCATGTCCTTGAGGTCAAGGAGTGGGAGACGATTGTCATCACAGTATTTAAAGCAG
Source organism: Saprospiraceae bacterium (assembly GCA_020627535.1). GTDB lineage: Bacteria > Bacteroidota > Bacteroidia > Chitinophagales > Saprospiraceae > JAHDBH01. The sequence continues at coordinate 23,948 of JAHDGU010000017.1, forward strand.
ATCGCGACGATACTTTGCTGCGTATCATTGAGATCAAGTATTTTGCTGAAAAGCACAGGACCAAACTCTGTGACAGTAGCTCTGAGTCTTGACCCTGGCTCATCTGAGAGGGTCAAAAACTCTACTGGACTGCTCCCTGCAATAAACGGTAAGCCTATCTGCTCATGTCGTTCGTCAATCTTGGCATGACCTGCACTATGCGCAGCTATACCGGATAAATCACCCTTGACATCCATCAGCAGGCTTGGGACACCATTGGCTGAAAGTTGCTCAGCGATGATCTGGAGTGTCTTGGTCTTTCCTGTGCCTGTAGCTCCAGCGATCAGACCGTGACGATTGAGAGTGCCGAGCGGAAGACGCACAAATAGCTCTGTCTGCGCCTCATCCTGGTACTTAGCGGCACCTAGTATGATGGATGGACCTTCAAATTTGTAACCTTCTGCGATCTCCTCGCGAAATTTTTCTTTGCTCATCTTTTGTTCCAGTGATTTATGCGTTGTTGATATCGATCATAGCTTATGGGCCAAGATGCGATATTGTAGTTTGATTCTAGCCTAGTTTCCTTCTGATCAGTCAGTAAATCTGCAAAAAAATCAAGGCCTGTCATTTCTTCGACCTCATCGATGGATACGGCAAATGTGGATAGCTCTGCAGTCTGTACTTCATGCGGAATGTAGAAGGCAATGGCCTTTTGCTCTGGTTCTTCAAGATCCAATATCACCTTGAAAAAACCTTTGGGTACATCTACGCGATTTCGACCTATCTCTCTCGCCCCACGCTCAAAGACAGGACCTGAGACAATATGCAGTCGATAAAACTTTCTGGCCCAATCCCTAGTACACTCCTCTAGCTCGCGCCACACACCTCCGTTGAATGGGATTTCTTGAGGACAGATATTGCTGAAGAGAAAGGTCTTGTGTAGATAGTCTTGATTCCAAGACATATCCGCAGCAGGGACCATATGCCCGCGAGAATAGCCACTCCCTCTATAGTCATTGTCGACAGCGGATTTAGTCCTTATGTCGGGATCGTAGTGAAAGTCCTTGGGGCGCTTGGACTTGGGCAGATTGAGTTCTTTACGCCCTAGTGTGTAGGCGACCCACTCAGGCTGTTCTTTGTCTTCACGATAGGAGAGAAAAAAGCCACCTTGGTCATGCAATTCGCCAATTCCACCAGTAGGCAAGTAATAATTATCGTGAGCAAAAAAGTCTGAATCCACTGAGGGATCAGCAAGGCTTCCTTCGTCAAAGTATCGTAGCAGAAAGAAAGCCCCTAAGCCCAAGGCGATGAAGAATAGGATGAGAGACTTCCTCATCCGTGAAGCGAAAGGATTGGAAGTATTTCTCGTATGACTTGTTCTGAACTTGGCCAAAGAGCTAGTTTTACTGAAGATAGCACGGCATCTTCGCATGACAAAAATACCTATATGTATTCTCCTCTGCTTGACTTGTCTGAGTCTTAGAGCACAATTAACGCTCGGGGGAAGTTCTAGTGCTCGCAGTCTAGCGCTGGGCGGTAGCGGTGTAGCCTACGTCAGTGCGCAGTCTGGCATGGAAAATCAAGCCGCTACATTGTTTGATGAGTCTGGAAACGTCATGGTGAGTGCTGAGCGCATTCTTGGGCTGGCAGAATTGACCGTCTTGGGCGCTTTCGCGCAAATGTCCAGCAGCATAGGACACTTCGGTCTCGAGATCAATCAATTCGGCTATGACGACTACCGAGAGCAGAAGATTGGCCTCATGTATGGAAGAAAGCTCTCAGATCGCATTGCTCTTGCCGTACAGCTCAACTATCTCAATCTCAGCATAGTAGAAAATGGCAATAGCTCCACAGTGAGTTTTGAGATCGCTGCACTGGCAAGATTGACCGACGATGTCAATATCGGTGTGCAACTCTACAGTCCGATGCCTGTGGCTATCAGCGATGATCTAGAACTGCCAAGCATATTTAGACTTGGTGCTCAGTATGCAGTTTCTGAGCAACTCAGATTGACGGCTGATCTTCAAAAAGATCTCGACAAGTCTCCTAGAGTGCATGTGGGAGTAGCCTATCAAGTCATAGAAGTGATGGAGCTCCGCTTGGGCACGGCTAGCGGACCAGCGGAGCTGAGTTTCGGGGTGGGCCTACAATTAAAAAGTGGGATAGGTCTAGACATGGTGACGCGATGGAATACGATTTTGGGCGTCAGCCCAGGCCTGACTGCTTACTACCAATGGTAAAATCTCTGCTCAAACAAGCTCTCTGAGCTCTTTGAGAATAGCAGTTTGTCTCAGTGGCTTCTTTTTACTGATAGAGTTCAATACGATCGGCCAGAGGTCATCGTAGGGTATGATCTCCATATCACTTTGCTGTCGAGCGACCCTGAGCGGATACTCTTCCATTCTTTTGAGGTACTTCTGAGTGTGTCTTTTCACTGCTATGAGGTTAAATCCTCTTTTAGGAATTTCTAGAAGCATCTTGATGAAGCAGCTACTGCGGAAATTGTTGTTCTTTCTGAGATACTTGGAGTCGTAGCGTTTGAGCGCTGTGAATCTGATACTCAGTTGATCATATTCTCGGCGATTGATAAAGTGAAGCAATTGAACGATAATCAGGGCTACACTGTAACCTCGATTGTCTACAGAATAGTCCGGAATGTCATCATAGTTGACCTTGAAATAACGCTGCTGGAGTCGCTTGCGCTCAGGAACCTCACCCACATCGCAGAGGTAATCAAAGTAAAGTTGATATACTTGCCAGCGATCTCTCGATGCCTTCCTCACATACTTGAAGCGCGGATGGCGATAAGACTTACAGAAGAGATCAAATGCCTCCTGATAGTCCTGCTTCTTGAGCAAGATCTTCAGCTCATATTCTTCTGTAGAAAACCATCTAGCGGTATGAGGGACAAGTGTATCCTTCAGTCGACTGATCCATGACAAGGCCAGGTTTTCAAGTCCGATCTTAAGACCGGCTTGTACCATATTGATGTAGAACTGGTAGGTTGTTTCTGGCAACTTCCAGCCTCTTTCGTCAAAGTAATCAACCCCTTGATTGGCAATACGAATGGCCGCTTTGAGATCATACCGTGTTTCATGATAGATAAATGTGCTGAGCACTGCATAGAGATGAAACAAAAATGAGTTGGTTTTCCACAGATGCGGTTTGAGCTCATCGACATAGGACTTGGCTAGCTTTTCCAGTTTCTCCGATGAGCAGTTGGTAAAGAGCATCTGATACTTCAGGTCATTGAAGTAGTAGTATGCTTTGATTTCTAGATGTCGGACATCACAGTATCTTGTGGAGAGATCGTAGTACTTTTTGGTCTGCCGAGGATTTCTAGCCTGTGAAGCTGCGATTGACATTAAGATATCTGAACTCTCAAGGGCTAGATCAGCAAAGCCATTGACCTCGGCGAAGTTTAGGACCTTTTTCGCTAATTTAGAAGCGGTCTTCAATCTGGACAATCTTCTAAGAGTCTTGGCGATCATAAGATCCACTAGTCGCCTATAGTATCTTTCTCTCAGCTCTGCATGAGGATTGCGGACGACATCTTGAAAAAGACTGATAAAGACCATGTCTTGAAACCTGGACAGTTCCTTATCTCCCAAGAGGGAAACATCATTGTTTGCTAAAGCCTCTTGAAATGAGGCAGGCAGCTCATCTGCCCATTCTCTGTAGACACGTTTGGAAGAGTTGTGTCTTTTGAGGTCTACAAGGTCCGAGACTACATCAAATACCATAGATCTTAGTTTGAGAAGTCCTACTCATGAACTCCGGATTCTACGATTGCAGAGTAAAATAACAGCATAAAGGACATGCAATCAGTATTTTATACTAAATAACAATAATTTTAAATGCGATATTTTGCAAATATTACTGCCCAAAGAGGTAATAATTTGGCTGGTTCTTTCCACGTCCTTTGTAAGGTCGGGCAATTGCTTGCCAGTGATTTACAATACCAAACGTTTTTATCATGATTAGCTTACTTATTTCAATCCTACTTTCTCTCGGTTCTATCAGTTCAGAAGCAGAGTACCATGAGGCTGGAGCACAACAGCAATCTAGCTGGTACGAGACGCATATTGTCGATGAAGATGACATGGGCTTTTAGAGCGCATTCTTAGAGCATTTTCTTCATTTATAAATTTCTTGATTTGGGCATAATTACATGCTCATTATCAACCATTTACACTTTAGTATAAAGAATGTAGAGATATATTTTTGTTCTTAAATATAGCATAATAGGTAATTATTTGATCATGTGCTCTTCCCATCTTTGTCATGACGCCAGAAAACTGTCTTTGAGAAATCAAAGCCTAAAAACTGGTAGAATGATGATGAACAAACAAGATGACACTGCACAAAGTCGCGAAAACAAGTTCGCGCTCCTTCTTGATAATGCTGCCTATAATGGCGCATTCCAAGTAGGCGCCATCGAGGCGCTCAGCGAATCTGGCCTGACTATAGATGGAAAGCAGGTAGCTATATCAAAATTTGACCTCGTAGCGGGCATTGGCTCAGGAGCGCTCAATGCCTCCTTTGTCGCAGCCAACAAGACACACATCCTATCAGACATGTGGTTTCACCCAGAGCACAAGCATCGTGTAGCAGAGGTCCAACACATCCTAGATCTTGTCCTACCGAGCAATAGCGACTTGAATCATTTGTATGCCCGCAAGTCAAGCAAAGACAAAAACGACGCTGGACTCCCCCCAAGCGTGCTCAATGCCTGCAAAAAGTACTTGAGAGCCGCAGATATCAATCCAGATACCCTCCTTCTAGGATTTGTAAGATTGCACGATATGGAGCGCTACATCCTCTCCAATGAGCAGTTTGACAATGACCTTGACCTGATTGATGCCATCTTAAGCTCTACAAGAACCCCATTCTTCATCGATCAACTCGGAAGTCATAATGGCTTTAAGCATCGCTCCATCAGAGGCATAGACAGCAAGCAAAAGACAAAAGGATCCATGATCAATCAAATGATCTCCAAGATCCAAAGCAAGAAAAAAGAAAACGAAGACTATCATCTAGTCGTACTTGATTCATATTCGGCTCGATCACTGACTGAAGGTCAGCTCGACTTGATCAAAAGCGCACTAGACCCAGCGGAGAAGTCATATGTCGGTTCAAACATTCTCTGCAAAAGCATTGAGCATTGTCTCGGTTCGCATGAACTCCTTCATGCGAGCCTGCTCAATGACTTAAAGGCATTGAACTTACAAGACTTGAGCTCAGATGGTATCCATGTGCACATTATCAGCAATGGACAAAACGCGGGCGGGATTCTCAATAGAGACCTTGACCTCATGATCAAGAGAAGAAAACTAGGCAGAGAAGCTGCCCTCGCATTGGCAGAGACGCATCTTTACTCTGCTTGATCCAAAAGCAACCCATTTACCCATACTGTTCAACAGCCCATCCTACATAGGATGGGTTTTTTTTGTATACATAAGGATATCACAAAAAAAAACCGGCTGCAAAACACATTGCAACCGGCCGAAACAAATTATAATCCCATGAACATATCCGAAACAAAAAATGAATAGAGTGACGAGTTCTATTGACTTTTATATTCCTTTTGGAGCTCATGTAATATATACGAGGGGCAATGACCAGAGGTCATCGCCCCCGTATAATCCCATGAACATATCCTTTCAAATCTATTGTCTGTGTCCTTTGACTTTCTTTGACACTACAATGATCTGAACTCGCACCTTGAGAAACAATTACATTTTCAAAGTTTTATCACATATTTTTTTTTATAATATGTAAACAGAGAAGCAGGAAACCTCCCTTTTTCAATACCTACTGCTATTTGACTGCAGTAAAAAATCTATTTTTTCAGAAACTGAGATCTAAGAAAAAAGTAGAAATCCCCTTGATTATTATTCAAATGGGCTCTGAAATATCTCTTGCGAGAGAAAGCTCGTATCACTCGTCGTCTTCAAGAAAGCGACCAAAGCCTCCTTCTGATACTCATTGAGACCTAGCGGTCTGATGAGCGGATTGAGATTGGGGGCAAAGTGACCACCACTGTTGTAATGATCTACGACCTCCTCCAATGTCTGAAAGCGACCATCATGCATATATGGCGCTGTAAACTCGATATTGCGCAGTGTTGGCACCCGAAATTTCCCTCTGTCTGACCAAAGTCCCGTAGCCTCATACCGTCCCAGATCTGGAAACATCAAGCTGCTGTCTGCCTCCGTAAGGCCATTATTCTCATATCGATTCGTCGTGAAGAAGGGACCGTTATGGCAATGCCCACACTCTGCATCGGGCAAGCTTCCAAACGACGCATCAAAATACATCTGAAAACCATCAAGCTCTAGATCAGACAGGAAGTATTCATTGCGGCTGAAGCGATCTACCTTGCTATCAGCCGTACTTACCAAAGCACGCTGATACTGCGCAAGGGCCTTGGTGGCCAGATCTCTTGTAATTTCCTCACTATCCTTGATACCGAAAGCCTTGGCAAACAGCTCTGGATAAGTGTCGTGTTCTTTGAGAATCTCTTCGAGGCGATTCCAATCATGTGCTTGCTCTACAGGGTCCTCTACCGGTACAGCCGATAGAGTTTCCAGATCATCTACCCTACCGTCCCAAAACAGACCATTTTCAAAGAATCCTGCATTGATGATGCTCATCGCTTGACGAGTACCTTCTTGCCCATCTACTCCTAGACTAAACTTCCTGGGATCACTAAAAACACTTTCTTGCAAATGGCAACTAGCACAAGCAACTGTGCCATCCACTGAAAGGATTGGGTCATGAAAAAGTCGCTTACCTAGGTCCACTCCAGCTACAGTCAATGGGTTATCCGCCGGAATGAGCATATCTGGAAACTCGGCAGGAATCGTAAGCTCATATGCCGTCTTATCTTGTTCCACTCCGATAAGGTCTCCAGGACTCTCATCTGGGTTACAACAAGCGAAGATCATAGTACTCAGCAAAACAAAGTAGCTCAATCCCTGTCTCATACAGTACAAATAACGCGCAAGAATGTCAAATTGATGCAAAAGCCTATCACTTATTGCTGCCCGAGCATAGATCTGATCAGTTCGCATACCAAGCCGTAAGCGCATTGGAAAATAGTCTATGCATTTGCTCGTCAGAGCTCATAGTCGACTCCAGTCCTTCAAAGAGACGCTGATAATCAAGGCTGATACTCAGATCAATATTACTTCCGCGCGACACATCTTCTTGTATCGGAATCGATATGAGCTCGCTTGACTCCAGAGAGCTAAACACCAGCGTGTCTCTAGACAGCGAATCTCTAGACCAGACAAGAGTCGCTCCATCATAGCCTCCAATCTGGTTCACAAGGTCGCTAGCTGCACTACCAAATATCTCGTCCTCTTCATCAGCTATCCAAGACTGAAGATCCACAGGGAGGCCAAGACGAAATCTGAGACTATCAAAGCTCGAAGGCTGGACAAACTCTCCCAGAACGCGACGATCTTGCCCCGAAGTCACCAATAAATCATGTAGCCGAGATATCATCCCTGCATCCGTGTCCATCTCGATCTCAGATCTCACGGTACGCCATGAACCCGTCGTGGTGTCATGCACGGCAAAGTCAGAGAGAAACATGGCGTAGTCATGGACAAATAGGACCGGGTCGAGTCCTCCACCTAGTCTTTGCGATCTTGAGATCACGCTACTATCATAGACATGCAGCACATTGACATTCATGACAGGATAGCTGCAGCAACAATCCACATCAGCGGCTACTTCATAGTTGCTTGCCAGTGGGTCGAGGCAGCCTTCTTCTGGCTCGATACAGCTCATCATCACTAGAATCAGGGCAATATCACTGAGGATCCACTTCCAAGCTCTTGGCATATTGTTCTCTGAGTTGACGGACAAGATTCTTCACTTGATGTGAAAATTCCTTTTCTTGAATCCAGTGGAAGTAGTTTTTGTCTTCATAGACGATCTTGCCTACCGGCCGTCCGATGTATTTGCCAAAATTGAAGACAACCGTCCCATTGGGATCATACTTGAGCCTTCTAGTAACATCCAGAAGGCTATTGTTTTGTGTGAATGCGTGAAGTGCCTTCATGTCATTGACCACTGGCGCAGGGATGATACCATCCGGCGTCTTGAGATCCTTGCCAGCATAGGCATCAAGCTGTGCTTCTAGAACTTCCATGGTGGCCCTAACATCTGCCAGCGCATTGTGCGCTTGATCTAATGACTTCCCACAGTACTTTTCATACGCCGCATAGAGCGTACGTGCCTCCATCCGATGGAAGATCACTTGAACGTCGATGATATTGCGATGATCAAGACTGAAGTCTTTGCCCACCCGAGCAAACTCTTCCATCAGCATTGGAATGTCAAATCTATTGCTATTATATCCTGCCAGGTCAGCGCCATCCAGAAATTGCCAAAGCTCGTCAGCAATCTGGCCAAAGGTCGGAGCTGAACTGACCATATCATTTGAAATCCCGTGCACAGCATATGCCTCTTGACTGATGAGCACAGGTCCAGGATTGACCAAGCTCTGCTTCACTACATTTTCTGATCCATCCGCCTTTACTTTGATAAATGCGTATTGGATGATCCGATCCTTCACTACGTTGAGTCCCGTGGCCTCTAGATCAAAAAACACGAGATCTTTCTTAAGGTCTAACTTCATTGTTGTCTCACTATATACGGACTCATGCCAGATGACATTGTATCGGTCATGCTAATACCGTCCTCGGTGTAAATCAAAAATAACTCAACCTCTTGTAGATCAGCCACCCATTTCATTGCCTGTTCCACGCCCGCACTCATACACGCTGTGGCGATGGCATCGGCCGTCTGGCAGTCTGGAGCCATCACGGTAGCACTCAAGATCTGGTTGATCTCTGGATAGCCAGTGAGAGGATTGATCGTGTGTACGATGAGGCTGTCGCCCAAATGGTACTGATTTCTATAATTACCACTTGTGGCAATGCCCACATCAGAAGCTTCTAGAATCCCATAGCTATCCGAAAGTCCAGCACCAGCCACAGGCGTATTGATCAGTAGTCGCCATCTACTCCCTCGAGGATTATTCCCTCTGAGTCTGACTTCTCCCCCAATATCGACAAGATAGTGTTTGATATCAAGTTGATCAAGATAAGCTGCAATCTCATCCACACCATATCCTTTGGCAATGGCATTGAGGTCATATCGGCAGGCTGCATCTCGCTTGATGATGGCACTGAGCTGATCTGATGCATAGACCATCTCGAGCATATCAGGAGAGCACAATCGTCTGAGTGAATCAACTGTAGAGGCAGATACTTGCTCAGGTTTTTTGCGATCATGACCAAATCCCCAATAGTAGACCAATGGACCAACCTGTGCATTGAAGTGTCCTTGTGTCTTGGCATACATATCTATAGATTGGACAACATTTTGCCGAAAGGCATCATCCACTATATGGAACTCCGCATCCGCAGGCCATTGATTGAATCTGCTGATCTCACTGTCCTCTTGGTAATAGTTGACGCCTTGATTGACCACTGTGAGGATGGAGTCGATTGCAGCATTGGAGACAAATGCATCGTCTGCATAGTAGACACGAAAGTATGTCCCCATGGTCTCACCACTGTACTCGATGTACTGCGTGGTGCTCGGAGCACCACTAGTACAGGCCGCCATGAGACCGATAAAAATATATAAACCCAACTGCCGTAAATGGCTCATAAGCACAAAGAAACGACAATTGACGATGCTCAAGTTGGCTCCTTGTCACGACAAAAAGATATCTTGGTACGAATGCGAAGATGTCTCATTGTCTTGGTTTGTCTCTTGGGTGCGCTGTCGGGCAAGGCTGCGCATATCATCGGTGGAGAGATTACCTATACCTGTCTTGGTGAAGGTGCCATCCCCAATACCAGAGACTACGAGTTTCGCATGATCGTCTATCGTGATTGTAGTCGCGACGGTGAACCTGGAGTCGCCGCTTTCTTTGACAATCCAGCCACCATAGGTATTCATCGACGAATCACTGATACAGATTACGAATTTGTGGAGACCTTGATGGTCAATGTAGACTTCGAAGAATTCGTCAATGACATCGAGCCCAATCCGTGTCTGATTTTGCCACCAGGTCTCTGTGTGAGGCGAGCAGAGTATACCTGGACTGTGACCAATCTTCCAGTCATCAGCAATGACTATCTCATCTCCTATCAGCGCTGTTGTCGAAACAATACGATAGCCAACATTGCCAACCCGCTATTTGCTGGAGCTGCATTCAGTACGCGAATTACTCCACTCGGGCAGAGAGAATGTAACTCATCTCCCGTATTCAATGATTTTCCGCCGACCGTCATCTGCGCTAATTTCCCCTACTCCTATGACCATAGCGCCACTGATGCTGACGGCGACGTCCTAGTGTACAGATATTGTCAAATCGAAGCCGCTGGTAGTCGAGATGGTCCCATCTGCGGAACCGTACCCGACCCTGCGAATTGCCTACCACCCTATCGACCAATCCTTTTTGAGGAACCAACCTACACATTTGATCAGCCCATGGCTGGAAATCCTGTGGTACTCATCGACAGTATGACCGGCGAGATCTCAGGCACACCTGAGATCATAGGTCAATTTGTGGTAGGCGTTTGTGTAGAAGAGTATCGCAACGGCGTTCTTATCGGAGAGACCAAGCGTGATTTTCAGTTCAATGTCGCTCTATGCGAACCTGTGGTTGATGCCCGTATTGATGGTGTGGATGCAGGAGATGATTTGTACATCGTGACCAGCTGTGGAAGCCGTCAAGTTGACATTGTCAATGAGAGTATTCAAGAAGAGTTTATCTCCGAGTACTACTGGGAGCTAGAGTACCCTGATGGCACGATCGTCACATTCGATAGCAAAGATGTATCCCTCGATTTACCAGAGGAAGGAGAGTATAATGGCATCATGGCCATTAATCCTGGTACAGACTGTGCTGACACCGCCAATGTGAGGATCGTAGTGACAGACACGATCTCGGCGGACTTTAGTCTGGCCTTTGATACTTGTAGTGCTGGCCTCGTCAATTTCTTAGACAGGTCTGAGACCGGTGGCAACAGCATCGAGACATGGGCTTGGGACTTCGGTGATGGCACTCGTGACTCTGGACAGATCGTGAGGTACGCCTACCCTGATCCTGGCAATTACGTCATAGAGCTCACGATTATTGACAGCGCTGGATGCTCGAGCACCCACTTTGATCGCATTGAGTATTTCCCAGTACCATCAGTGTTGGATGTGGAAGTCTCTGCAAGCGATGGCTGTTCACCATTGCTCGTGCAGTTTATCAATCGAAGTGAGCCACTCGACGATGACTATCTGGTGCAATGGGACTTTGGTGACGGATCGACTGCCGAAGGCAATCGGGTCCAACACTTCTATATCGAAGAAGGTCAGTATCAAGTCAATCTCATCATCACTAGCCCTACTGGCTGTACTGATACACTTCAGGTCCCTACGACTATAGAGGTGGATGGCTCACCACAACTTGATTTTGAAACCAGCTATGATAGTTGTCAATACGGGAGCATAGACTTCATCAATCTGAGTGTTGCCGATAATCCTATTGATCAGATTCAATGGGATTTTGGGGATGGGAATCAATCCACTGATCGCGATCCATCGCATACCTATGATGAACCTGGGCGCTACACCCTAAGCCTTATGATTGAGGATGTTTTGGGTTGTGCCTCAGAGCTCATGAGAGAAATTGATTATTTCCCCATTCCTGCCAATGTCAGCGGTGTGATTGACTCATTTTTTGGGTGTCCACCCTTTGAAATTACTTTCCAAAACACTACTAGCCCGATCAATGATGAGTACCAAATCTTGTGGGACTTCGGCGATGGAACAGTCGTCTCCGGTGATCAGTCTAGCCATATTTATGACAGTGTGGGATCATTTGATATTCAGCTTACAGTGATATCACCTATCGGCTGTGCTGATTCCCTGATTTTCCCCACTGCTATGGAGATAGCTCCAAGTCCAGTGGCTGACTTTCTTATCGATACAGAGCCATGCGAGGTAGGACCAGTCGACTTGACAGATCTTAGCAGCTCAGAAGTAGACATCTTGAGTTGGCAGTGGGATCTTGGTGATGGTACCAGCTCTACTGATCGCAATCTGAATTACTCCTATGCTAGTGCTGGCGAGTACCCGATCACTTTGACCATACAAGACGAAAGAAGATGTATCGATAGCATCACCCAAGTGCTTAGTAGATTTCCCATTCCAAGTGAGATGAGCTACTTGGCAGACACGACAGGTGGCTGTGTACCACTGGCCGTCCGATTGATCAATAGTTCTTGGCCCGTAGATAGTAGTTATCTGATCTTTTGGACTCTAGGAGATGGTAGTTTAGATACTGGATTGTCAATCTCTCATCTGTATGCCGATGCGGGCTCGTATGATATTGGCTTTCGCATCATCTCCCCGAGCGGTTGTGAGCGAGACACGATTTTTCGACGGCAAATAGAAGTACTAGAGTATCCGATTGCTGACTTCAGCTATACACCAGAGCAACCGACCAAGTTGGAACTCGAGGTAGAGTTTATCAATCAAAGTCGATTTGCAGATATTTTCGCCTGGGATATTGACACCCTTGCGCAATCTGATGATGTAAATCCGACATTCACCTTTCCCGAGGTGGATAGTTTTTTGGTAGGACTCGTCTCGACGAACCGCTATGGCTGTGCTGATACGACATTCCAATGGATTGATATACTACCCGCGGTGAATATCTATGTGCCCAATGTCTTTAGCCCCAATCTGGATGGTGTCAATGATCAGCTTTTGCCATACTTCTCTTGTCCTGCAGAAGAATACGAAATGAGTATTTATGACCGCTGGGGCAATTTGGTGCACCGCAGCCAAGACCCTACGACTGGATGGGACGGCTTTTACAAAGGAAGTCCAGCTGAGATCGGGGTCTACAGTTATGTGATCAGCTATCGGCTAGATCGGCTTGAGACGGAGTATCTCGGAGGATCGGTGACCTTGGTCAGATGATGCCGAGCTCCCTTCCTATTTTGGCGAAAGCCGCAACCGCCTTATCCAGCTGACCCTTACTATGTCCGGCTGAAATCTGCACCCTAATTCTTGCTTTTTCCTTAGGCACCACCGGATAGTAGAATCCGATGACGTAAATACCTTCTTGCAAAAGCTTATCGGCGAATGTCTGAGAAAGAGGGGCGTCATAAAGCATGATAGGCACGATAGGATGAGTACCAGGAATAATATCAAATCCCAAAGCGGTCATTTCACTACGAAAGTAGCTGGCATTGGACTCCAACTTATCTCTCAACTCCGTCGTAGACTCAAGCAGATCCAGTACTGCGATACTTGCGCCTACAATAGCAGGAGCAAGTGTGTTGCTAAAGAGATATGGCCGCGACTTTTGACGGAGCATATCGATGATCGGCTTGCGTGCAGCTGTAAATCCACCAGATGCGCCTCCAAGAGCCTTACCAAATGTGCCTGTGACGATATCCACTCTGCCAAATGCTCCACAATGCTCGGCACTACCTCGACCTCTAGGTCCTGTAAATCCAGTGGCATGACAATCGTCTACCATCACCAATGCATCATACTTCTCGGCTAAGTCACAAATCTTATCAATCTGTGCAATCACCCCATCCATGGAGAATACTCCATCTGTGGCGATCATGATTCTTCGAGCTCCTTGTGCCTCTTGAAGCTTTGCCTCGAGATCAGCCATATCATTGCTCAAGTACCTATAGCGCTTGGCCTTGCACAGTCTGATCCCATCAATGATAGATGCATGATTGAGCTGATCTGAAATGATTGCATCTTCTGGGCCAAGTAGTGGCTCGAAAAGTCCTCCATTGGCATCAAATGCCGCCGCATAGAGTATGGCATCTTCACACCCAACAAAGGCGGCAATCTTTGCCTCAAGTTCCTTGTGTATGTCTTGGGTACCACAAATGAATCGTACAGAAGACATCCCAAATCCGTGGCTATCTATCGCAGACTTAGCTGCGTGAATCGCATCTGGATGAGAACTCAACCCTAGGTAGTTGTTTGCACAAAAATTGAGCACTTCACCACCTTCTAGAGTATCAATACTGGCGGCTTGTGGACCTGTGATGGTCCGTTCGGTTTTGTAGAGACCTTGATTTTTGAGCTCTCGTAATTCGCCCTCGAGTTGAGTATATATGGCTTTAGACATGACTTTTGGATTTTGTCAGATTGGTGAACATATCATCGACCATCTGTGTGAGGTCATATTTTGGCTGCCATTGCCAATCATTTTTGGCAGCGCTGTCATCTATGGAGCTAGGCCAAGACCTCGCGATCTGTTCACGATAGTCCGGCGTATAATTCATCTTGAAACCGGGATAATGCCGACGAATCTCTGCAGTGATTTCTTCTGGCGTAAAGTTGACAGCAGAGATATTGTAGCCGTAGCGCAATTTGACCTGCTCCGACGGTGCCTGCATGATATCTATGGTCGCATTGATGGCGTCCTCCATGTAGATCATGGGTAGACGTGTATCATGATTGAGGTAACAATCAAAGACACCATGATCGATAGCTGCATGAAAGATTTCCACAGCATAATCTGTAGTACCTCCACCCGGCAGACTCTGATACCCTATGATGCCAGGATAGCGTATCGATCTTACATCGAGCCCATACTGATCATAGAAGTATTGATTCCACATTTCTCCAGTTGCCTTGCTCATCCCATAGACAGTACTTGGCAATAGCGGCACGTCTTGGGCTGTATTTTCTCTAGGTGTAGTCGGGCCAAATACCGCGATAGTACTGGGAAAGAAGAGCTTCTCAATCTTGTGCTCTACGGCAATGTGAAGCATATTGAGGTAAGAAGCCAGATTGACATTCCAAGTGATACGTGGATTTCGCTCTCCATTGGCTGATAGGATGGCCGCTAGATGGTAAATCTCTCCGATGTCATAAGTTTCAATCAGCTCTACGAGCGAATCCGTATCGATGACATTGAGAAATTCAAAGATGCCCCATTCTTCTTCCGGCTGGGATATATCTGTCTTGATGATGCGGTCTTCTCCATGGATTTTGGCGAGTCTCTTGGCCAAAACTGAGCCTATCTGACCATTAGCTCCAGTGATGAGTATTGTCTTTTCTGCCATCGTGATCTATGGTCGGATTTGGTTTCAGAAATGCGATTCTAGGAATCAGCCTTAAAGCTACTGCAAAGGGTCTCATAGTCTGGAATCTCATCCGAGAATCTTGTGTGCTCAGGTTGATGAGCTTGATAGATGAAGACAGCCTGTTCTCCATTGATCAGCATGATGTGCGGGACCTTTAATTCAATATTGTATCGACCTACCTGCTCCAGTACATTTTGATCCAAGGCGATCTCGGGCCTCTTGCACTCACAGATCACCACTGGTTGACTCTTCAGATCATACAATACTAGGTCCCAGCGCTTCCGCTGCTCATAAAGCTTGATGGATCGCTCCACTGCCATAAGTCCGCGTGGCCATTGCCGATCTCGTACCAGATACTGTATGAGTGATTGTCTGACCCACTCTTCTGGCGTCGCGATGATCCATTTGGACCGGATAGGATCCCACAGTCGAGTATCTGACCGTCTTACAGACTTCGCATATTTGAACAACTGCAGGTCGATGATGGAAGAAGGCATCACTCTACGATGCCGCCAGAGACTTTTTCTCCATTCTTGTACTCGTACTCGATGATTTTTTTTCCTTCCTCATTGTACTGACTAAAGGTGCCATGCTGAATTCCATCTTTGTAGCCGATCTCTTTCTGGATCTTTCCTCGATATCTTCCATCAAAGTAGGTTCTCATGATACCGTTGATCTTCCCGTTAACGTAAGGCGTCTCCTCCATCGCCTTGCCATAGCTGTACAGGGCTTTGACATCGTGATACTGGTTGTTGATGAAGCCAGCTTTCTCTGTCAGCTGTCCTCGTTGATCCAGCAATATGGTTGGACCATTGGGAACACCATTGACATATGAGACAATCTTACTTGGTATATGAGTGCCAGGATGATATTCTACCCAAGTACCGTGAAGCTGACCGCCTTCCACAATCCCTTCGCTCACTGTGTATCCAAGATTATCCTTGAGTACCACGTGCTGTGCATTGCTGCCCTCGATGGCCGTCGCACTGTGACTACTCAGATCTACCCCGGCTACTGCAGGAGCTGGTGAGCTAGCGGTCGATCCTCCAGAGTCACATGCCGCAAGAATCACTACAAGGCAAAAAACAAGGCTGATAGTCTTCATCATTTCAAATGTCATTTGTGCTTGTGAAATTATAAAAAAACACTAGGCACACCCCATCAAGATCAGTTCCTTCTTCCGGCGATGAGCCGATTTTCTTAATGAAATCATAGAATGGTGTGTCGCGCGTTAAACAACTATTAAGTGCTCGTGGCAGACACGGGATAGAGAATATCTTTCGGCCAACCTTAAGATCAAATAGTCCATGACACGACTGCTCTACCCACTTGCCCTCGTCATGATTCTAAGCTCTTGTGTGGCTCCGACCAAGCTAGCAGAGATAGCCTACTGTCCATCACCATCATATCATCATGACGATCATACGATCTATACAGAAGTCGGTACTGAGTGCGAGGTGCACATATCACAGTATCCCTCTAGTGCCAATCTCCTCGAGTTCTGGGTAGACATTTTCATTATATCTGAAGAGCATATGCCCCTGGACAGGCTGGATTTTCGCCTTGTGACGAGTGCTGGGTCTGTACGATATGCCTTGACTCCGGATGAAGTCAATGAGAGGTACAAAGTGCGTGAGCAGAGTTACCGAGACGCTATCAGTGGCAAAGCAATTTTTGCTCTTGTCGATGTCATTAGTAGTGCAGCTACAGACACAGAGACAAGTGTCGACTTATACCTTGACGAGATAGACGACACCAATATCCGTCTTCAGCAGCATATTGACCAATCGGAATTCATGCAGACGATCAGATTTGACTACCTATCCATTCCTTCCGGGTGTCAGTCCAGCGGACTCATCTCCTTTGCCTGGCTGCCGCCAAAACAAGTCGCTGCTCTAGAAATCGACACGGGTCATGAAATACTCAGATTTGAACTTGAGCTCATCAAAAAGTAGTCCATCACAAAGTACTGATATGAAACATCCCCTATTTACAATCTGCTTCCTCTTTTTTGCCTTGGGCATCTCTGCCCAAGGCAAAGTCATGGATATCAAAGACTGTGATGCCGAGAGCTATGTCAAGGACAATATCATGGTCTATGTGGCAGCCAATGACAATCTTGTCATTCATCTATCAGCCGTGCCTAGTGGTGCCAATCTGATTGAGTTTTGGATTGAGGTTTTCAACACGACAGGAGAACTCGCTACACTTAAGCCTTCGGATTTCATTTTGATTGATGCTGGCGGCCATCAATTTGAAGCATTTTCTCCAGCGCAAATCCGCGAAGCATATGATTCCAAGGAAGAAAAGTATGCAGGACAAGCTTACCTGACCCAAAACTCACCACGACGCAATTTGAATCAAGCGGATAGGCCTTGCACCTCCCAGACAGATGAGTACTTTGACTACGGTTGGGTCAAACCGGGAAGCTCTAGGGCCGGTATCATTGCATTTGAGTGGATCGTGCCATGGAGGATTAAGAAACTCGTAATCACGATCAGGGATGAGCCCATCTTCTTCACTCTCAAGATGCAACGTCGACGGTAGATTGCGACATTTGCGGCACAATCTGAGCTCATGTCCAATAAAGAAATCGCAGGCCTCTTCAAAGAGCTGGCTGCGCTCATGGAATATCACGGAGAGAATGCATTCAAGATAAGATCCTATCAGACTGCTTACAACAATTTTCGGCGCATTGAGGCACCGCTGATTGATATGGATGCCGAGGCGCTTTCTCAGCTACCTGGAGTCGGTCAAGCAATAGCAAGCAAGTTGCTAGATATCCAGGCCACTGGCAGTTTTGCAACCTTAGAGCGCTTTCGCGCAAATACTCCACAGGGCATACAAGAGCTCTTAAAAATCAGAGGTATCGGCCCCAAAAAGCTGAAAGTCCTCATCGAATCGCTAGAGATATCGTCTCCAGGTGAATTGCTCTATGCCTGCCAAGAAAACCGACTTGTAGGCCTCAAGGGCTTTGGCGTCAAGACTCAAGCTAGCATCAGTGAGGCCTTGAGCTATCATCAAGAGTCACGTGGCAAGCTACTCTATCGTGATGCACACCACATAGGCGTCCAATTTGAAGAGATTTGCGCCGCACTTAGACCTCATGTAGAGCTTGTAAGAGTCGGAGACATGGGCACAAAAGAGCAGATCGTAGAAAAGATACAGTATGCATGCGCCTCCGATCTACAGATCTCCCAAAACGATAGACTTGAAATCCTAGAAGAGGATGAAGATGTCTTGCTAGTGAGACTGGATGATATCCATGAGATTGAGATTATTCTGCTCCCGCCTGACGAATTTGTGAAAGAGGCATTCAAGCTGAGAGGAGACTCCGATCTGACAGAGGCGATTCTTGACTTGGTCACAGAAGATGATGTCGCGTCGGAAGAAGATCTTTTTGACCTGGCCAACATCAGCTTCATACCAGCAGAATGCAGACAACATGATTTGGCAGAAGCCTATCACGACATCGAGGAGCTGGTAGAGAGCGATGATATCCAAGGTATCGTGCACAATCACAGTACCTGGAGCGATGGCTCGAGCTCCATCGCCGCCATGGCAGAAAGATGTATGAGCTTGGGCTACAGCTACTTTGGGATCAGCGACCATAGTCAAAGCGCTTTCTATGCCAATGGTCTCAAGCCAGACCGTGTCGTCGCACAGTGGGACGAGATCGATGCGCTCAATGAAGAGTTGGCTACCAAGGGATTTCGCGTCTTGAAGGGAATAGAATCTGACATCCTCAGTGATGGTCGACTTGACTATGAAGACGATATACTCGCTGGATTTGACTTCGTCGTAGCAAGTGTACACTCTCAACTCAAGATGGACGAGGCCAAAGCGACGAGCAGACTGATCAAGGCCATCGAAAACCCCTACACGAGCATACTCGGACACATGACTGGACGTCTCCTCCTCTCTCGGAAGGGCTATCCAGTAGATCATGCCAAAGTGATCGATGCTTGCGCTGCCAATGGTGTACACATCGAGCTCAATGCCAATCCACTCCGCCTTGATATGGACTGGACGTGGATTCCATATGCCCTCGAAAAATCTGTTAAGATTTCGATCAATCCAGACGCCCATAGCCTCGCCGGAATATCGGATGTCGACTACGGGCTCATCGCCGCTCGTAAAGGCCTACTGACAAGAGATGCTTGCCTCAATGCGCTATCCTGCGACGAATTTGTAAAACAATGCACTAGATATTAGTCTTTATTAACATTAGTTGCCGCATCTTGACTGTATCAATGTGGCTACTGGGCTATATTTGTATTATCATAATTTCTAAAAGAAAAGTATACAGACCATGAAATTGAATTGGATTTTTAGTCTTGCTGTAGCTTGTGTATTTGCTCTTAGTTCTTGTAGCAAAGATGCTGGAGACAGCAGTGCGAGCACGAATGGTGCAGCACAAGTCACACCAACGACGACTCAGCCTGCGGCCAATACTCCGGCTGCTAAGCCTGCGGCTCCCGCAGTTCCTGCAGGACCGACAACTGTCATGACATTTGACGAGTACGAATTTGACTTCGGCGAGATCGACGAAGGAGAGAAAGTATCTCATGTCTACAGTTTCAAAAACACCGGGAAAGAACCTCTGATCATCAGCAATGCTAAAGGTACTTGCGGATGTACTGTGCCTGTATGGCCAAAAGAGCCTATCGCAGCAGGTGAATCTGGTGAGATCCACGTAGAGTTTAACTCAAAAGGTAAGTCTGGTAACCAGACGAAGCGTGTGATCATTACAGCTAACACCAATCCTACTACGACCAACCTGACAATCAAAGGAAAGGTCAATAAGCAAGCACAACCAGCAGCTAGCAACGGCTAATCATAGCAAAAATCTAATCGAATAAGAAAAAAGGCTGACTCTTCGCGGAGTTAGCCTTTTCTTTTGATTCATAATTGCTCCTAGCACGTATCAAACCCTAGAGCGCGATCGTAAGAAATCACGCAAGAGTGCCATGGCTCTAGACCTGTGAGATATGCGATTCTTTATCTCTGGAGACAATATCGCGAAGCTATCACGGAAACCCTCTGGCATGAAAATCGGATCATATCCAAATCCTCCGTCTCCACTTCGCTCTTGCAATAGTGTTCCGTGACAGTTGCCTTCAAAATACTGTGGACCGCTTTGATCCAGGATGCAAATGCAGGAATGGAAGTAGCAGCGTCGATCAGAGATCAGATCCATTTCTTCTAGTAGCTTGTCCATATTGCTATTGGCATCGCCATGGACACCTGCATACCTAGCACTATAGATGCCAGGACGCCCCTCGAGAGCAGAAACCACCAGACCGCTATCTTCTGACAGACTCGTATGCCCCGTGTAGTCATATAGTGCTTGGGCTTTGATGAGGGCATTTTCCCGGAAGCTCGATCCTGTTTCTTCAATCTCTCCGATCTGTGGATAATCCTTCAATCCTTTTAGGCGAAAGCCTGACCAAGAAGCTCCATCAGCCGTGACTGATGAGATGATACCTTCGAGCTCTTCTAGCTTGTGTGCATTGCCCGTCGCAAATGCCAAGATCCTCATGATGCAAACATGATTTGTAGCTCTCTCCAAAGTGCCTTCTTGTATCCTTGATCTGCTTGCGTATCTGCTAAACTCTGGGCCAACAAGATTTGCTTGTGACCAAGGTGCATGCAACGATGTAGGACAGACCGGATCTGAAGTCCTAGAGCAGCTGGCTCAAGACCGAATATGACGATGTTCTGCTCAATATCCTGCGGGAGCTCATTCCAGAGAGAAAATACTTGATCACTGGCTATCCTCACAAGTACGTAGTCGTCTTCTTGCAGACCTACAGCAGACATAATCTTGGCCAAAAAGTCTAAATTTGCAGTCTCAGAGGAGGCATCTAGAACACAGACTATCACAGACTTGTTGTAATCACTAGATCCAGAAGTCGGAAGAGTTCTGCTTGGTATGTTATATAAGGTATCCATAAGTACTTGATGACTTATTCTCTGGCCCAACGAATCAGATAAATCACCTTCGCTATGTCAAAAATAACGATCACAAAGACCACGAGCTCTAATCTAGCACATGTGGATTTTGACAATTTGCCATTTGGGCAAGTATTCGCAGACCACATGTTTGTCGCTGACTATGATGGTCAGCAATGGACCAATATGGAGATCAAGCCCTTTGGTCGTTTGACGATGCATCCTTCGATGTTGGCTCTACACTATGGTCAGAGCATATTTGAAGGTATGAAGGCATTTGCCTTGGAAGATAAAACACCTGTACTCTATAGACCTGAACGGCATGCGGCTCGGCTCAACGCCTCTGCCACTCGCCTGTGCATGCCGGAGTTTCCAGAGGAGACCTTCGTGGAAGTTCTGGAAATGCTTCTGCGCTTGGACCATCAGTGGATTCCATCTGAGCCTGGTAGCGCTCTGTATATCAGACCATTTATGTTTGCGACTGATGAGACGATCGGCGTGCGACCAAGCGAGAAGTATCGCCTCATCATCTTTACCCAGCCGACTGGCCCCTACTATGCAAAGCCAGTTAAGTTACTAGCTGAGCACAACTACATCAGAGCCGCCAATGGTGGGACCGGTGAAGCAAAAGCAGCTGGCAATTATGCTGGAAGCCTACTTCCCGCCAAGATCGCAAAGGCTAAGGGCTACGATCAAGTTCTCTGGCTGGATGCTACTGACTTTGAGTATATCCAAGAGGTAGGCACGATGAACATCTTCTTTGTCATTGGTGACAAGGTCATTACACCAGCGACTGACGGGTCGATCCTCAGAGGCATTACAAGAGACAGCTTCTTGACACTACTCACTGATGCCGGCTACACCGTAGAGCAACGCCCACTCGGTATATCAGAAGTAGAAGATGCCTATGATCGAGGTGAACTCAAAGAAGTCTTTGGAGCTGGGACAGCAGCTGTCGTTGCCAAGGTCTGCGAGATCAAAAACAAAGACAAGGTGATGAAACTCAGTGTGGAAGACTACAAAGTAGCACCTTGGCTCTATGATCAGATCAATGGTATCCGCAATGGTAGCATCTCTGATAAGCACGGCTGGCTGCACCCAGTAGCCCTACCCGTCAGTGTGTAAGCGAAAAAAAATTAAGCCTGTGCCTTCGGCGTATTGAAATTCATTGTTGGTAAGCCTTGGTCACTGGGACCAGTGATCTTACCATACTGCGCTTCAAACTTGACGACATTGTCATTGAGAGCCTTCAAGAGTCTTTTGGCATGGATTGGTGTCAGGACAATGCGAGACTTGACCTTTGCCTTAGGCACATTGGGCATCATACGGATGAAGTCAACGACAAACTCAGAATGACTGTGAGAGATGATCGCCAGATTGGAGTAAGTGCCTTCTGCGAGCTCCTCGGGTAATTCTATATTCACTTGATTCTTGGGCTTCTTTTCCTCGGCCATCTCGATGTGTTTTTTACTTTACAGAATAAAGATAACAGACTATGAGCTGGAAAGATCACGACCAAGCATTTGAAGCCAATCGCCGACTATGGGATCGTCGCACATCTGTACATCTCAAAAGCGAGTTTTACGACAATGAGAACTTCGTCAAGCACCAAAACTCCTTGATGCCTATCGAACTGGCCTCACTACCATCACTCAAAGGCAAAAGAGTCCTTCACTTGCAGTGTCATTTTGGACAGGATAGCATATCACTGTCACGCCTAGGTGCTGAGGTGGTCGGTGTCGACTTGTCACCTGCAGGCATCGAGGCAGCAGTGGAGCTCAATCAGCGCTGTGGTACTGATGTCAAATTTGTATGCTGCAATGTCTACGATATAGCGTCTCAAGATCTAGGAAACTTCGACCTCGTTTTCACATCTTATGGTACAATCTGCTGGTTGCCTGACCTTGTCGAGTGGGCTCGACTCATCAAACTACACCTCAAAGCCGGAGGGATGTTTCACATCGTAGATTTTCACCCCATACTCTACATGATCGAATGGCAAGACAAGGAGTGGAAGTATCCGTATTTCAGTCATGACATTCCCTATGAAGATCTCGATGAGACGAGTTATACTGAAAACAAGGAGAAAATTGCTTTGCCTTCCTACTTCTGGCAGCATCCGACCTCAGAGGTCATCACATCCTTGCTCGGAGAAGGTATGCAGCTAACCAAGTTTGCCGAGTACGACTGGGCACCGTACAATTGCTTTCCGCTGATGGAGAAGCTGGGAGAAAAACGGTATCAATATGTATATCCCCATCAACCTGTTCCTCATACATTTGAAATTCAGTGTGTTACACTTTAGTATATTTTTTAATGTGTTAAGTTAAAAGTTTCTATCTTTGATCTCAAAGCAGCCTGAAATAGACGAAACGTAACAAAATCGCCTATGCCAACAGCAATTACTCCCAGACAGAAACAAGCACAAAAAATTCCAGTATCTCGTGACCTCGTATTGATCCTTCTGATCGGCATCATAGGGCTGATCGGATTTGGTCACACACTCAAGAGTGAGATCTTCGCACCGCAACAAGCTCTTCAGATACACGTTTACGACAGGTAGTGCGACAGGAGAGTCGCCCTCTTAGTATAATTGGGTTATATTTAAGATCGTAGATGAATCACATCAAGGATAATGTTGAGCGTCACGCTTTTGGCGTATGTAGTTACCTCGGGCGCAAGATGGGCTTGCAGTCCAGCAAGGTGCGCATGTACTTCATTTACACAAGTTTTTTGACTCTTGGCTCTCCGATTATCATCTATCTTGTCATCGCATTTTGGATGAATATCAAGAACTACTTCAAGCGAGACAAGGCTTGGATTCTTGATTGAAATGCCAAAGAGAGTTACCACCTCATTTTATTGATCATTGACACAGCCTCATCAGCATGAAGGAAGCATACATCATTGACGGAACACGGACAGCCTTTGGGCGATTTCGAGGGACACTATCTTCCATACGGACGGATGATCTCCTGGCACATGTGATAGAGAGTCTTACGGCAAAATGCACCATCCCGCTAGATGCTTATGATGATGTCATCATCGGCTGTGCTAATCAGGCAGGTGAGGATAATCGCAATGTAGCTCGCATGGCTCTACTTCTCGCTGGTCTGCCCTGGTCAGTGCCTGGTGAGACCATCAATCGTCTTTGTTCGTCTGGTATGTCCTCCATCGTACAAGCCAATCGTGCCATCAAGGCAGGTGATGGGGACGTATTCATCTCCGGAGGAGTGGAACATATGACGCGTGGCCCGCTTGCCATGAGTAAATCCCAAAGAGCCTGGGGCGGTGACAACAAGATCTACGACACCAGTTTTGGCTGGAGATTTATCAATCCTCGCATGGAAAAGATGTATGGCACTGAAGCCATGGGACGCACAGCTGAAAATCTTGTTGAGAAATATGACATCTCCCGTGAGGATCAGGATCTCTTTGCCTATCGCTCGCAAATGAAAGCGAGTGCAGCACAAAAGAATGGTCGCCTCTCCGAGGAGATCACTGCTGTGTCGATCCCAAGACGGAAACAGGATCCGCTCATCTTCGGCCAAGACGAATTTATCAGACATGATACAAGTCTAGAAGCACTGGCTGGACTGAAAGCGGTCTTCAAGGAAAATGGCAGTGTCACAGCCGGCAATGCAAGCGGGCTCAATGACGGCGCTGCAGCGGTGATCGTCGCATCTGAGACTGCCATCAAAGAGCACGATCTCAAACCAATAGCTCGTATCGTCAGCAGTGCTGTCGTCGGAGTGGAACCCAGAATCATGGGAATTGGCCCCGTCAAGGCCAGTCAAAAAGCTCTCGAAAAAGCTGGGCTCACGCTAGCTGATATCGACTTCATAGAACTGAATGAAGCATTTGCCTCCCAAAGTCTGGCCTGTATACGAGAACTCGGACTAGAAGATGATGACCCAAGGATCAATCCAAATGGTGGCGCGATCGCCATCGGTCATCCACTCGGTGTATCGGGTACCCGCATCAGCTATTCGCTTGCCCTTCAGCTCAAAAATACTGGCAAGAGATATGGTCTCGCTACCATGTGTATCGGGGTAGGTCAAGGCTACGCCATGATCATAGAGAATGTGAGCTAAGCCCAATTCGTGCATTAGGAATTTTTTGAGGACATAGTTCATGAGACAAGCGATACATTGTCTATCAATAGCACAACTTGGCAAACGCTTTCTTTCCGAAACTTTTTCTTACGGCTGATCTCTTCGTTTTCATTCGGAGAATTGGAGAGATGAGTTGCTCTTTTCGAGTCTTCGCGTAGAGCGAATTTACGCTTCATAATCAAGCACTTATCCTCCTCGCCATAGCTTGCTATGCCTTGTCGGAGAAGCACTTGATTCTTTTGCATAAATCCCCTCTCCATCGAAGCCTAATGCACGCAATGGGCTAAGCCCAATTCGTGCATTAGGAATTTTTTGAGGACATAGTTCATGAGACAAGCGATACATTGTCTATCAATAGCACAACTTGGCAAACGCTTTCTTTCCGAAACTTTTTCTTACGGCTGATCTCTTCGTTTTCATTCGGAGAATCGGAGAGATGAGTTGCCATTTTCGAGTCTTCGCGTAGAGCGGAATCTGCTTCATAATCAAGTACTTATCTTCCTCGCCATAGCTTGCTATGCCTCGTTGGAGAAGCACCTGATTCTATCGCATAAATCCACTATCCATCGAAGCCTAATTCACCAATCGGGTTAAACCCACCTACTGCTCAAAGGCGAATTTGACGATATTGGCACCCATACGAAGAGACTTTTGGCGTAGTGCCTCAGGATCGTTGTGTACCTCTTGATCTTCCCAGCCATCTCCTAGATCCGTCTCATAGCTGTAATAGCACACCACTCTACCCTCGTGAATGAGGGCAAAGCCTTGAGCCGGCTTATCGTCATGCTTATGGATCTTGGGCAGGCCATCAGCAAACTCAAAGTGGCTGGAATATATCGGATGATCAAAGGGCAACTCCACAAAATCATATTCTGGAAAGACCTTCTTCATGGCTAATCGGACATACTGATCCATGCCATAGTTGTCATCAATGTGGAGAAATCCGCCTGATATCAAGTACATCCTTAGGTTTTCAGCTTCCGCATCACTGAAAACTACATTGCCATGACCTGTCATGTGGATGAAAGGGTGATTGAAAATATCGGCGCTGCCAACCTCGACAGTGGCGTAGTCTGGCGCAAGATCGGTCGGCAGATTTCGATTGCAAAATTCGGCTAGATTTGGTAGCGCAGTAGGATTGGCGTACCAGTCCCCGCCACCAGGATACTTGAGCAATGCAAGCTGTACAGATTCTTGGGCTTCTAGCAAAAATGGCACCACCAGGGCCACCAATACGATCAAACTACTTCTCATAATCAACAGCGTGCTTCTTTACCAATGCAAACACAAATCATCGCTTAATTATTTTATGTAACATCAATTCGCCGTCAGTGGTTTGAACCCTCATGAAGTATATGCCAGATTTCAAATCTCCCAAAAAGAGAGTTTGGCCTCCTTGCCAAAGTAGTCGTTTCACTTCATGGCCTCTTAGCGTCATTATTTGAATGCTTGTGCCCTCGCTAAATGACTTAAGGTATACATGATCATCAAATGGGTTGGGGACTACGGTCAAGAATCCAGATGTATGATAGGATGCGCTGGTTGCCAGACAATTATTATCATTGAGTTCGAATCTCAAATATCCTGTATCAGCAGGCGTGCCCAGCAAGGCGTCAGAAAAAATGACTCGTATTTCACAACAGCCACTCACGCCATTGGGCCTCACCACTTGTCGAAAAAGAAAATTCGAGTCTTGCGGTGTCATAGGAATATCTATCTGGGACTCATTGATGTCCGGTGTATAGCTGATCAATGGATCTGATGAAAAGATATCCCACGAGTCTGGACAGGATGACCCAAACTCTCTGCGCCATCTCACTTCTATATCTCTGTCCGTAACATTGCTGAAATAAAGATCCAACGGAATGTCATAGTTGGGATCAGAAATGTCAAGGTCGAGATCAGAAAAAATCATAGAGTCTTCTTCCAATAAAATGAAACTCTGTGAATGCAATAGATGCGTACCTATGAGTGAGGTAAGAGCCATCAGTAGAATGCGCGAGCCAGTCATATGTGTAAAGCGTTATTTCGGTTTGCCAAAATCATGGAGACGCTCACAATTGCTGCTGTCTCTGTGCGCAGCCTCTGATCACCAAGAAGCACTTGTTGCCAACCATGCATTTTGGCGAAAGCCAGCTCCTCTGTATCAAATCCACCCTCAGGACCTATGCAGACGATGGATGGTCTTGAGTCCTCCAATAGCTGAGAGATGTGAGTGGGCTGCTGCCAGTCACAAGCAGCAATGAGCTTTAGATGATCCTCAGATACCTGGGATAAAAAACTAAGCAGATCCTGAGGTTCAGAGACGGCCGGGAGCCAATATCTCTGTGACTGCTTCATCGCAGCGATTGCGTGCTTTACAAGTCGGTCTAGTCGCAGATGCTTTCTTTCTGAGTGCTTACCGATGATCGGGATGATTTCTCTCACGCCGATCTCTGTCAACTTCTCTACCATGAACTCATATCGAGAGATATTTTTTGTCGGTGCCACAGCGAGCACTGGAAGCGTCAGATCATTTGGGCGAAAGCCCTCTTCCAAGACAGCTAAAGAGACCTCCTTGCGCCCGACCTCTGTAATCTCGCATATTGCGTGATGTCCCTCTCCATCTGTGAGCATGATATGATCTGAGCTACGCTTGCGCATCGCGCGCAGATGCTGTGCTTCCCCCTCGTGCAGAAGCCAAGTATCTTGCTGTCTATATCCGTAAAACAAGTCCATCTGATGGGTCGTTAGGCTACTGTCGATTGTAGTAATTTTGCGCCGCCCAAAGATGGGCAGAATCATCAACATATATGGGTACTGTCAATATCATCCTACAGCTCTTTTTGAGTCTCAGCATACTTGTGGTCTTGCACGAGCTCGGCCATTTTTTACCGGCCAAGTGGTTTAAGACACGGGTCGAGAAGTTCTATCTATTTTTTGATCCATACTTCTCACTCTTCAAGATCAATCGCGGAGGTACAGAGTATGGTATTGGCTGGCTACCGCTCGGTGGATATGTGAAGATCTCAGGCATGATCGACGAGAGCCTAGATACAGAGCAGATGAAAGGACCGCCACAGCCGTGGGAATTTCGTAGTAAGAAGCCATGGCAGAAGCTGATCATCATGATCGGTGGTGTGACTGTCAATTTCATCCTCGGGATATTTCTCATGGGTCTGATCGCCTTCATATGGGGTGAGGATTACCTCAAAAATGACCAAGTGAAAGACGGCATCGCGGTAGACTCCATGGGAGAAGGAATAGGGCTGAGAGATGGCGATAAGATCGTGTCGATCGGCGGTAAAAGCTTTGATGAGTTTAATGCTGCGCAGTTTAAAGGCGCGATCATCTTTGATGGAGAGAACGAGGTCGTCGTCGAGCGAAATGGTCAAGAAAAAAAGATATCCATCGGAGAGGAATGGATCAAGGAGCTCGCGAAGTACGAGAACAGCAAGCGCTCGATATTTTCTCCGCGTATGCCAGCAGTCATCGGACAAGTGGCCAAGGATATGCCAGGCGCTCAAGCGGGGCTTGAAGCTGGAGATAAGATCCTCGCTGTCAACGGAAGTCCTGTCCAGTACTATGACCAACTCGTCAAAGCAGCGCAGAAGCAGGACAGACTCAGTCTAGACATTGAGAGAGCCGGCAATAGATTACAAACGGATGTGACAACTCAGTACATCAAATATCCAAGAGGACTGAAGAAACTCCTCGGAGCGTCGCCTGACACCAGCAAGACTCTTGGTGTCTCTAGTCTAATCTTTGCTGAGCATTTTGAGATGTCTCACAGGGATTTCAGTTTTGGAGAGTCGGTGAAGTATGGCTTCACGGAGAGCTTTTCATTTTTGGGCTCACAGATCAAGGCATTTGGCAAGATGCTGAGTGGCAAGATTGCTGCCAAAGAGAGTCTGGGAGGATTCATCAGCATTGCTAAGATTTTCCCAGAGACATGGGACTGGAAGAGATTTTGGCGAATGACGGCGATACTATCCTTGATCCTTGGCTTCATGAATATCTTGCCGATTCCGGCCCTGGACGGTGGTCACATCTTGTTCCTTCTCATCGAGATGGTGACAGGTCGGCAGTTTTCTGACAAGTTTATCGAGCGGGCTACGACATTTGGTTTTTTCATATTGATCGCCTTGATGATCTACGTGAATGGACTTGACATATGGCGAGCCTTGAAGTAGTGATGCAAGATTATTTCGCATGGTTTGGTCTAGAAGAGAGTTTTGAGATCGACTCATCGGCACTCAAGCGTGCATATCTGCTCAAATCACGTGAAGTACATCCCGATATCAATCATGGTGATGATCAACTGGATCTTGCCAGTCTCAACAATGAGGCCTACAAGACCCTCAAGAACACCGAGCTCAGATTGCGCTATCTCGTCGATCGATATGACAAGGGCGTAGAAGGTGAAAACTTGAGTCCTGATTTTCTCATGGAGATGATGGAGCTCAACGAAGCTATCATGGAGGTCAAGATGGGCGAGATCAGTGACTTGGACTCGATCAGAGCAAGGCTTGACAGCCAAAAGATGGATCTTCAACAGCTGATAGACAAATATGTGACCGTACCTCCGGCAGACTCCCCTGATCACAACTGGGCTGACATACGGCAGTACTTGCTCAGATGGAGATATCTCGACAGACTGGAAGAGCAGATAGACTTGACGGAATAATGAACGAGGAAACTTGTGAATCAAGGGAGAGTCATTACTTTTGCTGCTGCTCTAGAAGCCGAAGTGGTGGAATTGGTAGACACGTTGGATTCAAAATCCAATGCTAGCAATAGCGTGAGGGTTCGAGTCCCTCCTTCGGTACTAAAGGGCAAAAAAGAGCTAAACAAGAGAAATTATCTCCATTGATTTTCAGCTACTTAAGTAGAATCGTTGCTCTTTTTTAGCTCTCCACTTCTCTTTCTTTCCAATTTCACGTCCCTTTAACGTCCCTCTTCGTATTTTAGAAGAAACGTGAAAGGAACCTTATGACAGTCAACCTACGATGGAAGAAGCACCCGAGCGGTACTCTGAGTGCTTATCTGGACATCTTCGAGCACGGCAAGAGGACCAAGAAGTACATCGATATCAAGATCAAAACGACCGATAAGGACAAGAAACATAAGAAGAAGCTTGCCGAGGCCGTCCGTACCAAGTATCACAATGACCTCCTCAATCACAAGTATGACTTGGTCGACGAAGACAAGCTTAACGCCGACTTCATTGAATACTTCGAAGAGTTCGTTACGACCTATCGAAAGGCAGGTGTCCGCAAATACAGATATGCCCTGAAGAAGTTCAAGGACTTCGTCAGCCACTACCAAAGGCCTACTCCTATTCTCTTCAGAGACTTAGATCATGGGTTATGCAATGACTTCAAGGAGTATCTCTATAGTCCCGATAGTGGACTAAGTGGAGAAACACCCTACGACTACTTCAAAAGATTCAAAGCAGTAGTCAACAAGGCAAATCGCGAGCGATACCTCTTCAATGATCCAGCGAAGTTGGTAAAGATCTCAAAGCCCACAAACACCATTAAGAAGGAAATACTGTCGGTCGAAGAACTACAGACCTTGGCATCTACTCCATGCAAGCATCCAGATGTAAGAAGAGCCTTTCTCTTTGCCTGCTTCACAGGATTGGGTGAAAAGGAGATAAGAGGCCTGAGATGGTCCCATGTACAGAATGGTCGCCTCAAAACAGAAAGGGCAAAGAATGAGGAGCCTATCAACTTTGAACTGCCCGAGACGGCAAGAGAGCTTCTTGGCGTGGTGGGTACATACGATGAGAAAATCTTCTCTTTGCCATCAGACGTATCGGTCAATAAGCACCTAAAGGCATGGGTAAAGAGCGCCGATATCCATAAGAACATCAGTTTCTACTGCGCCCGTCATTCATTTGCCATACTCAACCTTAGCCAAGGAGTCAATCTCAAAACCATTGCAAAGCTCATGGGACATAAGACGACGGCTTCGACGAATAAGTACCTCAACTACTTGGATGCACAGAAGGACCAAGCTATGTCGATCATGCCAAAGCTCAATCTGGGGTCATGAAGAAGTACGAGGAAGGAGATCATGAGATCTGGGAGGTAGAAGAGTCAGACATCTTTTTCGGTAGAATTACTCCTCAAGCCAATGGTCACATGGGTACACCTTTATTGACGTACCCTGAAGTTGAATATAGAAGCCCATCATTGAAGAAGATTGCCATCGTCAGAGGAAAGTTAATTGTCAGAAACAGTGAAACGAGAAAGATCTCACATATTCAATACATTCCAGAAGAAGTCTGGAATTCTGAAGGCAATCAGTTTTTGAAATGGGGCGGTGATAAGAGACTTTCGGCCGCTGCCAAAGAGTTTAAGGAAGAAATCAAAGAGTCCATCCCTTTAACGTTTGAAGACTGGCTAAATGGCATGGAAATAGGTATTTACGGCCACTTTGAAGATCCCAAATACATCTACTACTCAGACTTTGATGGAAAAGAGACGATGAAAATCTATCGTCATGCACATCATAGCTTCATGGAAGATGTTACAAACGAATTCAAATCACTCAAGCAGCATTTCACAGACAGATTGAGAAGATCATCTGATCCTAAGCAACTTCTAGAAAATGAAGTCTCTAGATTGCGTCAAACCTTCGAATCTAAAGCCAATCCAATACATCCTACAACATTGGGTTTTGAGACGATCTACTTAGACATTTTTCAAAGACACCTACTGAAGAGCATAGCATCCAAATACAGATTATCTGTTTACGATGCTCAACGCTTTCGAGAGGTGTATGAGGACTACTATCTGAATCCGATCAAAGAACTATCTGACTTCGCAAGATTCAAGCATACGACCTATCGCCGAGCATCCATCACTTTTCAGAATCCTGATGTCAGCGCTCACAGTTTCTCCAAGTACTATCAATGGCATATTGCCAATCAGGAAAAGTCAATAGATGATTGGCTCAAAAAAACATCAACACTGGCAGATACACTCAATCAACAAGGATTCAGTGAGGGACTAACAGAAAATCTCACAGATAGCTTCTTCGACCCTATTGCTAAAGGCGAATTCAGCTGGAAAGCACAGCCGAGAAAGGGAAATGGCAAAGTCAACTGGCATAGTCTGATACAATTTCTAGCATTCCTCTATGAGCGTACAGGCGAGCGCAAGTTTGAGCACATCGAAGTCCAAAGTTTGGTTAGATGTATAACCTCAAAGGTCAAGAACAAGGATGGAGGAGCAATTTTAGCGGAGAGCGCGAGACGAAGTCAGAGCTCTATCCGAGGTAAAATGGCCACTGGCGAGTTCATTCCAGACGAAAAACTCAAGCAAATCTTAGACAGCTATTCCATCAAGTGATCCTTTATTGCTCCTTATGTTCCTATTTACTTTCCCTACGTTCCTGAGCGGAATTTAAGGCTCTGACGACCAATTATCATTGCCATAGACATCAAAGTCATGGCATATGGTCCAAGAAGATAATCAAGAGATACATCGCAAACTGAATGCGATACTCGCCTCCACCAAAGATGTGCTCACCTTGCAAGAAGCAGCCGACTATATGGGATGCTCACTAAGTCATCTCTACAAGTTGACATCCCAAGGCAAGATCACCTACTACAAGCCTCAAAACAAGCTCGCTTACATCAAGAAATCTGAGCTCAACGACTGGCTATGCACCAATCGACAGTCAAGCTCGAACGAGATCAAATCAAAGGCTTCTTCTCATCTTAAAAAGCTCACCTCTAAACGCTCGTAATCATGCCAAAAAGTCAGCATAATTGGGCCTCTAAGGGAGGTGCGCTTGATAAGTTAGCACAAAAGGGACCAATCGGAGAATTGCCAAGGGACTGCCAATTAGTCGGAGTTGGAGCATCTAAGAGCACTATCAGAAAGAGGCCCAAAAAGAAGTTCATTTGCCAAAAGCTCATGCTCGCCTTAATCGATATTGCCAAGGACGAAGGCAATCTTAGTTGGGAAAAGAAATACCGAAATGCCCTATACTGCTCAGATCAGATGATCACTGGAAACGGAAGAGGACATTGTAAATACTGTAAACATCGATTTTGTACAATATGCGTCTCTATATGCAAGGCAGATAGAATCAATAGACTGTTTCCAGTCTTGGTAGAGTGGCCAGAACCTCAATTCGTGACTCTGACAATCAAAGCGAAGAAACATTGGGATTTGAAAACGCATGTGAAGGCCGTCTTGGAGGCATTCGGCACCATATTGAAGAGGAAGAGGAAGAAGGCCACTAGAAAGTCAGGGCTTCCATATATCGGTATCAGAGCTTTAGAGGCGAATTTCAATCCGATAGCAAAAACCTACAACCCACACTTCCATTTGATCATGTACAATGCGGAAATGGCCCGAGATATCCGAAAAGACTGGATCAAGTATTGGGATGATGAGAAGATTGCAGCTCCTTATCTTCAGCAGGCGAGTAGGATCAAAGACCTCAATCATCATCTCAAAGAAACCATGAAGTATGGGACCAAGATCTTCACTGATCCGACAATGAACAAAGGAAAGTCGAAAAACTCTTCTTTCATGGTCTATATTGCTGCGATGCATGAGATCAACAAAGCCTTCGATGGTTCGCGCCTATTTAGCACCTTTGGCTTCAAACAACCGACAACAGGAGTCAGGATCGACTCTGGTCCAAATGTCACAGATGCACAATACTGGCAATACGAATCCTCCATTTGCGACTACGTGAATATCCAGACGGGACAAAAGTTGACTCATTGGGCTCCAAACTGTGAGATGATTGACCTCTTGACTCAAAAGATGGACGTTGAATCTAAGTAGGTGTGATACTGCGCCGACGACTTTGTACTATCTTCAAGCATCAAAGCAAACAACTCTCCTACATGCCACTAAGCTGGAACGAAATACGCTCAAGATCAATCGAATTCGTCAAAGAATGGGAGGGCGAATCAAGGGAACGCGCTGAAAAGGATAGTTTTTGGAATGATTTCTTCAATGTATTTGGTATCAGTCGTCGTAGGGTTGCGACATTCGAAGAACCCGTCAAGAAACTTAGTCAGAACTATGGCTTCATCGATCTATTCTGGAAAGGTAAACTCCTCATTGAGCATAAATCCAAAGGAAAGGACTTAAACAAGGCCTATACGCAAGCCATAGACTACTTTGCAGGGCTCAAAGAGCGTGATCTTCCGAAATATATCTTGGTATCTGATTTTGACCGTTTCAAACTCTATGACCTCGATGAGAAGATAGATAAGAGTTTTAGCCTCCACGAGCTACCAGACAACATTCAACTCTTCGGATTCATAGCAGGATATGAGAAGAGAGTCATACGTGACGAAGATCCAGTCAACATAGAGGCCGCAGAGAAGATGGGAATACTCCATGACAAACTTAAGGAAGTTGGTTATGATGGCCATCAATTGGAGATCCTCTTGGTACGATTGCTTTTCTGCATGTTCGCGGATGATACAGGCATCTTCAACAGAGACATCTTTAGAGCCTACATTGATGAACATACTAAGGAGGACGGTAGTGACTTGGCCATGCATCTTGCGCAGATCTTTCAGATCATGGATACGCCCTTAAAGAAGCGTCAAAGCAATCTGGATGAAGTGCTCAATGAGTTTCCGTATGTCAATGGAGAGCTATTCTCAGAGCCAATAAGACTAGCATACTTCGACAGCTCCATGCGCGAGATTCTCTTAGATGCTGGGGCCTTGGATTGGGGAGAGATCTCACCTGCCATCTTTGGTTCAATGTTCCAAGCGGCCATGAATCCAAAAGAAAGAAGGAATCTCGGTGCTCACTACACTTCAGAAAAGAACATACTAAAGGTCATCAAGCCCTTATTCTTAGATGATTTGTGGGAGGAGTTTGAAAAGATCAAGAACAACGATCGACTCCTTTCAGTTTTCCACGATAAAATCGCGAATCTCAACTTCTTAGATCCAGCATGTGGCTCAGGAAACTTTCTCATCATTACTTATCGAGAGTTAAGAAAGCTAGAGCTCGAAATATTACGAAGACTGCGCAAGGATGGCCAAGCTGTCTTGGATGTCAGAATGTTGCTAAAAGTCTCCATATCGCAGTTCTATGGGATTGAGATCGATGATTTTGCCGCAAAGGTGGCAGAAGTTGCCATGTGGCTCATCGAGCATCAGTTAAACGAACAGTTATCGCTAGAGTTTGGGCAGAATGTAATTAATCTTCCTCTTTCTGGAAGTGTGAATGTCAAAGGAGCTAACGCCCTTTTAATACCGTGGTCTGAGCTAATTGGAATAAGTAGTCTCGATTATATCCTTGGCAATCCACCCTTCATTGGAGCTGCGATGAAGAACGCGGCACAGAAGGAAGATATGCAAAAAGTTTTTGGTACTGCAATCGCTCATGGGAAGCTTGACTATGTGTCAGCATGGTACTACAAAGGAATGCTTGCTATTACTGAGAATCGAAATTTGAAGTTGGCCTTCGTATCAACCAACAGTGTTTGCCAAGGTGAACAAGTTCCACTCCTATGGCAAATACTGGAAAGAGAAGAACTAGAAATCTCCTTTGCGCACAGAACCTTTGAATGGACATCGGAGGCAAAAGGGAAAGCCGCTGTACATTGTATAATCATAGGAATTTCCCAACCCAGCCCAAAAATCAAACAGCTCTATGATTATGAAACCGTGAGATCTGAAGCATTCAAAATTGACACACCTAATATTACTCCCTACTTGACCACAGGCTCGTCTACACTTATCTCAAAAAGAAGCACACCACTATCGAATGTACCCAAACTCGTCCGTGGCAACATTCCTTATGATGACGGTCATTTGCTTATGACAGAAATGGAGAAAGTGGAGATTCTCAATAGAGAACCACAATTACAGCAATTTGTCAGAAAATATGGTGGTGCATATGAAATGTTAAATAACAAGTGGCGCTATTGCTTTTGGCTCAAAGATGCAGATCTAGACCTGATCAAGAATTCAGCAATCCTTAAGAGTCGAATAGAAGAGGTATTAGCCTTTCGAAAAGGTGCCAAGTCGAAATCTGTGAAGTCCAAACAAAGCACACCAACACTATTTGGAGATATTAGACAGCCTCATAGTGACTACCTCATGATTCCGAGAGTATCATCGCATAGAAGATACTATCTTCCTATCGCTTATGAAGATAGCTCAACTATATTAGCAGACTCAGCATATGGCCTGCCTGAAGCGACAAAAGTGCATTTTGCAATATTGTCATCCAAAATGCACAATTGCTGGCTTCGGATTGTTGCTGGTCGATTGAAAAGTGACTACAGATATTCTGCAACCATCGTTTTCAATAACTTCCCCTTTCCAAAGACCTTATCCCAAAGTCAGAATCAACAATTGACATCACTTGCTACAGAAATATTAGAAATAAGATCAAGCTATGTGGAGGCGTCACTTGCCACTTTATATGACCCGACCTACATGCCTCCAAATCTGAGCAAAGCTCATCAGAAACTTGATCGAGTCGTAGACTTGACTTATAGCAAGAGGACCTTTAAGACTGAAAGAGAAAGAATTGAGTTTCTGTTTAAACTATATGAAGAGATCTCAGCGCCTTTATTGTCTTAAACAATTGAACCAATGCTCTGGAACAAGCAAGATAACTACACATTAGCACCTTTTCAAAAGGAGATAGAGCTCGAACAAGCGGTCGACACGGTCAAAGAAGCACTATTTGGCTCTAATCGTATTTACTTAGACGACAAAAGAAAAATAGGCGCTAAGGGTAAAACACGGAATTTGCCAGACGGCTACCTAATTGATCTCGGAAACCCCAAGGAGCCAATACTCTATGTCGTCGAAAACGATCTAGCAAGTCATCATCACATCAAGCACATCGCAGTTCAAATATTAGAGTTTTCTCTTTCCTACGAAGACTCCAAACTCAAGGTGAAGAACATTGTCAAAGAGTCCCTAAGACAAAGGCCGAATGACTGGGCACTTTGCGATAAATTCGCTAAAGAACATGGATATGGCAACGTTGATTTCTTATTAGAGTCGATTGTTCAAAAACCCAACTCATTCAAC
The DNA here is from genome assembly GCA_020627535.1 of Saprospiraceae bacterium. Taxonomy (GTDB): domain Bacteria; phylum Bacteroidota; class Bacteroidia; order Chitinophagales; family Saprospiraceae; genus JAHDBH01. The sequence goes on from JAHDGU010000017.1 coordinate 61,183, forward strand.
GCCCTTCTTATCATTGATGAAGTCAATGAAGAGTTGGAGACAGTGCTCATGAGCAAATTCAATTTTCCCGTCGAGATCATTACTTTGAGACAACATCAATCAGACTCAGGTGGTATACTTTACGAGTTTGAGCCATTCCTCTATGAGATTTCTTCCGAAGTAACGAAAATTGAAGTTGACGAGATTGACACGATCGTCGTCCCTGCAAGAGAAGAAGGTTTCAAAACTGAGTTCTTAGGCAATCACGTATGGTGGTCTATAAGACTAAGCAAGTCTATGATACCAAAGATCAAGTATTTAGCGACCTATCAAGTGGCACCCATCTCTGCCATCACCCATATTGCCGAAGTTGATAGAATCGAAAGATATCAAAATACAAACAAGTACATACTATACTTCACGGACAAGCCAAAGAAGATTGAAGCGGTGAAACTTGGTCAAATCAAGGGGAAAGCACCCCAGAATAGTCGCTATACTTCGAAGGAGAGATTGTTGAAGGCTAAGAGTTTGGATGAGGTGTTTTGAATTCTCAAATAGAAAATAACATTGTTATGTCTACAAAAATTAAAGAGCTAATCTGTGATACCAACCTTTGGTACAGAGTTCATTCTCAAGGTGAAGTGCCTCCAGCTGGCTTCGAACTGATATCTACATATGGCAACATCTTTGATTTTATAGGTTCGAGTAGAATGGACACGGAGGCTGGGATATCTGAGCTGGCTCAAACAACTCGATCATGCATTTCCAACAGTCAGCTCTATCCTGAGTCGTTTATTCAAGAACTATTAACCGTTCAATTTGGCACGCTTTCTTTAACTTCTGACTACTTAGCTACACAACAACTCGGGCGTGACCTGTTAGAGGCTTTGGCTAATAGCGAAAAGCCTAACGATGATAAAATACTTCAGATGCAGGAATTAGTGAAAGCCTTTAAAAGTATCAAACAAGGCGCTTATAAGAACACCCAGATAATTAAGGACGAGCTGGTGTCATACCTCTCAAGTAAAGGCCTCGTCAATGCCAAGGGTGCCGTTACATGGAGTGAAGATGTAGAACGTGCAATTCAAGGAGCTATAAGAAGGTACCTATGTGATCAAATGAATATGTTTTCCAAGAATCATTGCCTCAATCCTTATGAGATAGTCCTTTCAAAAAGTCCGAAGCCAAATCTTAACAAATTTCAGGTTAACTGGCAAGATTTCCCATGGCATAAGGTAATGGTATTTCTTAAGACCTACGCCAGATACATTTTCGCGCTTATCTCAATTCAGGGTAAAAAAATAAGGGAAAATGACTATGTGGATATATTTAATCTAATTTACTTACATCGGGCCTATGCGTACTCAACAGAGGACAAAATGATAGGCAAGCACTTCAGACAAGAGAACTTGACTTGCACCATTCACGTACCTAAGAATTAATCACACGAAGACATCTACAGACCATGCCGACCCCATTACGACCCTACATATATGCAATCTGTTGATGATCAGTACTAATAAAGTACCCTCCTTCGGTACTATAGGGCGAGTAAAAGATTTTTCGAAAAGAGGCAATAGAATGAGTCCCCTCCATCCTAGAGTGCTACTGTATGTAGTCCTATCCATAGTCACCAGTTGTTGGTGCACTGCCCAAGTCAAGGAGACATATCTTGCAGAAGATGGCAAAAAGGTCATCATCACCATACACAATCTTGATCCTGACATTCTGCCCCGTAGCCAAGTGTTCCTCGCAGGACTATTAGGGCCTGATGGATTCTACGGAGGAGGACTGAGTCACTACATACCTACAAAGTTTTATGGCCAAGTCCTAACGAGCTTTGATCGAACAATTGGTGGTGACTTTAATATACTTTTTGGATCACGTCTACGGACAAAACGGATCCAAAACTCTCTTGCCAGATCATGGGATATTCAATACACTTTTCAGAAAATCATCCCTAAAAGAAAAAGTCTTGGCATTCATTTTGGCGCGTTCACTCGAAATCAACCAGAATTTTCTGAAGGTCTAGATTATTCAGAAAAAGGTGCATTCCTTGGATTGACGTCTCTCCGTGCCTATAGCGTCGATTTTGGGATAAGTGACCAGTACAAAAGAAGGAAAGCTTCGTCTTTGGCTAGGATCAATATAGATGCCATTTACTATTTTGACCAAGAAGCCTATGATGACTCTTTGATAGTCAACACCGACAATCTTCGATCCTTTGGCGCGCGCTTGTCTCTTGATGGATACTTTGGCTTCTGGCAACAAAAAGGTCGTCTATCACTCAGATATCAATTTGGGCTATTTATTCCTTCAGACCAAGATGAATTCCTCGATCTCCTCGTGGGATTTGGAATTGGCTACGGTTTTCATTAGATGACCAAAAAAGTGATGCTCAAATGGTTCGTACCCGGCAAACTCTATTTTGAATTTTTAACTTCTTATCAAATAAACACTATCATGAAAAAATCAATCCTATTCTCCGCACTATGCTTGGCATTCTTATGCTCATGTGATGATGATGATGAACCCACGCGTATCGATCGCTCTCAGCTCATCGGTGAGTGGCAACTCGTAAATCTTGATTATGACGGATCTTCTTCAACAAGTTTCCCAGGTCTCCCAGATACAGAAGTAGACTTCACAGGATCAAGCTCCAATGAAGACTATATTCTCAGTTTTGATGAGAGTCCTGACACCTATACAGGAATGGGATCTTATGACGCAACAGTAGAATCTGACGGGCAAACAAATACAGTGAATGTAGAAGTCAGTAGAGCCACAGGTGAATGGGATCTAGATGGGAGCACTCTTACGCTAAGTACAGGAATCATTTCCTATGCAGCAGATGGAAGCAGTGCTACAGAACTCACAGAACCCAGCACCATCACTGTCAAAGAACTAAGTGATACAAGAATGGTTCTCGAACAGACAACTTCAGAGACAGAATCAGTGCTTGGTTTTGAAGTAACCACTTCAGCCACTGGAACAATGGAGTTTAGCAAAAACTAATATACTTCAGAGACAAAAAAGAGAGATCATCCTGACGATGGTCTCTCTTTTGTATTTACAGGGAAAGCATGAGTGAAAAAATGGCCCAATTACTGGCCTTGTATCTGTAAAACACTCTTGAATATTTCAGAGCCATTTACATCCATGAATCTCAACCAATATATTCCTGGAATTGTACTATGGAGCCTTAAAGTCTGACTACTACTGACGAGGATTGCATCTTTAACTAGCCTTCCTTGCATATCTATAATTTGCACAGAGTGAACTTGATCGCTCACCGCATTGACGGTAATAAATTCTGTCGCCGGATTGGGCCAAAAGGAAATTCCTTCACCATTACCAAGCTCATCCGTCGACACCATCACATCCAACAGACTCAAATCAATCTTCCACATCGTGGAGTCTGAGATATCAATATCTGATAAGCCACCAAAATAATATAGGTCATCTTCAATGATGAAAGATGATGGAGCCCAGCGACTTCCATTTGGCAACTGAGGCATTTTCTCCCAGATATCTTCATCTGGATCATAGCGAAGAAATGTGTCTTCGTCTGGTACATGATCATGTCTGAAATCATCTCCACCGAGGACAAATCCCTTTCCGTCGTAGCTAAACTGTGTACCAGCCACCCTTCCCTGAGGATAGTCATCTATCGAGTCCCACTGATCTGTCTGAGGATCCCATCGCATCCAGTTGAATTGATGTCCCCCACCTACATAAATGAATCTATCAGCACTAAACTGGAAAGGATGGTGGCGTCTTGGCCCCGGGATATCTTCCTTCTGCGTCCACATCATCTCCTTCATATCGTAAACCCACCAATCCGTCAAGTCTCCGTTGGCAGAGCTACCAGAACCCATGTAGATCTTGTCCTGATGCGCCACAAAAGCTGGGTGAGTCCTCCCGACACATGGACAGCTCGGAAGCTGTGTGAATGATGTATCCACTGGATCAAATACCCACAAATCATTCAGATACCCCACTTGATTCCCTCCAAACCCAAAGCCATAGTAGTACTTACCATCCCAGTCATCGCCTATCGCTATAGAGCGTGGCACACCGGGAAAATCTAGCAGTCTTACCCAGCTATCTGTTTCTGGCGTATATTCCCAGAGTTCATTCGAGACACGATCAGGACCATCATTCTGAAAGACCCCCTCAAAGATGTATGCCTTTCCCTCGTAGCCATAGCCATTGGAATGATGCTTCAAAAACGGTGGATCATTGAGCTGCACCCACTCTTGGGCTTGAAGATCAGCACTGTCGTGCAAATACAGAGCAAAGCAAACAAGCAATGCTGGTCTAAGGAAGTCAAGAATCGGTCTATTCATATGACAAAAATTGATAAACAAAGATACAGGGTGGAGAGGCCAGCCAGTTTGTACACCACCTCCAAGATACAATATGCTCCTTTTGAGGGAATCATTACAAATCTCAGTGCGTCGAAAACCAATAAGGTCCTGAACCATCTGACTGATCCAGGACCCACAGCAAATCAATACCCTAATTCCTTAGAACTCTATACGATAGTTGAAATTGGGGAACAAACCCGTCATATGCCATTCATTGAATGTATCCTTGTTGACATTGTACCATTGTCCACCTACATTGGTCAGGTTGAAAGCATTTTGTAATTCCAGTGAAAAACGATGAGTAAGCTTCTCTCGATTTACCGTGTAGCTGGCACCAAGATCGATACGCTTGTACATGCCAACACTTTGAGCATTCCACTGATCGGTAAGTACAAGTTCAGACTTGGCTTGACTCTCTTGTCTATCTACGGGAGTAATTCTGTTACCACCCATCATAAGGCCTTTAGCATTTAGACCAATTGTATTTTTCTTATTTGGGCCAACCGCAAATTCCTTTCCACCGAGTACTGTCAGATTAAATTTTGTATTCCATCGCGTATCAAACCACTCTCCCGTATGATCTTGAAACTGACTCTCAAAGACAGAACCTGTAATCATCCAGTAATAATCCTTATGGAAGCTCCTAGATAGACTCAAGTCAATGCCAAAGTTTCGTGCTTGGCCTTCGTTGACCAATCGCTCTGTATTGTAAACTATCGGATAAATATTCGTTGCATTCACTACTACGCGATCACCAAACTCCTCACGATCATCTCGAGGCACATTGTTCATTCGCTGATAGTAAGCCTCTACTTTCAAATTGAGAAGGTCGGTGATGCTTCGATTGTATCCTAGCACCACGTGATTTGCTTTTGTGAGGCCCAGATCTCTATTTGGTCGAAAGACCTCTCCTACCTCATCCTTGCGCTCTACGAGATATGTAATCAGATGTTCCATACGACTATGCCTACCCATACTGATACCAAGAGTCGACTTCTCATCAAGCCTGTAGTCAAGCGTTACACGAGGCTCGAGTGATAGGTCCTGGCTCAAACCAAAATAACTGAAATGCAAACCTGAGTTTAATGTCAAACGATCTGACAATTTGCTCTTCCACTGTGCATAGGATTGTAATAAATGCGTCGAGCCATCCTCACGTATCAAAGTTTCCAATTTATTGATCTCCTCGTTACGATTTCTAATTTCGAAATTAAAATCAAGGAGATTCGCTGAGAAACCAACACGCAATGTATTCTTTGCACTCAGCTTGTTGTGATAAAAAACATTGGCTCTAAGGGCATCATCTCTAAAATCCTCCTCTTCATCGACCAGCTCGGCATAGTCATCTGTTGCATCTAAAAAAACATCAGAATATACATACTGGTTGGTACTCGCAGAAAATACCGACTTGATATATGACTTATCGTTGAGCAATAGTTGATGTCCAACTCCTATGATTCCAGTTTTACCATTTTCTTCATAGCTGTAAGCATCTTCGTCACCCAGCCATTGGGAGCTATCAGCTACAGCGCTGAATGCAGACTTATTATTCCCACCAAGACCGAAGACAGAAAATGTGCCCAACTTGGTTGGAAAATTCAACTTGAAGGAGATGTCAGAATAGGTCGGCGCAAGTTCGCCAACACCTGCAGGATCGAGGCCGATGGCGTCAAGAGCAGCCAAAGTAGAATATCTATAGTTAATGAGATAAGATGATTTTCCATCCTTATGAAAAGGCCCCTCCGTGCTGGCCTCAAGGCCCAAAAGACCTACCATCAGGGATGATTCGCGTTTTTCATTGTTACCAGTCCTGAGACGCAGATCAAATATTCCAGCTAGAGCATTGCCATATTCGGATGGGAAAGCACCACTATAGAAGTCCGATTGTCCCAGAGTACTACTGCTCAACATGCTGATAGCTCCGCCTGATGATCCCGTCGCTGCAAAGTGCGTGGGATTGGGAATTTCTATACCCTCTAGCCGATACTGTACATACTGAGGTGAATTTCCTCGCACGACAATTTCATTGCTTAGATCATCACCTCCGTGGCTTACCCCGGCAAAATTCTGTGCCATCCTTGCTGGATCTAGAAACGATCCTGCATACCTCTTCGTCTCATTCACTGATATAGATCTGGCAGAAAGACTTGACATCTCATTGAGAGCTTGATCAGTTCTTGCCTCAGCAGAGACTACTACTTCATCAATCTTTACGAAACTCTCTACGAGCTCCAGATCAAGTACAAGCTCCTTCCCAGATGTAACAGGTATCTCAGAGAGTACCAAAATCTCATATCCCAAATAACTCACGACAAGCGTATGCCTTCCGATCGGCACGGCATCCAAGCGCCAAGAGCCATCTATATCTGAGGCCGTCCCTATCTGTGGATCAACATTGAGTACTTCAATATATGCTCCGGGCAGAGCTGTCTTGCTCTCCTGATCGACTACGGTCCCGCGGATCGTCTGAGTGTGAACCTGCGCGTAGAGTTGACTCGATAGCAACAAGAGACAGGTAATCTTAAGTGCGTTGGTTTTCATGGTATATAGCATAAGTCTTGATTTGCCCTAATGACGACAGTCATTCTGAAGGGTTGCATCAGCCAATCTTCTGAGATGGCCTCCATGACATCAAGAGTCTGCTAGCTACTGCAGAAATAGACAAGAATCCATATCTTGGGCTCATGGAAGAGAAAGAGAAGGACATCTCGCGCAAGTCAATGCTCGCCTCTTGGCTAGAAAAGCTACAGCAAGAGAGTTGGCAACTTGAACTTCTGATTTCTGGATTTGCCATATTTGGCTTGTTTCAGATCTATGATACGATCTTCTATGATCTCAACAATAGGATTGCGATCGTGTCTGACAATTCAGCCATATTCTTAGGCATATTGTACTTCATAGTCCGTATAGGCTGGCTAGTATTTACTACGAACCTCCTGATTCATGTAGCGCTCAGAGGTCTTTGGATAGGTGCCATCGGCTTGAGATATATTTCAGGAAATATTGAATTTGATGAGTTTAAATTTCATGAAAATTACATCAATAGATACAAGAAAAAAGGAGACTACGACGACTTCATCGAACGACTCGAGAAGCTCTCAAGTATCATGTTTGCCTTTACATTTCTTGTCTTCTTTAGCCTTGCATCATTTCTTATATCCTTCCTTGCATTCATCATCAGTGTCTTTGTAATAGTTGCCATTTTTGAAGATGGAGGCGGCTCAGGCATTAATATTAATAGTACTGCAGGAAGCATATTTGCTGCCATACTCTTCTTCACCTATGTCATCAGTGGAATCGTTGCTTTGTTTGATTTTTTTACACTAGGACTGGTCAAGAGAATCAAAAATAAATATGTGCGTTTCTTCTTTGCGCCGATGCTCAGATTGCAAGGATTGATTAGCCTTAGCTTCTTATGGTATCCGCTCTACCTCAACTTTATTGATGATCGGTACGCTAAGTGGTTTGTACCATTTATTATTCCTTACTTCGTGCTTCTCTATCTTCCATCACTTCTTATTTTTCCTCAAAACCCTCTCATACCTGACCCAGAGAAATCGGACGATCTCGAACGTCATACTCTGATACGATATGAAAAAACCATTCAGCCAGAATTTTATGAAGATCTGAGAGAAAAGCATAATCTCAAGTCAAGAATTAGGACTTTTTGCTTAGAATCACTAGAAGTATCAGACAACATGATGAGTGTTTTTATAGCAGGATTTAATCAAGACTACTTCTATACAGACGACAACTCGACAGACTATGTGCCGATTATGAAGCACAAAGCTCGACTCTCCATGAGCGAGCCCTGGAATGACCATCCGACACAAGACTCCATAGAGCAAAAGAAAGAAGAGATCATAGAGAGCACGCGAGCATCCTATCCAGACAGTGTGGCGGGGGTTAAAATCGACAGCATCAACAAAGAGTATCGCAAAATCCAAAGAGAAGCCTATCGCAGATTCTTTTATGGAGAGTTTGAAAAAGTGCAAGGACTATTTGATATCCGCATTGATGGCCAGATGCTCAAGAAGGAAAAGGATCTCTACTGTTACTTCTATACACATGCCAATGCAGATGAAAAAGGGATGCTCTGTCACATTACTCTGGATAGCATGGATAGTGGTAGACATATATTTGAATTGACGCGGCGATATACTTTCTCACCCAATTCTAATAGCAGAACTTTTCAGTTGCCATTTTATGTCGTAGAGGATTGAGTTGTTGAACCCCATCCGCCTACGGCTGGCTATCCCACCCGCTGCGCGGTGCCTTCCCTTCGATGCCGCCTGTGGGCATCGACCCTCTGGGATCGGTCAGTGCTATCCCACCCGCTGCGCGGTGCCTTCCCTTCGATGCCGCCTGTGGGCATCGAC
>JAHDGU010000007.1 GCA_020627535.1 Saprospiraceae bacterium
ACCTCATTCCAAGCCAGCATTCACCAGCCCTCCCGTAAAAGGGATCGCAAAGATAGGTGCACTCCTTTGACCTGTGCAATAGCAAAATGAAAAAAAATGAAAATAATTTTCACATTACCAGCAAACAGCCCAATAAGGCACTCAAAATCAACAAGATAAGAGGTATTGTAGTTTTCTCTATTTTGTCAAATAACCTTCGCGATACTTCAAATTTTGGATCACTAGGATCCCGCCACCTTCTTCTAGATGACCAAGACTTCAACATAAATCAAGTCTTGCGCCCCCACTTGGACTCGAACCAAGGACCTACGGATTAACAGTCCGGCGCTCTAACCAACTGAGCTATGGAGGCAATTCTCTTTCAAATTCAAGATCGATGCATCATCATGCTTCGATTTGGGTCGGCAAAGATATGTCAAGCCCAATCAAATTTTCCAAACTTTTTCTTGATAATTATTCGCTCTCGAAGCTACCAACTGCAGACTATGCAGCATCGCTGTCTATATCACTTCCAAAGTTGAGCTGGAAACCAATCTTATTTGCATTGCTCGCGGGCTGATCATCATCAAAATCCTCCCAATGTGTAATATCTGTAATAAACTCCTCCAGATGCCTCACAAAGAAAGGAGATGTTAATTCCTCTGGTCTGTATATCCCAATGGTCTTAGGGGGCTGAGGCTGTCCATACCCTTCAATGAATGGATAGTTGATCAGCACGATGATCTTCCCATTGAAGAGCTGCTGGTACACCAAACTTCCATTATGCTTGACGAGGTGCCTCTTTAAAGTCTCATTAATCGACTCAAACATGCCACTCTTGACTTGTCCTAGGCTCAATACTACGGCCTGAAGATTTTCGAGATCGGCCTTACAATCTACCTCACATTCCAGCTCTATTTCCTTGGCATTTTTTTTCAACTCATCTATGATCTCTTCTTTGAGAGATTCATTCCACACATCTCTGTAGCTTCTGGTATTGGCCAGTACAGTTTTATACTGCTCTACCTTACGCTTGAGATTCATGACATGTGTGCTCATTTGATACATACAGAAGATTTTTTGCGAATCTAGTCATTCTTGATCTATGGCTTTCGCCAAAATGACTAGGCTCAATGCCTACGACATCATTCGATCGTTTCAGCTTCATCAATGAAGACCTCTAGTTCAGCGCTTCCCCATTCAGATCATGCGTAAGTATGTAGCTCATGTAGTCAAAGAAAGGCCTAATGGCATCGAAGTCATTGATAATTATTTTGGCGAAAGCCTGATCATAAACCGCACTGACTGGATATGTCTTGGAGAACAAATACTGCTTGTATCGCAATAGATCTATTGCTGTATGATCTTTGTCGTAGCCTCGTGGATTGGACTTGAGCTGCTCTCCTTTCATCTCACCCCAGGCTTTGACAAGACTTTTATCCTTAAGGACAGATCTCATGTCATCTGGATCGGCAGCAATCTGCGATCTGATTAATGCCAAGTCATCTTTGTGAGGATTCCAAAATCCACATCCCACAAACACCTCATCTGGCATGATCCCTAGGAAATAACCTCCTCTGAGTGCGGGCTTGCGCCGTGTCCAAGACATTCTCCAGCTGGGATTATAAGGTGTCTTATCTGCAGAAAAACGGACGTCTCTGTATATGCGATAAAACTTACTGGATTCAATATCATCGATTTTGGCGAAAGCCTCGGTCATATCGGCCAGCAATGTCTTGACCTCTGGAAGCACTGCATCATATCGACCCTTGTGCTCCTTAAACCAGTCCCTGTTGTTGTTCTTTGCTAGGTCACGGAGATACTTGATGGAGGCTTTACTTAGCATACTGTTTGTATTGTGACGCAAAGATGAATGATCTCGCTTGCTTGGTATGATATTTGCCACAAATCGGCGCAAACCTAAAGAGTATGGCAGAGCAAACGAGAGCACAGATATCCAAAGACGCGATACAGTGCATGTACATCGCCATGCGACATTTGTTTATCAGGGGTAGTTACAAGCCCCTTGGCACGTCTGGTGAAGCTCTCATCGGTGCTCTTCTTTCCCTTTCACCAGAGATCTATGGCTCCATCAATGATCGGGAAAGAGTGGAACTCGAGGGACTGCTCTACATATTCCAAAGACTACCTCAAGGTATAGAGGAATGTAGATATGTCAAGCTCATCAGTCGAGAGGGATTTCAGGATAGCAACTTTGAAGCACTAGTACCAGCAAAACGCAGGAGAAATTGTTACCGTATTGATGATGAGCAGATGTACATCGAGATGTCACGAGGACGTAGTGACATATACGATGTCCTGACACATCTTACATTCATGTACGTCGAGGCCGAAAAAATCCGCAGGAATGCTCTTGATCACAAGGATCGCCTGAACAAGGAGTGGCATATGCTGGAGGAGATCGTCATGAAAATCAGGGCGGGAGAAGATCTCAATGAAGAGGTAGGCTTCACTTACTTGAGTACCCTGCTCGGCCGCACTTTTGAAGATACTGTGTCTGCCTGTAAGAAGTTTGGCACGGCCGAAAAGGTCAACAGCATTTTTTGCATAGCCTACTGGCTGGGAAAGCGCAGTCTTGAAGAGCATCTTGAAGATCGCGACCGTGAAATCAGTTTCTCAAAGGCACTCCGCGAAAAAGTAGGTCACCATGTCTATGGCGAAAAATGGGCACATGCCATCAAGCAAGAGCTAGACTCTCAAGGGCTTCTCGATCGTCCTATCCATATCATAAGTAGCAATATGCATAGCGTAGTCAATACGCTGTACGGCTTGTCGGCCTTGAAGAAAAAGAAATTCGCTTCCCTCGAGGCACTTGCACAACATTTATCTCAGGACGAAAATGGTAAAGACCAGAATAAAGTCCATGACTACGGCCTCAAACATGGCTTGACTGAATTATCAGACAGCAGCGGCACCAACATCAACGTACAGATCATTAACTGTACTCACATCACAGGCCTTGTTGACGGTGAGGGGTCACCCTGGATATCCAGCCCAAGAGAAGATGTGATCATCGTCATGGACTACGCATTCGGTGAGCAGGCATATGAGACGATGGACGAACTTCTCAAGCCTTATGAAAAGGGAACAGACAAGATCCCACTGGATGTCCGGTCGATCAATATCATGGGTAAGGCTGGGATACTTGAAGGCACCAAGGGTGATCTGATGATCCCAGACGCTTTCATCTTTGAAGGTAGTGCTGACAACTATCCAGTAGAGAACCAACTGAGCGCAAGCGAATTTGAAGGACAAGGTCTCGGCGTCTATTCAGGCGCTATGATCACAGTGCTTGGAACTTCTCTACAAAATCGGGATATACTTCGATACTTCCTTAAATCTTCGTGGCACTGTGTAGGACTAGAGATGGAGGGAGCGCACTACCAGAAAGCCATACAGGCGGCTTCCAAAATCCGTGCTAGTGTATCCCCAGAGGTCAAATTGCGATACGCATACTATGCTTCAGATAATCCGCTTGAGACAGGTGCTACTCTGGCGAGTGGAAGCCTAGGTATCGGTGGGGTAAAACCCACTTATCTCATCACGACCAAAATTCTTGATGGTATCTTGAGATCATAGTATCAAGTCCAATCCATACTGCATTTTGACGGATTGAGTACTTATGACAAGGATCTGTCAGAGGACTCCGCGTGACAGGCTATAACTTTCTGAGTCTTACATTATATCACAGACTCAAACTCACTCTGACATGTTTACAAGGATACCTAGATCTTATGTACTATTCACAGCAATGGCAGTCGCTGTACTGACCATTGCTCGTGTCAATGACCCGCCTAATGGAAGGACTGGTGCTCCAGGAGATGGACTCTGCACTGACTGTCACGGCGGCGGAAACTCTGGTCAAGATGGCACGCTCACGATTGATGGCCTACCAGCTGATATTGACCCAAGTACCACTTACACCTTGACCGTAACCATAGAAAATCCCAATGGACTTGGTACTCATGGTGGTTTCCAACTTGTGGCGCTAAACGCTGCCAATGACGATATCGGCAGCCTAAGCGGTGCTGATGGAAATAGTAAAATCACTCCATCGGGAGATCGCACCTACTGGGAGCACTCGCCATCACAGACCTTTGGCTCAGACAATACAGTAAGCTATACAGTAGACTGGACATCACCCGATGGCTCTACTGACGAGACCATTACGCTCTATGCTGCCGCGAATGTCAGTGATGGCAATGGCAGCACCTCTGGCGATCTTATCTTGACTTCCACATCCACTGGTGAGCTTATGAGCTCAGGAGATCCCCTCGACATATCCATCATCGAATCTGGCAATGTACTCTGTGCAGGAGGAAATAGTGGCTTTGCGCGAGCAGAAGCTACTGGTGGCACTTCGCCATACGACTATGCATGGTCAGATGGTCAGTCAGGCGATGTTGCTGTCAATCTAGAAGCAGGTACGATCATGGTGACCGTCACTGATGCTGATAATAATATGGCCTCCACCTCCGTAACCATCAATGAGCCAAGTCCTCTAGTTGTAGAAATCGTCGCACAGGAAGACCCAAGTTGCAATGGAAGTATGGACGGCAGCGCCGGTCTATCAAGCAGTGGTGGCGCTGGGAGCTATGAATATCTCTGGCCAGACGGTAGTATGGACTCCAATAATGAAATGCTCGGTGCTGGGACCACTACGGTGACTGTGACCGATGCCAATGATTGTGAGACTACTGTGGATATCGTCCTCGATGAGCCAGATGTACTGGTCGGTGCTGTCTTGAACCAAGTCAATGTACTCTGTGCTGGTGGCAGTGATGGTGCCGTGGAGCTTGCTGCTGCGGGAGGCACCGCTCCATATCTTTTTGAGTGGAGCAATGGCCTCATCGGTGAAAGCCAAGACAACCTTGAAGCCGGAAGCTACACGGTTACCCTCACGGACTTTCAGCTTTGTACTGATCTCATCTTGGTTGACATCACTGAGCCCGATGCGATCGTCGTGAGCCTACTAGACGCAGAAGACATCGCCTGTCATGGAGATAGCACCGGACTATTGACTATCGGCACCGCTGGTGGTACTGGAAATCTTGACATACTCTGGTCCACAGGTCAAACTAGCTCAAGCATCACGGGATTGACTGCCGACAGCTACAGCGTCACTGTGACAGACGAAAATGAATGCAGCACTTCCATGTCATGGACATTGACAGAGTCAGACCCCATTGAGATCAACATCTCTGCTACCAATGAATCATCTGCAGGTGCTATGGACGGCTCCGTAAGTACAGATCCGACCGGCGGAGTGTCTCCGTATACATATCTCTGGAGTACGGGAGATACTACACAAAATCTTGACGGTCTTGGAGAAGGAAGCTACACAGTGACCGTCACTGACGCCAATGAATGTACCGCGACCGCCACAGCAAGTGTCAACGGTGTCAACTGTACCCTTGAAAGCGAGATTGTCAGCCAAGAGATTGCATGCAATGCTGGCACGACTATGGCATGTGTCAATATTATCGCAGGTTCTGCGCCATTTGAATACATATGGAGCGACGGAAGTACGGATGCCTGCATCTCTGGTATTGGAGCTGGAGACTACGAAGTCACGGTCACCGATAGTGACTTGTGCACAGAAATTCTCTCCATTACGATTAGCGAGCCTGCGGCAATTGAGCTCAATACTTTGGTAGATCAACCGCTCTGCAATGGAGATCTTGGAAGGATTGAAGTCTTTGCGACTGGTGGTACAGGGCAGTATCGCTACAGTCCATCACAGGTTCTTGACAGTCTTGCTCCAGGGTCATATACGATCACCGTCACTGACGAAAATGATTGTGAGATGAGCATCACGGAGGCAATACAAGAGCCTGCTCCGATCAACATCATGCTAGATAGCATCGTCAATGAGGATAGCGGCAACCCTGGCACGGGAGCAGTATATATCACTGCTAGTGGTGGTACAGGAGATCTTAGCTATGAGTGGAAAGATGCCAATGGTCTAGTCATCAGTACGGATCAGAATCTGATCGATCAGCTTGCAGGTAGCTACGTCCTCACCGTCACTGATACCAACGACTGTAGCGCAAGCTCGACCTACGAGATTGAACTCAGCGTCTCTACCGATCAAGAGAATGTCGTCGTGCTTGAACTCTTCCCAAATCCTGCACAGGACTATGTGCGCATCAAGATTGCAAGTGATGATATCAGACAGATTCGATGGCTTGGTTTGGACGGTCATGCTCAAGCCACACAGGTAATCAGCCAGTCTTCTATCTATTCAGTAATCACCACGCCTGAGACATCTGGACTCTGGATACTGGAGATCACTACTGAGAATCGCAGATATGTAGAGAAACTATTGATACAGAGGTAGTCGCTTTCGCGAAAATGATAGCATGAGTCCCTGTGCATTGTAAGATGTACGGGGACTTGTTTTCACGGATACTGGCTCTCATAGGCGTTCTTTTACAGAACATGAAAAATTCGTCGATTTTCTTGCAGCGGAACTTGAATATTTGCGTCTTTGGATCAGATGACCTCGTCATGAAGCTGAAAATATCTAGGCATATCGTACTCCTGGCGCTTGTCGTCCTCTCCTTGACATCATGTGATGATGGGTTTGTCAATCCAGCACTTGGTGAGACGGTGGAGTGTCTGGTGCCGGTATATGCTCCTTATGACGAGAACTTCGAAGAAATTTTCAGGACTGACGCTCGAGAATTTGAAAACCTCGGCAACATTGTACTCTACAAAGAGTATATCTTCCTCATTGAGCGACTGCAAGGAATTCATGTCCTGGATAATAGTGACCCTGCGATGCCTGTCAATCTTCACTTCTTGAATATTCCAGGTGTTTCTGAGCTTACAATCGATGAAGACATCTTATTTGTCAATTATGGCGTCAATCTTATACTCATAGATATATCAGATCTTAGCTCAATCACTGTCGTCGACGCTATTGAAGATTTTTACCCGATAGAAGAACTTCAACTGACGCCTCCTGATTACTTTGGCTCCTTTGAGTGTGTAGACACAGATAAAGGCATCGTCGTAGACTGGATTACAGACACTAGATACAACCCAAATTGCTGGACATGGTAAAAAACACGAAATATCTCATCCTCTCTTTATTCTTTAGTGTCGCGGTGATCTCCTGTACTGAGGAGAGTGCGGCTTTCGATGCTACCACTAGTGCAGCTGTCAATGGCAGTTACTCACAGATCATCGTAGTCGGCGATAATCTCTATGGTCTCAATGGCGATCGCCTGAGTACTGTAGACATATCTGACAAGGACAATGTCGTCGTCATTGACGAGCAGACCCTTGATTTTGACATAGAAAGCATCTTTCACTACGACGGCTTATTGTTTGTAGGATCTAGTAGTGCAATGTATATCTATGAAATCGACAGCGAGACAGGAATACCCTCGAGACAAAGCGTGACTGAGTACACCTCATTTTTTGATGGCGTCGTTTGCTTCTCTGATCCCATAGTGACCAATGAGACTCATGCCTATGTGACTTTGCATACAGTAGAGCTTGTGAGCAACGATTTTTGCTCGCGTATCCAAGAAGTCAATGAGCTCAGAATTTATGACTTCCAAGATCGAGAGAATCCAAGACTCAAGAATGTCATCGATATGGCACAGCCTAAAGGGCTGGGAATCGATGGAAATCTTCTTTTCGTATGCGACGGATGGAATGGTCTTGCCGTATTTGACATATCGGATAAAGAACAGCCACATCGCTTGTCAATCTTTGACGGTTTTGAGAGCTTTGATGTCATCCCGCGCAATGGCGTATTGATTGTCGTAGCCAAAGACGAACTCAGGCAATATGACTACACTGATCCCCAAGACATCAGACTGCTGAGCACCATTGAGCTGTAGTTCGATCAAACTAGGCTGGCTACTAAGTTTAGTCTTTGGACTATCAAGTCTACTCTCTGCTCAGGATCAAGAGTACAGACCATTCGTCAAGGAGGATCACTGGCGACTCAACTGGAGTCCTACCGCTGCAATCAATCCATTTCCCGAGCTCAAGCTTGGCACCTCCTATCATACAGGTAATCACATCATCTGGATGGATGTATCCTACATCGAGAAGAGACTTGAGCCGGATTTTGTGTCACGCGGAATTGATCTCGAAGCCAGATACAATTGGATCTTTGCCCGCAACAATTTTCACCTCTTTTCTGCTGGAGGAGGTATCGAATATCAGTACATAGATGCCCGCTATCCTGAGTTTTATTCAAGATTCAACAATAGCTTCTTCCAACAAATCAACCAAAACTCAGATATCAATCGCTTTGCTGCTTCTCTTAGCGTCGACTGGACGATCATGGCATCCAGACTACTTTACATCCACACTACACTCGGCTATCGAGCTTATAGCCAAATGCGGGAGTCGAGACTAGATGTCCCAAGAGATGCCCTTTTAGTGGAAGATCAAGACGTACTTGATTTTTTTGACCAGCCTATGTATATGAACATTCGTCTTAGTCTTCGTCTAGACCGAGAAGACAATCGATAAGGTCGCAATCTCAACGACCTGAGCGGCTTAGGGCCGATGTTCATTTCCTTTTGTTGTTATCCTCCTCACTTTTAGCCTGCAATTGCACTGCAGATATGATTCAAGACAAGTGAACTCGCGGCGCATTAGACGTTGATCTCGGACTCATCAGGCTTCAGAAAATTCTCCTAAACCACTGAACTGAAGTAATACTTACATGTTGTGAAGTATAACTTTTTACACCTTAAATCTTACAGCCATGAAACACTCAAATATCAATGCCCTGTCGCTCGTCTTGCTGGTTTTCGCACTGAGCAGTTGTGTCGTAATTCGACCTGGAGAAGTTGGCGTACGCCAGAAGCTCGGAAAGATTGACGACAGAGCCATTCCAGAAGGTCCTCGATCATTCAACCCGCTCACCACGACGATATTGACCTTACCGACGAGGACGGTCAACATGGAAATACGGTCCAATCTCCCGTCAAAAGAAGGTCTGACCATATCAACAGATATTTCGATTCTGTACCGACTCAAAGCTTCTCAGGCACCGACAATCCTTAAAGAAATCGGTACTCAATACGAAAATGAGGTAATCTTACCAGTATTCCGATCTGCCGCTGCAGATGTCACCGCGCGATTTTTGGCCAAAGACATGCACTCAGGTGAAAGAGCAGTGATCGAAGCAGCCATCAGAGATCGCATGGCAGAAATACTTGAAGATCGAGGAATACTCGTCGAAAATGTCCTCATGAAGAGCATTCAACTGCCGCAAGGATTGTCTCGATCCATTGAAGAAAAACTTCAAGCAGAGCAAGATGCCGAGAGACTAGAGTTTGTGAAGCAGCAAGAACAAAGAGAAGCAGAGAGGATCATCATCAAAGCTGAAGGAGAAAAGCGCCGACTAGAAATCGAAGCCGAAGGGAATGCCAATGCCACCTTGACCAGCGCAGAGGCAGAGGCAGAAGCAAACCGTCTACTCACTGAGTCCCTCACGCCCGAAGTCTTGCAGTTTAGAGCGATCGAAGCATTTTTTCAAGTGTCAAAATCTGACAACACTAAGGTCATTATCACCAACAATGAAATGCCATTTCTCGGTCTACCAGCAGAGCTGGTCAAAGGCAATTGATCACATCAGACCAAAACAGCCCGAGTAAGTTATGAAAAGTACGCAGTGAGAGAGCATACGCCAGATACAGTTTCCTTGAGCGGAGCTGTATCCTGGCGCTTTGCAAGTGTCAGAAAATGTCTTTCCAATAATCCTAGTCTGGCTTGTCCTTCAGCAGACACCGCTCCTAGAAATCGTTAATCTCACTACATGAAGGCCGCAAGAGTGTCGTTAACATCTTGAACAAGAACTTGTAAATAGTGATGAAATCGATCCTTAGCACTTTACTGATTGGGTCTGTATTGACCCTATCAAATGCTGATGCCCAATCCAGCATCTCACATCTCGAGCACAAGGAACTAGGCTCCGTCGCCTGGCAGCGTGACTATGATACCGCTCTTCAACTCAGCAAACAATCTGGTAAGCCAATTCTCATTCTCTTTCAAGAAGTGCCAGGCTGTGCGACTTGTCGCAATTACGGTCGCAACATCTTGTCGCAGCCCCTTTTGGCGGAAGCCATACAAGATCAATTCATAGCACTCACCATCTTCAATAATCACAGAGGCGCTGACAAAGAAGTGCTAGAGCTCTATCACGAGCCTAGTTGGAACAATCCGGTCGTACGCATCATAGATCACCATGGCAAGGATCTCATACCCAGGGTCGCAGGTGACTACAGTGCCCTGGGACTGTCAAGGGCAATGATCCGTGCACTGAAGGAGCATGGGAGCCAAGTTCCTGGATATCTTGAAGTCTTATCAGTCGAATTTGCCCTCCGAGATGGCGATTTGCGAGAAGCGTACTATAAGATGTACTGTTTCTGGAGTGGCGAGACACAGCTAGGATCTCGAGAAGAAGTGCTGACCACGGAGTCCGGCTTTGGTGCAGGTGGTGAGCTCGTGCGTGTGGTATTTGACGTGAAGAAGCTCTCCCGAGCAGAGCTTGATCGTTTTGCTCAAAGCAAGGACTACAAAGTCGTGGACGCTCAAGAGAGCTTCCGACCTTCTCAAAAAGATATCCACTATCATCTGCGACATAGTGCCTATGCCACTCTTCCCCTTTCAGAATTACAAAAGACTCGGATCAACTCAGCCCTAGGCTCGCAAAGAGATCCTAGACATCTGCTCAGTCCTCAGCAGATGAGCTGGCTAGATGATGCCAAGACCTCAGACATGCCTATGATCGACCTATCCCTCCAAGAAGCTTGGGATCTGAGGCAAAAGAGCTAAGGAGAATTAGGCAGGAGACCTTACCTTAAGGTCATGAAATACATCTGGATATGGCTCATGGCTGGCATGCTTTTGAGCTCTTGTAGCAAGACAACTCAGGATGAAAGCTCATCAAAGGACACTGAGCCAAGCGTCACTGTCGTCAAGTCCTCTTCTTTGACCAATGAACAAGGCAGATTTTCCCCTGATGGTGATTTTGTCTACAATTATCAATTGGCTTCCTTCAAGTCCAATCTGGTCAAGAGTCAAGGCGAATGTGACGCGGACAGCTTCATGGACTTTTTTCGCAGTTTTGATTGGGGATCACAGATCGAGGAAGCTAATAAGCTTCGTAGGGCCTCTCCTTCTCTTGGGTTGCGCCACAATCCATCCGACTATGAACTTGGTATTACTGGTGTAGGAAATCATAAGGATGACTTTGGATTTTGGCTCTACTATGGCAGCTTTGGAGACATGAAATCGATTGAGGTCATGGACGAGGCTAGTGTGGAGAAGTACATTCGGCGATTCTTTGATAAGGATTTTATCGCACTTTCAGAAGAGTTTCATAAGCAGAAGTGATATGGCTTTCGCCAAAATACTCCGACAGATCGTTGTCAGCACTAGTGTGCTCATCAAAAATATGCCAGAGCTCAACATCTCTCAAAAGCCAGCGCCCGATCGATGGTCAGGCAAAGAGATTTTGGGTCATCTGATCGACTCTGCCATTGTCAATCACCAAAGATTTGTCCAAGGGATGGTGAGCGAAGACGATCTGATCTTCAGTAGCTACGATCAAGATGCATATGTGCAAATCAACGGCTATCAGGACAGAAAATCTTATGAGATCCTCAATACGTGGATCTGTCTCAATCATCAGATCGCTCTACTTCTCGAAAAGATAGAGACGGAAGCGTCATTTCATCTCGCGAGGAAGCACAACTTTGATATCATCGGCTATCAACGTATCTCGTCAGATCAGTCAGCCGCCTTGACCTATTTGGCTTGGGACTACTTGGCTCACATGGAGCATCACATCCTGCAGATCATTCCAGACTACAGTCGTCTTCTAGCTTCATTTGAGTCATACAGCAGATGAAACAAAGGAAGAACAAGCCAGAGCTGCCAGCATATCTAGAGCAACAACAGAATAGTAGTTGGCAAATCGAGATGCTCATCTCTGGAGGTTTTGTGCTAAGCTTGCTCCAGGTTCCTCAATGGACAGAATCATTCTATCGATCCGTATTCGTATCTACTGAAATCAGCCCCATACTCACAGTACTGACTCTTGGGCTCCATATGATCAGTAGAGCATTGGTCATAGGATTTGCAGTCAATCTGCTCCTACGAGCCATATGGCTTGCAATGCTCGGTGTCAACTTTACATATCCGCGTGGTGTAAATCTCGATGAGCTCAATTACTCCAGCACGTTTAAAGAAAAATACAGCGACCGTCTTGACCTGGTATCACGCATCATCAAGATGGAGCGCCTGTCAAGTCTCGCTTACAGTGTGACAATCATGATGACCATCGGTGCCACGATGTCCATAGTCCTGACCTTAGTCTTGTATGCCATTTACTCCGTAGTGCTTCCGCAAAAGATCTACTACAGCGTCTGGATAGGTTTTGGCACTGGGCTGATGATGTTCCTGCTGTCCATCGGCATACTTGACCGACTTATATTCCGTCATATCAAGGGTATGAGCAAGATCTACTATCCATTTCATCGATTGTTCAACATCGTGAGTCTTCGCTGGCTCATCTATCCAGAGTGGTTGACCCTTATCAGTAATGCTGGGCGCCTCAAGATTCTTACCTTGTTTTTCGGATACTTCTTGGCAGCTATCATCATCACGACTGCTGAGGCCGAAGACTACTTGCCGCTCGGTGGGATCGAAATCGACATGACTGAGGATCGCAAGTATCTCAATGTAGCGACGACCCAATATCATGGTAGGTACCACTACGATGATAAGATGCTCACGAGTGATCATGTGTATCGAGCAAGTATATCTAGTGACATCATCTATGGAAACTACCTACCAGTTTTTGTTCTATACGAACAGACCATGGATGAGTATATCAGTCATTACGCTGATACTTTTGGCCTTAAGTCTAATTGGGATGGTATCAAAAAATACACTGATCGCTATGTCCAGGACTCCGCACTTTCCAGACTCTTGAATCAACAAGTGAAGTTTAGCATAGATCGTCAGAGACTTACGCATGAGCTCATGTGGTCGGAGTGCAAGCACCACAAGACCGACGAGAGAGGATTCAGAACTTATGTGCCACTCGACAGTGTGAGCCCAGGCTATCACCTCTTCCATGTGCAGACCAAAACGAGTTTTAACGAAGAATTTGATGGTTACAACTCCTATGTCATTGGGATACCATTTGTCAAGGAGGAGTGAAGATCAAGATCTCACCGCCCAGTGGATGTGATCATCATGCCTCACAGAATGGCATCCATGAAATCTGAGTTTGGTATGTCTGAGTCCGAGCCTGCGAGAAAGATGTGGCTCTAGAAAGACCTTGTCCGTCATAGGCTGATTGAGTAGCGCAAAAATCAGATCTTTCGTACAGTCAGAGTCAAAACGCAGAGACCCTCGCTTGACCAACCCAAATATCTTGGTCAACGAGTACTGCTTGAACCCTGCCTCCTTACAGACCTTGGCCTGACTCGTATATCCAGGAAGTGCCTCCTCATAGTCGCCATAGCCTGTCCAAGATCTAGACTTATTCGCCACTTGACCGTCTTTCATGTAGACAAATGACAAGTCAAGAGCTCTTCCATCCGCATGACTTCGATGTGGAAGGATTGGAAATCTCTTTCCAAAGGGAAAGCTAGCATCGAGATATACCAGTCTCAGCTCTGGGTACGTCGTCTTCAACTGACGACCAGCCTCGAGTACGGCCAGGTAAAGCTCTGGTGTCACGTAGTGTCGATTGGACCACACCATCCACAGATTGGCGGGCTTGAGGATATCTCCAGAGTACACTGGCAGCGGCACCTTGCCTTGTGCCGGAGCAAGCTGTGGTATAACTACAAAAGCACAGAGGCTATGCACCACTAGATAGCTCATAAGCCAGGCTCTCGTCGACCATGACATCATCTTGCCAAGAATCAAGCAAGCTGAATACAACAATCCACCGACCTGCGTCGTCACAGTCAAAAAAATGATCAAGAGAGGGTGCAAGATCAACCTCCAGATGGATGGATAAGATCTGCGCTTGACCGGCCTATCCATCTTGCTCGATGCTATCAATGAGGTTTTTGCACGATATCCATATGATGGCGGCAGAGGCTGGCTCGATCTCTTCGTGAAGCGAGTCTTCTACTATGGCCAGAAGCTCTTCTTCATCACTGGACTCAAAGCAATAATCAATATACTTGCCAAGGTCCTGCTCATACTCCAGTTCATAGGCTTTCCAGTTGGCCTCATTGGCAGATTCTATGACATCAGGATGCCACTGGATCTTATGATCTTGGAGCCTTACGGCCAAATGTATCACTTGGATCAAAAAACTTTGGATGGCTGCATCGTCTGCTGACAGCAGCTCTGCACTGGAATAGCTCAAATACTCCTCTAGCTGGTCCTCAGCAATGAGATACTCAGGCTTTTCAAAGTGCATCTGAGTGATTGCTTTCTCTACGTTTTCAAAACTGATCGGTAAGGACATGACTAGTCTTTCTGTAGTTTTTCAATGAGGAAAAATCCGTCATCACCCTGTCTCTGATAAAGTGGCATGAGTATGAGTCCGTCTTGTGAAGCGGTGACAGGTCCATGTCGATCTTGAGCTAGTACTTCTCCTTGTCTCACTGGTTGAAAATTGCTGTAACCCGGTTGCATTCGGAACTCATCCTCAGGCTTGATGCCATGTGTGTAGAGCAACTTCGCCATCTTGGGCATGCTTTCTGTCTCTCTGATCAGCAATTCATCATGACGTGACTCTACATCATGGGGATAAACGCTCGATGTGGCGCGCATGAAATTAATGATCGCAGATACTGCTCTACTCTTGGATAGAGGCTCATGGTGCTGTCCTGCCTCAAAGGTGATCGCCATGGTGGGCATTCCCATATAGGAAATATGAAATCTATGCATCAAGGTCCCATGGATCCCTTCGAGCATACCTAGAATCACCGGTGCGTGAAGCCCCAGACCAATCCTGCGACTCTCTTCGTCATCTGAGACAATAGTAAATAGACCTCCAGCAGCAGATGTCGTATGTATATCCAGTATATAAAGCCTCTCTGGTCTATGCTTGGCGATCAGCTCATGCAAGATCTGAGTGATTTCATACATCTCATGCTGCTCGTGGGTCCACATGCTGCGATCACTTTTCTTGATCTGTTCTGATTGCTGCAATGTCCACGATCGATTGAGGTCAGTATCCAAGAAGCGTTTCTTTTGGGCGAAAGCCCTACGATTGCCGATCAGACCATAGACCTGACCACAAAAAGCAAAATCCTGATTGACCTCTGGCTCTCGATCCAACATCTCCTGGACCTCTTTCAGAGCCTCGACACCAGCAGGTTCATTGCCATGGACTGCTCCAAAAATCACAAGGAGTGGACCAGGTCGTTGACCTTCATAGCGAAGTATGATCCTATCTGGCAGCTCAGTCTTCTCATCCCGCTTCATACCATCCAAAGTTGCAGAAATCTCCTTTGTCAGCATCAGGATCGATGTCTTAATTCACGATTCCAAGCCCAGAGCAATAGACAGGCATCACTGCGATAGGGGCGCCAGCCTTGAGATATTTTGTCGGCCTTCGCCAAAAAACTCTTGTCATCGATGTCCATACCGTATAGAATAGAAATGGACTGCTTGATGATCAGATCCCCAATAGGAAACACATCCGGCCGATCAAGGCAAAACATCAATATCATGTCAATCGTCCACATGCCCACACCACGTATCGTAATGAGCTCTTGACGAATCGCGGAGTCACTCATCGAAGACCAGTCAAGATTGTCATGCTCTATAAAAAAATGAGCGATAGACTTCACATACTCGCATTTGCGCTGCGACAGGCCCGCTTTGCGCAGCGCTGCATCATCAATCTCTAGTAATCTCAAGGGCTCAATATCACCTACGAGTTCGATAAACCTAGCGTGAATAGTTGCAGCTGCCTTGATCGACAATTGCTGAGATATCACAGATTCAAGCAAGGCGTCAAAGAGCACAGGATTGATCTGAGGCTCAGGCAATGAGCTAAGTTGATCAATCACTGTGGCCAAGATCTCATCTTGGCCTAGCCTCTCTAATGATCTGCTAAAATGTGGCATGAGACAAATGTATCGGTCCTTGGCATGACTTTTGGGTAATAGCAGATCGATGAGGAAAATATGTATACTCTCCACAATCCTGCTGTTATTCACTTCGCTGCGACCAGTAGATGACGCAGAAAAAGCTGCGCTCGACTATATCGGGCTCTACTCACATCTCGCGATGGTCGAAAGTCAAGAATATGGAATACCCGCAAGCGTGATCCTTGCTCAAGGCCTCATCGAGACCAATAGTGGTCAGAGCATACTAGCGCGAAGAGCCAAGAATCACTTTGGGATCAAATGCAAGTCTGACTGGCAAGGAGCGACCTACTACTACATAGACGATGATCGCAACGCCAAGGGAGAGCTGGTACCCAGCTGCTTCAGAAACTACACAAGTGTAGAGGAGTCCTATCGAGATCACAGTCTCTTTTTGAGATATCGTGACCGCTATGCGCCACTCTTTGACATTCCGGTATCGGACTATGAAGGCTGGTGCAAGGGGTTGAAGACCTGCGGTTATGCAACAAATGACAGATATGCAGATGCATTAATTACCAAGATCAAAACATACAAATTGTATACCTTAGACCGCCCAAATGAGGGTAGGTCTTATCGACAAGCCAAAAATGGCGGATAACAGCCTGAGCCGGGGCCATCGGGGACAATAAACCAATCTGATTGTACTAAAGAGGAGTGACGAGAACCTACTTCAATCAAATGCCGATGGTCCTGGACTTTTTCTCACACACATGAAACAAATGCTGTAAAGATTCGTGTTATCTTTGCGCGCTCGATGCCTGAGAGGGCTTCGATATTGATGGTCGGGTGGCCGAGTGGTTAGGCAGAGGTCTGCAAAACCTTGTACGTCAGTTCGAATCTGATCCCGACCTCAGACTATACAAGGCTTGCCAATTGGCAAGCCTTTTTCTTTGGCGTAGTACTTGACATTTCCTAGTATTGAAGCCACAGATTTCTGTCTTAGTTTCGAGATCTTCATCAGATTTAATAGCTTATTCACTTGACCCGATGAATCTGGGAGCTCTGCCTGTGACGCTAGACTGATCAGATCCTGAAGAGCTATGTCACTAGCAAATTTTGAATCAAGTAGGATCATAGACCACTCTGCAATAGCTCCTGCCATTAGGTCAATGCAGATAAAGACTCCAGACTCATGGGAGACGTCTGTTCGATATATCTCAGAACGCCTACTGTCTTGGCTATTGGGCTTGCACATCTAAGCTTGATGAGGCACAATTCGTCACTTAGCTTCTTTCTGGGTGGGTTTCAACAAGAAGCTGGAATTCCCCATAGGACCTTTCTCCAATAGACGCTAAAACCCGAAGAATGGTTTGCCAATTAAACTATATCGAATTCAAAATTCATAAATGAATGCTTACAGGCTGATTTATTTGCTTATTGAAGAATTGACTCCTGCTTCACTTTCCTAGCCAAGACATGATTATCTATCTTCATGGCATGAAAACTCTGATGACCTTTTTGCTTAGCATGGCAATCGGCCTAGTGACGGCGCAGTCCATGCAAATCCTCGATCTATTCCAAGAGAAATTTGACATCATCGAGTATGAGTTGCTTGGAGAACAAGACGGATATTCTGATGTCTATGAGCTCACCATCAGACAAGACCAAAATCACGAAACCAAGGAGATAGAGGCCTTCCCCCAGCGGATCTGGATCGCTCATCGTGATTTTGATGCACCTACGGTACTCCAGACTAGCGGATATAGCGCGGGCTTTCGCCCAAATGAACTGGCAGAATTGCTCAAAGCCAATCTTGTCATCGTAGAGTACAGATACTACGGCGAGTCCATACCCAAGGACTACCATTGGCAGTACTTGACCAATGACCAAGCAGCAGACGACTTGCATATGATCCGTCAGAGCTTGAAGAGGCTATATCGGAAACACTGGGTTGCTACCGGAATCTCCAAAGGAGGCACGACGACCTGTATCTACAAGGCAAAGTACCCAAGAGATGTGCGAGCTGCTGTCCCGTATGTCGGTCCGCTCCCAATACAGCAAGAGGATGATCGCATGGACGAGCACATCATCCGACTAGGTGAGCAAAGCTGTGGCGATAAGATCAAGGCTTTTCAGAAAAGAGCACTGGCGATCGATGATGAAGTTCTACCACTGATCGACTCTATTGCTCGTGCAGATCAGATGAGCTTTACCAATGTAGACATGGCCTTAGCCCATGAGTACGCCGTGCTAGAATTACCATTTTCATTTTGGCAGTATGCACATGCCTGTGATGATATCCCATCTGCCGATGCTTCGGCCCGAGAAGTCTTCAACTACCTACAAAATATCGTAGGCTACAATTTCTACTCCGATATGGTGTATGAATTCTACAAGCCTGCATTTTATCAATTCTTCGCAGAGAATGGCTACTACAGATTTCTCAGTTCTGGGTTCGAAGAGCTGCTGGATGACGCGGACCATCATAGCAATCAAGCCTTTTTGCCGAAAGGCGTAGAGGTCAAATATGATCCTGACTACATGAAAGATGTCATCGCCACGCTCGATCGCAAAGGCAAGCGCATGATCTACATCCATGGTGCGCTAGATCCTTGGGCAGCCTGTGCTTATAGACCCAAGCCAAAGCACGATGCGCTCTTCATCGCCAAGGAAGGTGCAGGTCACAGTGTGAGGATTGCCGACCTTGATCAAGCCGATCAGGATCTCATACTGGAGAAACTCAAATCTTGGCTGAAGCTTTGAGCACTATTGCTCAACACAGCCTAGGCTGAGCAAAAGCTCTCGATCCTCTACATTGGCATCAAAAACTACGACCCTTGCATCATCCTTGGGACAGGTACAGGCTTGACAGACATTTTCCACCATACTTCGAGAACTGGTAATGACAGTGACGGCCACTTGCTGCTCGGCTTCCATAAATAGTATAAAAGCATCTCTAAAGTCTGAGGTGCTGTTACCATTGGTCATGAAAGGATCGGCGCATTGGGTCTCAGTGTATGAAAATCGCTGTGTCTCAATCTCTGGCGAACAAGACAATAAAAATGACAAAACACCGGCCATTCCAAAAAATGCAACAAAAGTTTTCATAGCGCTAGAGCTTTATTCAGGTTTGAACTACTACACAGAAGACGCAATATATGTGGGCGCGTCCCGATGACAGAAAAGCCTTAACAGTTCTTTGTGTCTAGCACTATCCGAGGTCAAACTTGATTCCTTGCGCTAGTGGCACCTCTTTGCCGTAGTTGATCGTATTGGTTTGGCGTCTCATATATGCCTTCCAAGAATCTGATCCACTCTCTCGACCACCACCTGTCTCTTTCTCTCCACCAAATGCTCCACCAATCTCTGCACCACTGGTACCGATATTGACATTGGCAATCCCGCAATCAGAACCTGCAGCAGACAAGAACTGCTCTGCACTTCTCATGCTATTGGTGATGATCGCAGATGACAGGCCTTGTGGCACATTGTTTTGAATATCGATGGCCTCATCGAGATCACTGTATCTCATAAGATAAAGCAATGGAGCAAAGGTCTCATGCTGGGCAACTTCTGCGTTTGCAGCAACCTCAGCGATACTTGGAGACACATAGCATCCGCTCTCATATCCCGATCCTGTCAGGACACCACCTTCTACCAACATGGACCCGCCAGTAGACTTCACTCTGGCAATAGCATCAGTGTACATCTTGACTGCATCTGTATCGATGAGAGGTCCGATGTGATTACTGGCATCGAGAGGATCTCCGATCTTGAGTTGCTTATAAGCATTGACAAGTTTCTCCTTGACCTGGTCATAGATGCTTGAGTGTATGATCAGCCTCCTGGTAGACGTGCAGCGTTGGCCACAGGTGCCGACTGCCCCAAATACTCCTGCCGTCAAGACCAAGTTCATATCTGCGTCAGGCTCGACGATGATTGCATTGTTTCCTCCTAGCTCTAGTAGGCTGCGACCCATACGCTCAGCGACTGTCGCACCTACGATGCGGCCCATACGTGTACTTCCTGTAGCTGAGACAAGTGGTACACGCTTGTCAGTAGACATATACTCTCCGACTTTGTAGTCTCCATTGATGAGATTAACCACGCCTTCTGGCACATCATTGGCCTCGAGCACATCCGCTATGAGGTTTTGACAAGCTACACCACAGAGAGGTGTCTTCTCAGATGGCTTCCACACGACCACATCTCCGCAGACAAGTGCTATCATGGCATTCCATGACCATACAGCCACTGGAAAGTTGAAAGCGGATATGATTCCTACGATACCCAGCGGATGCCACTGTTCATACATCCTATGTTGAGGACGTTCGGAGTGCATGGTGAGTCCATAGAGCTGTCTTGATAGACCCACAGCAAAGTCACAGATGTCAATCATCTCTTGCACTTCTCCGAGGCCTTCCTGGTAGCTTTTGCCCATCTCATAAGAGACCAACTTTCCAAGACTTTCTTTATGCTCTCGCAACTTTTCTCCGTATTGTCTCACAACTTCACCGCGCTTGGGTGCTGGGATGGTGCGCCATACCTTGAAAGCTTCTTGAGCCTTGGAGATGATGGCGTCGTACTGTGCACGGCTTGTACTTCCTACCTTGCCGATATGCTGTCCGTCTACGGGTGATGACGAGCTGATGAGCTCATCAAAAGTCATATGATGAAGGCCAGTCGAGCTACCATAGTTGGTGGCTTCTAGGCCGAGAGTCTGCAAGAAATCTAGCTTCATACTGTGTGGTTTGGTCAATGAAGGCGCAAAGGTAGCCAGAAGGTCGATCTCACTTGTGAACAATCTGGCCTTCCCACTGTGAGAGATCATAATTTTATCTTCAATATGTCACACAGCCAGATCGTACAAGAACTAGAGAAAAAACTTAGCGAGCGCATTGTCTTCTTAGATGGTGCGATGGGTACTATGATCCAGCGCCATAGGCTCCAAGAAGAGGATTTCCGTGGTGATCAATTTGCAGACCATGCATCAGATCTCATCGGTAACAATGATCTACTGAGTATTACCAGACCTGATGTGATCGAAGAGATCCATCTGCAGTTTTTGCGGGCAGGCTCAGACATCATTGAGACCAACACATTCAATAGCACGTCAATATCTCAGGAGGACTATGCGCTAAGCCATGTGGTCAGAGAAATAAATCTGGCTTCCGCCAAAATAGCAAGACAGGCTGTCAATAAGTATTTGAGCGAAAGCGGAAAACAATGCTACGTAGCTGGAGCTATAGGTCCTATGAACAAGACTGCCAGCCTCTCACCAGATGTCAATCGTCCTGGGTATCGCGCAGTGCTCTTTGACGATCTCGTAGAGAGCTATGAAGAGCAAGTCAGTGCACTGATAGATGGTGGTGTGGATATCCTACTCGTGGAAACCATATTTGATACACTCAATGCCAAAGCAGCGCTCTTTGCGATCGCAAAGCAAAAAGAACATCGCAATCTTGACATCCCAGTCATGATATCTGCAACCATCACAGATGCCAGTGGGCGGACTCTATCTGGACAGACGATCGAAGCCTTCTACATATCAGTGGCTCATGCCAAGCCACTGAGCATAGGAATCAACTGTGCGCTAGGGCCTGAGGAGATGCGACCATACATCAAGACACTTTCACAGCAGGCCAACTGCTATGTTAGCCTATATCCCAATGCGGGTTTGCCAAATGAATTTGGTGAATACGACTTGAGCGCTAATCATATGGCTAGCACACTCAAGGAGTTTACCGAAGCGGGATGGATTAATCTCTTAGGTGGTTGCTGTGGAACTACACCAGAGCATCTCGCCGCGATCGTCAAACTCACTAAGGACAGCACACCACGAGTCAAGGTGCAGAAGGAATACATCAGCTCATTTGCCGGCCTCGAACCAATGGTCTTACGTGATGATCTCAACTTCGTCAATATCGGCGAACGAACCAATGTCACGGGCTCGCGAAAGTTTGCCAGACTCATCAAGAATAATGAATACGAAGAGGCCCTCAGCGTAGCACTGCAGCAAGTGGAGAATGGTGCTCAGATCATCGATGTCAATATGGATGAAGGCATGCTTGACTCACAGGCAGCGATGAGGGACTTCCTCTTTTTGATAGGCTCCGAGCCTGATATTTCAAGAGTGCCAGTGATGATCGATTCCTCCAAGTTTGAGGTGATCGAAGAAGGACTCAAATGTGTGCAAGGCAAGTGCATCGTCAACTCGATCTCGCTCAAAGAGGGCAAAGACGAATTTGTGCGGCAAGCAAAGATCTTGCAGAAATATGGTGCGGCGACTGTGGTCATGGCATTTGACGAAGAAGGGCAAGCGGAGACGACCGAGCGCAAGGTAGAAATCTGCCAGCGTGCATATCGTATCCTGGTGGATGAGCTTGGATTCCCTGCCGGGGATATCATCTTTGACCCGAACATCTTTGCGGTGGCGACCGGCATCGAAGAGCACAATGAGTACGCGATCAACTTCATTGAAGCCACAAAACAAATCAAAGCAACTTGTCCAGGTGCTCGCATCAGTGGTGGTGTGAGTAATGTGTCATTTTCATTCCGAGGCAACAATGTAGTGCGTGAAGCGATGCATGCCATTTTCCTCTATCATTCCATCGCAGCAGGAATGGATATGGGTATCGTCAATGCCGGTATGATCGAGGTCTATGAGGATATCGATCCTGAGCTGCGGGAGGCCATCGAAGATGTATACTTCAATCGAAGAGAAGATGCGACTGAGAGATTGATACATTTGGCCGAAAGGCTCAAAGGCAGCAAAGTCGAGGATAAAAAAGAGGCAGAATGGCGATCACTCCCGCTCAATGATCGTATAGCACATGCTCTCAGAAAAGGTATCACGGAGTTTATTGAAGAAGATATCGAGCTTGCGCGCCAAGCACATGATCAACCGATCCAGGTCATCGAAGGACCCCTCATGGACGGCATGAACATCGTCGGTGAGCTATTTGGTGAGGGAAAAATGTTTCTTCCACAAGTAGTGAAGAGTGCGCGTGTCATGAAAAAAGCCGTTGCGTATCTGACACCATATATCGAAGCTGAGAAGTCGTCAGACGCTCGAGCCAAGGGCAAGATTCTGCTTGCTACAGTGAAAGGTGATGTGCATGATATCGGGAAGAACATTGTCGGGGTCGTCCTCGCCTGCAATAATTATGAGATCGTAGATCTGGGCGTCATGGTGCCCACAGAGAAGATCTTGGATACTGCAGTGGCAGAAGGTGTCGATGCCATAGGCCTCAGCGGCCTCATCACGCCAAGTCTCGACCATATGGTCAATGTCGCAGCAGAAATGCAAAAGCGTGGCATGAAATTACCCCTACTTATCGGCGGTGCTACGACCTCCAAGATCCATACGGTCGTCAAGATCAGACCAGAGTACGAACATCCAGTGGTCCATGTACTCGATGCCTCCAAGTCCGTATCTGTGACCAGCTCTCTGCTGAGTCAGAACGATGACCTGCGCAATCGATTTGTCGATGAGCTCAGGGATGAATACGATACCCTGCACTCCAATTATCTCAGCAGACAAGACCACAAAAAACTTCTATCACTGGACCAAGCCAGAGCCAATAAACTCTCGATCAACTGGAAGACATATGATCCTCCTATTCCAGAGAAGGCAGGTGTTCATGTCTTCAAGAGTTTCCCATTGACCGAATTGGTGCCATATATAGACTGGAGTCCATTTTTCTGGACTTGGGGCCTCAAGGGCAAATATCCTAGGATCCTAGAATCAAAGACCTATGGTGAGGAAGCCAGTAAACTGTACAAGGATGCTCATGAGATGCTGCGAAAGATCGTACAGGAAGACTGGCTCACTGCCAATGGTGCTCTTGGACTATGGAAAGCCCACAGTACCGACAATGATAGCATCCATCTCCTAGATATAGATGTGCAGCTTCATCAACTCAGACAGCAGGTACAGAAAGCTCCTGGTCAGACCAACTATTGTCTGAGTGACTTCGTGGCACCCCAAAACTCTCAAAAGGAAGACTGGGTCGGAGCCTTTGCTGTGACGACAGGACTAGGATGTGATGAGCGGGCGAAGCGATTTGAGGAAGCGGGCGATGACTACTCGAGTATCTTACTCAAGTCCCTAGCAGATCGACTTGCAGAGGCCTTTGCCGAGAAGATGCACCAAATGGTACGGACCGAGTATTGGGCTTACACCAAAAACGAAAGTCTATCTTCCGAGGACATCGTAGCAGAAAAGTACCAAGGCATCAGGCCAGCCCCAGGCTATCCTGCCTGTCCTGAGCACTCCGAGAAAGCCAAACTCTTTGATCTACTGAATGCAGAGGACCTAGGCATGAGTCTCACAGAGAGCTATGCGATGTATCCTGCAAGTAGTGTGAGCGGATGGTACTTCAGTCATCCAGAGAGTCGCTACTTTGGAATCACCAAGGTGCAGCAAGATCAGATAGAGGACTATGCTCAGCGCAAAGGAATATCAACAGCACAGGCTGCAGATCTATTGAAGCCCTACCTTTGACAGGTGAGTACTGCTAATCCCGTCAAGGATACCATCACTGCTGTGCGAGACTATCTCGGCTACATTCTGCGACACTGGATGTGGCTCCTTTTGGCTGTCATCATCGGTGCTATGGGTGGCTGGCTCTATTGTAAGCTTACTGCCACGCAATACAAGGCCACTCAGACATTTTTCCTCAACAATGAGGAAGTAGGAGTGCAAAATGGACTCCAAGGAGTGCTCGGAGCTGTGGGCTGGGAGTACTCTGATGAAGATCAAAAGATCGAGAAGATCAAAGTCATTGCACAATCAGATCGTCTCTGGACCGCAATCCTCCTTCAAGATCATCAAGGAGATTTCTTGGCCAATCAACTGATCGACCAACAAAATCTCACGGGTGACATCCGGAAATGGCAAGGAGATCTTGCAAATCATCGTCTTACCACCAACAAGGAAGAGGACTTATCAGAAGACGATCGAAGACTCCTCAATGTGCTCATATCAGCGATCAAAGGAGACTTGATTGATGACTTCAGCTATGGTTTTTTCCATGATAAAAAATCAGGTCTCATGAAGATTGAGCTACGTGGCCTAGATGAGATGCTGTCTACTGATATCTGCTCCTCGATTTATGCGTTTCTCAGTGAGTTTTATATCGAGAAGACTGTAGAAAGACCTTCCAAGACCCTTCGTGTACTGCAAGAACGGCAAGATTCTGTCGGCCAAAAGCTTGCAGCGGCCGAAGCACAACTGGCAAGCTACGACTCCAAAAATTTGTCGCTTTGGTCTCCTTCAGATAAGTATAAACGCGATCGCCTTGCTAGGGAAGTGGGAATCCTCTCTGTGGCTTATGGGGAGACCATCAAGAACGTTCAACTCGCAGAATTTGTCTTGCAAAATACCACGCCCTACTTCCAGGAAGTAGATGGACCTCGCAGTCCACTTCCTCGCCTGAAGCCGAGTATAGTGAAGTGGATGCCAGTAGGTGCATTTTTTGCGGGATGTCTGGCTCTACTCATGCTGATATTGAGCAAGTTCGTCTCAGACGCGATGTCTAGCTAGCACAAAAAAGCCTAATTTTACTGGCGCTTAAAACACGCTCCCAACCTGAGCTTTTCAGACATTTTTTCAAGTAATCAAGTATGAATATTGCAGTAGTAGGTACTGGATACGTCGGCCTAGTGTCAGGCACGTGCTTCGCTGAGACAGGCAATCAAGTAATCTGTGTAGATATCGACCAAGAGAAGGTCAATATGATGAAGCAGGGAGAGATCCCCATCTATGAACCGGGACTTGAAGTCCTGTTTCAAAGAAACATTGAGAATGGTCGCTTGCATTTCACGACCGATTTGGCGGAAGCCGTACATGCCTCTGAGATGGTTTTCTTAGCACTACCTACTCCTCCAGGAGAGGATGGGTCTGCTGATCTTTCCTATGTACTCGGTGTCGCCGAGGATCTGAGTGGTATCATCAATAAGTATACGGTCGTCGTCAACAAGAGCACCGTCCCGGTAGGGACAGCTCAAAAGGTACATGATGCACTCATCAAAAATCTTGATGCAGAGCTTTTTGATGTAGCAAGCAATCCAGAGTTTCTCCGCGAAGGAGTCGCTGTAGATGACTTCATGAAACCAGACCGCATCGTCGTAGGAACGAGTAGTGAGCGAGTCGTGGAAAAGATGAATCGACTGTATGCTCCATACGTGAGGCAGGGCAACCCCGTGCTCTTCATGGACGAGCGCAGTGCAGAGATGACCAAGTATGCAGCCAATAGCTACCTAGCCGCAAGGATCAGCTTTATGAATGAGATTGCGAATCTATCTGAAAAGCTGGGCGCCAATGTCGACATGGTGAGACGTGGAATGGGCAGCGATACACGGATCGGAAAGAGGTTTTTGTTTCCTGGAGTCGGATTTGGTGGAAGCTGCTTCCCCAAGGATGTCAATGCCCTAGTGATGATGGCCGAGAAGAGTGACTATGACTTCAAGATCCTCAACTCAGTCTTGGATGTCAACGCACTTCAAAAGAAAAGGCTCGTGCAAAAGATGGAGGCGCACTTCGGTGATCTCAATGGCAAGAAAATAGGTCTCTGGGGACTGGCTTTTAAGCCAAATACTGATGACATCAGAGAGGCTCCTGCTCTAGAGATCATCGAAGAACTTCTGGCAAAAGGTGCAACTGTGCAGGCATTTGATCCAGAAGCCATGGATAATGTGAAAAATACAATCGGTGATAAAATCACTTATTGCGATGATGCATACGCCGCCGCGGAAGGATGTGATGCTCTAGCAATCGTCACTGAGTGGGGAGCGTTTAGAAATCCAAACTTTGACAAGCTTAAGTCATGCCTGAAGTCACCTGTGGTCTTTGATGGCCGCAATCTGTATGAACTAGAGCGAATGCAGGAGCTTGGATTCCACTATGAGAGTATCGGAAGGGCTAAGATTTCTGCTTAAGGATCTTGCGCACTTTGCCACGAGGTACAGTCTGCCATGCCCGCTCATGCAGATAGTATAACAAGAGCTTAATGAAAAACTCGATGAATCCAATTTTTAACGCCGCTTGCACGTCACCAGTGGTAAAGTATGCGATGAGTATGATGGTCGTAGTAGCTACGACGCGCCAAGTCAGCCCTTTGAGTATGGAGCGCAGGTGGGATTCTTGTACGACTGTTTCTGCCATGAGCTGATTCGTGATTTAAAGACCACAAAGCTATGAACGAAGAAAGACATATATATCCGATTGATGATCAATTGGTTCAGAGAGCCGAGAGAGAAGCACGGCAGGGACATCGAGCACATGTGTACTGGATGACAGGGCTATCAGGTTCAGGCAAGAGTACGATTGCTAAAGCCACTGAGCGACAGCTCTTTGATCAAGGTATCTCGGTGGTCGTACTTGATGGGGATAATATCAGAAACGGCATTAACAGCAATCTGGGATTTAGCGAAGAAGATCGAGCGGAGAATATCCGGCGAGTGGCAGAGCTTGCCAAACTATTTGCCAGTTTTGGTCATCTTGTATTGGTTTCATTCATCAGCCCGACTCAAGCGGTGCGCGACCATGCTCGAGACATCGTGGGCAGCGAAGACTTCTCTGAGGTATACATCAATGCAAGCTTCGAAACCTGTGCCAAGAGAGATGTCAAAGGGCTCTATGCCAAGGCACTAGCAGGAGAAATCAAGAACTTTACAGGTCTTGACTCGCCTTACGAAGCTCCGAGTACGCCCGCTGTAGTACTCAATAGTGAGGAAGAAAGTACCGACCTTTGCGTCGATTTTTTCAAAAATCAGATTCTACAAACGATCAAGGTATAACATGAGCAATAATTATTCACTCAGTCATCTCAAAGAACTGGAGTCTGAGTCGATCTTCATCATCAGGGAGGTCGCAGCACAGTTCCAGAATCCTGTCCTGATGTTTTCGGGTGGTAAGGACTCCATCCTCATGACATATTTGGCCGCCAAGGCCTTTCATCCAGCTAAGATTCCATTTCCACTCTTACACGTAGACACTGGGCACAACTTCCCTGAGACCATCGAGTTCAGAGATCGCCTCGTCGAGAAGCTCGGTGTAAAACTCATGGTCGGATCGGTCCAAGAGGGTATCGACAAGGGACTCGTGACAGAGGAGAAAGGGTTTAACGCCAGCAGAAATGGCCTGCAGACCGCGGTACTCCTTGAATCTCTTGAAAAAGGTAAGTACGACGCAGCACTAGGAGGTGCTCGCAGAGATGAAGAAAAAGCCAGAGCCAAAGAGAGATTTTTCTCACATCGAGATGAGTTTGGTCAATGGGAACCCAAAAATCAGCGACCAGAGCTCTGGAATCTCTTCAATAGCAAAAAGCACTTTGGCGAGCACTTCCGTGTCTTCCCAATAAGTAACTGGACAGAGCTTGATGTCTGGCAATATCTTGCAGAAGAAGGAGTAGAACTGCCATCACTTTATATGGCACATGAGCGTGACTGCTTTATCCGAGATGGGATCATCTTGGCAGAGTCAGATGTCATCCAGCGCCGTCCAGACGAAGAAGTCAAAAAGATGCGTGTCAGATTCCGTACTATCGGTGATATGACTTGTACGGGCGCAGTAGAAAGCGACGCAGACACACTTGAGAAAGTCATAGAAGAAGTGGCCACCACCCGGATCACAGAGAGAGGAGGTCGATCTGATGACAAGCGCTCTGAGACGAGCATGGAGGACCGCAAGAAGCAAGGATACTTTTAGAAAGACTTAACCACGAAGCACAACGACATGTCAATAGATATACAGCATCAGACCGAGCTGCTCAGATTCACTACCGCTGGTAGTGTAGATGATGGTAAGAGTACCCTCATCGGTCGACTCTTATACGATAGTAAATCCATCTTTGAAGATCAGTACGAGCAGATCAAGCAGACTAGCGAGCGTCGAGGTGAAGAAACCGTCAATCTCGCTCTTCTCACAGATGGCCTCAAGTCTGAACGTGAGCAAGGTATCACGATCGACGTAGCCTACAGATACTTTGCTACTCCCAAGAGAAAATTTATCATCGCAGATACACCTGGTCACATCCAGTACACAAGAAATATGGTGACAGGTGCCTCTACGGCCAATGTCGCGCTCATCCTCGTGGATGCACGGCATGGTGTGATCGAGCAGACCAAGAGACATGCGATCATCGCATCACTCCTCCAGATCCCACATATTGTCCTTTGTGTCAATAAGATGGATCTTGTAGACTACGAAGAGAAGAGATTTGAAGATATCAAAGAGGACTTCTCACAGTTTGCCTCCAAGTTAGATGTGAGTGATATAGATTTTATTCCGATCTCAGCGCTCAATGGTGACAATGTGGTCAACAAGTCCACCAATATGGACTGGTATGATGGTAGCACTTTGATGTACTATCTTGAGAATGTCCACATTGGAAGTGATCACAATCTGATCGACTGCAGATTTCCCGTACAATTTGTCATAAGACCATACAGCGATGAGTATCACGACTATCGTGGCTACGCAGGACGCGTAGCTGGTGGTGTCTTCAAGAAAGGTGACAAGGTCATGCTCTTGCCGAGTGGTTTTACTTCTACCATCGCCAAGATTGATACATATGACGGAGAGATCAATGAAGCTCATCCTCCTCAGTCTGTGACTATACTCCTTGAGGACGATCTTGATCTGAGTAGAGGAGACATGATCATCCGAGAGAATAATAAGCCCGATATCGATCAAGATGTGGAAGTCATGATCTGCTGGTTTAATCCAAAGACTCTCCAAGAGCGAGGAAAGTACACCCTCATACATACGACACAAGAAGTACGATGCATGGTCAAAGAGATCAGGTACAAGCTTGACATCAATACACTGCACAGAAATCTCGAAGACAAGAGCATCGGCATGAATGATATTGCGCGAGTGGTCCTTCGCACTACCAAGCCTATATTCTTTGACTCCTATCGAAGAAATAGAAACACCGGTAGTATCATCCTCATAGATGAAGCCACTAATGAGACAGTCGGAGCTGGAATGATCATATAAATCAAAAAAAAGCCGTGATGAAGAATCTTCAGATGGTCGACCTAAAAGGTCAATACACTCATATCAAAGATGAGATAGACCAAGCGATATCAGAGGTCATCGACTCTACGCGATATATCGGTGGACCTCATGTATCTGGACTTGCCCAGGAACTCCAAGACTATCTGAACTGTAAGCATGTCATCCCTTGTGCCAATGGCACAGATGCGCTCCAGGTCGCATTTATGGCGCTTGGTCTAGAGCCAGGGGATGAAGTCGTAGTGCCTGCTTTCACCTATGTTGCCACTGCAGAAGTCATAGCTCTACTTAGGCTCAAACCTGTCATGGTCGACGTCGATCTAGACAGCTACAACATGACTGTAGAGCACCTCGAGTCAGCCATGAATCCTCGTGTCAAAGCGGTCGTTCCTGTCCATCTATTTGGCCAAGGTGTGGAGATGGAGGCGATGATGGCTTTCGCCAAAAAACATGGCATCCATGTCGTAGAAGACAGCGCCCAAGCCATTGGCTCTAGTCAAGTATATCAAGACGGATCCAAACACATGTATGGTGCCATCGGTGACGTCGGCTGTACATCATTCTTTCCATCCAAAAACTTAGGATGTTATGGAGATGGTGGAGCTATATTCACACAAAGCACTGATCTCTATGAGAAGATCAAGATGGTGGCAAATCACGGCCAATCGCGCAGATATTATCACGATGTGATCGGCGTCAATAGCCGCCTTGATGCTATTCAAGCAGCTATCCTTCGGATCAAACTCAAGCGCTTGGGTCAATACAATCAAGCTCGTCGAAAAGTGGCTGACCACTACGATCAATCATTTGCAGATGTGGACTGGATCACCACACCGCTCAGGAGCGGCCACTCTGATCATGTCTTTCATCAGTATGTCATGCGGATCACAAATGGCCGCCGAGATGATCTCATGAAATATTTAGCTGAAAAAGAGATCCCTCACAATGTCTACTACCCTGTACCACTCTACAAGCAAAAAGCCTTTGCATCGTTTACCGATGTCAGAGAGCTACCTGTGACAGAGAAGCTGTGCAAAGAGGTCATCGCACTACCAATACATACAGAAATGACTCAAGAGATCATGGATCACATTGTCTCAGTAGTCAAGTCATTTTCTTAGATCAACGCCACATAGCATATGACGGGTCAAAGCACAATACAGATATACTGTAGAAAGGAGTGCTTACCAGAAAAGGCCTATGTTTTTGATACGGTCATCTCTGACCGACTCGGAATTCAATATGAGATCGTACAACATGAACAAGACTCATATCTCATGCGTCTGGACGATCGTATCCTGGAAATCAATGATGACTTTTTTCGCCACATTCAGGGGCCACCGAAGTATCAACTTTCCATGATGCCCACAGAGGTCAACTACCTTGATTCCGAGTATTTTCCAGAACCCATCCCTTGTCTCTACGGTCAAGGACTCTACGAAACTGAAGACAATCATCTCAAGCTTGGTTTTGACTTAATCAGTACGGTGTTCTTTTGTTTGAGTCGTTGGGAAGAAACGATCCTTGAAAAGGATCAATACGAAAGGATCCTTGATGAGCAAAGTGCTCTAGTCCAACTGCAGATCGTTGACATCCCCGTGGTAGATTACATCACCCATTTTATCGCAAACTATTTTCAGCTACAAGCACCAGAAGAAATTTTCTCCTACGAGCTTGTCCCTACACATGACATTGACATTCACAGATACTTTTCTTCTCCATTTTCATTCTTAAGATCAGTCATTGGCGATCTCATACATCGTCGAAAAATATCGTGGGCAGCATGGACCTTACAAGAAGGCATCAAAAGACTCTTCACACCACAAGCAGATCCTTTCGATACCATCGATCTACTTATGCAAATGTCAGAGGCAAAAAAAGCAAAATCTATCTTTTACTTCATCCCTCGTAAAGAAAAAATCGCTGGCGCCAGCTATGATCTAACTGATCCTGATGTCTTGAAAACTATAGGAGCAATACAGTCCCGACAGCACATCATCGGCATACATCCAAGCATAGGGACATCTACTAACAAAGAAAAATGGGCAAACGAACTTGACAAATTAAGCTCCATCGTCAAAGTGAAGCACTCGCGGCAGCACTATCTTCAATATGATATTACGGAAACGACTAGGATCATTGACACCTTAGCTCCAGACTTGACGGATAGTAGCATTCACTTTAGAAAGTATCCCGGTTTTCGTAGTGGCAGCTGCATACCCTACCATCCTTATCGTCTGGATTCAAGATCAGCTGCCAGCTTTCTTGCATTACCTCTCGTCTTCATGGATCAAAACATACATTATAGCTCTTTGACACCACAGGAGACATTGACTTCCGTCAAAAAGATCATTGATAGAGTAAGACTTGTGAAAGGGAAGTTTGTGATACTGTGGCATAATAGCTCTTGGAACCATCCAGAATGGAGATCCTATCAAGAATACTACCAAGATCTACTCAATCATGCGACGACATGAAAGTCAAAGGAATCAAATTAGTTCTTATTGCCAATACTTATTGGTACCTCTATAACTTTCGTTCTAGCCTCATTCAGAAAATGCTAGATCTCAGGTATGAAATTCATTTATTGGCAGCTCCCGACAACTACGAGGACCAATTCACGAAGCACAAAGACTTACATATTCATCATCTCCAGAACCTAGAGAGACCTTCTACTAATATTATTCAAGAAATCCGCTCTATCAAAGAAATCAGTAGAATTCTCGATGCAATAAAACCTCAACTTGTCCTTAGCCATACCGTCAAACCAAATATCTATTGCAATCTATTCAGACATAAAGATGTGATCAAGATTGGATTTATCACAGGACTTGGCTCTCCATTTATCCAAGATGGATTCCTTAAAAAATTGCTAGTCAGATTGTATAAGAGGGTCTTAAAGAATATGAACATCACCTATTGTGAAAATCAAGAAGATCTTGAATTTCTACAAAAAATACAACCTGCCAGCACCATCAGATATATTGCCGGAACTGGGGTAAATACGGATTTTTATCGTCAAGAAAAATCTCTTTCTACCGAACCGTTCACATTTGTTTTTTCCGGTAGACTCATCAGAGATAAAGGCATCATGGAGCTCCTTACTGCCTTTAAACGTGTCAGGGATGAAAACACTAGGCTCATCATTATGGGAGATCTAGACAGACAAAATCCATCAGCCCTTATTGCATCAGAAATTGCGCTTCTTAACGAATCTGGTGCTGAAATATATTCTCATCAAAAAGATGTGAGGCCACATATCAACTCATCCACTGTCTTTGTACTCCCATCATACCGTGAAGGACTGAGTCGATCACTTCTTGAAGCGATGTCCATGTCCAGACCTATCATTACCACAAAAGTTCCAGGATGCCAAGAACTCATAGAAGAAGGTCAAAACGGATTTCTTGTGCCCGCACAAAACATAGAAGCGCTCACTGACGTCATGCGTCACAGTAAGACACTTTCTGAGGCAACACTGATTGATATGGGGAACAGATCTCGACAAATAATTCTAGAAAAATATCACGAGGAAAAGATACATGACGAAATTATTTCTTCTATAAGAGAAGTACTGACAATTGAAGCTCAGCATAGTACATATAACTCGTGACACCTTGAAATCTCCTAAAACAAAACCTCGCCCAGATAGGCAAAGAAAAATACTCTTTGCCGCTAACTCATCATGGTATCTCTGGCACTATAAAAAAGAACTTATTGAAGACATCAAGTCCTCTGGCACCTTTGTTGCGGCAACTGCTCCAACTGATCAATATACGAGGAGGCTTTCTGGCATTGTTGATTGTTTTCTGCCCATCACAAAGATGTCCCGCTCTGGCACTCATGTCATCAAGGAAGTACTACTCATCTCAGAAATCCGTAAAATCTGTCGCCAAGTTCATCCTGACTTAATCATCTCTCATACGACTAAACCCAATATATACTTCAATCTTGTTAAAGGCCATTGCAAGTCAATTGCCGTAGTCAATGGTCTCGGAATCTCTTTTTCTGAAGGTAATAATACAGCCAAATGGGTAACAAGACTATACAAATTCGCCCTTAGAAAGAATTGCAAAGTCGTATATCAAAACAAATATGACGCAAAGTATCTAGAAGAACTCGATGTCACAAGTGCTGTTCAGTCTGTGATCATTCCAGGGAGTGGTGTGGACACCGATAAGTTTTACCTCGAAGATCGAATGCTCCCCACTGAGTCATTGAAGTTAATTTATGTCGGGCGCCTCCTCCGCTCCAAGGGAGTACCTCTACTCGTTGATGCCATTAATAAACTTGAACAACTCAATATCAGCCTTACAATTGTAGGAGAAATAGATCCACAAAACCCTGATTCTATAAGTCAAATTGACGTTCAAGAGTTAGAGAAAAATGAGAAGATAACATACCTAGGATTCA
This sequence comes from Saprospiraceae bacterium, assembly GCA_020627535.1. GTDB lineage: Bacteria > Bacteroidota > Bacteroidia > Chitinophagales > Saprospiraceae > JAHDBH01. The sequence continues at coordinate 34,489 of JAHDGU010000007.1, forward strand.
GAAATGATATTGCCGATCTCATGCGAGGACACCATGTACTTGTATTTCCCTCATATTACAATGAAGGCCTACCGAGAGTTATACTTGAAGCGATGGCAACAGGACTGCCATGTATTGTAGCAGATATTAATGGCACACGAGATGTCATCCAACATGAGGTTCAAGGTATAATCACCAGACCAAAAAATCTAGATGATCTCGTAGCAGCCATCATAAGAATGCGTAATCTTGATAGAGAAGAATATCTAAGCATGCAAACAGCAGCAAGACAGACGGCCCAGACAACATACTCACTAGAAAAGATCAACCAACAATATAAAATACTCATCAATGAATCGTATAACATCTCATAAGTATGCCGTCATCATGGCCGGCGGATCTGGCACTCGCTTCTGGCCTGCTAGTAGGATCGATCGACCCAAACAGTTTCTCGATATTCTAGGTGCTGGACGTACATTGATTCAGATGACCTATGATAGACTTATCGATATTATGCCTCCTGAAAATATCTACGTAGTCGCTGACCAACGTTATAAAGAAATCTGTCTCGATCAACTAGCGGACATTCCTGAAGACAATTATATCGCTGAACCTGGAAAGAAGAATACTGCTCCTTGCGCCCTACTCAGTGCAATGATCATCCACAAGAGAGATCCTGAAGCGCTGATTCTCACTTGCCCTTCCGATCATGTGATACTCAAGCCAACAGAATTGAATCAAGCCATTGACACGGCTTTTCACTCAGCGCAGACTTCACAAAGTCTCCTCACTCTCGGTCTAAAACCTACATATCCTGCTACAGGATATGGATATATACTGACTGATAGAATCGAACTCAATCAAGTGTCACAGGTAGAGAGGTTTGTAGAAAAACCAGACCTATCCAAAGCAAAACAGTATCTAGAAGATGGCCAATATCTATGGAACTCAGGCATGTTCATCTGGAGCAGCCAAGCCATTCTCAATACATTCGAAACTTGTGCTCCTGACATCAGGAGCTGTTTTCCATCTGAAGTCAACGATCTCTCGGAGAAGACGATACATGAGGCATATGACAAGGTAGAGAGTATTTCTGTAGATTACGCAATCCTAGAGCGTGCAAGCGACATAAAAGTAGTTGCTGTTGATCCTGGATGGTCTGACTTAGGTACTTGGAATTCTCTCCATAGTCATATCAATGACAGTAAAGACAATGTATCAATAAATACCGACCCCTTGTGTATTGAAAATGAAAATACACTGATTTACTCCGAGACGAATAGAAAAATTATTGCAGTTGGTCTGAAAGACTACAATGTCATAGATATGAATGATACCCTTGTCATCATTCCGAAATCGTATGATCAAAATATCAAAGAAATACTGAAAACCGTACATCAGACACATCCAGACTTGACCTAATGTCTCTGAAACCTGAAGCAACACTGTTCATATCATACAGGTTTCCGCCAGACCTTGGGGTAGGGTGTTTGCGCAATGCACATTTCGCCGAACTCAATTCAAAGTTCCGTGAGACCGTTGTTTTGACAAGCAAAAACGGGATCTACCTAGATAAATCAAGGATATATGACGGTTCTTTCGAAACACATTTTATCGATAATAAAGATATCAAGTCCAAGCTCCATCGAATACTACCTCGACTTTTCACGTCCTTTTTGAGTAGGACAGGAATTCATCGATATATTCTTAGATCGGGTAGAAATTCAAAAGCACGACAAGCAGTTTATGAAGGAGGCTCTAAATATGTCAGCTCTGCGATTCAAGCCTACTATGAAATAGATAAAAAATATGCCATTAAGTATATCTATTCTTCATATCGACCTATGGTTGATCACGAGATAGCACTCAACATCAAAAAAGAATTTCCCAAGGTAAGCTGGATCGCGGACTTCAGAGACTATCCACCATCATATCAAAAGCTAACTCCTGTGGAGTATAGGCTGTATCAAAATATCTTTGACTCCGCAGATAAAGTGCTTTATTCTACAAAAGGTCTGGCTCGATATTTTAATTCTCCTCCCACGACATCTAGGGTAATCTATAGTGCACACGAGAAGTACTCCAACATTCAACATAAATCAGACAAATTCATCATTTGTTATGCAGGATCGCTCTACGGAAAACGTCCACTAGACGCATTTTTTTCCGGTCTCAAGACATGCCTCCAAGGTGATGAGCAGATGGCAGAAAAAGTCGAGCTTAGATATCTCGGAATCAATCAAAAAATATGGGATACATACACCAAGAAATATGGCCTCTCCCGAATATCCAGATCAACATACCTCAAGACTCATGACGAGGCCCTCGATCATATCACTCGGTCAGACTTACTCCTATATCTAGATTGGTCAGATCAACATGTCAATGGCCTTCTCGGATACAAGGTATGGGATTATCTCACGACCTCTCTTCCAATTATGTCCATCAGTCATGGCAAGCCATCCGAGGAACTACAGGCCTTGCTTACGGATGATGATTTTTTTGGACATCACGCAAGTGATCCAGTGACCATAGCCCAGTATATCAAGGAAGTCTACGAGGATCGTAGAAAAATAAATAGACAATCAGTCATTAAGAATCAACTAAGCAAACAGATGGCATTCTGGGAAAATCCAGCGTGACAGCTTCATAGCGTCAATGGCGTCAAAAATGACCGATATAGCTGGACTAGACACCTACTGACAATCCTCAGCCTCCAAAGCCAGCCTGGCCGGCATTCCTTCATCACATTCGTACAAAATATATCTCACTTAGGATAGTGATAATCTACTCGTTCCATAAACTGATGACATGTCCTCGATGCTATTTCTTCTAGGCATTGATGTTTCATCTCTGCAGTCTTGTCATCTGACATATGCAAGGAGCCCAGTAAGGAATCTCGCAATGCCAAGATATCATCGACTGGACACGAAAGAATTCCATCAATCTCTGATATGCCATCTGCACATTCTGTACTCACAATTGACCTACACAAGATCATCTTCTCCAATAATGTATTGGGGAAACCCTCTAGTCTTGAGCTTACCACGCCAACATGAGCCTTCCTCATGACTGGGAATGGATTCTTGAGGTGACCGACGAAAATTACCCTATCACTTATCCCTAATTCTGCCGCCAATCCTTCTAGACTCCTTCTCAAATATCCCTCTCCTACGATCATCAAAACTACATCATTACCGAGTCTAGAAAAAGCGGACAAAAGAGTGTCAAAAGCCTTCTCCTTTACAAGTCTTCCCACAGAGACAATGAGTTTTGAGTCAGATGCATAATCTGATATACTCACAGGACATCTTTCCAGCGAAAGCTTCTCTATTTCAGTTACGTCCACGGGATTTGGAATGACACACACATGTCGCTCACGAAAGTAAGGAACGTGATGAATTAAGTCCTCCTTCATTTTTGAGGTCTGGCATACCAGCAACGCCTTTGAATCATAGAACTTATACAGTACTCGCATGAGCAGCTGCCTCCTATCCTTGATGTACTCAAACATATTGGACGATTCTCTCATCACAAGGTGATCTGCTGTCAGAAGTCCAGATCTTTTCATCAAGGATAAGAAAGCATTACAATGAACATGACTAGAAAAAGCATAATTGTATCTTTTTCTCCATCTATCAGCTTGAAAAACTCTACTTGCCAGCATTTTCATCGCACCTACTAGCTCCTTGTGAGCATTGACATAGATCAGATTCGCACCGCTCAGATCTAACCAAGTATTGTCATTCTCCCTATTCTTTCTCGACAAGAATATGACGTCTACAGCATCACCCTTGTCTAGAAAGTGCTTTGCCAATCTACGCAAGACATTCTCCGCGCCACCGATTAAATCACTAGGAAGTAAAAATAGATGATGAGACATAATCGCTACGAAGTGAGCTCCATAAGGGTTAAGGAAGACAAATCAAATTATCACGGTCCTAGGAAATTATTTATACACTCCGCCTTGACATCTTATCGACATACCAACTCACCGTCTCCCGTATCGATTTCTTCAAATTGCGAGTCGGTGCATAGCACAATTCTTCCATAGCACTTCGAACCTGAGCTTGAGAGTGCCTGATATCCCCAACTCTGAAATCTCTAAACACCAAGTCCTTCTCAAACTTTATATCATTGTCACGGAGCGCATCAGATATTTCCTCATAGAGTTCGATGAGACTTGTCCTCTGACCAATTGCTACATTGTAAACTGAATTTTCACGACCATTCTCTACCATGGTAGCGAGTATATTCATTTGAACCACATTTTGGACATAGCAAAAATCTCTACTCGTGAGTCCATCGCCATTGATGGCAACAGTTTCCGACTTGATCATCGTCGCTATCCACTTTGGAATCACGGCACTATATTCACCATAGGCGTCTTGACGCTTACCAAATACATTGAAATACCGCAAGCCCACACATTTCATCCCAAAGGTTCTTGAAAACACGGATGCATACAACTCATTGATTCGCTTTGAAGCCGCATATGGCGAAAGTGGCATACCAATTGAGTCTTCAGTCTTTGGCAGTTTTTGATCATCTCCGTATACTGAGCTCGACGTAGCATAGACAAATGTTTTGACACCCTCATCTTTGGCAGCAGTAAGAACATTGAGAAAACCATCCACATTGGCCGCATTGGTAGCAACAGGATTTGCAATCGATCTAGGAATAGAGCCCAAGGCAGCCTGGTGCAACACATGATCCACGCCAGACATGATCTCTCTGCATTGAGCTAAGCTAGAGACATCACCTTCCACAAATCTGAAATTCTTCCACTGGGGCGCGCTGACCAATGTCCTCACATCTTCCAGATTGGCTCTAAATCCTGTCGAGAAGTTATCAATGCCGACTACATTTTGATCCAAGAGGAGTAGTGCCTCAAGAATATTGGAACCAATAAATCCTGCCACTCCAGTGACCAACCAGACCCGCTTGTCTGATCGCAAGGATTGCTTTATCTCCTCATACTTACTCATCGTCATATCTTCACGTACGGTCACGTATGGATAAAAGTACGACTCGCTCGCCGCTTCGCCTGTCTCCATAAACCGACCACCAAACTGCGAGGACATACCAAAAAACAAATGGCGCCACTATACATCTATATCTACTCAGTGTACCGAAGTTGAAAGAAGTCAAGCCCACAATAATCAACAACAGTACAACCCAAATCCCAATAAATGATGGTATTTGAGTCCACAATTGCCTAGCCCTCTGCTTGACAAGTACAAAATAGAGTGCTCCAAAGGAAAGACATAACAATACAAAATTTTCAAGGGCCGAAAGCAAATTGATCGGCTTTCGTGATTCCCAGATATATGGCCTGAACATACTTGTGACAAATGCCGACCAGCTCGCCGCAATGACATCAATAATACTTTCGCTCTGAAATCCCTCTATTACGTAGCCCGACCCGCTATCCAGATCAGTGGACTCTATTTGTGATTCTTGAATCCTCATCAACTGCTCCTCGATGAGATTCAAGGACCAGCCACTAATCTGCTGATCAAAAATTGAAGAACTCCGGAATACTGAGAAGCTCAGTATCAGCACGAAAACTATCCCCAACTTCCAAACTGTAGATCTACTTAGCGCATACAATTGACTCAATAGATATGCAGCAATCAGACTTGTGAGGATATATGGTTTGATATGCCAGATCAAAAAGATTCCAATCACAGCTCCGATGGCCTTGTAAATTGACAACCTCCTATCAATCAGGAAATGAAACATTAATCCCAATGCAAAAAAAATAATCGGCTCTTTGAGCACGCCTGTAGACCAAAAGAGTACACTTGGAACAAGGAAGAAAACCATACGATTGACCAAAGGTGGAAGCACCTCAAACTTTGCTGTCCAACTGGATATTTGATACAATCCCCAAAGACTCAAGAATACCATAAGATATGAGAGCCATAAGTAGCTCGCCCTTCCTGGTACCAATAGTATGCTGCAAAACTTCAGCACCCACTTTGTAGAATCTGAGCGATAGTAAGGATGGCTCGTAAGAAACCGCTCTTGCAGTTCAAATGCTGCTGGGTCTACGACAACTATATCCCACCACGTCGCTATATCTGACCACAGAAGCTGATTGAGATCTCTAGCGCAATGAAAATAGCCGAAGGTATCTCCAAATCCATAGTAGCTCTGATAAAGCCACGCAGAGAATAATACCATCAACGACTTAAAACCAAAAGCAAGCCACACCACTTGCTTCTCTGCTCTACTACCCAACCTGCTCACAACAAAATATCCAACAAGGAATAGACTTAGGAAGAATCCACAAGGTCCTGCTACCCAATCTATAGAAGATATTATTGGCTCCTTAAAGAATACAAACATTAGCGCAATATCATCTTTGCCAATGAATACATCGGCTTGATAGATTCGATAAACGTTACTGGAACTCTCTTGCCTCCGAAACTCCGGAAGTAGTCATGAACTCCGGCTATCATACTTCCTTCAAAATTAAAGGTCGATACGCCTTGGTTCTTTAAGATCACAAAAGAGTGGTATAGCAATATGGTATTGGCATCCAATGCTCGTCCTGTCCTGCTACTGTAAGAAAACAAGTAATGTGCCATAGTACCATCGAGCAACAATAATACACCGGCTTCCAAGCAACCATCAGATTGCAATCCCAAACAAATTATTTGACCAGCATCTATGGCATCTTCCATCCATGAGGAGGACTCGTTCCATTGGATCAGCGCACCGGTATTTTCCTTGTGAGCTGCTTGATAATTAGATAAAAATGTAGCCCAACTTAGTCTTACGATATTCTCCGTTCCCAATGAGGTCTTTGAAACTACTTGCCTCTGACCCTTTGACCATCCCTTGACGAGATCATCCACTGGCTCGGCTAGGTCCAGATGAAAAGTACATCTGGTACCAAGTCTCAATCCTTGTCTGTCAAATCTATAGACATCCACAAAGCCAGGATCAATTCCAAGCTTGATGTAGTCCACATCAGGAAGATCATTGAGCAGATTATTCCAGATTCGATCTCTGTACTTATAAACTGACTCCTGACGCTGCTTCCCAGTGGCTCGTATCCATGGGCCTACGTATTGAGAATGTGGTGGATTGGTCACAATATGAAATGGACCTCTTCGATATCGATAATACACCATCGCGCCATCAATCTCGCCTGCACTGTCTTCACTCAGACTCACAGACCAAGAGTCTCTACCACAGCACATATCTAGCCACGCTGGTTGTAAAAAAACAGGAATCTCGCCCTTGGATTCGCAAAAGACCCTATATCTGTCCTGAGATCCCAAGATCGACTATCTGCTTGGAGTGATGATGAATTTTCCTGTTCTGCTCTGGACAAACCTCTCATCTGGTATGATCAAAGAAATTCGCTGTTCAGCTTTGATCGCGATCACTTCAAAGTGATATAACCCTGGTGGAAGTAATTCACCAGCATCACTCGTTGTAGAAAATATCCGACTCAAATGGAATCCTCCATAAAGAGGACCAAAATCCTCTTGACGAATTATCTTGACCAAGACACCCTTACTATCATATATATTGATCTCAAATTGATCAGGCTGATCTATCCCCTGATAGTAGTACATAAATCTAACTTGCCCAGAGGTGATGGCCGGACTCGCCACTAGACTACTGAGAGCAAGATCAGACTTTGTGACGAAGCCAATTTTTCTATCAATCTCATCGACACGTGTGTCGCCGACATCACGTCCATTGACGATGAGCACATATTCTTGATCAGCATCTAGAAGCGGTGCATATGTCCATCTTGCACGATTGTCATCAAGTGATATGGCTGGGTCAAAACCTAGGAGATTCGACTCATTCAGCTCTATAGTACTGCCATCGGATTTCACAATGTATGCGTAGATTAACGCCTCATCTTCTAGCAAAAAATTTGACTCTAGATCTTCGAGCTCAAAACGAATTTGAGGTTGGATACTGACGACTTCTCCATCCTCGATTACTCTTCCATCAAAACTGACATTAAGCACTGGTGGCAGTTCATCTGGTGACAAGTTCAGAACTTGTACGAGAGTATTGTTTGAGTAGTAATTTTCTAGAGCCTTACGATCAGCATTTAGCTCTATAATTAGGGCAGTTCTTCCTTCAAGGAATCCAGACGCAATTTCAACAGATACAAGAGCGGATTCTCCAGGTTCTAGACTGGGAATAATCACATCATCGCTTGTGGTTTGGTTTCTTTCATCTCGTAGGCTTACTTGAGCCAAAGTAGACTCAATCAATCCTGATCCAATATTTTTCACCATAAATTCCGTGCTGACGATCTCCCCTTGATCTTGACTAGCTGCAACTTTTAGAAAGTGATCGTCAAGGGCAAATGCAAGATCTCCTGCTCTGGAGCCTTCTATGGACCAATTCGCTAGCTGAGGTGCAGTACGGTCTGCCGTATCGCGCGCACTCCAGTTCAAAGTGAAATAAGATAAATCACTCAACTCTGTGGTATCTAAGTCCACAATCTCCTCTAGGATCTTCATTTCTGCAACTTCTGCACCATCAGGCGTCATGAGAGCTTGGATGAGTATTTCTGACTGATCATCTCCGACTTCTAGTGACGAAATTCTCAGTGTTTTTGACCCTATGACAGGACCAATGACGGTACTCTTCAATCCCCCCTGATCAACAGGGCTCTGAATGCGATATTCTGCAGATATGTTTTGGTCAATGGATGGAGAAATCTCCTCGTGAATTATTCCTTGATCCTTTCGGTAACAGAATACATAAGGCACCGTACCTCGGAGCTTCATATCATTGATCAGGGTAGCTCCTTGGGATTCCAATACTCGATAAAGATTATCTGCTATGGCTGTAGTGTCGTCGCTCGACCAGTCCTCAGTAAATAAGCTATTTCCGTCCCATATACCAGCAAGTATGTGCACGATATGACCACTAGGTATGGTATCTCTTAAAAAACGAATCAGCGACGCTCTCTTCTCAGCATCATATGTCGGAAAATAGAAGACAGTCCGATCTCTGTTACTATTTTCTGAACCATAGCGACCCTCAACTGGATTGACCCATAGCTCATCAGATACTGGATCCTGTACCACTACAGATATTTTGGATCTACTCGGGAATTCAGGACCCAGTCTGTAATTAGCTGCTATCCGATTGCCATTGACAAAGAGTGTGGTACGCTCGCGAAAAGTCGGTGATAAGGTATTGACACTATTGACCTGATAATAATCCGTCCGAGAGACAAAGCGAAACCTCCTTGAAGTATCGGCTAGTTCCAAATTGACAAAGTCGTCTTCTAAAAACTGGAAATAATGAGATTGATTCCAACCTTCGCCACGGCTTGGATCATATAAAAACGAGTGTACTTCACTCTCCCTATTTCCTACGCTGCGAATTTTCCAATAGTAAACAACCGATTCCATGAGATCAATGTCAAGCGATCGCTCAATCAGACCACCTTGATCTTGGAATGAAATGGCATCCAGCAAAGGACTATCAAATCGCGCAGTCGTATCTATGATCACCTGGTAGTGCATAGGCTCAGAGTGAACTACATTATCCTCTGCTCTTACAGTTATCTCACTCTGATTTATGATCGCAAAATCCATCGGATAAAAAGCCCGCAGCCGCTCTCCGTCTACAAAAAACTCCCAGTAATCAATACTAGATGGACCTAGCAATTGATTATTCTCTTCGCCAAGTCCCTCGGGACCCTCTTTCCATCTATCTTCAGGATCCAAGTCAATCTCGATGCGATTAACGCCCACAGATCGAGCTCCAAATAGCGGAAGACCGCAAGAGACATTTTGGCGAAAGCCAGAAAGTCCTACCCGCTTTCGTATCTGTACGCCCTCAGAGGACTCAGGCAAATAATAATCTATGGTAATATCGAGGCTGTCAGCAATGACCTTACCAAGATTGAGCAAATCAAAACTCAAGGTGATCTCCTCATCCACTGAAGAATAATCACTCTCCTCGATCTTCAAAGATTCATAATCAACCACAAAATCCGGATCTTCTTGTAGATGTAGTCTTACAGCTGGATCACCATGGTAGGTAAATTGCTCTGAAAGCAATCTTACACTGAATAGACTACTATTCCCCTGTGCTGCCAAAGAGGCTTGCATCAGCTCTCCGATACTCGCTGTATACATCTCTCCACCAAGAAGATCATAGAACTCAGATGCCAATATGCGCAGTGAACTCACAAAACCAAATCCACTGGACGCTATATAACCAATTGCACCACGCTCTTCTGCCAAGACAAATTTCTCGCTGACGCTTATGATATCTGTATGTAAGTTACCTGATAGACATCCAAGCGAAAACATCAACGGATATTTTCCTTCATTATCAAATATCTCTGGATTATCTAGGCCAAAATCTGTGGTATTTATCGCACCATGTCCAAAAAATGTCTTGATTCCCACACCCGAATTGATCGAGGAGATAATCTGATCTGGAATACTTTGCTGGACAGCATCTGGAGTCTGTTTATCAACCGTTTTTACCATCGCACCATATCCATTGCTACTGATAATATCTCTCAGTATATTGAGCGAAGGTCTGATAATCGCCGCTTCATCGCCTCCACCACTCAAATGAAGAACTTCCTTCTTCCAGCGACGACTTTCGATGTCAAGATTATCTCTACGGTCAGATTCGAAAAACTTCAGCTTGTCAAGGTATGCCGTGACTTGATCAGCTTCTGTGACAGCTAGTCTGCCAAAAGACTTGATGGGAACATGCGTATAGTTGTCAGAAAAAAGCAAATTATCTCCACCTGGAAGACCCATCGTAGGCACATAATAAAAGTCACCTTCATCATCACTTGACTTTCTGACCAGATCATACTCCCGTCCTTTCCCGAGCAGCAAAAAGTGTTTCGTGTCAGGATTATTTTTCACATGATGGTGCGCAAAGTTTCGGATGCCAAGAGGATGACGATGTACCCCATAGGCGTAACTATCATACAGATCCTCCATCAGCACTACGTCCACTTTGTAGGAGCCCCCATTATCGGAACTGCGGTACTCAGCATATTCGTTGGCAGAAGCGGCAAATTTCCCATGGGTGATGATGACGAAGTCACCGGCGACGTCTTGGAAATTCTTCAACTCTTTTTTCTCGATAGCTATCGGCTCCTGATATCTCCCATCATCCAGCAATAATTTTCCTGGCAAGGCATGATTCTTTATCAGAAATTCGATCCGATCGTCTTCGACATCGACATTCCACATATCGAGACTCTGTGGATCAAAAAGGCGAATGGCAGTGCCCTCTGGTCGCTCGCAGGAAATGACGACTGCGCTATCATAGCTCGCCAGCGACAAGCCGGATTGAGGCCATCGCTCAGTACTCAGTTCAGCATCATATTTCAAGCTCGCATAGGCTATGGCATATCTGTCCTCTGAAGTTGAGACGCCTTCTATCTTGATCTCGTTTTCATCTTCAAGCAGGGAAGAGATCACAGGAATGATATACTCTTTTAACTCAATTCCAGAAAAATCATCACTCAAAATCTCAACATCATTGAGAGACACTCGAAGGCGATGAGGTTTTTCATTGCTCGATAGTCGCAATACGAGCTCGGCATCTCTGCCATCAATGCGATCATCTGTCGAAAGATTGATTGTGTGCGGTCTGCCTTGTCCACCGACCCATCCTGTACCAAAACCCTCTGTATTGTCATACCGGGACAGTGATAGCTGAACGCCATCAGCTACGCGAAAATCTTGTGTCACATGCTCACAGAAAATCATTTGGGCGACAGCCTTATACTCTGACACTCGCTCCAATTCAGGATCTAAATCGACTGTGAACTCCTTGTAGCGCATCCCAGGATCATCAGATACCGTGAGGTAGTAGCTGCTGATATCACTGTACAGGCTATATTCTGGATTGAGCATTTGCTCATCTGGATTCTGATACAGGTGTCGATCGAGCGCTCCACGATTTCGCTCACCATACCATACGAGATCAGACCCATCGCGCAGGTCTTCTGTGGATATCCACAGCGGTATTTCCTTTCCCATATGATAAAGTCGAAGTCTCTGAGCATCGACTCGCTCGAGCTCCATCCCAGTACTCCTCAGATCGGTTCCACTGATGCGATGGAGGCCGTCTTCACCGACACTGATCTTATAGTAGACTTGATCCTCTACGATCCACTCTGGACCATAGAGCGTGTCTTGACCATCCCACATCTGTGCGACGATCCAGCCATGACTTAGCCATAGCAGTCCTATGTACAGCAGCAAGCGCATGTATCTATAACATCCTCAGCTACAAATTTCGCGCCTTTTGACAGAAGTCATCGCGCAGGATCTGAGATACTGCCGACCTTCACGACATTTGCCATAATATCTGCAGCGATGATCATACTCCTAGCCTGCTTACTGGTCAGTATCTTGTGCTATGAGATCGGTATGCTTCGCGTTCCCGGCACTACTCAGACTGAGGCGAAGATAGGCTCCGCCGCCATAGTGATATGCGTACGAGATGGGCAACAAGAGCTTGATCGCCACATCGATGCATGGACGGACCAGAACATCATGCCTCCATTGGACCTCCATATCATCGATGACGGCTCTATCGTAGACCTACAAATGCCTGAAAGAGCTGGTGCGCAGCTCCATCGATCAGATACGCCTGTCGGCAAAAAACAAGCCCTCGCTCAACATTTGCAACAGCTCTCCTATGACCACTATCTTTTGACCGACGTCGACTGCTATCCTGCCGGATCCCAATGGGCTCGTCTTATGCTCAGCCCACTTGCACAAGCCGATATTGTCTTAGGACACTCTCCCTTTGTCAAGCAAGCCGGCATACTGAATCTCCTTGTAAGACTCGAAAACACTCTCATTGCCATCCGCTACTTTGCTATGGCTGGTCGAGGGTGCGCCTACATGGGTGTCGGTCGCAATCTTGCATATGGTCGGAGCATGCTTCGACACTATCCATCTGATGTTCGGCTCTCTGGGGATGACGACCTTCTGGTGAGTGCGGCACAGGCTGCTGGAGCGAAGATCACTTGCCAGTATGACCCGTCGTCATGGTGCTGGACATATGGACCCCGCACACTCGGTGAATGGATACGTACCAAGCGCAGACATATCTCTACATCTGTATCATACGGCTTTCGCCAAAAAATAGAGCTACTCTGCTATCCAAGCCTATTACTTGCGTTCTATGCATGTCTCATTGCGGTCACTTGGCACGCGCCGATCCTAGGATTGGCGGCATTGACACTCCGTATGATCGGACCTATACAGCTCAGATCAAGATGGCGCACCATATGGACACATCAAGATTCACTCCTTGCTTATCCTATGCTAGAGCCGATACTACTATGCGTATATCTTTATCTTGGTGCAGCGATGATGATAAAACCAGAGGTAGATCGATGGAAGTAGTGCAGGATGAATCTTTACTATCCAAGTACTTTGACTTGACTGAAGATCAGCGGACCATGTTTGCAGCCATGGGTGCTCTGTATGCTGATTGGAATCAGAAGATCAATGTGATATCGAGGAAAGACATTGAGAAGTTCTATGAAAGACATGTGCTTCACAGCCTGGCCATACACAAGTACGTGCAATTTATGCCAGGCACAAAAATATTGGACCTTGGCACTGGTGGTGGATTTCCTGGCGTGCCGATGGCCATCATGAATCCAGAGTGTCAGTTTGTTCTGATCGATGGCACGGCCAAAAAGATCCGCGTGGTACAGGCTGTCGTCCAAGAGCTGGGCCTTGCCAATGTGTCTGCGGTGCAGCTCCGAGCAGAAGAGTGTAAACACAAGTTTGACTTTGTCACTGCTCGAGCAGTCACTGGACTAGATCGTCTCAAAGATTGGTCTCAGCGACTCATGACAGATCGCCAGATCAATGCAGTTCCCAATGGTCTCATCACGCTCAAGGGTGGCAACCCAAAAGATGAAACCAAGCTTATCTCAAAGTCTGATTACACCGAGGTGATACCACTTGGGGACTATTTTGATGAAGATTTTTTTGAGAGTAAGTATCTTCTTTATCTTCAGCTATAAGTCATAATCTCCACAGGTGGACCAGATTCTCAATTATACATTCTTTGTGCTCAATGGGCAAGATGTAATGGTCCGAGACGTCTTGATCTTCTTGACGATCTTACTGACAGTCCTTTGGGTATATCGCTATCTCAAGCGGCGAGTCATCCCACGCATCAACCAACTGGCAGCGACTGAAGAAGGAGATCCCCGGACCAAAGTGCTCGTGTGGATTAAGTACATCTTGCTGCTAGTGTTGATGCTCTTCATGATATGGACGCTCAATCAAGACTACACGCTCTGGTCTTACAATAATCTCACCTTAAAAATCTCCACGATCATCCAAGCTTTGATCATCTTTCAGATGGCAAGAGTGCTGGACTGGATCGTCAATAAGGCATACATCGAGCATTTTTTCGCAAGTCGCGACCAGATTTCAGAAACACAAGACTTTCAACCACAGGTCGATAAGAGCAACACGGCAAGCAAGACGGTACAGTGGATAGTCTACATGATTGCCGCTTTACTGATTCTTGCCAAGATCGGATTCAATCCCGCCCTCAGCATCCCCAAGGATATTCCTGATGAGAGCGTGGCATGGAGCTTCTATCTATCAGATTTTATCAGTGTGATCCTTATCATGCTCGGCGCTCGACTTCTGATATGGTTTTTGACGCAGATCCTACTCTATCGCTACTATCGCAGCAAGCATATCAATACCGGTGATCAATATGCTTTTAATCAGCTGCTCAAGTACATCATCTATGTCATTGCTATCATCATCTCCTTCAACAAGCTTGGCATAAATACCAATATCCTTTTAGGTGGCGCTGCCGCACTTCTTGTAGGTCTTGGGCTAGGGTTGCAGCAGACCTTCAATGACTTCTTTAGTGGTATCCTGCTGCTCAGCGAGCGTCGGATAGAAATCGGGGACTACATCCAAGTGCAAAAGATGATGGGTCAGGTCATCAAGATCGGCCTACGCACTACGCTGGTCCAGTCTATGGATGAGCTTGTTGTCATAGTTCCAAACTCCAAGTTGGTCAACGAACAGGTGATCAACTACAGTCAAGAAGAAAACCGAGCAAGATTTGAGCTCAAATTATCCGTGGCTTACGGCACGGATCTGGAGCTGGTCAAGAAGCTGCTGCTCGAAGCATGCAGTGCTGAAGATCTGGTCTATAAGCATCCAGCTCCTAAGGTCATACTGGGCGACTTCGAAGATTCTGGTCTTGGTATCAGCCTATACTTCTTTGTGCAGGATTTCAAGCAGCTACTCTTCATAAGATCTAGGCTACGCTTCCGCATCAATGAGCTGTTTTCTGAGCATGGTGTCATCATACCATATCCCCAGCGCGATCTGAATATCGTCAGTTCACCAAGTCCGAGAGACTAACGTCGACCGCCCCTCATGAGCTTTTTATTCTCGGTGTTCTCTAGTCGATTAGGATCTCTCTTGCGACCATTCGGACCATTGTCGATTTGATAGGTAGATGGACGTAAAAGAGCCTTGGCATACTTGAGTCGATCATTCGATCTTCGCGAAGGACAGTCGGTGGATGGTATTTCTGGTCGCATGTCTTCTGTACCAAACCAACTGGCATAGAATTGAGAACTTTTGAAGGACTCCAGCTCAAACAGTGCCTGCCATTGGCCCATATCAACCTTGTCGCAAAGACTCCTAGTCGTCAAGTCTAGCAACTCATCGCCACTCTTCGCATGCGCGTCCCAGATGTAGTGCTCCAGGATAGCTCGCGACTCCTCGGGATCCGATTTGCAACATCTTTCAAGAGCTGATCTCTCATAACGCTCCAAAAGCTTGTCCCAGTGATAGTCGAGCTCAGATCCCTGCTCCATCAGTGAAAAAACTGCGGTAAGCTGATCGTCTGTCTCAATAGCCTTGAGCATACCGGTCGTGATATAGCTCCGCCCATCTGGCAGCTGCCAGGCATGAGAAGATTTGTCATCGGCAATGATCACTAGTGGTGAAGATGAGATAGGATCATCGACTCTCTTGTATTGATCTGAAACATGGCTATATAGCGTGGTAAACATCAGTTCACTCAGGATCGGATACCGCTGATGCTCCTCATTGATCAGATCCGCAAAGGCATCCGAGAGTTGAGCTCTTAGGGGATCTACAGCTTGTTCATCCACGGTGGCTACTGCAGGCTCCGCAGTCTTGCATGACCATGCTGATATAAGCATCATGATCAGAGAAACTAAACCGAAATATTTTTTCATACCATTCGTGATAAGTATAGCGATTGTAATGTTACTGCCGCTCCATCGATATCTTGATATATGGGGCGATCATCCTCAAGGCTCGGTACGATCTTCCGCAGCTCACTCTTTAAGCGCATGAGACCTCCTGTGAGTTCAATATTCGGACGAAAGTCCAGTGCTTGACATGCCAGCAGAAGCTCTATGGCTAGTATTTCATGAAGATTGTCCGCGATTTCCAGATTGCGCACAGCCGCGGTAGCGGCAAGGCTGACGTGGTCCTCTTGTCCTTTACTCGATGGGATAGAGTCGACTGTCACAGGATGACAGAGCATCTTGGATCTTGCGAGGATCGATGCCGCCGTGTACTGTGCAATCATGTAGCCACTATTAGTCCCTGGGCGTGGGGATAGATATGCCGGCAAGTCGCGAAAACCACAGAGCAATAGGAAGCTCCTGCGCTCTGAAATATTCATAATCTCGGTACTGGCTATAGCAATCATTTCACAGGCCTGAGCCACTGGCTCGGCGTGAAAGTTGCCCCCTGAGATGATCTGGTCTTCTTCGGGTATGATTAGCGGATTATCGGTGACAGCATTGATCTCACGGGTGAGTATCATTTTGGCGAAAGCCAGACTATCCCTTGAGGCTCCCAGCACCTGAGGTGTACAGCGGAAGGAATATGGATCCTGCACACTATAGCTGCCAGAAAGTGGATCCACAGCAAGTGATTGACGAATCTGATCTGCTACAGACATCTGACCCTCTTGTCTTCTTACCCGATGTACGGCTGCGTGATAGGGCGATCTGTCACAGCAAAAAGCTTGCATACTGAGACTGGCAATATCTATGGCCGCTTGAACTAATGACTCTGCCCTTCCCAGCGAATCTATGGCAAGTGCCGTGCTAAACTGCGTCCCGTTGATGAGGGCAAGTCCTTCCTTGGAAGCCAAGCGAAGCGGTGACACCCCAGCTTGATCATAGTAGCTCTCTGCTGATATCAGCTTACCAGCTCTTATAAGTTCACCTTCACCGATCAAGACCAATCCAATATGGGCCAGAGGCGCCAAATCACCGGAGGCCCCAAGACTACCATACTCGTAGATGACTGGAAAGCAATCCGAATTGTACAAATCGATCAGTCGTTCCACAAGCACCCTTCTTACACCGCTGTAGCCGAGACAGAAGCTCTTGATTTTGAGCAGTAAGATAGCTTTCACAAGTTTATCATCCAGCTTTTTGCCTCGACCTGCGCTGTGGCTTCGGATGAGTCGAGCCTGATGCTCTGCCATGTCAGCGTCATCAACCTGGTGATTGCAAAGAGAGCCAAATCCCGTGTTGATCCCATAAAATAGGCTGGTGCTCCCTTGTAGCTTCTGCTCTAGATAGTCACGACAGTGGTCAATCTTGGAAATTGCCTCTTCGCTAAGTCGTATTTGATTCCCGCTGTGGAGAAGATTGAGATACGCGTCGATGGACCAGTCTTCTGGTCCTAGCGCTATGACATCACGACTGGGCATGGCTGGATATGGTTTCAGATTCTCTGTGATAAAGCTCCGTTAATTTCTTGAGTAGTCGTTAAATGACGGTTAAAATACAGACCTCAGTGAGTCTCAGGACGTCACTACTCGTTGAAAGCCTCGAACAGACTAGGGAAGTCAAGTTCGTACATTTGCAAAACTTTTTTAAAGACACTGAAGATGAAAAAAATACTGATACTCATAGCCTTTGCTGCGCTGACTGCCTTTGACATGGAAGCCCAGAGATTTGCCGTCGTGGATATCGAATATGTCCTCAACAAGATGCCTGAATATGAAGAGGCTCAAACTCGACTAGATCAGCAAGCTGCTGTCTGGCGTCAAGAGATCGCTCAGCGATATGATGAGATCAAGGGGATGTATAATAAGTATCAAGCTGAACAAGTATTGCTAAGTGATACTGAAAAGACCGAAAGAGAAGATCAGATCGTGGATAAGGAAAGAATCGTCCGAGAGATGCAGAAGCAAAAATTTGGTGCTGAAGGCGAGCTTTTTCAACTCCGTCAGGAACTCGTAGCACCTGTTCAAGATCGCTTGTACTCTGTCATAGAGGACTACGCCTCTCAGCGTGGACTGGATTTCATCTTTGACAAAGGCGGTTCTGTCGGTATCATCTTCGCCAATCCTGAATATGATAAGACTGACGAGATACTTACTCGTCTCAAGATCAAATAGTTGCAATATATTTGCGCGCCAAAATTTAGAAAACTAGTCATACAATTATCAACTACGACAACACATGAAAAAATTAGTACTCATAGCTGGTCTCTTTGTAGCAATAGCTGGTTCGGCTTTCGCCCAAAAGATTGGATACGTCAACTCTCAGGCTCTCTTGCAAGAGCTACCGGCTTTCAAAAATGCTGAAGCCAACTTTGAAAATTACCGGAATCAATTGCAGAAGAAGCTAGAGCAAAAAGCACAGCTTCTCCAATCTGATGTGCAAGCCGTGCAACGCAAGGCTGAGCAAGGTGAGCTATCTCCTGTGCAGCAAGAGCAAGAAGGTGCTAGAATCCGTGAGGAGCAAACTAAGCTCTTACAATATGAACAAGAAATCGGACAGCAGCTTGCAACACGTCAGCAAGAAGAGCTCCAGCCGATCATTGACAATGTCAACAATGCGATCAAGTCAGTGGCTGAAGCTGATGGATTCACCTATATCCTTGATACAAGCATCGGAGTCATCCTCTATGCGGATGAGACTATGGATGTAACTGACAAAGTCAAGGCGAAACTAGGAATGTAAGTTCTCGGTGAATCAAAACGCACCGATTGGAATATTTGACAGTGGCATTGGTGGACTTACGGTCGCCAATGCCATTCGTCTTTTAATGCCTCAGGAGAAGCTCATCTACTTTGGTGACACGGCACATCTCCCCTATGGAGATAAATCTCCAGACTCAATACGCTACTATGCCATCCGTATCAGCAAGTTTCTGCTTGATCGAGGCTGCAAGGCTATCGTGATCGCTTGCAACAGTGCCAGCGCTGTTGCCTTCAAGGCACTTCAAGACTTCTTTTCTGATAGGACTATCGTGATCAATGCTGTAGACCCTTTGGTCAAGGCCATTGTCTCAGATAAAGACATTCATACTGTGGGTATCATAGGCACCAAGGCGACAATCCAATCTGGCAGCTACGCGCGGATTCTGCAGCAGAAGGCATCAGGTCTTCTTACCCACTCACTGGCTACTCCGCTACTGGCGCCGATGATAGAAGATCAGTTTCATCTGCGTGATGTGAGCACCGATATCATTGCGTCTTATCTCAATGAACTACCTCTCCAAGAATTAGACGCTCTGGCTTTGGCTTGCACTCACTACCCATTGATCAAAGATCAAATCTCTGATCTATTGGTCTCACATAAAATACGCATACTTGATAGTGCCTCTCCTGTAGCTACAGAACTCAAAACCCGTCTCTTAGAGTCAGGATTATTGAGGGTCAACGATTCGGAGGAGGACTCTGAGTTTTACTTGTCAGACAAGACAGAAAGCTTCGAAAAAAGTGCTGAAATGTTCTTTGGGTCCTCGATTACCATCAACGAAGCTGACATCTTTACAGGGCAGATCTGATCAACTCTGCCAGCTCTTTCATTTTCTCTGAGCTGATTTGCTCCCGTGCTTTGGTGAAACTCATGTCTGCCTCTGTCCTGATAGGGATCAAGTGAATATGCGCATGTGGTACTTCCAGACCAAAGACGATCTGACCTATTCTCTGGCAAGGTATCACTGATCGCATCGCATGGGCTACCTTCTGGGCAAAGAGATTGAGCTCCGAGAGTAGCTCAGGTTCTAGATCAAAGTATTTATCTATTTCTTGCTTGGGAACTACTAGTGTATGACCTGGGCTGAGCGGATTGATATCCAAAAAAGCATAAAATCGATCGTTCTCGGCAATCTTGTAGCTAGGAATCTCGCCCGCGATAATCTTGCTAAAGATCGTTGGCATCTAGAAAGAGATTTCCATAATCTCAAAATCAATGACACCAGCAGGCGTTTGAATCTTGGCGATGTCACCTTGTTTCTTGCCAAGGAGGCCTTTGCCGATAGGGGAATCAACTGAGAGCTTTTTAGCCTTGAGGTCAGCTTCATTCTTAGAGACGAGCTTGTACGAGACGCTCTTACCGTTCTTAAGATTTTTGATTGTGACCTTATTGAGAATGGTCACGACGGATGTATCGAGCTCACTCTCATCGATGATCTTGACATTGGCCAGAGACTTTTCCATCTCATTGATACGCATCTCAAGGAGTCCTTGAGCTTCCTTAGCTGCATGATATTCGGCATTCTCACTGAGATCACCTTTCTCACGCGCTTCCGCGATTTCTTGAGCGATTTTCTGCCGCTCTTCTGTCTTGAGTTGATCTAGCTCCGATCTAAGCTTGTCGTAGCCTTCTTGCGTCATATAATTATATGCAGCCATATAAGATAGCTTCTGAGATGAAAAAAAGAACGCTCCTGCTTTCGCAGAAACGTTCTTCAAAAGTCTTAAATATAAGTATTCTTCCTTAGAGGATGAATCTGACGCTCAAGTTGTGTGTACCGTTGAATGGGTTGGTTGTGCGATACGCATAGTCAATACCAAACTTATTGGTGCTCTCCTTAGACAAGGGAACTTGTAAGGACGCACCAAGAGCCAGACCCGTATATACGTTGCTAAAGCCATCAATATTTGGATCCCCGATATCTGTCTTGTAGCTAGCACGCACCATGAATTGCTCTTTGAATGCATATTCGACGCCTCCTCCGACTTGGTCGAGAGAGAAGCTATTGGCAATGAAACTACCATACAAACTGATTCGATTGATCTGTGCTGCATATAGGTCGTAGCTGATCCCAATATTGAGCTGTGATGGCAATTCAAACTTCTTTGCCTGCTGATCAAAGCTGATGGTCGTTTCACCAGCATTGACATCGACTTGCTCTTCAAATGCGAGACCTTGACCCGAAAACTTCATCGGTGTACCGAAGTTTCTCAAAACAACTCCAAACTTGAAGTTCTCCTTTGGGCCTGTCACGTACTGCACACCAGCGTCAAGCGCAAATCCTGTAGCGGAGAGCTCAGAGATAGATTGTGTAATGAATCTACCTGTAAGTCCTACAAAGATTTTATCGTCAAAGCTCTTGGCATAGGACAGGGCAACATTTAGGAACAATGGAGCGAAAGTACCGCCGGTTCCCTCAGGATTTGCTGTAGTTGTAATGGGTATTTCCCCAAAGTCTAAAGCCTCAATCGCAATACCAAAACCTCCGTTTTCTCCGCTCTTTGAGGCATAGCCCCCGGCATTGATAGAGATATCTGTCCCCTCAAAGTACCTGGTATGCGCCAATATCACCTCTGATCCACTGATACGCGCCAGTCCTGCTGGATTCAATCGAATCGATTCCAAACCTGACACAAAACTCGTGTTCAAGGCATTAAGCCCTGCTGTTCTTGCCCATGGGGTCAAGAGCAACTCATAAGCTCCTGCCTCACCTTGCCGATCAGGGTTTCCAGCGCTTAGTAAGCCGGTGATACCCAGTGCAAGTATGATAAATATTGATTTCTTCATCACAATCTGATTCTTCACTTTGAATAAATTATTGAAGAGTACTCGGATTAAACTTACGGTTGACGCCGAACCATTTAATCACTCTTTCACCCAGTTCTGGCGCCTCTACATGTATCAGATATACGCCAGCCGCTACTGGAATTCCTCTCGAGTTCCTTATATCCCATTCCAGATATGGTATCTCTTGAGTGGTTCCAATTCCAGGATTAGCTCGATTGGTTTGTGGTACACCAGCAACGTCTCTCCGATATTGTCTGATAAATCGCCCATCAAGGCTATAGATCGTCACTGTTGCCTTAGGAGGCAAATTAGTGATTCTTACCACGGAAGTGTTCTCGACCGTTTCATAGTCTGAAAACGCGAAGTATGGATTAGGCACTACATTGATATTGTCCAATGCACCATTGACCTCTTCTTCACCAGCAAGATTCTGGCTTTGTACACCATCAAAACTAAATCTGTACGCCGGATGAGGCAGGGTCACATCTTCATCTTCCTCAATACCGTATGGATTGCTCACCCGCAACTCCACTGTATACTCATTGGGAATAAGCCCATCTTGGTAGCTCAACCACTCAGATCCTTCCGAGAGAATAGGTAAACTAGTCCAAGTGATTTCTGAGAGACTATTGATACGTCGGAGTCGATTAGATCCTGGTTCAAACAAAGCTCTCATAGCATTACAGCTATCATATTCCTGTCTCGTGACATATATCCAATGCTGTCCACCAGCAATGAAATTATCAAGATTCGGAGGTGTACCGTCTGTTGGAGGTACAAATAGCTCACTGCTAGGATTGAACATCATGTCTCTTGTGTAGACATTACCGTCAGGGAAGTAATCCGTATCCTCAGCAGAGTATCCACTATTTTCTCCAAAGAAGATATTAAGTCGCTGACCCGTCTCTACGTCAACAGCATAGCCAGGGAACCATCCCATACCGATCAATGGCTCTCCATCTTCATCCGTCTCACCATCAGGATCAGGAAGGCCATCACCGTTATTATCATCCTTACCTACACTTGGCACATTTCTCAATTCGAAATGCCCAGAGCCATTTTCACTTTCACGATTGATCTGATAAGCCGCTGAGGAGTAGTAGGTGTTCATCGTTTCGATGATCATGCAACGACTCCACTTGGTCTTATCATTGGTAAAGACAATATCTACGTTGTTCAAGTCTTCCAATTTTGACTTCTGACGAACGAGATTACCCAGTGTCTGATCAATCATTGAAGGTGTCAACATTGACGGAGGATTTGGCGCCGCCTGGTTCTCTCTGAAATCAGCTAGAACATAGGGATTCCAGCTGCTGCCACCGAGGTTGTTCAGCCCTTGGTTAATATCTCTTTCAAAGTCGACTTCATTAGTTCCAGTTTTCACAAAATTGAAAACAGAAGTCGGGCTTGGATCCGAATCTGGAATTCCTGCAAACCACTGGCTACTAAGCCCATCTCCATAACTTGCAGTCGCACCAATAGCACCATTCGAATCATCTACATTGTCCCCAGTTTCGGCCGTTTGACCGATTCTGACAGAAAAGCCCAATTCACCGAATACTTGATCATTAATGCGTGAGATGTCACGCTCTGATCTGAATTTTCGACCAGTGTTTTCATCAGTAATCACCCATCCAGCATCTTCTTCAAGAACATCATCGTCAAGGTTACCATCTATGAACTCGAGTAGGTAATCACCATCCTGAATTTCGAATGGATTGAAAACACTCACTTCGATCGGTGCTTGGCCCGGTTCATAGGTAATTTCTCCATCGAAACTTCCATCCAAGAAAGATTCTCTCTCCTCTTTTGAAATAGACACAAAGTTGTCACCAATACCAACACCATCCAGCCTGGTCACGATAGGTCCGTCACCATATTGTGATTGTAAATTCTCATAGACGATCGGTCTAGGAGTGCCAGAGACGACCTCCTTGTTCCTTCTACCGACAATGAATGGCTTTCTTTGACCTAGACCCGTCGAAGGATCAAAAGGCTCATACTCATTGTAGCCATAGGCAATCGCTATGAAATGGTACTCCTTATGATTGATCAGATTTCTGTCACTATCAGCAAACTGATCTTGTGTCACTCGCAAGGTCTTGCGAATTCCACCATTGGCACCGGCATTCTGTACAGACGGAACCCAAAGAATCTCAGAGCTGACTCCTGTTGGATCTATAAATGGCTCCCAGTTGTAAAGGAATTCAACATTATTCTTTAGATCAACTTCGTAGATAAGTCTCGCTTCACTCGGGTCAATCTCATTGATATCATCTACTGAAACTTCCTCATCTCGTGCAAGTTGAAAGACCTTATAACCCTCGAAGACATAGGTCTTATCCTCATCGTCAACATCATTTGGCGAGAAGATGTCTATCTCAGCATACTCTTCCTTTGCATTGTTGGAGATGATGCTATCATTGGAGAGAATGAGAACCAGCTCTCTATCCAATTCAACGATATCCACGTCTGGTGCATCAGGACCATTGACAATCTGGAAACAATTATCGAATAGATTCTGTGCCAAATCATCTGCTCTCAACAGAGAAGTGATATCAGGACAAGGATATTGCACTTCTGGCAACCACACCACCCCAATGATCAACTCGTTGACAGCTCCTGGTGCCAATCTGAATGGTCCACTCGCTTGAATCGTCCTTCTATCACCAAACGGTAGATCTTCTTGACACATTGACCAACCATTAACAGAATTAGGAGGATCCACAAATGCGTAGTTCACCTCATCAGTACTACCGGGATTGTAAGAATCTCCACCAAATGTGAAAGGCGTACCATCTCTCCAACTACCGGACAGGTAATTGTAAAACTCAAAATCTACAGTCGGGTCTGTCGTTGCTGGATTGGGTGTTCCAATGCCTCCATTGTTATAATAGGTAAATGAAGACATACCGAGCTCAATAGGCACAAAGTCTATGATAACGCTATCCTCATCGAATACTGGCTCCAGCTCATCAGACAGCGGACCACGGAAGTAATCCACACCTAAAATGGGAACTTCTTCACAGTAAGTATTGACACCGAAGCATTCACAACCCACATCACCATCCACAGCATCTTCATTGTAGATGTAGCCCAATGATCTTTCAACGTCACAACCCACATAATCATCCGTGTAGCAACCCAAATCTGGATCCACCCACATCGCGAAGAAAGTGCTGTCAATGTCCTCTGTAGCCCTATTGATCAGCTTATATCTCTGGAAAGTCATGTTATTCAGCTCATCATTGCTCTCAAAAGCGAATGTCTGAACCTGAACTTCCATCTGGATCGGCTCACCCTGAGTATTGGTGTGAACTCCACCATTATCATTGTAAATCCAATAGATCATCTCATCAGGGAATGCGACGACATCACATCCTCTGATTTCTATAATCGGAAAATCACCTAGATCTGGCTCGTAGATACCATTTAGGTCTTGATCAAAAAATGCACCGAGCCCTTGGCCAGTATTAGGAAGTTCAAATCCGTACTCATCTGCGAAAAAGACATTTCCTTGGCCTGGCCAGTACTTAACTCCGTCAGGTATTTGCTCTGGATCTAGCGGCAACGTGCCTGCAAGCTCTGCAGCCTTAAATCTTGCTCGATGCAGATCGATTTCTGCTCCTTGTACCTCAAAGAACAAATCCCAATCTCTACAAGTCTGCTGATCAACCGTACCTGATATTGGATCAAGAGGTCCTGGCCAAAAGTCATTGCTATTCGCTCCGCGATAATCCTGACAGGCCATCTTCAGATTGCCCCCGTCATCAAATCCACCAAGCCATACAGCACCGGCGAAGATGGAAGACACCTCTGGAATACCTGATCCAGGCTCCACAGCCGGTACCACGTACAGTCCACGACTCAAGTTCCACCATACATCACCACCAGTCATGAGCCTAGCTCTGACATTGTTGGCATCCATATCGACCTCTGCGGTGGCCTGAGCACAGTCCATCCGATAGCTAATCTCTCTGTCAGCATTGCTTGGTGCACGATAAGTCTTTGGGTTGATATACGCAAAGACTGATACACTCAATGCACATGCACATGAAATCAGTAGTAATCTCTGAATATTCATTTTTTTCATTTTTTAAAATTGGATTGCTGCACCAATAAACATCCGTCTAGGCAGTGCATAAAAACCATTATTAACTAGTCTCCATTGTCGAGCTTGGAGCCAAATGTTTTCATCTCTAAGAGGATCATCCACAATATTTTGGAAGATACTTTGTCCCCTTTCAGTGAGTAGATATCCATCGTCGGTATCAGAAAGTGAGGCACGATACCAACCGATAATATTCTCAGTATTGAGTAGGTTCAGAGCGCGGAAGAAGACATCAAGATTGAGAGGCTTCTTGCCATCTTCTGCATTAGGATTAAGTCTGAAGGTCTTGTTGACCTGTAGATCAACGTTGAAACGGAAGGGATAGCGAGCTTCATTGAGGCCACCTTCGAAACCACTACCACCAAACTGATCAGGCACCTGCTGCTTCGTAAAAGGTCTACCAGATATCGCTTGGGTCAAGACGTTCACCCCAAAGTTTGCCAAGATTGGCTTTCCACCGATTCTGGGCCCATTATATCTCTTACCAGAGCCATAGCGATAATCCAAACTCAAGTTGATTTGGTGTCTTTCGTCAAAACTCAGCGGGAATATCTCATTGATGTTTTGACCACCCGATACAAGGGCAAGTTGAGAAGTAGAGCTAGATCCAGTTCCTTCAGCAAATTGAAGTGAGTAGGAAAGAAACAGCTCAAGATTTTTGACTCTTCTCAAGTCATATCTGAAATTCAATCCTTTGACCGTACTTACATCAATGTTGTCGAAACCAAAGTACTGGCTAGAATTACCTATACCATCCGTGAAATTGTAAAATCTTGCTTGGATTTGGTCCTGAAACTCACGATACAAGGCTGACACTCTTAGTGCTGAATTCTGTGAAATTTTCTGTTGGAATCCAACTTCAAAATCTGTAGTCTTCTCACTAGTAAGAGAAGAATTATTCAATGGACTTCCTGCACCAAAACTGTTTTGCTCTATGAAAAAGTAGGTCAATGGAGAAACAAAGCTCTGATTGATTGGTCTCTGATATGTCACATCATAGTGTGCAAAGAAGTTCGCCTCTTCTGAGATAGGGAAAGAGAAAGCAATTCGTGGCATCCAGTTTAGGACTGGTTCAAAGTCCTCAAAAGACTTGTTCAAGTCGTACTCGATATCTCTGATATCATTGTCTTCAGAGGTGAATTTAGGATTTACAACCTCTTGTCCAAAAATCTGAATACCATCATTCACAGGTGTGCCTTCTGGTGTATACCACTGGTCACCATCTCTGTAGGCCCGTACCCTATCGCCACCGGCCTCAAAAGTGTAGACCTTGTAGTCCGCTCCAATATTCTCTGGACGAACTTCTCCTACCTCTGCGAAGAAATCTTCAGCAGACTGTATTTCATAAAGACTGAATGGGTCACGTAGGACACGCGTATTCGCATCATAGCGATCCACCCTTACACCCAATTTGAAGATCAAATCCTTGTAGGAGAACCTATCTTGGAGATATACTCCCGTATAGATCGGCCTATTGGCTGGAACGATCATGCTTAAGGAACCATCTGGATTCCGGTCTTTGAAGAAGCCTTCAAAGCTTGCCTCACTGCCGGCGCGATTTCCGAGATAGTCGTAGCCTGTGTAACCTACAGATCCGACACTCGTCAATTCAAAAGCAGAGAACATATCAAGACTCATGTCTTCAGGTCTGTAGTTTGACACATTCACGATGTCATGTTCATCTAGACCAAATCTCTCTCTGATCGATTTGTAAAACTTGCTGTCGTCATTTAGATCATCTGTAAGCAGTGTATTGTAGATGTCAACCGTGTCTAGACCAATAATCTCAGTCCCAATTATATCGGTCGTGTCAATACCATTAATATTCACATTGGCAAACTGATCAGCCCTGAGCCACAGACTGAATGGACTGATGGAATAGCCACGCTCCACGCGCTGCTCATACATTAGGCCAAATTCTATATTGTGCCTTCCTTTGTCCGATCCTCCGGGGAAAAGGTCAAAGTTGCTCTCAATGTTAAGCGTATATCGGTCTTGCTCATTGTTGATCCATCGATTGTACACATTACCCGCAGGGCTCAAGAAGCCGTTCCAGACAGAAGGAATGGTCAGCAAACCGTTTTGTGCTAAAAATGGTGCATCCACATTCTCAGGATCTCTGTATTGGTTATAGTTTTCAATAGCCGGATTAAAGCCTCCTGGGGTGTAGTTTAGCAGAGTATCCTGATAGTCCACATGGGCAAAAATCGGTTGACCTATATCTGGATCGAAGCCTATTGGCGCAAAGTTTGGTCGAGTTTGGGTCTCAAATGTTCCAACGTATCCGTAGTCGAAGAATCTATCTTCATGGATTTTATCTTGTCTCAACTGACTATTTCGTTCAAAACCTAGTTGAATACTGTAGGATACATTCCGCACCAAAGCAGAAGACGCTGCTTCGCCTTCACTTGATAGCCCCGATCCACCGATGCGGTGTCTCAATCTAAAAGATGCTCTCAGAGATTCATCTTCGCCAAAAGGGTTTCTGTCATAGTTGAGATGTCTCCAAGCCCCAGAGTTTGCACCAAATACGGTAGATCCTGCTCCAGGAACGAAATTGAAGTTTCTCCCTCTGTAAGCCCCTGTCAAGCTCAAGTTAATTGCATCACTTACTCTAAGATCAAGTCTTGCTGTACCAGTGAGAGAAGTGCTCTGCTCATTAGGTGTTTGTCTTGTCAAAAAGGCATTGTCAAAAGTTTCGCCTCTAGATATCTGGCTATTACCCACCAGGAACAGTGGGTTGCCTTCAAGGTCGGATATCGTGTTCTCCGGGAAGATGTAATGTCCTACATATCGGTAGGGATATTTCTGATTGACGTATTGACCAGACACTCTATAGCCAAGAATCGTTTTATCCGTTTCCTTGTTTTTGAGGATCGGTCCTGATAGTGAAGCACGTGCTAGTGTTCTGTCAAATTCATCAAGTGGATTTGATGTCTCAGCTTCCAAAGACGCTCTGAACTTATTTGCAGGGCCCTTGGTCGTAATCGAGATGACACCTCCCGTCACGTCACCATACTTGGCATCAAGACCACCCGTGAGCGTCTGAAGCTGCTCGATCTCGGAGTCAGGTATCAGGTTGGCACTCACACGGACACCATCGACATAGTAGTTCGTTGCTTCTGATCGCGCACCTCTGATGTTGAGATCTTGACCATCAATGGACGCCACACCGCCTGCAGTGGCTGCGATAGTGTTCACATTTCTCGTAGCGATCTGTCGGATATTCTCAGATGTCACAGTTCTACCACCACCAGTTTGATCCTTTTCAAAGAGTGGGGCCTTGTACTCGATGATCTCTACTGTCGTCAGTGTGACACCTGGCTCGATTTCAAGATTCACTTCCACCGTCTTGCCTCCAATGATCAAGACACCCTCCATCCTTTGGGTCTTGTAACCCACATAGCTGACCTCTACGTCGTATGTTCCTGGATTCAACCCATTGAAATTGTAATATCCATTAAAGTCTGTGTCTGTACCAGTGACTGGTATTCCTTCTTTCAATAGTGCTACCGTTCCGATGATAATCGGTTCGCCTGATTCCTTGTCGGTTACTGTTCCTTCAAGAGATCCTTGGGCATGAAGTCCCATTGCTGTTGCAAGCAACAGGCCTATAAATAGGGTAAACTGTCTCATAGATGCATCTAGTTTTATAGCCGTGACATAGCTCTTCTGCTGCAATGTTATGAATTTCTTAAGAGCCCTCAAAAAAAATTAACCGCAGCGACGTGGCCAAAACATCAGCTATAAAAAACCTAGCTGTAGCAAGTATTTTTCTATTGTTTTCGCTATCCTTTCTTTGCTTTCGTGCGTCCATCCTGCCACATGTGGTGATAGGATGACGGCAGCGCTTTCGCGCAAATAGACCATGGTGTCAGACTCTAGTGCTGACTCACTCTCGTCCTCAAAGACATCAAGACACGCCCCAGAGAGCATGCCACTTTCTAGTGCCTCGCACAGATATCTCTGATCTACCACTTTGCCTCTTGAAGTGTTGATCAGTATCAATCCTCGCTTGCACTGCTGCATAAATTCCCCGCCGAAGTAAGATCTTGTCTCTTCTGTCAGCGGTACATGGAAGCTGATCAAATCTGATCGCTCACATAGCTCTTGTAACTCGACAACATCAGCAAAACGAAGGCCATGGTCAATCCGCTGCTTGTACTTGTCATATATTAAAACATGCACACCAAGACCACTCAGCTTCTGGGCAAAGCGACTACCATTGTTACCATATCCGATGATCCCTACCGTGAGATCTTGCAGCTCCCGACCTCTATGAGTTTCTCGCAACCACTCACCCTTGCGGATGGAAGCGTCTGCTAGATGTAGCTTGTGCATCAGCGACAAGAGCATGCCCAGAGCATGCTCCGCAACAGCATTGGCATTGGCCGCTGGTGTATTGATGACTGCTATGCCCCGGGACTTGGCGTAAACTTGATCGATGATTTCCATCCCACTTCCCAGTCTCGCCAACCACTTGAGTCGAGTGGCTAGTGCCAGCTGTGGCTCATGTAGTCTCGTTTTACTATTGATCACTATGCCCTCATAGGCAGCAATGATATCCTCTACTTCTGCCTGCTTGATATCCGGTCTATAATCACATTGATATTTGGGCGAAAGCCCGCTCAAAAGACAAGGATGGACATCATCACAGATCAAGACTCTAGGCAGTTGAGACATATTGATAAATAGTTAATTTGATAGCACGCATCATATATCTTTGCGGCCGATCCAAAATTACTTAACGAACCACGTCTTATGCCCAAGGACAACTCGATTCGCTCCGTACTGATCATCGGTAGCGGTCCTATCATTATAGGTCAAGCTTGTGAGTTTGACTACTCAGGAAGTCAAGCCTCAAGATCTCTCAGAGAAGAAGGTATAGAAGTTTCGCTGATCAATAGCAATCCAGCTACGATCATGACTGATCCTGTCACTGCCGATCATATCTATCTCAAACCCTTGACGCCCGAGAGTATCATCGAGGTACTGGAGGAACGCCAGATCGATGCCGTACTTCCCACTATGGGTGGTCAAACCGCACTCAATCTTGCCATCGAAGCAGGAAAAATGGGCATCTGGGATAAGTACAATATAAGATTGATTGGAGTAGACCTTGAGGCGATCGAACTGGCAGAAAACAGAGAGGCATTCAGAGAGCATGCACAAAAAATAGGGCTCAAAGTCGCACCATCCAAGATCGCCAATTCATTTCTAGAGGGCATGGAAGCTGCTCAGAACATTGGCTTTCCGCTTGTCATCCGACCATCCTACACCCTTGGGGGCTACGGCGGTAGTTTCGTCCATACCAAAGAAGAGTTTGAAGAAGCACTCAAGCGTGGTCTCAATGCCTCTCCTACACACGAAGTCCTTGTAGAAAAGGCTGTCCTCGGATGGAAAGAGTACGAGCTTGAGCTACTCAGGGATGCCAACGACAATGTCGTGATCATCTGCACAGTAGAAAATCTGGATCCAATGGGCATCCATACGGGAGATAGTATTACAGTTGCCCCAGCCATGACACTGGCTGATAGCACCTATCAACAAATGCGCAATGAGGGTATTCTTCTCATGCGCAGCATGGGCAACTTCGCTGGTGGCTGCAATGTCCAGTTTTCGATAGATCCTGTGACGGAGGAGATCATCGTCATCGAGATCAACCCTCGTGTATCGAGATCATCAGCACTTGCGAGCAAGGCCACTGGATACCCTATCGCCAAGATTGCCGCAAAGATGGCCATCGGCTATACCCTTGATGAGCTCAAAAATCAAATCACCAAGACCACCTCAGCCTACTTTGAGCCAACACTTGACTATGTCATCGTGAAGATGCCGAGATGGAACTTTGACAAGTTCAAAGGATCAGTCAATACGCTTGGTCTCCAAATGAAGTCTGTGGGCGAGGTCATGGCCATCGGTCGCAACTTCCTCGAAGCCCTCCAGAAGGCCTGTCAGTCTCAAGAAAACAATCGCATGGGTCTCGGTGCAGATAAAAAAGAGTGGATCCGAACCGATGACATCCTAGAGCGTCTAGAGAAGGTAGGCGATGACAGAATCTACCGTGTCAAGGATGCTCTGAGACTTGGTGTACCAGTCAAGAGCATCTGCAATATCACCAAAATCGATCCTTGGTACATCGAGCAGATCAAGCGCCTGGTTGATATAGAAAAAGAGCTCCTCAGATTCAATGTAGCGGAAGATATTCCAGAGTCGCTGATGCGTCAGCTCAAGACCATGGGCTACTCAGATGCCCAGATCGCGTGGATCATGCGCATTGAGGAGGATCAAGTGAGAGCTCACCGCAAAGCTCTAGGAATCCGTCGTACTTACAAGATGGTAGACACTTGTGCAGCAGAGTTTGAGGCAAAGACACCATACTTCTACTCCACATTTGACAATGAGAATGAGAGCATACCGACCGATCGCAAGAAGATCATCGTCCTCGGGTCAGGACCCAATCGCATCGGTCAAGGTATCGAATTTGACTACTGCTGTGTCCACGGCTTGATCGCTCTCAAAGAAGCCGGCTATGAAGCCATCATGATCAACTGCAATCCCGAGACAGTCTCTACAGACTTTGACATGGCAGACAAGCTCTACTTTGAGCCTGTATTCTGGGAGCATATTGAGGAAATCATCGAGCTTGAGAAGCCAGAAGGAGTCATCATACAGCTCGGCGGGCAAACGGCACTCAAGCTCGCAGAGAAGTTCCACGAGCACGGTATCAAGATCTTCGGCACTGACTTCAAGAATATGGACATGGCTGAGGACCGAGGAGCATTCAGCGACCTCCTCAAGGAGATGGACATACCATATCCTAAGTACGGAGTCGCTGAGACCATAGAAGAAGCACTGAAGATTGCCAATGAGGTAGGATATCCCGTACTCATACGTCCAAGCTATGTACTAGGTGGTCAGCGCATGAAGATCGTCATCAATGATCACGAACTCGAACGCCACGTACTTAGCATCTTCAAGCATCTCCCTGACAACAAGGTCTTGATCGATCAATTTCTCGAGCGTGCCAAAGAAGCTGAGATCGACTCGATCTGCGATGGAGAAGACGTGCATATCATGGGAATCATGGAGCACATAGAGCCTGCTGGCATACACTCTGGAGATTCATCAGCAGTACTGCCCACATATAGCTTGAGCGATCAAGTCATAGAGACGATGAAGGACTATACCAAGCGTCTCGCCCTCGCTCTCAAGACCAAAGGACTCATCAATATCCAGTTTGCCATCAAGGATGAGAAAGTCTATGTCATAGAAGCCAATCCGCGAGCATCTAGGACCACACCTTTCATTGCAAAGGCATACCAAGTTCCATATCTCAACATCGCTACCAAGGTGATGATTGGAGCCAATAAGCTCAAGGACTTTGAGATGGTCAATAATCTTGATGGATATGCCATCAAAGTGCCAGTCTTCTCTTTCAATAAATTCCCCAATGTAGACAAGCGACTGGGACCAGAGATGAAGTCAACAGGAGAGGCTATCAGATTTATCAAGGACCTCAATGATCCATTTTTCAGAGAGCTTGATCGCAATCGATCCTTGTATCTCTATCAATAGGAATTAGCGAGTCGACAAGGTGTAGAGATAGTAGTCTTCACTCTTCATACTTGGGCCGTCCCAAGATTTCCATGATTGGAGACCTGGATATGTCGCCTTGGGTAAAGGCCTATCGCTCAAGACAATCAGGCCCTCTCGCTTTCTGTACCTTGCATATAGCTCAAGTTCACTCTGGGGAGCGATGTAAATCTTTTCTAGCCACTGGAAGTAGGTCATTGATTCGCCTTTCGGCAAAATGTTGATCTCCTTCCCGCTATAGCCGATCACTGGTGTCATCTCCATTGGATTGATACCGACAATAACGGCATCCTGCGGCACATTCTCCTTGAGAAATTGAGCGACATCGCGAGCATGGCTAAATGGCTCTCTGATCTCCCGCACGATCCCAATCATGCTATACACCAATTGGAGTGCTAGGAGAATGAGTATGGCTCGCTCGCGCCAATGGTCCTTGTCGACGACAAGCTGGTCAAAACTGAGGCAAATCAAGAAAAACCAAATCAAAAAATCTGAACCCCATTGTCTCAAGCCACCCTGATAGATCAACCAAGAGAACAGCACAGATGCAAGTAGATATGCTCCAAGACTGATCAAAGCGATCCGATCTGCTCTCAGACTCGTATAGAGCAAGAGAAGCACGACCATGGCAGCCAATACAGAAAGTATAGGACTTGCTACAAGATTGGTCGCTGTGAGATATACCTCTGACAGGTGCGACACGACAGCATCAAACAAAGAACTGATCGATAACTCAGCAGAACGATATACAGCGTCTTGTTTGCCTGACAAGGCATCTCGAGGAAAAACCGACCACACAAATACAGCACTTGATATCACAAAACCCATCACAGACAGCGACCAAAGCTTGATCTTGCCATGAAGAAATAAATAGAGCAATATCGTACCGCCCAGGAGCACGCCGTATACCTCTGTCTGAACTAATAAGATGAGACAGGACACAAACATCCAGCTTCTATATCGCTCCGACTGAAGCTCCAGTACTATCAGTGTCAATAAAATCAAGAGAAACACGTATGACCTACTGATGACGCCGTACTCGAAGATCACAAAGTAGCCACAGCAAAATAAAATCTTCCAGAGCCACGGCAGTTTGGTCTTGAGGAGGAGCAGGAAAAGAAATATGACGTAAGGGATACTGTGTGCCAACTTGAGTAGTAAGGACTCCGCTATCAGGGATCTCACGTAGGTCCAGCACTTGAGCCAGATGTACCATAGAGATCCGTGACCCTCATAATCAAGAAAAGACAGCATCTCAGACCATGACATATCTCTTGCGACCAGCCATGCTTGCCACTCGTCTTTCCACATTTCATGGAAACCAAACTTCATGATCAGATGAAATCCGGCCAAGAAAAGAAAACTGAGTAAGAGTCTGTGCTTTTTCACAAACTCAAAGATGAGGCATCTTGGCTTAGTCCTGGCTCTCTGGCTGGTGATAATCTAGCATCAGGCCAATGGCAGAAATGCTCCTCAGAGGATTGGTACGCAGATGAGGTGTCACGGCAAATCTATAGGAGCCTGCTTGTCGGAAGCGAAAAGCTGACTGTAGCTCCGCCGCTACCTTGCACTGTGATCCTTGACACTTGGCATACCACTGTCCTATCTCATCAGCTAGATCGAAGTTGGTCTCATCGATTGATACTTTGCCATCGGGATACTCTGTCAGGATGCGCAGATACAAGTTCTCATAGGGGTGTAAATCAGTGTGCTCAATAAGCAAGCTGAGATCATACAAGGTATCTAGATCATCGATATTAATCCGAAAATCTATCGTATCACTCCAGTACCAGTCACCTCCTGCAATCTCCTGAGTGTCTTGATACACAGGCTGCCTTTCTTGACAAGAAAAACCAATGAGCGACATGATCATTGCTGTGACGGCGAGTCTACTCACTAGCTGAAGTATTCCTTCATTTTCTCAAAGAGTCCTTTGTCCCCAGTACCAGGATCAGGATTGAAGTTTGGCATTGTCCGCATCTTTTCTAGCAATTCCTTCTCTTCGCTATTGAGTTTCTTGGGAGTCCAGATATTGACATGTATGAGGAGGTCACCTCTACCATAGCTCTGCACACCTGGAAGACCCTTACCCTTAAGGCGAAATATTTTGCTGGACTGCGTACCTGCGGGAATCTTGATTTTGACCTTGCCATCTAGAGTCGTCACTTCTTTGCTTCCTCCAAGGGCTGCATCCGCAAAGTTTAGGTAGAGGTCATAAATGAGATTTTGACCATCTCGCTTCAGGAAGTCGTGCTTCTTCTCCTCGATGTGTATGATCAGATCACCAGCAGGACCGCCTCTGCGGCCTGTGTTTCCTTTGCCTCGCATCGACAGCTGCATACCATCTTCGACTCCTGCTGGGATATCAATCTCGATAGTCTCATCCTGTACAGAACGACCTTCTCCCTTGCAAGTCGGACAGCTGCTCTTGACTGATTTCCCAGTACCTGAGCAGTTGGGGCAAGTCGTCGTGGTCTGCATCTGCCCCATAAAGGTGCTCCGGATCTGACGGACATACCCTGCACCTCCACAAGTCCCGCAAGTGACGACATCATTGCTACTTTTTGCTCCACTTCCAGAACAGGTTTCACAAGTCCCCTGCTTCTTGATCTTGATCTTTTTGGTGACGCCCTTGGCGATTTCTTCCAGACTCAGGCTCACTTTGATCCGCAGATTGGAACCCCTTTCACCAGTGGCTCTTCCACCGCCTCCACCACCTCCAAAAAAGGTACTGAACGGAGATCCACTATCACCAAAGATATCTCCAAAGTGTCTGAAGATATCATCCATGTTCATGTTACCAGAGAAGCCACCTGCACTCTGACCCTCAACACCTGCATGACCGTATCGATCATAGCGCGCTTTCTTGTCCGGGTCGCTAAGGACTCCATAGGCCTCTGCGGCTTCTTTGAATTTGGCTTCTGCCTCTTTGTCATCAGGATTGCGATCAGGATGGTACTTCATCGCTACCTTGCGATAAGCCTTTTTGATCGTATTGGCGTCATCCGACTTGGATACTCCCAAAATATCGTAGTAGTCTCTTTTGGACATAGGTCTGATTAGCTGCCGACGACCACCTTGGCGTGTCGGATGATTTTCTCATTGAGATAATAGCCTTTCTCTACTGTGTGGATGACTTTACCCTTCATGTCTTCACTGGGTGCAGGAGCATTGGTCACGGCGTCATGGAGCTCTGCGTCAAATACTTGCCCATCTGTTTCCATTGCTTTTAGTCCTTTTGACTCAAGGACGCTATACAGCTTGGAGTACACGAGCACAACGCCATCCGGCCATGTTTCATCATTGTCTTCACTATCCACACTCTGCTTGGCCCGATCAAAGTCATCAAGTACTGGCAAGATCGACTTGAGCGTATCCATTGATGCATTCTTCAAAAAATCCATCTTTTCCTTGACAGACCGCTTCTTGAAATTGTCAAACTCCGCATAGAGTCGGAGATATTTATCTTTCTGCTCTTCCAGTTCTTGCTCGAGTTCTACACATTTCTTTTCCCATTTCGTTTTGCGAGACTTTTTCATAGCCTTCTTGCTATTTTCCTCGACTTCTACGAGCTCTTCTTCTTTGCCCATTTTACACTATTGTGATTGGTTGGATCTTATCTGTGTCAATTATTTTGCCACCCTCAAAGTTCCGACATTTTGTCAGGCTCATTTGATTCCTTCTTTCAAAATCTTCCGTATATCCGCATCTGGAAGATTGACTCCAAGGATCTTGCCTTCTGGATTTATGAGAAAAGTCGCTGGAATATCTGTGACGCCATATAGAGAGGCCATCTTGGACAATCGGACAAATTTGCTCTCATCGAGGGCATTGTACTTCCACTGCATATCGTAACGGTCTAGGGCTTTTTCCCACCTTTTACCATCTTTCTCAAGAGCGATGGAGAAGACCTCAAATCCAGGACTACTACTTGTCTGGCTTCCGCCAAAATCTGCTTGAAGCTTCTTGACCTTTGGGATGTCTTTGAGACATGGCCCACACCAGCTGGCCCAAAAGTCAAGAAGTACATACTTCCCTTGGAGATCACTCAATGAGGCCAAAGAGCCATCTCGAAGTTCGATGCTAAAGTCCGGTGCTGCACCCTCTCCCGGCTGTGGTCTGTGCAGTACTCCGAAATATACCCCTAGGGCAATGAGGGTAACGAGAGGGATGGCTAACTTTTTCATTTTCAAATCTTTGAATTATTCATGGCTCAAAACGCAGAGACGATTCTCTTAGTTTTATGGAGAAATCACAAACCAAGTCAATTGTCTTATGGAAATGCTCGACATCATACCCGGCGAGATCGCCACACGAGATTTGCACCAGTTTCTCCTTGCATCTGTGGCACCTCGACCAATTGCCTTTGCCAGCACTGTAGACAAAGATGGTAATCCTAATCTGGCACCGTACAGTTTCTTCAATGCTTTTAGCAGCAATCCTCCCATCCTTGTGTTCTCTTCAAATCGGCGTGTCCTTGACAACACTACCAAGGACACCTTAGCCAATATCGAGTCGACCAAAGAGGTCGTCATCAATGTGGTCAATCATGCGATCGTAAGACAGATGTCAATAGCCGCTATCGAATTTCCTTCAGAAATTAGTGAATTTACCAAGGCTGGATTGACACCCATAGCTTCTGACCTGGTAAGGCCACATCGGGTCAAAGAGTCTCCTGTCCAGATGGAGTGCAAGGTAAAAGAAATCATAACACTAGGAGATCAGGGAGGAGCCGGACATCTCATCATATGTCATGTGGTCAAGATGCACATCGCCAAAGACGTCATTGATGATCGTAATCGCATCGATCCTCACAAGATTGATCTCATGGGACGAATGGGCCGTAGTTACTACGTACGGGCTAGTGGAGAAGCTGTATCTACTCTCTTTCAACCAGTAACCAAGATGTCCATCGGCTTTGACGCCCTACCTCAGCACGCCTTGCAGAGTGAGACCCTCACGGGTAATGAACTGGCGCAGATGGCTAGTCTGCATGATCTTCCAGCTCCTGCTCGACTAGCAGAGCCTCTAGGTACTGAAGAGTCGCATAGTAAGGCCAAGGCTCTTTTGGCTCAAGATCAGCCTTCAGAAGCTCTTGCCATACTATTGGCAGCCTCTGCCTAAATTAACCCCTGCGCATGACCTTCCTCAACCATCCAGGTATGATCAGCACACCCAATAGCAAGTAGGAGTAGTAGGTCAAGAGTCGCCAAATCCCCGCTACGATCGGCGCGATTCCAGAAGGCACAAAATCACTCAAAAATCCACCAAACAAATACTCTACAACTCCTGCCCCGCCCGGCGTAGGTATGAATAAAATGATGCTAAACATGGCTTGCAATCTACCATACAAGAATGCCAAATTGTAGCCGCTGAAGTCTAGGTCCTCCACAAATCCGAAGATCAGAAGAGCCACTGTTAAAAATCGAGTGGACCAAGCCACCATAGTGGCTAAGAAGCTCTTGAGGTGAAGGCTCCAAGGCTTGCTGCGATACTCATTGCTAGCAGTGACTATGTCCCTACCAATCTCCACCGCTTTTGCGCGAAAGCGCCTGGTCCAAGAGAACTTGGTCAACCATGCGAGGAACTGCTTGAATCTATGTGGGCTTACAAAAAGTCCATAACTCAAAGTACCACCGTAGACGATCATGATCGTGTAGCTGATCAGAAACCATAGGCCATATTGATCCATGGAGGCAAAGTCTGTGATACCCGGTCTGATGATCATGGGACCAATCAAGAAGAACAGAAGTGGCAAGGAAACCAAAAAGAAGATCGTATCCTGTACGATGGTATAGACCACGAGAGCGGCCGTCTTACCTCCTGGATAGTTTTCCTTGCTCAAGGCAAATAGTGCGACCAGCGCTCCACCTACCGATGAAGGTGACACAGCACTTGAAAACTCCCAGATCACAATGAGCTTCATACTCTTGCGAAATGAGAAGAAGCGCTCTGACAAGAGATGAAGTCGGTAGCTGTAGGCCAGATGCCGAAGCAGAAAAATCAAGACAGCAGCTCCACAAAAACTGACCAATCTCCAATTCCAGTGTATGGCTCGAAATTCCTCGAGATCAAACTGTCTGACGAGCAAATATCCTACAACCAGCAGTCCCATGATGATCGGTAGGATCACACGAGATATACGAAGTTGATCTATTGCTTTGTCCTCTTGTCTTCTCTCCACAGCTGTGCCACAAAGATGAGGTAACGCGGGATACGTAAGAAGAGTTGTCTGAGTGACTAGGCTTTTTCCTCTTCTATGAGTCCCTTGATCTCAGCGAAGATTTCGCGTCCAGTGTTCATTGACTTCCCTGATTGGATCAGCTTGTCTAAGTCAAATAGTCCTGTCTGGATGTCAT
Organism: Saprospiraceae bacterium; assembly: GCA_020627535.1. Taxonomy (GTDB): domain Bacteria; phylum Bacteroidota; class Bacteroidia; order Chitinophagales; family Saprospiraceae; genus JAHDBH01. The sequence continues at coordinate 74,360 of JAHDGU010000007.1, forward strand.
CCTCTAGAGGTCTAGGTACCTGACTGAAACTGGTAGCACCATACATGCTCCACTCTGAAAATGATCGAGTGTCGATAGCAGACTCCCAGATGATCTTGATTTTTTGGTGTCTATTGTCCGTGGAGATTCGATCCAACATCTCCATCACTTCGTACCGTGGACCTTCAAGCAGCTGGAGAAACTGCTGTTTCTGATAGATCAAACAACCGGTGAGCTGATGCTTTGGATTATATTCTCGAGCCACGTTCAGTATATCTTTGAGATCAGTCAATGTCATCTCCCTGGACTCTACCGAAGTATAGACCAATTCCCAGAGAGTCTCATCTTTGTCGCTATTTCCCATGTACGCCGTGAGGTAGTTAACAAATGTAACGAATATGAAAAACTTGATTTGGGATCTAGGCGCAGTTCTGATTGACTGGAACCCCCGCTATCTGTACCACAAACTACTGTCTGAAGATGAGACAGAACTATTTCTGGCAGAAATATGCACCATGGACTGGAATGAAGAACAGGACGCAGGGAGGCCTTTGGCGGAAGCCACCTCACTCCTCTGTACACGTTATCCTGATCAGTCAGAGCTGATCGAGGCTTACTATAGTCGATGGGAAGAGATGCTCTCAGGTCCCATCCAAGGCACTGTCGATATCTTATCAAAATGTAGGCAAGAGGGTAAATACGAACTCTATGCATTGACCAACTGGAGCGCAGAGACCTTTCCAATAGCTCAAGAGCGATTTGAATTCCTCCAGTGGTTCAAGGGTATCGTGGTTTCTGGAGAGGAAATGACACGCAAACCCCACCAGAAGATTTATGACATCCTTCTCGAGCGCTATGACCTCAAGGCTTCTGAGTGCCTATTTATAGATGATAATCTCAGAAATATTGAGGCGGCACAGGCACTAGGATTTCAGACCATACATTTTCAAGGACCAGAACATTTGGCCGAAAGGCTCAAAGCACTGAGTCTTCTATAGACTGAGTAGGCCCATCAAATACTCTCCATAACCGCTCTTCATGAACTTCTGCGCTCTGCGCTCAAGCCCCTCTGCATCGATGAATCCCATCTGATATGCAATCTCCTCTATACATCCGATCTTGAGGCCCTGTCGCTCTTCAATCACCTGGATGAACTGTCCGGCCTGGAGCAGAGACGTATGTGTCCCCGTATCGAGCCAAGCCACTCCACGACCTAATACTCCGACTTGTAGCTTGCCGGATTCCAAATAGTGCTTGTTGACATCCGTGATTTCATACTCACCTCGAGGACTTGGCTTGAGATTTTTGGCAACATCCACGACCGTATTGTCATAAAAGTAGAGTCCAGGTACGGCGTAGTTAGACTTGGGCTTAGCTGGTTTTTCTTCGATGGATATGGCTCTATGATTTGCGTCAAACTCTACGACTCCGTATCGCTCTGGATCTGCTACAGGATAGGCAAAGACGACTCCTCCATCCGGATTGTTGGCAGCTTGCATAGTCTGTTCAAGACCAGCACCATAAAATATATTATCACCTAGTATCAAAGCCGCACTGTCTCCATCGATGAAGTCCTCACCGAGCACAAATGCTTGCGCAAGTCCATTAGGCTCATATTGTGGTACGTAGCTGAAATTGCAACCGATCTCAGATCCATCTCCGAGTAGCTTTTCAAAATTTGGCAGATCTTGCGGTGTCGAAATGATACAAACATCCCTGATTCCAGCACTCATCAGTGTGGACAGTGGATAGTAGATCATAGGCTTGTCGTAGACTGGCATCAGCTGCTTACTCACGGCCAGCGTAAGAGGATAGAGTCTCGTGCCGAGACCTCCTGCGAGGATTATTCCTTTCATCGTTCGATTAGGTGTTAGGTTTCGATAGACTTAGATAGGGATGTACACAAAGGAGGCTCCCAATTCACTCAAGACAAAAATACACAACTGAGCGTCTGGATCTTTGTACACCTCACGAAACTGCTCGATCTTCTCAGGCAAGATGACGCTCTTAGCGACAAATTCCTCGAGACTGGATATGTTGATCGACCAGATGTATTTGCCCTCTCGAGCTTCGATAAGCTTGATACCAAGCTCGATCTCTTGTTTGTGCGCCACGAAGATGGGATACTCGCTCACATCATTATCTCGCATAGCTCTGGAGGCTTTGTCGAGTATCTCTCTATAGGTCTTGAGCTCCCGCTCTAGCTGTAGATATTTGGATAGTTTGCTCATTGAATGTGCTCAAGTTGACATACGGCTTCGACATGACTTGTCTGAGGAAACATATCTACTGGCGTACAAGAAATCAGACGATATCGATCGCTCATGAGTGCGAGATCTCGAGCCATTGTGGCAGGATTGCAGCTTACATACACAATACGCTTGGCACCGATGTGCTTGATAAAATCGACCACATCTGCGTGCATACCAGCTCTTGGTGGATCTGTAATGAGCACATCAGGAGTCCCGTGCTTTCGCACAAATGCTTCGTTGACGACTTGCTGAACATCTCCGACTTCAAAGTGGCAATGTACAAGTTGATTCAGCTTGGCATTTTGTCGTGCGTCCAAGATCGCTTCTGGTATCTCTTCGATGCCAACCATCTTGGCGCAGGCATCCGCTAAGAATATTCCGATACTGCCCGTGCCACAGTATAAGTCATAGACCACCTCAGATCCGGTAAGCTCGGCATAGTCCCTTACTTGTGTGTAGAGCTTCTCTGCTTGTCTACTATTGGTCTGAAAAAATGATCTTGCAGATATGAGGTACTCCTTATTTCCGAGCTTTTCTCGGATATGGCTTTCGCCAAAATACTCCTTGGCTTGGAGGCCATGGAGACTATCATTGAGCTTGTCATTCACGATATACTGCCAGCTCGTGACCTGGGGAAACTCTTGGATCAAAGGCTTGAGAAGTCGATCTAGCACCTCAGGAATATCCGCAGAGATGATCAATACGACCATGATCTCCTCCAAAGTAGTGTAGCGGATCATGAGATTGCGCAAAATTCCGATATGCGACTTCACGTCGTAGAAGCTGATATTGAGCTCCTTGGCGAGATATAAGCAGCGATTGCGAATATCATTGTGCACTGAGGGCATATGATGGCATTCTGTGATCGGTAAGATCTTGTCAAATGCACCTGCCATGTGAAATCCCAGTGCTCTTCGATCAGGAAACTCAGCACCTGACTGCACTTCGTGTTCTGTCAGCCACCTTTTGGGGCTGAAGGTGAATTCTAACTTATTTCTATAGCCGTATGCCTGTTCACATGCCATCACAGGACGAGCATCATACTCTGTGATCTTGGCAATGCGCTGGATAGCGTCATGGACCTGTCGCTCTTTGAGCTCTGTCTGCCTAGTATAAGATAGGTCCTGCCATTTACATCCACCACAGTCCTCAAAGTGCTGACAAACTGCTTGGACACGATCAGGAGACGGCGTAGTGATTTCTGCCACATCACCGAATGGCATTCCTTTTTTCTTGCGCCTAATGGTGGCAGTTACGACATCACCTGGCACACCACCTTTGAGCAGATACACCTGACCATCAGCATCTTTGGCGATACTCATTCCCTTGTGTCCTATATCTACGATCCGGAGCTTATCTACTGTCTTAGGCTTTCTCTTGGCCACGTACTATGCGATTATCATTATGAGAGCCCGCAAAGGTACTGAGCACACTAGTCAAGGACACGAAACTCTACACGACGATTTTGCGCTCGTCCTTCCTCAGTGGTATTTTCTGCTATCGGACGACTCTCTCCGTATCCGATAGCACTGAGTCTGGAAGATGAGATGCCACGAGAGATGAGATAGTCTGCTACCGACTGAGCACGATTCTGAGAGAGAAGGAGGTTGTCTTGGTCATCGCCGACATCATCTGTATGGCCGAGGATTTCGATACGGATGTCATCTCGTGCTTCCATGAGGCGTACGACACCATCGAGCTCAAGGAAAGAGGCCTCGAGCAGATCTGTGCTACCAGAGCGAAACCGCACGTTTTCAAGGATAATCGGATCTGGCTCGATGAGTATATCGTCGTACTCCTCGAGCTCTACGGTCAGAATGTATGCATCTGATTCTTCTCTGACCTCCGCTAAGCTGAATGCTCTGGAATAGTCGCGATATCCCTCGGCAGAGATACTCATAGCATAGTCATCGCCGAGAGGAAGGCAGACCAATATCTCTCCGTCGAGACCAGTGCGCGTGCTCAAAAAAGCATCGCGATCAGCATAGGCGTGCAAGTCGACGGCTGCATCGATCAACTCTCGAGTCTTACGGTCTAGGACTAGCAATTTGACGAACGTCACAGACTGTGGCCTGATCACAGCGGGCATCTCAAAACTGAATAAGTCTATATCTCCTCTTGCATTGACGGCATCTGCCTTGAGACGCTCAGAAGCAAAATATGCGCGATCTCCCCGAAGGTTGACGATGAGCGATCCTTCATCGCGCTTGGTATTGATGGGACTACCAAGATTGATAGCCTCAGACCACCCCTCTTGACCTAATCGCGTCATGTATAGATCATATCCACCGTAGCCGGATCTGCCATCAGCTCTGAAATACAAGCTCAGACCATCAGGATGGAGAAATGGTGTCCCTTCGTTGCCGACGCCATTGACCTCAGAGCCAAGATTGACAGGGGCTGTCCACTGATCCACATCGAGACGCTTAGAAATCCAAAGATCTCTACCACCCTGACCACCAGCTCTACTACTTGAAAAAATGAGAAACTTTCCATTTGCACTGAGACTCGGTTGACCTTCCCAGGCCTGCGTATTGATCGTAGAACCAAGATTCATCGGTACCGACCAGCCATCGGTTCTCAGCTCGGTGATGTACAGATCACAACTCCCGTATGAAGTCTCTTGATCACACTTTGTAAATATGATGGTCTTCCCATCTGCACTGAGGCAGTGTCCAGATTCGTTCTCTGCGGTATTGATATCACTGAGAGGAAGTGCGATGCCCCATGTACCATCTGCTTGCTTGCGACTGAGATAAAGATCTTCTTGTCCTTGGGATCTGCGCGTGAAGACCAGCATATCCTCCTCTGCATTGATGCTAGGTAGATACTCAAGCTCTGCTGTATTGACATTCTCTCCCAATGATGTCAGCTTTACTTGATTATGATTACTGGCTTTGTTTTGTAGGAAGTCAATATTGGAAAGCAGTTTTTCAGCCGTAGCACGGCTTCTCTGCGCTCTTGTATCCGTGGCCAGATATTCCTCTAGTCTGGTCCTAGCAAGCTCAAGTTCGTCAAGTTCATAGTAGGTCTTGCCTATCTCGAGAAGCAAGCCTGGTGATCTCGCTGCAGGTCCCATATCATAGACCTGTTGCAGGTCTGACAGTCGACTAGGCCAGTCGAGCATATCAGCATAGACTTCGGCTCTGCCCAGTAGAAGCTCAGAATTTTTTGGATGTTTTTTGATAAGTCTAGCGTAGACGTCCAGTGCAGCCGTATATCTTCCTATGCCCGCATCCTCGTCCGCCTGCTTTTTGAGCATTGCAGATTTCTTGGGAAGGCTGGAGGGATTGATATCGGTAGCTGGTGCCGTAGTCTTACAGGCACAAAAGGCTATCAGAATCACAAATAGGGTCAGCCAGAGGCATCTCACAAGACGAAGATCTTTTGTGCGACTATATCAATAGGCGGAACCGAGAATGATCGTACTCGGTCTCTGCCTTAAGATCAGATAGCGCATCCTGTATCTCTTGATCACTGATACCAGTAGCACTATTGTACCTCAGCGCTTCTTGAAGCTGAGCGGTAGCAGCGTCCATGTCTCCTTCTTTCCACAAGAGACAACCATATTGCACTAGACTCGCTCGTTTCCACTGGTAGTTGGGATCCTCTGGGAGATAGGTTCTCTTAGAGAAGAACTTCAACTCAAAAATGGCCTTATCCCATTCTTGCAGATTGAGATGTGCTTTGGCTTTGAGTCTACGAGCTTTCCAGAATACAGGCTGCATCGGTACTGCATACTTGAGCGTCTGAGTAAGATCCTCCTTGGCCTTTTCGTACTCAGCTTTTTCTATCCATACCCTTGCACGCCCAAGGTAAGCTTCGGGATTTTGAGGATAGTGTTCGATACTCTGACAGAAGTCCTTGCAGGCACCATCGATATCCTGGTTCATGAGCTTGGCATATGCACGCTTCTCAAGTGCCAGACTGTGCTTCTCAAAAGTGTTTAGCGCTTTGTCAAATGCTTCTATGGCCTCATCTGCTTTTCCCTCTTGGTGCAGCTCTACTCCTTTTCTGTAGTTGATGATTGCAGCCTTATCACCTTCTGGCTCGATGTCGCTGCTCAGCAAGACCTGACCATTTTCGGTCATCCATGCCTGAACTTTGCCTGAAATCGCATACTGAGAGATATACTCTAGAAGCTGCACAGTATTTTTCCAGCTTTTTTCGGTGCCTTGACCGACATGCTTCGGGATGGTTATCGCACAGTTTTCTTCTTCGGTGATCTGATCCATACGAAAGAGAATATCATCCTTGTAAAAAGTCTCGATTCTCTGTTCGTAGAGGCCTTTCACTCTCTCAAAACTCTTAGAGTTTTTAAATTCCAACCGACCGTTGAAGATTGTTCGTTTGCTCATATGAACATCAAAATTCTGTACGTTAAAAAACAATATGTGCTCAGGATTCCTCGGCGAAAGGCCTCTAAAAGTACTCGAAATCAATGAATTAACCCTAAATCACTCTAGATGGTTCTATCCACACCTTGCAACCTTCGGAGCAATTGGCACAGATGTCTATTGATTTCCGATCATTGAAGATCTGAGCTCGCATAGATCTATATCGATTTCCATGCCATATTTTAACAAATGGCTCTTCGGCGATGTCCCCAAGGACGTGGGTAGCATCCTTGTCAAAGCAGCAAGGTACGACTTTGCCATCCCAGGTGATGACGGCGCTATGCCACATACGCCAGCATGCATTTTCCAAGTCGCTGATTATCTGTCGCTTATCTCCATCTACATGATAGCGTCGGAGTTGATCACTGTGAGGTAAGCGCTCGGTAGATTCCGGTCCGCCATAGACCTGAGCCGTCTTGATGATCCACTCATCTGCTCCCATATCTTTTGCAAGCTTGGAGATTTCCTCTAGTTCTGACTCATTTTGCCGAAAGGCAATTGTCTGCACGACGATATGTGGTCCTCGCCCAAGCCTTTTTTTTGTTTCAGCTAGGAGGCGTGTCCCGTCAATTACCTTGGACAGCAGACCACCGATCCTGTACTGTTCATAGCTCTCCTGCGTAGCACCATCAAGAGAGATGATCAGTCTTGATAGACCAGATTTACAAATGTCAACACAGATTCTCTCCGAAAGGAAATGTCCATTGGTCGAACTGATGGTGTAAATCTTCTTATCCGCTGCAAGCCTAACAAGATCGCAAAACTGAGGGTGTATCAATGGCTCTCCCTGGAAGTAAAGTGTGAGATATAGAAGTCGATCTCCAATCTGATCAAGCAGCTCTTGGTACATCTTGAGATCGGCATTGCCTGTAGGCCTAGAAAAAGATCTGAGTCCAGAAGGACATTCTGGACATCGCAGATTACATGCTGTCGTAGGCTCCACCGATATAGCCAACGGAAAACCTGAGATCTCGGGGACTGCTCCAGACCTAGCTTTTTGATAAGATCGTCTGAGCAAGTAGTAGTTGTGCAAGCGCTTTTTACTCAGGCATCGCACAAAGGACTTGGAGTCTGACCAAGAGGGTAGTCTCACAAGTACTTTTCATTGAGGACTTGATAGTGATGTGTGGTATGGCCTGCAATCACATACATCAATGTGCGTACGCTCATCGGTGCTCCACTTATCACAGCCTTGCGGAGCAGCTCCTCATCGGTCAGATGTTGAAAAAAGCTCATTGTAGACCTTCTCTGCGCACTGTACTCGATAAGAAAGCTCTCTGGGCTATATCGACTGGCATCTGCATAGACAGCAAATGCATCCTGATCAAAACCCGGCTGCTCAAGCGTAGAACCGCGTGCAACCCATAGTGCTCTGCTCATCATGATCCTCTCTGTATCCAAGACATGGAGATAGACCTCGCCGATCGTCCATTTTCCTTCAGCATAGCGATAGGACCACTGCTCCGCTGTCAAATTCTGTAGCATGAGATACTCTGATTCCGACTGATGCTCAAGATGTACTATGGGATGAGCCTCTTGGACAAGAGAGATGTAGTGTCGCTGATATGGGTGAACTTCGTCTTCCTGAAGATTGTAATACATGGTCTTAGATTTGCGGCTTCAATAACAAAAGTAACCGATCGCAAGTGTCACTCCGAAGAATATTCGACTGGTTGAGATCTAGCGCAGATCGTGATGCGAAATATGCTTTTGATCCTATGAAATACTTGATTGTTGGCTTGGGGAATATCGGTGCCAAGTATGACGGCACACGACACAATATTGGCTTTGATGTACTGGACAAGCTCGCAGCCGAGAAAGGAGCCGAATGGGAAACAGTCCAACTGGGTGAAATCACAGAAATCAAGCACAAGGGCCGTAAGATCTATCTCCTCAAGCCGAATACATACATGAATCTGAGTGGAAAAGCTGTCAGATACTGGTCTCAAAAGCATAATGTCCCCTCTACTCACTTTATGATCATTGTGGATGATCTCAATCTGGAGCTTGGAGTGAGGCGCTTGCGCGCAAAAGGATCAGATGGTGGACACAATGGTCTCAAGGATATCCAATCCAAGCTAGGCACGACCAATTATCCAAGACTGAGACTAGGAATCGGCAGCAAATTTGGCAAAGGGCAGCAGGTTGATTTTGTCCTTGGACGATGGTCAACAGAGGAGCGACCTGTCGTCGATGAGATGATTGACAAGGCGGCTGAGTGCGTCAAGGACTTTTGCAGCCTCGAGTTCAAATACGCACTGAATAAGTGCAATGGGCGTTGATCATAATCCTATCTCTGACAATGCCTGATCCAGGAGCCACGAGGTCTCTAGAGGATCAAAAACTGATGAATCCTGCATAAGATCGAGTATATCTGCCTTCTGCAGTTCTCTCTGAAGACTTGTTGCAAAGCGCTTTGAACGTTCATGGTATGATGCGAGATATTCTTGCTCTGGCTGATCAGGTGTGGGAATCAACAAAGCATGCTGGCCTAGTGCCATCAAGTCCATGATACTAGAGTACCCAGAGCGACAAACGATGTGCCGAGAGCGAGACATTAGCGCACTGAGATCTCCCGACCCGAGAAAGTCAATGATTTCTAACTGCTCAGGTATGCTCTTAGCAGCTGACATGGTCAATTGAGTGCCCCTCACGAGGACGATTTTGCGAGCAGTATCTGAGAAAGTGACTAGGTCGATCAATATTTCTTCCAATTCAGTCCTATGAGGTTCAGGACCCGATAGAACCATAAGTAGATCGATATCATATGATGACTCCAATGGCTCCAGGCTGCTGAGCAATCCTACGTAGGTCGCTCTAGAGTCAGAAAGGTAGGATAGTTCTCCACTGGCAAGGCGATCAGAGGTATCAGGTATCCAAATATGATCATAGCCTCGGGTCAAAGCCCGTGTCATTGTCTGCAAGATCTGACCATGTAGACCGTAAATTGATGTATTCCACTGGTGATTAATGAAAACAGATGTCTGACGTACATTTTGGCGAAAGCCACAAATGCCTGGACGTGCATCCGAAATGATATAGTCATAGTCACCTGAAAGTGCAGAAAAGGCTTGACGATCTCGACGATACTGGTCGTAGAGCTGCCAAGCAATCCTCACACGACTACTCCAAGGAGAGCCATCATATCGAAAATCAATATGAGGTGCATCAAGCCAAGTCAGATCAGGGTGCTGCGTCTGCAAATAGCTGAGTGCTAGCCCACTGGAGTATAGAGTAAGCTGATGTCCTCTCTCTTGTAATCGGGTGATGATGGCTGAGCTCCTAGTAGCATGTCCAAGTCCCCAGTCTTGGATAGCAAATAGGATAGTCATATGAGTGCGAGTTGATCAGCTGATAAGCTACACATGGATCTCATCATCCATGTCATCATAAAACTTGAAGTTGTTGAATGGGAAGTCGGCATTTTCTTGGACCTTGACACGCTTGCCGAGCTTAAAATACCATTGACGTGGTTTGTTCCAGATGCCCTTGGTCAGATAAGCCTTGACGTATGGATGCACCACCAGTCTGAACTTGTTGAGACTAGTGTTTTCGATAAGATGCTCTAGATTTTTTTCGATCTCGTCAGCGATTAAAATACTCGGAGCGACTTTGCCCGTGCCATTGCAGGCCGAACAGAGTTCTGCTGTATTGATCTGAATCTCAGGCTTGACTCGCTGTCTTGTGATCTGCATGAGTCCAAATCGGCTCAACTGCAATATGGTATGCTGGGCACGATCTCCCTCCATAAATTTCTTCATGGAAGTGTAGAGCTTCTGCTTGTTGTCCCGATTGCGCATATCGATGAAATCGATGATAATCAGACCACCAAGATCTCTCAGTCGGAGCTGTCTCGCGATTTCTTCTGCTGCCTCAAGATTGACAGTGATAGCAGCCTCTTCTTGATCGGAGCGTTTTGTCTTTGGGCCGCTATTGACATCGATGACATGCATAGCTTCAGTTGCCTCGATGACGAGATAAGCTCCACTGCCCATCGTCGGCGTCTTGGTAAATGCTGCCTTGATCTGTCTCTTCACATCGTGTTGTTCGAAGATGTGCTTCTTGCCGGTGTAGTGCGAGACATTTTTGGAATTTCCCCCAGAAATCTTCTTCACATAGGCGTCAAGATTCTGGTAAAGGTCCTTGTCATTGACAATGATCTTATTGAAGCTGCCTGATACAGCATCTCTGAGAAAGCTATTGGTCCTGTCGATCTCCGTGAGGACTCTGGACGGGACATCAGCGGACTTTATATTGCGCTTAAGCTGCTCCCACTTTTCTTGGAGACCTAGCAGTTCTTCATGCAGCTCTGCTACCTTCTTCCCTTTGGCAGCCGTACGTATGATCACCCCAAAGTTGGATGGTCTGATACTCTCTATGAGTTTTTTGAGCCGGTTGCGCTCTTCTGATTCTGTAACTTTCTTGCTGACTGTAATGATCTCTGTGAAGGGCAGCAAAACAAGATTGTGGCCAGGGATGGTAATCTCACAGGTGAGGCGAGGCCCTTTGGTACTGATTGGCTCCTTGAGTACCTGTACGAGGATGTGTTGCTTTTTCTTAAGGACTTGGTCGATCTTTCCTTTTTTATCGATGTCAGGCAAGATTCTAAACCCTTCTAGGCCTGGAGCCTTTTGTTGGCCTTGCATAGCCATCTTGGTATAAGCGGCTACAGACTTGAGCTTGGGGCTGAGATCTGTGTAGTGAAGGAACGCATCCTTGGGGTGTCCAATATTCACGAATGCGGCATTGAGTCCTGGCGACATACGCTTGACGGTACCTAAGTATATATCGCCTACCTGAAACTGATCATCGAGCTTTTGCTCGTGTAGCTCCATAAGCTTACCATCCTCGAGGAGTGCAAGACTCACTGAGTTCTTAGCTTGATGTATGACCAGCTCTTTGTTCACGAAGCGTACGATGAATACAGGCGAGCACTCTTGAAGAGGCTCAAGAGGCTCAAGATCTCATGTATGATCACACTAGATCATGTGTGACCTATAGAAGATTACTTCTTCTTCTTGTGTCTGTTTTTTCTGAGACGCTTCTTTCTTTTGTGTGTAGAGATCTTATGTCTCTTTCTTTTCTTACCGCAAGGCATAGTTTACTATTTTAATTCCTCCGAGAAGGATTTACATTTTAATTTATACTCTTCCATGAGCTCTGTCTTTCCCAGAGCTGCATAGACCTCTGGCAACATACAAGTCGCTTTGAGGTTTTTTGGTTCCAGAATGATGGCTTGACCCAGTCTTTCTTCAGCTTTTTCCCACTGAGATGTCTGGATAGCAAGTCGTGCAAGTTGGACTAGCACTGGCACATTGTCAGGATATTGCTTATTGAGATCTACCAGCATGAGGATGCCTTTCATAGGCTGTGCCTCCAGTGGCTTGTAGACATAGCTCAGAGCAAGATTGATTCTGTGATCCACATTCTCCGGCTCTATCGATATAGCATTTTCAAAGGCGCGGGCCGCTTGATCTCGGCAGTGCTCACCAAGCTCAGAGTCCTCTACTTGAGCGCACAGCACATAGCTCGTACCTGCTATACTCCAGCTGGCAGCATCATCTTGAACCTTTGCGATCTCCTCTGCATAGTGAGCTGCTAATCCTCGCACACCTTGCTGATACCAGAATCCGCTTAGATCCTTCATCATGCTGATCGCACGAAGGGTATCTTTTTCTGCTTTGATCGCAGCTTGCGCCGAAATCGCATATGACCTCGTCTCTGGAGGCAATGCTTGCAAAGATTCTTGCACGAGTCCTTGAATGTCAAATGTTTCAAAGTTGAGCGAGCGCGACTTTTCGGCTTGCTTGATATCCTGTGGCACCCTGTCAAATCCCCAATAAAACAAGGCAAATAAAGCCATGCACGCGAGGAGAAGATAGAGTGGACCTTTCATGATTATTCCTCAGGCATTGACTTGACGTTAGTCTTTACCTGCTCGACGAATACTTTGGCTGGCTTGAATACTGGTATGTAGTGCTCTGGAATCTCGATAGCTACATTTTGCTTGATGTGTCTACCGATTTTCTTGGCTCTTTTCTTGATCACAAATGATCCAAATCCCCTGATGTAAACATTTTCACCTTCGGACAATGAGCCTTTCACTTCTTTGAAGAACATCTCTAGTGCTACCAGAACATCCACCTTCGGAACACCAGTCTTCTCAGATATAGAAGCTACAAGATCAGCTTTTCTCATACATCCTTGGTTTTAAGCCAGTTATAAAAATTTGGAGCGCAAAGATCGACAATTTTGTCATACTTGAAAATATTTTGCGAAATAATTGTGAATCAAGCATTTAGAGCTCATTCAGAGCCCATATTCACAGGTAATCGGCCGTGGTCATATCTTCGCGCTTTCAAAGCCACTATATGCTCTATTCAATGACCGGATATGGCTTGTGTCGCACAAGCATTGATCAACTTCAATACCTCACAGAGGTCAAGACACTCAATAGTCGTACGCCTGATATCAGAATAAAATTGCCTAGCAGCTTCCGAGAGCTCGAGCCTGAGATCAGAAAACTTATCCAGCAGACTACTGTCAGGGGAAAAGTGGACTTTTCCATTTCCCTCGAAGGAGCAAGCACAGAAGAGCACTATTCTCTAAATCATAAGATGCTTCAAGACTACCATACTCAGCTCCAAGAGTTTGCCAAGAGTCGAGGCATCAACTTTTCAGATCCGATCACATCACTGGTCAGATTGCCCAACATCTATTCAGCTACTCAGCTTCAGCTAGATGATCGTCTCAGAGAGTCTCTGCTCGGAAGCACACGGCAAGCTCTTGAGCTCCTTCAAGAGTATAGAAAGACGGAAGGCGAGGCCACCTACCACTTTCTAGATGGGCAGATCAAGAAAATCAAAGAACTCAAGCTAGAGGCTGACAAACTAGACCCGCATCGTATCGAAAAAATACGATCACGCATTCACAAAAATCTCAAGTCTCTTGGCAACGAGCTCACAGTCGATCAAAATCGTCTTGAGCAAGAACTCATCTACTACATCGAGAAGATTGACTACTCAGAAGAAAGCCAAAGACTAGATCAACACTGTGACTACTTTGAGCAAGTCCTTCACAATCAAGACGAGACTAAGGGACGGAAGCTCAATTTCATCTCGCAGGAGATAGGGAGAGAGATCAATACTATGGGATCCAAAGCGCAGGATGCCCCTGTGCAGAAAGTCGTGGTCAATATGAAAGATGAGCTAGAAAAGATCAAAGAACAACTCGCCAATATCCTGTGAGCAAAGATCCACATACAAGCCCTCAGCTCTTGGTAGTGACCGCTCCAAGTGGCAGTGGTAAAACCACTGTCGTAAGACATCTGACAAGCATCTTTGACTTTCTTAAGTTTTCGGTATCTGCGACCACACGTGATGCCAGGCCGAATGAGGTCAATGGCAAAGACTATCACTTTCTCACACAAGAAGAATTTCATGGGAAAGTGAACAGTCAAGAATTCGTCGAATGGGAAGAGGTCTATACCGACCAGTACTATGGTACCCTCAAATCAGAAGTCCAAAAGATCATAGATGCTGATGCAGTAGCCGTCTTTGATATTGAAGTCAATGGTGCAGCCAATATCAAGCGTCAATACAAGGATCAAGCACTCTGCGTGTATATAGCACCGCCTAGCCTTAGTGAACTAGAAAGTCGTCTAAGAAACCGCGGTACGGAGACCGAAGCCTCTATCCAAAAACGACTGCGGCGAGCAAAACAAGAGCTCGAGCGACTGGACGAATTTGATCTGGTCCTCATCAATGACGATCTTCCTCGTGCCCTCAAGCAGGCAGAGAAAATACTGCGCAAAAATTTCCATCAGCATCTCAGCTAGCCACAGTTGTAGCCTCTTCAGATGAACCAAACCATTTGATAGATGATTAAGTCTATACTGAAGAAGTATGGACGTAGCAATTACGAATGGCATTGAGATCTCTGTAGAGGCTTTTTACCAGGCTGTGCATAGCAATGTAGAGCAGTGCAAATACGTACATGCCTATCGCATCAAAATCACCAATCTCAACCCTTTTGATGTGCAACTCCTAGAGAGACACTGGGATATCTGGGATTCCTCCTCACAACTCAAAGTGGTGGATGGAGAAGGTGTCATCGGAGAGCAACCTATCATCAAGAGCAATGACTATCATGAGTACATGTCTTGGTGTCCTCTTACCACAGATCTAGGCTACATGAGCGGGTACTATCGCATGGTCAATGTGCTTACGCAGGAGGATTTTCTAGTCCAGATCCCACGCTTCCGGCTCATGGCTGACTTCAGGAAAAACTAAAAAGATCTGGCCCTCTGCTCGCTGATTCCAAGTCAAGGAGTCTTCTCTTCATATCAAGCCCATAGAAATAACCTCCAAGTTTCCCACCGCTTCCCACTACCCTATGACATGGCACGATGATGGCAATAGGGTTCTTCGCATTTGCGGTGCCGACCGCTCGCTCTGCGCCCTGCTTGCCCAGAGTCCTAGCGATTGCTCCATAGCTCGTCACTCTCCCAAAAGGAATCGTGAGCAAGTGGCGCCACACCGATAGCTGAAACTCGGAATCAGAACTAAGCCCTATGGGCACATCAAAGTCTTTGAGACTTCCGTCAAAATAGGCATGGAGCTGATCCTGAACTTGCTTGTGTACATGATGACTCGCAGGAGCAAGTGCTTCGTCCGTCATCCTGAGCTCGACGAGACGATCTTCCTGCACATTTGCGCGAAAGCGCCCCCAAGATGTGTCGAACACGGTAAGCATGAAGCTCTAAAATACAAAAGCCCAGAGCTAAGTGCTCCGGGCTTTTTATGATTATCTATTTCTATTCGACTAGATGAATGGTGCAATGACGAGTGCCACAACAGACATCAGCTTGAGAAGAATATTCAATGATGGACCAGAAGTATCCTTGAATGGATCTCCTACCGTGTCACCTACGACTGTCGCCTTGTGTGCATCAGATCCTTTGTAGTACATCTGTCCTTGGATCTCAACACCTTCTTCAAACATCTTCTTGGCATTATCCCAAGCTCCACCAGCATTGGACTGGAAGATTGCCATGAGCACACCACACACTGTCACACCTGCAAGGAGTCCACCAAGCATTTCTGCTCCACCGACAAAACCTACAAGGACAGGAGAGATCACGGCGATGAGTCCAGGTAGGATCATCTCTCGGATCGAAGCCTTGGTAGAGATTTCAACACACTTGTCATACTCTGCCTTGCCGTCAGCACTGTTGAATGCTGCCTGATCCGCAGCACTCCACTGATCAAACTCTTTGCCTTCATTCTTATTCATGGCATTGAGTGCGGCCTTGAGCTCAGGAATAGACTTGAACTGACGTCTGACCTCTGTGATCATATCCATCGCCGCGCGACCCACAGCATTCATACTGAGCGCTGAAAATAGGAAAGGAAGCATACCTCCGACAAGGAGAGCTGCCATGACACGAGGATTCATGATATTGATACCTGTAAGCTGCTCAGCTGCTGGCTTTCCAAGATTGTATGCTGTGATGAAAGCAGCAAATAATGCCAGAGTCGTCAATGCCGCAGATCCAATGGCAAATCCTTTACCGATGGCTGCCGTCGTGTTCCCTACTGCATCTAGCTTATCTGTTTTTTTGCGTACATCTTTCTCCAGCTCTGCCATCTCCGCAATACCACCAGCGTTATCTGCAATCGGTCCGTAAGCGTCTACTGCTAGCTGGATACCCGTGTTTGAAAGCATACCCACAGCTGCGATGGCAATACCAAATAGACCAGCAAAGTGATGAGCACCGATGATGGCAGCTCCGAGGATCAAAATTGGAATTGCAGTTGATTGCATACCTACTCCAAGACCTGCGATGATATTGGTCGCACTACCCGTGAGTGATTGATTGACAATGGAGGTGACAGGCTTGGTGCCAGTACCCGTATAGAACTCCGTCACTATGCCAATAAGCAAACCAGCGGCAAGACCAAACAAAACAGCAAAAAAGACTCCAAGGGACGTATACTCGAATCCTTCATGTGCCCATGATTCTGGAAGCATCCACTTGACCACGAGAAATGTCAAAACCAGCATCAGTCCTGCTGAGATGAACTCCCCAAGATTGAGTGCTTTTTGCGGATCACCGCCTTCTTTCACTTTGACAAAGAATGTACCGATGATAGAAGTGACGATACCCAGTCCTGCTAGCACGAGGGGAAGCAGCACTGCATTCAATCCACCAAAGCTATTACTGTCCTCAAACCCTGCAACATTAATGAACACTGCACCAAGAACCATCGTAGAGATGATCGATCCCACGTACGACTCAAAGAGATCTGCTCCCATACCAGCAACATCACCGACATTGTCACCCACGTTATCTGCGATCGTAGCAGGATTGAGTGGGTGGTCTTCAGGAATCCCAGCTTCTACTTTTCCCACGAGATCTGCTCCCACATCTGCAGCCTTAGTGTAGATACCACCACCTACACGTGCAAAGAGTGCAATCGATGATGCACCAAATGAAAAGCTGGTCACTACGGTAATGACCTTATTAATATCCCATCCGAGACTGCTGTAAAAGACGAATAGCGATCCAAGCCCCAATACACCTAGACCGACAACACCCATACCCATCACCGCTCCGCCTCCAAAAGCGACTTCCAAGGCCTTTCCAAGACCGGTACGAGCAGCATTCGTAGTACGCACATTTGCCTTGGTGGCTACTCTCATCCCGATGAATCCAGCCAGTGCCGAACAAATAGCACCTAGTACAAATGAGAGTGCTACAAGTGGAGAAGATCCTTCTGTATTTCCGCTGATTGCCATAAGGATTGCCACAGCAATGACGAATATTGAGAGGACTTTGTACTCTGCTTTGAGAAATGCCATAGCTCCATCTGCAATATTCTTGGCGATGACTGCCATGCGATCAGTGCCAACTTCTTGCTTGCCAACCCAGCTCGATTTCCAGAAGGCATAGAGGAGTGCAAGCACCCCGAAGAGAGGTATGAAATAATGAAGATTTTCCATTTTGTATTTCTTTTGGTTTTGTTACTTGCTTCAAAAAGCGCTGCAAAGTTAGCGTAATTACCCAAGTTCTAACATCTCCAAGGATCAATTGAGCTCCAGAAACTGGCCTTGCCTTGTGAGGCCACCAAGTCAATCAATGAGAAATATTTAAGTTTGCCCAAACAAATCTTTAGACTTGTCTAAAAACAACAGTCGGAGCGAGGAAGACTATATCAAAAGTGTCTACATGCTCACCGAAAATGCTTCTACCCGTGTCCAGACCAATCAGATTGCTGATCGCCTGCATACATCTGCGGCATCCGTGACGGATATGATCAAGAAGCTGTCCCAAAAAGGCATGCTCGAATATGCCCCCTACAAAGGCGTCAAACTGACCTCAGAAGGTCACAAAGCTGCCACTGCACTGGTCAGAAGTCATCGTCTCTGGGAAGTATTTCTTGTGGAAAAACTAGGGTACGACTGGGCGGATGTCCATGATATTGCCGAGCAGCTCGAACACATCAAGTCCGATGATCTCACAGATCGACTTGCTCACTTCCTAGGGAATCCTCATTTTGATCCTCATGGAGATCCGATTCCAGATGCCAACGGCAAATACCGCCTTGTCAATCGCGCTGCACTCAACTCCATTTTGCCGAAAGGCAGGTACATTCTTACAGGTGTAAAAACCCATGACAAAGATTTTCTACTGATGTTAGAAAGTTACAAGATTCGCCTAGGCACCGAAATGGATCTGATCGAGAGGCTGGACTTTGACAATTCAGTGCGCGTTGCCATCGCCGATCGCGTGACCATCATGCCTAGTACCATAGCTTCCAATCTTCTTGTCGCCAAAGCAAGACAACAATCATGAAACATCTCTCATATACTTTATTATTCTGTCTATTGGTTTCTTTGAGGGCTTTCGCCCAAATGGATGAGAAGCCATTGGTCGTTGCCTCTGCATCTATGATCCACGACATGCTCGAAGTGATTGGCGGAGAATACATTGAGACCGCTACGATCGTGCCGATTGGCTCGGATCCACACTTGTACGAACCTACACCATCTGATGTACAGCTCACCTCGGATGCTCAGCTCATCTTGGTCAATGGACTCACCTTTGAGGGATGGCTCAATGAGCTCATTGACAACTCAGGCACTAAGGCAAAGACGATCCGAGTCACCGAAGGTGTCAATGCCATCGCCAGTGAAGAATATGCCAATAGTGCAGATCCACATGCATGGATGGACGTACAGAATGCCATGATCTATGCTGACAACATCCGAAAAGCTCTCAGTGAGCTCATCCCTGAAGAGGCAGAGACATTCCAGTTCAACTATAATGTCTACAAGTCCCAACTCCAAGATCTTGACATCTATGTCCAAGAGCAAATAGCCACCATACCAGAGACTCAGCGCATACTCGTTACTTCTCACGATGCATTTTCCTATTATGGGAGGCGATATGGCCTCAAGCTAGAAGCCCTTGCAG
The DNA here is from genome assembly GCA_020627535.1 of Saprospiraceae bacterium. Taxonomy (GTDB): domain Bacteria; phylum Bacteroidota; class Bacteroidia; order Chitinophagales; family Saprospiraceae; genus JAHDBH01. The sequence continues at coordinate 93,466 of JAHDGU010000007.1, forward strand.
GCTTCTCTACCGAGGCAGATCCTAGGACCAGTGATGTCATCCGCGTCAACAAGGTGATCTCAGAGCATAAGCTCCCTGCTATATTCATGGAAAGCACGATCAATCCAAAGCTCCTTCAACAGCTAGCCAAGGACAATGACATCAAGATCGGTGGCAAGCTCTATGCTGATAGTCTCGGCGATAAAGATGGACCCGCGGGCAGCTATATCAAGATGATACGACATAATACCGACGTGATCGTGACTGCTCTCAAGCAAACGATCGACAGCAGAGACATTCAAGGTGGTCAGAAATCAGCAAAAACTTATCTCTGGCTACTGATACCGATCGGCTGCTTCATCCTGGGATATGTCCTTGCCAAGTTGCTCAAGAAGTCCTGATGTCTCTTGCGATCCAGATAGAAGCTCTTACAGTCTCCTACGGCAGCAAAATGATCTTGCGCAATGTCTATCTCGACATCCAAGCCGGGCAGATTTACGGTATCCTTGGGCCCAATGGAGCAGGTAAATCCACTCTCTTTAAGGCCATCCTAGAGCTGATAGAACCCAATAGAGGAGAGATCAAAGTCTTCGGTGAGTCTCTCGATGATGTGCGCAATCGAGTGGCCTATATCCCACAGAAGGATGAAGTAGACTGGAGCTTTCCTGCCACTGTACAGGATGTAGTCCTTATGGGTCGCTATCCCTACAAGAAGTTTTACCAAGTGATCAACAAGAAGGACCGTGCCATCGCTGATCGCGTCATGGATCAGATTGGTATCAGTCACTTACGCTCTCGGCAGATCGGTCAGCTCTCCGGCGGCCAGCAGCAGCGAGTGTTCATCGCTAGGGCGCTAGCCCAGGAAGCAGACATTATGTTTTTGGATGAGCCCTTTGTCGGTGTCGATGCGACGACTGAGGCACATATTATGGATCTCCTCAGATCTCAAGCGGCGGAGGGAAAAACTTTTCTCATGATCCACCATGACCTCTCCAAAGTGGATGAGTACTTTGACCAGATTGTCTTATTGAACAAGCGGATAGCTGCTGTCGGACCCAGTTCAACTACCTTCACCGAGGAAAATATCAAGCGCACCTACGGACCGCAGAGTAAACTTCTGGACATTGACTGATCAAAATCTCAGATTGAGCCCAGACATGATCGAAAACTGATTGGCCTTGTCTATGGCAAAGATGCTATTGACATGGTGCGTCTGGAAGAAGATAGACATCGGTCCTAAAAACATTCTGGTGTGGAATCCGATATTGGCAAAATTCTCATAGCGATAAGAGCTTGACAAACCAAGTACCACCCAACTCGCCGGCTGGTAATTGACCCATACATCTGCTCGCACGTCATCGCGCAAGCTCCGATCGATCATCTGCACAGCTCCTCCCACAGTCAGCGCTGGCGTGAGTCCTACTTGACCATGAACAACAAGTCTCATCGGCAGATCTGTACGAAATCCCTCGAGATCTTCTTGTTGAATATTGAGTACCTGCTCCACACTATCATCAATCCTGATGAGATTGATATCCTCGATATCTAGCAGATCATCAAGGCGTATACCTTCATAGGCTCGATTGACCCTGCTGGTAAGCCTTTCTGTATTCTTATCCCAAGTGATACCGCCTAGGTCCAATAGACTCACACCCACATGGGTCCGCTCTCCAAACTGCATTGTCGCTCCCAGATCAAAAGCCCAGCCTTGGTTACCATTAAAGATTCTTTGCAAATCAAGGAAACTTCCTTCCCAGGATAGATCCGTGATACCGTTGTAATCTAGAACTGAACTATTGATGAGCGAATAGTCATTATCAAACTCAAGTGCAAAGTCTGTCTCTCGGGTCGTGAGACGCATCCTGCTACTCTCAGTGCGTAGATAGTTTACGCCACTCAGAGATTTGATACTAGCTCCTAGTCGCACCGGTCCGACTTGTCGATTCACAGTGACAAATAGCTCAACGAAGTTAATCAAGTCGACTTCTGAATCCAGTGTGAGTGTCTCCCCGATCAATGGACCGTTGCCTTTCCAAAGCACAGCTGCCAAGTCACGCGAATACGTCAGATCACTCTGAGTACGAAGTGTATTACCAAGTTGGAAAAACCAATCTCCTTTGGCATATCCGACCATCAGAGACTGCAGCATCATGTCTATGGAGATAGTCTCCATATCATTTTCCATGGCGTCTGCAAGCTCGCCTAGATTGAGCAATCTCTTGCTGCCCACTTGTCGTCGGCTCACATCGTCGAGTGTAGGACCTGTATGATCTAGTCCAAACTGTACAGTGGGAAGCGATATAAATACGCCAGAGTCAATGGGATTCCATGCCGGATTGACCATCGTCTGTTGTTGCAATTTTGGTAGGAAGAGGAAACCTACGTTGTCTTGGGCACTGGCCGCTGTCGCAAAAATGAAAAGACAGCTGATATATGTGATTATTCTTTTCATTCTTAGTTGGCTTCTGTGATGAGCGCACTGAGATTGGTCTTGAGTACTTGATCGCCACTAATACTGACAGGGACACTAGCATTGTTACTCGTACTGAAGTTGGCAAAAATCGTGAGCTCTTGTGCTTCATAAAATGCCGTAAGTTGAGCTCCTTCAAGCTCGATGATAAGCTTGTTGGTGGCGACTCCTGTTACATTTCCACTCCCATCTACAGGTGCTGCTTCAACGATGAGGCTGCCAGCTGGCAAGAGTTCTGTATTGAGCTGTGTACCGCCGAATCTGCTGACGAAGATCTGGCCAGTAATTCCGATAGGCATCTCATTTTCACTGTATAGATGAAGTTCAATCTTCCTTGGTCGTGTTGCAACTTCCCCAGGTTCTGGATTCGGGTCCAAGGACGTAATATCAACATCAAATACTGTCATAGCCGCAAACTGGTCTGCTGTACCCTTGACAGGAATCTCGACACCTACTACGATACCAAGTACAGATGAGTCAGCAATCCAGCCACGGACATCAGGGAGATCATCCGGGTTGACATTGAGGTCTAGTGCATACTCTACTCGCTTCGCCTTGGCATTGAAGACATCCACAAGATTGCTATTGCTCATATCAAAGATGATGGTCGTATCCTTGATATCAGTATACTCTTCTGTAAGATCCGGAAATGGAAAGTCAATCCCGGCATCTAGGATGGGACTAGTAATCGCAAGCTCTTCATCATCGACCGTCACGACTTGAAAGAGTGGTAATTCACCTCTCACGGGGACCCCAAAGCTGTTGGTGAATTTTGCAATGATCCTTGGATCTAAGATCTCTAGATTCCCTGAGAGAAACTGGTCGTACAGATCAATGACGATGGTATCTCTTCCGCCTTCAAATCGATTGTTGCTCCAGATACCCTCAAGATAAGTGAAGTCAAGACGCTTGCTGATCAAGAAGACCACACTCGCCAGTTCTACATCTGCACCTGATGCAGTCTTCGCGGTGTATCCTATCTCGATGGTTCCGTCTGGAATACTGAGAGTATAGCCAGCAAGATCAAAGCTCTCGATGGAGCCCACAGTCGGACTAGTTCCCTCATACACAAGTGTATCCTTGATCATGAGTGTCTCACCCTCTAGGCTAAGCTCTGTGATATAAAACTCTAGGAAGACATCTTCCTCTTCATCAGAAGAAAAAGTCAGAAATAGCTCTTCTCCACTCAGGACCGCCCTTTCGAGGATGACCTCTCCAGGAAGAGGTAAAGGCAGCACTGTAGGATTGGTCGGGAGAGCTATCGGGATATTGAGGTCGATCGGATCAATCACGTCCGCGGCATATCTGAGGACAGGTCTAGCCTCGTAGCGGATCGTCGCGACATTGTCCTCATCGATGAAGACACTCGTTGCATTTTGACTTGATTGAAAAAAGTCTTCAAATGTAGATTCTGACTCGAAGAGCGGAACAGCAAATGACCTCAATGCCTCTTCAAACTCTAGCTCGGTGAAGTCAGAACAACTAATACCGAGAGCAAGTGCTGCCATGAGGAGCAGCACAATGTGCTTAGGTGTTTTCATACTTACAAAGCTATTGTAATCAGTCTATAACATAAAAAAAGGGAGCCTCCTCCTATTGGGTGGCTCCCTTTCCAGCTTGGGATATCTTGGCGACTAGCCTGCCAGTCGGAATCTGACGGGAAGTGTGAATTCCACTTTCACTGGACGTCCTCTCTGCTTGCCAGGGCTCCACTTAGTCGGCATATTATTCATGCTTTCGACAACACGCAGGGCTTCAGCCCCACATCCAGCACCTGGATCTTTTGCGATTCTAGCTCCCGATATCGAGCCATCTTTCTCTACGACAAACTGGATGACGCAGAGTCCTTCGATATTGTTTTCACGAGCGATGACAGGGTACTTGATATTCTTGTACATGTAAGCTAGGAGTTTGTCCTGAGCGCACTTGTCTTTCTCAGCATTGGTGGCAAGATCATCACAGCCTGGAAATCTCGGCATGTCTTCAACACGCTTAAAGATTTCTTCCACTTCTGGTGGCGGTGGTGGCGGTGGTGGCGGTGGTGGTGGTGCTTCTTCTACCGGCTCCGGTGTATCCATGACCACCTCTTCGTCGATACTTTGATCTTCAAAGACTGGTTCCTCTTCTTCTTCGATTTCTTCTTCAGGCACCTCCTCGATCACCGGTGGTGGTGGTGGTGGCGGTGGTGGTGGTGGTTCTTTGGTACGTGGCGGAAGCTGCTCAATTTCTTCGTCGAGGCTCACATCTTCCCATTCGTAGCTCTTGATCTCTTCTTTCTCCGTGAAGTTGAAGGCCATGACCACGGTAGCAAGACTCGCAACCAGACCAAATAGCCACATGGTACGAGACCACTTGAAAGCATCTACCTCTGGAAACTTACTTCTTGCGGCCAATCCTCCTAGACCAGATGCCGCGTACTTTTCAGCCAGGCTGTCTGGTGACTTCGATCGGAAGTTGGATCTGAGCCATAAGACGATCAACACACCTAGTCCGATCAAGATCAGACCGTAGATGATCACTTCTTTTAATTCAAATTCTAGACCCATAGTGAAAATGTTTGTAGTCCTAAGCCACAAAGGCTTAAGACCGTAATATTAATTAATAACTCCTTTTTCTGCAAAAAATCTGTATCATCTTTCTCATTCTAGTGTAAACTTGATCGGTACACGTAGCCTCACCGACACCGGGCGACTGCCATTGAATCCAGGAATCCACGGTTCATCGAGATCTCGCAGCTTCGCGAGTGCCCCCAGTACTTCTGCACCACATCCACCCCCAATATCTCTGAGGATGACAATATCCTTGATGCGGCCATCACGATCTACGACAAATTCACCGACGACATGTCCTTGTATACCATTGCTCCGTGCTATGGGAGGATAGTCTATGTGCTGATACATAAACTCTAGTAGCTTCTCTTCTGAGCAAGCTGCTCGCTGAGCAAAGGCAAGGTCTTCACAAACTGGAAATCGAGGCATCTGCTGTGCCCGCAGCACGATCTCTTCTGGCTCCTCCTCTGTAGGTAGCGGCGATGGTGCGGGAGGTACAGGTGGCGTCGGATCCGATACAGCTGCGACAGCAGGCAAGTCCTCGATCTCATGGCTTTTGAGCTCGGTCTCGATGAGCTCAGGACTATCATCGATTTCAATCATCTGATTCTGAAGGATCTTCTTTTCTTCCTTGACTGGTTCTGGATCAGGCTCAGGAATATCTGGCTTCTCTAGATGAGCTTGTTGTGTCTCTAGAGTGATGAGCGCAGGCTGCTCACTGTGGTAGATCTCACTGATATCAAGTTTGACTTCTGTTTCCCAATTGAGGACAGTGATGACAGCTGCAAGGGCTGTATTGAGCCCGATGAGCCGTAGACTGATGAGGAGTTTGTGCGGGCTTTCGCCCAAATGTCTCAATCTCCAAAATAAGAAGATACTGACTGCGCTAAGTGCGCTGATGATGATCCAGATGTGCGTGTGTCCGTCTAGCATGAGCCTGAGATTGATGTCTTACAATGAGCGCACCGATGAGTGCGCCGATTCCATTGAAGATCATGTCCCAGAAGTCATTTGTCCTGCCATGTGACAAATGCTCTTGTCCGTACTCCAGTGCTACACCAAGAAATGTCGCTATCAAAAACAGTAGTAGCCACCAGTGCGACAGCACATTTTGCCGAAAGGCGGATCCTATGAGCCAGACCCAGATCAGATACATCACCAGATGAGCGAGCTTATCCAAGTGATATCTGCTCAATATGCTCAGACCTGAGACCTCCGAGCCTGGGGCTAGAGAAAGGTATAGAAGCACGACCGTCCAGATGATGGCCGCTATGACACTTTTGCCGACTTGCCATCCATGATCTTTCATAGACATAGATGCAAGTGACAAGACATTTTGGCGTAAGCCTCTTAAGAAATCAGATCCTGGTAGCTTGATGCCTCGAGCAAATCAGTCAGATGTGACTCATCCGCGATGGCAATCTTGACAATCCATCCATCACCGTATGGATCTTCATTGAGCAATGCAGGATTGTCACCTTCGCTCTCATCCAGAGCGGGATTGAACTCCAGAATTTCACCCTCTACCGGCAGATACAGATCACTAGTCGTCTTGACTGCCTCAACTGTCCCAAAGACCTCATCTTTTCCGATCGTCTCACCGACTGTCTCTACCTCTACATAGACAATCTCTCCGAGTTCACCTTGCGCAAAATCCGTAATACCAACGTATGCTACGAGACCATCATCCGTCTTCTCTGTGCGGATCCATTCGTGCTCTTTAGTGTACTTGAGATTTTCAGGTATATTCATGTTCGCCTAGCTATTTGACTTGATAAATTCTTTGATCCACTCCGAGGTGACTGACTTGGGTCTCTCAAGCGGAAATCCGAGGGCTCTGGACCAGCAAAGTGCTGCGAGCACTCCGAGAGCTCTTGACACGCCGAAGAGAACGGTGTAGTAGCTGTACTCCGTGAGACCGTAGTGACAGAGAATCGCACCTGAGTGCGCATCCACATTGGGCCACGGGTTCTTGACCTTGCCAAGTCCCTGAAGGATCGGAGGCACGACATCAAAGATCTTCCAGATGGTCTGTACGAGATTGGAGTCAGGTATATACTCTTCTGCGAAGATGCGCTGTGCTGTAAATCTTGGGTCTGGCTGGCGCAATACAGCGTGGCCATAGCCAGGAATTACTTTTCCAGCAGCAAGCGTGTCATTGACGTATTGTGCTATTTGCTCTTTGGATGGTGTTTCAGTACCAAGAGAATCAAGCATCTCAAAGACCCATTTGATGACTTCTTGATTGGCAAGACCATGCAATGGCCCAGCCAGGCTGTTCATCCCAGAGGCAAATGACAGGTAGGCATCGCTGAGGGTAGATCCTACAAGATGTACAGTATGAGCAGATGCATTCCCACCTTCATGATCAGCATGTATGGTGAGATAAAGTCTCATGAGTTTTTTAAAGTCTTCTTGATCAGAGCAGCCAAGCATGTGTGCATAGTTGCCAGCCCAGTCCAGAGAGTGATCTGGCTCAATATGCTCTCCCTTATGGTATGTCCTTCTGTAGATGTATGCAGCAATCCTTGGCAGGCAAGCAATGAGGTTCATCGCATCCTCATATGTCGCGTCCCAGTAGTCGAGTTTGCTCATGCCAGATGCATATCGACGCGCGAAGACACTATTGGATTGTAGGCTAGCTATGGCTATGCTAAACTGCGTCATAGGATGCGTATCAGCACTCAGTGTATTGAGCACGCTGAATGTGTGATCCGGAATCTCACTGCGGCGTTCCCATTCGTCCGAGAGCCACTCTACATCTTCTTGAGTCGGAATCTCGTCGACCAACATCAGCCAAAAGAGACCCTCTGGCTGAGGCTCTTTACCACCCTGAAACTTGGGTAACTTCTCTCGCAACTCTGGAATGGTATATCCGCGAAATCTAATCCCTTCCATAGCGTCAAGATTGGATGTTTCCCAGATCATGCTTTTGACGCCGCGCATCCCACCGAAGACCTGTCCGAGCTTGACATCTCCGACTGTCTTATCACCATGCTCTTTGATGAGCGATCTCAGCTCTGTACGCAGAGCAGAGGATTTTTCTCTGAATTTATCTTTGAGTCTGTCCATCTTGCTTGTTTGCTGTGGTTTAGGTTTCCAGTGTTCTCTCTTGGAGAGCTGCAAATAACCTACTATTTTCTTGTATACTTAGACTACCCAATGGAAAAAATGTTGATCATCGATGACAAATTAATCTCCTCAGAAATCATGGAGGAGAATTTTGTCTGTGCCCTTGATAGTTGCAAGGGTGCGTGCTGCTGGAAAGGTGACTATGGAGCACCACTAACGGAAGCTGAAGCTGAACTGCTAGAAGAGGTCACGCCTTCGATGACCGAGCTTCTTACTCCACGTAGTCAGGTCACTCTGAGCAGCAAGCCTGCCACGAGCTATTATCCTGATCTGCACCAAAGAGGAACCACGCTCAATCCAGACGGCTCATGCGTGTACATGGTATGGGAGAATGGCATAGCCGCTTGCGCCTTAGAAAAGCTTCATGAGGAAGACTCTAGCCGGCCACCAAAACCCCTGAGCTGCAAGCTATATCCGATCCGCGTGAGTGTCAATCATCAAAACCAGATGGAGCTCCTCGAGTACGACAAATGGGAAATATGCTCAGCGGCTTGCGCCAAAGGGGAACGCCTGAAGGTTCCAGTCTTCAGATTTGTCAAAGAAGGACTAGTGAGAGCATATGGCGAATCATTTTATGCTCGACTTGAAGACATCTATCAAGATCAAAACAAGGGGTAAAGCTCAGGCATCAGTGATGCACCGATCGAATGAGCAGAAATAGTAACTTTGCCCCACTTTTTGCTACAGCTAAAATGACAATGAAATGGCGCTGATTCAGAAAATCAGAAAAAATAGTTGGATACTCATCATCTTCATCGGACTAGCACTCTTTGCTTTCCTCCTGATGGACATGGGTGGTGGACAGCCCAACTTGGGAGACCAGTTTACTCTTGGTAAAGTCAATGGGAAGGTCGTGGACAATCGTGAGTTTCAACAAGCTCAACAGACACTTTATAGAAACCAGCCCAATGAGTTTTCTGCCAAAAAAGATCTCTGGGATTACTTCTTGCAGAAATCGCTCTTGCAGGATGAGGCAAAGCAGCTTGGTCTCGGTGTGGGTGAACTTGAGATGGAAAGCATGCTTTATGGACCAGAATACAGCCCATTTATACGCCGGCAATTCAGCAATCCATCAACGGGTCAACTCGATGTCAATCAGCTCAATAGCATCAAGGCAGGAATTGATGCCGGGGACCTGCCAAAGGAACAAGAACAGCAGTGGAATTTCCTCGCAAAGTTTGCTGAAGAAGAACGTGTGCAAGCCAAAGTCATCGGCATGATGGGCAAAGGACTTTACACTCCTTCATGGCTCGTCGAGGACAACTACATGGATGAGAATACCACTATGACTGCTGAGTATGTCAAGATTCCTTACAGTGAGATTTCTGCTAGTGGTATCAGCGTCACAGATAATGATATCAAGGCCTACATCAATCAGCACCAAGCCGAGTATACAAGAGCAGAGGAAGAAAGAGTAGCTGAGTACATCGTATTTGAAGTAAGTCCTACATCAGCGGACAGTGCAGCTCTGCGTAGTGAACTCGATACGATCAAATCAAGATGGTCAGTCACTGACAATGACTCCAGCTTTGCCTTGATCAATCGAGGTATCTTCAACCAAGTATATATCAAAGAAGATCAACTAGATCCTGAGATCTCTGCCGCACTGACGACTGCAGATGCTGGTACTACCTTCGGGCCTTACTACAAAAACGGCTACTATAAGCTGACCAAACTGATTGACAAAAAGGTACTAGCTGACTCTGTCAGATATCGACACATCCTGCTCAGTGTCAATCCAAATGATGCGAATAGCATCGCTGCCGCCGATGCGCGCGCAGATAGTCTTATCGGTGTGCTGGAAGCAGGTGCTGAGAGATTTGACACACTCGCAGCCCGATTTAGCGGAGACCAGACTGCCAGTACTGGTGGTGATATGGGATACGTCGCAAGTGTGCCTTGGAGTCCTGACATCAACAATCTCATTTTGTACCGAGCAGAACGTGGTAAATACTACAAGAGCTTCTCACGCTTTGGTATTCACGTCGTAGAAGTCACTGGTGAGAAGATGGGAGCAAGAGACATGGGATACAAGATCGCCAGCATTGCACGCATCATCATCCCGAGTCAAAACACGCAAGAAGCCGTATTCCGAAAAGCAAATGATTTTCTCTTTGACAATAGAGACATTGAAAAAATGCGTGCTTCTGCCAAAGAACTTGGAATGACGGTTTCTACTTCCAAGCCTAAAGGCATCAATGACTACACCTTCGGTCCACTCGGTGAGAGTCAGACTTCTCGAAAACTTGTCAAAGACCTATTTGACGAAGATCTCAAAGTTGGTGAAGTCAATGCAGAGATTGGCGACTACAGCGACCCAACGAACTACTACAGAAAGTACTGTATCGTCTCTGCTCTCAAAGAGATCAGAAGTCCTGGCCTCGCGTCAGTAGAGAATGTGAGATCAGAAGTAGAACCTATCTTGCTCAACCGTGCAAAGGCCGAATCTGCAAAGGCCGAAATCGCGGCGATGGGTCTTGAGGCAGCGGCCAACAAATATGGTAGTACCGTCCTCACCCAAGACAACATCTCTTTTGGCTCGAGCATCATTCCTGTCATCGGTGAAGAGCCAGCTGTAGCTGCGGCACTGAGTCAGCTCAACAATGGAGAAACGACAGTCGTAGGAGGCAACAATGCGATCTACTATCTCAAACTCAATGAAAAACAAGCTGCTGTCCCCGCTACAAATATCCCGCAGTTGCGAAGCACTGCAAACCAAGCAGCTCAAAGCTTGATACCAAATGCGGTGATTCAAGCAATGCGTGATGGCGCCGAAGTAGAAGACAAGAGATCTGTATTCTTCTAGTAGAGAATTATGGATTTGATACAAGAAAAAGCTCGTCAGTTTGGCGAGCTTTTTTTGTTTGATCTCATACGAGCCTTCTTAAGAATACGTTAAAGACAATGATGAAACACATCGCTCTACTGCTCTGCTCATCAGCAATACTGTTCCTGTCCTGTCAATCTACCGAGCTGGTGGAGCTCAAAGATGACGATGGAAAAGTCATTCTACGTTTTGAAGTTCAAAAAGGAACTGATATCAAGCATGGCCAGGAAGAAAGCTATGCCGAGGACGGTACACTTGCTTCGATCTCTCACTACAAAGACGGAAATCTAGATGGCAGCAAGATCTTTTTTGATGCCAATGGTGATACCACGATCGTAGAGCACTATGATCAGGGCATCTTTCATGGAGAATATCTGAGCTATCATGAAGGCGGTGGCTTACGCCAAAAAGGTCAGTACATCGATGGCAAAATGCAGGGTGATTGGCTGAAATACTATGCAAACGGTCAATTGGAAGAGCGCGTCCCATTCGTCGACAATAATGAGAACGGTGACTTCATAGAATATCATGAAAATGGCAATCTGAAAGCCAGAGGCAGCTATAAGGACGGAGACCATGAACACGGCCCTCTCGAAATCTTTGATGAAGCCGGTGAGCTGATTCGCAAGATGGAGTGCGATATGGGCGTCTGCAGGACGATATGGCGCAAAGAAAAAGACGAAGTAATCAATGAAGGCTAGATATGTACTATGTGCTCTGGCTCTGATGAGTCTATGGGCCCTAGAGGGACAGATCGGAGGAGACTACAGCTATCAGTTTCTCCAATTGAGCCCCTCAGCAAGAGCCACAGCACTTGGATCTGCGGTGCCCGCTGTAAGAGATCATGATCTTGCGATGGCTTACTATCAGCCAGCCATGCTCGATGAAGAGACTCATCAAGCTATCAGCTTCAATCACAGCTTTTACCTCAGTGATATCTCCCACGGACTTTTCAGTTATGGACATCGCGTAAAGTCTGCGGAAATTAATCTGCAGGCCGGTATCCAGTATATCAACTATGGACAATTTGAGGGCTTTGATGCCATAGGACAAGCAACAACAAGCTTTGATGCAGCAGAGTACGCCATCTTTGTCGGAGCCAGTCGCAAGATCTATGACAAGCTGAGCGCTGGAGCCAATCTCAAATTGATACTCTCCAGCTTGGGAAACGTCAACAGCACGGCTGTCGCGGCAGATCTTAGTTTCTTGTACTATGATGAAGAACCAGGATTGGGGCTATCTCTTCTTGTGCGCAATGTGGGAGTACAACTCTCTGTCTATGACGAGGTCGATGAGGAACTCCCTCTAGACATACAGCTGAGTCTGACCAAAAGACTGAAGTACCTACCTTTTCGTCTAGGAGTGGTCGTCCACAGCCTCAATCGCTGGGATCTGAGCTTTGATGACCCACGGCTAGATGAGGCCGGATCTCTTTTTGGCGAGGAAGAATCAACTGGCGAGCTTAACTTTTTCAATAATCTGAGTAGACACTTTGTTTTCAGCGGAGAATTTCTACTTGGACCTAAGGATAATTTCAATCTGCGCTTCGCCTACAGCAATCAACGGAGAGCAGAGTTACAGGTAGCTTCCTTCAGGAGCTTGTCAGGGTTTTCTTTTGGTATCGGCTTCAGGGCCAATCGATTTAAGATCGACTATGGCATGGGCGCATATCATGTCGCTGGTGCGGCACATCACCTCTCGTTCTCGACCAATATCAATAAGTTTAAAAAAGATCGTGAGCTCTAAAAAAAGAAACCCGGTAAGCCAAGAGCTCACCAGGTTTCAATCCTAATCTAAAAGAATTGTTTCTTCGCGACCCCTAGAGGCGTCTAAGCTTCTTTGGTCTATACTCTTTTGGTTTTTCAAACTTAAGATTGGCAGTCATGAGCTTGTCATTTCGCTCAAAGTCAATCTGTGTCTCTTGATCCCAGGTCTGCTCGTCCAATGCTTCAACAAGGTCATCGACCTCGTCGACTGGAATGTTCCCTAGTTGCTTGATGACATCTCCTTGCTTTAGACCAGATTTGTCTGCCACAGAACCTTCTTTGACAGAGAGTACTTCGACACCTGCCTGCGGATGGTTTTGAACTGTCGCTCCGAGTCTTGGCTTATCAAGATCCATGTGCGACATCCATCCATCACCATGGTGCCACTGGAACTTGTCTTGACCCCATCTTGGACGATTTTCGTCGTCAAAGAACTGTCTGAACTGGAAGCTATTGCCGTCAGAGAAGTTATCAAAACCAAAAGCATTCGTCGTCTTTCCAGCGATGATCGCCTCAGTACTCTTGTCCTTTCCTTCACGCTGATACTCGATGGATACTACATCGTTGATTTCTCTCTTGGAAATCAGTTGGACTACTTCATTTGCCGTACCGATTGCTTCACCGTCTATGCTCAAGATGATGTCACCTTCCTCTAGACCTGCAGTTTGAGCCGGGCTGTCTTCCACAACATCCATGACCTTGACACCTTCGTCCGAGTCTGTCATGCGGATACCTAGAAATGGCCTTTCCTTTCCCATGGGCTCGAACAAGTACTCGCTGCCCTCAAAGAACTGACTGAGGCCATCTGGGTCCATAATGATGGTATTGCCATCCTTGTGAAGAAATTCATCGATGTCGAAGCCTTCAGGCAGCTGATCCCTCAGGATGTCGTCCATCTCTTCGGAGCTGTCCCATTCTTTGACAGTTTTCTTGGTTTGCTTTTCACCGTTTTCGTCAATGTACTCCTCGACAATGATCACTTGGTTTTTTTGCGCCAGGATAGCAGCGTGAGTGAAACCGATCATCAGTGCGAGTGCAACCAGTGATTTGAAATTCATGATAAATTGATTTTGAGTGAATAAGTCTATTGAGCTAGAAATCTATGCGCTCAAAGCAAATTTACCAGGACGGAATAAGGAAGTATTTTATCAAAAAGTTAATCGATCGTTAAAAGTACATTTGGGCGAAAGCCCGGCCGATATCAAGCTTGAGTGCTTCAAGAGAATAGAGCTAATTTCACCAGTAGCGATGAAAAAAAGGACCATCAACATTATCATCATTCTGATGTCGATCGCTTTGATAGGCACGGCGGTCGTGCAATCATTCTGGATCAGGCAGAGCGTCATCGATCTCGAGAAGCGCTTTGATGATAATGTCTATCGCGTCCTGCAAAATGCCACAGAATACCTCGAAAGAGAAAAGAAAAAAATCGAAGAGGAGGAGGCTAAAGATATCAGCATCTTCTCGCAGACCAACGCCTACGGATTCACCCGAGAGGAGGTCAATAGTGGAGAGTTTCGTGCAACAAAGAACTACGTGAATCGCCTCAGCCTTGAAAATCTCATTGACAAAGAAGCATTGTACGATTTCATCAAGAAAGAGATGGTGAGCCTCGGCATCACGGCAGAATATCACTACTGCATCTTCAGTCTCAAAAATCAAAACTGTGTCATTACGGATGACTACTACAATATCGAAGTCAAGCCAAATAATAATAGTAGTCCGGCATTTGTCGATCCGCCCAAGGAGCTAGATTTTCACGATAAGAATACCTATGAGCGTGGTTTTTTTGGCACACTCAAGCAGCCCCGATTTGAGATCAGGATGTATTTCCCCAATCGCAGACAGTTCATCTGGAAAAAGGCGCTGCCCTTCATGCTTCTGGTATTCCTCTTTTTGCTCCTGATACTCGCATGTTTCATCTACACGATCTGGGAGATCCTGAGACAGAAGAAAGTCTCCGAAATGAAGACTGACTTCATCAATAATATGACGCATGAGTTCAAAACTCCAATAGCAACCATATCCCTGGCTACAGATAGTATCACTTCCAAAAAAGTCATTGAGTCTCCTGATCGCATCAAGCGTTTTGCGCAGATCATCAAGCAAGAAAATGGTCGTATGCTCTCACAAGTAGAGAAGGTGCTACAGATGGCATTGATCGATAAAAGCAACTTTGAGCTGAAGATCGCAGATCTGGATCTCAATGAGATCATCACACAGGCAGTAGGAGACTCTCGGCTAAAGGTTGAGAAGCGCGGAGGTACAGTAGAGCTCAAGCTAGATGCTGAGAATCATATCATAGAAGGTGATCGCACACATATCATGAATATGATCTACAATCTCCTCGACAATGCCAATAAGTACACTCCACAGGAGCCAAAAATCATCGTATCTACTGCGAACAAGCCCAATGGCGTAGCGGTGAGCATTGAAGACAATGGCATCGGGATGAGTAGTGATGCCAAGAAGCACATCTTCGACAAGTTTTACCGTGTGCATACGGGCAATCTACATGATGTGAAAGGCTTTGGGCTTGGACTCAGCTACGTGAAGAGCCTGATGACAGCACACAAGGGGCAGATTACAGTTAAGAGTGAGTTAAATAAGGGAAGCAAGTTCACACTATTTTTTCCATTTAAACAAAATCCCGCCTAACTTAGATTTTAACATTTAAGACCTAAAATCTAACACCATGGCGAATAACAGAATACTCCTTGTCGAGGACGACCAGAACTTCGGTGATGTCCTATGCTCTTATCTCGAGATGAATGACTATGAGGTCACCTGGGCCATGGATGGCATAGAGGGCTATCAGAAATTCAGACAGAACGAATATGATCTCTGCATCTTCGATGTGATGATGCCAAAGAAAGATGGGTTTTCACTGGCCAAAGATGTTCGTGAAAATGACCAAGAGACGCCCAT
Source organism: Saprospiraceae bacterium (assembly GCA_020627535.1). GTDB lineage: Bacteria > Bacteroidota > Bacteroidia > Chitinophagales > Saprospiraceae > JAHDBH01. Next base: position 109,117 of record JAHDGU010000007.1, read on the forward strand.
CATCTTCTTGACGGCTAAAAACCTCAAGGAGGATGTCGTGGAGGGATTCCGTATCGGTGCTGATGACTATATCAGTAAGCCATTCAACAGTGAAGAGCTGCTGATGCGTGTACAAGCCATCCTCAAGCGCAGCCAGAAAGCCAAGGATCCTCGAGAGGATATCAAGGAATTTGAGCTTGGAAGTTATCACTTCAACTTTCCCCTCCGCATTCTCAGCTTCACTGATAGCGCGGGAGAGGTCGAAAAAGACAAGCTATCTCCCAAGGAGGCTCAGCTCTTGAGGCTCTTCTGTATGTACAAAAACGAGGTGCTTGAGCGATCCATCGCACTGAAGAAGATCTGGGGCGAGGACAATTACTTCACCGCTCGCAGTATGGATGTCTTCGTTACTAAGCTCAGAAAGTACTTGGCCAAAGACGACAAGCTCGAGATCGTGAATATCCATGGCAATGGATTCCGCCTTGTAGATCGGAGGGAAGTAGAGGACTGATGCCCAGTAAAGTTTCTAATTCTAGTCTCTAGGCCTTTTCGTCAGAACTGGCCTCACCTAGTATGTCACTCGGCGTCCCGCCTTCGGCTTCTGCTGACTTCTGGGCAGCCAGTTCACTCGCTCGAATAGGCTCTGCAAAAGGTCGCTTACCGATCAACTCTTCCACATCAGACTTGACGATCACCTCACGCTCAAGTAATGCTTGTGCGAGGGTCTCAAGCTTATCTCTGTGCTGGGTGAGTAGCTTGATAGCACGCTGGTACTGCGACTCCACCAGATTGCGCACTTCACTGTCTATCAGCGATGCTGTCTGATCAGAGTATGGCTTCTGAAACTGATCTTGCTGCATTCCGTAGAAGGACACATTACCGACCTTTTCATTCATCCCATAGATGGCGATCATGCTATAGGCCATCTTGGTGACCTGATCCAGGTCACTTTGAGCACCTGTACTGATCTTGTCAAAGATGATCTTCTCTGCCGCTCTACCTCCAAATGTCATGCACATGCGATCTAGGAGTGCCTCGGTACGTGTAATATATTCTTCCTTGGGAAGGTACTGAGCGTATCCGAGTGTGCCAATTCCTCGTGGTACGATAGTCACTTTAACCAATGGGCTCGCGTGCTCGAGCATCCAACCAGCTACTGCGTGACCAGCCTCATGATATGCAATCACTTTTTTCTCCTCAGGAGAGATGAGTTTGTTCTTTTTCTCTAGTCCACCGATGACTCGATCGAGAGCAAAATTGAAATCATCCATATCGATCTCCTTCTTGTCTCGTCGCGCAGCGATCAGAGCTGCCTCATTACACACATTGGCGATATCCGCTCCGGCAAATCCTGGCGTCATCTCAGCTAGCACAACAGAGTTGACATCTGGTCCATTTTTGATACCCTTGAGATGCACATCAAAGATGGCTTGTCGACCCTGCAGATCAGGAAGATCCACACCGATCTGTCGATCAAATCTACCAGGTCTCAGCAGGGCAGAGTCCAAGACATCAGGACGATTGGTAGCGGCCATAAGGATTACACCTTTGTCGGTACTAAATCCGTCCATCTCTACAAGGAGCTGATTGAGCGTATTTTCTCTCTCATCATTACCACCTTGAATATTGCTTTTGCCACGTGCTCGTCCTATCGCATCGATCTCATCGATGAAGACGATACATGGCGCTTTTTCTCTTGCTTGACGAAAAAGATCTCTCACTCTTGAAGCTCCCACACCGACAAACATCTCGACGAAGTCGGATCCCGATATGGAGAAAAATGGTACTCCAGCTTCCCCAGCAACAGCTTTCGCCAAAAGAGTTTTACCAGTACCCGGAGGGCCTACCAGCAGAACACCCTTCGGTATTTTTCCTCCGAGTGATGTGTACTTTTTAGGTTTCTTGAGGAAGTCTACGACTTCCATCACCTCTTCTTTAGCCTCATCTAGGCCTGCCACGTCTTGGAAAGTCACATTGACTTTGGTATTGGCATCAAAGAGAGTGGCTTTGCTCTTGCCGATATTGAAAATCTGAGCACCCGGACCAGCTCCTCCTTGCCCGACTCTACGCAGAATAAACATCCACAAGAAGATCAAAAGAAGTAAAGGGATTGCAATCGTAGTCAACTGAGGCAACCAACTCACACGTTTGATATAGTCAAGCTCAATCTGCTTATCAGCCGGAAGCTCATCATTGATCGCAGTGACCTTTGCGGAGAATGCCTCTGGCGGTCCGATATTGAATGCAAAGTCTGCCTTGGGCGCACTCAGCATGGGTCTGGTCGTGTTGCTCGATCCACCTTCACTCTGAGAGCTCTTGAGATAGACATATGCCATCTCATGATTGACGATCTCAAGCTTCTCGATCTCAGCATTGCGTGCCAGCTGTTCAAATTTGTTGACGCTGATCGTCTCCTTGGTGTTTCCAGCATGGCTAGCAAGCTGAAATGCTAGCAAAACGAGTATCAGCGCACCATAGATCCACCAGCTATTGATGTTGAATCTTGGTCGATTATTATCTTTTTTTGGATCTTTTTCCATCCTGGTTGTCTTGTGTAGTTTTCTGAGAGAGTCAGACATCTGCGTACTCTGTGATCTTGGCATCCGACCAGAGATCTTCGAGGGCATAGAACTCGCGCGTCTCGGGATAAAAAATGTGCACGACCACGTCAAAATAGTCAAGCAATATCCACTGCGCCTGTTGTGTCCCTTCTACATGACTGGCGTACAGACCAGCTTCTCTCTTGAGGCGTATCTGTACGTTGTCTGCGATGGACTTCACCTGCGTCACCGAGTTGCCTGAGCAAACGATGAAGGTCCTGCAAGGAGCTTCGTCGAGCTCACTCATATCTAGCTTTACAATGTTCGATCCTTTGATCTCTTGTATGCTGTCGATCACCAGTTCATTGATCGACTGTGACTCTGAAATATCTGCTTTCTTTGCAGCGCCTTGTACTTCCAAATAGATAGTGTTTAATGTCTCTATCAAAGTTAGTCATTCACTCCATGAGCCAAATCTCTCCTGAGCCATGACTAGGACTGAAAGAACGTCAATCACATGAGGAAAGTTTTCCACCTTCTTGATCAAGTGTCGTCGACGCAGACTTTTTGCAAGTCACTCCGGTCTAGCAAAAGACCTGAGGTGATTGACATCGTAGTTGCTGATGGCCAGTCGGCAGGGAAGGGTCAAGCCCAAAAGTCTTGGTACTTTTCGAAGGACAGTTCGATTGCGCTGAGTGTCGGCATTGCTCAACTCAAGATCCCTGTGGCTCAAGCTTTTGGTCTTCACTGCATCGTCACGCGAGCAGTAGGACGTGTGCTATCTGCACACTATCCAGATATTTCGCTGAAATTAAAATGGCCTAATGATCTCTATGTCGAACACCAAAAAATCGGAGGCATCCTTACCTATAATGTCATCCAAGGCAAGGAGATCACTGAGACTGTCATCGGTCTAGGGCTCAATGTAAAAGCCATACAATTCCCATCATCGCTGCCCAATCCCGGCTCCATTGAAGACTTCAGCGCGCAAACATGCGAGATTACTGATCTCAGAGTGCATTTGGCGGAAGCCATCCTTCAAGACTTGCAAGAAAAAACACCCTCATGGGACGCACTCCTCCGTGAATACAATCAGCTGCTCTATCGCAGGGGTGAAGAGGTAGAGCTTTTGTATCAAGGGAATAAGATCTCTGCCATCGTCAATGGAGTATGTGGCAATGGTCGGCTAGAGGTACTTCATAATGAACAACTACGACAATTTGACTTTGGAGAAGTAAGTTGGATACTCACATGAAAGCAACACTGATCAGTATAGGAGACGAACTCCTTAATGGTATGACGACCAACACCAATGCGACGTGGATCGGCAAATTTTTGCATGAGCGTGGCATAAAGCTGGATTCTGTCGTTACCATCTCAGACGATGACCAGGCCATATTCTCAGCCTTGGATCAAGCTCATAAAGTCACGGATCTTATCATAATCACTGGTGGGCTGGGACCAACCAAGGATGATATCACCAAACACTCCATTTGCCGATGGCTTGGAGATCGTATGAGTTTTGATGAGACAAGCTATGAGCGGATCGTACAGGCTTTCGCCAAAAGGAATATCCCTCTCACAGAAGCGCATAAACAACAGTGCTACTTCCCGTCATCCGCTATGCTCATAGCCAATGATATGGGAACAGCACCTGGGATGCTCTTCCGAAAGGACGAAGTGGACATCATGAGTTTTCCTGGAGTGCCGTATGAAATGAAGCACTTGATGGCAGAACAGTTGCAGGACTATTGGACGAAGCACTCCGCTTCCGCACCACATATCCACACATGGAGTACTGCAGGGATGGGTGAGACCTCGATACATAAGCTGATCGTGGATATTGAAGATGACTTTCCTGAGACCTATCAACTCGCCTATCTTCCAAGCGCCGGAACCGTGAGAGTTCAACTCAAGGCGATGGCACCTGATATGCATCAATTTGATGAATTTGCAGAGCGAATTAGGGTCGCTTTGGGTCAGCTTGTATTTAGCGAAAGCGGAGAAAGTCTCGCAGAGGCTCTAGGTGGATTGCTCGTCCAAAGAAATGAAATGATGATCAGCTGCGAGAGCTGCACTGGAGGAAGTATCGCCAAGATGATCACCTCCAATCCGGGCAGCAGTCGGTACTACTTCGGATCATTTGTCAGCTATCACAATGACTTCAAGACGGAGATCGTAGGGGTAGATAGCACGGCGATCGATGATCACGGTGCCGTCAGCGAAGAGGTGGTCAGACAAATGCTCGTGCGGAGTCTTCATCGATCTGGCGTCAAGTATGGTGTAGCCACATCGGGAATCGCAGGACCTGGTGGAGGATCTACTGAAAAGCCCGTTGGCACTTTTTGGGTCAGTTGGGGCAGTAGAGATCATATACGGACCAAAAGGCTCTTGGTGCAAAGAGAGCGACTGATCAATATTCGCTATATCAGTAATTTTGCATTGAATTCTCTAAGGAATTTCATTCTCAAGGAAGACTGACCTATGGCCCACGTTGAACTGATCATGCCCAAGATGGGGGAATCCATCATTGAAGCCACCATACTCAAGTGGCTAAAGCAGCCCGGAGACAGTGTGTCAGAGGACGAGACGATCCTTGAAATTGCTACGGACAAAGTGGATTCAGAGATTCCTTCCCCTGTAGATGGAGTGATCAAAGAGATTCTCTTCCCAGAAGATACTGTGGTCGAGATCGGCAAGGTCATTGCCATCATCTCTACAGGAGCTACGGCGGATAGCGAAGCACCAAGTACCGAGCCTGAAGCAGCAAGTACCTTGGCCGAGCCATCGAGTGCACAGACCGCCATCGCGACGGCTCCGGCCGTAAAGACCACTCCAGCCGCAGCCAGCCCTGCCACGAGCTCCAATGGTAGCATGAGCGCCAGTCAAGCCAATAGGTTTTACTCTCCGCTTGTCCGGAGTATCGCTCAAGAAGAAGGAATCAGTGCACAAGAGCTCGATAGCGTAACAGGCACTGGACTCAATGGCCGAGTCACTAAGAAAGATATCCTCGCGTACATCAAGACGCGGTCCAGTGCACCAGTAGTTGCGGTAGCTAATCCGTCAGCCGCGGCAGCCACCGTCAAGTCAACCAGTGCTGCAACAGCCGCGCCGAAGGCTGCAGAGCCCGCGGCCATATCTCTCAATGCTGGAGAAGAAATCATAGAGATGGATCGTATGCGCAAGCTCATCGCCGATCATATGGTGCATAGCAAGCATACTTCTCCTCATGTCACCAGTATGGTGGAGGCAGATGTGACGAGCATGGTGCAGTGGCGCAACAAGGTCAAGAAAGACTACCTCTCTAAATATGGAGAGAAAATCACCTTCACACCACTTCTCATGGAGGCGGTCATCAAGGCAATCAGAGACTTTCCGATGATCAATATCTCGCTACATGGAGACAAGATCATCAAGAAAAACTATATCAATCTTGGTATGGCGACGGCACTCCCTAGTGGCAATCTGATCGTGCCTGTGATCAAAAATGCAGATCACTACAATCTGCAGGGCCTCACTCACGCTGTCAATGATCTGGCAGACAGAGCAAGAGCCAATAAACTTAAACCTGAAGAAATACAAGGCGGTACATATACAGTGACGAATGTGGGTACGTTTGGAAATGTAATGGGTACACCAATCATCAACCAGCCTCAAGTTGCTATCCTTGCCATGGGTGCGATCCGCAAGAGGCCTGCCGTCTTGGAGACTGACGAGGGCGACGTGATCGCCATACGTCACATGATGTTTCTCAGCCACTCCTACGACCATCGCGTCGTAGATGGATATCTCGGTGGGTCATTTGTACGCAGGGTAGCAGACTACCTTGAGGCATTTGACACCTCTCGCGAGATCTGATGAATATCCTACGTCTTACACTTATCATATTTCTTTCGAGTTGGGTGATCGAGCTCCCAGCTCAGGATCTTGAATCTGCAAAGTGGCTCTATGATCAAGGGGAATATGAGGACTGTCTCTCCACGATCAATTCCTTGGTTGAATGTGATAAGGAATGTATGACCCTCATCTTGGATGCACACTTTGCTCTTGGTGAGGTAGAGACTTGTTTGACGCTCATGGACTCTCTAGAGGCTTCCGCCAAAAAGATCAGCGACCATCAAGTGTATCTCCGCGCTCGATGCCTCCATCTGCTCGGACGCTATGCCGAAGCCATCGAATCATACAAAGCATATCTCACACGCATACGTCAGTCCTCTGACGAATACCAGCGAACCATCGAGCGAATCAGTCGATGTCTGGCAGGGATCAATCTCCGTCTGTTGGGCACCGAGTCACATTATATTGCAGATCCTGGCAGGGTTCTCAACTCCAAGAAAAACGATTTTCATCTAGTTAACTCTCCTGATGATCCCGAGCTCTTCTATTTCAGCAGTAATCGCTTTGGTCTTGGGCAAGATGAGATTTTCTTTAAAGGCAAGACAGAGACCTATGACATCTTCATGATCGAACGCGTCAATGGTGAATGGCAAAGAGCCACTTTGCTCAATCGGGAAATCAACAGTCCACTTGCTGAGCATGCCATCGATATCAAGGATGATGAACTCATCTTTGAGCGACGGAGCCTCGAGCCTCCGGCAAGCCTGTTTTGGACAGCTGACCGCTTTGATCCAAATACTGAGGTGAGTAGCTATCGGACAGACTGGCCCTATCAACAGGATGTGGATGACATCAATCTCAATTTTGTCCGTGATGACATGATCATCTTCTCCAGTGACAAGCGTGGTGGCTATGGAGGATATGACCTCTACTTCTCCATATATGGTCAGGGTTCTTGGACGCCACCGATCAACTTCGGTCCACTTGTGAATAGTCCTTTCGATGAGTTCTATGGTGACATGGATTCTAGTAAGACCCTTTACTTTTCTTCAGATCGTGCAAGCAGCATTGGAGGCTTTGACATATTCGTCAGTGGATACGATGAGGTCACTCAAGATTGGCAGCAAGCAGAAAATGCAGGCAGCCCGATCAATAGTCCTGGAGACGAGCTTTACTTCAACATCAGTGATCAGGACTACTTTGCTAGTCTCAGCTCCGACCGACTCGGTGGCCAAGGGCAGCAGGATATCTACTTTGTATATGACCGCAAGTTGCAAGGAGAAGAGCTTGTCAGACCTCAGTTTTTTGCAGTGCAAGACAGGTCAGCAGCCCCAGTCAGTGCAGAAGAAGCGGTCACAAGTATTAGTAGCTCAGACTCCATCTCTCTTACCAATGAGGCACCCAAGCCCTCAGAGGCCTACCTCAGTCCATTATTCTACAAGGCGATCAAAGATCTCGAGCTGCCTGTCAATGCCAAAGAGGTCCAAAATGTGAGAGACCTTATGCTGATGGATAGCAGCCTGCACTTGCTCATTCAAGTATTTGCTCAGAGAGGTCAAGATCGAGCAGGTGACTTGTTTTTTTCCTATAAACCAGGTCTACCGATCTACCGCAAGTTGAAATCAGAGGGTATCAAAGAGGATAGGATGAGCATTCAGGGCTTTGGATCCTATTCTCCTATTATATCACCCAATAAGATCAGTGGCGAACTTATCGACTATGCGGATAAAATGAATAGTCACATTATTTTGAGACTCATTGGCGCAGATGACATGCCTATCTACTATCGATCCATAGATGTGAGATCTGATCTGCGTGATCCACGACATGACGAAGTCCAACAAAAAAATCAAGGCGTGTCATTTCGCATCGAGCTCTTCCAGGATGCAGCACAGGCTGTACATCCATACCTAGAGAAAATGCCTCGAGGCATGATCGAAAAACAAGCTGACGGCTACAGCTATCTCTCAGGACACTTCAAATCATATCGACAAGCATCAGATCAGATGAATAGTCTCATCAAAAACGGATTACAATACTGCACGCTTGTTGCTTATCATGATGGCAAGCGATTATCCATTGAAGAAGCTCTAGAGCTATCCAAGACTTTTCCTGATCTCCTAGACCATATACAGGCAAACCGATAAGCATCTACTCGTAACTTTACCAAACCAATAAAACCTATAATTATGATACGACTACTCAGTCTCGTAACACTCCTTTTCTGTATTTCCCTCTCTCCTGCAGAAGCCCAATTTCTCAAAAAGCTCAAGAAGAACGCAGAGCAAGCGGCAGAAGATGCTGTAATGCGTAAAACGAGGGAAAAAACTCGGAAAAAAGTTGAAGGCACCATCGACGACGCCACAGACGGTAAGAGCAACTCCAAGGACAATAATGCTCAAGGAACAAGTGCTACGGATGACGCACGAGGCAATCTCGAGGACAAAGACGGTCCTAGCACCAATCAGCCTACCACCACTGGCCAGACTACCACTCAAGAAGCGAATGACCTGACGGAAGCCGAAAGCTTTGAGGTATACTCTAAGTATGACTTTGTCGCGGGAGAAAAGGTCATTCACTACGAAAACTTTGAGCGCGCTGAGATCGGCGACTTCCCTACTGGTTGGAATACCTTGACCTCTGCAGAAGTTGTCAGCACCAATGGCATAGAAGGCAAGTGGCTCAAACTAAGCGAATCCACCCAAGGACTGGTGCCCTATCAATTCACGGAGTTTCCAGAGAACTTCACTTTTGAGTTTGACATGATCTACTTCACTCATGATGACTATGCCTATCAGCGAAATCTCAATGTGATCTTTACAGATATCGCTGATCCTGAAGTGAGACTCAACACATGGTCTCCTGGAAAAAACACGCTGAAGTTTGGATTCCAAGGTGGAGTGACACAGTTCAACTCTAGCTCCAATATGTACAAGCGCAAAGAAGGTAGTGACCAGACCAGCTCCACGGGCAATGACATCAAGGCTCATATCAATGCTGCCGGTATCGGTAATCCAGTGCATGTTTCCATGTGGAAACAAGGAAGTCGATTCCGCGTGTACCTGGATGAAGAAAAGATTTATGACATTCCACTCGCGTGGAATATGACAGTACCAATTGGTGCTGTGAGATTTCTATCTGAGATATCCAGAGAAGATGAATACTACCTCATCAGCAATCTCCGCCTTGCTGTGGGTAAACCTGACATGCGCTCCAAGCTCATCACAGAAGGTAAACTCGTCACCTATGGGATCACCTTCGAGACCAACTCGGATGTCGTCAAGGCTTCCAGCCACGGTACTCTCAAGAAAATCGCCCAAGTGCTCAATGAAAATCCTGATGTGCAGGTCTTGATTACAGGTCACACCGATGCCGACGGACAAGATGACTACAATATGGAGCTTAGCTCTAAGCGTGCCATGAGTGTCAAGTCCGCTCTTGTCACACACTTCGCTGTATCATCTGATCAGCTGCAGACAGCAGGCGCAGGTGAATCAAAGCCCATCGGTGATAATAGCACGCCTGAGGGTAAGGCACAGAATCGCCGTGTGGAGTTTACGAAGATGTAGATCTCTGACTTACTGCTTGATCACTTTGATGGATTGAAATCGATCTTGATATCTAAGGCTCAAGACGTAGATACCAGCTTGTAGGCTGCTCAGATCAATCCTTGATCCAATGCCTGAGCTTTGTGTCTTTGAGTCCATGGAAATTATTTGCCAATTCATCTTTTCTTGATCATATGCCCCTTCGATCTGTAGGACATCACTAACTGGATTGGGACTGACAGAAAATGCATCTGTCCTGACTGTCTCCACTGATGTCGTCACTGGCAATTCAAACTCTTTTTGATTATCATCTGAGAGGAAATCAAATCTGTGATTGGGTCCCAAGACAGCCGCGGCAAAGTGGAAGCTGTCTGTGAGCTGATAGTAGGTGTACATCCAGATAGAAGTTTCTATTTCTATGTTACTACCAGGCACAAAATCCCCTTCTACATAGTGATGAGTATACTCATAGCATCTTGGATGCTCATCAAGATGACCGGTGGTAAAACTGAATGAATGGATGGTATCTGTACCAGAATTACTTATCGTTGCACGGATGACAAGAGGCGTATCGTCCTTTTCAAGTATATCCCTCGAGCCGTCGAATACGACCTCGAAAGTAGGAAACGATAGAATCTCGACATCAATCACTTCGAGGTTTTCAAAACCCTCATTGATCGCCTCTCCTCGATTCCAGATCCTCGTGTACTCATGCACTTGGGGAAAAAGTGAGACATCTCCGTGCAGATAGATCTTGTCATGGTCAAAATGTAGCTCCTTGAGAGTTGCACTTGTCTTTGGCTCAATATTATTGCTGAGCATGGCTCCAGAAGCCAAGTCATATATGGTCACGTCTTTCTCCTCTTCCTCCTCATAAGAGTCTGCAATCAATATATCGTCTCCATTCGTAGATATCAATGGATGTGTATACAACTTATCCGTCACAAATGAGTCTTGATCAGTCGTGTAGATATCTTGCCAGTAGATCTTCCCACTACTATAGCGAATAACCTTGTCTTGATGGAATGATACTGTCTCTGCTGATGCAACATTCTCCTCTCCTAGCTTGCTGAGCTCTGACGAATAGCGCAAGAGTTTGTCATGTGATAAGAGAATAATCTCACCTGCTGTAGCCACGAAAAGCTCAAAACTTCCAGTCTGATCTTCTATGTCAACCCGGCTCAATTCTCCTGCTTCATAATCATAGACCCGAAGCTCTGCTGGTCCATTGTAGTTCTGTGAATAAATCACAAATGAGGAATCTGTCAATGAGCTCTCTTGTAATCTATGTGAAAGATTAAACTCTCCTTCAGTAAATCGAATATCTTTCAGTACCTCACCTGACTCATCAAGAATCAATAGATACTCTCCAGTTTCAGGCCATAGATCATCCCAATCTCCTCGATAAACAGGCATGACATATTTCTGATTGAGTTCATCATATCTGTAGGAGTGGATTTCTTCCACTTTCACGACATCCAGCCCTGACCCTGAATCATCAAAAAATAAGATCGGCTCTCCATCTTCTCCAAGTCTATACAAATCGGCACTGGCACATATGGCAGGCCTAGTCGTCAACCACAGATCATCGTGCGTGTGGTACATTTTGACCTCACGACCGCGGTGCCACTCTGTGAGGACATACTCAGGACGCTGGGCTAAGAGCGCAGTCGGTAAGAATAGAATAAGGAAAGTGGAAAATCTCATCATGTAGGGTGTTGAATATCAACTAAATATGCACCCAATTCCTCAGAAAAGCAAGGAAGAAGGAGGCATTTATCAGGTAGAGCCGACTATGTCGACATAGATTGGATCCTCAACTGAAGCTCATTGATCTCACTCAATTCTTGTTCAAAACGGTGGCTCTCACTGCTATACTGATCGGATCGATAGTTTTTGTGCATCTGCATGTAGTCATCGAGCTTTCGCTCAAATGTCTCAGTAAAAGGAAGACCAATCCTGTGACAGAGGTCCTCAATATTATCCTTACCAGTGATCAACTCCTTGTAGGACATGGTCATGATGGGAATCCTCATTTGGACGACAGTCCGATATAAGGTCTCTGTCATTTCTCGGTATATGCCCAGTGCAGCCTGCTCTAGCTCTTGGCGGTCATAATCTTCCAAGCTTGTAATCGGTAAAACTCGATCATAGGTCTTGATCGTGGACGCGAAGACATCTTTTGGATCACGATACAGATAGATGAATCGCGCAGCTGGCCATCGCTCAAGGATCTTCGCAATCCGAATGGTATTGCAAGGAGATTTGGAGACAAAATTTAATCTGCATTTGCGCGAAAGCGCCTTACCCATCGCAAGAGATAAGCTATCGACAAAGGCTGTCTGTGACTCTGCTGTCTGACACCATGTCCAGATCTCTCTGATCTGTGTCGGCCAATAGTGTACGCGATAAAAACTCTGGAGATCCTGATGTAAGGTGAGCAAGTCATCCTCCTGTGGTAGGTCCATCTGCACCGACATCCTGTCCATGGGACGCGTCCTGGGACTCAACAGTGAGACGAGGCTCTTCACGGGATGCCAACTGAGACATGCCTCTGGCGAAAATCCTTGCCAATAGTCGATATATGCCAGATCCTCATGAAGGCTGAGGAGATTGTGCAGGTGAGTCGTCCCTGATCGCCAATGACCCAGGATGAAAATTGGGTCTGAGGGCAACTCGACTTCTTGAGACTTCTGAGGCCAGCTGCGCGCCTCGGCAGCAACCCACGGTCGGTTGAGTTGAGAAAAGAGCTTGGTCCGCCAGAGCTTTCGGGTATACTTCCCTCTCTGCACTGAGCCGAGCTCAGCTATTCCCTTGACGACTTTGGGATGAGCAGCTAAGCATGGATAAAGTATCTGGTCAGCTCTCATGATTGCCTCAATGGAATCAGATCTGGGATGGCCTCTTGATGATCTGCACAGACAAGAAAGAAGCCGCCACCACCGGCACCACAAAGCTTCATGCTATAGGTACCGAGACCCAAGCCTGCAGTCCAGAGCTCTTTGACCGCGCTAGGGATCATTTCTGCAAACAGCTGCAGCTGTAATTGAGACAGATGCTGCATCGAAGCCTTTTCCAGGATTCCTCGAGTAGACAGCTGCCCTATCATGGATTCCACCAAAGGCAGGTACGCAGTACTCCATGGCTCCCAGAACTCTCCTTTCTTCAACTTCTCACGATGTATTGCAATCAGAGCGGCACTTCTCCGCTCCAATCCACTATCCCAGAGATAGAGATTGTCCAATGGCAGATCTTGGACCGCGCTGACCAGACCGTCCTTGATCAGGATCGGTCGATCGGTATAGCTGACGAGAGGATCGATCCCTGAGCTCGTACTGTGAAACGTGGCTTCTAGCGCTCTGAGATCCGAGCGCAGCTCGACTAAGTCCTCGGCTTTGTCAATGGCATATTGATCATAAATCGCCGCACAGAAAGCACCACTGCTGCCGAGACCATAGCCTATAGGAATATCTGTATCGATGTATCTACCACTGGCGAAGTCGACACGCAATCTCTGATCATCCAATAGGCCAGAGTTGCAGATGGGATCCAGATACTGTGACATGAGTGCTCTGAGATCATTGTCTTCATTCTCATCAAGCTGAGTAAATCGTGCTGTGTAGGTTGACATTGGCACAGCAAGTGCCTGCCCATGTGTCAGTACACTGTACTCGCCTAGAAGAATGACCTTGGCTGGATAGCTACGATTCACAAGGCGAATCTACGATCAGCCCATCAGATCGCAGATATGCTTGGCAACTCTTTCTGGTTCTTCCTCAGTGACAAAATGTGAGACGTCCTCCAATTTGATGATGCGCTCTTCCTTCATTCCGAGCTCGGAGATCATCAGTGGAATCTGCTTTTCACCAATCAGGATATCGTCCTCCATCCCCCAGATCGATCCGATATTGATACCATGATCCGTGCTTTCAAGGAAGGAATGAAACTCTTCGGCCTCTGATCTCATCTTGTCGAGATGTCCAAAGAAGTAGCGAATTGCCGCATCAGATCCTTGCTTGAGGTTGTGCCAGTACCCACGACGCTCTTGGCGCTTCAACTTGTGCTTGCTAGTGCCTTGCTTGAGTGTGCTATTGACGATGAGCTTCCCAAAAGTGCCTGACTCATACAGCTCTCCTAGGAGCTTGACGAAAAAGGATCCTCCCTTGGGATTGATCGGTGGATTGAAGCCTTCAGGAAAGAGAATGGTATTGAGGAAAACCAGATTGTCGATCTGCTTGTGTCGCTCCTTGATCATGTCATAGCTCCATGGTCCACCAGCATCATGGACCACCACTGAGAACCTATCAAGTTTGAGCGCATCCACGAGCTCGCCCAGTCGATGGCTGTGCATCTCAGGCGCATAACTACTCTCAAGATCTGGCTTGTCACTCGCTCCAAAACCTAGCATATCTGGAACGATGACACGGTGCCCTTGACTTACCAGTGGATTGACCAAGTCTCTGTAAAGCCAAGAATTGGTCGGGATGCCATGAATCAATAGAATGGGATCTCCTTTACCCTCGTCTAGGAAGGCGATCTTTCCGGTGGTTGCTGTCAGCCTGTAGAGCTGAGCTTGATGCTCTTCGATTTTGCTTGCTTGGTAGGACATGGTGATTGTATTTGACGAGCTCGGCGCTGGAGGGCACGCGAGAATAAGAAATGATGTGCAGTGAAGATAGCAAGGGCAATCTGTCAATGACAATGAATCTGTGACTAGGTCGGCGCGGGGACCTGCCAACCGCAGGCGGGCAGCGCTCGACAAGCACCATAGGTGTGTCTAGCTTATTCGGCGCCGGAAGGCGCACGAGAAACAGAAAGTCAGATTGATTGCGAAAACGACGATGCGGTCTAAAATCTAAATGCACTCTCCATTTGTCGTAGTTCTCTCTTAGGTACAGCTAAGTTTTTCGCCAACTGATGCCACTCCGAAATCTCACTTTTCACATTGATAATATAGTTCTTGGCCTCATCCATAGGCCATCGAAAATATTGAGCTACTTCTAGGCACAAATCGTAATCCAATGAATTGTCATCCTCTGAAATATTTAGGCTCAAACCAATACCTTTTTCATTGGGGTTGATATCATAGGCAGGAGATAGTTTCCAGCCTTTTCTTGTCAGGATAAAACCATGATTTCGCAAATGATCATCGGTATTTGAGACACCGACCGAGAACACAATTCGTTTCCAGAGCTCCCTTATATCATCCTCAGGATTGGCACCATATCTTTCAATCAACTCAAGCAAATCTAGATAAGTGCCGCCATCCTTATGACCGTGCCCATCCTTGTATCCTAGCAAGGTCATAGCCGACGCAAAGTGGCGACGATCATTGTGTGTAGATCTATCAAATCTCTTGGTCAAAAATGTATGTTGTTTTTGCGAATGTCTGGCCACTTTGGCATCTGCTACATTGATATCACATTTCCTCGCCAGTTGATTGACTACAAACTCCCAAAGTCCTGTGTCTTTGTCGTCATTTTTACTTGGAAACTTGGCAATCCACAAGCTCTGATCTGTATCACGAACATTGGCTTTGGGCCTAGCACCACCCAATGATGATCCGGGAACTAGGAGCATCTGCAACCACTTTCTTGCGTCACTATCTTCAAAAAAGTCATCATCTTCGATTCTCCTTGTTGCTTCCTCCAACTCTCGAATACTTGAGACAGGCGGGACTTTTTCGTCAGAGTCGTACGCTAAGAATTCTCCGTGTTCTTCAAGCTTAAATCTGAGCGCACCCATTCTTGTCTCGTCGTGAATTCGCAGAAGAAAGTCTGATTCAACAAGCTTCTTTGGCTTGGTGCTTTTTGCCCTTGCACGGATTGCTTCTCTTCTTGTGATCAACATCCTTCCCCACCGATCTGGTGATGAATCCAAGAACAATCCAAAATTGGGCTTATCGTCCCCCAGATATTGAGGCCCTCTGTATAGCCTCAAATCAGGATCTAATTCTTGAGCTAAACCACTTTTGAGCCAGTCCGAATCGTATTCAAATGAAAAGACTTCTTCACCCTTGACGAGTTGCGCTCGAAGCTTACCTAAGAAGCTTCTTTGTGGAAATTCTACCCAATCCGCATAAACCAAAATCTCTTTCATCTGAGATTCTTCTTTGAAGCCCTTTTGCCGATGCTCAATTCTGCATCTTGAATCTTACGACCAAGGCTATCGTCTTTGGCCAATAGCAGCAAATCATCTCCTAAGCCATACACAGCTAGCACACTCAGCAAGATAGACACAGAGGATGACAGCCTTCCAGATTCCATATTCCAGAGAGTTGTCCGACTGATGCCAGCTCTTTCTGCAACCATCTCTGCAGATAGTCTTCTTCGCAAGCGCGCCAGACGAAGATTTTCACCCAACTGATCTAGAATCCTCTTCTCTTTTGGAAGAAGCGTTGATGATTTTGACATAATGTTCAAATATACGAACATAATTAATATTAAATGTTCATAATATTTAACATTAAAATCCTCATGTTCGAATCTGAGCTGCATTCAACGCACAGACAACAGCTCGGCATTTTGTTTGCTCTGCGCGTCCCACGCCAGCTCTTTACACAAGCAGGTCGGCGTTGAGACGCGTATGTCTATGACAATGATTCTGTGAGTGGTCGGCGCAAGGATGCGCTCGACAAGCACCATGGGTATATCTAGCTTACTCGGCGCCGGAAGGCGCGCGAGAAACAGCTCGAGCGGAACAATAGCGTGAAGCGGGAAACAAATCAGCCGCTGTGACACTTCTTTATACTTGGTAATCTTGCCGTAGTCGCACTATGACATACTTTTGCCGCCGTGGAGAATTTGGAGAGCATTCATCAGCTCTATGCAGAGGATGAAAGAATCGCGGATCTCTCGTCACATCTGGAGATCATCGATAGTGCAAAGGTCCAGCTGACTGGACTGAGTGGGGCGAGCTATGCCTTTTCGATACTGGCGGCTGTCGCCAAAATACCTGGCACACATCTCATCATCGAGGATGACAAAGAGACAGCAGCCTACCTCTACAATACCCTTCAAGGGCTCCAGCTCAAAGGTCAGATTCACTTCCTGCCAGATTCCTTCAAGCGAGCAGGTCGCTTCGATGAGTTTAGCAATCACAATATCCAGCTGCGGACGGAGACGCTCAATCATCTGCTGAGCGTCCCAGAATACGGGCGGATCGTGGTGAGCTATCCCGAGGCGATCTTCGAGAAGTTCGTCAATCCGGCGAGCATCGAGGACGAGAAGATTGTCATCAAAAAGGCCGAGAGCCTCGACACAGACACGGTATTTGAAGTGCTGCTGGAGCTTGGCTTTGAGCGTGTGGACTTCGTCTATGAGCCTGGACAGTTTTCTGTGCGTGGAGGCATCGTAGATATCTTTTCTCATGCCAATGAATGGCCCTACCGCATTGAGCTATTTGACGATGAGGTGGAGAGCATCCGAGAATTTGAGCCACTGTCTCAACTTTCTCGCAGGAATCTCGCCTACGTGTCTATCATCCCTAATGTGCGCAATGCCATGGCCTCGGCAGAGATCGTTTCCATCTTTGATGTGCTTCCAGATCCACACAGTTTTTGGCTGCACAATGAAGAGATGCTCCTGGCCGGCCTAGAGCGAAGCGCTACTGACTTTGAGAAGGCTCGCGAGTTGATTCTGATTCAGGCTGATGAGACGATCCGCGAGCAGTATGAGAAGTTTCAATATGTGTCGCAGGACATTTGCGCGAAAGCGCTCTTAGCATCCACTGTCATCTTCCATGGCGCACCAGAAAAGATCAAACCAACGCATCAGATCGACTTCGGAACACGCGCCCACACCGCTTTCAACAAGAATCTCCGTATGCTCATCGAGGAGATGGAGAGCAATGAGAAAGCAGGCATCAAGAGCTACCTCTTCACAGAAAATGCGCGGCAAGTCGAGCGATTCCATAATATCTTTCAGGACCTCAAAGCGACGGTGAAGTTTGACCCGGTGATGAAGGCCATCCACGAAGGATATGTCGATCCAAGACTGGGCATCGCTTGCTATACAGATCATCAGATCTTCAATCGATTTCACAAGTACAAACTGCGCAAAGCTTACTCGCGCAATCAAGCGCTGCAGCTCAAGATGCTTCGTGAACTCAAGCCTGGCGATTTCGTCACGCATATCGATCACGGCATCGGAAAATATAGCGGACTCGAGAAGCTGACCATCAATGGCAAGACACAAGAGAGTGTACGTCTTGTCTATCGGAACAATGATATCCTATATGTCGGAATCAATAGTCTCCACAAGATCTCGAAGTACTCCGGGAAAGACGGAACACCGCCAGCACTCAATAAGATCGGTGGTGATGCGTGGAAAGCACTCAAGCGAAAAACCAAGAAAAAAGTCAAGGACATCGCCAAGGAGCTCATCCAGCTCTATGCACAGCGCAAAGCCAGTGAAGGATTTGCCTTTGGGCCAGACGGCTATTTGCAGAATGAGCTCGAGGCAAGTTTCATCTATGAGGACACACCGGATCAGTTCACAACTACACAGGCGGTCAAAGAAGATATGATGCGTTCACATCCGATGGATCGATTGATCTGTGGAGATGTAGGATTTGGCAAGACGGAGATCGCTGTACGAGCTGCTTTTAAGGCAGTCATCAATGGCAAGCAGGTCGCCATACTCGTCCCTACGACAATCCTTGCGCTTCAGCACGGGAAGACATTTGCCGAAAGGCTCAATGACTTTGGCGTCAAAGTCGACTACCTCAATCGCTTCCGCTCCGCGGCAGAAAAGCGCAAGATCTATGAAGCACTGGAAGCAGGCGAGACAGATATCATCATCGGCACGCATGCCTTGCTCAACAAGAAGGTGAAATTCAAGGATCTTGGACTGCTGGTGATCGATGAGGAACAAAAATTTGGCGTAGCAGCCAAGGATAAGCTAAAGCAATTGAAAGTCAATGTGGACACTTTGACACTCACAGCGACACCGATCCCACGGACTTTGCAATTTTCACTAATGGCGGCACGCGATCTGTCAGTCATCAAGACGCCTCCGCCTAATCGGCAGCCGATCCATACGGAACGTCGTGTGTTCAATGATGATCTGATCCAGGATGCCATCTTGTATGAATATGCACGTGGCGGGCAGGTATTCTTCGTGCACAATCGCGTCAAGTCTTTGCCCGATATGGCAGCTATGGTGCGACGGCTCTGTCCAGATCTAGAGGTGGCGATGGCTCACGGCCAAATGGATGTTAAGAAGTTGGAAGAGACGCTCGTAGGTTTCATAGAGGGCGAATATGACGTGCTGGTATCGACCAATATCATCGAGACGGGACTCGACATCTCCAATGCCAATACGATCATCATCAACAATGCACATCAGTATGGTCTGAGCGACTTGCATCAGTTGCGCGGTCGTGTTGGTAGGAGCAATCGTAAGGCATTCTGCTACCTGTTTAGTCCACCACTCAGTGTGCTCACACCAGAAGCTCGTAAGCGAATCAAGACCATCGAAGAATTTTCTGATCTGGGATCAGGATTCCATATCGCCATGAAGGATCTTGACATCCGTGGTGCAGGTAATTTGCTTGGTGGTGAGCAAAGCGGATTTATCACAGACATCGGATTTGAGACTTATCAGAAGATCCTAGATGAGGCGATCCATGAGCTCAAGGAGACAGAGTTTAAAGAACTCTTCAATGAGACAGATCCTCAGCGTGACTACGTGCGTGATGTGGATGTGGAGACAGATATCGAGATGCTGATACCTGATGAGTATGTCAATATCATCCAAGAGCGCCTACAGCTATACGGCGAACTGGACAGGCTGGAGAGCGAAGAGCAATTGCTAGAGTACATCGCCAATATGAAGGATCGATTTGGTCCGATTCCAAGAGTCACGCGACAGTTGTTTGATGGCTTGCGCGTGCGATGGATGTGTCGGAAAATTGGCTTTGAGCGCATCATCTTGAAGAATCATCAGCTCCGAGGATACTTCGTAAGAGATCCACAGTCGAGATTTTATGAAAGTCAGTATTTTCAAGATCTAATGAAGCACATTGCGACCAATCCTGACCTGCCATGGAAGCTCAAGCAAACGCCGAAGTTTCTGAGTCTGTCACATGCAGATATACAGACGATGAGTCAGGCCTTCGAGTCGCTCAAGTCACTCCATGAGACCGTCCTTCCACCGAAAGAAGTACCCGTAGCATGAGCATGATGTTTTCCAATGATCAGATATTTCCCGATGATCTTCCGAGTACAACTACCTTGGATTTTCAAAGTCTCGATCGACGCAATCTGACACAGATCAGGATCAACACTTTTATTTTTTGCATCTTGCTTTTTATTGGCCTCTTGGTATTGCTGACAGGAAGTGGCAATCTCCTAGATCTCAAAGTATTTCTCAGTAGCATGAGCGGCTGGCTACTATTCAGCATATTGCTATTGATCTATGCGGGTATGGTCTATCGCCGACGTAAATATGCCTTACGGCAAAAGGATATCAATTATAAATCGGGTGTGTTAATTACCAGGTTGATTACCATACCATTCAATCGCATCCAGCACTGCGATATCAGCAGAGGATTGATGGATCAGTATTTTGATTTATCGAAACTCAATATTTATACCGCTGGTGGTGCGAGTAGCGATATTACCATCCCAGGACTTTCCATGGAAGAAGCAGATCGGCTCAAGAGCTTCATCCTGAGCAAGACCTCACTGGCAAAGGAAGCAGAAGAAGAGGAGTAGATGGATTGGTCAGTGGCACGGAGACAGTCGCGGATCGCGATCTTGGTCAGTATCAGCAAGTTTGCCAAGGGTCTTGTCCGTCAGTTTTGGATATTAATCCCCTTGGTGCTTTTTGGTGGTGATGGTGCCAGGACTGAGACCGCATTCTTTTTGATCTTTATTTTCTTCGGCGGATTTTCCCTGGTACTTTCTATCATTGGATACTTTCGATTTTATTATTCTATAGAAGATGAGGATTTCGTCATCCGTAAAGGTGTGTTGCGCAAGACAGAAATCATACTACCTATAGAGCGGATTCAGTCTGTCAATTTTCAACAAGGACCGATCCAACAGTTTTTCAAGGTTGTCGGTATCGAAATCGATAGTGCTGGAGCCAGTGGAAAAGAATTTGAGATTTCTGCGCTCAAAAAAGAGGATGCGGAGGAGCTCAAAACCTACCTACTCAGCCGCAGAAATGCACTGACGAAAAATATAGAGACCACAGAGGGCCAAGAAGAACTGGTCTATGAAGAGGAAAAAGAACTACTCTTCAAACACAGTGCTTGGGATCTTTTCAAGATCGGAGTGAGTCAGAATCACTTGCAGACGGCAGGCATCCTCTTGGTCTTCTTCTTCGGCATGTACGAGAATATCAGCAATTTATTTTTTGATGATATTTTCGACTTTATCGAGAAGGTGATGGGAATCGATGTGGAGAATGCATTTATTACCATATTGATCTCGATTCCGCTTTTCTTGATTGTGTCTTTTGTCATCACACTCTTCCGTACAGTCATTAATGAATTTCGTCTACGATTCTGGAAGACCGAGTCCGGCTTTCAATTGCAAGGTGGACTCATCAATCGCAAGGAGACATTGGCTCTCTTGCGAAAAATCCAGATGATCAGCATGTCGGCCAATCCGATCCAGCGTAAAATGGGCCTACAAGCCGTCAGGCTCAGGCAAGCGGCAAGCGCTGAAGTATCCGCCAGGAAAAGTATCCGCGTCGCCGGAGTCTATGAAGATCAGCTAGACAGCATATTGCGTCATAAGTATGCCGCTCTGCTTGATCATGAAAAAGATGTTGCAAAACCTGATCGCAGGATGGTTTTTCGGAGATTTTTGTTCTTTGGTGTTCTGCCAGCTATTGCCGCGGCTGCTATTGCCTATTTTTCTGATGGAAGTAAAGGCTACTACGCTGTGCCCGCTCTATTGCCATTGGTCTATTGGTTTCAGCGTGCATACTACAATCGCTACGAGTATTCTCTCAGTACTGATCTACTGGAGATTAATCGTGGAGTAGTAACGCACAGAAAATATATCCTCGAGCTCTTCAAGATACAGTGCGTACAGATCACCCAGAGCCCCTATCAGCGAAGAAAGTCCTTGGCCAATCTAGACATCTTCACAGCGAGCGGAAATCTGACAATTCCTTTTTTGAAGATGGAGACGGCTCAGCGATTGCATGATTTGATCTTGTATCGTGTGGAGCGCAGTGCGCGGAAGTGGATGTAAGGTGAACTCTCAGGTGGACAGAACTTTCCCCCGGCCCTTCTCTCAAGAGGGGTTCAGGGAGTTCTACGGGGTTCTTGACAGCCCATTTCTTATTGGCATGATTCACTGATTTGCGCTGGACCAGATTAGCGTATTAAAACCGAGGAGTAGCTCCTCGGATAAGCAGATAAATCTGTGCATACACCAATCGCTCAATTCTTAAAAATTCAAAAAAGCAAACCCAAAGCAAAAAAGACCCAATGGCAAAGCCCGTGAGTCTATTTATGCGTCGCTGTTCATAAGGGAGGCTATTCCATTTTTGACATGATATCAATGATCATTTTCTCCTGCTTCCTAATCTGAGATTCTAGGTGCATGAGCGTCGTTTGGAGCTCATCATTCTTAGACTCGAGATCGTTAATCACCACCTGCTGCTCCTGTATCGCTTTGATCGCCACCACAGAAAAACCAGCGTAATTGATGCCATACATGTCATCATCTTCTTGATAACTTACGAGTTCTGGAAAAATCTCTTGAGCTTCTTGCGCTATAAAGCCTAAGTACCTTTCGTCACTAGATTTCTGGGAGAGATAATTGTACTCTTTTCCTTGCAAGAGCATGAGCTTGCTCATCACTGGGCTCAGTAGTTGAATATTTTTCTTGACCCGCAGATCTGACGCATTATTATAGGCTCCATCAACATCATCAATCCAAGCCCTCGGGGTGCTAGCGTCATCACTATAAAATCTCAATGCTCCACTACTTGACGAGACATACATCCGCCAATTGTCATCAGCCGTAGAATTCTTCAATTGGATACCACCAGAGGAGGCATTATTGCTATGCTCAAAATGCACATCTCCATCTCCAAAAAACTGGACTTTATTTCCTGTCTCAGCTTCTCCATTCTCGTTATCGTCATAGTAGAAATTTATCACAGAAGCACCTGCTGATGTCTGAGGGCGACCATAGATCGTCCAATCATTGGTATTCTGGTCATTAGCCATAACAATGCGGGCACCATCATTTCCGATCTCACCTAAGAAAAGCTGCGGCGAACTTGCATCACTATTTTGATAAATACTTGTGCTGGCATTAAATCTCAAAATGTCATTGTCAAATTCGCCATAGATCAGTGCCTCACTACTATCTCCCAGAGTATTTTCTATGATCAGTTTATGATCACCAAGTTGATCTCGTCCAGACTCGTGCCCGATAAATACATTGTGACTTCCATCAGAATATCTTCCTGATTCAAATCCAAGCATGACGTTGTTTTCTCGGGTAAGTGAGCCAAGTGTGCCAGCATCTCCTGTCGCTGATCTGCATCCCACGTAGACGTTCCTTTTTGAGACATTATCTATTCCGCCGGCACTTCGGCCTAGAGCAACACAAAACTCCGAAGTATCCCCCCAAGCCTGAGCGGCAGTTCCCATGCTGACATTGTCAAGACTATAGTTCGTGGAGTCTTGAGCAAAAGATCCTACAACTGTGGACCCAAAGGCATAAGAAGCTTGTCGCAAGCTTTGACTTCCAATGGCTGTGTTCCAAGAACCTTGGCTATCCCCAAATGCAAGAAAACCATTGGCCGTGTTGCCTTGACCTGTTGTATCAGACCTAAAGGCCCATAGTCCAACGGCCGTATTTCGCAGACTTCTATTCATACCTCCAGCATCGATTCCTAAAAAAATATTCCAGGAATTGAATTCCATCCTAGGCTGACCATGCTCTGATGTTTTAAAACGATAGCGTAATGCTCCGTCTATAAATAAATCCAGAATATCTGTAGTATCCTCAAGCAGTATAAATCCGGAGTCAAAGTCATCATCAAATAGGGTGTCCAGTCTGGAAGCTTTCGTCAGAGAATGCCACTGCGACGCCACCCTTCCTTCCAGATCTTCACCCGTCCATCTTATGGTTCCTTCGACTGTTCCCGTATTATTTCCAAGGATGACGCCGTTCTCCGCCTCCATTGTACCGATTTGAGCATAGCTCATCGTACAGTACAGAATAATTCCTATGGCAAGAAGTATAGATTTTGTTAGTTTCATTTTTGTGGGTTTAGACGACTGTACTTTCAGTCGCTACACAAAATTGAAACCCTACACCTCTTAGCGCATGCCACGAAAGTGGGATATTGACGATATTAGAATCTCTTACTCAAACATCTGAATTTCTCACTCTGTAGCCCTAGCCCATCTTTTTGGGACCAAGCTCATATGGAAAAAGGCAATAATCTTTATCTGATCTTGTTTCACTTGATAGTGTATTCCAAAAGGAATTTTTGTCAAAAATGCAACTCGAACATCTCGATACTTTTTCGAGCAAATCAGAAGGTTGGCTTTAATCTTCTCTATAGTGGCTAGAATTTCGTTCTTTATTCTTAGGGCCAATTCTTCATTTATTTCTTTATACCACTTCTGCGATGATTCTATATCATCCAGAGCCGCTTCGGATATCAGAATCTCGTAAGGCATCAGTCGCGACGGCGCCTCTGAAGTTCTGCCTCCGTGTACCATTCCATTTGCCCTGCTTTGTCAAGGTCAATTCGCCTAGCCAATTCTGCCTTTTGAATAGAGTTGATCACCACCTCATCTTTGCTTAGGCTCTCCCAAATTTTCTGAGCTATTTGTACTCTCTCAAGCACTGGCAATTCCAAAATCTCTTGTAAACTCATATGGTTAACGTCTAGATCAAGATCTGTATCATTTTCTATTGAAGGTAACAAATTGTGACCCATTTTGATTCCCTGCTTAGAAATTGTTCTGCACTGAAATTCCATTCCACTAAAAAAGACCCCAGACAAATCGCCTGAGGTCTTTCTCATAATATTCTGATATAAAATCTCGACTACTCTGTCAAGATCATTTTCTTGCTCACCGTCTGATCATCACTTGTCAATTGGATCATGTAGACACCATTCTGTCTGAGATCTTCTTTTCGGATGACGACCTGGTTAGATCCTTTTTGGCCTTGAGCCCGTATTGCATACACGACTTGACCATCAGTATTCATGACCTCGAGTGTGTAGCTCGTTGCTCTTGGCAGTGTAAACTGTACCATCGTCTCATCGACGAATGGATTTGGGGTATTCTACAGGAGAATACTAATCCTAGTATAGCCAAAATACGTGACACTAGGGAACCCTGGATCTAAATAATAGCTGAATTACCAAAGTCGTTCTTAATTAGGAAATAAACCAAACCTCAAAATACGCTACTGTCGCTCACAACTTTGTAAATCGCGACACCTTTTCGGTTCCGTCAATCTTGGTCAACTTCAAAAAGTGAATGCCAGGTCCGAGACTGATCGTGGATAGTGGCTCAACTCCTCGTAGTATACGCTCAGTCATAGACACACTCAAGACATGCCGACCAAATGAATCAAAGATATCCAGTGATGCATAGTCGTCAATTTTGTCGCTTGGAACAACAATATAGATGTAGTCCAGACTTGGGTTGGGAAATAGAGTCAAGCCACTCCCAGAACTCTTCTTCTGTATATAAACCGTATTGGAGTATAAAATGGCCTCAGATTCGTCAGCAGCAGACCACCCGATACGATAAAGTCCTGATCGATCATCGAGAGAGCTGAGATCGAAGCTATACTCTTGTGCTTCTGACTGGGATACCCAAGAGATTGTTTCAAACTCATTATTCTCCCTCGCCCTTTGTAGGTCAAATGTTCCTAGACCCAAGCCTGTAATATCCCATGCCAATTCATCGGAAGATGGCACATGTCTAAGGACTATTTCTCCCACACTCAGAAGACCACAGAATCTGAACTGAAAAAGGACAAGCCAAGGCGGTCTCGAGCGCCCTAATGGACTTTCATCTAGCCCTAGCATCTCTGCCTGTTCGTGGATATGTCCCTCTTGCGAAATTCTCGAATCAAATCGGGTAATCGAGCCATCATACACCATCAGTGAACCATATTTTTGATACCACTCTGTGATAAAATCACAGAATAGGAATCCATATCCGCTAAGATTGAGCTCGTGCTCCCAATCCAATATTGTCCTAGAATCTGGTGGGCAGTCTGGAGTCTCGGCGCCAAACCAAGCCTCGTATACCACCAAGTGACGACCCAGCACTTCGGATAGAGAATCTGCTCTCGCAATTTGATCAAAGACGATTGGAAAATCATCTTCCATTGCATCGAATAGGTGACTTCCTGCCCTGCTATTATCACAGTCAGACTCATGATGGTCTGTACCAAGTTTGGGAGCAATGGCCAAGATGTCAAAATCTATGGTATCATCCCTGATCTCTTCAAATCGATTAGCGACATCTATGAGATGTGCTGAATCTCTGAGATTTACTGTCAGTACCTTGTTAATCCGATGACTATCATCACCAAACACCTCACCAAAAATCCTGAAAATATCATGAGATCTTCTGACCTGCCAATCAACTCTTCTCTGATACGCAGATTCGCCTTCGCCCATAGACTCAGCATAGTGGTATTGACTCAAGAGTGTATCTCCACACTCTGTGCTATCCCAAGTTGCAGACCACAACTCGTGGCTATACTCCAAGTAAAAGTGTATCGAATCGGCTAACTCATGATAAAACAACTCAGCCATCTTGTATACAAAAGAGTCGCTAGCCAGATGTGGTACATTCAACCAGAGTGTGTCGCCAGTCTCATTGGCAAGCCTGGCGATATACTCGTAAGCAACACCTTTACGCGTAGCTTGGGTATAGAAATCTGGCTCAGCGCGGTCTTCCCACTCTACGATTCCGCTACATACCGTCCGCTGCCAATGCGTGGTCTTGATGACGTGGACATTGTCTACAAGCTCAGGAAATGACTCTCCCAACAGATTATGTAAAAAGTGAATATGAAAATCTTCTTCCTCCTCCACTCCAAAGTCAGGTTCCCAAAAGTCATATGCCGGCATAATGAGTCGAATGTTGCGCACAGGATCATTGACATCACTCTCTCTGATCTCAATGATCAAAGCTAGACTATCCCCTGTCTCTACACTAGGATTGATACATATCAGGCTGTCATATATAGGTGTGACAAAGTCTTGACGCGCCTCACATTCATTGTCATGAAACTTGAGCCGTACGATTCCAGTGCCATCAATAGATAGGTTCCACAGATCTGGACCCCAAGCCTGTAGTCCTTGATTGCGTGGTATATCAACAAGCAGTACGGTATGGACACCTGTCTCGACGCCGTCTACATCCACTGGGATATACTTGGGATATCCCGTACTATCTACAAAGAGGCTATCTGGTATCACTGGACCAGAGTCCCAGGCATACTCGTCTTGACTAAGATCAAAAGTCATGAAGCCATGCTTCCTCTCATCCAACGATGCACGACTTTGCTTCATCACGTCCTTCCAGACAAACTCAGGAGAGTAGGCCGTGACTGGAGATAACTGAACGCCAACCGGAGTGTTGTTCTGGGCGCTCAAATTGACTAGTAGTGCAAAAAAAACAAGAGTTATTATAATATTGAGTCGATTGCCAAAAACTTTAACTACATCGATAACCAAAAAATCATTGGATTTATATACTGTCTTACTACATGTTTTTTGCATGCTTTTACACTTGAGATGAAATTCTAGCCGGACATATATTCTTCACATAAGAAACAAAACACAAAATAAAAATAATAATATAAAAAGGAATAGTCCGGCAACAATATATCCACTATTGAGTTTAGACCTTCTGTATTTAGAAAGAACTTTATCGACTCGCAATCGATAATAAAAATAGTTGGAAATAGCGAAAATGATAAATGCCCCAACAATTTGAAGAAGTATGAATTCTTTGTTGTAATCAGTCAGAATATCCGATATATCATACTTAAAATATTTGGCAGTCATGATTAGCAATGAGCAACAAAAAACAAATTGCAAGAAAGACAAATAAAGTGAAGCCGTATATATAGGAGACTCTTCTGTTCTATTCTTGTTGTACAGACAATAGAAATGATAAAAACAGAAATCCATAATCATTATTAGTTTTTAATCATAGATATTTTCAATTAACGGAGCACCAACCGCTTCGTCTAAATGCTGTCCAATAGTTTTTCCAGTGACTCCTAAGGTAATCATATCACTTAAGAAATATGCACCTCCCACAATCCAACCGAACCCAGGTATGGCAGACACACCGACCATTGCAGTATTAAGAACATGTGACGCCCTTAACTCTCCGTCAATCAGAACATCACCAACGGCCAGAACACCGCCAATAACAGTAATCTTCCTACTTGCATTATTAAGACCATTCTTCGCCATGGACCTGAGCTCTCTCGTACGTATCTTCTTTCCGGTGAGTTTCTTTATTTTTTTCTGAGCCTTGTATGAGTACCTATGTTTCTTCTTATTGTCTTGATAAATTTGATTTAATCCCGTCTGTAATATACCCACAACGGATCCTGTGTTGGATTGTACATAACCTAATATATCTACTCTATCAAGATTTCTGAAGTCTAATTTAAAGTTTGCATATGAATCTGCACCATTTATAATGTTATATCCCCATTCGTCGCCACTTTGATAAAGTTCACTTACCACAACACCTTGTTTCATAGCTCGTCGTCTAGAGCGTCGAGCTTGAGCCTCCTTTTCAAATAAACCATGAGGGTCATAGTATGTTATTGGATTGTTAAATGAATATCTGAAGGAGGTCCAAGAGGGGGCAAATATAGCCAGGGGATCAACACCTTAAAACCTCTGCGCACATTCCAACTCAATTCTGTCAACTTCCTTCGCGTACATGCCTTCGCACGTACACGACACTAAGGTACAGCCTTTACCCTTTATTTTTCAATTGATCCTCTCTGCCTCTGGCAGTTCAACTCGGCCACAGGCCGTTCTGATCAGTTGAAAGAAGAAGGAACTACTTCTTTGAGTTCTTGTCTTTCCTGTATTTCCAGATGTCGAAGATTAGTCGAGCCAATTTCACCAGCATGTCTGCTAATTCCATATGATGTATTTTGCTTTCGAAGTACGTCTTGCATTCAATTTGATCAAAGTCACTTTTGCAACTATCTCAAAGCACGGCTGTATGGCTGAAGCAAAAAAACGTAAGTGACTGCGATCTTACTTTAGCACGACACACAAAATCTAAGCGAGAGCCACGAGCGCAGAGCCGTTTTGTGGGTCGGGATGAAGTAGACAAGCGTAGCGCGTCAGCTGCGGACGGTTCTGCGGACACAACCGAAGGCTAGAACTGAGAATGCGTAGCATGGAAGGAATAGTCTGCCGCGAGTTGGCTTTTGAGTGTTGGCTTTAGGCACAAGCACTGTGCGTGAGCATTCGTGTGTGAGCTGTGCGCAGCTGAGGGCGTCGACGCAGTCCGCCGAATCATGAGCAGTGGAAGGATCGCAAGGAGGCCGAAGGACGGATTGCGAGACTGAGAACTGCTGTGAGGAGCTTGAGTGACAAAGCAAGAATGGTGACAGATCCAGCGCAGCGATCTGGCGGCATACTTGCTGGAACGAACCGCGACGAACGCCGCTTCACTGCTTCACTTGCAAAGCGCCAGCGGAGTGAGTGATCTATACCAATTCTGCGCGCAGCGCAGGCAGAACTTTAATTATCATCTTTCTTATAGCCAATTCTTTTTCTAGATGCCTGATCTTCTTGTTGATCCTTGGCTTGGATTAGCTTCTTGATGTACTCGAACAATACGCGGATTTCTTTGCCTTGACCTTTCAGCTCTTGTTCCATTTTCTCCACTTTCAGGATCAAGTCCTTATGTGTCATCAACAAGGATCTCATCTTGGTAAAGAGTCGTATAATCTGGATATTTACTTTGATCGCTCGATCACTATTGATCACTCCTGATAGCTGCGCCACGCCTTGTTCTGTAAATACCATCGGTGGATACTTTGAGTGCTGCCCTTGCTTTAAGGTGCCAATTTGGCTCCTTAAGTCTGCATATTCTTCCTTGGTAATCTCGAACATAAAGTCTTCTGGGAAGCGTCCTATATTTCTTCTAACCTGTCTTTTGAGGTATCTGGTTTCTACGTCATAGAGTCCCGCCAGATCACTATCGATCATGACTTTCTCACCTCTTACAATGTAGATCTTACTGATAATTTCTCCTTGTGATGCTAGATCCATTCTTCAAAGTTATTTCTTTAAGATCTCTATTCTTGATCTTTAATTCACCTAGGATGCTTTAATTCACCTAGGATGCCACTTCTCGATCCCTGCTCTCAACTCCTCTAATCCTGTCTGTCGATAAGCTTCCGTGCTGCCTGTACGCCGATGACCCGCAAAGGCTTGTACCACACGTAAGTCCTTGTTTTCCTTCAGTAGATTGGCGATTACCGACTGCCTGATCCGCAGTGGTGTGTAGTGCTGATCTGGATAGATGCGCAATAGCATCCGATTCAGATGGCTCTTCCATAGCTTGTTGCCTGATTCATTCAGGATCAAGTAGTCTGTTGCTTTCTCTGCTTGCATGAGCAGCTTCTTTCTCTGCTTCTTTAGATACTTGTCGATCAATAAGATTTGTCTGGACTTCAGGGCTAGTGTCCTTGCCTTGTTGCCTCTTCTGCCAGGATGATCTTGCTCTCGGATGTGGATCTGTCCTTGCTCTAGATCGATGTCTTGCACTTGTAAGTTGGTGATCTCTGAACTGGTCAGTGCCTGATCTATCAGCAAGCTCACAATCAGCTTGTCTCTTGTTTTGATCGTCTTACTCTCGTACTGGTAATTCTCAAAGTCCTGATACATCTTCTCTAGCTCTTCTCTGCTGTAGAGCTGATCTAGTTTGATCTGTCTTTGATACTGATCTTTTAGATTCAAGTGCTGGCATGGATGATCTTCTCGGATACCTTGCTCTAGTAAGTATTTGTAATAAATCTTGATGGCAAACAGATGATTCTTCACCGTCTTGGGATGTAGTTCTTTTTGTCGTAAGAATTGGATGTAGTTGAGCACATCTTGATAGCTGGCCGTTTCGGCCTTTTCTCCTTGATAGTTCTGATATTGTTGGATCTGCTGCAGGTAGCGCCTCACACTTCCTGCGCTGTAGTGAGCTGCAATGAACTCCTCCAAGCTCATTGGATCAAGTCTTTGAGCTGATGGCTGCTGATGTGTGTGTAGACTTGTGTGGTTTCTAATTGGCTGTGACCTAAGAACTGTCTTACTTGCTCGATGGCCATGCCGCGCTCGATCAAGTGCGTCGCTATGCTGTGACGTAAATTGTGCAAAGAGATTTCCTTGTCTTTGATCGTTTGGTTACTGGTTCGATCGATGATTCTTTTCAGATACTTGTTGTAGGTAAATTCTCGCATCCTTGTACCGCGCTGATTGAGCATAAAGGCTTTTTCGGATCTTCTCTTTTCTCCTTGATTCACACACAGTTTTCTGAGCTTGTGTCGCTCCTTTTGATAGTAATTCACCAGATCACTTCTCACACCTCGACTCAGCGGAATGATCCTTCTTTTATTGCCTTTTCCGCGTCGTACTACCAGTTCATTTTCGCGTAAGCGTAGATCAGATATATCTAGATCTTCCATCTCTCCTGCTCGCAGACCACAACCATAAGCCAGACTCAATATCGCCCGCTCCCAATGGCTGTCGCAGGTATTGTACAACAGTTCTATTTCCGCTTGACTCAGCACCACTCGCTCATTCTTTTGTCTTGGATAAGCAATCTTTATCTTGCTCATCGGATGGCTTTGTATTTGTCCCTTTTTGAGTAGCCATGTGTAGACTTGCTCGATCACTTTCATGTGACCGTGGATGCTTTTTGCACTCAGGATGCCACCATTCTGATAGTTCTTTCTGTGCTGCAAATAGTCGTGGTAGTTTTTGATTTCTGCTGCACTGATTTCTGTCACTCTTTCTTCGCCGCGCTGCTCCAGCCAAGCCAAGTATTCATTTAAGATCAATTGTCGACCTCTACATGTCTCTTGCACATAGCCGAGCGTGAGCAAGTGACTCAGATATTTTTCACTTAGCTCTCTATAATGATTTGCTCTAACGATTGTCCTTGTTTTTCTCGGCATATATATCTTCTTTGGGTCACGGGTCGCCAAGCGGTTTTCTCAGTGGCGGACTGAGTTCTGGCGACCCAATCGGCCTGGGTCGCTAAAGGGTCGCCAACTGGTTTTGTAAGTAATCTTGGATCTCGGCGCGCTTCTGATGATGATTGTCCCAATAGACAATCTGGTATTTCAATCCACGATTGATATGGCCACCGACCTGATGGATGTAGCCGAGTTGTAGCAGGCTTTGCACATATCTCTGCATCTGTGTCTTGCTGATGTTGAGTGCTTGACGCACTTCTCGCTGTGTGTACTGGAACTCTCTGCCTTTCGGCAAAATGTATTCTTTTAATCGCTCAAAGAACTGTCTCAAGCTGCCGTCCAGCTCATCCACTTTCAATAAAATACTCTCGAACAATATATCGCAAGCTTGCTGCAGATCTTCTTTGTCACTAATCACTCTTCCTTGCTTGTCTCGCTTTCTTTGGTACTGATGCAATAGCGTAATTTGCTTGACAAAACTCTGGTACAGCTCATTGAGTCTTCTGATCTTGTGCGCTGATGGTGGTAGTTTGATCTGGTGTGCGTAAGGATTAATGACTTGTTCTTTCCTTAATAGCCTCATGCAATTCTGCATAAACTGTTTGGCTTCTTTCTGCTCTTGGTTCGTAATTATTCCTGCTGCCTTTTTATTCTGGTAGTCAATCACCTTCATCGTCTGCTCTGCGCCTTCATCCACTGCGATCAGGAAGCAGCGACTGATGTTGTCCTCATAGATTTCTCCTTTGGTCGTACAGCTCATGCTGGCGATCGGTCCGCGGACAATTCGTTCGCCACCATAAATACTTCCGCTGGCATCTTTGATGCTCGTACTGCTGATCAAGATCTCATTGCTCATTAGTTCTCGCACCGCGAGCTGCGCATCTTCTTTTAATCCATCCAGATCCTCGAAGCATACCAGCTTATTGACAAAAAAATATTCGCCTTGATTGTAAAAGCTATTGTCGGTGACTCGCGTGTAGCGCTTTACTTCTTCGGCTGGCATCAGCTCACTGATCACCTTGAGCAGTCGTGTCTTACCGCTGCCGCTTGAGCCTTGGATCAATGCATGCAAGGTGTCTCGCATCTTGTAGCTGCTCGCCACGATGAACAGCAGCAAGCGGCTGTTTTCTTCACCTACCAAGCCAGCTTTGCCGATCAGTTCGTTGATACGCTTGAGCACGTCTGGCTTCCGCCAAAAGTCCATGCAAGCTGCTATGCTACTTTCTGGTACTTGGACTTTTTTGCTTTCTGTCTTTTGCTTGCTTTGCTGATCTCGGTGAGCTTCCAGCAGTGTCATCAGCTCTTGCAGATCGGTTTCGATCAGCTCTTTGTCCAAGTAGAGCTTTTCTGCGGCTAGCTTGCTAGAGCTTTCGAGCTGCTTGTGCTCGTACAGATCGAGCTTCAGTGTGATGCTCTTGCTCATGCGGCGATAATTTGAACCGTGATTTTCAAGCTGTCGAGCTGGGTTGATCTAAAGCCTTTGATCAGGTATTTGGCCGCGCGGCCACGATAGATCATACAGTGAGGATGAGTCGTGTCTAATTGGTTTCCGGGTATCAAGGGTTCAGATACCTTACTCTCTTGAACTCTTGTTTTATTCGTCGCGTCAGTTCGCTGCGCGGCAATTTCCGATGAAGAATAAGGCCTTCTGTTTTTCAAGAGTTCTGCTAGTATGCTTGACTCGTGACCCTCTAGAAGACTGTTGATGTCTTCTCCTTCTGCTGTGTCTATTACTGTGACCGCAATCTTCGGATGACTCGTCTTTAATGCTGGTGCATACTTCTCGATCGCTGCGCGTCCTGCCTCGTCACCATCCATCCACAGGATTATTTCTTCTAGCTCGGGAAGCTCATTGATAACTTTTCTGTGCTCTGCAGTCAGGCCGTTCGTGCCGTAGAGTGTTAGAACTTCTGTGTCTTTTTCTGCTTGATAGTGAGTGATGAGCGTGGCCGCATCGATGATGCTTTCTGTCAGGATCAAGCGACGCGTGGTTTCATGCGGATAGCTCGGATACAAGCCCTCTCGGTTTTTCAGATAGTAGTGCTTCTGGTTTTTAGTTTCCGTCACGCTTCTGAAGTATAGGCTGGTGATCTGGCCAGCTTGATTCTTTAGCGGGAAGACGATGCAGTTCTTTCCAAAAGGCTTGTATGCTGTATTGCCGGTGCGGCTCTTCACGCCTTGATCCAGCAACAAGCCATAGCGCTTGCAGCTCTCAACAAAGTCTCGATCCTCGCGATTGACATAGTGGAACTGGCCAGAGTTGTAGCCCACTGCGATCTTGTCTCGGTCCAGGTGTCTTGATTGTAGGTACTCTTGTGCTGGCTTGGAATAAGCGAGTCCATTGCTGAAGGTCTTGAAGATCTTGGTGAGCACAGCAATTCTCGGTAGATCCGTCTGCTGCGGCTGGATCATCTGCTTAGCCTTCATGATCGCTTCGTGCTTACTACACTTCTCTTTGTGCATGATAAAGTCGATCACATCCAAGCTCTTCCCATGCGTTTCGCAACTCGTGCTGAAGCAGTACACCGTATTGGTCTTGGCATACACTTGCATGCTCGGCGTCTTGTCATCATGGAAGGGACAGCATAGTCGCGAGTTCTTGTCTGCCATATGGCCGTAGTGGCGCAGTACAGCTCCGATCGTCAGCTGGGATTTGATTTGAGAGATGGTCATAAAAAAGTTTAATTAACCCTTTTCGGTCAAATTTACTCTTATCATACTACAACAACTACTCTTATGTGATTTTATTTTGTCTTTTTCGGTCTGTATTTTTGAGATATACGGGAATCTCTGGCCATTTATAGCCGTTTACAGTCAACCTTATGATCTCTTTTGGTAAAAAAATCGCTGCTCTTAGAAAGCAAGCTAAAATGTCTCAAACTGATCTTGCCAAGAAGCTTGGAACTTCAGTTTCTGTGATATCACGATACGAACGTGATGAAATGATTCCTTCTATCGACACTGCGAAAAAACTCGCTAGCGTTCTCGACACAACGATAGCCTACTTGCTCGGTGAAACAGAAGATGACAACCTCCTTAAGGATCACGATATGATTACCCGCCTCAGAGCAGTTAAGGACTTTTCAGATCAAGAGAAATCACAAGTTTACTTCACACTTGATGCCGTAATTCGGGAGATAAAAAACAGAAGAACTTATGCTGTCGCCAAATAGGCTTAAACAATAACCTAAATAAGCAATAGCTTTTCATCAAACCAAACATCCTCATAAGTTGGTGTAATCAGGAATCTCCATCCAGGAGCAAGCCCTAAATACTTATCTATTAGAGATGACCACTCATTTATGTGCTCAACATGAAGTGCTTGAAAAAAATTAGGATCATCCGATAAATCACCAGTCCATATGTACCAGCCAGTTGTCCCATGTTCTGGTGGGTGTCGCAATCCGTGTATCGGATAAAATCCTTGATTCACCTCTTTTGAAATACCAAGCTTCAAATCGATCGGAGATTCTAAAAAGTCCGCCTGATATTTCTTGCAAATTATAAGTTGCTCTGACTTTCTATCCACCGCCTGTTCTCTCGTTAATTATTGCTTTCATTTTCTTCGAATATTGACTCATGTGCCCACCTTGAGAACGAGAACAAGAAGGACAATGTGGTTGAACCGCATCTGTAGAACGCATTCTTCCTAGGTCAATAGTTCCCGTTTCGTAATGTTCTTTTACCAATTCATATTTATGATCTGCATACATGGTCGGAGCTACATCACCACAATTTACACATGGTTGCCCTTGAACAGATTCACGCTGCGCCCTAGTCGTTGCTCCGCTAGGTCTAGAGTAGATCTCATCTGTCACGGGAGCTGACATAGCACCGCTAGGCGGATCGGGGGTCGCCTTGGCAATCTTGCCAAGTGTACCTACACCCTTATCTAAAAGAAGCCCTGTCGTTACATTCAAAGTCCCAGACGATAGCATTTCACCATATACTTGTGGATCTCCACTTGAACCATTCTCGACAAGCTGATCAACTTGCGCATCCAACATGGGAGTAGCAAAAAAGTCACTTCCGGTTGAAGAGCTTCCTATAGCAATCTCTTCAACATATTTCAATGCATTTTTCCAGGTCTTGGCTTTCCACATATCTCGCCTAAGGAAATTGGCGGTATTCTTACCCCAGTTCACTGCGCCTCTATACATTCCATAAGAGAACTGTATTGTCGTGGGGTTAGGGAAAGGCCATCTTCCATCAGGATCAGTGTAGTAAATTGGGTTATTCCAAGTATAGTGGTAGGGCGTCCAGTCTGCGGCGTCATCTGCGAGTGGATCAACACCTTAAAACCTCTGCGCACATTCCAACTCAATTCTGTCAACTTCCTTCGCGTACATGCCTTCGCACGTACACGACACTAAGGTACAGCCTTTACCCTTTATTTTTCAATTGATCCTCTCTGCCTCTGGCAGTTCAACTCGGCCACAGGCCGTTCTGATCAGTTGAAAGAAGAAGGAACTACTTCTTTGAGTTCTTGTCTTTCCTGTATTTCCAGATGTCGAAGATTAGTCGAGCCAATTTCACCAGCATGTCTGCTAATTCCATATGATGTATTTTGCTTTCGAAGTACGTCTTGCATTCAATTTGATCAAAGTCACTTTTGCAACTATCTCAAAGCACGGCTGTATGGCTGAAGCAAAAAAACGTAAGTGACTGCGATCTTACTTTAGCACGACACACAAAATCTAAGCGAGAGCCACGAGCGCAGAGCCGTTTTGTGGGTCGGGATGAAGTAGACAAGCGTAGCGCGTCAGCTGCGGACGGTTCTGCGGACACAACCGAAGGCTAGAACTGAGAATGCGTAGCATGGAAGGAATAGTCTGCCGCGAGTTGGCTTTTGAGTGTTGGCTTTAGGCACAAGCACTGTGCGTGAGCATTCGTGTGTGAGCTGTGCGCAGCTGAGGGCGTCGACGCAGTCCGCCGAATCATGAGCAGTGGAAGGATCGCAAGGAGGCCGAAGGACGGATTGCGAGACTGAGAACTGCTGTGAGGAGCTTGAGTGACAAAGCAAGAATGGTGACAGATCCAGCGCAGCGATCTGGCGGCATACTTGCTGGAACGAACCGCGACGAACGCCGCTTCACTGCTTCACTTGCAAAGCGCCAGCGGAGTGAGTGATCTATACCAATTCTGCGCGCAGCGCAGGCAGAACTTTAATTATCATCTTTCTTATAGCCAATTCTTTTTCTAGATGCCTGATCTTCTTGTTGATCCTTGGCTTGGATTAGCTTCTTGATGTACTCGAACAATACGCGGATTTCTTTGCCTTGACCTTTCAGCTCTTGTTCCATTTTCTCCACTTTCAGGATCAAGTCCTTATGTGTCATCAACAAGGATCTCATCTTGGTAAAGAGTCGTATAATCTGGATATTTACTTTGATCGCTCGATCACTATTGATCACTCCTGATAGCTGCGCCACGCCTTGTTCTGTAAATACCATCGGTGGATACTTTGAGTGCTGCCCTTGCTTTAAGGTGCCAATTTGGCTCCTTAAGTCTGCATATTCTTCCTTGGTAATCTCGAACATAAAGTCTTCTGGGAAGCGTCCTATATTTCTTCTAACCTGTCTTTTGAGGTATCTGGTTTCTACGTCATAGAGTCCCGCCAGATCACTATCGATCATGACTTTCTCACCTCTTACAATGTAGATCTTACTGATAATTTCTCCTTGTGATGCTAGATCCATTCTTCAAAGTTATTTCTTTAAGATCTCTATTCTTGATCTTTAATTCACCTAGGATGCTTTAATTCACCTAGGATGCCACTTCTCGATCCCTGCTCTCAACTCCTCTAATCCTGTCTGTCGATAAGCTTCCGTGCTGCCTGTACGCCGATGACCCGCAAAGGCTTGTACCACACGTAAGTCCTTGTTTTCCTTCAGTAGATTGGCGATTACCGACTGCCTGATCCGCAGTGGTGTGTAGTGCTGATCTGGATAGATGCGCAATAGCATCCGATTCAGATGGCTCTTCCATAGCTTGTTGCCTGATTCATTCAGGATCAAGTAGTCTGTTGCTTTCTCTGCTTGCATGAGCAGCTTCTTTCTCTGCTTCTTTAGATACTTGTCGATCAATAAGATTTGTCTGGACTTCAGGGCTAGTGTCCTTGCCTTGTTGCCTCTTCTGCCAGGATGATCTTGCTCTCGGATGTGGATCTGTCCTTGCTCTAGATCGATGTCTTGCACTTGTAAGTTGGTGATCTCTGAACTGGTCAGTGCCTGATCTATCAGCAAGCTCACAATCAGCTTGTCTCTTGTTTTGATCGTCTTACTCTCGTACTGGTAATTCTCAAAGTCCTGATACATCTTCTCTAGCTCTTCTCTGCTGTAGAGCTGATCTAGTTTGATCTGTCTTTGATACTGATCTTTTAGATTCAAGTGCTGGCATGGATGATCTTCTCGGATACCTTGCTCTAGTAAGTATTTGTAATAAATCTTGATGGCAAACAGATGATTCTTCACCGTCTTGGGATGTAGTTCTTTTTGTCGTAAGAATTGGATGTAGTTGAGCACATCTTGATAGCTGGCCGTTTCGGCCTTTTCTCCTTGATAGTTCTGATATTGTTGGATCTGCTGCAGGTAGCGCCTCACACTTCCTGCGCTGTAGTGAGCTGCAATGAACTCCTCCAAGCTCATTGGATCAAGTCTTTGAGCTGATGGCTGCTGATGTGTGTGTAGACTTGTGTGGTTTCTAATTGGCTGTGACCTAAGAACTGTCTTACTTGCTCGATGGCCATGCCGCGCTCGATCAAGTGCGTCGCTATGCTGTGACGTAAATTGTGCAAAGAGATTTCCTTGTCTTTGATCGTTTGGTTACTGGTTCGATCGATGATTCTTTTCAGATACTTGTTGTAGGTAAATTCTCGCATCCTTGTACCGCGCTGATTGAGCATAAAGGCTTTTTCGGATCTTCTCTTTTCTCCTTGATTCACACACAGTTTTCTGAGCTTGTGTCGCTCCTTTTGATAGTAATTCACCAGATCACTTCTCACACCTCGACTCAGCGGAATGATCCTTCTTTTATTGCCTTTTCCGCGTCGTACTACCAGTTCATTTTCGCGTAAGCGTAGATCAGATATATCTAGATCTTCCATCTCTCCTGCTCGCAGACCACAACCATAAGCCAGACTCAATATCGCCCGCTCCCAATGGCTGTCGCAGGTATTGTACAACAGTTCTATTTCCGCTTGACTCAGCACCACTCGCTCATTCTTTTGTCTTGGATAAGCAATCTTTATCTTGCTCATCGGATGGCTTTGTATTTGTCCCTTTTTGAGTAGCCATGTGTAGACTTGCTCGATCACTTTCATGTGACCGTGGATGCTTTTTGCACTCAGGATGCCACCATTCTGATAGTTCTTTCTGTGCTGCAAATAGTCGTGGTAGTTTTTGATTTCTGCTGCACTGATTTCTGTCACTCTTTCTTCGCCGCGCTGCTCCAGCCAAGCCAAGTATTCATTTAAGATCAATTGTCGACCTCTACATGTCTCTTGCACATAGCCGAGCGTGAGCAAGTGACTCAGATATTTTTCACTTAGCTCTCTATAATGATTTGCTCTAACGATTGTCCTTGTTTTTCTCGGCATATATATCTTCTTTGGGTCACGGGTCGCCAAGCGGTTTTCTCAGTGGCGGACTGAGTTCTGGCGACCCAATCGGCCTGGGTCGCTAAAGGGTCGCCAACTGGTTTTGTAAGTAATCTTGGATCTCGGCGCGCTTCTGATGATGATTGTCCCAATAGACAATCTGGTATTTCAATCCACGATTGATATGGCCACCGACCTGATGGATGTAGCCGAGTTGTAGCAGGCTTTGCACATATCTCTGCATCTGTGTCTTGCTGATGTTGAGTGCTTGACGCACTTCTCGCTGTGTGTACTGGAACTCTCTGCCTTTCGGCAAAATGTATTCTTTTAATCGCTCAAAGAACTGTCTCAAGCTGCCGTCCAGCTCATCCACTTTCAATAAAATACTCTCGAACAATATATCGCAAGCTTGCTGCAGATCTTCTTTGTCACTAATCACTCTTCCTTGCTTGTCTCGCTTTCTTTGGTACTGATGCAATAGCGTAATTTGCTTGACAAAACTCTGGTACAGCTCATTGAGTCTTCTGATCTTGTGCGCTGATGGTGGTAGTTTGATCTGGTGTGCGTAAGGATTAATGACTTGTTCTTTCCTTAATAGCCTCATGCAATTCTGCATAAACTGTTTGGCTTCTTTCTGCTCTTGGTTCGTAATTATTCCTGCTGCCTTTTTATTCTGGTAGTCAATCACCTTCATCGTCTGCTCTGCGCCTTCATCCACTGCGATCAGGAAGCAGCGACTGATGTTGTCCTCATAGATTTCTCCTTTGGTCGTACAGCTCATGCTGGCGATCGGTCCGCGGACAATTCGTTCGCCACCATAAATACTTCCGCTGGCATCTTTGATGCTCGTACTGCTGATCAAGATCTCATTGCTCATTAGTTCTCGCACCGCGAGCTGCGCATCTTCTTTTAATCCATCCAGATCCTCGAAGCATACCAGCTTATTGACAAAAAAATATTCGCCTTGATTGTAAAAGCTATTGTCGGTGACTCGCGTGTAGCGCTTTACTTCTTCGGCTGGCATCAGCTCACTGATCACCTTGAGCAGTCGTGTCTTACCGCTGCCGCTTGAGCCTTGGATCAATGCATGCAAGGTGTCTCGCATCTTGTAGCTGCTCGCCACGATGAACAGCAGCAAGCGGCTGTTTTCTTCACCTACCAAGCCAGCTTTGCCGATCAGTTCGTTGATACGCTTGAGCACGTCTGGCTTCCGCCAAAAGTCCATGCAAGCTGCTATGCTACTTTCTGGTACTTGGACTTTTTTGCTTTCTGTCTTTTGCTTGCTTTGCTGATCTCGGTGAGCTTCCAGCAGTGTCATCAGCTCTTGCAGATCGGTTTCGATCAGCTCTTTGTCCAAGTAGAGCTTTTCTGCGGCTAGCTTGCTAGAGCTTTCGAGCTGCTTGTGCTCGTACAGATCGAGCTTCAGTGTGATGCTCTTGCTCATGCGGCGATAATTTGAACCGTGATTTTCAAGCTGTCGAGCTGGGTTGATCTAAAGCCTTTGATCAGGTATTTGGCCGCGCGGCCACGATAGATCATACAGTGAGGATGAGTCGTGTCTAATTGGTTTCCGGGTATCAAGGGTTCAGATACCTTACTCTCTTGAACTCTTGTTTTATTCGTCGCGTCAGTTCGCTGCGCGGCAATTTCCGATGAAGAATAAGGCCTTCTGTTTTTCAAGAGTTCTGCTAGTATGCTTGACTCGTGACCCTCTAGAAGACTGTTGATGTCTTCTCCTTCTGCTGTGTCTATTACTGTGACCGCAATCTTCGGATGACTCGTCTTTAATGCTGGTGCATACTTCTCGATCGCTGCGCGTCCTGCCTCGTCACCATCCATCCACAGGATTATTTCTTCTAGCTCGGGAAGCTCATTGATAACTTTTCTGTGCTCTGCAGTCAGGCCGTTCGTGCCGTAGAGTGTTAGAACTTCTGTGTCTTTTTCTGCTTGATAGTGAGTGATGAGCGTGGCCGCATCGATGATGCTTTCTGTCAGGATCAAGCGACGCGTGGTTTCATGCGGATAGCTCGGATACAAGCCCTCTCGGTTTTTCAGATAGTAGTGCTTCTGGTTTTTAGTTTCCGTCACGCTTCTGAAGTATAGGCTGGTGATCTGGCCAGCTTGATTCTTTAGCGGGAAGACGATGCAGTTCTTTCCAAAAGGCTTGTATGCTGTATTGCCGGTGCGGCTCTTCACGCCTTGATCCAGCAACAAGCCATAGCGCTTGCAGCTCTCAACAAAGTCTCGATCCTCGCGATTGACATAGTGGAACTGGCCAGAGTTGTAGCCCACTGCGATCTTGTCTCGGTCCAGGTGTCTTGATTGTAGGTACTCTTGTGCTGGCTTGGAATAAGCGAGTCCATTGCTGAAGGTCTTGAAGATCTTGGTGAGCACAGCAATTCTCGGTAGATCCGTCTGCTGCGGCTGGATCATCTGCTTAGCCTTCATGATCGCTTCGTGCTTACTACACTTCTCTTTGTGCATGATAAAGTCGATCACATCCAAGCTCTTCCCATGCGTTTCGCAACTCGTGCTGAAGCAGTACACCGTATTGGTCTTGGCATACACTTGCATGCTCGGCGTCTTGTCATCATGGAAGGGACAGCATAGTCGCGAGTTCTTGTCTGCCATATGGCCGTAGTGGCGCAGTACAGCTCCGATCGTCAGCTGGGATTTGATTTGAGAGATGGTCATAAAAAAGTTTAATTAACCCTTTTCGGTCAAATTTACTCTTATCATACTACAACAACTACTCTTATGTGATTTTATTTTGTCTTTTTCGGTCTGTATTTTTGAGATATACGGGAATCTCTGGCCATTTATAGCCGTTTACAGTCAACCTTATGATCTCTTTTGGTAAAAAAATCGCTGCTCTTAGAAAGCAAGCTAAAATGTCTCAAACTGATCTTGCCAAGAAGCTTGGAACTTCAGTTTCTGTGATATCACGATACGAACGTGATGAAATGATTCCTTCTATCGACACTGCGAAAAAACTCGCTAGCGTTCTCGACACAACGATAGCCTACTTGCTCGGTGAAACAGAAGATGACAACCTCCTTAAGGATCACGATATGATTACCCGCCTCAGAGCAGTTAAGGACTTTTCAGATCAAGAGAAATCACAAGTTTACTTCACACTTGATGCCGTAATTCGGGAGATAAAAAACAGAAGAACTTATGCTGTCGCCAAATAGGCTTAAACAATAACCTAAATAAGCAATAGCTTTTCATCAAACCAAACATCCTCATAAGTTGGTGTAATCAGGAATCTCCATCCAGGAGCAAGCCCTAAATACTTATCTATTAGAGATGACCACTCATTTATGTGCTCAACATG
The DNA here is from genome assembly GCA_020627535.1 of Saprospiraceae bacterium. Lineage (GTDB taxonomy): Bacteria > Bacteroidota > Bacteroidia > Chitinophagales > Saprospiraceae > JAHDBH01. The sequence continues at coordinate 152,159 of JAHDGU010000007.1, forward strand.
AAGTGCTTGAAAAAAATTAGGATCATCCGATAAATCACCAGTCCATATGTACCAGCCAGTTGTCCCATGTTCTGGTGGGTGTCGCAATCCGTGTATCGGATAAAATCCTTGATTCACCTCTTTTGAAATACCAAGCTTCAAATCGATCGGAGATTCTAAAAAGTCCGCCTGATATTTCTTGCAAATTATAAGTTGCTCTGACTTTCTATCCACCGCCTGTTCTCTCGTTAATTATTGCTTTCATTTTCTTCGAATATTGACTCATGTGCCCACCTTGAGAACGAGAACAAGAAGGACAATGTGGTTGAACCGCATCTGTAGAACGCATTCTTCCTAGGTCAATAGTTCCCGTTTCGTAATGTTCTTTTACCAATTCATATTTATGATCTGCATACATGGTCGGAGCTACATCACCACAATTTACACATGGTTGCCCTTGAACAGATTCACGCTGCGCCCTAGTCGTTGCTCCGCTAGGTCTAGAGTAGATCTCATCTGTCACGGGAGCTGACATAGCACCGCTAGGCGGATCGGGGGTCGCCTTGGCAATCTTGCCAAGTGTACCTACACCCTTATCTAAAAGAAGCCCTGTCGTTACATTCAAAGTCCCAGACGATAGCATTTCACCATATACTTGTGGATCTCCACTTGAACCATTCTCGACAAGCTGATCAACTTGCGCATCCAACATGGGAGTAGCAAAAAAGTCACTTCCGGTTGAAGAGCTTCCTATAGCAATCTCTTCAACATATTTCAATGCATTTTTCCAGGTCTTGGCTTTCCACATATCTCGCCTAAGGAAATTGGCGGTATTCTTACCCCAGTTCACTGCGCCTCTATACATTCCATAAGAGAACTGTATTGTCGTGGGGTTAGGGAAAGGCCATCTTCCATCAGGATCAGTGTAGTAAATTGGGTTATTCCAAGTATAGTGGTAGGGCGTCCAGTCTGCGGCGTCATCTGCGAGTGGATCAACACTCAAAAATCGACCGATTTTGGCATCATAGTACCTGGCGCCATAGTAGTAGAGCCCTGTCTCACAGTCTTGTTCCTTCCCTGTAAACCGATAGGGTGTTTTCCAGTCTGACTGTGAGGCCCTCTCTTCCACAAAAGTCTCTCCAAATGGAATATACTCTAGGTGCTCTATTACATTGCCCGATACATCTGTGATGTAGCTCGATGTGCCAAGATGATCCTTGACGTAGAAGTATTGATTGACTTCAGACTCATTGAGCTCATAAGGATCGGCGAAGACGAGATCCCTATCTGATGGTACATATGGGGCAACATCGATCTCAAGGATGTACTCCAATCCTAGATTGGCTGATGAGTAGTTGTCTACAATCACCGCCTCCATCATGGATTTCCTCAGGGCAAGATCTCCTGCCATTGCATCTGTCTTGGCCATTGCTTCGGGCTTGAGGCCATCGTTATAGTCATCTTCATGGCCTATCTTCGATACGATCCTCTCTCCATTGATATATATGTGCTTAGTATACTCACCATTGCTGCGCACGACCATATGAGGACCGACATACATCGTCCACTTGTAGGGCTCACGGATGCTGCCGGCATCTTCTCCGTTGACATAGATCTTTTGATACTGCTGAGACATCTTGAGCACACGTTCGCCACTGGCATCATAGAAGTAGTGATTGACAAACTCTCCATCTGCCAGAGCTGACATCTGATTTTCCTCTCGCCAGACAATCTTGCGGAGGAGTGGTGTGGCTTGGTCAGCATCTACCTCTTTCTTGATCTCTTTAGTATTGCCATTGGTGTCATACTTATAGTCATGGATGATTTCAAAACTCACATTCTTGCTCGCGGCAGTGAGATTATTGGTATAGCTCGATTCATCGACACTCTTGAGTTGGCCTTTGAGACTTGAGTCGTAGTTATAAACTAGATCATATCCCTTTTCCATGCCTTCCTGATGAGCCAGGTCATTTTTTACGACATCAAGAGTTTTCGTCTTGATGTTGCCGATCTGGTCATAAGTCATGTCTAGATTGAAGGTGTTGCTCTCGTCAAATACCGTCTCGTCCTCCAATGTCTTTCGCTGATGATAGGTAGCTTCGGTATGTCTGAGGCGGTAGAGTTCGTCATACTCGAAGTAGTAGCGAGTCTTGGCACTGAGCCGATCCGTGGGAATGGCTCCATCCTTGAAGTTTTCTACTGTCCTGATGTTCCCGGAGGGATAGTAGGCATAGCTGAGATCTTGGAAGACATCTTGTGTGCCAGTCCCATTGGTACTTTGGATAGAAGATATCCAACGACTATGATACTCGTAAGCATATCGCGTATCGGTACCATTTCCATATTGCATGTACACCCTAGAGCCAAACTTGTCATAGCGCATCTCCTCTAGGTAGACGTATTGATCACCAGATTTTTGGCCAGTAACTCTCTGGAGCTCTCCTGTCTCATTGTACTCATAGTTGACCACTTCACCATCTGGGTAGGTCATGTTGAGCAGCCGATTCCAAGTATCATATTCGTACTCAGTATCAAAAGCTGCACCTTCTGATCTATATGGGACAGCAATCATCCTTCTTTGTTTGACTACCTCTCCCATGTTTCCGTACCAGAACTCTTGTGTCCCTGTGATGTCAGAGAGCGTGACAATCTTGCCGATTCTATTATCCGTGGCATTCTGGTCACCATAGGTATATCGCACATTCATTTGCTCTGTGCCTGAAGCAGGATAGTTCACCTCCAGCAGTTGTGCCCCGTTGTAGACATAGCTGCATTCAAAGAGATCGCTTTGGGACTTTGTCATGACATTGCCCATCTCATTGTATGTATATCTTTCAAATCCTCCATCAGGAATCGTACGATGCAGCACCTTACCTGCAATGTCATAGGTCATGGTGTATTCCTGACCGACTGGATTGGTGATTTTTGTCAATTGTTCAATCCCGTCATACTGATTCTTGGTGATCAGCTGTTGGTCGCCGAGATGATCTGTTGAGCTGGTCACGACACCCCCTGCCCGCGTATACGTATCTGTCTTCTTGCCTCCGGGAGCAGTGACCTCCGTATGTAAGCGCATATCGCCATGAGCGTCAACTGCAAGGGCATAAGCGGTTGTGATTGCAGATCCATTTGGCCTGACCAATGATCGCTCTCTGTCGAGGATGTCGTAAGTAATCACTGTCGGATTAGCTGCATCGACCGTCAGATCGAATGCATTATAACCATCGCTATCATAGGCAGCCACAGTCGGGTAGTAATTCTTGGAAAGTCTGCCAAGGCCATCATACTCATCGATACCTGACCTCACCAAGACTTTTTCGACTGATCCAGCGTCTGGATCGGTTTCAATTACTGCCTCTGCTATCGTCTGTATCTCTCTCCCAAGACCGTCAACAAAGGTCCAGCTACTGATACTTCCTCTGTCAATCGGCTCAAACCTCGTCGTGGTCGAGTACATATCCTCTATGTCATCATCAATTGTATTAGGATAAGCATACTTGACAGTGTACTTATCGTTATTTCCTTCTTCATACTCTTTGGGGCCGGTCATTTTCATGAGTCTGCCTCTGGAGTCATATTGATAGGCGGTGATATTACCATTGATATCAATCTGCTTGTCAAAGGTGCCCCATCGATAGTCATAGTCCATCATCTCTGTGATGTAGGTGTAGGGATTCTGACCCGAAGAGATGGACTCTGTGATTCTTGTCATAAATAGATATTCCGGATCATAGTCATAGACGTAACTAATCCTATTCCCATCTCCATCATCAGGAAGTGTACTCCCTCTCAAAACGCCGTACGTGTCATCATACTGATAATCCGTAGTAGCTGTAGGTGAGCCTGTCACAGTTACTGATTCTAGGCGTGCATAGTCTGTCTCTACCACTGCACTAGTCTGACGCACTATTGCATCTGGTACCGTTTCGTTGGGTCCATTGTTGACGACTGTGGTTTGGCCGATGCCCATGACATTGAGATCTAGATCTTGTGCATATGTGACTGTGGTTCTATATCGCTCACCAGCACTTAGATTTTGGCCTGAGTTTGTATACTTGTAGACTAGCGTGTTGCCATAGTCATCATATGTGGTTTCATCTTGAGATGCTAGATAAGCAGTTTCACCGCCCTCGTACCAGTAGACAGTCGTCTCATTAGCTGCAGAAAATATACTGCTGACATCACTGGGAGCATTGATCGCTCCATCTACCTCGAGAAGTTCTGAACCGACGAATGAATATGAATTGTCATTTGGATCCATGGACAGCTCTTGACTGAAAGTCCCTATTTCTGTTCGAGAATATTGTTCTGTCTTATCGTGATTCCACAGTTCTGTACTTTTTGCAATACCGACTCTGTAGTAGTCAGTGTAGTATTCGTTGATAGTCTTTCTGTAGATCCCAGAGCTTTCATCTCCAGAATTGAATTGGTCTACCGTGATCTTTCCGAATCCCAAAAACTGTCTTTCGCAGCGATCGTAATATCCCTCTTCGTATAAAAACTCTTGCCGCGAATCATTGACGTCGTTTTCGCCAACTGTTACCATATCGTCAATGGTCACAGCAGACAGTACCCACTTTCCCCCAGGATGCTCGTAGGTGGCAGCTGACAATCCGTATTCTAGGGCAATTTCGCCACCAAAAGGGAGAGTTACTGTTCTTAATTTATTGGTCTTACCTATTTGTGCTCTATGAACCTGCACAAATTGATTGCCATCAAAGTCGTCCGTCCGAATATTATCTGGTGGATTAGTCGTCAAGTAATCGACAAATCCATCTCCATCAATGTCGGCATATTGGGTTTCAGTCCTTGTCATTCCCAGACTACCAGAAAGTGAGGGATTAATAGCGATATCTACCCCCGCAAAGACGGGAAATCTAAATGTCACTGAAGCGCCCAATGATGCACCATAGGCTGTAGAAGAAAGAACGTTCCCATCGATAAGAGAATAATCTGAATAGGGAATAAATGCGCCATTATGATTCAATAAGTATTTTGTCAGACCAGTCCCTTTGCTGTAGTATATAAAGTCAGGAAGACCATCCGCGTTAATGTCTTGGAAAGTGTGCGTGAGAATAGTCTTAGAAATAGATCCTCCTACACCACCGCCATAGCTACCATTTTTCATTGAGAATCCCAAGGAACCACCGCCACCTACTACGTCCGTTCTGCTACGGCTTATAACCGCTTCGCCAAGATCAGAATCCAGTAAGAAGTTCATATCAAATTCATCACTAAAGCTGTAGCCCAAATTCAATCTTACCTTCTGTCTCTCCCTGTCCAATCGGTCTGGCAGACCATCCCCATTGATATCAATGAGTGAAACATTCTCATTGTCAATATTCCTATTTAACTCTGCACTTATGCTCAAAGAACCATTGTGTCCAGTCTCTTTAACGAACTCTATGAACAATCCAACAGAATTGCACCAAGGTATTGCCACTGCCTTAATTGTAGGGACTAAGAACGTTTGCTTCCCAAAGCCAAAGTTGCCCGCCCCTGTCACTCCCTGAAAATTCTGCTTCGCATTTCGATTGACTTGACTTCCTGTAAAGCTTGTGAATTGATCCTCAAAGTTTCCTACAGGATTTGAATATAACACACCATCATGCTGCACATAATCTGGATAACTATCACCATTGAGATCTAGATAGTCCAGTAAGGACTTACTTCCTGATCCTATAGACGTTGTCCATGCTGCATCAATAGCACCAACTGGTAGTGGCGGTGTACTAGCTCCAGCGGCAGCTGAGCCGCCATTTGTACGATTTTTCTTAATCGCCGCTAGGCGAATTGTGTTATCTGCAACAGGTAGCTGATCAGCACTCACATCATCTTCACCAAGTCTGGAACTCGACATTTGAGAACCAGTAATGATTGAGCTAGCATCTCCCATAGTCCATACTAGATCACCATCCAGAGAAATCAAGGTAGCCCTCCAATATCTAAGATCAGAAATCTCAGCATTTGGGTTATTGTATCCATTAGGATCATCTGGGATCACAAGATCTTCTCGCATGATAGAGTTCGGAATATCCATATTAGCACCACCGTATCCAGGTGTATAGAAGAATTTACCCCAACCTCGGTAATCATTTCCTTCGTGGATCCTATTTCCTATTAATTCCTGGCCATAATACCAACTGCTTAGATCGTAATTGATAACATCTCCACCACCGGATAATGCGATCTGATTTGAGACCAAATTTGTCAAGACTGCGGCATTTCTGGTGTAGATGCAGGCATATATACTTTCGTCTTGTTGCAAGTTCACATTAGTAATAGATGGATTAGAAACCGATCCTGATGCGATGTCTAAGGACTCCTCATAAATCAAGCGATGGTCGCCTGATCCATCGGCAACCTTTATACTCAATACAAAGGCATCTGTCAAACTGAAGCCAGGATCAAAAGAAAGGTTTCCATCAATAGTGTAGTCGACATTCTCATTTAAGCCTTGTACATGAGAGAATGATGTGGACATAACTTCTATTGGATCATAATAGGCAAACTCTATGGCCACTTTCTCATTATTCCAGTTGAGATCATAGCTTACTCCATTCCAGTCGAAATTTGATGTAGATACCAACCTCAGATTTATCAAGTCTCCTTGATCTAGAACTATACTTTCATTGACCAGGATCTGATCACTTGCTCCACTTGTGTTAAGCGAAAGAGGAGGAGATGCAATTTCAAGAACATCATTCTTGTAAATTTCAAATTGAACAGTTCCGCATAAACCTGTCACATCGATAGTTCCTTCAAGATTATAGACAGATCCGTCCATCTTTTCAGCTAGTAGTGTAGTAGGCGAACTGGGAAGCGCATCAGCTTCTAGTGTATAGTTCGAAATATCTTTTCCAAAAACGTCTTGTTCTAGAATCTGTGTAGGGAGTGAATTGACGTCGTAGGATATTTCTATATTCCAATCTACTTGGTCATCTTCTCCATTCGCGTATAGATCTGTTCCTGATTGTACACGAAATAATATAACGTCATCCTCATTTACTCCAATTCCAGACAACGAAGGTAGCAGATTCGGGTTGTCAGCATCTATGAACTGTGGTGCGAGCAGTTGCGATATCTGTGCAGTCTCGTCATCACTGTCTAAATACAGTATGCTGATCCATGCCCCATCAGAGCTACTTCCTATGTAATTGACAATACTGGCTATATCTATATTTCCTGAGTATGGTGCCTTCCATGTTCTGACGGCATCGAGCAGCGGATTTCTTCTAGCATCCTCTTCAAGTTCCTGCTCATCTACACTGAACAAATTGCCAAAATTCATATCTGTTGGGTCTATTGGACAAGGTGTGTCAGAGCTACTTCTTTCAAAGGTTGGAATTTCATTTACTATACGATTGAAATAGACAATTCCATTCGACACAATGTCTGTGAGCCCATCAGCATTGACATCCGCGAAATAGGAAAGGGTTTTATCCTTTTTATGCTGAAACGAGGCACCACCCATGAATTGGTCTATATGTGTCTGTAGCCCAAATGAAACACTCGTTGATTTAAATTCAGAGAACTCTGGCGCACTAGGCAAGCTTACTATCAAGTCAAAATTTGTGTTTAATTCTTCATTGGTGCCATTACTATTTCCAGATGCTCTTGAAATATTTGGCGCATAAGATATGGCACCATTGTCGTTGAAAACCTTGTCCAATAATCCGTCACCATTCAGATCGACCAATTGGGTTTTACCTCGACTATCTGATCCACTTAGGGAAAATTGTAGTCCTCCAGTATTCTTTTTCCCATCAGAAGGAGATCCGTTTGGGCCCAAACCGAAGTATGCAGAAAAACCCTTCCCTTCACTTGAACCCCCAGAGAGCGCAGAGTATTTTATGCCAGAGCCAATAAGATCACTTGGCACAGCACCGGGATTCCAAGCCAAGCCATCCTGACCCATGTCCCATTGAACACCATCTTCATCATAATTTTGAATGCCCCAATAGTCGAATGAATGTCTATAGAACTCCGCTCCGAATCCATCTTCTACGATTATATGCTGAAGCGTATTCTTCAAGAACGAAGCGCCGCCCAAAGTATATCTAAACACGTAGCGTCGGACAAGTTGTGTATTATAGAAAACATCTATACGCTGTAGTTCCTTTCCATTATGAATGATGGCCCCAGATCTTGCAGAGTATGTAGCGTCTGACTTAGATCCTGAACTGAAATTAACAAAGTACTTTGGAGTCTTTCCATCATTATGGGCGGTATATGAGATTTGACGTAGATAGAGGTTGGTTCCTTGTATAGTAGCCTGTCCAGTGCCAATGGCCTGGTTGTGTCTTTCATATGTATAGCTCATGTAGTTGCCATATAGGTCTTCTACCCGAACCAGTTTCCACGAGACTATTGCTCCGGTAGTTATCGTAGTCCCAGTCCTTAATACCGCATTGTTGTCGACTGCATTCACGCCGCCATAGTAGTATTTTATCCCGTTTCGATCTGTCACCTCCCATCTATAGTTTGAGGGATCATCGCCATATTTTTCTATCCGGTGATAGCCATTTGTGCTTTGCCTCCTTGGATAGTACTGAACAACACTGTTGAGGTTAGAATTATCCTTACGATCAAGATACTCGTGTGCCTTATGAGCCAAATACTGTTGATCTTGGCCAGAATTATTTACGGCAAAAGTGATCAACTGCTGACCAGCCAGCAAATATGTTTCAGATTCCTTGTTGGGATCATATCGTGGAACTCCCCATCTTGTATCTACGTCAATACTGGGTACATCTAAATCCCAACCCTCTCCAAGCCATCCATTTCCGCCTGAGCTATTATAGGTCACAGCTAGCGCTGGTTGTATTCCATTTCTACCAGCCGGAACTTCTATTGGATAAGATAATATGGCATCACCTTGGTTGTTAGCAGTGGGGGGCGATATCATATTTACACCTGCGGTAGGTAAGGCTGCAGGGAGATCATTGAATTGATTCGGTGCGAAGCCTGAGGATTCTGGAGCTTCAGGAGAAGAAATGACCCCATTAATATAGTCAGAAAAATGACTCACACGTGAAACAACAATATTGTTATCTTCATCCACGTGATCCAGGGCGATAGGAATCCAAGTCTTTTTATTGAGATCAAAGTAGAATGTCCGAACATCGCTTTCATTGTATCCTTCTGGAATCAGAGCTGGGTCATAAGGAATGCTCATTGTAGCACCTGTACTATCAAAATGATGACCGTGAGGTAAGAATCTATAACCTTGTACCTCCCGAGCAGTGACATTCGTCAGATCAAATTTCATTGGAGCTAAATCTACATAGTGTAGCTCAGTCACCGAGATATCGAGATTTGTCTTATTCAAGAGATCCTGATCCAATGTTAGGCTGGCAGATCCAATAGCTATATGTCCCTTTTTACCCTTGACAAATTCCACTGTAGATTTATTCGCTCCATCTTCCACGAAGTATCCATAGACCTGACCGGACCTTTTTGATAAAGGCAATTGGAATTCCTTGACTTCATCAGATGTAATCACTTCAATGTCCAAAAATTCCTTTTGCAGATCAAGAACCATCAAGGATTCCTCAAAAGATCCATTCTCTAGTTCTATTTGTCTACCTTCTATTGAGAAAGAAACCAAATTTGTCTCGTTGATAGAATTTGCTATTCCGCGTAGATATGCCAACCCGTTTAGACATAATAGTGCGTCCTCTGAAAATACAATTATATCCTCACTAAATGTCTCTTTAGAGAATCTCAAATTTTTAATTTCATAGGTATACCCCCCAATCTCACGAGTAGAGAAGAAGACTATATTCTGGCCAGGCCGAAGCCAATCAGATCGTAGCGGTTCTTTGACATTTATCCAATCATCGTCGAGTTCAATTATTTGTCCACCTCTGGTCAGCTGGTCATTAATGGAAAAATTTACCGAAGCCGCGGAAGAGACACCCTTTAAGTCATACTCTAAGTAGTATATACCATCTTCATCAAAGTCATCAAGCTCAATGTGAAAAAAATTATCCTGAGGATTATCAACTGGATTATTCTCGTCTGTTCCGATCAGTCCATACTTGCTTGTCGCTTCAAAATACATGGTACTTGGATTTTTCACAAGTTCATGTGCCCACAAAGTGGAGTGCGATGTATAAAATGCAAGGAATATAAAGACTATAGTGCTTAAGTTCTTGGATGCACGAATTCTAGTACTGTAAGTCATTTCTAAATATTTGAGGATTGAATATTGATTAGAGTACAATGATTTTGAGTACTTCTTGATAATCGCTGCCACTAAAGCGCAAAAAGTATACCCCTAGTGGGAGTTCTACGTCGAAAACATACGATTTAGATGAAGCAACTCTAGATTCACTGATCTTCCTACCGCCTTGAGAATATACTTCCATAGTGACTTCAGTCTCATAATCAAATAGAATTTTAAACTGATATAGTCTATTACTGCTAATGGGATTAGTATAGGTGATCGATGCGATATTTGATACTCGATCTTCGTGAGATCTAAGTGACAGACCATTTCTCATATTAATAGGAGGTGGATTCTCGCATCCACTGCAATCAACTTCCGGACCCTTGCACTCCTCACAGCCTATTTGGATACAGACATCAATTTGGCATAGGTCAGGGCACTGAATATTATTATTCGGGATGCCGATTATACCAATACACTCACACAAATACTCTAGCAAATCAAGTTCAATCCGATTAGAACTACCCACGGCATTCGGAAATGGCAAGGAGCTATGAGACCAGTAAAAATCAAAACAGTTAACATATGTGCCTACGATATCTTCTAAGTCAATTATGACACTCTGACCATCACCTTTTATGGGAATACATTCTGGAAAGTTTGTGTTGAGATCTGTACAGCATTGGATGATCAGAGTATCAATAAGACTTTCGACACAGCAATCTCCAGACTCGAATTTGATGCTAATAATATATGAACCGCTACCATAGCCACCAAAACTGAAACTCGCACAGTCAATGCCGTCTAATACTCCCTCGCCATTGATCTCAAATCCATTTGGTCCAAGAATATTATAACTATATGGACAGGGATCTGATTCTGGCGTTGAATGCAAACAGAAAGATGCTGTTTGGTGAGAGCAATTATAATCCATATCGATATAACAATTTTCTTCAACAGGACAATCTATATTGAAGTCCACTGTACTTTTCCCCTCACAACAGTCATCAATATACGTCACCACCAGTGTATAATTTCCATTCGGTAGACTCGTTGAAAAATTTGACAGATTAACAAGGCCTGTTCCATCAAGAGTATTTCCGTTACCATCACTAATGAGATATTCGTACTCACATTCAATTGTAGTCCCAGATGTCACTCCGAATGAAAACTGATCACAATCAATATCAATCTGAATTTCACATATGGGTCTTTCTTCTTCACACACAGTAAAGAGATATGATCTAGTGCAAATTACTTCCTGTATATCACAATCATCAACTGGGCACGTTACCTTCACAACTAGCTCATAGATACCGGACTCTTCTATCTGAATACTGCTTCCATCTGTGAGTTTAATGCCATCTCTATACCAGCCGTAATTGACTACGCCATACGTCTGTTCGAGTGTTTGGAAATGCAATCCAACATCCAAGTTTAGTAGTCCATCAGTCAACATTTCACAAGGTTCTTCAAATGGAGTACTAGGCCAGATAACTGAGTTGTTATTCAAGAAAGGATCTCCAGAATTAAATAATGCATTCAGACTAAATTCTTGAAGCTGATAAGTGATCAAATCTTGAATCAGTAAATGGTATGTTCCTTGTGGTAAAGGGCATAGATATAGATTCTCTTCTAATTCTATTTCACCTTGATACACAACTCCCGACTCGATATGAGTTAGGCTATAGAAGTATTTTCCACTACCTAAACAACCAATCAAGTCAAATGTCATTTGTATGGAGTCGCCACAGCATCCCACTGGTCCTACATCTAAATTCGCTATTTCTAGGCCACCACACTCTGATTTGCCAAAAGTAAAATGGGTGCAGTTGTCAATGTCTCCGGAAAAGTCGACATTGGAGAACTCAATTTTATCATAGAATCCTCCAGGTGTTACACTTACCGAGCCGGGAATAATATCAGTGTCATCATATCTAAACCTACCAGTACCACTACGATCTATCAGTAAGTTCATTTCTTGTCCGCTTTCAATAAATCCCGGACATATTTCTTCAATTCTCTCGATGGATAGCTCAACATTCATAGCGCTTGGAGACTCAAGATTGAACCCTCTTGTCCCTCCTAGAGTTTGGAATGACTGGACATCATCATACAGTACTCCTTTCATAAAAAATCCCGTACTACTAGGAAATTCAATAATTCTGCTATCCTTTATTCCTTGTCCTTGTCGATGCAATCTAAACCTGTAACCGCCACTCACCCTTGCGACATCTACATAGTATATTGTTCTTAGATTGCCAATATTTCCCAGATCTCTTTCAACGTCATACTCTCCGTCCATATCTTCATCCACGACTAGATAATAGTGTCCATTTCTAAAGTAAACGGCATAAACAAAATTTTGAAAATCTTCTTCGGATGATCCGGGAAATATCGAATTGTTCAAGCTCAGACCAATCATAGTTCTGCCTGAGCCAGATCGACGGAGCCTCCACCTATATCTCGCCAAAGTACCATCTTTAGATGAAGACGAAGATGCTAGTATACCAATTCTTTCCTGATTTCCAACGCCTGTATACCTTTTCCTAAAGTAGTTTCGCCAAGTGCCCGAGGGTATTCGAATCGTGTTGTCGAAATTGACCATACTTATAACAGGTTCTGACTCCACTTCAATGTTCTCTTGACCCATCCAGACTCTTGATATGAAATCGTACGGTTCTTCACTCCACTTAGAATCACCGGAGTATTTTTCAATAGAAGACATTTCAAGATCGACATCATTGTCACCCCAAATGAAATAATCATTTGCTCCCCATCGGGTGCAAATACTTTGAGATTCATCTGCATTGCTGATAGCCAGAAGGCGATTTCTGTGGTGTGAATAGTCTTCGTCAAGCTCAAATCCTACACTTCTCCCGTCACCAGTCTCATCATAGTATGTTGTGCTTTTTCCTTGATCCAAACTCATTCCATCACAGCCAATTCCCGTTACTCGACATAGGTAGTTTTCATCTGGATTACTCTCATCTTGGGCCTTTTCGTAATCCCATACTGTCGTTCCTGAAGGACTGACATAGTCGAACCTTTTATTAATCCCATATTTTAGTGCCAAATAGCTCTCCACTTGAAATCGTTCATTCTCGTCTAGCAAGTGATCAAATACCATAAATTCAGCAATAAATCCATTTTGTTGCTCTGCTGAAGCATTTCCGTAGATCAATGGATCCGAATAGACGTTCAGCAGTCGATCCTTAAATGCTTGCAGCTCGTAACAGAGACTCCCTCCAATAAACATTTGTGTCGTGACAATCTTTCCATACTCTTCTGACCCTTTACCACCTTTGATAAGGTTAGGATTGTATTCGATGTTATAGTTAGATGAAGAGAAAGACGTCAGTGTGAGCGAACTGATTATAGTATTTCCATCTTCGTATAGCACCCATTCCTCGTCGACAATATCTTTTTTTCGGGGAATAAGAACTCCAATAACTGTGACTTGACCATTACTAATATTTTCTGGTATGGTGAGAGTGTGATACTTGAATCTTTCAGAGAACTTGAGAGCTGGATTGTAGTTAACGCTGAATACACTGTCGGTATAAGTATCTGGGTATTCTTCTTCATCCCATTGCACAATCTTTAGTGTTTTATTTTGGCCTGTAGCATCGAACCATGATCCAGTCGTATGGTTCTGTATAGATTCAATTTCGCTCATATACCAGAGCAATGCGCCAGAGACACCAGCAGGACCGTTTTGACCCTTTACTACAGAAAACATTATGCAGTAGAGCAGTACATAGACTATTTTCATATGCTTAATCATCGTTTTGAGAATTAGGTACACGCCTTCAAAAATCAGCAGTAGTGATCTAAGCTAGGTTCTTCAAACTAGGAAGAAACGATATGATAAAATCTGAAATACAGAGTTTATCAGTGCTGCCTGTTTAAACTATAAGTGGATGAGGGTGTAGGGTGTTAAATAGTAGGGTTTTAAAATTCAGTAGGTGCTACAAAGCAGAAATATACAGACATTTTTTGAAATAATCAAACTATAGAAGAGAATTCCAGTTTGATTGTTAAAATAGAACAGAGATATTTGTGAAGAATAACACGCGGTCGTAATGTGCATACGGGCTAAGGTACTTGTGTGATACTCTCTTAAGATGCGAATTCTGGACGATCGATCTATGCCCTAGTCTATATTGTTTGGCGTATTGTGGTCCATGTGCCATAAGCCATTCCACTAAAAAAGACCCCAGACAAATCGCCTGAGGTCTTTCTCATAATATTCTGATATAAAATCTCGACTACTCTGTCAAGATCATTTTCTTGCTCACCGTCTGATCATCACTTGTCAATTGGATCATGTAGACACCATTCTGTCTGAGATCTTCTTTTCGGATGACGACCTGGTTAGATCCTTTTTGGCCTTGAGCCCGTATTGCATACACGACTTGACCATCAGTATTCATGACCTCGAGTGTGTAGCTCGTTGCTCTTGGCAGCGTAAACTGTACCATCGTCTCATCGACGAATGGATTTGGGGTATTCTGTAGCAAATTGACTTCGTAAGATGATCCATCAAATGCAACTTTCAAATCACTGCGATCATCAGCTGTCAAGACTGTACCCTCACCGAAGCTCACGAGTTGACTCAACCATGCATCTCTTTTTGCCGTAAGGCTGATCACGATCGTCTCCATGCTTGCATCTGTCTGCACGGCAAGTACTTGAAGATCTCTTCCATCGACACGCGTCAATAGCTCTACGCGATCACTTTCCTCCGTCAATACAGCTCCAGCAAGTGTCATACGGATATCCGCTAGTTGCCAGCTCGACATATCACTATGCGCAATCTCGAGAGAGATAGTCTCTCCTGCTCTTACGTAGCGATCTTGGAGTCTTAGTGAAATTTCAGCATCAGATCTGAAGCCTGTGATCTCTTCATTTTCGAGGACACCGTCCACACCATAGCTCATATCCAGATCTCCGATCTTCACGCCGATGAAGTTCTGATTATGCATGCTACTTTCTAGCTCACGGAACATTTTCTCTTCACGGTAGTCCCAAGGCTCAGTTGGATCAGGGAAGCTGTAGCGATCATCGATCAGTCTCCATGCCTTTTGCGTCCCAAACTCCTCAAATGTCTCAAAGTCTCCGACGATCAATCCTCTCAGATTGAGGAAGTCTTGGAGATCAATATCATGATTATTATCCACGTCTGCTGCAATGAGCAAGTATGGATCTGTGATCGGGTCTTCGCCAAATAGGTGACCACTCATCACCACTAGATCTTCCATATCGAGACCTTCCTTGACCTCGTCCGTCTTGACGGCAGTCACTCTATAGTCCTCATCTTGAAGTAGCTCGGAGATTCTCCACATGCCTTCCTCATCTGTCATCACTTCTGACTCCGTATCCATATTCTTGATGGCGACATTGGCCACACTGGATCTCGCCATAGTATGCACGTTACCATTGATTGTCAATGAATCTCCAGGAGGGCACATTCCCATATTGTCCTGCACGATGAAGTAAGTCTCACAGAAGCTTACATTGCCTGATGCATCTTGCACGTACATCGTCACTGGCGTCTCTCCTAGATCAGCACATGTGAATGTATCCGGCTCACTCCAGATGATGAGATCTTCTTGAGGCGTACAGTTGTCAAAGCTTCCTTTGTCTAGTACATCAGGACCACATACTCTGTAGTAGCCATCATAGTGCATGCCGAGTGTCAGCACGATTCCACTGAAGCAGATCGGTGTTGGCTTTTTATTATCCATGACAGTGATCCATGTACAGCACTTGGCCTCATGGCCACATCCATCGGTCGCCGTGTAACAGACGAAAGTCTTGCCGACAGGATAGTCGCCGCTCGCATCAGGACCGTTGTCATATGCATAAGGGGAGTCATTGGTCACCTTCACTCCTTCTGGACATTCGCCACTGACGACGACAGGTGCCAAGCTCACATTGGCAATACATTCAGCGCCTGCGTCAAATACACTCTCATTGGGGCAGTCGATACTGAAGTCTGAGCTACCCTTGATCTTGATCACCTGCGTATTGGTCCAGATACCTTTTGGGTGGTAATCATTGGGGTCATAAACACACCAGTCTATGACTTTCCACTCTCGCAAAATCTTCCCACATGATCCACCGTCTTGAGGTGTAAATACCCAGTCCTTGTAGGAATAAAATACCTGCGAGCACTCCTCTTCGTGAAATCTTGGTCGATCAAATCCATAGGGTAGATCTTCAGGATCTGTGTTTTCAAAACATCCATCTAGCCAGTAGTCATGTGGCCATGTGATGTCATGCTCGTCAAAATTGCCTCCTGTACCGACATGGATGTACTGGAAACACTTGTGCCAGCGACCATAGTTATCAGCCACTTGCCATTTCCTCTTGATGTATCCGCCACCACAGTCGTCGAGATGGTAGTGCACCTCTGGCTCGGGAGCCGGATAGGTGTCATAATCCTCATGCACATATGCGATACCGTAAGCATCAAGATCATAGATCTGATCATCACAGTCAATCCATACATCGTGCGGACAGTGCAGCTCAAATTTGTACGTTTCTGAGTGCCCGATTGTGTAAATGCCGAGAAGAAGCAGCGTCAGCATACTTATAGACTTCCAAGCACGAACGGAGTGTAAAGAGGTGTTCATGAAAGTTTGGTTTGTAATGTTTGTGTCTACTAAGATATTTCTTGTGACGGTCACCTGACATTTCCGTTACCGAAAAAAACGCATATAAATACGAGGTGATCGTTATCCCCTGAGATTAAAGGTATTACAAATTAAACTTTCAATTTATTTGTTAAAGCAAATTGTGTCCAGTAGTTGTCAATTGGCGGATGGAGTGGATCTCTGATCAGTCGGGCGTCTCCCATCCCATCGCCTTGGAGGCGCTGTGACGGGCCGCGCTATCCGGAGCTCGGTACATGCCATCAGCTACGCTGATCGCAGTACTGCTTCGCACTCCTCCTATCGCTGACGCGGGGGATGTTCACTTGTAGGAGTGATGACTAAGCACGCACAATCTTCCATAGACCACTTGTGATGGAAATTAACTTCTGTCCCTCTTCCACGATCTCTAGCTCAATTTCCCAAGATCCGTACATGGTATCTGACTTTCTATCATAGTGACCAGTGTACCTCACTTCATGGCTTGGTCCATCCTCTTTGCGACTTAGTTCCCCACCATTAAGCTCATGGAGTCTATTATAGATTTTTACAAATGACACAAGGTCATTGTCTATGAAAACCTTCAATTCTGGACTCTTCCTTCACAGCAAGTGAACTTGATCCTTCTTCTATTTTACCGTGAATGGTGCCATCTATCTCAGTGATGTCTAGCTGAAAATCAACTCGTTCTCCAAACTCAGGCAAGGAATATCCGAGGCCATACTCGTAGTAACCTGACCACTTGCCGGTAAGACTCATCAGTTGAGCGTCAATCTGACCGTCAGACCACCTTGCACACTTGTGATAGGAAATGACAAGGATGTTTTGGGCTCAGTCTTGCTGTAGTCCACAAATAGCCTAAGATTGACATTATCATTCATCTGATAGTCTATGGCAGGCGACCATCTCACGGATCTCAGACCTCTCGTCGGCACAGCTTCGATGTCTTGATCGATCTGATGATTGACGGTGATATCATCTCTGATCGCTAGATCGAATGTGAAATTGAGGTCTCGACCTTCCGGACTTGCCACATTGCCTCGACCAGTCGGATCATTATTCGCTTGGTTCTGTTGCTGATTTCTACTTTGTCGATTCTTGCGCTTCTTCTTGCTGCCTGTCAGGAAACCAATGTTGACATTCTTGATCAGATATCCAAAGCCTAGACTGAGCTCACTAGACCTTGTCTCCCTCAAAAACAGGTCGGTACCGAGACTGAGATCGAGTGATCTCGCCCTCGCGACATTGAGATTGAGGGTCATGTCATTGAGCGTGGTGAGATCGAGTCCGATGAGCGGATTGAAGGCCTCTGAAATCGTGATATTCTCCATCCGATACTGATGATAGTAGTCCTGATCATCATCGAGCACGAATGGTCTCGAAGGATTGAAGTCCAGATTGTTTTGGTATTGATTGATCTGAAGATCAGAGTTGTACCCATGCGATAGACTGACACGCTGGAAGATATTTTTGAAAAATCCAACTTTGGCAAGACCGTCATAGCTCAGCGTCCAATTGGGTCGGGGCAAGATATTTGGCCTAGAGCCAAAGAGTCGATTTTCCACTTCATCAACGGATCTTCCTGTGTAGGCGGCAATAAATGCTGGTACGAGTACCTCTCTTTGCTTGGAACCATAGCCCTGAGTCCATTCATCTCCTTCTCTACCGTGCGTTCCAGCATTTTCTTCATTGGGCAGCTTTGCTGAGATCTCTTTTCTCAGCTCTTGGAAGCGATCAAAGAGCTGCTCGAGATCTGCCTCACTGTCTTTGAAGAGATTGTGTAGTGCAAAGTAGGAGATATTATAGGAGCCAAACTGGCGCGGTGTCCTTGTCTCAAAGATGGTGTCTTGTAGTGTGCTATCTACATTCTTATAGATGAGACTTGTATTCTGTATGAAATTGCTGCTTGCGTTGACATCGATCCTAAAGTCATTGAAGGGCTCAAGGCTCACCCGTACGTCATAGTTCTGCGCGTAGTTTTGGATCACCTCCTGATTCTGGAAGAAGTCACCGGTAATCCAGCCACCCTTACCACCATTCTCATCGAGCCAGTAGTTATCACTCTGTGGATCGAGATTGGGCTGTAGTCCCGCCACAAAGTCCCAGCCTGGAGCCGAAAATCCCTCACTCAATCCGAGAAACTTGGTCTTTGGCACAAACCCTGGTACGGTCGTACCTAGCTGCTCTGACCAGTTCATCTTCACAGATCGCACGATCATGAGAGGTCTCAGCAGTGCCTTTGCACCAGGACCATCCTTGTCCTTATCTCCTTTTTTCTTGCGTTCTCCGCTATCAGCAGTATCCGCGTTGTCCTGGTTTTGATCACGAGGATTTTGTCGGCTTGATCTATTTCGAGGACTATTTCTCGAGCTTCTTCTCGGAGGTCGATTGAGCTCTTTGAGCATCTTGGATTTGTTGTAGAGCTTCTCAAAGTTGAAATCCACAGTTGCCTGTCGAGCTTGCGTATTCTGTATGATATTTCCTTGTGCTTCTGCGATCTTGAGCGAGCCTGCATTCCAGTTGTAGGTAGCCTTGTAGGAGCCTCGTAGATTGATCCAGTCGAGCGCGGGGAAGTGCTTGAGCGGAGCGCTGTAGCTGACATCGATGGTATGATTATAGTTCAGTACACGGCCAAAGTCTCTGAGATTGGTAATCACACTATCTCTTCTTGCCTGCTTGGATGTAAGTTCCAGTTCATTTCGATTGGCATAGCCATCAGGCTCATCCACGATCGCATTGGTATTGGCGCGGAAGTCAAACTTGAGCGACTTGGTCAAGTCCCAACTGAGATTGTAGCGTCGATCCCAAAGAAATCTATTGTCAAAAAATGTCTTATAGATCGGGTCGGCAAATCGGTGTGTCGTCGTCCCTAGTCTCCGATCCATCGTAGTGCTGAATCCGATCCGATTGGGGATGGGATTGAAATTGATCTCTGTGATGGGCTTCAGCCAATCACTTTCCGATAGCTTTTTGAATGGCTCGAGGTACAGCGGTTTATTGGAGTAGTTATAGTCCAGCGTGCCTTTGTATCGCTTGATCTGATCATTTTCCACAAGGGGATCAGAATGCTCGGTATTGCTATATGCGTAGGTCGCAGAGAAGTTGGAGATACTCAGTGGATTGATCTTGCGATCAGGATTGGGTGCCACCCTGACATTGGTGAAGTTGACACTTTTGATGGTGGTCTTGTCTTGAGCAACATCTCTGATAGAGTCCTTTTCTGGCTCTGATATTTCTGAGCTCAGCTTTTCCTTGAGCAGAATATCCTTGTCGTAGGGATCGTACTGTGGATTCCTGGTAGTATTGCTGATCTGAGCGTAGAATGGCACTCGTAGTCTCGTCTCTCCGGGGATAAACTTGCTGAGCTCGAGATTAGTCGACACATCATATTCTGTGATCTTCTCTCGAGATCGCTCATTGATCTTTTGATCCAACGCCCCAAAACCAAAGCCACTATAGGATCCTGCCAATGTAAGATTACCCAAGTCCGCAAGCTCCATATTGACTCTTGCGAGTGCGGCTACACCACCACGCTCATCGAGACCATTGAGACGACACTCATTGAGCCACACTTGAACACATTTGTCATCGACGAAGATCTGATCTTCTGGGTTTCTGATGGCGATATATACACTCTTGACTTCTGCGAGATTGGGCCTTCCACGTACAGTAATCTGATGCAGTAGCTCATTGGCGTTCGCTGGATCAGAGTCATAGGACACTCGGTAAGCTTGCTCTACTGGAAATCCTAGTTCGTCCCTCTCTATCTTGGTATCGGTGAGCTGCTGAAGAGGGAAGTCCATGAAGTTCTCAGCTCGCCAGACCTCTTGTGGATCTCCAGGGTCGGCTCCCCGTGAGAAGTGCAAGGGTAGACTATATTCATAGTAGTTCCTCGTGATATCCGATCCCAGTCGTATGAAGACCTCAAAGTCTCCATCATTGACATCTAGGTCTTCTGTCTCTGCATGTATGAACATCTGCAGATTTTCATAAAACCGCATATCAAAGCCAAGCTGCTTATACGCTCCCTTGGAGCATCCCTCGGGCAGATCACATACGCTGAGTGCAAGTGACTGCTCATTTTGCAAGACATTATTGAATTGACCTATACTCCGCTCTCTCTGTAGTCCAGGCGGAATCACATAGCTCCATGGTCGTCTCTCTGAGTTTTCCTCAATGTTTACTGCATCTATACCAAAGTCAGCTGTGGTGTTGACATTATCATTCTCGCACTCACTGTCTGCGATAAACTCTCTCCACTGGCTCCTCACAAGCTCAAGAGTCGCAAATCTCAGTGTGGTCTGCTGATCAAATCCCTTGAGAAACATCCTCATGAATCGGATAGAGCGGAAGTCTTGTATACCTCCGATCTCTGCTGTCGGCTGCCGGATCGGAATACGGAATCTGTACCATGTCCGATTGGTCCCAGTGATATCGAGCACATCCGTGATGTATTCATTCTGCTCTAGGCGATTGTCTGCTGTCCTCACCAGAGGTACTTCATACTCAAAGTAGCTTTCTGACTCATTGAGAGAGTTGTCGTCATCAATATCCTCAGCGTCTGGCAGATTGGTTCCTGCTTCCACTCTATTGCTTCCTTCTGATGGCGATCGACTATTGCCTTGTGTATTGTTGAAGTTTTCGTATCTCTCAAATACTGTGTTGCTCGCGGTGAAAGCAGAGTTTCGGAACCAGCGATAGTTGTCATTGGACACATCTTGTAGGATTGCTGATCTGGCCTCTGGCGTCAATGGTCCAGCGTCTATCGCCTCGACAAATTCTTGATACTTGAGACGCTCAGCTGCATCATCTAGACCATCTAGTCCGAGATCTTGAGCATCACGATCTTCTTCAACATTTGAAAAGGCATCGATCACATTGGTCACGATCGGAATACGACTCCAGTTGGTTTCATCCGTACGGGATGTACTTCCAGGTGTAGGCAGTCCATTTTCAAAAAACATCCGAGAATCTCTCAAGATATCTTCAGAGATATTTCCAAGATTGAAATACAGTTTTCCAGAGTCAGCCACGGCACCATTACCATCTACATCGATAAATGGATTGAGCAACCAAAACTCAATGAACTCAAAGTTGGCTCGCTGGAAGTTGTTTTGATCCATCCGACGCATGATACCAGCCCAGCGTGTTTCAGGAGATTTCAACCTACCATCCTCATCGATTCCTTCACTGTATGCTGTACCATCTGGCACATCAAAGTTGTATGGACCTCTGCGATCTGGATAGTAAGTCAGATCGAGTGTCTGTACATCGGGAAACTGTCCAGGGATTCGACTTCTGTTAGGGAAGACTTCTTCTTGATCGATCGCCATGGTGTAAGGATTGTTTCGATCCTCCTCATTCCTGATTGTCCGTTCGATCCGATACCAGTTGAGCAAAGCTCGATTGACACCATAGTTATTGTCATTGATGAGCTCTGCTTCTCGCCAAGGGCTCTCCATATTTCTTTCCTCATTTCTCGGAGCACTTGCCAGTACCCAGCGATTGGCAGGTACACGCAGGTCTATGCTCGATACGGCACCTTCAAAGTCATCTATCAAGACACTTCCACCTCGGTCATCACCGACATTGATAGCTCGTGAGTGACCGGGCTTGAGCCAAGCACCTTCTGCTTCTACACTGATGGAGCTAGGAGCTGTCGTGGAGATACCTGGAATCCCATCGACAATTCTCGTCAGCCATGGTGCTTCTTTGGAGTAGTTGACATCAAGACCGTAGATATTATTATTGATCGGATCATCTCCGAGATTGACTTTTTGTGTAAACGGTCGCTCAAATAGCTTGAGGAATGTACCACCGATCACCAAGTTTTTATTCACATCAAAGTCTGCTCTGACTCCAAGCATGGTCTTTCGTTGCAGACTAAAGACTGTATTATCCTCAAAAGATACTCTGATCGAAGTACCAGGCTGCAGGTATGCATCATTGAGGATGCGCACACGGCCGATGCCATAGTCGACCTCGTAGTCGATATTTTCTCTGAGGACTTGTCCACCAGCTCTTACCCGTACACTACCAGGAGGAAGGTTGAAGGTATTGAGCGATATCTCTGATGATGATCCACTTGATTTATACTGCCCTTTGATGATAAATCGATTTTTCAGGAAAGTCTCCCTAGCTAGAACCAGCGTAGAGTCATACAACTCATTGTAAATCAGTTCCTCTGCCTCAGCAGGAGGTATGTCCTGCAGTATGTCTTCTAAGTGAGAACCAAATGGCTCTAGGACCGGAAACATCATACGCCCGGTACGTGGATAGATGGTCAGACCAGGGACAAAATCAAAGACACCATCTGAGCGCGGGTCATTTTGACTATTGAGATTATCTAGATTAAATACCGTCAAGAGCGGTACACTCTCGATTCCTTCTACAGGCAAGAATCTCTTCTCTCCCGCACCAGGATCATCGTAGTAGATGTCCAGCTTGAAGTCCTCTCGATCCAGCTGAAATGCCCCAAGCGCATAGACATTTTTCATCATCAGATCCCACTCTGGCTGATCAATCCGCTGAGTAGTACTCTTCAGCATCTTGAGGAACAGGACACTAAGTGTATCATTTTGTGTTCCATCCTCTTCATCGGCAAATTCTCCCACCTTGAAGACACGACCATTATAGGTATACTCATAGGCTACCCCAAGGACTTGATCTGGTCTGAGCTGAAGATTAAGACTGACAAATCCCAACTTGGGATGAAACTCATATTCGTTGGCACTAAGCTTCCGCGCCTGTACTTTTTCGAAGTCTTTGGACTGTTTGAAGTCAAATGGAGAGGAGGTCAAGCCGCGTACAGCATTGTCTATAGATCTGATGCTTGGGTCTCGCTCGATCTCTCGGATGATGGTATTGGTCTCATTGGTAGGGATGACCCGCCCACTTGCGTCCAGCACCTGCTGACCACCGATCGTAAATCGATCTGGATCTTCGATCGTCATTCGATCAAATTCTCCAAGATCAGCTATGGTGACTACGTCTCTGATACTATTACTATTGCGACCATCATTCGTCACCCATACTTCCAGACGCGTGATATTGAAGAGACTATTGACAAAAGGAAGACAGTCAAGTGATCCCTCAAAGCCCTCACGATTGTACTGAGATAGAAAGAAGTGTCGATTCTCATCATACTCGTCAATGGGCACTTGAAATTCATTGATCAGACTACCGCCTTCTACGACGATATCATTTTGCTCGGTATTTTGCTGTGAAATGACAGAAGTCAATCTCAATCGACCAAACTGAAAGTCAGTCCTGATACCAAAGAGACTTTGATTGCCTTGAATGAGAGAGGTACGCAATGGAAGACTCACATTACCGGCCTCAATATTCTTGATGATATCATCCTCGCTAAACTTCTCAGAGTCATAAGCGAGTTTGAGCTGATTTTCAAAATCAAAGGTTGCTTGAGTGTTGTAATCAAAGCCCAGATTCATCTTGTCTCCGATCTGTCCATTGACACTCATCTGGATGTTCATGTCAAAATCGAAGTTGTTATTGGTTTGATTTCTTAATGTGAGTACAGGGTTCTCTACTTTCTGATAGTCATAGCCAAATGTGAGATCGATGTTTCCCTGCGGTGTGATGCTAATCTCATTGCCACCAAAGAGACGGTCTGCCACATCGGTCTCTACGTCGATGACATCCATGGGATCTACTTTGCCCGAGATACTCTTATACTCTGATTGCACACCAGCGAGTTGGCGGAAGTAGATCTGTTCTTGTTGTTTGGCTCTCCACTCGAGATATTCTGAGAATGTCATGTATGACGGCGCTCGATAAAACTCGTCGCCGATTTTCTCAGTGATCATATAGAGGCCAGTCTCTGGATCATACTCGACCTTTTGGTCGACGATAGAGGGATCGCTCAGGTCAAATGGATTGTCCTCGCCGTCATTGACGAAGTCGCCAAAGCGTGGTTTGATCGTATCACTGGCCGACACTGTCGAGATCACCTCGTCCAGCTCTGGACCAGTTTTAGCCTCCAGTCCTGTCCCTAGACAGGCAGACAGCCATACGATAGCTATGAGAGAAAAAATATTTTTCATTGGGAATTTGCAGCAGATAATCTGTAGTCTCGCGTCTCTTTGCTCAATTAACAGTTAGTTAACGGTTTCTTGCAGGCGTCAGTATACCGGAGCGAAAATATTAGCCCGATAAGGCTTGCAGCGCCTTTCGAATCAATTCTTCAACACCCATTTCTTGGTTTGATTCTTTAAGAATCTTACTCACCGCCTTGGCAGCATCATTTCGCCCAAATCCCAGACTAGCCAGTGCACTGATGGCCTCCTGCCGATCTGGATTGGTTGATGAGCCTACGACCGAGGTTGCTAAAACGCCACCGAGCTTCGAAATCTTGTCTTTGAGCTCGATTATTATTCTTTTCGCCGTCTTGGGACCAATGCCTTTGATCCTTTTGAAAGCAAATTCATCCTCATTGACGATCGCAGAGCTCAGCTCAGCGCTTGTCATCGAACTCAGCGCAATCCGAGCTGTACTAGGTCCGATGCCAGACACGGAGATCAACAGCCGAAAAAGCTCTCTCTCGTCCTTGGTGTAGAAGCCATACAGCGTATGACTATCTTCCTTGATACTTACATGAGTGTATAACTTGAGTTGCTTCGCAGCCGCGATCTGCTCGTGAGTCTGTAGCGAAATGTGCAAGATGTATCCCAGCCCTCCGATATCGATGACCACATGATCTGCAAACAGCTCTGTGATTTTCCCTTGTACGTATTCTATCATTAGCAGCGACAAAGTTAGCGAGCTCAAAGCTCTCTGCTACCTTTGTGGCGCTCAACAAATGACGTCAACATGAATGTACTCATCTTGGGATCTGGTGGTCGAGAACATGCACTCAGTTGGAAAATCGCCCAAAGCCCAGATCTCACCCATCTCTATATCGCACCAGGCAATGCCGGGACCCAGCAAGTTGGCACCAATGTAGCCATGGATATCAGCGACTTTGGTCAAATCAGTGACTTTGTCAGCGAGCAACAGATACATCTGCTGATTGTCGGGCCTGAGCAGCCATTGGTGGATGGTATTTGGGATTATTTTCGATCTCATGATGAGCATAAAGATCTCATCGTGATAGGGCCAAGTCAAGCTGCTGCTAGACTCGAAGGTAGCAAGGACTTCGCCAAGCAATTTATGCAGCGGTATGACATACCCACTGCAGCATACAGGAGTTTTGGCGAAAGCCAGCACCAGGAGGCTCTCGACTATCTCGACACACAGCAGGCACCCATCGTCCTCAAGGCAGATGGTCTTGCTGCAGGCAAAGGAGTCATCATCAGTCAGAGTATCCCAGAAGCAAAAAAATCGATTGCGGATATGTTGGGAGGCCAGTTTGGCCAAGCTAGCAAGACAGTCGTCATCGAAGAATTTCTTGAGGGCATCGAGTTCTCAGTATTCGTACTGACCGATGGAAAAGACTATAAGCTCCTCCCCATTGCCAAGGACTACAAGCGCATCGGAGAAGGAGATACTGGTCTCAATACTGGCGGCATGGGCTCAATCAGTCCTGTACCATTTGTGGGAGAAGAGCTCATGGAAAAAGTCAAATCTCGCATCATCGAACCGACAATAAGAGGTCTACAAGCCGACAGATTAGACTATCACGGATTTGTCTTTTTTGGTCTCATCGCTGTGGAAGGTGAGCCCTATGTCATAGAGTACAACTGTCGCATGGGAGATCCAGAGACCGAGTCTGTCATACCTCGGATTCAGAATGACTTACTCGATGTACTGGCCAAGCTCTACAGCACAGATTTTAAGCATACAGAGATAAAACATGACCCTCGGACTGCAGCTTGCGTGATGATGGTCAGTGGTGGATATCCACAGGCATACGAAAAAGGTAAGCTCATCTCGGGTCTTGAGCATGGAGGCGAGAGCTTACTCTTCCATGCGGGCACCAAGTCCGAGCACGGTCAAGTCATGACCAATGGTGGCAGGGTCATAGCTATCACGAGCATCACTGATGACATGAAGTCTGCCCTTGATGCTTCTTACGCTGTCGCGAAAATGATCGACTTCGATGGTAAATATTATCGACGAGACATAGGATTTGATCTTTAATATCTCCTTGTGAACTACAGCATCCGTGAACTGAGTCAGATATGGCAAGTGCCACATAGATCCGGCGAGCAGGATGCTAAGCTTGTCGTCAATCATATTTGCTATGATACGCGGATGGTACTGCGTGCCAGAGACAGTTTATTTATCGCCCTTTCGGGCAAAAGAGCCGATGGCCATGACTACCTGCAGGAAGCATATGACATAGGGATCAGAGTATTCTTGATCGACGACAGCTCGCGAGTCACGACGATGGAAGACTGGGCAGAAGAGGTGGTCATCTTTCTGGTCAAGGAGACTCTAGCTGCCTTACAAAAACTTGCACAGCATCAACGCGCTCGACATGGTCTGACTGTGGTGGGTATCACGGGAAGCAATGGCAAGACAATTGTCAAGGAGTGGCTAGGATCGCTACTCACCAGCAAGTATCAAGTATGCAAGAGTCCTCAGAGCTTCAATAGTCAGCTAGGCGTAGCGCTATCTGTACTTCAGATCAGTGAAGCTGATGACATTGGCCTCCTTGAAGCCGGAATATCCCAGCCTGGAGAAATGGCCAAGCTACAGCAGATGATACAACCACAACTGGGTATCCTGACCAATATCGGGGACGCTCATGACGCAGGCTTCGAATCTAGGAGGCAAAAGCTCCAAGAGAAGCTGATGCTTTTTGGTCCAGAGACCAAGGTCATCTACTGTAGAGACCATGAGATCATACATCAAGAGATCTCTATAGGGCTTCGACCAAATGTCTCTTGGAGTCTCATAGATCAAGAAGCAGACTACAGATTTTCAGTAAGAGGAAAAGATCTCAATCTCTCACTCAAGGACCAGAGCTATCGATTTGAGCTCAGCGCGGGGGATCAAATGACTCTTGAAAATGCTTGTCATGCCATCGTCACCGCGATTGAGTTGGGTCTCGAGCCAGCCGACCTACAAGATTCTACAAGATTGTTGCGACCCTTGCGATGGCGCACCAGCATACACCAAGGACCAAGGGGCAATGTGCTCATTAATGATAGCTACAACCACGACATCACAGGCCTAGAACAAGCCCTATCTGTGCTCAAAGCGCATGGATCACACAGAAACAAGGTAGCGATCATCGCTGCTCCAAGCCAAAGCCATGATGCGAAACATGATGTACTGATAGAACTGCTGGAATCAGCAGCCCTTGATGAATTGATCATTGTATCTCCTGATCCAGATCTGATCAACAGATTGAGCGCATCATCGGTCAGATTCGTCGCTCTGTCAGATATAGAGCCTACTCGGAAGTACATACTCCAAGCAGCTTGGAGTCATACTGCCATTCTCTTTAAGGGTCCTCGGGCCCTTGGACTAGAAAGACTGGCCACTGCCCTTGAGAATCAGTCACATCGCACTAGGCTCCACATCGATCTCGCAGCAGTCACGCACAATCTCAGACTGATCACGCACAATCTGCCAGCAAGTACCAAGATACTCTGTATGGTAAAGGCCGCATCATACGGTACAGGGGACGAACTTGTGCGACATCTCGCCACACTAGGCGTAGATATGCTCGGAGTCGCATTTATTGATGAGGCAGTGAACATCAGGCAAGCGGGTATCGATCTGCCAATTTTGGTCATGCACAGTGATGTGACTCAGCTGGCACTTGCTATGAAGTATCAACTCGAACTTCAGATCAATGGCATCTCACAGCTCCAAGACTGCTGCGACCATCCTCTTGCAGATGGTCTCCGGATACAGATCAACATCAATACAGGCATGAATCGACTTGGGTTAAATCCCAATCAAATCGACGAAGCCCTGGAGATCATCAGCAAAAGTCGCTGCGAACTGAAGGGCGTGATGAGTCATCTGGCGACAGCAGATAGCGACGCCCATGAGACTCAGACTCTCGAGCAGCTTGCGCTCTTCTCCGAGCTCAAAGATCATTTTGCCGAAAGGCAGCAAGAACAGATCGACTATCATGTGCTCAATAGTCATGGCACCCTGAAGTATCCTCGACATGCGCATGATATGGTCCGAATCGGCATCGCCATGTATGGTGTAGGCATCCCAGAGACCCATGAGTGGAGAGCAGCCCATGAACTCAGAGCTCAAGTGGTGGATATCAGATCTGTCCCAGCAGGTCAGGGTATCGGCTACGGGCATAGCTATGTTGCCAGTCAGAATATCAAGGTAGCGACTATCTCATGTGGCTATGCAGACGGGTTGCCTCGTATACTATCTGGTCGAGCTTTCTCGTTTGTGCATCCAAGCGGGAAGCTGCCACTCATCGGGAAGATTTGCATGGACTTTTGCATGGTAGATGCCACTGCGATTCCAGAGCTCTCACTGGGGGATGAAGTTGTTATTTTTGGCCCTTCAAATCCCTTGAGCGATCTATGTCTCAAAGCAGAGACAATTCCATATGAAATACTGGCACAGATTCCACAGCGTGTACAAAGGATATATCATTATGACAGCAAATAAATCGACACTATTGACAGCTCTTCTGATGCTGTTCATCAGCTTAGGGCTTGGCGCTCAAGATGAGGACCCTGTCCTCTTCACTGTAGATGGCAATGATGTCCATGTCTCCGAGTTTCGCTACATCTACGAGAAAAATAATGCCGCAGATGCCGACTACAGTCGAGAGTCTCTCGAGGAGTACTACGGGCTATATCGCAATTTCAAACTCAAAGTAGCAAGAGCCAAAGAGCTTGAAATGGATGAGCGACAAGATCTACGCAAAGAACTTGCAGGATATCGTCGACAGCTGGCAGATCAGTATCTCGTAGACCGTAAGGTCATGGATGACTTAGTGCAGGAAGCATATCAGAGATCGCAAAAAGACCGTGAGGTCGCCCATATCCTCATCCGGCAACCGGCCAATCAACTTGACGAGGCGGGCAAGGAACTGGCGCTGCGCAGAGCAAAAGAAGTATATCAAAGACTGAAAAATGGTGAGACCTGGGATGCCATGGTAGAGCAGTATACAGAAGATGATAATAGCAAGGCTATGACTGGCTATCTGGGATGGTTCACGTCCATGATGCCCGCTGGCTTCTATGAGCTCGAGACGGCCATCTACGACACACCTATCGGCAGTGTCTCAGAACCTGTCTCATCCAATCTCGGATACCACATCGTCAAAGTACTCCAAGCGCGACCTGCTCGTGGAAGCGTAGAAGCAGCGCACATCCTGATCAAAAATCAAAAAGACAATAGGGCTGTCAAGCTATTGGCAGACAGTATCTATGCTCAGCTCCAGTCTGGAGCGGACTTCGGTTCTCTCGCCAAGCAGTATAGCGCAGATAAAAACTCTGCGCGCAATGGTGGTCGTATTGGCTTCGTACAGATCAATCAGTATGAGTCCAGCTTCGAAGATGCTGTGTTTGCTCTGGAAAATGATGGAGACTATTCTAAGCCCGTCAAGACAACAGCTGGATTTCACATCATACAGCGTCTGAGTCGACGAGACATCAGTGATTTTGCACGTGCTGAGCGCAGGTTCAAATCGCAGATGACTCGAGATCCTCGCGTACAGATTGCCAAGGCAGCTATGATCGAAGACATCAAAGCCAACTCTGGCTACAAGGAGCACCTGCCAGTCATCAGTGCCTACAAAGTGAGTCTCAAAGATGACTTCCTCTCCTACGAGTGGAAAGCTCCGGACATGAAAAAAAAGAAGGTCCTAAGCTTCAATCGAGGATTCAAATACACGACTGAAGATCTCAGCAAGTATCTCAAATCCAACATCAGAGATCGCATACGCCTCAGAGATCGCGTGACGCCTCAAGAAGCATTTGATGAGCTATGGAAAAAATTTAGCGATGAGATGGTCGCCAAGTATGAAGAGGCCAATCTTGAGGAAAAGTATCCAGACTTCAAGAATCTCATGAGGGAATACTCAGAAGGAATCTTGCTCTTTGAAGTCACCAAAGAGAATGTCTGGGACAAAGCGAGTCAAGACACCGTAGGCTTGAAAAACTACTTCCGTCAAAATCGAGAGAAGTATCAGTGGGGACCACGAGCAAGATTACATCTTATCAGCGTCAATACAGCAGAAGCAAAGACTGCCAAGAAGATCAAGAAGCTTGTCAGCAAAAAAAGCCTGGAAGATGTAGTCAGCAAATACAACAAAGACTCAGAGCTGATCACCTATCGCAAAAAGATCCTCGAGAAGGAGGATCTACCAGAAGGCTTGAGCTACGAACGAAATGCCGTCTCAGAACTATTGATGACGGAGGACAAAAAAGGGCACGAATTCTGGAAAGTCGATGCTCTGCTACCCTCTGCGCCAAAGTCACTCAATGATTCTCGTGGATTTGTCATCGCTGATTACCAGACCGTACTCGAAGAAGAGTGGATTGCAGAGCTCAAATCTCGATATGAGGTCGTCCGTGACGAAAAAGTCTTTGAGTCTCTGATCAAATGACCAGACTCCTCCTCATAGGCTTTGCTGTCACACTACTCCTATCGTCTTGTGAGCTTTTTCAAAGGGAACAAAAAGATCAAGGAGACAGCATCTTGTGCGAGGTCTATGATCAGGCACTGATGTATAGCGAGGTCAGTCCTCTCATCCCGCCAGGTAGTAGCAAAAATGATAGCATCCTATTCGTTAAGTCTTATGTAGATAGATGGATCAAAGATGCTTTGCTTTTGAGGCAGGCTGAGCTCAGTGTATCCTCGGATCTTGACATCGAGGAGATGGTTGATGACTATAGAGCGAGCCTCTTGCTTGTCAATTTTGAGCGACAGCTCTTCTCAGATGCTCTTGAAGGAGATATATCGGAGCAGGAGACACTGGACTACTATAATAGCCACCTTGATGACTTCAAGCTAGGACAGAGTATTGCCAAGCTGTGCTTATACAAACCGGCCAAGAAGGATAGCAAATCCAAGAGGCTCTGGGAAAGAGCTGGTGATGAAGGATATGATCTTTTGGCGGAAGCCTGTAAAGAAGAAGATGCATACTGCTTCCTAGACTCTACGATCTGGCTGCCATATGATGAGATCAATTCACTGCTACCAGAAGAAGAGGAATCCGACGACTGGCTGCGAGACGGCGAGATCAATCGGAGAGATGTCCACCTCCATATCTTTGCACTCCACAGGCAGACGGAACTGGCACCACTAGACTATGTTGTAGAAGAAGTGCGACGGAGTCTGCTTCACGAAAAACGCTCGCAGCTCATCCAGCAGAAGCGCAATGAATTGTACGAAAAAGAGTTAGATAAGACGAATGTCAAAAACTATGTTCAATAAGATACTGCTCAGCTTCATGATCCTGTGCTTTGCACTGTCAACATCGCTAGAGGCCCAGCGTCGCATCGTGGATAAGATCGTAGGCCAAGTAGGGAATCAGATCGTGCTGCTCTCAGAGCTCGAGTCTCAGTACCAGTATGAGCAGAGCAAATCCGCAAGCGCAGGGCAAGAAGTGCGCTGTGCTATCCTGGAAGGCCTGCTTGTAGAAAAACTTCTCCTTGTGCATGCGGAGCTTGATAGTGTCGTCGTCACAGATGATCAGGTTGAGGCCCAGCTTGATGCCAGGATGAATCAGATCCTCATGATGATGAACAATGACGAGGACAGATTGCAGCAATTCTATGGTCAGAGTCGCGCCCAACTCAAGAATCGGGTTCGTCAAGACATGAAGGAGCGACTCATGATACAAACCAAACAATCTGATGTCGTCCAAAACGTGGATATCACTCCCAATGAGGTGATTGAAATGTTCAATGCCATTCCAGTTGACAGTCTTCCCTTATTTGACAGTGAAGTAGAGATTGCTGAAATCATCATTAGCCCTACGAGCAATGAAGAAGAAAAGGCCAAGGCAAAAGCAAAACTGCAGGGACTCAAAGAGAGAATCGAAGCTGGAGAAGACTTTGCTGAGGTTGCTCGTATCTACTCAGATGACGTCGGAAGTGCTCGGCAAGGAGGAGATCTCGGCATGGTCGGTAGAGGTATCCTTGTACCAGAGTTTGAGGCAGCATCATTTGCACTCGAGCCCATGGAGATCTCTCCCATCGTCGAAAGCATGTTTGGCTTTCACCTCATCCAGCTCATCGAGCGCCGTGGTAATAACTATAGGGCGCGTCATATTCTCATCAAACCAGAGATCACATCAGCAGATCTAGAGCTCGCCAAAAGTAAACTGCTGGAAGCGAGACAACAGATCATGATAGACTCACTAAGCTTCGCAGAGGCTACAAAGAAGTATGGTGACTCGGAAGCAGAAAGTTATAACAATGGTGGCCGCGTGAGAAACCCGCGTACAGGCAATACATTCTTCCAAGTAGATGAATTTCAAGAACCGGATATCTACTTCGCTATCGACTCCATGGAAGTTGGTCAGATATCCGCTCCCATTGAGTTCCGTCAGATGACAGGTGAGAGATTTTATCGCATCATTCAGCTACAAAGCAAAACAGACCCGCATAGAGCAAGTCTCAAGCAGGACTACTCCAAGATACTCGAGATCGCAAAATCTCAAAAGAACAATGAGGCGCTAGCAGAGTGGATCAAGGAGAAAATTGATGTGACGTACATCAAGATGGATCCAGAGTTTTATGGCTGTCCCAATTTTGCCAACTGGAACCTCGAAGAGATCAGACCTTAGCACGTATCTCTGTTGATGGATGAAGGTCTGTCGTCTTTCGTATCTGAATCTGAATGTAAAAGGAAAGGCTAGTGGCTAGTGGCTAGTGGAAAAAAAGGAGGTCGATCATCCCTGAACGATCGACCTCACGCCCAAACTTAATTCGCCTACATCTATAGAGGCACAAACCGTGCCAAGTCTGCAGACTTGCTTGTCAGAAAATTTGACAAAATGTCATCTTTCCCCTGATGGCACGGGCTTTGACCCTCCTGCAGAAAAAAACACCACCAAGTCATGAGAGAAGGTAAAATATCTGTCCAGACGGAAAATATATTCCCGATTATCAAGAAATTTCTCTACTCGGATCAAGAGATCTTCTTGAGAGAATTGGTCTCCAATGCAGTAGACGCTAGTCAAAAAATCAAGACACTCAGTAGCAAAGGAGAATATCAAGGAGAACTTGGCACTCTTCAAGTGAGGGTGGAGCTTGACGAAGATGCAAAGACGATCTCGATCATTGACAATGGCATAGGTCTCACCGGTGAAGAAGCTGAGAAATATCTCAATCAGGTGGCATTTTCTAGTGCACAGGAATTTATCGAGAAGTATCAGTCCGAGAACAGTATCATTGGACACTTTGGCCTTGGTTTCTACAGCGCATTTATGGTAGCCGACAAAGTGGAAGTGCTCTCCAAAAGCTACCAAGATGGCGGAGCTATCAAGTGGACTTGTGATGGCAATCCAGAATACACGATCGAAGACATTGACAAGGAAGAAAGAGGTACAGAGGTCAAACTACACATCAGTGACGATGCCAAAGAATACCTCAGCCAGTCCAAAATCACCGAGCTGCTCGACAAGTATTGCAAGTTCCTTCCTGTAGAGATCATCTTTGGTACAGAAGAGGTAGATGTAGAGGGCGAAGAGGACAAGAAAGAGACAGTAGATCGTATCATCAACAATCCTCATCCCCTATGGAAGAAGTCACCTTCTGATCTCACAGATGATGACTATAAGGCATTTTATCGAGAACTCTATCCTTATAGTCCTGCGCCGCTCTTTTGGATACATCTCAATATTGACTACCCTTTCAATTTGACAGGAGTGCTTTACTTTCCTAAGCTCTCCAACAACATCGAGCTCCAGCGGAATAAGATCCACCTCTACAGCAATCAAGTCTTTGTCACCGATGAAGTCAAGGATATCGTGCCAGAATTTTTGACACTTCTGCATGGTGTCATCGACAGTCCGGATATTCCGCTCAATGTCTCGAGATCTTATCTGCAGGCAGATAGCAATGTAAAAAAGATCAGTAGCTACATCACCAAGAAGGTCAGCGAAAAGCTCAAAAGCCTCTTCAAAGATGATCGAGAAGCATACCAAGAGAAATGGTCAGAGATCGGTACACTCGTCAAGTATGGGATGATCACAGAAGAGAAATTCTATGACAAGGCCAAGGATTTTTTACTCCTCAAGAATACCGAGGACAAGTACTTCACTATGGAAGAGTACAGAGAAGAAATCCAGGAGCTACAGACGAATAAGCATGACAAGAAAGTCGTCATCTACACACAAGATGCTCAAGACCATCACTCATACATCACGGCAGCAAAAGAAAAATCCTATGATGTAGTGGTCAGTGATAGTCCTCTGGACAATCATCTCTATCAGCAACTAGAGCATAAGGAGAGTGACTTCGTCTTTGTGCGTGTCGATAGTAGTACGACAGACAAGCTCATCGAAAAAGATGAAGAAGTCGAGAGTGTCTTGAGTGAAAAAGAACAAGGCAAAGTCAAGACCATCTTTGAATCAGGTCTAGAATCATGGAAAGATAAGATCCAGCTCCAAGCGCTCTCGCCCAATGATCACCCCGTAGTCATCACCAAGCCAGAGTTCATGAGACGCATGCAAGAGATGCAAGCTATGCAAGGCAATGATCTCGGAGGCATGAATATGGAGTTTTTTGATATTGTCATCAATACCAATCATCCCCTCATCGCTCAGAAACTCACCAAGATGCGTGGTGATGATAAGAAAAAAGACTTTGCTCGATATCTTTTTGACTTGGCCAGGCTCAATCAGAAGATGCTCAAGGGTAATGACCTCAGTGATTTCATTGAGCGCAGTCTCAAGTTTGTAGAATAGCTCTGCTAGTTGGCGTTGACAAATCGAATGTTCTGCACGATCAGCTCTAGCTGCTGCATAAAATCTCGTTTGTCTTCTCCCGGAGCAAGCACAAAGGCGTCGATGAAGAGGAGTTCGTTTTTCGCTTGATTGAGGATCAACCAAGAGAAAAATGGGCCTCCCATAAAGTCTGCCGTCATCTCCCACACACCACGGATCTCTATGGCATAGTTGCCGTCGATCTCTCTGGTGTAGTCAAAGACTGGTAGGTCCTCGGCATTGATCACCATGTAGGAGCCTGCGGTATTGCTCGTGACATACTTCTGACCTAGCTCATTGCGAATGGCCTTAAGATTGGTAGGAGTGAGCTGCTCTTGGTCTTCGTAGACAAACTTGTGGAAGATGAGATTATAGGTGGCCTGATCTCCATCGTACTTCAGCCACTGGAAATCTTCGTCACTGATTGCCTCTGCATAGCCCTGAGGGATTTTGATTTCAATCCCAAATTTTTCCATGATCCGCTGGCCCATGCCATGGTGAATGCCACTCACGTAGGTCTTAGCTTCTACTTGCTTCTCATCATGGCTATTGATCCGAGCTGCTAGTTGTGGGAAATTATCCTTGATAGACTGGCCTAGGGCCTCTTTCCCATTACCCAATACATAAGCCACAATTTGCTCTTTGGCCCAACGATCCTTGCCAATCTTAGCCTTGGGGCTTTGCTTGAGTTCACGGAATCTGCGCAACTGTTCTTCTCCAATATCGGCAGCAGCCATCTTGGTCGCTGGAGAATCATTGTCATTGATATCAGCTAGGATCACATAGGTCCTGAGCTCTCTGCGCTCTTCGCCACCAAGTAAATATTCTGGGCTAAAATGTCTGATATCGAAGATAGGCTCTGGTGCAGGCATGATCGGATACGCTGCCCCGAAGTAATATCTGAATGTATCTCCGACAGCACTCTGCCATACCAGGTCATCTGCAACTACGATCACCTCATTGGTCTTCCCTATCGCAGTGGGCATGGAGCGTAGTGAACTCGTCACGTCATTCATGCATGAGACGAGCAGCATGGTGATCATCAGAGTCAGCCCGCCGAGTACTCTAGCGCTTATAGATTTGACTTTCATAGCATCTTATTCTATACCTATGATGAGGTTTGACCTATGTTTTGGTGTCCTTACGGACAAATGTAGGTCGAAGATATCAACTCTCCATAAAGACAGTACTCACGAGAAATGGGAGATTACAGAAGATTTTGAATCAGAATATCTTCTGTGATTCCTTCTGCTTCAGCTTTGTAGTTTCTCACGATTCTGTGTCTTAGCACATATAGTGCTATGGCTTGCACATCCTCGATATCAGGAGAATACTTGCCACTCACAGCTGCATGACACTTCGCTCCGAGCACGAGATATTGACTTGCTCTAGGTCCTGCTCCCCAGCTGAGATACTGCTTCACTTCATCAGTGGCCAAGCTACCATTGGGTCTTGTCTTACTTGCTAGACTCACGGCATACTCCAGCACATTGTCCGCGATAGGGATCTTCCGGACGAGCTGCTGAAAAGCAAGGATGTCTGCACTCGTCAATACATGATTCAGCTCCGCCTTCTGATCACTCGTAGTGTTTTTCACGACTTCAAGTTCTTCTTGATAGCTCGGATAGTCCAGAGGTATATTGAACATAAATCTATCGAGCTGAGCTTCTGGCAGAGGATAAGTTCCTTCTTGTTCGATGGGATTCTGTGTAGCAAGTACCAAGAAAGGTGAAGGCAACAAGTGCTTGGTACCGGAGACTGTCACCGAGCGTTCTTGCATCGCCTCGAGCAGTGCGGCTTGTGTCTTTGGAGGAGTACGGTTGATCTCATCTGCCAATACGATATTGGAGAATACCGGACCGCCGTTAAATTTAAATTGACGATTATCATCCAAGATCTCAGAGCCCATAATGTCCGATGGCATCAAATCCGGTGTGAACTGGATTCTTTTGAACTCAAGGTCGAGCACTTCAGCTATTGTCGAGACGAGAAGGGTCTTTGCTAGTCCAGGGACACCCACGAGAAGGCTGTGACCATTGGAAAACAGCGATATGAGGACATTCTTGACGACATCATCTTGTCCGATGATGACTTTGGCAATTTCTGATTTGAGTCGTCCGTAGGAATCTGCCAAGCCATTCACTGCCTCGACATCATTTGCGTATTGATTTGACATATACTTATTCTGGTGTTGATAGTCTTGAGATCATGCTGGCAATTCTAGTCGTCTAGGCTTCCGCCAAACATGAAATCCCCTCTCTAACGAGCAAGCCAAGTCTTTAGTTTTTCTGGCAGTGCTAAGATGTGCAAAGGTAGTCGAGACACACTAGCTCATCAACTCAAGAAACTCAGCTTCGGTCATGATCTTCACAGTACCTAGAGCTTGTGCTTTTTTGAGCTTGGACCCAGCTTTGGCTCCTACAACAAGAATGTCGAGTTTGCTACTCACAGCGGAGATGTTTCTTGCTCCAGCCTTGGTGGCTAGCGCTTGAGCTTCTTTGCGCCCCATCTGCTCGAGAGTACCTGTAAATAGGATTGTCTTATCGATCAGGGGGGCATCATCTGCAACGGCAACCGGTCTATCCTCTTCCGTCTGATGCAGATTGACACCATTGGCCTCCAGGCGCTCGAGCAGAGCAATATTGTTTTCATCTGCAAACCACTGCTGCACATTTTGCGCAAGCACCGGTCCGATATCCTTGATGTTCGTATACTGCTCAGCTGTCCAGTGACGAAGATCAAGGACATGATCAATCTCTGCGGCGAGAATCTTAGCTGCCTTGGCACCAAGATGATGGATGGAAAGGCTGTGAAGTAGACGGTGAATGGGATTTGACCTGACGGCGTCAATGGCCTCTTTGATCTTCTGAGCACTTCGCTCTCCCATACCTTCAAGCTCCGCTATGGCGGCGTAGTCTAGTGCATAGATATCCGAGACATCACTCAGCCATCCAAGATGTACGAATCTCTCTACCAGAGACTTGCCCAAGCCGTCAATGTTCATAGCTGGCTTTGAAACATGAAAGATGATCTTCTGGATCGTCTGTCTACCGCAGTCACAATGGACACAGCGCCATGCCGCCTCACCTTCTTGTCGAACGAGCTCAGCCTCTTGCTTGGAAAAAGGACAGGTCGATGGAAAGACCACCTTGGTCTCAGCGCCATTGCGGAGATCTGCAAGTGCCTTGACGATGTAGGGAATCACGTCACCAGCTCTTTCTACGAGAACCTTGTCTCCGAGA
This sequence comes from Saprospiraceae bacterium, assembly GCA_020627535.1. Taxonomy (GTDB): domain Bacteria; phylum Bacteroidota; class Bacteroidia; order Chitinophagales; family Saprospiraceae; genus JAHDBH01. Next base: position 191,045 of record JAHDGU010000007.1, read on the forward strand.
TGGAGATCGCGGGCAGTGATGAAATCCTCATTGTGCAATGACACGCTAGAGACTGTGACACCTGCCAGATGTACAGGATCTAGCTTGGCCACTGGTGTGATCGAGCCAACTTTACCGACTTGGTACTCGACATCGAGTAGCGTCGTGGTCGCTTGCTTTGCCTTAAACTTGAAGGCGATCGCCCAGCGAGGATGGTGCGTCGTGTGTCCTGCACGCTCTTGGAGTGCAATCGTGTTGGCCTTGATGACCATACCATCGATCTCATAAGGATAGTCCTCGCGCTTGTCCTCCCACTCTTGACAGTAGGCAATGACACCCTCAATATCTGAGACGACCTTCCGCTCGTCACGAGGTGTCTTAAAACCGACCGCATCAAGCATATCTAGGCTCTGGCTGTGCCTGTCATAGCCTGACTCTGGGGAAGACTTCTGTAAGTCTGATATTTGAAAAGCAAAAAACTCCAAGCCACGATCCGCCGTCTCTCTAGGATCTTTGGTCCGTAGACCGCCTGTACTCGCATTGCGCGGATTGGCAAATGGGCTTTCGCCAGCATCTATCTTGCGCTGATTGAGCTGCTCAAACTGACTTTTGCTCATCAAGGCTTCTCCACGGAGCTCTACGCGAGACCATCCATGCTTGCTGATAGCTGCACGAAGTGGTACACTCCGTATGACCTTAGCATTGCTGGTGATGTCATCGCCTTGGAGTCCATTGCCTCTGGTCGCTGCTCTGATCAACTGATCATCTTGATACACAAGGACGACAGTACCTCCGTCATACTTGGGCTCTACACAGTACTCGATGGCCTGATCTACAGACATTCCGAGATAACGCTTGATGCGCTGATCAAAATCTCTGAGATCCTCTGGCGAACTAGCATTGTCCAAAGAGAGCATGGGACTGTAGTGCTCTACTGTCTCAAAGTCCTCTGTCAGGTCACTCGCTACTCTCTGGGTAGGAGAATCGCTGACCACCCAGTGTGGCTGCTCTACCTCTGTACGCTGCAATAAGCTGAAGAGTGTGTCGTACTCGATATCACTCAAGACAGGTTCGCTCAGGACATAGTATCTCCACTCATGATAGTGCAAAATTGTCACGAGCTCGTCGTAGACCACTTGCTGAGTGATGCTTTCTTGTTTCAGCAGCTGCTTGCTGCGCTCATAGTACTGAACCTGTTGGTCCTGATCGTACATAAACGCTATTTCTTCAACAGCTTCTGCACGTGCTGTGCTTTTCCGGCTGGATCTGTGATCTGAGCGAGATATAGGCCGGCTCTCCATGTAGATGCATCGATTTGCGACCTGCTGAGAGTCGATCTGTAGACAGACTGGCCAATATGATCAAAGATGTGTATTTGGTACTCTGACAAACTTTGGTCCGCCTGGATACTCAGTTGTGATCTGATCGGATTGGGGCCTAGTTGTATGAGATCTGCAAGTGCTACATTCGTGCTGCTCGAACTTGACTCTGTCAGCTGTACAGTAGTGAGGTCGGCGCCATCACCTCCTGTCGAACCATTGAGATTGACACCATTCCCACCAGCATAAAACGTCACTGATCCGGTGCCAAGTTCTGGTGCAGTCCAGTCGACCTCAAAGAGACCTGTCTCGCGATTGGGGCCAGCGTGCTCAGCATATTGTCTACCCGTAGCAACTGCAACAGCTACTGTGGTGTTGGCATCTGGATTGTCAAATCCTGCAATGTCCGAATCATCCATATCGGCTAGCGCCACCATCTGAAATCCATATGCACTAGGCTCATTGCCGTCAATATACTGTACCTCTAGACGCGCACGATAGGTCTCTCCTGGCATATATTCTGTAATGGGATCACCCATATCATCAAGGATGGTCAGGACTGTCTCTACTGTGATATTGTCACCACCGTGGCAAGTAATGCAAGTAGATCCCGCGTCTCCAGGTGCACCTGTATTTCCCTGCCCAGCTGCAGTAGCCCTTCCACCAGAACTAGACATCCACAGCACTGCGGCACAAACAAGAAATAGAGAGTAGACAATAGGTAATTTTCGTTTCATACTGCTTGGTTTTTTATGATACTTGAGAAAAGATGCTCTGTTGTGGATGCTTGCCAGCAGTACCTTGAAAATGCTGCATGACATAGTCTATTGTCTCTGTAAGGCTCATGGTACTGATGTCCAGTGGAGAGCTGAATACCACTTGCTTTTGCCCCCAATCTATCTTACACATGATGAGCGGAATCTGAGCTTTTTGGGCGATGTGGTAGAAGCCCGTTTTGATCTTCTGTGCATAGGATCTGGTGCCCTCGACTGCGATACATACGGCAAATTCTTTGTGCTCCTTGAAGGTCTTGCTGATCTGCTCGACCATGTTGGTCGATTTGTCTCTCCTCACTGGTACACCGCCTGTCCACTTGAAGAACCAAGACAATGGTGGCTTATAGATGGTGTCTTTGATCAAGTAGTTGATCGGCATCTTGTAGAGCATCTTACAAAGCAGCCCGATAGGGAAGTCCCAATTGGACGTATGCGGAGCTGCCACCAGTATGTACTTGGGCGTCTCGGAGGGATTGGGTCCACGAACCTCAAATCCCCAAAGCTTCAATATCATCGATGCGAACCACTTCACTTGATCAAAGGTAGATAAATGCGATTTTTACATTTTGATGACATAAGGGATTAAACCCTTGTCTCGCCGACACATCTAACAGCAAAGAGGGCATTACGTTTTGGATCCAAAGTCAGATGATGAAATACTGCACCTCTTGAGAGGAGAGGGAACGATGGATCTTGGATTCAGGTATCTCATGGAGAAGTTCCAAGAGAGACTGTACTGGCACATCAGACGGATGATCGGCACGCACGATGATACGGATGACATACTGCAAGATAGTCTGATCAAGGTCTATCGCAACATTGACAGATTTGAAGGGAAGTCAGGCTTATATACTTGGCTCTACAGGATCGCTACCAATGAGTCTCTTTCATTTTTGCGGAAGCAGAAACGATCGAAACAAGACGCACTGGATGATCATTCGGATCGACTAGCAGCCATGAATGCCGATAGCTATTTTGACGAAAGTCAAGCACTGGCCAAACTGCACAAAGCCGTGGCCGAATTGCCGGACAAACAAAAAGCTGTCTTCAATTTGAAATACTTTGATGAAATGAGCTATAAAGACATTGCCGAGGTCCTAGGAGGAAGCATCGGTTCGCTTAAAGCCTCATATCATCATGCGACAAAAAAAATACAACGAGCCCTCGAGGCCGAATGACATGGAAAAATTGCCAGACATACTATCTAAGCTCAAAAAGGAGGACCAAGATGCCTACCGCGTTCCAGAAGGCTATTTTGATAGTCTCAGCGCTCGTGTACTGACAAAATTGGATCAGGAGGATCAGGCTGTCGCCAAAATGCCTAGACCTGAAAGCAGGAGAAAGTGGTACCAGACATTTTGGCGAAAGCCAATATCTGCTGCTGCACTAGGACTGGCATCGCTACTCCTCATAGTGATGCTCTTCCCACGAGATGCGAATGAATATGATCTGAGTCAAATCAGTGATGAAACCCTAGAAGAGTATCTAGCAGATGCCCTGATCAATGAAGACATCGCTATGCTCGAGGAGTACATTCCTCTAGATGATATGTCACCAGATGAAGAAGAATACATCGATGCCTTGATTGACGAAATAGAGCTCGATGAACTAGAATCCTACTACTATGAATAAGATGACAATGAAAAATGGACTTGTGCTGATCATGCTACTAGTCACCATATCGCTATCCGCTCAGCGTCAGGGAAGACTCGATGATCGATTGGAAAATATGGAGGCACGGCGAGTGGCTTTCATCACGACCAAGCTCGATCTGACAAGCGAACAGGCCCAACAATTCTGGCCCATATTTAATGAGCACAGAGACGAAGAGCAAGCCATCCGTAAAGAACAAAGAGAGCTCATGAGAGCGATGGTCGATAACGATGCCAAGAGCAAGGAGATGCTCGACACGTATATGGATCTAGAGGAGAGACGCGTCGTACAGATGAGAGAACGAGTCAATGCCATGAGTGGCTTTCTATCCTACGAGCAAATCGCCAAGCTTCTCAGAATCGAAAAAGAGTTTGTCCGAGAAGTGCTCAAAGAGGTCAGATCTAGGCGGAACTAGGGCTCTTGAGGTGGTGGAATCGAGAAATTTTTGCTCCTGACCACAATAAATATGGAGTCCAAGGCTCTCGCGGTAGGAATACTTCAGATACATAGATGCATGGCCATCAGGACTTTAGGTGTGTAGGCTTTTTTGTATGAGAGATTGGTAATTGTATCAATTATCTGATAATCAGTGTTTTGTGTAGAGATTACAATAATTTCTAATGCTTAAAATACCGTGGAAAATGAGCCACTATGAGGCCGAGAATCCGTGGACCTTTTCGCTATATTTACCGCCCGAACAGAGAAGATCCCTGAACGCTTTATGCCGAAGAACGACGAACGAAGGCCAACATCCTTTTCTCTCGAGGACATCAGTGATTTTTGTAGTGCTGCTACGACGACAAATGCAGACCTACTAGAAATCCTGTTAGCCTTGAAAGAATCCTACCTGATTGACGAAGCAGTCGAGGTAGCTGAGAAGGCTGTTGAGCTATATCCATACGAGACAGAATTTTATCTTCATCTGTCTGCCCTGAAGTACAATGATGGCTTGTACCGCCAATCACTAGATGTACTTGATTCAGCATTATTGATCAATCCTTGCCAGAGCGAGATCGAGGTCTTTAAGATCAAGGTGCTCAGTAAACTGGAGCGCTATGATGAGGCTCAAGAATTGATCGATGAGCTCTCTACCCGCCTCATGAGAAGCGAGTGGAGCTTGCTGTACATCGCCCAAGCCTATCTCTGCCAGGCAACTGGCGAGCACAGTAGCATGTACTTCTACGCGAAGCAGGCTGTATCACATGCTCCAGAAAGCGAGGAAGCCTATGAGCTTCTTGGAAGAGCTGTCGAGCTATCCAAAGAATATCACGATGCCATCAACTTCTTGAATGATTGCATCGATGAAGATCCATATTCGCACCTAGCGTGGTATCACCTTGCCTTGGCACATGCCTCTGTAGGTAACTATGACAGAGCTATTCTCGCCTACGAGTATGCCTTTATAGCCAATCCTGATTTCCTACGTGCCTACATCGAATGCGCTGAGCTATGCACTGAACTTGGCTACTGGCGTAAGTCGATCTTGGTCAATATGGACATCCAAGAAAAATTTGAAGACAACGGTGACTGCAATGCTCAGATGGCTAAGTGCTACTTGCACCTTCGCATGGTCGAGCCAGCAGAAGCTTGTCTACTTGAGCTAGCCAAGCTGGATGCAGACCACGATGAGCTTTACTTCTTGCTAGGAGATTGCTTTTTCGTCAAGAAAAACTGGAACAAAGCCATCTTGGCCTACGAAAAAGCGCTGGAGGCTGATCCTGAGCATGATGAATACATCTTCCGACTTGCCCGAGCCTACGCTAAGATCGGAAAGAGTGGTCAGGCCGTACAAAACTTCAAGCTAGCCATTGACCTTGGTCCTGAGCAAGATGAATATTGGTTTGGATTTGCGAAGTACCTTATCAAGAGGGGCAAAGCGATCAATGCGCTGCACATACTTGAGCAGGCTGATGAGCATACCTTCTCTCCTAAGCTGGACTACTTGAAATCAATCGCTCTCCTGAGATGTAATAAGCGGAAAGAGGGACTTGAGTTTTTGAGTGCAGCTCTCGAAGAAGACCAAGGACACCTCAATCTGTTTTACAAGTACATGCCTGAAGCGAAAGAAGATCGTCAGATCCAGAGCATCGTCAACTACTGGGCTTAGGGGTATTTGAGATTTTTGATTTAGGTCGGATGTTAGATCCGAGCACAGGGGCATTCATGCTTGTACTAGTGCTGCCATGTGATCTTTGTTAAGCTCTAGTTCCTGAGAACTTCATAGGATTTGATATGCGTTACTGAAGTAACTATTCATATAGGCATACTGTGCTTTTATCTTACTACTCTACATGAAAACTTCCATACGCTTTCTGATTCTCAGTGTCAGCATTCTGCTTTGCAATCACTGTGTAATGGCCCAAGAGGTCGCTATAGACTCATCCGAGAAGCAAACAAGCTTTGAAGATCGAGCTGCAATCATCAAGACGATTGAAAACTTCTATATCGGTGATCACACCGGCAGTATTAAACACAAGAAGCTCTCTATGCACGAGGATGGCGCATATAGATATGTCAATCGCGACGGAGAGTTCAAGGAAAGTAAGTTTCGCTTGGACTCGGACAATTCAGATCCGAACTACAAGGAAGAACTCCTCAGCATAGAGATCTATGACAGGGTAGCACTAGCGAGATTGCGGCTTGATCAATTTAACTATGACAAGCCAGAGTACAAGTTGATGACTCTTCACAAGGTCAGTGAAGGCTGGAAGATTACCAGTATTACTTGGGGATTTGGCATTACGCAATAGTCCATGACCAATGCCCTATCAAGATCTCATTTTTGCTTGCCAACTCATTGCCGCCGCGCTGGGAGCATATATGATTTGGTCAGCACTGCGCAAGCGAAAAAAGCTTCTATCTGGTGACAGAGCACATAGAAATGTGAAGCTCCATGACATATGGATTCTCGGCCTCCTATCTTTCCTGATATCACTAGGAGCTCTTTATGCAGGTATGGTCGGGAGCTTCGAGGCCATTGAAAGCACTGGAGATATATCACCAGCATCGGTAGCGAGCAATATCAAATGGTCAATACAGCAGGGTGCCGTCGGGCTGCTGGTGCTGATCGCCTCCATTATTTCACTGCTCTTGCTCGTGAGAATCCGAAATCAACTCTAGAGTCACTAGAGAAATCTATAGCTCTGAATGACAACACCTACTTGATGAGCAACATGCTCATCTTGAGGTCTTCGTCTGGTCTATCTCGACGATTGCGCTTCACACCTGCGATCTTGTCAATGATGTCCAGGCCTTCTAAGACATGTCCAAAAACGGTGTAGTCTCCATCAAGATGTGGCGTGCCACCATGGGCCAGATATGCTTCAATCTGTTCCTGTGAGTAGCTCAGTCCTCTGCTGTCTTGCAGTAGCTGCAGATGCCGCTCATCGAGCTGCTTCCCATGTACGATGTAAAACTGACTACCCGATGAGTTTTTCTCTGGATTGGCAGCGTCTGGGAGACGAGCTGCTGCTAGAGCACCTTTGACATGGATATGATTGCTGAGTATCTCGGCTGGTAAGGTGTATCCTGGGCCTCCACGTCCTAGTGGCTGGTTGGCCTTGCTGTGCTTGCTCTGAGGATCTCCACCCTGTACCATAAAATTGGGGATGACACGATGGAAGAGCAGCTCTTCATAGAAATCTTCCTCCACGAGCTTCACAAAATTGTCTCTATGATAAGGTGTGTCATCATATAGCTCTAGGATCATGTCACCCATGTCAGTCTTAAGCAAGACGAGGCACTTGTCCGGTGCGGTGATCTGCACGTCCATTGACTTGGTAGTGGACTTGCCCTCTGCTGATGCTGTCAGACTCACTGTGTAGCGGCCGGATTCCCAAAATCTGTGCTGTGGTGCAGCATCAGTACTGGTCGTACCATCACCAAAGTCCCAGCTATAGATTTCCGCATTTTTGGACAGATTGGTGAAGCTCATCCATTCTCCCGCCTTCGCAGTCTTGAGTGGTGCTTCAAAGAGCGCTCTCGGTGCTGTACACGAGCTCAATACTAGCGCTGTCGCGCAAATGATGGGCAGTAGTCCTACTCGACGCATCCTTACTTGATTTTAATATTCATCTTGATATCCTCATTGGGACGATCACTACTATTGCGTGGCTGAGCTGCTATCGCATCCAGCACATCAAATCCACTGACGACCTGTCCAAAGACTGTGTAATCCATATCCAGCATAGGTGTCCCGCCTACCTCAAGATACTTTTGCTTTTGCTCTTCGGTGTAGGCAAAGTTGAATCGGCGCTCCTGAGATGCGAGCTGATTGGCATTGACTTGGCGACCTGTCACGAGGTAAAACTGGCTTCCAGATGACTCGCGATTGGGATTTGATGGCCCACCACGTCTTGCTGCCGCAAGGGCTCCTCTGTAGTGTACATTTTCTGGCTTGATCTCATTGGGTATCGTGTACCCTGGTCCACCCATGCCTAGCGGCTGCCCTGCAGGGGCATCTTTGGACTTGGGATCTCCTCCTTGGATCATAAATCCTGGAATACAACGGTGAAAGAGCAAGTCTTCATAAAAACCGTCGTTGACCAATTTGATAAAATTCTCTTTGTGTAATGGAGCGGAGTCATAAAGCTCCACTTCAATCTTTCCAAACTCTGTCGTGATCTCAACCATACCTGATCCTGCATTTTGGCAAGCTGCCATAGTAATGACAGCTGCAATAAGTACGAGTAAATTATTGATTTTCATGTGTGATGTGTTCTTGTGATATTGTATCTGCAAAGTACTTGATGATCCTGTCTTTCAGTGCACTCTCCTGAGAGAATAATCCACTGATGTCAATGTTCATTCTTTGTTCATAATGCGGCCAGCCATCTTCATCTCTCCCGACAAACTCGTAGTAGCCGTCCTGCTCAAATAGGCTGCACACCGCTATGTGCATTAAATCCTGCTTTTCTTCTTTAGTGAAATCAGGCTTGGGTCTACCATATTCCTGGAGGCCAATCAGAAAGAGTATGGCGTCCATCTCTGGCAGCTCTGGCTTGCCAAACATCTTCTTGATGGCATGCCGCACTCTCAACCACTCAAAGTCCCTTTGCCAGTCCTCCATCTTGCAAAAATAGTGCTATCATCCATCTACTCTCAAGATGTCTTGCATGAGGGCTGCCTTGCGGGCGGGTAAGAGTGAGGCCAAAGCTCCGATGATCGAAACAATTGCGATCACAGCTAAGACATCAAGCAGATACATCTCTATCGGATAGGCACTCACGATGAAGCCTTCTGGGATACCAATGAGCCCAAACTGCTTCTGCAAAATGTAAAAAATCACTGAGATGATCAGGCCGATCACCAAGCCGATCATGGTCATCATGAGACCTGTAGTGAAAAAAAGACGGAAGATGTCTGATCTGGTGCTTCCCATACTCTTGAGGATACCGATATCCAGACGCTTGTCCAAAACGATCATCCACAAAGCACCGACGATGGTGAATGACAGTATGACCAGCGTCAGCGAGGTAATCGCGAATCCCATCCACTTCTCGATCTTCATCAATCGCAAAAACTCGGCATCTTGCTCGTATCGATCCTCCAGACGTAGTTCCTCCGGCAGCAGAGCTTGCAGCTCAGTCTTGATCCTGTTGAGATCTTCAAGGTCTCTCAGCTTGATCTCAATCGCGCCGATATCCTTACGACCGGTGAGTGACTGTAGGAAGCTCAGTGGTGTGATGATGTATTGGAAGTCATACTCTTGTTGAAAAGAAAAGACTCCACTTGGCTGTACGGACTTGCTGCGGAATGGCTTGTCCATAGAGAGCCTGCTTGCCTTGCGCGGCATGAAGATGCGCAGTTGTGTGAAAAAGTCTGCGACATTGATCCCCATCCGTCGACGAAGCCCTGCTCCTACGATCGCTCTAGGTGGGCCGTCTGGGTTGAAGTCAATATAGCCTTCCCTGATGGTGGAGTCAATGGTAGTCACCTGCCGAAATTCCTCATCTACTCCTTTGATCGTTCCTACATCTTGCAGGTCACGATACTCCAGGAGTGCTTTTTCTTCGAGCGTCTGCGATACCGATATCACGCCGTCAAGCTCTCTGATCTGAAGCACCAAGTTGTCATCAGATACAAAACCTTTACCTTGCTTTGCCGAGATCTTGATGTCTGGATTGAAAGAATTGAAAAGATTACCTACCAGATCCCCAAAACCATTGAAGATGCTCATGATGATGACCAGCGCTGCTGTGCCTAGAGCGAGTCCACCGATGGTAATCCCTGTGATGATATTAATCGCATTGGTCGACTTCTTGCCGAAGATGTAGCGTCGTGCAAAGAGAAATGGAAGATTCACTGATCCAAAGAAACAGTTTTTGCTGGCTGCAAAAATGATCGATATACCACAGACTGGATTTTGGGTCGATAATCATTCTTGTACAGCAGTGTATTTTCCATACTCGGGTAAGTCCTATTGGACAAGAAGATGAAGATCAGCTGATGCTCCGGATCCACCCAGGTCGCCGTACCAGTGAATCCGAGATGTCCAAAGGTATGCCTTGAGGCTTCCTGTGCCATATTGGGCGTACGATCCTCATTGAGTTCTTTCATATCCCATCCGATCGCTTTGCGCTGACTCTTTCCTTGCCGACTGACAAAGCTCTTGATCGTACGATCTGAGAAATACTCTTTACCTCCATACACTCCACCATTGAGCATCATCTGCATGAGCTTGACCAGATCTCCTGCACTCGAAAACAAACCAGCATGCCCCGCGACACCACCCATCATGGCCGATCCCATATCATGTACATGTCCATGGATCACAGACATGCGGAAGTAGTCGTCTTTTTCTGATGGTACTATGGCTTTTTTGCTGAATCGCTCTAGCGGCTTGAATCCTGTCGTGCGCATTCCCAGCGGTGCGTAAAAGTGTTTTTGGGCGAAAGCCCCTAGATCCTGACCCGTCGTCTCACGAATCGTCTCACCCACCATATAAAATCCTAGATCACTATAGCGCTCTCGACCCGATCGCCCCAAGTCAGAATCCAGGATGTACCACCACATACTATCCTGATACATGCGATTCATGTAAAGATTGTCCGTGACTTGTACATCATATACACCCTCGGAGTGATCACGATACCACTGCTGTTTGGGCATGGGAGTCTTGCCATCGAGCATGGTATTCTTGTAAAATGGAATCCATGGTCTCAGACCAGCCTGATGCGACATCACTTCATTGAATCTGAGTTTCGACTTATTGGTGCCCTGAAGGCGCTTCAGATGGCTTGAGATCTGATCTGATACCTGGATCCGATCTTGATCGGCCAACTTCATTAATGACACAGTGCTTGCGGCCACCTTAGTGATGCTCGCAAGATCATAAATATCACCAGTCTGCGTAGCTCGTTTCTTGGCGTAGGTATGATGTCCGTAGGCTTTGTTCCACACTACCTTCCCATCTTTAGCGACGAGTACCTGGCAGCCTGGAGCGGCCTTGAGGCGAATGAGTTCATCGACCAGCTCTTCGAGTTGGGCAAGTGTATCTGAAGACATACCGACCTCCTCTGGGATCCCATAGCTCAGTCGGCCAAGTGAGGGAGATCTGATGCCGGTGCCATAGGGGTATTCTGTGCTTGCGGTCACAGGAAGCTGACCATCCATCGCAAAAGCACCGAACAGACCCTGAGCAGCTAATGCCTCCATCTCTGGATCCTCTTCATAGGCCATCAACACATTTTTGATACCCGGCAAATACTCCATGATATATGGCGTGCCAAAGACCGTCAAGATGATGGTGTGATTCTTATTGAGCTCTTGGATATAGGCAATACTATTTGCAGATAGACCAAAGTCTTTGGACTTGCTGTAGCTGAGATCGTGGAGTGATACGAAGATGACATCCTTGTCCTTGAGGCTTTCGCCCAAATGTCTCATACTCGTCATGTCAGCACCATAGTCTATCTGATAATGAGGCATCTCAACATAGTGCGTCAGTTGTCTCTGAAACTCGGTCATGGAATTGGCGCCAAAGCTGATAGAAGCAAAGCTGCGATCGTGAATTTGTCTGACAGGGATCTCCGTCGATTCACGTCTCAAGAGGGTTAAGGATTTTTCGTAGAGTTTTTTCTTGAGTAGAAATGACTCCATAGACTTGAGGGAGTAGTCAGACTCTCGATATTCTGAGTCAAGAGCATACTTGTACTTGTAGAGTAGTATACGAAATACTCGGGCATTGAGCTGAGCGATGGTGATCTCTCCGTCAGTAATGGCTTTCATGATCGCCGTGTGGGCTTCCGCCAAATTGTCTGGCAACAGGATGATGTCATTTCCTGCTTGAAATGCCATCTTGGCTGCCTTACCTGCTGAGTAGTGATCACTGACACCCTTCATATCCATGGCATCTGTAAAGACAAGACCATCGTAGTCCAGGTCCTCTCTCAATATCCCTGTAATAATGTCCTTGGACAAGGTACTTGGCAATCCCTCAGTAGAGTCTAGTGAGGGAATGTGCAGATGTGCGACCATCATAGAGCCCGCGTCCTTATCCGCTATCACCTTGAAAGGAAAAAGCTCAAGACTATCCAGTCTATCTGCATCATGAGGAATGACCGGCAGCGCGTAGTGACTATCTGTATCTGTATCTCCATGGCCTGGAAAATGCTTGGCACAGCCCAAGACAGATCGACTCTCCAAACCGAGCAAGTACTGATATCCTTTGAGAGCAACATTCATGCGGTCTTCTCCGAACGAGCGGTAGTGAATCACTGGATTTGCAGGATTATTATTGACATCTACGACAGGAGCAAAATTTACAGACACACCGATACTCTTGCAGTGATCCGCTATCTGCTGACCCATCTGATAGATCAGTTCATTGTCCCTGATGGCACCGAGGGTCATTTGCTTTGGAAAGCTAAAGGCCCTCTCCTTGAAGCGCATACCCAAGCCCCATTCTGCATCGATGGCAATGAGCAGTGGCACCTTTGACGCTTTCTGGTATTGATCGGTCCACTTTTTCTGTAGCTCAGGGTCGCCCTGAAAAAAACAAAAACCTCCAATATGATACTTCAATATTTGTTGGAGTGCTTTGGTCTTGTCTTTATCTGCTGACTTGCTGAATGTACGCTCCATGAATAGCTGACCTACTCGTTCCTCTATACTCAGTGATGTGAGTACCGAGTCGGCCCATCTTTCTGCAGCTCGATCCTGTGCGAGGACTTGCCCACCGAGAAATGATAAAATCAGTATAAAGTATATCTTATTGATCAAGGGATCTTTATTTTCGATTACGTTGCACAATACCGGGTTCTAACGTTTCTGCCTTGACAAACATTTCTTCTGCCTCAAACTTTCTGCCAGAGTTAAAATACGCACTTCCAAGGTTATAGTAATTGTATGCGCTATTGGGCTGTAGTTGCACAGATTTCTCCATATAGGATATTGCTCGATCGATATCACCAGACACCCCATGTGCCACGCCCAAGAGTCTGATAAGATCAGGATCATTGGGAGCATACTTCTCTATGCGTTTCAGAAGATCGAGGCTTTCTGTCAGCTTTTGCTGCGACTTGCCCAAGTACTCTGCACCTTGGCGGCCACAGAGAAGCATATTGTCAAGAGCCAATTGATGTCCTGGATCAATGCGCAAAGCTGTCTCATAGGCCGTCTGAGCCTTTGCGTATTTCTTCAGGTGGCATGCAGCATTTCCCTCAAGCAGATAACTCCCTCGATAGAGCGGATGGATCTCTTGTGCGCGGTCTAAGTACACCATCGCTCTCTCGAGCATCTCCTGGCTATCTGGATGATCTAGGCCCTGGGCTACTGCTTGATCAATAAGCACACCTCCAGCAGCATTATTTGCCTTAGCACTCCTATGCGACACGGCCACATCTGTGGTAAATAAGGTGAAATTGTTCTTCCAAACAGCATTCCTGGTAATTGTCTTTGCAGAGAATAAAACAATCAGTGCTAAAACAACGTAAAATACAATTCCTCTTATTCTATCTGTCTTAGGAATTAATTCTTTCAACAGAAAAATCACCAATAAAATAAATCCTAGCGATGGAATAAATAAAAATCTCTCGGACATGAGAGTACCTACACTAAAAATAATATTGAGATATATGCCGATGGAAATAAGAAAAAATAATATCCCGAAGGAATAGTACTTCTTTTGGCGTAAGCCCAAAACAGAAATAAAAAATAAGGAAGAAAATAAAAATATTCCGATCCCAGCAATTACTGATAAAGAACTATTGGTATCAAAAAATCTTGGATAGTAGTCATGTGTCAATGGATGCGGATAGACCATGAGTCTGAGATATTCCAGCATCGACCTACCTATAGCATCAACTTTTTCGACAAGTTCATATGGCACATAGACATTGGACTCAAGCTTGACAAAAGGATTATTCATCAGCTCCATAGAAGTACCAGTCAAGTCTGTAGCACCTATGACCTTATGCCTAGTCACCATAAAAAGCAAAAAAGGTATAAAAAGTCCAATAAAAATGATCACCCCCTTTCTCAGATTTAACTCTCTGAAAAAATAAAGTGACAGAGGAATAATCAATAAAAAGGAAACTGCATTTTCCTTTGAGAGTAATGCAAGGAAAAAATATAACCCCATTAATAAAATTGATCTCAAAGAACTCTTTTCAAAAAAAATCAATGAACACTTCCATGATAGAAGAGCAAATAAAAAGCATAGAATTTCATCTCTACCTTTGATATTTGCAACCACCTCAGTGTGCACAGGATGAACTACGAATAAGATAACTGCTAAGAGTAAGAATTCATCTCTCGCCCTTGGAATCATTGCTCTCAATAGACTAAATATCAGCATGCATAAGCAAGCATAGAGTAGCACATTAATTAGATGACTAAGTGCAGGGGTTTCACCAAAAAGTTGGTATTCCAGAGCAAAGCTTATCATTGACAGTGGTCGATATCTACCGCCTGCAACATAGTTGCTCTCACCGCCAAAAAACCCGTGAAATGCATCTGTCGTCAAGAGCTTATTCACTCCTCTCACTCCCGCCTTGGTATGATCATTTTGCGTGATGACGATGGAGTCATCTAAGGCGTAACCGTTCCATAGGGTATTTGCATAGCACATGATAGCCAGGCCGGCTATCAGCAGATGAGGCCTCGATACGATGGTATTGAAAAAACTTCTATTGCTACTTGTCATGAAATATGTCTACTGACTATCACTACCTTTAAGCAGCCTAGTCATCATACTTGTGTCAAGATGACCTTGGCATCAGATCATGAATAAAAGTATCAAGATATGAAGACACTTGTCAGCACGGCCATACTCAGCCTGTGTGTCATGCTCATCTCTTCTTCCCTCATTGAGGCTCAAGAGCGCTGGGATGGTCCAGTAGCACTGAGTGAAGACTATCTCCTGACCAATGCCACTCTCGTGCCAAGGCCAGGTGTCGATCCACAGCTGGTCAATATCTGGCTCAAGGATGGAAAGATACATCAAGTCGGTCCAAATGTCACAGGCGCTATTGAATCAGAGGTAATCGACCTCGACTCTATGTACGTGTACAGCGGATTCATCGATGGCCTCAGTCATACTGCAGTCAAAGCCCCTGAGAAAAAGGATGACGACAAAAAAGAGAGATTTCCTGGTATCAACACCTACGTCCAAGCAGCTGATCAAGTCCAAGCCGGTCATAGCAGCATTGCCAAGATGCGCAAACTTGGGTATACCATCAGTCACTCAGTGCCTAAGGGGCGAACATTCTCTGGACAAGGTGCGCTGATACTCCTACAGGATGGTGAAGTAGAAGATCTACTTCTCCAGAGTGGTGTAAGTCAGATGGCAAAGTTCCAAGGGGCTGGTAGAGGTAAGTACCCCAATACTGTCATCGGTGTGATGGCCAAGTGGCGGGATCTTTATCGCAATACCTCCATCGCGAACAAACACATGATGCAACATAAGAGCAATCCAGGCTCATCTGTGCGACCAAGCTATGATAAGACCATCACAGGTTTTTTGCCAGTAGTCTCTCAAGGTCAGGACGTATACTTTGAAACAGGCTCTGCCTTGCAGATTCATCGTGCCATGCGCTTACAGGAGGAACTCGGATTTGACATGGTACTTGCTGGTGTAGACCAAATCTGGATGTGCCAAGATGCTATCAAAGACTGGAACGGTCATATCATCTTGACAGATGAATTACCTGACGAACTTGATGAAGAAAAAGAGGATCTCTCAGAGGAAGAATCTGGCTTTCGCCAAAAAAGACAAGAAGTCTATGACCTTAGCATGGCTCAAGCTGCAATGCTGGAAAAAATGAATAAAGCTTTTTCCATATCAAGTTACAATACAGGAGGAAAAGACGTACTTCCCAATATAAGAAAAATGATTGCCGCAGGCCTATCGGAGGACGCAGCTCTAGCAGCCCTGACGACTAATCCTGCGCAACTTCTAGGAATATCACAATATGCCGGTAGTGTTGATCAAGGCAAAATGGCCAACCTCGTGGTTGCGGATAAAAACATCTTTGAAGAAGGTGCTGTCATTCGCTACGTATTCGTCGAAGGAAAAAAATACGACTACGAAAAAAAGAAAGTCAAAAAAGAGGGCAACGCATCCTCTGATATTAATGATGTACTTGGCACTTGGGAATGGAAGTCTAATGCTATGGGTACAGATATCACCGGAGGCCTAGTCATTACTCAAGATGATGGGAATCTTGTCATCACACAGACCAACAGTATGGATGACAAAGAGCGCACGATGTCCGATCCGACATATGAAAATGGTGTGCTCAGTTTTAATTTTTCAGGTACGGATGGAATCAGTTTCACTATTGAAGCTAGTATAGAAGGAGATCAGATGGAAGGGACGCTATCAATACCCAATGCTGGCGACTTTGGTATAGAAGCCGAGCGTGTATCAAAACCAGAATAGATTATGAGAAAAACATACCCAATAATTATTTTTTCGTTTTTCTGCCTGCTCCTTTCAGCCCAGAAATATGATGATAATTTATTCATCAGTAATGGTACCATCATTACGATCACAGATGGCATCATACAAGAGGGAGATATCATCGTCAAGGATGGAAAGATTCATAAAATTGGTAAAAATCTCAAGGCCCCCAAAGATGTCACCGTCATAGATGCTACCGGCAAATACGTGATGCCAGGAATCATTGACGCCCACTCGCATCTTGGAATAGATGCTGTGAATGAAGCTACAGCACCTGTTACGGCCGAGGTCTTTACAGGGGATGCCATCAATCCATTTGACGTAGGTCTTTATAGGGCATTAGCAGGAGGTGTGACTACGAGTCACGCAATGCACGGATCAGCCAATGCTATAGGGGGTCAGTGCGAGACGATGAAACATCGATGGGGAGAGTCTGATCCAGAAATGTATAAAATGGAAGGTGCAATACGCACGATAAAATTCGCTCTTGGAGAAAACCCTATGCGTGTGCATGGTGAAGGAAGGAACATTCAGCCAGCAACACGTATGGGTATAGAGCAACTTTTCAGAAGTTCTTTTGAAGCTGCACTCGAATATATGGACGACTGGGCAGCGTACAATAGAGACCCCTCTTCAGTGACTGAACCTCCAGCATACAATATACGATTAGAGGCATTGTCAGATATTCTTACAGGTGAGCTGATGATCCACTGTCACTCCTACAGAGCCGATGAGATACTGATGCTCATGAATGTATGTAAAGATTATGGTATAGAGAAGATTTGTTTTCAGCATGTAAACGAAGGATTCAAAGTGGCTCCTGAACTTGCTGCACATGGTGCTTATGCTTCGATCTTTTCAGACTGGTGGGCTTACAAATTCGAAGTCTACTATTCTACAGCCTATAATGCCACCATATTGACAAAAAACGGTGTACTTACCTCCATAAACTCTGACAGCCGGGAGCTTATCCGCCACCTGTATCACGAAGCTGCCAAGAGTCAGAGATATGGCGGACTATCAGACAACGAAGCTCTCCGTATGATCACCATCAATCCTGCAATCCAGCTAGGGATAGATGATCGAGTCGGGAGTCTTGAGGTAGGAAAGGACGGTGACATCGCTATTTTCTCAGCTCACCCTCTCAGCATTTATGCAATCCCAGAATATACTGTCATAGAAGGACGCATACTATTTGATCGAGAAAATGATCCTGCTGATATGAGACTTCTCATTGATCCTGAGACAGAGTATGGAAGCTCCAACTACGAAGAGACAGATCGCTCATGTGATCATCAATGTCTTCAAGGGGTCGAAGAGCTAGGACTATTGATCGAATGCACCAATCATAACCACTAGTCATGAAACAACTTTTATATACTCTATTCACCCTGATCGTCGCTTGTAGTACAGTATCAGCACAAGAGCTCAAAGGAGAGTATGGATCTTTTGCTCTTACCAATGCAGAGATACACACCATCACCAAAGGTGTGATTCAAAGTGGTACTGTTATTATCAGAAATGGAAAGATCGACGAAATATATACTGAGCCAAATACACCCAAAGACTGTCATATCATCAATTGTCAAGGACAGCGCATCTATCCTGGTTTTATTGACGGAGGTACAGGCATAGCGCTCAAAGAAGTCGGTTCTGTATCACTGACCAATGACAGAAACGAAGTAGGAAGCTTCACACCTCACATGAAGGCACTGACAGCAGTAAATCCAAATAGTACTCATATCGCCATCAATCGCACAAGTGGGGTCCTGACAGCAGTTACTTCTCCCAGTGGCGGGACTTTTCCAGGTCAAGCAGCGCTCATTAATCTTCATGGATACACACCAGATCAAATGTATGCTGGCTGGACTGGTCTTGTACTTAACTATCCCCGTACGGGTAAAAGAAATCGTTGGGACCAAAGAAGTGAAGAGGATATCAAAAAAGACGATGAAAAGAATAAAAAAGAGTTCAACCTCGCTTGGGAAAATGCACAGAGATACTTGGATATTCTTTCCAAGAGTACCGATAACAATCTCGACTACAATCCAGAAATTGAAACGATTGCCGAAGTACTCCGTGGAAATATGACACTTTATCTCATCGTCAATCGAGAAAAAGAAATCAGGGCAGCTATTGAGTGGTTGAACAAGTTGGAAATCAGTAATGTCGTTTTGGTAGGCTTATCAGAGGGGTGGCGTCTTGCGGATGAGATCGCGCAAACTGGCTTTCCTGCCATCGTGGGACCCGTGCTCTCTAATCCCAATAGAGCCTATGATCCTTATGATGCCCCATACGCCAATGCTGCCAAGCTTGCTGAAGCAGGTGTCAAGATAGCACTGCGCTCAGACCAAGAAGAAAATGTGAGAAATCTTCCTTTTCATGCGGGCTTTGCCGCCGCCTATGGCCTTGGTCATGATGAAGCCATCAAAGCTATTACCATAAATTCTGCAGAAATACTAGGAGTTGCTGATCATCTTGGCTCCATCGAAAAAGGGAAATCAGCAAACCTATTTGTCTGTGATGGTGATCCACTGGAACCTAAGACCCAGGTGACGCAAATATTTATTGGTGGATGGAACATACCTGTGAGCAATCGACAGATACGGCTCTACGAGGAATTCCTCGAGCGAGATCCTGGACTCAAAGGCAAATAGAAAAGAGTGATGTGCCCTTATTCAGAAATTCCACTTCCTTTCTCTGAGTTGGCCAATTTATCTAGTACATCTTGTAAGTGGTCGAGGTCCAGCTTTGCAATGGTTTCTTCTAATTTTTGATTTCGCTCTTCCAGCTGTTTTATGCGTTCGTAGAGTGCCTTGATCGCTTCTACATAGACCGGGTCATAGTCACCATACGATGTCTGTAAGTATCCCAAGTTATCAGCACTTACCTTTTCTGGCCAAACTCTTTCAATATCCTGTGCGATAAACCCTATTTGTTCTCCCGTGGGTCTTCGGACACCAGTCTTGTCATCATTCCACTCATAAGAGACTCCTTGCATCGTCAGGATCTTGGACAGCATCTCGTCTGAATCTAACTCCCGTATATTTTTCTTTAGACGCGAATCACTATTAGCCAGCCAATCACCAGCTGATGACTTGCTGGCATTTCCGTTAACCTCGAGGGCATTCGTCACTGGTGAGAGACCATTGATGCCGACGCGACCATTCTTCACAAATATTCCATTACCACCCTGATATATGAAGACTTGATCTGCATTGTCATCATAGCCAATTGATGCTTTGAAGGCATTGTCGACCTTATACTCCAATACAGAGTTCTCATCTGGATCACCATCTAAGGTCAGTCTTGCTCCTTGGCTTCCTGCCAATCCAGTAGTCTTGATATTAAAAGAAGATGCATTAAATGACAGAAAATCAGTGGCAAAGTTGCCTTCTATGAGCGGGTCAAGCGTATTGGAATTGTCTATAATCAAAGTGTTATTGGTCAGGGCATATTGGCCTCCTGCCTCATGACCTATAAAAATGTTACCGCTTCCTCGATTCAGATAGCCGCACGAATTTCCAAGAAAGACATTGTTATTTCCCGCGCCAATATCTCTTCCTGCGTTGCGACCAAGGACAACGTTACTGGACCCACTGGACACGTTTCTCCCCGAATTATATCCGACAAAGGTGTTGAAGTCACCAGTAACATTCACATCGATTGCCCCAAAACCACTCACACATCCGACAAATGTGTTCTCCCTACTATCGCCATAGTTTTTACCCGCAAGGGAGCCCACCACTGTATTGCAATTATTTGACATATTGACTGCAGCCTCATCTCCTATAATGACCGCATTGTTCCCATCATAATTGACAGCAGCGTTGGCTCCAATAATTGTGACATCATATCCATCGGCATTTTGTCCTGCTTTATAACCAATGTATACCTGATTACCGAATACACCGGAGGCGTTTTCCGCCGCATAGTTTCCTAGTATTACTCCTTGATTTACAGATGCGTCTGCACCAGCCTTGTAACCCATTGCCACTGTAGAATCGCCTCCTCCTTCAAGTGCATAAGAACCCACAGCCACTGATCCATCATGAAATCCGTTTGCCATGGCCATGTAGCCAAGCGCCACATTATGACCGAAAGAGCTCCTACCAGCTTCGGTCCCAATCATGACGCTATAACCATCACCTGATGATCTTCCCGCATGCGAGCCTATCAATACGCTATGCTCCACTGAATCAACTAAGCTCCCTGCATTTGCCCCGAGAAAAACATTATGCACACCAGTTTCATTGCCATATCCAGCTCTAAAACCTATGTAGGCGTTATCATCTGCATTCACCAATTTACCCGCCTCATCACCGACAATCACGGATCGAGAACTGCGCCCACTATACAAGACTCTTCGTCCGATACCTACGGTGGATTTATCCAAGTATTGTGCAATCATTGCAGAATCGCCTATCGCTATATTTCCTTCACCAGAATTGAAATGGAGGGCGTCAGTTCCGATCGCGATGATGCCATCTTCATGATTATCAATGCCCGCACGTGACCCAATAATCACAGCACGATCACCATCATTGCTAAACCCTGCAAACTCGCCCATCAAGACGGATCGACTGCCTAGAGATACTTGTCCAGCGGATAGGCCAACCGCCACATTTCTTCCGCCATCTGCTGTCAGAAGACTAGCGGTTCCTATTCCGATATTACCGTAAGAGCTCTCCACATCTCGGCCTGCCTCATTTCCAATAAATATATTAAACGAAGAATCGTTCGACGTCATGGCATTGGATCCGATGACAATATTCGCAAAGCCAGTAGCTTGGTCTTTTCCTGCATTATTTCCTATAAGTACATTATTAAATCCACCTATATTGTTCATTCCAGCATTGTGACCTAAGAAAGTATTCCAGCTCCCACTCGTATTTGTCAGACCTGCCGTCTTCCCCACAAAAACATTGTCTTGACCAGTACCATTATTTTGTCCTGCCCGGTTTCCTACAAAAGTGTTGTCATCTCCAACTGTATTTTGCACCCCTGCCTGATACCCAAGAAAGGTATTATTGACGCCATCGACGGTCATTGTGTCTGGCCGATTATTCAATCCTGCCTCTTGGCCTATAAATAAATTCCCTGCACTATTTTTGAGTTCTAGCATCAGGGTTTGATAAGCATTCTTTTTGATGACAAGAGCTTCGTGTCCATCTACAGTGATACGCACCTGATCTTCGTCGCTTGACTGCTCTACTTCGATCTTCGTATCTCTATCCGCATCAAACAAGACATCTAAGGCATCCAAGACCAACCACTCTGTTCCATTGAATCCTTGGAAGTGTCCGCCATCATATTTAATCATTCCAGCAGAAGCGGGATCGGCGTCGTCGGAAATTTTTATCTTTCCTTCTACATCGAGCTGCTGCCCGAATACAATCATTATACTCGCAGAAAATACGAGTATCAGAGTCAATGTCTTTTTATTCATATTCTCTTTTTTGAGAAATCAATTCTAACTGTCTTTCCAGCTGTGTTATACGAGCTAGAATCATTTCCTTTTCTAATTGATTTTTACGATTTTCCTCCTTGAGTTTCTCATTTTCTAGAGAGAGTTCCTGTACTGCTTTCACCAATGGAACCACAAATGAAGAATAGCTAAGAGCATAGTGAGAATTATCATCTTGCGGTGCAATGACACCATCAAAATCATAGCCTATTTTTTTGGCGGAAGCCTCTACTTCCTGTGCAATAAAACCTGACTGAAAAGTCTCTGCTCTTGCCAGATTCTTGATACGAAGATCACTGCTTAGTTCTCGTCCTTGAAACGCAGCCAGTTTGTTGTAATCAACCTTGTAGCCTACAGGTCTCAGAGAATTGATAAATCTTAGACCTGGTATATTTTCTCGAATGTCTTTTTTGAAACGACCATCGGATAAATTCGACCAATTTGAGTATCCTCCAATTTGCGAGACCGCTGTATTTCCAAGTACAATTTGATTATCTGTGGAGGCATAGGCCTCTTGTCCAAGTGCTATCGAATTTTCATCAAAGTTTGCAACTTCTGCTTTATGTCCTATGGCAATGCTTCCATGCCCACTCTGTCCGACTTGCGCCTCATGCCCAAGAGCCATGGCATTGCGTGCAAAAGCTATGGTCTCTGCATTGGGCCCAATAGCCATACAATTATCTTCCCTTGCATAAGTATTCTGACCAATAGCTAAACCAGAATGACCGCTACTCGTTGCTTTGTAGCCCAAAACCACTGAGCTGTCTGCGCTGACACCTGTATGAGCATCATCCCCGATGCTGACAGAATATCTGTAGGTACGAGAGGACCTGCCAATCGATACAGAATTATGTGAGGCATCGCTGTCATATCCGATCGCAACCCCTTCTGTCAACGCATCAGCTTTGGCACCAATAGAAACGCCCTTACGGGCGGCCTTAGACAAAAGCCCAATAGCTACACTGGTATCTCCAGACACCTCTGACTCTGAGCCTATCATAACTGACTCATCCCCTTCACTGCCAAATGATCTTCCTGCCTCTCGTCCGATCACTATAGCAGAGCTGGCTTGTATGCGTGCATCACTACCGATGACCACACTATAGTCGTGGTCAGAGATCGCGCTTGGCCCGAGAGCAATGCTACCTTGACCATTGGCCCTTGCCTCATTGCCGAGGGCAATGGACTCAATATCCAGCGCTTCAGATTGATGACCTATGGCGATCGTTGATCTCTGAGATGCTGCCGCTGCATATCCCAAGCTCAATGCGTAGATGGAGTCTGATGATGCCGAAGAACCAATAGAAATGGCATAAATTCCATTGCTATTGGCTCCACGACCTATACTGAGAGCTTCCGCACCGGAGGTACCACTGAATGCGCCCAGAGAGATGCTGAATGGATCAACTGTAACAGCTCCTTGACCAATCGCAACCGAAGAGATACCTTGAGTCTTGGCAAAGACGCCCATAGCGATAGAATTGCTCAATTCAGATTCAGCACCCAAGCCAATAGAAATAGTTTGCATGCCCACCGCCTTCGACAAATAGCCTTGGGCGATAGCGCCTGGCCCATTCGCACTGGCTTCTCTCCCTATCGAAATACTCTGCTGACCTAGTGCGAATGACTCTGGACCAAGAGCAACAGTAAAATCACCTCGAGCATCAGAGGCATACCCAAACTGCACCGAGCGTCGGCCAGACTCTTGCCACGCGCTATCAATATTCACCCCACCTCCGACGGCCTGGTTGTCTGCCTTGAAAAAGAATCCACTTAATTTAACTTGACTAGAATCTTCTTGACCATAGATATGGCGCCATTCGATTTGAAAACCGTCATAAGGACCACCTGGATTGGATGAGTTGCTCGTAAATGTGACCACAACTCCATCAGGAGTGACTGAGTAAAATGTATCCGGTGCGCTGATGCTACCAGTATAAATAACAGGATCTTGATAAGGCATCATGAGCGTGAGCGTATCACCACTGCCCTCCATGTCTACCATATCGACAATGATCTCACACAAAATGGTTCTTTCAGAACTTGCGCCAGTGATGATCGTAAAGGAGTAGTCTTCGTCGTTGCCGTAGTTTCCTGCAGGTCCTCCTGAATCATATAAACGTCCACATGCCACATTCCCAAATGCGTCTGTATCAATCTGAAAATCACTGTAAGAACAGTCCTCGTATTGATACAAATAATCTGAGTTCGTCTCCCAAAAAGATCGCCACTCTGTGCCATCGAAGCCTTCAAATTGAGCCGTACTATCTACATACCTGATTTGGCCAGCCTCTGCAAATTCTTCTGAGTCAGCTATTTTGAGTCTGCCTTCTATATCTGCTTGAGCAGGTAATGCACTTGCACTCACAATGAGGAAAAGTGCCAACAATTGAAAATTAAAAGTTCTCTGAAGCATTATTTCTTCCGATATTAATCTGCCTCAAGAATCGATTATAAATCACTGAATTTGGGCTGCGATTGATCAATATGGTCAAATGACTGAGCAAATTGGCTAGTGAGAGAAAGAGTCAAGATCGCAAGTCTATATCTATAGGCTTGATGGATTATCTCTTGGGCGTCCGGGCGCTACGGTCATTGGCTCGGTCCTCCGGACTCACGCTGAGGCGTGACCATTCCCATCGCTGACGCAAAGAACCAAAAATCCACGACCAAAACGCTCAATGATGCGACCTGCTTACTCATTGAGTCGCCGATATGAGCATCAAGTGTTTCAACTTCACAGTGTGGGCTTCTTTAGTGGTATAAGATTGAGTTGGACTATCGACGACACGAATGATGTCATGGTTCAAGTATCTGAAGGTGGTCTCGTGTACATTGGCTTTTCATATCTACAATCGGGTGGTGAGTACTATGCTGGATTCCAATCATGGTCTGAGCTCATTACTTCCAAAAGTGCACTTCACGATCCTCCTTGTCACATCAATGATGAGCTCCTCAGCATTGCACTTGAAAAGATGAAGGGGATCTCATGCAGCGTTGAGATTTCGATCACCAATCAAAGTAACTTGACGATCCACTCCATTTATCTTCAAATCAACGACGAGCCGCGAACCATCTCTCCACTAATTAATGTAGCCGCTGATACAACCAAGACACTTTACACTGCAGGTCTACCAATCGGTAACTACGTCATCGAATTATTATGCACAATTTCAACGAATAAAAAGTCAGAGAAATTACGTCAAAGACAGTCGGTTTTTATCGACAAGAAGACTTGCATAAATTTTATTCTGACCGACCAACTACTCCTGACATATCAAATTCCATCACCATGGTAGTACGTATCGGATTACTCCTCATACTCAGTCTCAGCATAGTTAGCTGCAGTAACTCTGTCGAAGGGCAGAGAAAACGCTGGGCTTACAATATGGATCGAGTAGATTTTCTCACACAGAAATATCCCAACTTTAATGTAGTCCTAGTTGACATTAAGAAAAAGAGCGAGACTCAATTTTCTTCTGCACTGCAAGAGCCCGAAGAAGAAACTAAAATTCAACAGATGTCCGATGCCAATAAAACCATCAGCCCAAGTTTTGTGAGAAAGCTGTATCAACTCGATAATCAATACAACGAGCTCCGACAACTACAAGAGAAGTTGGCGGCGACCAAACAAAAAGGAGACGAGAAGATAGTCTCAGCCATTCAAGCCAATACGATAGAGCAGCTCATCAAAAACACGCAAGCTGAAATCCAAGAGCTCAAGCCAAGCTCAGTGGCTCAAGCAGATCGTCTTGTCAATCAGCTTGTGCATCCAATAGAACAAAAGATCAAGTCTCTCAAAAGTTACTTAACAAAGTCTCAGCAAGACCTTGAGACTCCAATAACCACCACTAGTCAGTGATATTGACTAACTTGAATCAATGCTTTGTCGTTCTATCATATTTATTGTTCTTTGTCTTGTGGCCACATACGGTTCTGGGCAATGCCTTACGGAAGGAGATGGCATACGATGGGGACATTTCCGGAGCATCCTCGAAGATCACCATGGCGTCCTCTGGCTCGCTTCTACACATGGCATATACCGATGGGATGGATATAGGCTCCATCATACGGGAGTATCTCAGAGTGACAAGACACTGATGACAGATCATGACATCAACATCATCTACAGGGATACCCGAGATAGGATCTGGATCGGAAGTAACAGCTATGGACTAGCCATCTATGAGCCAAAAACTAACTCGGCCATTTTATTCGAGTCTAAAGGTGTCGATTCCATCAATGACTTTCCCATACAACATATCTGGAGTATCGTCCAACAAAAAAATCAGGTATTTATCGGCGGTCGAGAAGGCCTCGTCATATTTGACGCTAAAGATTTAAGCTATGAGTATCACGACATACAAACAGGCGTTTGGAACAGCCGTCCCACTAGGCGCAATCTGATAAGAATCATCATTCCTCAAGACTCCAACAATATCTATCTAGGAGGACACTTCGGACTGGGTCAATACAATATTCAATCACGGAAGTTTGAGCACTTCCCTTCCACACTGCCAGGCACACATGATATTCCTCAAGAATTTATAGACCAAGGTTGGCAGCCAACAATCTTAAATGGTACTATATACAATGGTAATGTTTATATGACGACCTGGTCCTCTGGCGTATGCAAATTTGATCCAGTCACGCGGCAATGGACAAACTGGTTGTTTGAACCATTTAGTATAGAAGATGGCATTGCTAATAATAATATTCTCCAATACAGCTATTTCACTGACAACAAAGTCATTTGTTCTCAAGAAGATCATTTCGAAAGAGCTTATTTAGAATTTGACCTAGCTAAAGAAAAATTTCTATTTGATTCAAACTATCCCCCAAGGCCACATAATGATCAACATACACGTGCACCCTATGTGGATCGCAATGGGTCGATCGTACACACTGGCCATACCTACATTTGTTTTGATGAGTACTATGAGAAAACTTCCGAGAATCAGCACCAGCTGAGATATCTCGAAATATCAACGGATGATATACTGTACAGCAGTGCCAATTGGTCTATGACTCCTGATCTGCTAAAACTATCACATAACACAGACAGTCTGCATCTCGAATATGGCCTCATCAACTTTCCAACAGACGAAGAAGCGTCATATCAGTATTCGAGAGATGGTGGTAGAAATTGGATAGATCATGCGGAAAGTAGATTTCTTGACTTGACAGATATACCTAGAGGGAAATCCACCATGCTCGTACGCGGAAAATCGAGCCATAGTCCGGATTGGACACAGGCTCCACCTCTCCATATACAAAAAGAGTCAGCACTCTATCAGACCAACACGTTCAAGGGTACCGCCATTGGATTTCTAGCACTCTTATCCGCTGTAATTTACTATCTCCGTCGGAGACATAGAATAAAACAGGATGCTCTTGAGCTTGAATACCACAAAAAACTATTGGATTCTCAGATGACTGCTTTGCGCAGTCAAATGAATCCGCATTTCCTGTTTAATAGTCTCAACTCTGTCAACAACTATATTCTTCAAGAAGATCCCAGGAATGCGAGTCGCTATCTCACAAAGTTCTCCAGATTAATGCGCATGATACTCAACAACTCTGCTCATGATCTTGTAAGTCTCGAAGATGAGATCGAAACTATCTCTCTGTATCTCGAGCTTGAGCAACTGCGACTCAGCGGAAAATTCAACTATCATCTCACACACGCAGAGGATCTTTCTTTAAGTTCTACGATGATTCCACCACTCGTAGTGCAGCCATTTGTAGAAAATGCGATTTGGCATGGGCTCATGCCCCTTTCTGAACCTCGAAACGTAGATATTAGTTTTTTAAGAGTAGGTGACAAAATTCAATGTGCAGTCGATGATAACGGTATTGGAAGAAAAGCGGCAGAAAAAAATAAGCAAGACTCTCTCACTAGAAAAAAATCTCTAGGATTAAAATTGACTAGTGAGCGTATTGATCTCTTGCAAAAAACACAGGGCATATCCACAGACATCCAAATCATCGATAAAAATCAAGATGACAAGTCGCTCGGGACAAAAGTCATCATTACTCTTCCATACATTCAAGCAGATTCCATATGAGCCTCAATGCTATCATCATCGACGACGAAGATCACGCGAGAGGAGCCCTAAAAAAGCTCCTTGAATGGAATTGCCCAGAAGTGAAAATTCTAGCTGCATGCGACCACGTCGACGCGGCTCTTGAAGCCATTAAAACTTATCAGCCGCAGCTTATATTTCTTGATATCGAAATGCCTGAAAAAAACGGCTTTGATCTCGTCCGAGAGTGTGATAATATAAGCTTTCACATCATCTTTACCACTGCCTACGATGAATTTGCATTGCAAGCTTTCAAGGTCAATGCGATAGCTTATCTACTCAAGCCCATAGATGAGGAGGAATTAAAGATGTCTGTGGAGCGTGTCAAAAAATTAGAAGCAAAGTCGATCAGCAAAGAAGCACTCCTAGAGAGTATATCACAGATTAACTCTCAAGAAACTAAACTCAATAAAATCGCCATTCCTACATCAGAAGGGATGGAGTTCATCAGAGTAGATCAAATACTACGATGTGCTTCAGAGAGTAATTATACTCATATTTATCTAACGACCGGTTCGAGGGTACTCGTCTCAAAGACACTGAAGGAAATTGAATATTTATTATCGAAACATAACTTTTTCCGAGTTCACAGTTCGCATCTGGTTCATCTAGATCATATTGAAAAATATCTCAACGGTCGAGGCGGTCAAGTGCTCATGAGTAATGGAGAGATCATTCCCGTGTCTAGAAGTAAGAAAGCTGAGCTTTTGGCGATTTATAGATAAATAGTACCCATGTACTGACTCAGAATGCTAATTGACTCATTCTGTGTCTGCTTTTGATAAGAAGGTGTCAAACTTTGGATTCAAGAAAACAAACAACCCAAAAAACTTTGGCGTGGTGAAAATCACGCCATTTTTAATCCACCTATCGCCTCCATACCAAAGCCTCTCGACTCTGGTTTTTGTCGATGATGCCCGCATTGTCAAGGTGGTACTCTACACTTGAGAGCATCTTGTTACTGACCCAGCCGTGGACAGCCCACTCAGTGCTATGAAACCATCTTGATACATCCTCTGCCTTCTGGTCATAGCGATCACTCACTAGCCTGATGTTGTCGTCATTCATCATGAAGATTTGACACCGCCGCTGGATGATCTGTAAGGCGCGCCGTACCGTGTCCGGCTTCGTCGCAATGATCTTGTCCGTGGCGGCAACGACGAAGCACGGCCAAGGAGAATAGTAACTGCCAAGGCGTCTAAGTTGTCCAGAATCTACATAAGGCTTCGTCGTATACTTCTCCCAATAGAAGACATCAGATTCATTCTTCCCCAATGAGTCAAGCGCACCTTCAAGGTTTTTGATGATGACCCATTGATCCTTACCGATTTGTGTTTCTCGCTCATTGGCATCCACTTGAGGCATCAGATGTGAGCCGGAGCCGTATCGACTGATAGCAAACTGTCGATCCCAGATATCCTGATACTGTCCAAGCTTGTTACTGGCACCAGTATGGACACCCCAGCAAAGTGGTGTATTGATGTATACACTCACTATTTTCGAAGGATTGCCCTTGTAGATATCAGTAATGATGCCTTCTGTCAGGAGGATACAGAGATCCACTTCATCATTTCTCAAGGCCTTTGTCATCTGGCCGGTGCCACCATCATAGGTAATCCACTCTAGATCAATGTCCATTTGAGCGAAAGCTCCTTCCTCGATAGCGAGATGCCATGGCAGATTAAAATGCTCAGGTACACCACCCACTCTCAGTTTTGTCATAGTACACAAAGGTAATTTGTCTGAAAATAGCCAAATGGCTGCTTGATGCAGCGATATAACAGGCCACTGGGTCTAGTAGATAAAGCATACAACTATGAACGCTGCAACCCGCAAGACTATGGTGCTCGGCATGATGCTCAGCATACTATTCACATCACTTCATGCACAAGAGTGCGAACTTGAAATCGACTCAGTAAGCTATCAGGGCTATGGAGGAGAGATTATCTTATTTTCAATCTATCATACAAGTCCTGGATATGATACCCTTCGACTCAATAGCTCACCTATTGACTATGATCTACTCTTTTTGACAGAAGAAAACCCCCTCCTTGTTGAGATGGAATGTCAAGGTATAGATGACTACAGCTTTGTCATCTCAGATCCAGCTGATACCAGCTGTTTT
This sequence comes from Saprospiraceae bacterium, assembly GCA_020627535.1. Taxonomy (GTDB): domain Bacteria; phylum Bacteroidota; class Bacteroidia; order Chitinophagales; family Saprospiraceae; genus JAHDBH01. Next base: position 221,354 of record JAHDGU010000007.1, read on the forward strand.
AGCAAATTCTCACTAGAAAATGTTGCCTGTGAAGGAGGCAGTTGTGACATTGATAATATTGAGATTGGTAACTTCTCTTGCAACGACGACGGGACATATGATTTTGTCCTTGACTTTATCCACACAAACACTTCTGACTCATTTAATGTCGTCGACAATTTTGGAGCGGATCTAGGTGTATTTGCATACTCGCAGCTTCCAGTAACCATACTCTCTATGGAAACAGAGGAGACTGGCTATGACGCCATTACCGTGTGTGACAATGCCATTGAGGATTGCTGTCAGGCATGGGAATGGATAGGGCCAGAGTGCGACTCCACTAGTACAGAGTGCAGCTTAGAGGCCTCTGTTCTCATGTCTGAGTGTGATGGACCTATTCTTTACTTGGATATTGCTCTAGTCTGCGAAGGGAATGTAGAGTCTGTTGAGATATTTGGCAATGGTAATGAGTACGGCGTATATGACTGCAGTGACTCACTCATCACTTTGGAAATTGATGTCAGCAATATAGATATCGTAGAACTTATATTTCAGAGTACTGGAGATGTTTTTTGTCAAGACATCATCGAGATTGATCACATCTGTAATCAAGAAGAATGTGGATTTTCTCAAATACAAGTGTATGATTTTGGATGTAATGAAAATGGCACCTATGACTTCTTGTTGAATTTTATTCCAGAGGGGACCAGTGAAGATGGTTTTGATCTTTTTGATGCAGAGGGCGAATTCTTCGGATTTTATTTCTATGAAGATCTGCCAATACTAGTCGAACAATATGCACCAGGAAATACCGGCGCAGATCAACTTACGATATGTGATAATGACAACCCAGATTGCTGTATGGACTGGGAGTGGCTCAGTCCTGAATGTAGTGATTCCACAGATTGTCATTTACTCCCGAGACTCCTCAGTTCAACTTGTGTAGATGGAGAGCTTCGTTACCTCTTTGAGGTGCTCTGTGAAAATACGAGTGGAGAATATGTAATCACTGGAAATGACGAAGAATACGGCGAGTACAATTGCGGAGATACAGTCATCATAAGCTTCGAAAATGGTGGTCAGCAAGCATACGAATTTATATTTACTGATGTCGAGCAAGAAGCTTGTTTTAGTGTCTTGGAACTCGATAATCCATGCCTTGGGATGGAGTGCGGATTCTCAGATATTCGAGTTTTTGACATCGAGTGCAACGAGGATGGTACGTACGACTTCTTACTAGACTTCGCGCCACAAAATGTAGAAAATGAATTTTTCGATCTCATAGATCATACAGGTGAGATTATTGGATTCTATGCTTATGATGATCTACCTGTACTGATAGAAGACTTTGTATCCAGAGATGCCGAGTTTGACTTTTTGAGAATTTGTGACAATGATAATCCAGACTGCTGTGCTGAGCACGAATGGAGAAGGCCCAACTGCGAGGATGAAGACTGTGAGTGGGACATAGCATATATTTCTGGAGAATGTATAGAAGATACTACTGTGGTGCGTCTGTCTATTGCTTGTCCTCCTGATGTAGAAAACTTTGTAGTTCAGCAAGGAAACCAAATATTTGGACCATTTACTTGTGGTGATTCCTTGTATGAAATAGTACTCGGAAGCTCGGAACTTAAACGCCTCATCTTTGACATTTTTATCGACTCTACAGAAGAGTGCTTTGACCGATTTTTTACACCAAATCCTTGTGTCGAAGACGAGTGCACCTTAGGTGAAATCATCCTGGAGCCACACGAGTGCGATAGCAATCAGATGTACTTTGTAGACCTCGACTTGAGCAGAGAGCAAAACGTCTCTGATAGCTTCGTACTATTTATCAATGGAGAGATATATGGTATCTACTCTTACGAGGACTTATTTCTTACGATCGGCCCATTTGACGGAAGTCATGACGGTATCTATGAAGTCGTCGTCGTAGATCAAGAGCAAGAAGATTGCTTTGCAACCAGAGGATTTACCTCGCCCTGTACCAATAGTGAATGTGGCTTACAGGCAGATTTTCTCGAAGCAGTCTGTGAAGATGGATTCGTGAGTCTTCAGGTGCTCGTGACCTGCGGTGATGCCAATGGATTCGTCGTGTACTATGAGGGAGATTCCCTAGGGCAATACGACTGCCTTACCGGAAGGCAACTTATTACCATAGATCTAGAAACAAACAATACCCAGACGATCGATCTGATTTTTGAAGCAACCAATCTAGAAGATTGCAGCTTCGAACTGAATATTGAAGAGCCTTGTGAGTCAGATTGTCCCGGTGGCGGATTTGAGGTCGAGACATCTCAATGTCGCGATGGGATGAGCTCTGTAGTTATCAGTCTTGACGGCGCGGAAGAGGACGAAAGCTATGAGGTCTACCTTGACAGTGAAGCACTTGGTGTGTTTGAAGGCGGTGATTTCCCTTTGGTATTTGGACCATTTGATGGCAATGGCGATTCGATTTTGATAACGATAGCCTGGACATCTGAAGATAGTACCAGTTGTGAGCTGGACTACGCTGCTGCTTTGCCTCTATGTACGACTTCCACTCATGATCAGAGACTACAGGACATCCAAGTGATGCAGACAAGTGCTGGATTGGTGATCCGACTTGAGGACCAGACGCTACCGCTCGATGGTGATCTACAGCTGATATCATCCACAGGCAGACTTATATCTAAGATACCTGTATGCTGCGGAGATGTCATTCATTACAATATCGACCATCTAAGCTCAGGAATCTATTGGATCTATCATCCGAAGGTCAAAATCCAGAAAATTGCCATAGTCCGATGATAAAAGGCTGTACTTTGTGATACACCTCGACTGTCACATATGTATATCTACCAATTATCAATCTACCTGATACAGCTGTTTTTAGGCTCGGTTGGGCCGCAGTTTTGCTCAGGAAATCATACTCAGCACGAATGCCATCATGGCCTTCGTGCTGAGTTTATACAAAATCTCGGTCAGTGGGACTCGCAGGACCTGTATCGGCTCAAAGGCGGAGGTGTCACTATGGCCCTTCAGTCTACAGGCATCCGATACTCACAGATCAGTGCCCAAGACCTCAAAGCGCGTAGCAAGTACTATCATACCAACCGCCAAGATCGTGTCGACGGCATCATGCATGGGCACAACTACTTTGCCCACTTTGTAGGATGCAATGATGATGCCCTGCTTCAAGCAGATTCCAAAAGCAAACATTACTACAACTACTTTATCGGTAGTGACCCTGAGCGCTGGGCCTCAGCGGTACATTCCTATGAGTCCGTGAGATATGACAACCTGTATGATGGCATTGACATGCAAATGTATCTCAAGGACGAAGGTGTAAAGTATGATTTCATCATAGAGCCAGGGGCAAATGCTAATGACATTAAGATCAACTACAGCTATGTCGATAGTGTAAGAATCAAAAATCAGGATCTATATGTCTATCATACGATAGGTCATCTCAAAGAAACTCGACCCTTTGCCTATCAGATCATCAATGGCAAAATCGTGGAGGTAAAGTGCGAATACATCATCCTACAAGACGAAACTGTTGGATTTCATTTTCCAGAAGCTTATGACAGTTCTCTAGAATTAATCATTGACCCTTCGCTAGTATTCAGCTCATTTCTTGGGTCGACTGATGAGAGCTATGGAGTCGGAGCGAGCTATGATTCTGAGCGACACCTCTATGGCGCGAGTCAGGCATTTGGCAATATTCCGATCACACCGGGCGCATTTGAAATGAACTTTTCAGGATACGTCATGGCCGGCATCACTAAGTTTGAGCCTGATGGCACTGATCTCATATATAGCACATATCTCGGTGGCTCCAATGACGACTTTCCGATCAGTATGATTGCCAATGATCAAGACGAAATGTACATCATGGGAATCACTTATTCCAATGACTTTCCTACCCTTGCAAATTCGTATCAATCTGGTTTTGGTGGAGAAAGCGATGCATATATTGTGAGATTTAGCCAGGACGGAACTCAGCTCTTGGCATCCACATTGCTAGGAGGTAGTGGCGTAGACGCTTTTTCTTTCATCAATTCTATCAACTACGCAGACGATCAAAGAGGAGAAGTTCAACTAGATTCTCAAGGAGATGTCATTGTTGTATCCTGTACTCAGTCGATTGACTTTCCAGTGACTGCTGGAGCATTTGATACTGACATGAATGGATACTTGTCAGGTGTGGTCTGTAAATTGACGCCTGACTTGGACGATCTGATCTGGTCTAGCTACCTAGGTGGTAGTGGCGACGATGCTTGCTACGCAGTTACCCTTAGTGAGGATGATGATATCTTCGTTTGTGGATTGACAACTGACGGAAGTTTTCCCGCTACAGCTGGTGCTATGAATACTACATTTTCTGGACCGACTGATGGCTTCGTGAGTAAAATATCTGCTGACGGCACTAGCCTCTTGGCATCAACTTTTGTCGGTGCTCCCGGAAGAGATATTGCCTACTTTGTGGAGCTAGATAGAGATGGTGATGTCTATTGCGTCGGTCAAAATGAAGACGCCAATTATCCCATAGTCGAGACAAATTATTTAAATCCGACTGGAAACTCATTTCTCCAAAAAATGGATCCCGACCTCAGTACGTCTGAATGGTCTACACGTTTGGGAAATGGTATGACGGACTGGGTGCACAGTGCATTTCTTGTTGACAACTGTAAGCGCATTTATATCTGTGGTTGGAGCCAAGATTTTTCCAATAGTCCAATGCCCATCTCACCAGACGCCATCCAAAGTACAACTGACTTTGAGGATTTTTATATCATGGTGCTTACTGAAGATGCACAAGACTTAGAATTTGGAAGTTATTTTGGCAGTCCTTCTGTATGGGAGCATGTCGATGGCGGGACATCAAGATTTGATCCGAGAGGTATCATATATCAAGCTGTGTGCACCAATGCCTTCGATGATTTTCCAACATCTCCAGATGCGTATCAAACAGAAAACCAGACTGGTGCCTACTATGGCTATAGCAATTATGACTTAGTCGTATTTAAAATCGACCTAGAACTAGAGTTTCTCAATGTCGAAGCACTGGCTTCTCCCTCGACGAGTGGATGTGTACCACTCACTGTAGATTTCAATAATCGCTCGACCAATGCAGATTTATATGATTGGGATTTTGGTGATGGAGGAACAAGCGACCAGAAGAGTCCTACCTACACTTTTGACGAAGTCGGTGAGTATACTGTACGTCTTATCGCCTTAGACACCACAGGCTGCTTACCTCGAGATACGATATTTCTTGATATAAGTGTCCTACCTGCTGATCAACCCAGCTTCACAGAAATCACCATTTGTGATGGCGAAATACAAGAGCTTTCTTCTCAAGCACCCGAGTATGATACGATCATCTGGTCGACAGGTGATATGGGTCCGGATATTACTGTGAATAGAGATGGACTTTATTGGGTATCAGCGACGAATACACTTGGCTGCGAACAGATCGACAGCTTCCTTGTCAGTATTGCCGAATCTGAAATCAATTTCTCGGATTCAAGCATATGTGATGGTGAAGAGCTCATATTGCGCTCGTCTAGACCAGATGGAGATTCTTTTACCTGGAGTACCTCAGAAGTGACTGCTGATATTACTGTCAATGCAGGCGGTGTCTACTGGGTAGAAACTGCCATAGGAGAATGTTCTGTGATTGACAGTTTCCAAGTCAGCGTGACTGACCAGCCAAGTTCACGCACGACAGTAGATGCATGTCAAGAAACTGGCGCTACGCTGACATCGAGCAATCAAGGAGCTCTAGTCACCTACACATGGAATACAGGCTCATCGGATCCAGAATTAAATACAGACAGCTCAGGCCTCTACTGGGTGATTGCTCTCGACGGCGGCTGTACGACTATAGATAGCTTTGATGTCAACATCATCAGGACCGTCCCTGATAGTACAGAGATTCGATCATGCATGACATCTGTAGAACTCACAAGCTCCATAGATGATCCCGATGCCTCCTATATGTGGAGTACTGGTGAAATCACTAGACAAATCACGGTAGATACAAATGGAATTTATGAAGTACTAGTCATCGGTGCGGGCTGTGAACAGCGCGAGGTATATTTTACGACAGTCACACCTGTGATTTTTGAGCTAGAGGTCGAACTAGAGCCATGCGAATTTGAAAATGCCGGCCTCATATCTGTGAATATTGACAGAGAATATCCTGATGTATCCAATGAGTTTTCACTCGATGGCGACAATTATCAATCTAGTAGTCTTTTCACGGATTTAAATCCAGGTGACTATACTGTATTTGTACAAAACTCGGCGGGTTGTCTCGATTCTACTAACATCGTAGTACCTAGTAATCAAAGCATTGCCGTCACTCTACCTGCAGATACTAGTGTACTTATTAGTTGTCCGATTACAATAAACTCGACTCTTGCCAATTCGAATTTTATTGATTCATTTTATTGGACCAGTTCACAGCCATTGGATTCCAATCTGACAAGCTCAAGTATCACAGTAAGGCCAACAACTACCACCGACTACACACTTACTGTCATTGCACAAGACGGATGTATGGTGAGTGATGACATTCGGATTACAGTAAGCACACCAGAGCTATATGTCCCCAATGTATTTAGCCCAAATCAAGATGGTATTAATGACCGCTTCTACCCACAGACCGTAGACAAGGATGTTTATCGCATCCGTCGATTTCACATCTACGATCGTTGGGGATCTCTTGTCTATGACGCCCAGGACTTTCGTCCAAATGATCCGACAATCGGATGGGATGGAATACACAAAGCTCTCGAACCTATAAGCGGCGTATATGTATGGGTTGTAGAGTATGAGTTGATTGATGGTACGACTGGAATGCTCTCGGGTGATGTGACCTTGATCAGGTAGAGTTTTAATCTAGAGAATAATGCCTTCTCTATAATTCAGAGAACATAAGTGTAATCCTTGAGGTGGCGCTAGGACTTTGAAATCCAGATCTTGATTGCCCTCAAGTAATATTGCTATCTCCTTCGATTCAATATCCCCTTTTGCCACTGCCCATAGTTGGTGTACAAGCAGCCTGATCATAGATCTTAAAAAATGATCAGCGGTAAATTCTACAACATATTCACCATTACCGATAGTCCAAAAACTGCAAGCCATCATCTCACAAGTCGTACGACGATGTTTTTCTGGTTGCAAACAAAAAGATCTAAAATCGTGTGTGCCACATAAAGACTTTACTACCTCTTCAAGTCGCACAAAATTATATTTCTTCGCATCCGGCAGATATGTGCTACGATCATCGATAAACGGATTGGGCACAGTGTGAAAGTAATACCTGTAAGTTCTACTAGTTACATCAAGTTGTGCATTGGATTTTTGGTGTACATCAACAATATCTTTCAATAAAATATCCGCTGGCAATATCCGATTGAGTTGATAAATTAATTTGTCATCGACATGGCGATCTATAGTGCCATGGGCAAAGTAATCTTGAGCATGCACACCAGCATCCGTACGACCACATCCATGGAGCAAAAATTCTGGTCCAAACAATTTTCTAAAATTATCCTCGACCGTCGCCTGCACAGAGGAGACATTGGCTTGTCGTTGCCATCCGTGATAAGCTGTCCCTTTATACGAGAAGCGGAAGAAGTGCTTCGTGGTGGTCACGTTCACAGACATATGCTTGTTAATTTCTTGATCTCCAGCATGAATCCAATGCATATTGTGCAAAAATAGGCTCAATACATTGAGACACCTTCTTCAGAAGGTAGTAGGTATCAGAGACAAAAAAAGTAAGTTACTGCGTGTGTTTATTTTAGTACCTTCTTTGCACAGATTATGACAATGTCTAGGATAGAGTTCTTGTTGAAGAAAGTCATTTATGTCTCTCTTGCTTCAGTATGCTTACAATCTCAACTGTTGGTGGCCCAGAGCACTGAGTTTAGCCCTGTGGGTGCTGTCTGGACTTATGAACAAGCAGACTGTGACCTATATGGCTGTGATTACACTGTATCCACTGTGAAAGTCATCAACAAATGGACAAGTGGTGATACAACGTTCACCCAACTATCTCATGATGCCGAGATACGATTTCAGATTATACCTCAGCAAGATACCCTAGTTACTTTAGCCAGTATTGGTGATACGGTCTGGTTTCTGGATCTTTTAGGAACCAATGACCATTCCATACTTTATGTATTCAATGATAGGGTAAAGTTTGAACAGGGGATTTCATCCAATTATGATACGAGATGTTCTAGTGGTGAAAGCTTTGTAGAAATTAATACAGTCGACTCTATTGACACCGACTTTTATCGGCACGTCGTCTATTCTGATTCGAACTCAGCTGAATACTGTGTTAGCAATTACAGCAACGCATTTGGATATGGTAGCATTGAAGACAACATCTTTTCAGGAAGGCATTTACTTTTCTATCCGTTTATTGCCACTCAAATCGATGGAAGATACTTCTATGAACTTCTCTGTTACTATGATGACGAAATAGGTCAAATTTATTTCAGGGATTCCACCTGTAGCGTAATTACATCAGTTGATGATGTTCATCCTGATCCTATTGAAATCAGTATATCTCCAAATCCTGCAACAAGCTCGACGTCAATTGCAATAGACATGAAGGGGGACAAGCTATCCACAGTTTTTGCTATGGATGCCACTGGACACAATATTTTTAGATATGACCGTCTAGATGGCCAGGAATCAATAGTTGTGAGTTTCTCTCAGCCTGGCTTCTATTTCATTGGCTTAATTACTTCTGATGGTCACTATGTGACGAAACAGATAGTTGTGAACTGATAGAGAGCAAAAGTCCTGGACGACACATTTCTTAGCCGATTCTACTAACCCACCTAAAATCTCACTTGTCATAATACCGAAAGGGCGGATGGCACTGTGAGTAATGGCCATAAACAAAAAAAAGAGGCTCCGAAATGAATCGAAGCCTCTTGAATGTGGAGGATATCGGAGTCGAACCGATGACCTCTAGAATGCAAATCTAGCGCTCTAGCCAGCTGAGCTAATCCCCCAGTTTCTGTAGTAGTCCCAGGCAGACTTGAACTGCCGACCTCTACATTATCAGTGTAGCGCTCTAACCAGCTGAGCTATAGGACTGAGTATGATCACTTTTGATCAAAAGAATTTGCTGCTGGGCATCGCGATGAATGCGAGATCCGAGCTGCAAAAATATATAAAGAGGGAGAGAACCTTAGTGAATTTGTCAGAACAGAGCTTCATCGC
>JAHDGU010000018.1 GCA_020627535.1 Saprospiraceae bacterium
CAATTTAGGTGATTTATTACATTTTTCAATGCACCTGTTTGTGGGGTAGCTTACAAGACCAGTTCCAGGAGAGGAAGAATGCACAACGATATATCCTCTTGGAATCCACTCCTTCAAGTGTGAATTAGAGATGATAGGACGCACACCTCTGCGCTCCACTTCCACATGTGTTCTCGGCTTGGCCCTTTGACCCAATTCGAGCTTCACGTCCCAGAACAAGCCATCCACATTCGGAGCTACTCCGGCAAAGTAGGGACTGGTCACATATATGACAGGAAGCTTGAGACTATCTGTATCCGTCTCGCCAGGTCTTGTCACGGAGACATGCATCCGATCAAGCTTGCCATCCCCATCCGTATCAAACTCCGCCTCAACCCAAAGGTCATGCCTTATCCAGTTTTGAGCATTCTCAAAGGCAGGAACTACTTGGGCTTCCCCGTCTTTGAACACAGGTCCAATCTTGTCTGCTTTTTGAGCATTGAGGGAAAAGCAAGAAAGAAGCAGGATGGCTGTTAAGCCGTTCTGAAGTCTAATTCTATAGTATCTCATAATGAATCTATAATTACGTGTAGAATCCTAAGATAGGATATAATTCCTATGCATATTGATTTATCGCTTCGAATGAACTGTTCAACATGAACGACGTAGTCTTGTCTGACAATTCACGCTAGGATTGTAAACAACTATTCGCGATCGAACGATACCCACAAGGATCTAATATCTCAAATTTGTAAAACGAGGATTTGACGTGGTACTCTCTACACCTGGACACATACGGATGGCATGCATCTTGTGGTCTACGACACCCCATTTGTACCGAAATCTACTTGCGTTTCAAAGACAATTTTCCTTCTAAAAAAAGGTAATCTTGAGCCTCTCTCAATGTAAACTATGTGAGCTGCTTGTACCATATTGTGGGTCACGGTTTGCATACACGGCGTGACCAGCTTTTGCTGGGCATGACCGTTGTATGCTTTGTTAGCGGTTCGTTTTCTTTTTCATTTAATTATATGTTCAAAATCTCCCTTCTGGGTTAAATATTCCAATGATAAAACCCAAGTTATCTTCATTGCGAATATTATTTTCTGCATTATTGGCATGAATTCTAATTGAAATCTTGAAAAATACATGTATGCTCCAAAATAAAAAGTCAACAGGAAAATTATTGACATGATTTTCATTAGCGTTAATTCCGATTTAACTACCATTACCGTGATATAGAAAAATATCAAAAGTGTTAGTATGCTTGACAATGTCACCATAATATCGTGCATTGCAGGTACAACAGTAATAAATCCAAATATCGTAGCTATAATTCCTAAATATTTAATTACAAGAGAAGCACTTTTAATCTTTATCCTATTCGAAAAATTCACGAAAAATATCCCAAAACTGGCTGTAAGAAATAACACTCCAAAAATAGCAAAAGGTCTTGCAGTATTTTCTTCTCCATTAACTGCTAAGGGTCTAAGCAAATTACTGATATAATTATTTGCCCAATCATAACCTTCTGAATTTATATTTTCGGAGGTTCCGCCTGGGTAATAAATTGTCGATATTATCAGTAGGAGAGTTCCAATGGTTATACCTATCAGAATTGAGTATTTTCTATTCATTCAATTTTTATTTGACCCATTGACTTTGGTTAGATGTTTTCATTTTTATTAATGACCGCTAACGTCTAGTACATGCGGCGTGGCGGCGTTTAGCCGACATGATCGTCATGTACATTGTTAGTGGCTGGCTATTTAGTGTACCACATTTTGTATTTTAAGTATTGTCTTCTTTTCATTGGATTGCATTTTTACAAATTTCACTTCACTTCCATCTCCTTGTTTGAAATGATACAGTTTAATTTGAAGCCCATTTAGTTTACTATAAATATAAAGATTCTTGATTGCTTCGTGAATCATACTTAATAGTTGATTGTTCCAATAGCTTTCATCGAATATTTTCTGGCAGATGTTGAACCCTTTCACCCAATTATAACTCCACTCAAATACTTCATTTAGTTCCTTATTTAGATTTGTGCTTTCTTCGATTGAGAAATATAAATTGACATCAGGTTTTTCGAAAGACTTTTTAAAAATATTTGGTTCATCACTTGCTTGGCTATTAGCATTTATTCGTTGAATCGATATTATACTTGGGAAGTATCCATCTGACAATAATGTTAATGTCTTGCCCAAACAGTTTATCTGTTCTTTTACGATTGAATATTGATAGTCTTGGTTTTGAATTAACATCCTATCAATTTCACACAATTCAAACCCATTGGCTTCCATCTTGTTAAGGAATAGAACTTGATTATAGAATTCGGATCCTTGTAAACTCCAAGAAATTGATTCGCTAAATTGTCTATTTGAAGAATTTAGAAAATTAGGAACTAAGTAATAATGATATTCACTAATATCTTCTCTGAATAGTTTCGCTTCATCTTTTATGGTTCGTTTATCGAAAAATCGACTTTCTAACCATTCAAATTCTTTATAATCATTTTGAATCAAATAGAATTCCATTGCTGATGAATTCACCGCAATTACTTCATATTCTTTTTGTTGGAATAATTCAAATTCTATTTTAGGTTTGATTTTCATTTTTTACTCATGCTTGCCACTAACTCGTTTATAACCACACCTTATCTCAACTATATCCAGATTACACGCAAATAACCGCATCATAACCGTTAATAACGACTATCCCAAAAGGGGATCCACTCATGACTTAAATTATTTTCTTCCCTCCAGGCGACTACTCCTTCAACATCCAGCCTTGCGTCCGCACTGACACATTGATATTGCGGCTCACACTGTGACTCATGAGGAGTTTATTCTTGTCATACACTAGATAGGCGTCTAGCTCTAGGAAGGTGGGTGGCACGCAGGAGACAGCGATCTTGTTCTCGATCAAGAGCTCTCCGAAGGCGAAGCGATCGATCTGCCCGATGTCATCACCGACGAATACCTCTTCATTGTTGACCATCAGGCAGTCCTGCTGTTCTAGTGGAATCATATCTGTAGGATTGAGCGTCAAGCGATCATTGGCATAGAAAAAGAAAAGTGCCGAGCCATTGTGCTCTGGAATGATCACCTCACCATCTACGGCTGTGACGGGATGAATGATATCTTCCGTCCACTCACCGCGCTGAAACATCGGAGACTGAGGGACGATGCTCTCCTTGAAGTACATCTGACCATCTTCTTCGATCACCTCTAGTACCATCTCATCACCCGTCAGCTCAAAGTCTCCCGTCATGCAATTGATACTGTATCTCACATAGGCCGTCTTCTGTCCTACTGCCAGCTCAGAGAAATCGACACGCTCATCACCAAGATTTGGCGAGATATCAATCGGATCATTGCTACAAGATGATGTCAAGAACAAGGAGATCACGAGGGCTGAGAGTAGAAGTCGCATGGACAATGATTGAATGGTGATTGATTGACTGATAGAGTGTGCTGCCTCGAGGCTAGCAGACGTCCATCACGAATATAATGACTAGTCAGTAGATCTCAAAATTTTGGAGTGGAGTGTGTGAGTGGGGATGGCTAGGATTGCCGACGATACAAAGATGACTGCCACTATGGCCAGGAGTAACGAACGCATCAAAGATGCCCTAGTCCGATACTTTGCCTTGATGCAAAGCATCCAAAAATCAAGGCTGTACACGTTTCTTAACGCTGCGAGAGCTCGCAACTCTCCTAAGGCATGCAAACTCGGCCTTAGACTGTCTCGCTATTCACCATTCATTACGTCCATCAGAGCCTTGTCACTTGATTTATTCGCTGTGCCTCATACAGTGCATCCCTCTTAACGCGTGTCGCGAACTTTCTCACTAAAACGTGTAAGGCCGATCCAAGGTCAACCGGTCACTTTCCAAAACTGAACCGTCTTCCGTGAGCTCGTGGCAAGCGGAGACGAGGCGGTTTGGGTAACTGAGCGATCCCGAAGGGTCGATGCCCTCAGGCGGCATCGAAGCGAAGGCACCGCGAAGCGGATGGGATGGCATAGAGCCCGTCGCAGTGCGCTGAGGGCCTTGAGCGAAGGCAATAGAGCCTTTCGGAAGACTAGCATTTTTTGGTACTTTTTGTGGCAATGACAAAAAGTACGAAAGGCCAAGATTAAAGACGATGTTCAGATTTTTGCCACTAGGCTCATGAGTGATGAGTCATCAAAGATGCCTTGGTCCGATACTTTGCCTTGATGCAAAGTATCCAAAAATCAAGGCTGTACACGTTTCTTAACGCTGCAAGAGCTAGCAACACTCCTAAGGCATGCAAACTCGTCCCTTGGAATCTTCACGATTCACTTGGCTTTTCCTTTTAATCCTTCGCAATTTGGCACTTGTTTGGACTTCATACAGTGCATCCCTCTTAACGGGTGCTGCGAACTTTCTCACTAAAACGTGTAAGGCCGATCCAAAGGAAACCAAGGGAGGAAGCAGTCAACAGTATTCAGGACTAACGAGGTGTCACCCGTCTTCCGACAGCTCGGGGCAAACGAAGCCGTCGCGAATTTGGCTCCGTAGGAGTCAGGAAAGCAGGCGGAGTGCGCTGAGGGCCTTGAGCGCAGGCATTAGAGCCTTCAGGAAGACTAGCATTTTTTGGTACTTTTTGTGGCAATGACAAAAAGTACGAAAGGCCAGACTTAGAGACGACGCTCAGGCCTTCGAAGCTCTTAACATCGAAGCAACCTCCACCACCACAAAAAGAAGAAAACTATGTTTGCCTACGCATAACGAAACCACCACACATGGCAAAGAAAGTACAGAGCTATGCCCTCGGTCACTGGATAGATGGCAGCGGAAATGGCGCAGAAGTATATCACGCGATCACTGGAGATCTCATCGCCACCACGAGTAGTGAGGGTCTTGACTATGCAGAGATGAAGGCTTACGCCAAAAAACACGGCGGCCCAGCGCTGCGCAAGATGACCTTCCGTCAGCGCGGACTCATGCTCAAGCGACTTGCACTCTACCTGCTCGACCAGAAAGAAGATTTTTATAAGGTATCAGCCATGACAGGCGCTACACGCGTCGATAGCTGGATCGATATCGAAGGCGGCATCGGTAATCTCTTCGCCAATGCGAGTCTACGTCGCAAGCTGCAGGACCAGCCCTTCATGCTCGACGGTGATGCGGTTCCGCTCTCCAAGGGTGGGAGCTTTATCGGTCAGCACATCATGGTGCCTAAGCGCGGTGTCGCCATACATATCAATGCCTACAACTTCCCCATCTGGGGTATGCTCGAAAAGATTGCGGTCAATCTACTCGCGGGTATGCCTGCGATTGTCAAGCCGAGTCCAGTATCGGGCTACCTGACCGAGAGCATGGTGCGGAGCATCGTGGCATCCGATATTTTGCCGGAAGGCGCACTCCAACTCGTCAGCGGAGACGGACATGGCATCCTCGATATCGTCGATAGCCAAGACGTAGTGACCTTCACGGGCTCCGCTGCCACTGGCCGCAAACTCAAAGCCTTACCGCAGATCGTCAACAATGCGGTGCCATTTACCCTCGAGGCGGATTCGCTCAACTGTGCCATCCTCGGAGAAGATGCCGTGCCTGGTACGGAGGAGTTCAATCTATTCGTCAAGGAAGTGCGCAAGGAAATGACCGTCAAGTGTGGACAGAAGTGTACTGCCATCCGCCGCATCATCGTCCCTGAGAATCTGCTAGAGGATATTCAGATCGCCCTCGGTCAAGCGCTCAGTAAGACCGTCATCGGTGACCCAGCCGTAGAAGGTGTCCGCATGGGAGCACTGGTGGGCAAGGAGCAGCGTGAAGTCCTTCGATCGCGTATCGCAGAGCTGATGCAGGAGTCCTCTCTGGTCTATGGTCATCCCGATCAGGTGGATGTGCAAGGGGCTGACGCCCAAATGGGTGCTTTCATGTCACCCATCCTACTGCGCCAGGATAATCCGATGGAAAATACACTCGTCCATGAGCTCGAGGCATTCGGTCCGGTGAGTACCATCATGCCGTATCGACATTTGGCGGAAGCCATAGAGCTAAGCCACATGGGCAAGGGATCCCTCGTCAGCAGTATCATGACCTATGACGACAAGATCGCTACGGAGTATGTCCTCGAAGCCGCATCGCACCACGGGCGCATCCTCGTGCTCAATCGCGACTGCGCCAAAGAAAGCACAGGTCACGGCTCACCGCTGCCGCTACTCACTCATGGCGGCCCCGGTCGCGCAGGTGGAGGAGAAGAGATGGGCGGTATCCGAGGCGTCAAGCACTACCTTCAGCGCTGCGCTGTGCAAGGCAGCCCGACCACACTGACAGAAATCGGCCAGCGCTTTCAGGTCGGAGGCAAGTACAAGGACGGTGGTGCACATTCATTCACCAAGCACTTCGAGGATCTCGAGGTCGGTGACACGATCATCACGCACAAGCGCACGGTCACGGAGAGCGATATTGTCAACTTTGCCAATGTCAGCTGGGATCATTTCTACGCACATACGGACGCGACCTCGCTGGAGGGGACCACATTTGAGCAGCGAGTAGCACATGGCTATTTTGTCCTCAGTGCTGCGGCCGGACTCTTCGTGCATCCTGCCAAGGGACCCGTACTGCTCAATTATGGTCTCGAAGAGTGCAGATTTACCAAGCCCGTCTATCCAGGTATGACCATAGGTGTGAGACTTACCGTCAAAGAAAAAATGGATCAAGAGCCTCGAGATGCAGAAGACATCCCCAAAGGCATCGTGAAGTTTCTCGTCGATGTCTATGATGAGACGGATGAGACTGTAGCCATAGCGACCATCCTCACGATGATCAAAAAGCGAGGACAAGAGCCGAAAACTTAGCTTTGCAGATCAAGCCGACCATCATGGAACCAAGCGTAGATATTGTCATCAAAGACCAGGTCTCAGAGATCTGTTTTTACCATCCTGCTCACAACAGCCTGCCGGGTTTTCTCTTGGCTCAGCTGCGGGATGCCATTGTCCAAGAAAGCAGCAATCCCGCCACCAAAGTCATTCTATTGAAAAGTGCTGGCGACAGGACCTTCTGCGCAGGAGCGAGTTTTGACGAGTTGATGGCCATCCAGGACGAGGTCCAGGGAAAGGAATTTTTCATGGGTTTTGCGCGCGTCATCAATGCCATCCGCAAGAGCCCCAAATTTGTGATCGGTCGTGTGCAGGGTAAGGCGATCGGCGGTGGCGTCGGTCTGGCAAGTGCCGTAGATTATTGCTTCGGTACGGACTGGAGCTCTGTCAAGTTGAGCGAGCTGGCCTTGGGCATCGGACCATTTGTGGTAGGACCAGCGGTGAGACGCAAGATAGGAACGAGCGCTTTCGCGCAAATGAGCATTCACGCCAGTGGATTTCAGACAGCCAAGTGGGCATGGCAGCGAGGTTTATTTTCAGAAATATATCGCGACGCCAAAGAAATGGATGCGCACATCCAAGAACTCTGCGATGAGCTCTCAGGATACAGCGCAGAAGCCATGAAAGAAATGAAAAAAGTCGTCTGGCGAGGTACAGAAGACTGGGATGATTTATTATCAGAAAGAGCGGCTATATCTGGCCGTCTGATTTTATCCACGGAGGCACGTGCTGCCCTTGCAAAAATCAAAGGGAAATAGCCTCTTGAAGAGCTTCAAGACATATAGTCCATATCTATTTTTATTCTTGTCACTTTGCATTGCTTGTGCCACACAAAAAAGCACATCCACTACTCACACCACCGATGAAGCACCTACCGATAAATTTGACCAGCTTCGAACCTGGATCGGCGATGCCAAAATTGTTGCGCTAGGAGAGAGTAGTCATGGCATTGGCGAGATCTTCACCCTCAAAGCCGAGCTCGTCGAGTGGCTACATCGAGAAATGGACTTCGATGTACTAATGATGGAAAGTGGTATCGTTGATATAGCACTCAGCACTTCCAAGTTGTCAGATATAGATGCCAAGACATTGAGAGACGAGACGCTATTTGCCAATTTTCAATGTGCGGAAATACTACCTCTCTTTGAGCACATAATGCAAGTGTCTAAGACGGAAAATCCCTTACACTATGCTGGCTATGATATACAGATTTCCAGTGGCACAACCTATGAGCTGCTGGATAGCATCACCACCCTTCTCGGATGTGAGCTGAGTTTTTCTGATGCATATCGCCACTACGGCTTGATGTTTAGAAATGCATATGGTCAGGACTCGAGTATTTTTCTCAGTCACCAAGACAGTTTTCAAGTAGGCATTGCTCGCATCCAGCAAAAAATCTATGCTGCCAAAGATCAAGTGGCTAGCTCCTACAATTTGCATCCAGAAATCGTGGAAATTATTACACACAATCTAGCCGGTCTTTTGGAGTCTGTTGATTTTTACTTTGAGGAGAGACTCAATGCAGAATACGTGTATAAATCCATTGAGCTGCGCGACGAATTGATGTACCAAAATATTGAGTGGCTCTTGGAAAACTATTATCCAAAGAAAAAAATCATCATTTGGGCACATAATAGCCATGTCGAAAATGCCAATACCGCAGGTCGATTGACCCAATGGATGGGACATCACTTGAAGAGAAAATACCAAGAAGATTATTTCAGCATCGGCATATTTGCCCGACAGGGCGAATCCTATCAGCACTGGACGCGAGATACAATCAGCTTTGACAATAGCTCCGAGGTAAATATTGAGCAATTGATGTATATCGATGACGAGACCGTGAGCTATCAGATTCTAGATGACTGCACTCCAACTTGGCTCTGTGATACGGTCGCAGCATTTGAAGTAGAGAATACCGGCAATGTCAATTTCGTAGCCCGAGATCGCTTTGACGCTGCCATCATGATTCCTCGAGGAAGCATACCGACTTACCGCAACAATTAAAATGGACAAAGACACTCAAAATACTCTACTAGATGCTTATCGCCTGATGGTCACTGCCAAGGCGATGACAGATAAGTACGAGGAAAATTTCAAAGAGGTGTCCAAATATGTCCATGCGACTAGTCGCGGTCATGAAGCGATACAAATAGCTGCCGGTCTACAATTGTTGCCGCAAGACTATGTCGCACCCTACTATAGAGATGACAGTCTTTTGCTGTCCCTGGGCATGACACCATATGATCTCATGTTGCAGCTGATGGCCAAGATCAAAGATCCCTTCAGTGCAGGGCGATCCTACTATAGCCATCCGAGCCTCAAAGACGATGACAAACCCAAAATTCCACACCAGTCTAGTGCAACGGGTATGCAAGCCATTCCGCTCACGGGTGCGGCGATGGGTATGCAATACATCGAGAAATTAAAGCTTGCCGAATATCCAGAGGGCGAAGCTCCGATTTGCCTGTGTAGTCTTGGTGATGCGAGCATCACGGAAGGAGAAGTCGCAGAGGCATTCCAGATGGCAGCACTGAAGCAATTGCCGATATTATTTCTCGTACAGGATAATGAGTGGGACATATCAGCACATGCCAGAGAAATACGAGCGCAAGATGCATTTGAATATATCCGAGGATTTCACGGAATAGAGCCACGGAAAATAGATGGCGCTGATTTTGTCGAGGCATACAACACGCTTGCGGATGTCGTACACACAATGCGCTATCAGCGAAGGCCATTTCTCGTCCATGCCAAGGTTCCACTACTCAATCATCATACTTCTGGTGTACGCATGGAGTGGTACCGAGATGATCTGGAGCAAGATCGCAAGGAAGATCCACTGCCAAGATTTAAAGAGTTACTTCTCGATAATGATGTCGAAGAAAAGATATTGAAAAATATCGAGACCCAAGCCAAGCGAACCGTCACGCGAGATTTTAATCGTGCAAGAGAAGAAAAAGATCCAGAGCCATCGGATTTATTTTCTCATGATTTTGCACCGACGCCCATCAAAGAGGAAAAAGGCATCAGACATCCCAAAGGAGGAGAAGAAAAAGTCATGGTTGATTGCGCACTCTACGCGATCCAAGAACTCATGGAAAAACACAAAGAGTGCCTACTTTATGGTCAGGATGTCGGTGCACGACTCGGTGGAGTTTTTCGTGAGGCAGCGACGCTTGCGCAGAAGTTTGGCGATGACCGCGTATTCAATACGCCCATTCAAGAAGCATTTATTGTCGGAAGCACGGTGGGCATGTCAGCCGTCGGATTGAAGCCCATCGTCGAGGTACAATTTGCCGATTACATATGGCCAGGACTGAACCAGCTTTTTACAGAAGTAAGTCGCTCCTGCTATCTCAGCGATGGCAAGTGGCCGGTGAGTATGATCTTACGAGTACCCATCGGCGCCTATGGAAGCGGTGGTCCATATCATAGCGGCAGCGTCGAGTCCGTCGTCTGCAATATCAAGGGACTCAAGGTCGCTTACCCGAGCAATGGCGCCGACCTCAAAGGACTCATGAAATCTGCCTACTACGACCCCAATCCTGTCGTGATGTTTGAGCACAAAGGACTCTATTGGTCCAAGGTACCACACACAGAAACTGCTCGCGTAATCATGCCTGATGAAGACTATGTCGTGCCATTCGGCAAAGGAAGAATAGCTCTCGAGGCGGACATCTCTGCCATCAACGAAGGAGATAGTTGTCTGGTTGTCTCCTACGGTATGGGTGTACACTGGGCACTGGCTGCCGCCAAAAATATTCCTGGACGTGTTGAAATACTCGATTTACGGACATTATATCCGCTCGATTTTGATCTGATCAAGGAGCGACTGCATGCACACAATAAATGTCTCGTCGTCACCGAAGAACCAAAAGAGTGCTCTTTTGCGCAAGCACTATCTGGACGAATACAAGAAGAGTGCTTTATGCTACTCGATGCACCAGTGCGCACGATCGGCGCGATTAATATGCCAGCCATACCGCTCAATAGTGTCTTGGAAAAAACGATGCTCCCGAGTGCAGAAAAAGTGGAGGACGCCATTCAAGATTTATTGGCCTTTTAACAGATGAGATTTCTTCGCGCCAGAATCAAGTCATTCGCATACGCCTTCAAAGGATTATTTATTGCCTTTCGGGAAGAGCCCAATATGTGGATTCATTGCGCTGCCGCAATGGTCGCAGTCTTGCTTGGGCTGCATTTTGGGATAATGCGCCATGAGTGGTTGGTGGTTATTTTCTGCATTGCTCTTGTCATCGCTCTAGAGCTCGTCAATACTGCCATAGAAACTCTTGCCGATCGTATCAGCACAGAGAAAGATCCGTTGCTCGGTCGAGCAAAAGATGTAGCTGCGGGTGCGGTGCTGATGGCGGCGATCTCCGCCGCAATCATCGGTCTGATGATTTTTTTGCCATATATATTGAATTAAGCTTAGGATAAATTGATTCCAAAGAACATGTCGCTTCCTTCAGATTTTGAGCTCATCTTCATCATCGGCCCACCAGCCTCCAGCAAGATGACCGTAGGACAAGAGCTTGCCAAGCTGACAACTTATAAGTTATTTCACAATCACATGTCCTTGGAGCTTGTCAATAGATTCTTTGACTTTGGCACCAAGAGTTTTTCTCAATTAGACCGAGAAATCAGATTTTCCATATATCGCTCTATCGCAGAGAGTGATCTTCCAGGCATGATCTTTACCTTGGTCATGGACTTCGACGATCCACGAGACACGGCGTATCTTGACGAGATTACAGAAATATTTGCCCTGAGAAATCTGCGCACTTATATCCTTGAACTTGACTGTGAGCTCGAAGAGAGACTGCGCCGGAATAAGACAGAAAATCGACTCAAGCACAAAGCCAGCAAAAGAAACATCGCATTCTCCGAAAGTCTACTGCTCAAAGAACATGAGAGATACAGGACCAATTCCAAACCAGGAGAGCTATCTCAATACATCTTGTACAAAATCGACAATACGAAACTCTCAGCCAATGACACGGCAAAAGAATTTTTTCATAAATTAGGTATTGATAAAAACACTTGAATATATACTGAAGCATCCCCATGAAAAGTCGCCAATACATCTCCAAAAAATACACTTGTCCACAAGAACAGAGAGAACTTGAGGAGACAGCTCAGGAGATATATTGCCATACATGCCAGCATGAAGTGATCGACTTCACGAAGATGAGCAGCCAAGAGATCATTGACTTCTTTCAAAATAGATCAAGAAAACAAAAGACTTGTGGGCTTTTGAAAGAGTATCAGTTTAAGGATGTAAATCAGAAACTCTATTCTACAAGAAATAATATTCACAAGAAACTTGTCGCGCCTTTGGCCATGGCATCCATTATAGGAATGAGTTCATGTGCATCTTGTCAAGATGCATCGATTGCACAGCAAAGAGAAACTCCAAATCCCAGCATCGAAATATCTAACAGAGAAGCCTATTCGGACAGTACGCTCTATCATACAATCAGTGGCCAGGTCGTCGACACCAATAATCACGCACTGCAAGGAGTCTACTTTGAACTAGCAAATGAGAGCTTTAGCACGGACTCTATGGGAAGATTCTATCACGAAATACCTCTTGAGACACCTGACAGTGCAACAATATCAACTGGATACATAGGCTATCACTCAGAGGTGCTTCCCTTGAGCACATTAAAAAATAAGGAAATAAAAATCACTCTCCGAGAACAAAGCGTCTGGGTCGGTACGATTCACTATGAAGTTTCTTGGCACAAACGTCTTTGGCGAAAAATTACGCCTGTATTCCGTAAGTAATAGCTCATTGACTTCTACATATTCATGCCTATGTCATCATATCGATACACATCGGAGCCCCAACTCAGGAGCTCAATCAGCATCTAGCCCTAGATCTAATTAGAGACTGATTAGCCTTTATCGACCAAAAGCTACCTTTGCGGCTTCATTTTTTGAATCGGTCTTTCGACGAGGCCATTTTTCCGTGAGTAGAACCAGTCAGTAAAAAAGTGCAGAGTGCACATGTCACTCTGGCGATGAGCGTGTATGAAAAAGTATTTGAATCTATTCGACTTGCGTCAAAAAGTCGATTACAAGATCGAAATCCTGTCGGGCCTCACAGTTGCCCTGGCATTGATTCCTGAGGCGATTGCCTTTGCCTTTATGGCTGGGCTCTCTCCGCTCACAGGACTCTATGCAGCATTTATGATGGGACTGGTCACCAGTATACTTGGTGGTCGTCCCGGCATGATATCTGGGGCTACAGGAGCGGTGGCTGTCGTCATCGCGTCTCTGTCCTTATCACACGGCGTGGAGTACATATTCGCCACAGTGATCCTCGCAGGTCTTTTGCAGGTCACTGCCGGATTCCTGAGACTGGGTAAGCTGATGAGGCTCGTACCACACCCAGTGATCTTTGGATTTGTGAATGGTCTTGCGATCATCATATTTATGTCTCAGTTGGATCAGTTTAAGGATGCCGATGGAGCATGGCTCACAGGCTCCAATCTCTACATACTCCTAGGACTCGTCGCTCTAACCATGCTGATCATCTGGGGCCTTCCCAAGCTCACACGCGCCATTCCAGCTTCCTTGGTGGCGATACTATCCGTATTTGGGCTCGTGATGCTGCTAGGTATTGATACCAAGACTGTCGGTGATATGGCCTCTATCCGTGGAGGTTTTCCGCCATTTCATATTCCCAAAGTACCGCTCAACTGGGAGACGCTGAGCCTGATATTCCCTTATGCGGCCGTCATGGCCGGTGTAGGACTCATAGAGAGCTTGCTCACACTTAATATCGTCGATGAAATCACAGAGACGCGAGGTCGAGGCAACAAAGAGGCTGTCGCACAAGGCATCGCCAATGTCCTCTCGGGATTTTTCTCTGGTATGGGTGGATGCGCTATGATCGGACAGAGTCTGATCAATATATCTGCTGGTGCTCGCGCGAGACTCTCGGGCATCGTCGCAGCTGTCATGCTCCTCGTCTTCATCATGTTTGGCTCTAGTCTTATCGAGAAGATGCCCATGGCGGCCCTCACTGGCTTGATGATCATGGTAGCGATCGGCACCTTTGAGTGGGCGAGCTTCCGCACGATCAATCGAATGCCGATTTCTGATATATTTCTGATGGTCGTCGTCACCCTCGTCACAGCTATAGTTCACAACCTCGCCTTAGCCGTGCTTATTGGTGTAGTACTTGCCGCACTAATTTTTGCTTGGGACAATGCCAAGCGCATCAGAGCGCGAAAGAGGATCGATGAAGACGGCGCCAAACACTATGAGATATACGGCCCATTGTTTTTTGGATCAGTGACAGTCTTCAATGAAAAATTTGACGTGCTCAATGATCCTTACACTGTGATCATCGACTTTGCCGAAAGTCGTGTCGTCGACATGTCAGCGATCGAAGCGCTCAATAAAATCACCGAGCGCTATCACAAGGTCGGTAAGAAAGTACATCTCAAGCACCTCAGTAAGGACTGCCGCAAACTCCTCCAAAACGCAGAGGCTATCATCGATGTCAATGTCATTGAAGACCCGAGGTATAAGTTGGTGGTGGATCGTGTAGAATAAGTCGTCCATCAGATCAGCGAGGCCCAAAAATACCTATGCACTGAGTGCTGACGATGGGACTCCCTTCTCGAGCATCCTTAGCATCCACTTCTTCTCGAGGAGACCTTTCTCTTCAGATATGCGTACTTGTAGCTTTACGATTTGAGATTTATCTGAGCGATTGACCCGATTGAGTAGTCGCATATACTTGGTCACCTTGAGATAATTTTCTTGTTGATAGCCAATATTTTTCAAACGTCGAATGCTCTTTTCGGTACTTTCTATGAAGGACTCTAGTAACTGATCCATGTCACACTCATAGTAGATCTTCATTTTCAATACCTGTGCTGCCAGGCTCAAAATTTGATCAGCATAGCTCGTATCTCGTAGCAGCTCTAGTGCCTCATCATACTCCTTCTCATGATAGAGCAATCGCGCCTTATTGAACTTGTAGATACTGTCTGCAAACTTGGGATCGAGATACTGCTTGTAGTCCTCTATGAAGTCTCGCACCCACTTTGTCTCACCGATCCGCAAGCCCACTGCAGCGGCATTGCGATACGTAAATCGAGAAAGTCTACCCTCCGTAAAAAGCACCTTCGACTCGATACCATCTCGATACAGTTCAAAAAGTTGACGCTCTTGTTCACGACTGCCTTGATTGATCCGTCGGATACAAACATTAATAGCGCCGAGATAAAAGTCTTGCTGCTCCTCTATGGGAAATTGACCAATGTGATTATCCATCAGCTCGAGATAATGATCAAATAAATCTTCTTGTTTTCCGCTGGCACAGAGATAAAAATGATAATAAAGACTGATGGCAGGGATACCAAGCAGGTCGGAATCAGCGATGTGCTTGAGGATCGCATCCAAAAGGCCGTAGTCATATTCCTGATTCGTGAGACGCTGATGACTGAGCATAAGGCAAGCATGCCTGAGCTTCTCCGAGATGTACACGATGTCCTGCAGATCACTGTACTCTTGCAATCGAAAATCTCTCAGTCGCTGGGTCGTACGTTTTTGCTTGTGCCTGATGGCCAAGAGATCCTTTCGATGCTTCAAAGTGTCTGCATGCTGCAATTCGCTCGCTTGATTGGCGGAGTAATAGCGCTCAAAGCTCTTGTCAAAATGCCGATCCAACTGTCGGAGCCGCAGTTGCTCAAGCAACTCGGCTTGCCCTTTTTCCTTACTCTTGGAGAGGCCTGAGCTGACCAGGTATCGCTCGAGAAGCTTGAAGAGCTCCGAGACCTTTAGGCGAAAGCCTTGATCATCATAACTCTTGACTCCATAGACCCTCTGCCAAATGCCAAGGCGATCAATATCTAGTCGAAGTGTGTAGCGATATTCCACCAGCTGATCATAAAGTTGGCTCAGATCATCCTTCTGATTAAAATAGGGACTACGCAGAAATTGTCCAAATGACCTCCTCTCCTTCGAAGTCAGTTGATCAAGAAATTGTAGAAATTTCATATTATATTATTTCATATGTGTCCTACAAATGAAAATGTATGATTCCCATCAAATATAGGATTAGCGCAAAATATGGACGCGATACACTCTACAAATGCCCTATTTTGTCTTTGTATTCAGATCATATCGAGTCCAACTTTGCTATCATAATACAAGGAAACCCATGAACAGACAAGCTAGATATTACATAATAATGCTGATAATCAGTGGATTATGTATGAGCCTCACTGCACAGTCGCATGGGCCGCTTCGTCTAGGGATAGAGTGGGATGGCATAGACGCCTATCAGTTTCGCGTTCAAAACTGGGAAAATATCGAAAGCGCTCAATTTACTATCCGCTGGGACACAGCATACACCGAGTACCTCAGCCTCGGCAACGTCAACCTCGATGATTTTGATTTTCTGGGCTTCAACGACGATAATGCAGCTGACGGACTCCTACTTTTTGTGGGTACCAGTCTAGGAAGCACAAAACAGGATGGCGAAATCATATTCAGCATCCGAGTAGAGACCAGCGACACCCTCAGAGGGAGACCGTACTACAGCAATGATCCTCTGATGATCGAGTTTTCTGATGACTCTGGACGGATCGAAGATCCTAAGAGCATGCCAGGCAGCTATGGAGCTGTTCGCTCCCTTTCACTAATCGAAGGTTCACTTGCACTAGATCAGAATAGTGACTGCCTCCTAGATACGACAGATCTTCTCCTCTCTGATAGACTCATATCGTTTGCGAGTGATACAGAGACATTTCATACCTACACTGGTCAAGAAGGGAATTACCGCATCGAACTTCCAGAAGGCGACTACGAGATCTCCGCGTCCATTCCTGATCATCTAGCGAGCTCTTGTCTCGATATGCAAATCCTTATGATCGGTGAAGATGCGGAGCGCGATAGTCTAGACATCCTATATCAGGTAATTGATGCCTGTCCTGAGCTCAAGCTCGAACTCACAAGTGAAGCCGCCCTACAGTGCAGTGAAGTCAACTTTCTCATACAGTATCAAAATCAAGGCACTGCCATAGCGCCTGACGCTTATATCGAGATAGCTCTCCTTGCCAATTATGGTATGCTGGGCTCTGATCTCTCATTCACAGATCTAGGAAATGATGTCTATCGATTTGATATCGGTGATCTTGCTCCTGGTGCCACAGGTGAAATCAATTTTAGCGCGGAATCCAACTGTGCCGCCTCTCTTGCAGAAAACCACAGTCTCGTCGCCGAAATATTTCCCAATGATGACTGCCTGCCACAGTCACCAGATTGGTCAGGTGCGAGCCTCAGTCTTGATGTAGAGTGCCGCAATGATTCCGTCATATTTATTGTCACCAACGATGGCATTGCAGACATGACCACCGCCCTCGAAGGAATCATTCTCGAGGATGATCTAGGTGGATTTATTCGAGATGTGGATCTCGGAGCTGGAGATCGTCTTGAATTACCATTTGAAGGACTCGGAAGCACATGGCGCATGAAGATTCCGCAAGTGGCAAATCATCCTGGTCAGAGCCGACCGACGATTGCTGTAGAAGGATGTGGTCGCAATCAATCTGGTGACTTTTCCCGTACATACATCGCTCAGTACAGCGAAGATGATGTCGAGCGCTATCGAGATATAGATAATCAGGCAAGCGTGGATCAGATTGAGGCTTTCGCCAAAATGTCTTTTCCTACAGGATTTGGTGCCGAGAAATATATTCAAGTACAGGATCGGATCGAATATCAAATCCGATTTGAAAATCGAACTGATTCAGTTTTGACCCACTTAGTGATCCGAGACAGCCTGAGTCCATTCTTAGATATTTCTAGCCTCAGAGATATTTATTCAAATCACGATGTCAAAATTGATCTTCTCTCTGATCATATCATAGAATTTGATTTTGGCGTCATCAATCTCCCTCCGCGGGATAGTATGCCCGATCAAAGTAGCGTAAGCATTCACTACAGTATCGGAATCCAAGAAGGCACAAGTCCAGGATCTGTGATACGCAATACTGGAGAAGTATTCGTCGATTACCAAGATGCTGTCATGAGCAATGAAGTATTTCATACTGTCATTGAAGATATCACTGACGTGATCACTTCCACTCCTGCCACACCGGCTATTGAGCCACTCTTAACAAGCCCCAACCCGAGTGGAAATGAAGTTATAGCACTTGGCCGAAACTTCGAAAACAGCTTCATAGAAATACAAGATATACTTGGCATCACATGCTATCGATCGGCGATCAATGGAAACAAACTTGATCTCCAGCATCAGCATCTCACCCCTGGCACATATCTCATCACCATCACCGATACAGCGGGGATAAAATACCTGACAAAACACATCATCAAATAATCTAAAACCACTTTCCTTACAGCCTTTTACCTAACACACACAAAGCAAGGTTTGTGGACTTCAAAATCTTCACAGTAGCATGAAACACATTTACAAAATCATCCTCTTCAGTCTCACTATCGGCATTACATGCCTCGGGAAAATAGAGGCGCAAAACCTACCTCTCGAACTCTGTGTGGAATGGCAAGGAGGTGATCGATATGACGTCAAAGTCAAGAACTTCAGCAATATAATCTCTGTACAATTCAGCATTAACTACAATCCAGATTTTGGACAGTTTCTTGCCTTGGATCAGTTTGCAGATCTGCCCGGTCTTGACAATTTCAACTTTGGTACTACGCCAGATCTAGAAGAAGGAATCATCACTTTCGCTTGGTTTAGCCCAACGATACAGCCGCAAGATCTTGATGATGGAGATGTACTCTTTTCTCTCCTGATAGAAAACACCAATGCGGCCTTGGCCCTGCCATTCATCTCATCTGATCCCATAGGGACAGAGGTCTCTTATGGTGATGAGAGTGTGAGTGAAACCATATTAATATCCGACGATTGTCCTGCGAGCAACAAAGGACTCATCACAGGAAGGATGCAAATGGATGGCAACCTTGACTGTAAGATTGACGCAGACGATGCACCATATGGAAATCAAGTTATTCAATTTACAAAGGGCGATCAGACATTCATCGCCAACACCAATAGAGAAGGACAATACTGGTCATGGCTCGAACCAGGCGAATACAGCATGTCTATCGTTGACAGATCTACGGCTTTTGACTTTTGTATTGAGCAATCCGTCGTCAATGTAGAGGATATTTTTTCCACAGACACGATCAATATTTTAGCGCAAGCCATTGATGACTGTCATGAGTTGTCTGTGGCACTCAATACAGGACGAATCCGTGCTTGTTTTCCTACGAGATTTAGCCTCAGCTATCAAAACCTTGGCAGCGCAACAGCCATAAGTAGCTATATTGATGTTGAAATTGATGAAGACTTCGAACCCATATCTGAATCAAGCCACAGTTTTGTCCAGCTAGAAGATCATCTCTATCGCTTTGATCTTGGAAATATCAACGCACTGGACTTTGGCATCATCAGTTTTACGGCAAGTCTATCATGTGATGCTCAGTTTGGTGCCACCCACTGCAGCACAGCGAAAATATATCCAAGCAGTGAGTGTCGAGAAATCCCGCCTACTTGGAGCGGTGCAAGTGTCTCACTCGAGGCAAGTTGTCAAGATGATCAGCTTGTATTTGAGCTCAGCAATAGTACCGATCATGACATGACAGAAAGTGTCAAGGCCATAGTCCTGAGAGATGATCAGCGATATGCTGAAAACGACATCCTTCTGAATGCAGGTGATTCTGAGACCATCACAATATCTGCAGATGGCGCTACATATCGAGTGATCGTAGATCAGGTAGCCAATCACCCCGGTGAAGATCATCCTACCGAGGCCATTGAGCTCTGTGGTAATGGTGTAGAACACTCATTGGGATTTGTCACTCAATTTGCCACTAATGATGACAATCCGGAAGTAGATATTCACTGCCAAGAAAATGTCGGCAGCTACGACCCAAATGACAAACTCAGTTATCCTCGCGGCTTCCAAGATGATTTCAAGATCGCTCCACAGACCAGTCTCAACTATACGATCAGATACCAAAATACTGGTACCGATACGGCATATAGAGTTGTCATTATCGATACGCTACAAGCAGATCTAGATCCGAATACGATCAGTCACATCGTCTCTAGCCATGATGTAAAAATGGAACTATATGGAGAGCGCATTTTGAGATTCGTCTTCGACGAAATCAATCTACCCGACAGCAATGTGAATCTGGCTGCCAGCGAAGGATTTGTGAGCTTTGAGATCGATCATCGTGACTTTGAAGAGAAGGTTCTACCAATCCGAAATGATGCCGCTATTTACTTTGATTATAATCCACCCATATATACCAATGAGGTTCTCAACACTGTGGTGATTGACTTCTTGGAAGTTCTAGTCAGCACCAATGAAGCAAGTCGAGTACAGAAGCTCCATGTCTATCCCAATCCTGCCAGCCCAGATGATCTGCTCCAATTAGATCTCGCATCAGCTGCGGTAGAAGGACAGTTGATCGATCTACAAGGAAAGCAGATCTGGCAAGGACATATCCTCGATGGGGCTCTCGACTTGTCTTCTACGACCATAGAGCAAGGACTATACCTATTGGTCTTGACCCAAAAGGATAAAAAATATACGGCCAAGTTGATCATCGACTGAGCTATGAAGTAGTACGTTTCGTGAGTATACCTATGTGTATAACGAGAAGGAGGCCGAAGGGCCTCCTTTTTTTTAGACTTCAAAATCAGCCATTATCACTTCATTTAATGTATATGCCATTTACCTGGTAACTAATCCCTAGTATCATGAAAATTTCTTTCCAGATAATTATTTCGAGTATCGTGGGTATATTCATATTTACTCCTCATGTTGCATGTCAAGACACATTGTCGCTTTGTTGGACGTATCAAGGCGGAAATAGATATGACCTATTAGTAAATGATTTTACTGGCGTCAGGTCACTTCAGTTTACGGTATCATGGGACACTTCTCACGCAAGTTATATGGAAGTCGCCAATTTAAATGAAGAGTTGGAATTCATCGACTCTGATATCGGCGCCCCACCACCCCAATTCGGTAAGTTTTCGGTGATCGCATTTTCCGCGAGATGGGCTGGGGCAAATCTTCCTCAAGGAAGTC
The DNA here is from genome assembly GCA_020627535.1 of Saprospiraceae bacterium. GTDB lineage: Bacteria > Bacteroidota > Bacteroidia > Chitinophagales > Saprospiraceae > JAHDBH01. The sequence continues at coordinate 20,952 of JAHDGU010000018.1, forward strand.
GTCTTTTTTCTTTATACTTAGAAACTGAAAATAGTGCACTTTCACTTCCACGAGTTGACTCTTCTCTCATCCCAGTTGAATTCACAACTAATGAGGGAGTAATACCAGTGAAAATCCAAGAAAACTGTGGCTTATTCTCTGACAGAGTTGTTACCGGCCAAGTATTCCTAAATCCACCGTCATCCTGTACATCTATAGATCAGAACTATAGCCTGGATCATGCCATGATTCAGTTTACCTCAGAAATCGGAGTCAGATTCTACGCCAATGTAAGAGAAGATGGTGAATATTGGATTTATCTCGAGGAAGGTCTGTATGATATTGACCTCTTCATTGACGAGAATGTTTTTCGTTTTTGTAGTGGACCGAGCAGTGTCGATATCATGGATGGAGCTGGGCCTCGAGATTCCATCAACTTTCTCCTAGAGGCAGTGAAAGAATGCAGCAAACTCGAAGTAAATATCAACACCCCAAAAATCCGATCTTGTCGGCCAACAAAAACCATGATCCACTATAGGAATATCGGTAGCACCTCAGCCAAAGATGCCTATATCATATGCGATCTTGGAAAGTCGCTAGACAGCATCACCTGGAGTAGTCACCCATATCACGAGATTGATTCTGGGACGATCAGTTTTGATCTTGGCACTGTCAACCCAGGAGACCATGGACAAATCAAAATATGGTCAGAAACTCATTGTAATCTTGTCACTAGAGCCACCTACTGCATGAGCGCGGAGATCTTCCCTATCACAGATTGTGATGAGATAGATCCTAGATGGTCTGGCGCAAGTATTGCCGTATCGGGAGAATGTACCGGTGATGAGATCATATTTCATATCACAAATCACGGTCTGGAAGACATGCAAACTCCCACAAGTTACCAGATCATAGCGGATCATCAGTCCATTGACTCGGGCATAGTGATCCTCAACTCTGGACAGAGTGAAATGATCATGATCCCAGCCGACAATCGCAGCTACAGAATTATAGCCGAGCAGGTCGCATTTCATCCTGGTCAATCTAGACCGACCGCACATGTCGAGCTCTGTGGTCCAGGACCTGAGTATTCCAAAGGATATATATTGGATTACCCTGAAGACGACTTGGATCATCATCTCGATATTTTATGCATCGAAAGTGTCAATTCATTTGACCCCAATGATAAACTAGTCCAGCCCCAAGGCATAGGTGCCGACCATGCCATAGCTCCTGGAACTACACTAGACTATACTATCAGATTTCAGAATACCGGCACGGATACTGCATTTTGTGTGAGACTGATTGACACCTTAGGGCATAACCTGGATCCACGAACAATTTCTCAGATCGAGTCATCCCATAGTTCAGAGTTTGAAGTACTTCCAGATGGGATCATTCGAGTGACCTATGAAAACATATATCTCCCTGATAGTACAGCAAATGAGCCCGAGTCACACGGTTTCTTCAGCTTTCAAATAGACCACTACCCTGATCTCCCTCTGCCTAGTACAATTCTCAACCAGGCTGCAATTTACTTTGATCTCAATGAACCCATTTTCACCAATATAGCCATGCATACGGTAGACACCGTGGTCCAAGATGTGACTAGCACTAGCACAGATTACGAGGAGAACACACAGCTCAACATCTATCCCAATCCCCTTCGTACGGGCCAGACCCTATATCTATCCAGAGATATATCAGGACAGGCGTCTATCATTAATATAAATGGAAAGTTAATGATGAATGCCCTTGTAGATCAAGGACAAATTCGTTTGACAGAATGGACATTTCCCACAGGCATATATTATTGTAAAATATTTACTGCAGACAAGGTTTATCTAACCAAGTTGCTTTTTCTGTAATCGAAACATCAGGCCTCAAGTTGTGATCCGATACTATTTCTTAGCTTTGGTATGTTGCAATACAACCATAGCAAAATATGGAAAAAGGACTCCTCGAAAAAACAGGGAAACCACTCGATCACTGGATCAAAGTCGTAAAAGCTAGTGGAATAGAAAAACACAAAGCGATCATAGATCATCTCAAGTCAGAGCATGGCTTCACCTATGGCTTTGCCAATTTCGTCGCTCATAAGTCAAGAGCCAGTGATGCCATCTCACTTCAGGAACAAGATACCGATCTCGTCAGTCTCCAATACCAAGGCAAAGAAAGTCTCAAGCCAATCTATGATGCACTTCACGGTTTTTTGATCAGTCTTGGTGATGACGTCCAAGTGTCTCCTAAAAAAGGAAGTGTAAGCTACATCCGTAAAAAACAATTTGCACTGATCAAACCAGCCACAAAAAAAAGAATCGACCTAGGTCTCAAAATAAAAGATAGAGCGATCGAGGGAAGACTAGAAGACTCTGGACCATTTGGTAGCATGTGCACTCATAGGGTGCGTCTTGAATCCGTCAAGGATGTCGATCAGGAGGTCAAGGGCTGGATACAAGAGGCTTACGACGCATCTGTCTGAGTATCCTTCCAGATCATATAGTCTTCACGATTGAGCTTAAGTTGCGCGCTTGGATCGCGCAGAGCTTCGACGACTTTGCAGCTGTCTTGATATTTGGCCGGAAGGCTCTGATAGATGGCAGTACCTCTTGACTTCCAGTAGATCATCTCATCGCTCACGTCTTTGACGATTTTGGCCGGGTTACCCACGACGAGTTTTCTCCTGGGAATTTTCATTTTACTCTTCACGAAGCTTTGTGCTCCGATGATAGCTTCCTCACCGACGACTACATCGTCCATGATGACGGCATTCATCCCGATGAGGCAATTCCTGCCCAACTCTGCCCCATGGATAATAGCACCATGTCCGATGTGAGCATCTTCATGGACGAGTACCCTGATCCCTGGAAACATGTGCAAGACACAATTATCTTGAACATTGCACCCGTCCATAAGAATGATCTCACCCATATCTCCCCGTAGCACAGCACCTGCACCGACAAATACTTTGGCGCCGATGGTCACTTGCCCAATGATGGTAGCCTGAGGATGAACATAAGATGATTCATGAATGACGGGAATCACGCCTTGATAAGAATAGATCATAGGGTGAAGTTAGGAAAATAGCCATCAGCCTTATAACCCAATTCCTGCATTAGGCCCAGGCAACTCACTCCATTTAATCAGCACAAGTCATTGATAATCGGCAGTCTATCTCTACAACTATAGTCAATAAAATTTCCTAATGCAGGAATTGGGTTGACTATCTAGCGGATCAGGGTAAGATCACCTGTATATCTCTCCGCGCTCGCATCACTGAATTCGATCTCGATGCTATAGCTGTAGACACCTACTGGAGACAACTGCGCTTTGAACATTCCATCCCATCCTATCACCGTTTCATTTGGGCGAAAGCCCTCTGCCTCAAATACCATGGAACCCCAGCGATCATAAATCTGCATCGATCTGACCTGTGCAGCTTCATCCTCCGTGAAGATCTCGAAGACGTCATTGATGCCGTCTGCATTTGGTGAAAATATATTGGGAATGTAGACGTCCTGTGAGGCACGCAAAATAATACGGATACTATCGGTCAGAAGACATCCATTCGCACTGATCAGATCAAGTTGATAAATCACACTTTCTGTAGGACTTGCCGTCACTTCAAGACAGTCAGTACAGTCTAGTCCACTCGATGGACTCCAGGAAATGCTCATAAAGGAATCAGCGCCGATAATAGTGGGTACTAGTAGGACATCATCGCCTTCTTCTAGAAAAATATCGGGACCTAGATTTAATGAAAGAGGACTAGCATTTTGTATGCTGAGCGTGAGAGTATCAAGACATCCACGATCATCCATCAGTTCCAAAAAATAACGCCCCGCAATCAAATTATTCAATACGCTCAAGTCCGTTACGATCTCACCGTTGAGACTGTACATTAGTGGCTCAACAGCATTAAAAATGCTATCAATGGCTATAGACCCGAGGGTGTCATCAGGGCACACAGGACTCGTACTGCTTGCAAATAGATTCAGCGAATTTTCTGACGGCTCGATATTGATATCATATTCCACACTGCACATTCCGTCATCCATAATCATCAATTCATATAGCCCGATCTCCAAATCAAAAATCGAATCACCGATCGGAATATTCACTCCATCAATAAAAATTTCATATGGCTCTGATCCTCCCACGAGACTATCTAGGATCAGTATGCCGGCCGCTCCGATGCATTCTGGATGTACCAATTGAAAAAATGCCTCAATAATCGCCTCTGCCGAAACAACAACCGTATCCGTAGAGCGACAACCATTGTCCGTATTCACCACTTCAGCGACATAAATCCCCGCTTCTGTAACTTGAAATTCTCGTGCAGAAGACTGAGAGATGGCATGTCCATCGAGACTCATCAAGTCGTAGAACAGGTTTTGATCCAGTGCACCACTCAGTGATATATTGATCTCATCCATATCACAGGCCAAAGCTCGATCAAGGCCAGCGTCCACGCGAGGAGTATCTCGATCAGCTAAGACCTCAATCGTACTATCCGACATGCACAGGGTCGAGGGATCTACGAGTAGATATGTATACATGCCCGCTGCGGAGACCATGACCTCTTCAGTCCTGGATATCGTATCCCCATCTATATTTATCCAAAAAGACGTCAACAAGTCTTGCCCCATGCCTCTGAGTGTGATAGTCTCCTGCTCGCAGCTCAGAATATCTACATCATCCAAAATAATCTCTGGAACAGGATCACTAAATACATCAAGAAAAATAATCTCTTGACAATTGGCCCGTGATACAGTCACAGCATAAGCATCTGCACAGAGATCTGATCTTGCACTATCCACTGACCCATCTGGCCAGAGAAAATTATTATCCCCTGTCGCCTCAAGTATCACTTGACCTCCACACATGTCCTCACAGCTATTGAGCGAAGTGACTACGACATCAAATCCACAATTCCCACAGTTGACCCCTACGGTACAAGTCGCCTCACATCCACTTTCATCCACGGCAATGATATTGTATACCCCGCATTGTAGACCAATGATAATGACATCATTTTCTGAGCTGATAACTTCACCTTCGCGCGGCCCTACATAGCGCAGTGTCACTGGCCCGATGGCTCCCGTGACTTCGATCCTGATGACACCGTCAGAGCTACCCGGATCCGAACTCGGAGACTGCTCTTCACAACTAATTGCCAATTGCGACTCACGGACCTCAATCGTCTGCATGGATTCACACCCTCTTGTATTCGTCACCAGCACACTGTATTCACCAGGAGCGTCGACAGTGATTACACTATCCATAGACCCAGTATTCCATTGATAAAAATACGGTCCCATATCTGTCATCAGGCTTACGCCTAAATCTGTCGATCCTGTACCTAAGCAAATGCTCGTATCGCCTTCAATCTCAAAAGGAATAAATTGCAATTCGATATCTCTTGTTATGCGACAGCCTGTCGTGACCGAAAGCATCGATACCTCATAGACTTGCCCTTCCTCTGGATCGGTAATTGTAATGCATTGTTGTCTCGTGTCAGCAGGAAGATTGGGACCAGAAATCCACTCGTATTCAGTGTAGCCTTCTGGGGCACATAAAACGATCTCATCGTTATTGGCACAAAACTCTTCTTGGAGTATTTCTATGGATTCACAATAAGTATCTACATAAGCATAAATCCAGTGCGCCCCAAATCGATGATTGCACGTGCCCCAATAAAAGATTAATTCCCCATCGAGATAGATTCCTCGATCGCTCACGAGATAGATCTCACTCGGATCTAGGACGACCACTTGTCCATCAAAAATCAATGAACTTGCACCAGTGATCGTAGCGATTGCATCAAGCGTATCAACCTCTTCAAAAAACCCTTGATCGAAAATAATCTCATCGCCCGTAGAAAACTCCAAAAAGATCGAATCTGTCGGAGCATTATCCTGGACGATTGAAACAAAAATGGATGACATCGAATTAGTCACCTCACAGTCGTGCACTCTGAAATGTACACATACTTCATCTCCGACGTAGGCGGACAGATCCGTCGAGATCACTTGCCAGTATGAATAAAGAATTTCATCATTGACAGGAGACTCGCTGAACTGGGTATAACCATCCCCTACAAACAACTCGTACTGACCGCAGTCTAGCGTATCTTCTCCTCGCGTAAAAAACGCTTCGAACAATGGTTGCTCCCTATCAAAGTGCTCTGACTGAGCTAGCACTACCGCGTAGCTAAATCCAAATCCAGCATTCTCTTCTGTGACAGTAAAACACTGCTGGGCCTGCTCAGCACTTGCATGATCACCTACTACTGTCGTAGAATTTTGTTGATCAGTGTCTCCTTCATCGCTACCAATGCGAAGGGAATGACGACCACCTTCAGGCCAAACTCGGGGAAGTAGTGGTCCCACAAAAGGATCGTACGATTTGGACAATAATTCAAAACGCGGCTCACCAACATTTCCCTGAAAAAAATCCCATACTTCACCTGCGTCGGGGCAATTATTTTCAAAATGAAAGCTACCTGCCGTACGCTGCCACCCAAACAAGCTACCCGACTCAAACGAGAGATTTTCATCACAAAAATCTCGATCTGATTGATCTGGCAAATCAAAGAGACAAAAATCCAAGTCAAAACGGCTATCATGCTGAAAAAGAACGAAATAATCTTGGCCAGCAACAGTATTGATCTCGTAGCTGGCTGGCATCCCTCGATCTCGCAGATCATCGATACAGACAATATCCGTGAGAGATGTGCAGTCACCTTCATAGACAATCATGGACACGGCATCATTACTGATGTCCCAGAGCTGAAAGTATGTCATATCACTCCTTGCAGTGAATCGCCCCCACCAAAATTCATCTGCATTGCCAGCCCCACCACATGGATCGATAAAATCTGGATTGTCATCGCGCTCACTATCTGCAGTGCGCATACCGGAGACACAAGCCATACCGGTCTCAGCGATATCAAGATTTATTGCTGTAGAACAGTCCATCTGCGCAGATAGGACAGAAAATAGCCGTATGGCTGACGCCAAAATAAAGACGAATAGGTGCCTCATCGTTGAGAGCTGCAAAGGTAGCCAAGCCCACATGTCTCAAAGTGTTAAGCTTTGAGCTTTGTCATGCTACTTGCGCTACCCTATATACTGCAATTAAGTAGGCAATGAAAAGGCGTCACCGCATTCTCGTCTAGAAACCTATTGAGATCATTTCAACTTAACCACCGTACCTACTGATGGCGGCTTCGATCTTATCAATACGATTTTCTGGATCCGGATGTGTCGAGAAAAACTCAGGTTGGCGCTGACCACCACCAGATGCTTCCTTCAGGATACGCATCACATCCTTGAGTGCGTGGGGATCATACCCTGCCTGGATCATAAATCTCACACCGAGGTCATCACTCTGCAGCTCATGACCGCGACCATATTTCATATTGACGACATTGGCAATCATCTGTGCTGCCTGTGCCGTACCGTAATCACCGGTGGCAAGCACGGCTGCACCGGTCAGATCCTTGGCCAACTGCTGCTTGCTTACACGCTGTGCACTATGACGGCCAACTACGTGACCGATCTCATGACCGAGCACACCAGCAAGTTGATCTACATTTTCCAGACGGGAATACAATGCCTGTGTGATAAAAATCTGACCACCAGGCAGGGCAAATGCGTTCACCGTACGGGGATCTGCAAGGAGATGAAAGTCATAGCGGTACTTGCTATTCCTAGCATCACTGTTCTGCACGATATTGTGCCCGATCTGCTTGAGTTGATTTTGCAATTCTTGATCGGGATAGAGACCGCCGTGCTGACGGATCATGGCTGGTGCACTTTGCAGACCTAGAGCAATCTCCTGCTCGACGTTCATACCGATCTGCTGCTTTTCTCCAGTAATCTCATTATACTGGGTATTGCTAAAATAGCGGAAAAGTGCAAAGGCCACGAAAACCAGTGCGATGATCAGGCCACCGCCTCTTCTGCGTCTTGTGCGTCTCGGAGGATAGCCTCCCCCATATGATGGATTTGTTCTTCTATACATAGCTGATCAGACCTTCTCTATTTTGGAGACGGAATATAGCTAAAATGTCACCAGACACAGAAAAATTCCCAAAAGGAAAAGTTGGTAGTGTCTAGGATTTGGATCGGGTGATCACACATCCGATAGCTTCTTGCCACTCGATCGATGATGACTGCTCTGATCTCAATGCCTCTAGTACATCTCTGAGCTCTGATGTCTGAGACACCTGTCTGCGACGACCTACGCGATAGTAGGCGTCGTCGATACGACCCTTATAGATCACTGCCTGACTCTCATCCTCGACCACTACGACCTCTGGAGTGACTCTGGCATCATACCGCTCGGTGATCTCTTGGGATCGATCTACAATCATCTCAAAGGGCAGATCATACTTTTCTTTATAGGCCGTGACAGTCTCTAGACTCGATTTTCGATTGGGAAATACACCGTAGAAGTCTAAACCTTCATCAGCATACTCCTCATGCAATTCGCGCAGCTGTATAGAGTAGTACTCACAGATCCTGCATGACTCTGCCATAAAGATGTAGACAGAGTAGTGCTCTGCACTTTCGGAGTCCTTGACGTCAGCAGAAATCAAGAGCGGCAGCAGGCAAATGATCAGCAAGACTCGGGTCATCTCTGTAGGATTATTTTCTCGACGAGAGAATAGTTCTCTCCGACCATGCGTACGATATAGCTCCCTCCGAGATAGTCCACAGCATCTGCCGTGATGACATGCTCTCCAGCATCATAGTGAGCCCTTGCACGTAGCGTCTTGAGAAATCTACCATCTAGACTCACCAGCTCAAAGTGTAGTTGCTCCGACTTCTGCAGTTCAAATCGTAAGCTGAAGTTTCCTTCACTCGGATTGGGTGTGATGGCTTGAAATTCACTGCGTGTCGGAGACACTGCGGTGTAGGTAGATGTATTGATCCCACCACCAAGGTCGATATCCTCGTCTCCCTCCTGATAGGGTACATAGTGAATGAAATTCACCAGCATCTCATCATTGGTCCCATCTCCCCAAAACACTGTCCTCGGAGGATTACTCGGATTGTTGGGATTGCTAGCCGTATTGTCATAGGATGCTCGGGTAATCCAGGTAGAATTTGCAGGAATCTTTTGCATATTTTGGAAGACGTAGGTGCCTTGCCAGTTAAAGTCCCACTCAGGGATCTTGATCAAGTTGATGGTATCACCAGCCGGAGACACCACGAATATCTCGTAGGACTTACCCAGAAGATGTGAGTGAGGAAAGACACTGATCAAGCTGATATCATAGTCGATGCCCGGGAAGTACGTGAAGAGGTCTTCATTGACACTTGTCGCCTCAAACTGCTTAATCTCATTGGGCGGTAGGACAAAAGAATTCCAACCGCCTGGCAGATTACCCGGCAGCGTGATTCCAGTCTGCACGACACGCTCGATGGGATCAGACTCTTCCTTAAAAAACACATTGATCTTGGACTGATCCGTCTCATCTGTAGGAAGTGGTGCATAGTGCACTTGGATCAGAAGATCAGCTCCCGCAGGAAGAAGCTCCCCGATACCTTCTGGCAGCACCAAAGGCTGTATGCCTGGCACATAGACGAAAGAGTACCACACAGCCTCATCAAATCCAAAGTCCCCAAAGGAATAATATCCATACTCAGGAGTCGCCGCGTCCAACTGGCGCGCCGTGCCAGTGATATCATAAGCCATGAGCACATGGTGTACGGCTCGATTATTATCAGGTCTGAACTCTAGCGAAGCAATCTCCTTGTCCTCATCAAAATCTGTCGGAATCACAAATACCTGATAGTCATCGCGATTATTACCTTCTATCTCGTGGGCTTGCGCCATCTCCAAGACTAGGTCTGGTGTGCCGATCTGAGAACCGCTAGAAAACACCGGCAACTCTGGCTCGAGCGCAGGATCACCTTGAGGAGTACCAGCCTGAACCCACTCCGAGATCAAGTCTATCTCCTCTTGACTGAGAGCTCGCTCATTGAGAAACTGACTGAAGTCCTGGTCAGGTGGCCAAGGCGGCATATACTCGATATCAGTAACATACTCAATCATTCCAGCCCATGCGGAGACTTCTTCGTAGCTGGTAAAAGGCATAGGACCGACTTCTCCAGGTCTGTGGCAGGTGGTGCACTTGTCGTAGATGATGGGAGCTATGTCTTCGCTGTAGTTGACTTGGGCTTTCGCCAAAATGGGAAGCGTCAACAAACTGATCAAGAATAGATGTTTCATTGTGGTATGATTGGACTTCTTGGAAAATACGATTCGGGACATGCCGAAGTTACAAGAGCTACAGTGTGAGCACAAACTAATTAACAGTCCCCTAGGATCCTCGACTCATTTGGCCGAAAGGCCCCAAATCATCGACCAAAAAATCTCGAAGCGCTAGAAAGCGATGCTACATCTGATCCCGTAGCCAAGCACTACATCGGTATCTCTCCTCACGGTACCGATCGTGAAGGGCATCGAGTCGTGACACACATCTGGGATATCCAATATCTTCAGCCCAGGCCAAGAGTCCTTTGGGATAGTTGACGCCGAGTGTCATGGCCGACTCGATATCGTCTCGAGACGCCACAGAAAATAGCATAGCTTCAGCAGCCTCATTGATGAGCATGACCAGGATACGATCTACGATGTCTTGGCCCAGCTCATGGTCTTGATTGGCTTCAGGCATTTGGTCCTCAGTCTCATAGGAATAGAATCCTCTTCCCGACTTCCTACCAAGATAGCCCGCTTCGACCAGTCGCTTCTGCGTGAAGCTCGGGATGTAGCGCTTGTCGTAGTAGAATGCCTCAAAGACCGTCTCCGTCACCTTGTAATTGACGTCATGGCCGATGAAGTCCATAAGAGCAAATGGCCCCATGCGAAAACCACCAATCTCCTTCATCGCCCAGTCAATCGTCGCTGGTTCCGCTATGCCTTCTTCGTGAATGCGCATAGCCTCGCTGTAAAACGGCCTAGCAATACGATTCACAATGAAAGCAGGAGTATCCTTGGCGACGACAGTGGTCTTTCCCCAACCGTCCAACAGATCATCCGCTCGCTTGATATATCCGTGATCGGATTGAATCGCAGGGATCAGCTCGACCAGCTTCATCAGTGGAGCAGGATTGAAAAAATGCATGCCAATACAGCGACTCGGATCCTCGAGGCACGATGCTATCGACGTGATGGAGAGACTCGAAGTATTGCTCGCCAAGATGCAATCATCACTAACAAGCGACTCTATCTGGCGAAATACTTTTTGCTTGATCTCCAGATTTTCAATGATGGCCTCGATCACAAGGTCAGATCCCTCGATGGCAGACATCTCTGATGTGAAATGCAACCGACCAAAAGCTGCCACTGCATCCTCATTGCTGAGTTTGCCCTTGGCGGCTAGTCGCTGGATGAAGTAGTCAAGTTTGTCTCTAGCATCGATTAGCACCTGCTCTGATTGATCTACCAGAATGACATCATGTCCATGGATAGCGGCTAACTGTGCGATGCCCCGCCCCATGGTACCAGCGCCAATGACTGCGATCTGATTCATGTATCTCTGAAATTATTTGACAAATCTAAGGGATGTACAATTTGTCATATTAAAATAATTAGATATCTTGTGCGCTGATTTTCAACAATAAACACGTAAACTAATCAAAAATCAAGGGCTATGTTAAAAGAATTTAAGGAGTTTATCCTCACGGGAAATGTGATCGACTTCGCAGTGGCAGTGATCTTGGCTGGTGCCGTAGGGCTCGTGGTCAATGGCTTCGTCAATGACATCATGATGCCAATCGTAGGAAACTTTGCCGGTGGACTGGATTTTGCTGATATGAAGTATGTACTGTCGGCTGCTGAGGTAGGAGCTGATGGTACTGTGACAAAAGCAGAGAATGCCATTCGCTATGGTGCGTGGATCAACTCGATCATCAATCTGATCATCGTAGGATTTGTCCTATTTATGATGGTGAAGGCATACAACAAGACCAAGAAGCCAGCGGAAGACGAAGCTGCAGGTCCAAGCCAAGAAGAACTCCTAGCAGAGATCAGAGATCTGCTCAAGAAGTAACCAAAACAACAAGTGAAACTTGTAAAGAAGGCCGTACTGAGAAGTGCGGTCTTTTTTTATGGGGATACTGAATGGATGACCTGGAATCTAGCCGAGTGGAGCTGCGTTGCCAGAATGGTGGTAGACATAGATCAGAAGCAAGACCAATCCTACGATGGCTACAAGCACCAATCCAAAACAACTTCCTTTCCGTCCGGCATTTTCGATTTCTGACATGTCGTCTGATTTTGGCGCAAAGTAAAGTCAATTTTTGATAATTCTTGGGGATTAGTTCCCCGCATTTACATGACCGGACTTTGTATCTACTACTTGAGTTCAGCCCTTTGGTTTCGAAGGCTTTTGACTTCAGCAATGTAAAGTATCTTGACCAGCAAATCCTTTTTGATTGCTCAGATCTTAGCATGCTGGTGAAAGCCTTAATATCATCTCCAATCCAAGCCTTCGTACTTTTTGTGATTGCAACAAATGGAACCAAAAGCTTTGTCTTCCCTCAGGCACTTATGGCTATACTCAAAGCCCTCATCGCACTGCACTCCTAGCTTTTGGTAGTTGACCGAAGTCCATATAGAAATAGCTGTCAGCTGAGCGGAATTGCGATCCGAGTCGCAGCTTCTCTTTCAAGAACGACGCACTTGAGCTAAGATTTGACTCGGATGAAAGCATGCAGCTCTAGTCTGATCAGCGGTTTGCATGTGCGACAAGGGAGCACTGCAAAATTTCCTTCTGGACTTCTTGATCTTTGGATACTTTGCATCAAGGCAAATTATCAGACCAAGGCATCTCTGATGAATAGCTTGGATAGGAAAATGAAGTAGCACTCAACTTGGAAAACACTCCCTGCACAATTCTAGAAGCAGATGTCCAAATGACATGACGACGCAAGATCCTTCAGTCGCTTGGGGCTCACAAACCGCAAGCGACCTTCAACTCCTCCTTCTCCTCTGCCGTACAGAGTGGAGACATCTTGGCATAGACCGTCTCATGATAGTCCTTGAGCCAAGCAATCTCTGCACTCTCCAGTAGACTCTCATCGATCAGTTTTGCCTCCATGGGATAGACCGTGAGATCTTCAAAGCTCAAGAAGCCATCGGCATCTTCATTACAGACCACGAGATTCTCGATGCGGATCCCAAAAGCGCCATCCTTATAGTAGCCGGGCTCATTGGAAGAGACCATACCTGGTTGCATCACTGTCGTCCCACGCTCACCGAGAGAATTGGCAAATCCCTGCGGGGCTTCATGTACATTCATAAAGAAGCCAACACCATGACCAGTACCGTGGAGATAATTGAGCCCAGCAGACCAGAGGTGCATACGAGCAAGTGTATCCAACTGTATACCTCTCGTGCCCTTGGGAAACTTAGCCTTCGCCAATGCGATATGTCCTTTGAGTACCAGAGTGTAAGCCTTCTTCTCTTCTGCACTTGGCTCGGAGAGATGAAAAGTCCGTGTAATATCTGTCGTACCATCCAGGTATTGTCCGCCGCTATCGATGAGCAACATACCCTCCGGCTTGATCTGCGCACTGCCTTCAGTGGGCGGTTTGTGATGTATGATTGCTCCATTGCCCTTGTAGCCCACGATCGCATCGAAGCTCTCGCCGACGTAGTTGCCCATCGCTGCCCGATTCTCTGCTAGCTTGAGAGACACATCATGCTCTCGTACTTCTTCTCCTGCAGCGAGTGAGGCATGCAGCCAGCGCATGGTGCGGAAGATGGCCACACCATCCTTGGGCATCACATCTCGGAAGTGCTGGATCTCCGTATCATTTTTGATGGCCTTGTTCCACATCGGAATCGTCTTGCCGATGAGTAGCTGCTCTTTGCTCAGTAGATTGCTATGCTTGATGCACACATACTGCGGATCGATCAGCACTGTATCAGTAGCATCGAGTGCACCCAACGCCCGCTCAATATCATCGTACGGTCTGATCTCTACCCGGTCTTGAGCCAGTGCAGTCTTGATCTCCGCTGGCAACTTGCTCTCATCTACAAAAAGGAAACTCTTCTCTAGCCCAATAAGCAAGTAAGCCATAAAGACAGGATTGCATTTGACATCGGACCCGCGGAGATTGAGTGTCCAGGCCACAGCGTCCAGCGGTGTGACAAGATGCCAGCTAGCCTTCTGCTCTCGCATTGCATCTTGGATCTCCGACAACTTATCAGCCCTAGATTTGCCTGCAAAGGCTACATCATGCGTGTATACTGCATCACCGGGCCACCCTTTGCGATCAGGCCAGATCTCTGCCAGCGGATCCATGTCATAGCGAAACTCAAACTTGCTCTTGGCAAAGTGCTTGAGGTAAAAGCCATGCTGTTTGTGCGAAAGCACATTCCCATCCATGGCGATCGTCGCGCCTTCCGGCAAATGCTTGTGCATCCAAGTGATGTACTCCGGCATATTCTGCACCTGCAGCTTGTGTAGCACAAACTCTGAGCTCGCCAACTCTTCTTCTGCCTGAAGAAAATACCTCGCATCCGTCCATACTCCTGCATGATCAAGTGTCACCATAGCCGTACCAGCAGAACCCGTGAATGCGCTGATCCACTCACGTCCCTTGTAGCGATCAGGTACATATTCACTCTGATGTGGATCTTGGCTAGGAATGATGACAGCATCGATACTGTGCTCCTTCATCCACTGTCTCAATTGGCTTATTCGTGCGTCAATCATGTGCTGTAGTTTCTAACATATTAAATAAATCTTTAATATGTAATGGATTTATACTTAACTTCGAATGTAGAATGACCGAAATCTGAGCGAAGTTAAAGAACCTAGGCAAGAAAGATATTGTTTATAAAAGCAAGATAGACAGATGCTTAGGCAAAAGCTCAAACAACAACAGCTCCAGAAGCTCTCTCCACAGCAGATCCAGCTCATGAAACTGCTGCAGATCCCTGCGCTCAATCTTGAGCAGCGGATCAAGGAAGAATTGGAAGCCAATCCAGTGCTAGAAGAAGGCGAGTCAGAAGATGAGATGGATGACTTCGGTCGTGACTCGGAAGAGTCCGATATGGATGAGGAGATCACCCAGGAGGAGGCCGACTTTGAGCTCGACGAATACATAGATGAGTACATCGATGAAGATCCCATGTCTTACAATACATACAATCTTGAGGATCACAGCAAAGAGGAGATTGACCGTCCACAGGCAGAATATCGCAGCAGCTTCCATGATTTTCTAGAGCAGCAGTGGGGCATGCTGGAGATCAATGATGATCGCAAGACACTGATAGCCTTGCAGATCATCGGCAGTATAGATGGTGATGGATACCTTCGCCGAGAGCCCATGAGCATCTGCGATGATATCTTATTTGCCCACAATATGGATGTCACTGAGTCTGAGGTCAACGAGATCCTTCACATCATCCAGCTCTTCGAGCCCAGAGGTGTCGGTGCGAGAAGTTTACAAGAAGCCTTGCTCATACAGATCAGACACAAGATCCAAGAGGATATACATGGAAACGGGACGCTGACGCGAAAAAGAAGAGCAGAAGCAATCCTCGAAGACTATTTCGATGCATTCTCTAAGAAGCACTATGAAAAACTGGCAAGAGGACTTGATCTCACAGAAGATCAGCTCAAAGGCGTACTCGATGAGATCCTCAAGCTCAATCCAAAGCCTGCCAGTGCCTACGCCGAGACCAAGGACCAGCGTACACAATATGTCATCCCAGACTTCATCGTGGAAAACCGCGAAGGAGAGCTCGTCCTCAGCCTCGAGAGTCGCAATGCACCAGATCTCCGTGTCAACGGTTACTACGCAGACATGCTACGCTCCTTCAATCACAAGAAGAAAGAGCAAGGCGTCAGCAAAAAAGAAAAGGAAGCAGTACTCTTCATCAAGCAGAAGATCGATAGCGCACGCTGGTTTATCGATGCCATATTGCAGAGACAGCAGACACTATACAAGACCATGTACGCCATCATGCAATACCAGAAAGACTTCTTCCTCTCTGGTGATGAGCGCACGCTGCGACCGATGATCCTCAAGGACATCGCAGAGCTCACAGGTCTCGACATCAGTACTGTGAGCCGCGTGGCCAGCAGCAAGTACGTACAGACAGAGTTTGGCACCAAGCTACTCAAGGGATTCTTCTCTGAGTCCGTACAAAATACCAGCGGAGAAGAAGTCTCGACCCTCGAGGTCAAAAAGATCCTCCAAGACGTGATCGAAGAAGAAAACAAGGTCAAGCCACTCTCCGATGAGAAGCTCAAGTCGGTCCTCAAGACACGAGGCTACAACATCGCCCGTCGGACCATTGCCAAGTATCGGGAGCAGTTGGGCATACCTGTAGCGAGGTTGAGGAGGCAGTTTGCTTGAGCAAAGATCAGTCTTGTTATTACTCGTGGTGGTGATCTAACGAGTTGTGCGCTGATTCCAATTCATTCAATAGTGCAATCATTCGATTTCCTCTTGAATATAGTTTGAGCTTACGCCTAACTCTCATGCGTTTTGGTAGCCATTCAGAGATCAATGAATTCAATCCAGGTATGAGATAACAATTTGGAAACTTATCTTCCTGTAGCTGCCAAGTAACATTTAGCCCACCTGGCGAATCTTGTGTTAGCACGAATATTTCTTTCCTATTATCAACTGTCACCTTAAGATTCTCGACTACAGAGCTTAGGACGCCACATTGGCCTACATCTAGTAACTTCTTACTCACGGTAGTCAATAAATCTTCTTCTGACATATCTCTATCAACTAGGCTCTTCTCTAGTTTTGAGATATCGTCTTCCGAGACGTTAAAAATTTTTAAATTAGCCCGAAGCGATTTATACCTTACGCCTTTCAAAAGAATTGAGCCGTCAGGTATAGAATCATCCAATTCTCTCATAAGACCTACTAATTCGTCAAACTGCTCACTCTGCATTACCTTACCTAAAGTAATAATTCGTACACTGTCCTTCTCGAGATTCATACCGAAACCTCCCCTCTCCCATATGCGAAATGACTTATACTCTATGAATTTAAATGCTCTGTAATTTCCTGAGATCGTATCAAACTTATACATCAATGTTTGATGCAACGAACAAGCTCCATGTTGCCCGCCGAATTTTTCAGACCTACAATCAAAACCAACCTCATAATCTATACGCAATGATTGACCAAATGACACTATGGAACCCAACACAAAATAAAAAAGGCACACATATCTCATTCGATATTCATTTGCGTATGACAGGGAGCGCAGATCCGCCGTCACATCTGTTTGTTGATACAAAATACGTACTCAGCTCCGGATAATCAAGCTAACACGTGGTTATCGACGGCATCGTCGTGATCTACCTATTTACATGCAGTACCTTTCTAGGCAGCCTCTTTGTCACTTACCAATTTATATTCTCGGCTAAATGCACTTTGCTGCATCTTGAATCTATCACTCAACTTAGATATCATCTTCTTACTTATATTACGCTTGTAGTTCAGTATTTCGGTAATCAATTGTCTTGAAACACCTAGCTGTCTGGCGAGCTCTGCTTTGGTAAGACTGTTTTCAACCATTAAATATTCAAGAATCTCTACTGGATTCATATCTTCTTTTGTCCCGATAGATTCAATGAGACGATTGTCATAATCCTCAATAAGTAGGTCTAATAAATCCAACTCTTCTGCATACTTATCTGAATTTCTCATTGAAAGTTCTTCAAACTTATTACAGTACTCATTATACTGTTCAATACTATATATTCTCTTGTATTTCATTACTCGTCTATTTGAACATGTTCACCTTACATGAATCAACCTTGTCATATTCGGAATGGGTTCCAACGAACTTTACAAATAGTATGGTCGCTGCTGACATAAATAAATAGCCACAGATCATCCTATACTTGTTATTTCCAATATTGAAGACTACTCTGCTTTGCCTTTGCTTCGGGCAAGTTATCAAATCGCTATTCTGAAATGACATGATCAAGTCTTGCGGATTTGAACATTTATCGGCGAACTTGAGTCTCCTCCTAAAATCCTCAAATGCTTTAAGCATTGTTTTGTCCTTCTCACAAGCCAATAACACATTAGACCACTTGATTACTCTAATCTTCACTGCACAAATATAGATAAGCCACCCCGAAATGTCCACATTTTGTGAACTTCTTTGTGTTGCATGTAAATTACTTATAACGGCACCAATGATACGAACATCACCTCACAATCACCACCTTTCGACTCCTCACCTTCCCACGCTCATCTACCATCCGTAAGTAGTATTGCCCAGCAGGTAAATGACTCACATTCACCCACTGATGCAGGCCACCTATCTGAAGGAAAAACTCCTCCACGATCTGACCCGAAGAAGTCAAGAGCTGATAGTGAATCCTCTCATCCGATCCCTGATAGATGACCATTTGATCACTCGCCGGATTGGGTGATATGAGCACATCAAGCGGAGCATTTGGACGAAAGTCCTTTGTCGATGTACTCAGCTCCTGACAGCCTGGAATCAAGCAGCCAAAGCTGTCCACCTTGAGCAGCCAAGTACTGAGCACAATAGAGTCAAGATACTCTGGTGCTCGCTTTTGGAATCCGCCGGTCATCACATAGCCACCATCGCTGGTCTTTGCCAGATCCATGATCTCTTGCGTAGCAATCGTATCCGGATGAGGATGCCGATAGTACCTCTTCCACACGATCTCGCCGTCCTCATCGAGCTTCACCAAGTAGCCCAAGGTCTCATAGCGTACAGTATCTACTGGGTCAAAGCGATCATCTCGATTGGTGTATGTACCAGCCACGAGATACGCCTCATCACCATGTGACCTGAGGACGGTTCTGATCCTATTGTCCGTGGAGTGATAGGAGTCAATGTCGAGATTAGAAGACCAGACGACTTCGCCGTCTTGAGAGATCTTGCGCACCACAGGCCTTGCTATGATAACGGGAAATCCAAGTCTGCTCTGTGTGATCAATTCACTAGTACCATAGACCACATTTCCTTGATTATAGACAAAGTCCTCGATGAGATCTTCGATCGTATCATTGCTACCATAGGGACTGATCCTGATCTCATCGAGCTTGACCAAGTCCCTGTCAAATGTCTTGATCGCCGTATATCTTCTCAGCTGTGAATCATAGATGGGATCCGTCACAAAGACTGTACCCATGGCGATGATCGTATCCTCACCCGACCACTCCACCTGAGATCCAAACTGTCGGATGCCCGAGTCGTGCGCTGAGTATCTCAGCCTATCCGTACTGGTCTCAAGGAGCACGTCAAATCTCGGGTTCTCTGATAGGAGGTCTATCGATGACTGAGCGATCGCGTAGTCACCTTGAGCATTCATATCAAAATCGGAGGTCTCAGCGACAAAAGCTCTGTTCGTCGTGAACTCCTCTAGCCGATCATCAGCCAGAAGCTGGGCATCCGTCAAGCTGATCAGTATGCGTCGAGGTGCACGATCCTCTCCTGACGACGGGCTTACTATATAGTGCAATGCACCATCTCTCAACTCTATGTGTCGCTGCATATCTTGACCGAGCTCCGTGGCATCGATCCTGTACTCTATCTCCCATATCACTTCGCCTCGCAAGTCAAATTTCATGAAGTGGATCGGAGATTGATTCGCTGATCGTCCTTGAGCTATGCTCACGGTATAGATTGCTCCCTCATCCGTCGCTACAGCAATTCCAGTCGAGGAGTAAGATCCAGGATCATAGATCTCACTGAAGGTCATCTGTGCTGTTGACGGTGCGCACACACCGAGCAGAAACATCATCGCGAAAAAACAAGTACACCTCATTGTAGTATCATCAATGCGCATGATACTGTTTGGTTCTTGAGCGCTCCTCTCTGATGAGCGAGCTATCCGTCCCACAGAGATTATTTCATGAGTTTTTTGTGATCCTCGAGTTTTGGGTTATATTTGATCGCCTTGCCTACGACTCGAGTACACGCGTTTGATACTCAGAGGTCTATGGTATGAGAGTGAACTCCAATGCCAACTCACAGGGATATCATTTCATTACCAAACTAAAACGAAATATTATGAAGAAATTAATGGCAGAGTTCATCGGAACCATGTGGCTAGTCCTGGGTGGCTGTGGAAGTGCAGTACTCGCAGCGGCATTCCCTGATCTAGGGATTGGTTTTGTAGGAGTGTCACTGGCATTTGGTCTCACTGTCGTGACCATGGCATATGCTATCGGACACATCTCAGGGTGTCATCTCAATCCAGCCGTATCTGTCGGTCTCTGGATGGGGGGCAGATTTGATGCCAAGGACCTGTTACCTTACATCGTTTCTCAAGTTCTCGGAGCCGTTGCAGGTGCCGCGATCCTTTACTTGATTGCATCAGGCAAAGCGGGATTTGAAGTCGGTGGATTTGCCGCCAATGGTTTTGGAGAGCACTCTCCCGGCGGCTACAGCATGACAGCTGCGCTAGTGACGGAGATCGTGATGACCTTCATGTTTCTCATCATCATCCTTGGTGCTACTCACTCCAAAGCTCCAGCAGGCATGGCAGGTCTGGCCATCGGTCTGGGTCTCGTGCTGATTCACCTGATCAGTATCCCAGTGACCAACACTTCTGTCAATCCAGCTCGTAGTACGAGTCAGGCGATTTTTGCAGGTGGATGGGCTCTTGGCCAGCTATGGCTATTTTGGGTCGCGCCGATCATCGGTGGTGCGCTCGCAGGCTTAGTCTACAAGTACTTGTCTCCTGAGGACTAAGATATATTGATAAGCAAAGACTCAAGGGTCATAGCAGACGTGCTATGGCCCTTTTCTTTTTGTAGAGGCATGCTGATCTGAGTTACTAGGGCGATCGAGCGGGCTATCCGAGGGTGCCGTCCTGCGGACTCGCGCTGCACGCGACCTCTCCTATCCCTATCGCGGGTCCATGACGAGAGACTAGTTGCTGTGAAGTCGTCGTTTCAAGTACTTGATGAGCCCATTGTGATTTGACTCATGTTCTACGACGTGAAACCACTTGCAGTAGTTATTTGTCGGACTCTCCCAGAAGTTGTCATCTGTCACCTCGAGCCAACTGTCATCATACTTCTTCATTTCCGCTAGACTAAACTGTCGACAGGACTCCAGCTTCTCCAAGTAATAGTCAAGATCCTTGCCATTGAAGGTTTTCCATCCAGCACTTCCTAGGCTAGAAGCTGCCCTGTAGAGCTGATTGCCCTTGCGACCAGACTCGAAGTGGACACCTTCTTCAAAGGTGTTGATCTGGTAGAATCGCTCAGTTGCTACCAAGTGCATCAGGATGACGCCTGTCGAATCACTCTGGTCGTCATGGCGATAATCAAGATCCTTGACCGACATCCCGTACACAGGTTGCAAAATCACTCCTCTCATCCAGTTCATCATCGACACAAGTGTACCTACTTGAGGTGCATATCCTTCTTTGGGTCCTATGATATTGATGTCGCTGATGGCACTTGGATTGATAGCGCTTTGGCGCATTTGGGCCTGAAGCCCGGTCACACCAGCCGCTCCCAGTGCGAGAGAAGCTGTCTGCTTGATAAAGTCTCTGCGATTTTCCATGGGTACAAGATAGGAAGTACTTTCTTGACACTGAGTTAAATGAGGTTAACTAGACCGTGGACCGAAGACCGTGGACCGTCCGCTCTCCTGTTTCTCGAGCGCCTTCTCAGGAAGTGTGCTTCTCGAGCGCTGCCCGCCTGCCTCTGACAGCTCCCTGCGCCGAGCTCTTCTCTGCAAAGGTTTTCCCTGGGGCCAAAGCCACGTTTTCCGGTAGCTGGCGCGGGACGCGCACAGCAAACATCACAAGGACAACCACCTTTAGTTTCTCGTGCGTCACCTTTCGGCGAGTTTAGCGTCGACAAGCAAGCGGAACGCGGTCAACAAACATTTCGGGAACGATTACCCTGCTCGCCGAGCTCACCCTCAAACCAATCCGAAAATCAAAAATCAAAAATCAGAAATGACTCCGTTCACCCGCTCAATCGCTAGATCCATCTCTGCCTCACTGATCGTCAATGGCGGCGTCAATCGAAAGGCTCTATCATTGAAAAAAAAGCGACCAGCCAGTACTTTCTGATTGTACAGCTCTTCCATCACATGATTGAGTTGCTCGGCTGTCTCGAGCTCGAGTGCCATGTAAAGTCCTTTTTGGCGAAAGCCAGATAATCTAGACTGATCCAATCCTACTGCGAACTGCTCAGCTCTAGCCCTCGATGCCTCCATCAAGTCCGTCTCGACGAGCAATCGCAGTGCTGCCACCGCGCCGGCCATACAGACCGGATGACCTCCCATGCTACTAATATGTCCAAAGACTGGGTCGTGCGTGAGTTGATCCAAGAGCTCAGCACAACCGAGCAAGGCCGACACCGGCAATCCTCCGCCCATCGCCTTCGCCAAGCAGAGCAAATCTGGCTCTACTCCGACTTGCATATGCGCCATGAGCTCTCCGCACCGCCCAAATCCTGTCTGGATCTCATCATAGATCAGAAGCGAACCAACTTGATCGCATCTCGCACGCAGTGCACGATGATAATCAGCCTCAGGTATCGTGATGCCTGTAGCCGACTGATACACCTCACTGACGACAGCTGCCGTAGCGCTCGTGATCCGATCTAGATCATCTACATCTCCAAATCTGATATGCCTCACTGCTGGCAATAATGGACGATATCTCCCTGTGAAGGCTTGATCATCCATGAGAGATAGCGAGCCCTGTGTAGATCCATGATAGGATCTCGACATGGAGATGAGCTCAGACCTACCCGTGGCACGCTTCGCTAGCTTGCATGCCGCCTCGATAGTCTCAGTGCCCGTGGTCAAGAAGTAGGCCTTATCAAAGTATGGCATCTGCTCCATCATCAGCTTCGACCAGCTGACTTGAGGCGCCTGTACATGCTCCCCATAGACCATCGTGAAGGAGTACTTCTGTAGCTGCTCCTTGTAGGCAGTCAAGATCTGAGGGTGCTTGTGTCCGAAGTTGTTGACACAGATGCCCGAGAGCATATCTAGGTATGCTTCACCTTGCTGATCGTAGATGTATGAGCCCTCAGCTCTCGCCACAGGAAACTGCATGGGCCAAGGATTGGTTTTGGCCACATGACGTGTATCATCTGCTAGCATGTCTTGCATGGGATAAAGGTAGGATCGCTATGACTCATCTGTGCTCCTCGACGAGCCCTTATAGAGCCAAAAGCAAAAGTTAAAGAAGGTGAAAAGTCACTGGCACGGCCTTTGCAGGGAACATAATGGATCGCTTTTTGATTTACCTTTATGCCAAGAATATTCGCTATGAAACAAGCTTTGATCGCCGCATTTATCCTATGTTCAGGAGCACTCTTTGCTCAGGGAATTGAGTTCTTTGATGGAAGCTGGGAAGAGGCACTTGAGGCCGCAGAACAGGAGAACAAGCTCATCTTTGTGGATGGCTACGCGAGCTGGTGTGGTCCTTGCAAGCGTATGGCGAGAGATGTCTTTCCAGATGCAGAGGTTGGATCATTTTTCAATGACAACTTCATCTCTCTCAAGCTGGATATGGAGAAAGGTCAAGGTGTAGAGTTTCGCAAAAACTACCCTGTCAGAGCATTCCCCACCCTATTCTTTATCGCTAGCAATGGCAAGATCGTCATCAAGGAAACTGGTGCTCGACGCGCCAATGATCTCATCGCACTTGGCCAAAAAGCCATCAAAAAAAGTGATCAGTCTGATGTATATCTGAAGCTCTATGAACAAGGTGACAGAGACTTCAAGACGGTCTACAATCTCGTGCGCAGCCTCAACTCTGCTGGCAAGCCGAGTCTACAAATCGCCAATGAGTACATTGACAGTCAGTCAGATCTCAACACACCAGACAATCTGAGATTTCTTCTCGAAGCAGCTTCTGAAATTGACTCGCGCATCTTTGATCTCCTCGTGGATCACAAGTCTGCCGTGATCAAGCAAGAAGGACAGCAAAAATGGGATGACAAGGTATACGCCGCAGGGATGCGGACAGCTATGAAAGCAGCCAACTACAAAGAAGCCGGCCTCCTTAAGGCAGTACAAAAGAGTATCAAAAAGCATGTGCCTTCCAAGAGTGCAGACTTTGATTTTTACAGTAGTACCAACTACAGTAAGATCACGGCAGACGTGGATAGCTACATCAAGGCAACGAAGAAATACGCCAAGTCAGAGGTCAAAGGAGATGCGAGACGTCTACACAGACTCTCTAAAGAAATTGTACAGCACTGGAAAAAAGATGATGGTGCCTTGGCATATGCCGAAGAGCTCGCAGCTGAAGCAGCCAAAAATGGCGGCAGCTCGATCTACTACTACCAGCTAGGAGAAGTACAGCACCTCAGAGGCAATGATCAAGAGGCAATCGGATCACTTGAGATGGCACTCAGCATCGCCAAGGACGAAAACGCCAATCCTACAAGAATCAACGCACTCCTCAAGAAGCTTCAAGAGGGCTAGAAATCCAATTCACACCATACTGGGCAGTGATCACTATGCACAGCTTGTGTGTCGTGCTCAGATCCCTTGACTCGAGAGGACATGTCTTTGCTCAGGGCTATATAGTCAATGCGCCAGCCTTTGTTCTTTCCTCTTGATCCTGCACGATAGCTCCACCAACTATAAGCTCCTTCACGCTCTGGATGAATTTGTCGATAAGCATCGTCAAATAGCTCATTGAAATACTCATCCATCCATACGCGCTCCTCTGGTCTGTATCCACTAGGATTGTCTTTGCGCGTAGGATTGTGTATATCGAGATCTAGATGCACCACATTGTAATCGCCAACAACGATCAAGTTGGGAAACTCCTGAAGAAGATTCTCCACCCATGGTCTGAAATCGTGGAGATACTGCATCTTGAAGGCATGCCTCTCCTCGCTAGAACTCCCGGAAGGGAAATAGCCATTGAGTAAGGCAAAGTCGTCGAAAACCGTCAGCACTTTGCGTCCCTCCATATCATAGAGTGGCTTACCTACACCAGTCCTCACTTCCCGTGCTTCCTGCTTGCTGATCGTGAGTACGCCACTGTAGCCTTTCTTTTCGGCACTGTGCCAGTAGCAGTGATAGCCGGCGTCGGTCAGATGACTGAGATCCACTTGCTCTGGATGTGCTTTGGTCTCTTGGATACAAAGGATGTCACCATCTGTTGACGCCCACCAATCCCAAAGGCCTTTCTTGGCTGCTGCTCTGATTCCATTGACATTGTAGCTATAGATCTTCATGCGCCAAAGGTCGTTCAAGACCGTCAATTGATCCTTGTCTTGGGCCCATACATTTTGACGAAAGTCGCTAGTGCATCTCTACCTTTGCTGTCGCAAAAATCTAAGGCAGATGTACAGGAGTCAAAACTGTGGAGAACTCAGAATCGATCATGTAGGACAAGAAGTCAAACTCAGTGGCTGGGTGGCTTCCAATCGCGACCTGGGAGGGATGACCTTCATCGATCTGCGTGATCGATATGGCATCACACAACTGGTCTTCAATATGGATACCGACGCAGGTCTATGCGGAGAAGCCCGCAAGCTAGGTCGCGAGTATGTGATCCAGATTGACGGTGTCGTCAGAGAGCGGTCGAGTAAGAATCCTCAGCGCGCTACGGGTGAAATCGAGATCGAAGTCACCGGCCTGCAGGTCCTGAATGCCTCCAAGATTCCGCCATTTCTCATCGAAAACGATACAGACGGTGGAGAAGAGCTCCGTATGAAGTACCGCTATCTCGATTTGAGAAGAGACGCAGTACAGTCCAATATTATCTTCCGGTCACAGGTGGCTCAGGCCATCAGAAAAAATCTGTCTGCCGTGGACTTCGTGGAAGTTGAGACACCCTTCCTCATCAAGAGCACACCAGAGGGTGCCCGAGACTTTGTCGTTCCGTCAAGGCTTAATAGTGGGCAGTTTTATGCTCTTCCGCAGTCACCACAGACCTTCAAGCAATTGCTTATGGTCAGTGGATTTGACAAGTACTTCCAGATCGTGAAATGCTTCCGAGATGAGGATCTCAGAGCTGACCGTCAGCCAGAGTTCACACAGTTGGACTGCGAGATGTCCTTTGTGACGCAAGATCAAGTGCTCGACACTTTTGAGACGCTTGTGCGAAATATCTTCAGGGAGATTCTTGATATTGAGCTCCCTAGTTTTCCACGTATGCAGTACGACGATGCCATGAAGTACTACGGTATCGATAAGCCGGATCTGAGATTTGATATGAAGATTCATCACATCAATGATCTAGCGCAGGGTCATGGCTTTGCCGTATTTGACAATGCTGAATCTGTCGTGGGAATCTGTGCCAAAGGCTGTGCAGTTAACTACTCCAATAAGGATATCAAGAAGCTCACGGAATGGGTGCAAAGACCACAGATCGGCGCCAAAGGCCTCGTCTATGTCAAGTATGGTGCAGACGGAAGTATCAAGTCGTCCGTCGGCAAGTTTTACGACGACGATCAACTCAAGACATGGGGAGAGCACTTCGGTGCTGAGGCAGGTGACATGCTCCTGATTCTCTGTGGGGAAGAAGAGTCTACACTCAAGCAGATGGGACAACTTCGCTTGGAGATGGGCGATAGACTAGAACTCAGAGATCCGAGTGAGTTCAAACCACTTTGGGTTCTTGACTTTCCACTCCTCGAATGGGATGAAGAGAGTTCAAGGTTTCACGCCATGCACCATCCATTTACTTCTCCCAAGAAGGCAGATCAAGAACGCATGCTCAATGGCGATCACGAGACGATGAAAGCTCTCCGTGCAGATGCCTATGATATGGTCATCAATGGTGTGGAGATCGGCGGAGGATCTATCCGTATCCATGATAGAGAGCTACAGGCCAAGAACTTCGAGCTCCTAGGATTTACGCCTGAAGAGGCAGAGGATCAATTTGGATTCCTGATGGGAGCATTTGAATATGGCGCTCCTCCTCATGGGGGTATTGCTTTGGGATTTGATCGACTCTGTGCGATCATGAGAGGACAAAACTCGATCAGAGACTTTATCGCCTTCCCGAAAAATAATCAAGGTCGTGATGTCATGATTGATGCGCCGAGTCCAGTGGACGGTGAGCAGCTAGATGAGCTGAGTCTCTCGCTCAATCTGAAGGCGTAGTACTTACTGTTTTTGAAGTACTTTCGTCACCAAAGGCTGGTATCTTCTCACAAGCTTGTCATAGGCTGAATGACCGGTACTTCCATATGTGCGGTAGTCTACGATTCCTCCATTTTTGTCAAAGAGAATCTTGGTGGGATAAGACTTTTGACTGACAAGTCTCACATCTGAAATCACACGGAAGTCATAGTCTCGCTTTGATAGTAGCTTTTCCTGTATTTCTGGCATCGGATCATTGGCGAATGTGATGATATCGAACTTGTCAGACTCTATCGACTTATTGAGCAAGTCAAGTCCGGGAAGCTCCATGATGCATGGACGACACCTGAGATACCAAAAATCAGCCAAGATTACTCGGTCCTGAAAACTTTTGTAATTCACGACTTTCCCCATGTGATCAGTGAAGCTCGACCTGCGATCCTCACCTCGGACCACTTTGAAGAAATCGAAGGTATCTCTCGAGCCATCCGGATGCTGGAGACTGATGAGAAGTTCGTCAAGAGAAAAGACCGGTAATGCGCTGGACTCACTGTCATCGCATGAGACCGAACTCGCCGTGACGTCTTTCCTCACCAAAAAAGAGCTTACCAGTAAGACCGCCGGAAGAAATCTCAAAAAAGCCAGCATGCGACTATAACGCCAGTCATCTCTGAATCATTATGGATCTAGGCCTGCGATGATGTATTCATCCTCAGGCGTAAGTCTCACGCTACTGATAGACCCTGATCCAATCCACGTACATCCTTTGAGGGAAAGGCGTCGTTTCATCAGGTCTGCCGGCGTAAGTACCTCCTACGGCAATATTGAGTAAAAAGAAAAATTCCTTGTGAAAAGAGGCATACTCCTTAGTAGAAATATCCACTCTGGTATACTCCTCTCCGTCAACAGACCATATCATGTGATCTTTGGTCCATTCCAGTTCAAAAATGTGAAACTCGTCAGCAAACTTGCCGCTATCGAGCTTGAAGGACTTAGCTCCCATCTGGGTGTGCTCTCCTTTCTTATCCGCATAGTGGATATTGGCTTCCACCACGCCGTCATCTTCGGTGCCATACAGCTCAAGGATGTCGATCTCACCACACTGAGGCCATGGTGTATCGCCGCCATTTTCATCGATATTGGCACCTAGCATCCAGAAGGCTGGCCAGATACCTTTGCCGTGCGGTAGTTTCATCCGAGCAGCGATCTTTCCATACTTCCAAGACTGCTTCCCAGCTGTATTGAGTCGTGCGGAAGTATATTGATCATGGCTATGCGCATTTCCAGCGTGGATAGCTTCGATCACGAGACAATCGTCCTCGATATAAGCATTGTCAGTGCTATGCACATAGCGCTGCCATTCTTCATTGAAGCGACCGGCCTTCTCTACTTGATAGTTCCAATTGTCCTCGTTGAGAGTAGGGCCCTTAAATTCATCTGACCACACCAAGGTGTAGCCTGATCCAGGATCGTATGCTGTATGCGTCATATTTTCTTTGATCTCCGCGTGTATTGAAGAATGCTGTTGCCCTACCAAATGACTCCACCAAACTGAAGTTGCTAGGACTAATAAAGAGGCGATGTACTTGATCATGGTTTGATCAGCTCATATCTACGTTTCCTTCACCGACTGGTTCCATCTCCGTGGTCAAGTATGCCGAGTTGTTCTTCTCATCCACCGCGATGTATAGAGGCTTCTCATATCGCAGTAGATCGACAAATCGCGGGTACTTTGAAGTAGGAATGTAGACGAAGTGCTGATATGACCCCTCTTCCCCTCTGGTGTGATTTTCGTGCTTGCCTTCATGGTAGAATGAGAAGTACACAGTACCCCTAGAGTATGGGATCATGATGGCTTCATCTATGGTAGGGTCATGAGCTACATCGTCGTAGAGGAATATCTTGTAGGAACTAAATTCTTCAATATGCATATGCGGTTTATTAGAGTAAAGGATTTGATTTGTGTGGCGAATGTATGCAATTTCGTAGCATTCTAACTGCAATATCACTTTGTATGAATCAGGTAAAATCCATCCTCATCTCCCTCATCAGCTCTATCTTGGTATTGTCATGTGCTTCCGTGGGAGCACAAGAAATCCCCTCAGACTGGTGCGGAATTTATGAAGGAGAGATGTCTATCTATCAGGGACCTACTCTTGCTGAAAAGCTACCCGTACGGTTCAGTCTTCTAGCTCTTGAAGAAGGCGATGGCTGGACTTACCTCATGGAATACCAAAGTGAGAAGTACGGCAACATTGTCAAGGACTATCAGATTGTCAAGCAAGATAGCCTTCCTGCACATGTCTTCCTTCTAGACGAAAAAGACGGGATCTTCATCCCCATGTACATGATGGACAATTGTTTTTATAGTCGCTTTGAAGTTGGTGACATGGGACTATCAAGTATCATGCAATTTCGACCCGACGGAGATATCTTCTTTGAAATATTCTCCAATAAAATTTCGAGTGCTGATCAATCATCTAGTAATCCAGATGATGAGGGCCACTCCTATGAGCTTACCAGCTATGAGACCTTTACTACTCAGAAAGTGTTGTTTAAGAAAGTTGAGTAAAATACTGCATTCTACCCGCCTGCCCTCTGATGGACTTCTTGCTTGAGATAGTTGATACGATCTTCAACGTTCTCGACAAGTAAGGGATTTGCCTTTTCGTGCTTGAGATATTTTTGATAGTATCTCAATGCAATGCTTCTATCACGATAGTACTCATCCGAGATCCTCGCCAATTGAATGAGCAACCGAGCATCATCAAGATGAGCAAATCCTCTTTTATACAGAGCTATCGCATCACCTTGATTACTATTCCCTTCGAGGAGTCGAGCTTTCTCAAGATAGTAGCTCACCATATTATCTGAGGTCCCATGCTCCATGGCTTTCTGATAGTGATAATTGGCAAATTCAAAATCCTCCTTTTTGGCGTAAGCCTTGGCCAAATAATAGTGAACAAACTCTTCATCCAATTTCGTCACCAGCCGCCTCAAAGCATCAATGCACAAATCCACAGAATCGATCTCAAAATAAGAGAATCCTAGCATCTTGAGATATGGTGGATCGAGATCTACATTCCTCTTAGTTTTTTCAAGGATCTGCACGACATGGACAAATGAATCTTGTTTATACTTCACTCTTGCCCACTCTTTTTGTAGAGCAATATTGTCCTCAAACAGCACAGCAGCTCTTGTCAGTATCGTATCCGCCAGAGCTAGACTATCCACTGCTTGAAACAATCGTGCTTGTAGTAAAACCACATTCACATCATTGGGTGCAAGTGCATAGGCCATATTGCTATGCACCAGCGCAGGGATTACCTCCTTTACCTTGATCAGCTGCTCTGCATACAGTCGGTGATAGACAGCGTTGGTCGAGTCAAGCTCTACTAGTCGCTTGTGATATTTGATTGATTTAGGCCAATTCTGCTCTCGCTGATAGATCTGTGCCAGTGCGAACACAGAAGAGATATGAGCTTCATCCTGGGCGAGTATGCTCGCCCTGATTTTCTTACTACTTGCATAGTTCCCTGTAGCTTGATAGGCTTGCGCCAAAAGATTGAGACTGACCAAATCCGTACTATCCCTCGACATCTGATCATCTAGGACGGTGATGACCGTGCCATAATCAGCAATACTCATGGCCTGGCGTGCACTGTCAAGCTTGGTCTGAGCACTGACCAGCATGGGGATCATAAGCAGGCTGAGTACCCATAGGAAATTGTCTCTCATGCCATCTAAGGTATGGCTAACTTCGACCACCCAAGAAGCAATTATGCAAGAATTAACAGTTGGATTGGTTGCTTTATCTATCGGAGGTGCCTTCATCGCTGGATTTATCAATACCTATGCTGGTAATGGCTCTATGATCACACTGACGATCATGATGGAGTTTCTTGGCCTGCCAGCGAATATCGCCAATGGGTCCAATCGCATAGGTGTACTTGCACAGACCTGGTCAAGCACATGGATGTTTCATCGTGACAAAAAGCTCAAGCTCAAAGATGAATTTGATGTCATCCTATTCATTTTTATAGGAGCCATCATCGGCGTGATAATCGCCACCCGTGTCAGTAATGAACAGTTCAAGACCGTCTTTTCCTACTTGCTCATCATTATATTTTTCATTGTACTGCTCAAGCCCAAAAGGTGGCTATCACCAAAAAACATCATCAATCACTGGCCTGCGCCACTTCGATGGATTATTTATTTGTGTCTTGGGATTTATGGAGGATTTATTCAGATGGGTATGGGTGTGGTCACCTTGGTCATCTTCGTGCTACTCGAGGGACGCAAAATGATTCCTGCCAATGTGCTGAAAGTTTTTGTCACTGCACTCTATACTATATTCGTATTGGCAATCTTTGAGTATCGCGGACTTGTCAATTGGAAGATCGGTGGTCTCTTTGTGATAGGGCAAGTCGCAGGAGGTGCTAGTGCTGCATATCTTGCCTCCCGCGTCAAAAACATCGATGTCTATGCCTACAGACTTCTCTTGGTCATGATTATCTTAGGACTCATCAAGATCTTCGATCTGATTTAAAATACAATCCTTTATGTCCAACAATATATCTGACCAATTCTCTCAGGTTCTCGAAGAACTCAATCCTCGTCAAAGACAAGCTGTAGATCTCATAGATGGCCCTGTCATGGTCATTGCAGGCCCTGGAACTGGCAAGACACAGCTATTGGCAGCGAGGATTGGCAACATCCTGCTCCAGACAGATACACGACCAGAAGAAATTCTCTGTATGACCTTCACAGATGCTGGGGCGATCAATATGCGCAATAGACTCAGGAAGCTCATCGGCCCTACAGCGTTCAGAATTCCAATCTATACGTTTCATGGCTTTTGCAATGCCGTGATGATGTCTCACCGAGAAGACTTTCCACAATTTACACGCTTATCGCCCATCAATGATCTCGAGCGAAGAGAGCTCATGGAGGACATCCTCGCATCTCTCCCATCGGATCATATCTTCTACAAGGTGAAAGGTCAAGACAACTACACCATAGCCAATCTATTCAGCTACATAGACACCATAAAAAAGGAAAACTACGATCCTGACGAACTGCAGAAAGCACTTCATCAAGAATTTCAGGATAATCTAGATGAAGGCGCATTTGACTACAAAAGAACCGGTGAAATCAATCCCAATAAGTACGAGCCGGCAAAAAAGAAACTCATAACGGCTACAGCGGCCCTACAGATCTACAAAAAGTATACAGACCAGCTATCCCAAAAATCATACTACGACTACATCGATATGATCATCTGGGTCATCGAAAAGATGAAATCAGATGATATCTTTCTGGGAAGTCTGCAAGAAAAATATCAATACATCCTCGTCGATGAATATCAAGACACCAATGGCTCACAAAACCAACTCGTGTCTCTGCTGGCAAGCTACTGGGATTCACCAAATCTCTTCGTCGTAGGAGATGACGATCAATCAATCTTTAAATTTCAAGGAGCCAATACGGAGAATATCGTTGACTTTCAAAACAAGTATGATCCCGCAATCATCATTCTGGAACAAAACTATCGCTCTACACCTGGCATACTAGCAGCAGCGCAAGCTCTCATAGAGCACAATAAAGAGCGTCTCATTCATCAACTGCCCGGAGTAGAAAAAAATCTGATCTCCTCCAACAAGGACTTCGTCAATATTGATACTCTGCCCGTTCACATACAATTTGACGATGATATCTCAGAATCTGCTTGGGTCCACAACAAGCTCAAAGAGCGTTATCGGTCAGGTGGTACTTTATCTGATGTAGCTGTCATTTATAGCAGACATATTCAAGCAGACATGCTCATCGATAGTCTCGGGAAAGACGGTATTCCATTTCAGATAAAAAAGAGTGAAAACCTCTTCAATACACCGCTTTTTTATCAGCTTCATACGATCCTTCTTTACCTACAGGAAGAAGGCGAGCGGCCAGGACTAGGAGATCACAGACTTTTTGAGATCCTACACTATGATTGCTTTGAGCTATCGAGCAGTGATATTGCCATGCTCAACTATCAGATCAGAGCTATCAACAAATCTGATAATGATCGGCGAGTCAGCTGGCGAGCAGCCCTCTGTGACCCAGAGCTGATCGAAGCTGCTGGCATCAAGGAAAGCAACAGGTACATTGATATAGGCCTTGCACTGGATGGCTTGATTTCCAAGCTCTTCAACCACACAGTGCAGACATTCTTCGATGCTGTCCTTCATGATCTAGGTCTTTGGGATCACATTCTTGCGCATCCGCAGAGAAACTTTCTATTGCAGATCGTCAAGTCCTTTTTCTCATTTCTTAAAGATGAGTCAGAGAAAGAGGATAAGATGCTGCTCTCAGACTTCTTGGCGACGATCAGAAAGTATGAGGAGTACAACATATCCATTCCCGTACTCTTGACGATAGGTGTATCTCATGGTGTGAATTTCCTCACTGCTCATGGCGCAAAAGGACTAGAGTTTGACGAGGTATTCGTCATTGGAGCCATAGAAAATTACTGGGCCAATAAGCGAGGAAAACATAGCTATGCCTTACCTACTGCTCAAAAAGAAAAGGCGAATGACTTTTCTATAGAAGAAAAAAGACGACTATTTTTTGTCGCCATGACACGCGCAAAGACAAAACTCTGGATCTGCTCCTTTGATCAGATCGATGGCAAAGCCAAAAATCAAGTTCCATTTCTTGATGAAATCAGTAGTAGTGCAAGAATCCAGGAACAGAAACAAGAAAGCCAATTGTCTGACCTGGACTATTTTGCTCTCCAGCACAGCCCACAGGAGCTTCAAAATCCTGATATCATAGATCCAGATCTCGTCGATCGACATATCGAGACGATGGCAATGTCTGTCACCGCACTCAATAAGTATCGAGAGTGTGGATTGAAGTATTATTTTGAAAATATCCTGCGGGTACCAGCTGCTCGTAACAAGCATATGGGCTTTGGAAATGTGGCACACAAAAGTCTAGAGAACATCTATGACCTTCGCGCCAAGCAAGCTATCTCAGAGTCTGATATTCAAAAAATATTTTCTCAGTCGCTTGACTATTTTGCGAGTCACTTCACACAGGCCGAACAAGACCGCATCGCACTCTGGGGCAAAACCGAATTCATGGAATTTGTCCTATCTCGTCTAGAGGACTATGATCAAGTCAAGTCTCATGAGACAGAATATCGCGTTTCAGATATTGATATCGACGGTGTGCCTGTGACAGGTAATATCGATCTCCTCAAAATCCATGATCACAATAAGGCCTCCGTCATAGACTACAAGACTGGCAATGTAGATAAAAGTGACATGAAGAGCTCTCTGAGCGGCGGCACCAATAAAGGTGAGGGCGGCAAATACTGGCGTCAAATGGTGTTTTACAAACTCCTGCTAGATGCAGATACCAAGAATAATTACATCCTCAAAGAAGGCTATTTTGATTTTGTCGAAAAATCAAAAATCCAAAATGACTTCATCAAAAAACATGTAAATATCACATTGGAAGATGAAGCAAAAGTGAAGGATCAACTTCAGAAAGCTTACCTCGGCATCAAAGCCCATGAACTTTCCCATCAATGCAATGAGTGCAAGTGGTGCAGCTTTATAGAAAATAAGTCTCTACCCCTTCAATATGATCTTGAGCCGGAGCCCGAGGAGTCAATCTAGTCCTCAAACTCTAGCATGAGGAAAGACCTGCGCCTTTTCTTCATATCGGCGGCGGATACCACTGGCTCAGGATCTAGCTCACTGAGATATTCCATTTGCGCTTGACGCATGGACATCCGCTCTTCTTGGACATGATCACACTTCAGAGGACTGATCTCTCCCGTAGGAAGCTCATCTGGAACATGAACAATCGGAATGTACTTTCTGACTTTTTCTTTTTTTGTGATACTCAGTCTTTGACCAGGTTTGATCAAATTTTTGCTGAGACCATTTTGTCTTTTAAGTTCATACAGATTGATGCCATAGCTGCGCGCTAGTGTGTAGAGATTATCTCCACGCTCGACATAGTGATGCTTGGTATTGACCTCCTCTACCACGATGACTTTGTAGTCCTCGAGTGCAAAGTTGGATTTTACCAAGCCCGATCCTCTCACCTCCCGCAGCCGCGGAAGCAACTCGATATCTGCATCATAACTGACCATACCCATATAGGTGGTAGCCAGATGCTCTGGAAGCATGACATTGTAGCCGGCACTACTTGCAGGTATATATCTCTGCTTATAAGCTGGATTGAAGCCAGCAAGCTCGCTCTTGTCCATCCCTAAGACCTCCGCTATCTCATGGATATTGGTCTTATGGAAGACTTGCATCACGGCAAGCCTAGTCGCGTACTGGGCTTGTGGATCGATCTCCACACCATACATGTGATAGTTTTCTAGAAAGTAGCTTGCAGCGATAAACTTGGGGACATAGCGTCGCGTCTCACGAGGAAGATAGCGCTTGAGTGTCCAAAAATCACGACTACCGCTCAGTCTGATCGCCTTATTGACATTGCCCGGTCCACAGTTGTAGGCTGCTAGGGCAAGTGCCCAGTCTCCATATTGGCTGTACAGATCTGATAGATACAGGATCGCCGCTTCCGTCGAAGCCCACGGATCCATACGCTGGTCGATACCACTATGGACTTTGAGCCCCATCATCTGTGCGGTACCACGCATAAATTGCCAGAGACCTACAGCTCCAGCACGCGACTTGACCTGTGGCTTGAGACTTGATTCTATAACAGACAAGTACTTTAACTCTTGTGGCAGACCGTAGGCATCCAGGAGTGTTTCGAATATGGGAAAGTACTGCTCAGCCCTGGCAAGTAGTCTTGGAGTTTCTTGACTGGTGGCGTACATCTCGACCACCTGGCGCATACTTGGCTCGTAGCGTACATCGACGCAGCTGTGCATCTGCTCGATCTCGGATTTGATATATGATTCACTGAGGTAGTAGCGGTCTTTGCCCATGGCTTCCGCCAAAATGGACTGGCTACCGATGACCATCAGCAGCAGAAGGCTAGCAATTCTCAGCATGAACCGTGTCATGTTCAAGGTATTCATAGGAAATATGAATCGGTTAAAGGTTTCGGATCGCAGCAGCTGAACTATTCAATCGCTCGATCGGTGTGTTTCAGTATTTGTTTCGTATCGGATTTAGGGTTCTTTAACTCACAAGACGCTAGGGTAGTTCATCCCGTTGCATCTTGTTCGCTCAGGTCAGAGCACAAAGATAGGTCTATTCTTGTAAAATAGTAATCATATTATACATTTTCATAATGTTTAAAACGCATTGTATCAGCATATTATACAAATACTATCGTAAATATTCTATATGTAATTGCCTCACTATCAAGGCCTGAGAGGCCTAAGCCTTGTTTATGCCTTCTGGAAGAGCCGATCTTGGAGCTCAGCAACTTTAACACTCTCTTGCTCTCCACTGCGCATATTGCGGAGAACAACTGTTCCAGAGCTGCGCTCCGTCTCTCCTACAATCAGGACATTCTCCACGCCTCTTTGATCAGCATACTTCATGAGTTTTTTGAACTTGCTGATTTCAGGGTAGATGTCAATACGCAGCCCATTTTGGCGTAAGCCTGTAACCAGGCCAAATGCCCAGCGGAGACTCTCCTCATCCATACAGAGAAATAGGCCATCCAGTGACTTAAGAGCCGACGATGGGAACCGATCTAGCTCTGTGAGTACATCATAGATACGAGCCAGCCCAAAGGAGATGCCTACCCCGCTTGTACCCTTGAGGCCAAAGGTGCTTGTCAGATCATCATAGCGCCCACCGCCAGAGATAGAGCCAATCTCGACTTCCTTGGCCTTGACCTCAAAGATGCAGCCCGTGTAGTAGCTCAAGCCTCGAGCTAGGCGTAAGTCCAGCACCAGCTCTTGCTTCAGCGCAGCACTATCGATGTATGATAAGACTTCATCCAGCTCTGCGATGCCCTGCTGGAGCAGTTCTGAGCCGTGCAGTGTGCGCACTTTGTCCCAGTCACTCTGCTCAAAGAGATCTAGCACCTCATCGATGCGATGCGGATCAAATCCTTTCCCGATCAGTTCCATCTGCACTTTGTCACGCCCGATCTTATCCCATTTGTCTATAGCTACACTCAGATCTACAAAGCGATCTCGATACCCAAAGTGCTCTGCAATACCTTCTAGTACTTTGCGATTGTTGAGATGTATCTCGACCTGCAATCCAAGCTTGGAAAAAACCTCATCATAGATCAGCACATACTCTGCCTCAGACATGAGGCTGTCACTGCCCACTACATCGGCATCACACTGGACAAACTCCTGATAGCGCCCTTTTTGTGGTCTATCTCCACGCCAGACATTCTGTATCTGATAGCGCTTGTAGGGGAATGCGATATCATTTTGGTGCATGGCGACATATCTTGCGAAGGGCACAGTGAGATCATATCGCATACCTCTCTTCGCAATCTGAGATGTGATGGCCTTGCTATCTCTCTGCTCGATGTGCTGTGCATTGGCTTTCGCCAAAAAGTCTCCGTTGTTGAGTACTTTGAAGAGTAGCTGGTCTCCTTCATCCCCATATTTGCCCGTCAGGGTCTCAAGCTTCTCCATCGCGGGCGTCTCTATGGGTCTATAGCCATACTTGAGATAGACCTCTCGTATCGTATCGATGATATACTCACGTCTCTGGACTTCATCCGGTCCAAAATCTCTCGTCCCTTTGAGAATCGATGCCTTGCTAGCCATCAGACTACGCTTGCAAATTGACGAAGGAATCTGACATCATTCTCAAAAAGCCACCGGATATCGGAAATATTGTACTTGAGCATAGCCTGACGCTCGATGCCCATACCAAAAGCAAATCCGGTATACTTTTCACTATCAATACCGCAATTGTCAAGGACATTGGGATCTACGATACCACATCCAAGGATCTCTAGCCAGCCAGTCCCTTTGGTGATGCGATAGTCGGTCTCTGACTCAAGTCCCCAGTAGACGTCCATCTCGGCGCTTGGCTCCGTAAAGGGGAAGTAAGATGGTCGCAGCCGAATCCTCGTATCCGGACCATACATCTCTCTTGCAAAGTGCAGCAGTGTCTGCTTCATATCCGCAAAGGAGACATGCTCATCGATGTATAGCCCTTCGACTTGATGAAATTGGCAGTGAGATCTTGCTGAGATGGTCTCATTGCGATAGACGCGACCTGGAGCGATGATCCTGATCGGTGGCTGCTGTGTGGTCATGACGCGAGCCTGGACACTACTCGTGTGTGTACGCAGGAGTCTCTCGACACTGCCCATGAGATAGAAGGTGTCTTGCATGTCGCGCGCAGGATGATCCTCCGGCGTATTCATGGCGGTGAAGTTGTGCCAGTCATCTTCGATCTCGCGCTCCTCAGCTACACTAAAGCCCAGTTTCTGGAAGATCTCAATAATACGATTCATCGTGAGACTTACGGGATGTCTGGCGCCAAGATCAGCAGGCGCGGCAGGAGCAGTGAGATCGAGGCCATGAGCCTCTTGATCAGTCGCATCCTGTAGTCCTGCTTGCAAGTCTCGAAACTTGCTCTCGGCAGCTTGCTTGAGCTGATTGATCGCTTGGCCAAATCTCGACTTGTCGGCAGCTTCGATTTCTCTAATCTTGCCAAATAGTGGCTTTAGAATATTTTTGGTACCGAGAAATCTGATCCTAAACTGCTCGAGCTCGTCCGCAGAGGTAATTTCTGCAGCTCTGATTTCGTTTTGGAGCTGATCGATCTGATCAAAATACTGTTGAGACATGGCTTATGACACGTTATCTTAAAGGCCCACAAAGGTAGATTTGTATTGGGAAACAAGCCACTACAAGACAGATGGCCCTGGCATGTGCTAGGCTGGAACCAACAGACACTTTTCGTGGTGCTTATCCTGCTCTATGCGGGAGGCATCGTCTGGAGCAAATTTCTGCTCAGCATAGCGATGTGGGGATTGTCGGCCCTTGCGCTCTGGCAGATCAGAAAGGACCCTTGGATGCGGATCAAAGCATTCTTTGCAGACGGCCGCTACTCCTTGTTTTGGCTGGTCATGCTGGTGGTCCTCATCAGCGCAGGCTACAGTGACAATATGGATGACTGGCTCGTCCGATTTCGCGTCAAATTGCCATTCCTGATCTTACCTCTCTGCTTTTATTGGCTGCCTGAGTACGATGGTGATGGCTCTACCAAGCCTGTGAGGCTATTGGTCATGTGGGGCAGTGTGATGATCGCTTGGGTCTCCCTTGTCTTGATCTTGAGTCACTATGCTACAAATTTTGAAGCCATCAATGATGCCATCGGCAGAGGACAGCACATACCGACTCCCGTGCATCCGATCCGATACAGCCTCTACATCGTGGTCTGTATGATGATGTGCGTGGAGATCTTGCGACTGAGCAAGATAAGCTGGCTTCGATACTTTGCCATCTTCTCTGCGATCGCATTTTTTATCTACTGTCACATACTTTCTGTCCGTAGTGGACTCCTGATCCTGTATGCCCTGATCGCTTTCCATGTGATCCGTATCGTGATAAAATCTGGAAAGTGGATTGTACTTCCAGCATTCGCAGTACTGGTCGGTCTCGGATTTACAATGAGCTATCATTATTTACCCAGTTTCACGAAGAAGGTGGACTATACGAGATGGGACATGAACCGACTCATCTCGGGAAACATCACAGACTACAGTGATGCAGAACGTGTGGTCAGCTTACGAGCTGGATGGCAACTCGTCAAAGAAAATCCGATCATGGGGACAGGACTCGGAGATCTCCGTGATGAGATGGAAATCAAGTACAAAGATCTTTTCGACCTAGATCTGCGAAAGAGACCGCACAATCAGTATATGACTTTCTGGGCTGGTGCAGGCACTGTTGGCCTATTGATCTTTCTTCTGGGTTTTTATGGACCGCTTACGCGAAAAAGAGCGCCGACAGCCTTCCTTTTTGGCATGTATATTTTGGCCAGTCTGTCATTTCTAGTAGAAAACACGATCGATGGGGCTGTGGGAACTGCCTTGATACTTGGGTATTTGCTTTGGGCTATGAAGGAAGAGTGAGATGCACACATTTCATCCGTACATCCAGATATTCGTTCCCATAAATACCAAAGAGAGAAAACCTCAAATAAAAACCAATGATCAAATTCTTCAGACGTATTCGAAAAAAGCTCCTAAGTGAAAATAAGCTAAGTCAATACTTCCTCTATGCTGTAGGAGAGATTTTACTTGTTGTCCTTGGTATTCTGATAGCCGTCCAAATCAACAATTGGAGCGCAAATAAAAAGGAACTACAATTGGAAAACAAGATGCTCAAAGAAATCAAGATTGCGCTTGAGAGCGATCTCGATGATATTAGTTTTAATTTCGACTATCAAAAAGACATCCTGAAAAGTCAAAACACGATCCTTGAATGGCTCAAAAGCGATAAACCCTACAGCGATTCACTTTCTCGTC
Organism: Saprospiraceae bacterium; assembly: GCA_020627535.1. Classification (GTDB taxonomy): domain Bacteria; phylum Bacteroidota; class Bacteroidia; order Chitinophagales; family Saprospiraceae; genus JAHDBH01. Next base: position 61,446 of record JAHDGU010000018.1, read on the forward strand.
ACTTTTTTAAGGTAGTGGATGGAACATCCTTCTTAGCAAATTATGGATCCTACGAAACACTCAAGGGAATCGGCGTTCAGCTCATAAAAGACGATAGCCTCCGAAAAGCCATTCTGGAATTGTATGAACTGAGATATGACGAATATACTCTGGTATCGAAGCAGGTCAATGACTATAGATTTCAACTAATCTCAGTAGAAAATGAAAGATTCTTCAATGCTACCAGCCCATTTGTAAAAATGAAGCCTCTAGATGTCCAGAAGCTCAGAGAAGGGAGTGGATATACTTATCACCTTACGACACTCATAAGTTGGAATCAATATCTGATCGAGTACAAATTACTTCCTACTAAACTAAAACTGGAGAAAGTAATCAGGCAGATAGAACAAAAAATAGAAAATTGAAGGCATCCTATCAGAATTTGTAGTTCAGAATAGACTCCTGATCTAAACCAGCCGTAATGAACTAGGACGTACCTCAGTATTTCAGATGTAGCAGTTCTGCATCCCGCATTGATCTTGCACGCAGAAAAAACAAATCGTCGTATGCATCTTCCGATAAATTTTCATAATCACTTGTGCCTAGCAGTGAATTGATAAAATTGGCCGTCGTGTTGCTATGACCTACTATCAAGACCTTTCCACCTCTCAATTCCTCAAAGACTTCATCAATTAATTCCTCATGGTCAAATCCGCTATACTCCGATATTGATAGCCCCTGAAGATCAGCTATTGGGCCAGCTGTAAGCTGAGTTCTCTGATAGGACGTACAATAAATTTTATCCAGTTTGACATTAGACAAAGTCGTAGCCAAGCGATTCGCTCTTTGCATGCCAATATCGCTAAGCACGGGATCCTTTCCCTCCGCCTTCTCTGCATGTCTTACCAAGATAAAAGTGGTCGTCTCCAAGGCTGAATCCACCGCAGAGTCATCAGAACTAACACCGCAACTAGTCAATAAATAAAGGAGAGAGAATAGTAAGAGAAACGGACGTATGGTATTCATTACTTAATGATGATTCATTAAAAAAATCTATCCATGGTAACCGTCAAGAATTCGCAGTTCTTGGCCCCTCACAGGAGGACCATCAAGAAGAGGCATGGCCTTGCTGATGAGTTCTCGTACACCAGGGATAGAAAGGGACTTGTCATGGGCTTCTTTGCTCTCCCAGATTTCCGTGATCCAGACTCTATCTGTGTCAGTATCATCTTGACTCACCACATAGAGATGACAGGTCTTATCAGCAGCAAGTAACTTCGAGGCCTCAATCAATATTGCTGCTAGAGCTGACGCCTCACCAGTCTTGGCCATTAGGTTTCCATGCAATAGGTAGTTTGGTTCCATATCTTATTGTCCTTCTGTAATGGTTATATACTGATTGACTTGAATATCCTTGAGCACAGTATTTTGTGCATCCCCATGAGGCCAAGTCACTTCTATCTCGTGGATCAGATCCGCTTTGCCGACTCCAAGCTCCGCTAAGAGACTATTCCCACCGAAGCTCGCATCTTGCCCGACCGTATGATAAACCTCTCTTTTTTTTCCTTGATCAGTAAAGCTCAATTTGATCCTTGCGCCCACAGCGGCTTTATTCGAATTCACTCCTACTAGCTTAATACTGATCCAATTATTGTCTGAACCAACAGGATTCTCATACAAAATATTGGGATAATTATCTCCTTCAAACGCACCGCCCATCACAGCATAAATATCCTGATCACCATCACCATCCATATCTCCAAATCCTACTGCGTGACCTTTTTGCACATGGCCAAATCCTGATGAGTAGGTCACATCTTCAAATTTCTTTCCCGCTACATTGCGATACATACGATTGGGCACTATGGAGAAAAAAGACGGATCACCCGTGGCCAAATAAAAATCTAGAAATCCATCATTGTCCAGATCACCAAAGTTGCAACCCATCGTTGTAGAACTTTCTGTGAGGCCAGCACTTAGACTTCGCTCTGCAAATTTTCCATTCCCTAAATTCTCATATAAAAATGGTCGATGAGCCCTACCTTGACCTCTCACATTATCCATCATCATCATCGCAGGAGAAATATCTCGCTCCACATATCCTGAGACGAAGATATCATCCAGGCCATCATTATTGTAGTCAAATGACCAGGTCGGAAAACTGTGAATGGGCCCAGCAACTCCTGAGGCCTTTGTCTCATCCGAAAATTTCATACCCATTTCATCAGATTGATTGATATACAGGCTATTTTCTGCATTGTAATGCGAAAGATACAAATCCGCTTTTCCGTCACCATTAAAATCGCCAGTTGCTACGCCCTTGAAAAATCCATTTGGCCGAAAGTCCTCAGTAAATGGCACCGTCTCAAATACACCCTTGACATTGCGATACAATTCACAATTATAGCTAGCGGCAGGCGTAGTCTCATTGGCAATAAATAAATCCACCCATCCATCAAGATCAAAGTCCGCCCACACGGCGGTCTGTGTCGGATGTAGCGAATATAGTCCAGCACTGATTGTCACATCGCTAAACTTTCCGTTCCCATGATTTTTGATGAGCGAATTGGGAATTTTTCCATTATCCTCGAGCCATGCTCCACGAAGTATGATAAAATCCAAGTTGCCGTCATTGTCATAGTCAGCGTGCTTGAGATTGAGACCTCCGGTGATCCCCTCTAGACCACTACCCTCGGTGCGATCAATAAAGTTTCCCTTTCCATCATTTTCGAAATAGCGAACTTGATCGTCAAATCCCCAGCTCGATGCAATGATGTCCAAATGAGCGTCACCATTAAAGTCATCAAAGCATACACCTCCTGAGAGATCATTGACCGCAACACCTCGATCTGATGCAATATCTTGGAATCTAGGAAAGTCGGATTGTGTATTGAAATATGATGGTGGTATTCGATACCTTGCTGGCACCTTGTCTGGATATTGGCCGAGTGTCATGTGCGCCACATTGAGCAAGTACTGACACTCTTTGTCATCGGGATTGATCTTGAGGAGCTCATTGAGCAAGCGGATTGTCATCTGAGATCCGTCCTTGAGTATATGTATGGCCTTATCAGAGAATGGCATGATACAAGACTCATCTGTATGATTGACGATGCAGTTTTCTTGTTCCCCTTTTCTCATATATGCAACAGCCAGTTGTTTTTTTACCGAGAAGATTGTCTGCTCTGCATCTTGGATTTGACTCGTGGACAACTGGGAGACAACATTTTCTAAGGTGAGGATGGCTTGATCGATTTGACCTGATTTCATGAGCTCCAGACTGTAGCCGTACATGAGTTGGGTCCGGGCGAGTCCTGTGGTAGACTGTATTTGCAACTTGAGCTGTTCAGCCTTTTTGCGATTGAAGATATAAGGTGCCTTGACCAGATCTATTGTCGAGATCGCATTGTCCAGTCGCTGGATCATCTTATCGGTTTCTTCGCGAAAAAGATCCTGATGACTGACTTGTTGATCAGTAGACCCTTCTGGAACATTCACTGATTTGTCACAAGAAGAAATTATAACCCCAAGGAGTAAAACGAGTATCAATCTATTCATCCTTGGTCAAAGGTAAAACACGAGCCCTGAGTGAGATTTTTGATTTTGGATTATTGACTTATCAACACAACTTCAGTGAGCTCAATCAACTCATGTGATATGGAGAGTCCTTACTCGTCTCTCATAGCTACCCTTCGGCCAGAAAGCCAAAGACAACCAAATTTTCTGTTGACTCTCTACGGTCTACGGTCTACGGTCTACGGTCTACGGTCTACGGTCTACGGTCTACGGTCTACGGTCTACGGTCTACGGTCTACGGTCTACGGTCTACGGTCTACGGTCTACGGTCTACGGTCTACGGTCTACGGTCTACGGTCTACGGTCTACGGTCT
>JAHDGU010000019.1:0-38790 GCA_020627535.1 Saprospiraceae bacterium
CTGCTTATCCTGACAAAGCTCTGGTCTTTTTTTACGTAATTATTTTTGCACCATGACCAGTGCATCCATCAGTCATTGAATTAGTCTATGATCATGCAACTTTGTTCCTCAAGCATGGCGACAAAGCACCTACACACGGACTTCCTAGCACTGGCCATATTGACTTTCTTTTTTTCTTGTAAGTCGAGTGATCCTGTCAGAGAGGAAGCATCAAATTTCGCCAAGGTCAATGACACTTCGTCAATCGACGACATACCACATACCACGTTTTCAATCCATGATAGTAAGGATATACATACTCGATCGACATACAAATTACCCAACGGAGATAGCATAATTATTGAAAATGGCTATCCTCGAGGAGGAGACCTAGACTCTACAGGCGTTCCATTTTATGTCGATGATCATAATCGGAGCTTTGGTTGCGGAGTCATCTGGAGCAGAATCACCAATCTTGGTAAAGCAACCATCACTCTCTATATGAGTTTTCCTGGTGAGGACATCATATTCCCAGAAGTTCCTGACTCCTATTGCAGACTATATATCATGCCAGACACCATGTCTGAGAAAAAAATTAGGAGATACAATTACGGCCTTACAGGATTCAAATCCTTTCTTGATGCGCACTATGATGAAAAATCTCGAAAGGAGATAAAAATAGACGCTGGCCACACAGAATACTTTCTCGTAGGCATCCTCATGCATGCGCAGCAAAATGGAGCAACTCGAACAGGGCTCACGGCTACAGGAAAGCAGCTGCACTATTGGATAGAAGTTGGAGGAGAAGGACGAGTGGAGTTTGATTGTGGAGAGATTATCCTCTAATTTCAAAGGGTTGTATCTTAGAGGCATAGAGACACCCTACGGTCAATGAAGTTACGCCTACTCACATTTCTCACTCTCATCACAATGTCTTCTATCCATGCTCAGATAGAGGATGATAACAATCGCAATGCCGCACCTGCTGGCGGTATCAACCAATTCTCTGCGCATTACCTCGCCATTGAGTTCACCAAAGCACAGCGTGAACAACTTGAAGGAAAAGAGATCGAATTACACTTTCTCATCGCCGAAGATGGCAAAGCGGTCCTTACAGAGACCAATGGTGTTACTGACCCAGCCATCATCGACAGCCTCACATCCCGCACGCTCAGCTTAGACCCTTTTCTCCCACAAATCCGAGATGGCGAACCCGTTGAATCCCTGTATTTCTTGAGGATGAGCTATCCTAGCTACAATTCTACCAATCAGTATCAAGGTTTGACATATTTTCCTCTCTTTAGAAAGAGCAAATACGATGACTTTGAATATATCATTGAATCCGGTCGACGCATCGATGTTCTTTTCAGCGCTGTTGCTAACAACTTCTTGGGGAGCGCCTCTGAATATCTCAGTACTGGAGCTGGGGTGAAGATCGATGTAAACTACAATGGTGCCAACAAGATCATCTATGGCTTTAATACGAGCATTTACAGCAATAGGAGAAAACTGCTATTGCCAATAGAGTCCAATCGCGAGCAATTTTCCAACATTCCTACGCTCGTCACTGGCCTTGTCATCGGAAGGTGGTTTGATAGATTTAGTCTACAAGCCGAACTCAACCTAATGGTCCAAAATATCACCGATAGAATCGATAACAATGATAGGGACTGGATCCAATTGAACGGCTGGAGCCCAGGGCTTGTCATAAATTACCCCATACAAATCGGCAAACTTGATCCTGAGTATTACTATTTATCTCCTAGCCTCATACAGCATAATCTCAATCTACATTTTGGCCTGAGATATCTAGACTCTTCGCTGAGCGAGCTCAGTTCTTTGATGATGGAGATTGGCGTTGGCTATCGCTTATCTGTCAAAGGAGTTGATGACTTTCAACTGAAAAACGAAACTCATTAGATTTAATCCTACACAAATAATGAAAAAAACGAGATTTAGCATCGACACAGCAGCTTTCCATAAGTTCCTTTTGCTCACGTTCTTCGTCTGCTTTTGCACCTCGGGATTTTGCCAAAACTACTTTACCGGTGAGCTCTATGAGGCCTACGATTGGAATCTTGAAAATCTCAATGAAATTAACCTGGCCTTAGAAAGTGATGTCATGCTTCGTCGACGCATGCTGAGTAAAAAAGAGGAGAAAAAAGGAATTCGCATCAAGGAAAATGGACAGTACTATGACCAGGTATTGATTCACAGAAAGTCCCGTCTCCAGATCATCAGTTTCAAAGATGGAATCCTGACTTTCTCTGTGGACGGCCATCCTGACTTCAAACTACAATTTGCAGCCAATGACGCCGATCAGGAAAACTACAATGTTCTTGTCAAGCAACTCAAAGGAGATAAAGGTGTAATTCAATACCAAGGTCTTCCCTATCGACTCTTGACGGGATCTAGACTCATCATGGACAAGCTCAAGAAGAAAAATCTTCCACTTACTCGCGCTCAGGATGATCTAGTTTCCTGGACGGGAAATGGCACGGGAATCCTCATTCATCAAGACGGATATCTCGTCACCAACTACCACGTCATCTCATCTGCAAGCAACATATCAGTCAGCTGTACTGCTGATGGACTCTCAGACCTCGATGCCCAAGTCATCCTAGAAGATCAGGACAATGATCTTGCATTGCTCAAGATAACCGATGCTAGATATGAAGGAGCACCAACTCCTCTCGCCTTTTCCATCATTCGAGAAACACAGGACGTGGGCACAGAGGTATTTACTCTTGGATATCCTATGGCTCTCGGTGCACTCGGTCAAGAGATCAAGTATACTTCTGGATCCATCAGTTCAAGGACTGGATACCAAGATGATGTCACAAGCTATCAGATTTCCGTCCCGATTCAAGCAGGAAACTCTGGAGGGCCACTCTTTGATCAAGATGGCAGACTGCTCGGCATCGTAAATTCCAAAGTGGTCGGAACCAATGTAGAAAATGTTGGCTACGCTGTAAAGGCCGCTTATGTTATTTCTCTCTTAGAGTCAAGTAATGTAGATATAGCTCTACCTCAAGGTAAAAGTGATGGAGATATTCCGACACTCATTAATTCTCTCGATGACTATGTCTTCATGATCAAGATCAACTGATCATCATTCTGATGGTAAAAGATGTTTAATCGACACTACATATTGACGATCCTCTTCATGATGGTCATGAGCACATTGAGCGCTCAAGTACTATACTACAAAGAGAAGCTAATGGCCGATACAGTGATCATCTTAGTAGGCCCCCAAAATGTTGATCGGTATGCTCCACTGCAGACAGAAGAGTATATGATCGAATATGACAATCTCATTCTAGCTTACGAGGGACTTATCGAAGAACTCGAGCAAGATCTTTTCTACTACAAGGGCAAACGCATCCAAAACAAGCGTCGCATCAACGATTGTCAAAATGGCATCAAAAAATGTCATTTCTACATCAGCAAATTACAGAACTACATAGACCTCTGGATCGCCCATGATGCGCGCTACCTTAAGTCACAGAATATCCAGATACCGTCAGAATCATGCTATATCATCTACAGCGGTGATAGCCTTTATATCCAAGATGAAATTACTATTGCCACCTCCCTGACAGATGAGGCCATATACAGTTGGGAATATCGAGTCAAAGAAACTAGACCTATGCAAGGCATAGACATCAATGAACTACGGCAATTCTCAAAATATCGAGCCAATAGCGTCTTCAAGTGGACCGAACCCCGGGTCGTATGCAAGAATGGCAACTGTCGTCAAATCGATCCTAAAACTCTCTTCACGCTACGACAGCAATCGGCCCTAGAAGAGTACGGCACGGATGAAATGGGATATCAACTCCTAAGCCTTCGAGAATTTCAACCACCGCATAGCACCACGCACTTTATCAGGAACCGCGATGACACTGAGATATTGGTAGATTCACTGATCGTGATCCCATGCATAGACTAAATGCTGAAGTATGAATCTTACTAGGACCACAATCACATCTAAAGTTCAACTGTCACTGCTCAGCGGCATGGTGCTTATCTCTCTGCTAGTTGGCGGATGCAATAGTAGCCCGACTATTAGTTATGACCCTGAGGTCCTCGATGCCTATTGGACCTTGCAAGATATCAATATCAAAGACTCGACTTCTCAGGCTGTTGACTTTGTCCAGAGTATAGGTTCCTCCATGTCTCAATTCATGATGATTTGCTTTCCTGATGGTACAGGCGCCCAGATTCACAAAACCGACTATCGCCCATTTTCTTGGGACGTAGCGTCACCTCCTCAAGAAAAAACTTCCGAAGACACTGACATTGCGCACAATCAAATACAGGGTAAGACATCCCAAGACATGAGATTTTACCTTATGATGCACAAAAAAGATACAAGTCTCTACGTCTCAGATCAAGGCGGCGCCATCACGATGCGATTTGCCAAAAAACATGATCCTTACAAAGACTTTAGAGAGGACCCGATGTACTACACACACAATCAATGGCGTATCAAAAAAAATGAAGCACTTACTCCTGAGGAGATCAAAACAAGAGCTATAAATTACCTCCAGCACAATCTCCTTTTACACAAAGCAGCACTGGACGATCCAGCACGCAAATTTTCCAATACAAACACGCTTGGATTACTTGTCTATTACAAAGGCGCCATCGGGCTTTGTGATCGAGAAAAAATAAGCGATGAATGGCTCGGCATATTCGATGACTGGGAAGAGGCACAAGTCTACTACGACGAAGTTCTTGCCATCCTTGGCGACAAGATGCTTCGTAGCAAGAAAAAATCTTCCGACTGGATCGAAATGAATTACAGCATCTTACAAGAGATTTTATCAGAGTAAGGCATCGTCCCCGCACAGAGTTAATTTCGTCATCACACTTCTTGAGATGCCACCAATAAGAGAGAGACTTTATTCAGAATATGCCGACAAGATCATCCTCCTGGCACGTGCAGATCTTGAGCTCAGACAATCTCTCCTACGCCAAGGCTTGCTCAATGACAGCTATCATCCTGACATGGAGGCTTTGCACAAACAGAACACCCTCAGTCTGCAAGCCATCATCTCGAAGATTGGATATCCCACAGCGGAGCTCCTTGGCACGGAAGCTGCAGATGCCGCATGGCTCATTATTCAGCACTCTATTAGTCACCCTGCTTTTATGCGCTCATGCCTAGCACTTTTGACGGAAGTCATAGACACAGGAAAGGGTAATGCACTACATCATGCCTACCTCAGCGATCGTATAGCCGTCTTCGAGGACAGACCACAGCTCTTTGGTACACAGTATGACTGGGATGAGACTGGGCGGCTTTCGCCAAAATGCATGGATGATTTGACAAAAGTCAACCAAAGACGGACGTCTATCGGTCTGCCTAGCGTCGAAGAAAATACAGAGCTCATCCGTCAAAGAGCAGTTCAAGAGAATGAAAGTCCCCCACGGGATCAGGAGAAGAAGCAGGAGTCGTACGAGCACTGGAGAAAGAAGGTCGGCTGGATCAAGTCGAACACTGACTTACTCAATGACAATGTAAGCAGTAAGCAAGAAGACTAAGAGAATCCCATATACACGCCACTTTATGCACCCCTCTTCGTATCTTTTCAATAAAATACATCAATCCTATGAGCACCCTACGCATCATAATCCTTCTTACACTCCTGAACTTTCAATCCCTACTCACTGCACAAGACTATGATCCTGACCACCAGCTGCTATGGAGAATCTCTGGTCCAGAGCTAGAGCAAGAGTCCTATCTCTTCGGCACAATGCACCTCAGAGATCCAAGGGTCTTCAATCTCAGTGACAGCATCTACGTCAAGATTGAAGAGTGCAAGACCTTCGCGCTAGAGGTACATCCTGATACGATGGTCAAATCTCTCATCATCGATCCATTCAACGCACAAGTCGAAAACTCCATTGAGAAATGGTTTGAAGAAGAAGACCAAACCGAAGAGCTAGATGAAATCAGGAGAGAGCTCAAAGAAAAGACAGGGCTTGATTTTGGCGGAATGTCCAAAGACAATGCAGAGCTCCTACCGTTCTTTCTCAAGAAGATTTTCAAAAAAAATAAGGACAAGAATACATTTCTTGACGCACACCTATACCATATAGCGAGGATACTTGGCAAGGATATCATTGGGCTTGAAACGCTCGAAGACCATAGGAGAGTCAACAAAATTTCACCTTCTCCCGACTCTCTTGATTTTACTGAAATCATACGCAATGCTAAAAATCAAAGAGAAGAGTTTGAAAATCTCATAGACATATATCATCGTGGCGATCTAGAGGCCATAGAGATAAATGCTCACGTCCTCTTTGATAGCGTGATGATTTACCGCAATCAAGTCATGACAAACTCTGCCCTAGAGCATATCGAAGACGGCGGCATATTCATGGCTGTAGGCGCTGCACATCTTCCAGGAAAAAATGGCATCATACAGCTCCTGAGAGATGAAGGCTACACTGTAGAAGCTGTCAAAGCAAGATTTAGTAAAAAAATCATCAACCACGAACTTGCCGAGAGAGATCTTGACTGGGTAGATCAGTCTTATCCAGACGAAGGCTTTAAAATCTCCACTCCTGATCATCCCTACAACTTCAAGCCCTCCTCGATGGTCGGAGTCATGAATGTGCGCAGCTACGCTGATCTCGGACTCGGACATTTTTTCTACTACTCCGTGACGCCTATCATGGCAGAAAACTATGGGCTCGACGAACTAGCAGCTGAGCTGCGGCAGCGCACTCTCCTCTCATCTGGAAGGCTCCAGATATCACAGGACAAATACAAAAAATATCAAGGCTTCCCTTATCTCGAGTTTAGTTTCAAGCATCCATCAGGACCTGCACTCTTCAGATATATTATCAAAGACAAAATGCTTTACTCCCTTGGAGTGTCAAAACTATCTGGTGGAAAACTTGATAAGGATATTGTCAAGAGATTTTTTGAAAGTCTTGAACTCACAGAAATATCTCAGAACAACAGTTCTTACACCTATACCCATGGCGCAGGCGCCTTTTCTGTCAAGACAACTCTACAGCCACAGTACTTCAAGGATGTAGATGATAGTGATGGCCAAGAGACGACCACGGAGTACTTCAGCTTTCTCAATATGGAAGATCAACTTCTCCATATTGTCTCTGTAAGCTCACACGAGCCGGGAGTCGTCATGTTACAAAATGACTACGTCGTCAATGACTACGCGAGCAATATAGCTGGTGCGTCAGATTCAATCATTCTCAATAAAAAGATTGATCGATTTGATGCGGGAATCGCCCATGTAGAATTTGATGATCAGAGCTTTTTTAAAGGCATTCTCTTCGTGCGAGGAAATCGGATGTATCAAGTCATCACAAGCGGTGTTTCTAGCCCCAAAAATGTTCAAATTGCCGATGAATTCATCGCCAACTTTGATACCATAGCATACCAGCCCTATGAGACTACTCCTATCGAAACCGACTTGTGGAGCGCCATATTTCCACCGCAATATGGGACAGACACGCTTTCTAATAGTTTCCAAATAGAAGACTACGCCTCTCGTACGATCGGACACTACGGGATGGACCCCAACTCTGGAATGAATGTCTGGGTCATGGAAAATGACATCTCGCCCTATGCCACCTATGAAAGTCTAGATAGCTTCAAAGTACATCTCAAGAACAACTTTATAGACCATAATGATAGTCTGCTATATATCAGAGAAAATACTGAGAGAGGCTATCCGATCATCGAGTTGGGCATAGCCTCTGACGCAGATGAGCATCGATACGACATGGCTGTCCATCTCGATGGAAATAAATCATATATCGTCTCAGTCATTCAAGATGTACTGGCTACCAAGCTGAGTACCACCAGAGAATTTTTAAATGGATTTCAACTCAAAAATCCAGAAATCAGTCCATCAGATCTCCTCAGAGACTCTGCCGAGATCAAAGAGCTCATCGTCTCTCACCTATTTGATGCAGATACCACTCGACAAAATGCCGCATCGGACAAAATCCACTCTATCAGTTTTGACGATGATATGACCAGTCGGATTACCACTGGATACAATGCTATTGTCCGTGAACAGATCACGTCAAACTATCATGGCAATCTCCTCAGATTTTTGGGAGAAAACGCCCCCAGTCTCATGTACGAGATTGTCGGAGATCTATACTTACGAGATAGTATTGATGGCGAGATACAGCGATCAGTCTTCGGAGTGTTGGTCGCTCAGGATAGTTCATTGGCTGATTCTCTTATCAAGTCTCTGATCAGAGAGCAAGGACCAAAGATCGAAGACTCCTGGGAGCTCAGCATGGCATTTGGTGATCTCTATGCCGAACCAGAAAGATTGGCCACGCTCTTCCCCGAGTTGCTAGACATCGTCGTCATTGATAGCAGCATAGCGCTCGACTACCTGATCGTGCAAGGTCTCGAAGCTGGTACTATCAAGTATGAAGATTTGCAGCCTCTTCATGAACTTATAGAGCATCAAATCAAGAAAAACTATGAGCTCCTCGTCACATCAAAGGATGATGATGAGTGGTCACACAAGTACGAAATCACCAATCTTGGCAAACTGCTAAGCTATGGCGAGGCACGAGAAGATATGCAAGAGATTTTTCAACATGTCTATCGAGATACAAGCTCCTACTACTATCGATTTTCTGCAGCGGAAATACTACTGAGACAAGGCTTTCCAGTAGATCTGGAAAATGTCTATGACCAGCATGATGAAAATTCAGCCATCGTCGCGATGTACGAACTAGAGAGGCAGTTTGACCATGTCAACATCTTGCCCGATAGCATGCTCACCGAACAAAAATATGCCAAGATCGCTTCTCTCGCTTACCTCGAAGATGAAGAGTATGAAGAAGCCTCTGCGCCTATCTCCACTGACACCATGCAAATAGACTCACAAACGCATTATTTCTATTTGCTCAGATTTTTCTATGGCGAAGAAAGAGACCTGTCAGAAAGCTATGATATTCTTCTACACACTGTCATGCCAGAGGTAACGGACGACACATTCGTCATTCCAGATTATGACAAGGTCTACTCCTACTCATGGTATATGGACGAAGGAGAGACGGTAGAAGGCGTCAAGAAAGAATTGCTAGAGCTGTACGACTCAAATCAATAAAGGGACTGCACGGAGATTTTACAATATGGCTAGCAACAAGAAGCTGCATCACCGGATTGTCGGTCAGATTGAAAAGGCATGGCTCCACCACAGCCTTCAAATACACCGTAATGTGTATCCCAAGTCCCATAAAAGTCAAAGTGATCTTTGAATCTCGTGGCATGTAACATCAGATAGGTGTTGCCACAGACAGTCAGGACCTTCCCTTTCGGGAAAATGTGATGATCGTCCAGTTGATAACTATTTTCGCTGTGCTGAATCGTTCCCTTGTAGGCGACTGCTTGACCGTAGTCTTCGCACTCATCTTCGAGCCCGTCAATTTTCCACAGGCGATAGGTCACTGAGAAAAACTTTGCATCGCCTAGCTTGGCTTCAAGTGCTTTGTTTTCTACAGTAATTGCATTGCTTTTAACTGCGCGAGGATCTGTAAAACCCACCTTACGAGATGTACGCAAAAAATCATTCCAGTATAGTGCACCACTCAGGCATTCACCCCAGAGTACAGGATCTCGCTGAAGTTCATCTGACAATCTCCGGTCACAGTACACATCACTGAAGTACATTTCTCCGCCTGGCTTCAAGAGTCTATAGACCTCAGCCAAAACCTTCTCTTTATTCTCTGCAAGATTTACCACACAGTTTGAGATCACAATATCAAAGCTGTTGTCAGCAAGATCGAGCTCATCGAGGCGCTCGATATTACCTTCCAAGAAGCTGACATTGGCATGCTTATAGCCAAACTTGTCTGTGTGATAGTCGATGTGCTTGCGCGCTACATCCAACTGTTCCTTGGTCATATCCACGCCGATGACCTCTCCTTCTTGGCCCACAAGCTGAGAGAGTAGATACACGTCTCTACCAGAGCCAGATCCCAGATCTAGGATTCTCTTGCCCTTCAGCTCGAGCGGTGCTACGAGACCGCAGCCATAGTACTTGCTATGAACTTCGTCATGGATCAAGCTGAGGGCAGCTTTGATGTGCTCCGCTGGAGCTTCCATGGTGCAGCATGCATTGGTCTTGAGATCTTCCGTACTCTGGAGCGTCTCTCCATAGTATTCTTGTACTTCTGTGTGCTTTGACATAACCTTAAGGTTCGATTATTCGCATTGAGTGTACAAAGTAAGTCCACACAGCGTTCATTACGACATCCGCAGTATGTCCTTTGTGTTACATTATCTGCACCCGACAGCAATTTTTTTATTGTCTGCAGAACAGAGCAATCCCTACTCCCCCTGATCCAGTTCCTTGAGATACATATCCCTGACACGATGAATATTCTCGTCAAGATTGACCTTAGACCATCCTTCTATTGATACTGGGGGAAGCACTTTGACCTCTACCACGGCTGGCCTGATAAAATTCGTTCCTCTCGGCATCGCGTCATGGGCATTTTTGATGACAATCGGTACGATGGGAACACCTGCTTGCATCGCAAGATGGAAAGCTCCTTTTTTAAATTTTCCCAGGTTGTAATCATAACTGCGCGTGCCTTCTGGAGCAATCCCTACGGACTTCCCATTCTTGAGTGCCTCGACAGCTGGCTTGAGAGCTTCGATCGCCTTTTCTTTATTCTTTCGATCGATGAAAATCACACCAGCCGCCTTGAGAATCGGACCTACCGGTGTGTACTGCAATTCTTTTTTGGCTATACCAAATGCATCTTTCCTCAAGAGCTTAGCCATGATTAGCAAGTCCACATTACTCTGATGATTGAAGATAAACACGGCAGGGCGATGAGACCACAGATGCTCCTCTCCTTTGACAAGTAACTTCAGTCCTGCGAGCCAAGTCCCAAGATCACCCACGGTAGCCGCCATACTATTGACGCCTTCTGTCCAGGACAAATTTTGCACGCCACTCAGCATACCCGTAATCACTGCAGGCGCGACCACTCCAGCAGTCAATCCTGTCCGCAATATATTCACAAATCCAGGTCGCCCTTCATCATTGAATCGGCTCACTGGCCACTCTCTCTGGAATGCCAGTGATGACAACTCAGCGTCAGGATTGATGGGGCGTGGATGACCTACGATATCCAGCAATGGCAGATCCTCCGCACTATCTGTGTAGAAGTAGCTCTTACTGAGATCTATATCATGCCTTTCGGCAAAATGCTCCCCGTAATGCGCTTTGCCCTCTCCCCAGCAAGGTGGCTCTATGATATCACCTGTAAACTTGCCCTTCTCCACTTCCATTCTTGTGCACATGATGTGGTCGATACCAAGGTCTCTGGCTACTGGATCTACTTGGTACGGTGTCGCCGCGGATACGATGGCAACCGTATGCCCCTTGTCCATATGTGCCTGAACTAGTGCTCTGGACTCGTCATAGATACTATCAGCCAAGTACTTCATGTAGACTTCTTCACCGAGCTCGATCAAGACTTTTTCAGGAACATCCTTGACACCTTTGGCGCTGACGGCAGCCAGTGCAGCAAAGTTTTTATTCCCCAGGGCATAGACGATTGCACCACTAAACTGCGCCGCTATTTCTTTGCGACTCATCTTCCCACTCATCAGCCGACTCTTGACGAATTGCTTCGCAGAAAATCCTGAAATCAAAGTACGATCAAGATCAAAATAGGCCGCCACATGAGGTCCTGACTCCCCTTCGATGATCGTCTGAATTAAATCAGAAGTCTTGGATCCTGGCACCTGCGTCACGCTAGCGGACTTGAGTTTTTGACTCTCATCGTCTGAGATGGCCTGAAGCTTCTGGATACTTTTGGCCAATCCTTTGAGCTCTGCTTGGAAATCTTTGAGCTCCTGTTTCTTTCGAGTTTTCTTGTGAGGGATAAGATCGCGATGACGTACTAGCCTCAGACCATTCTTGATAAATGGCTTGGAGACAGACTCAAGGCGATGGATGTTTCCTTTCCAGTGCATTTCTTCCCCAAGGAATAAGCAAGTCCGCATGAGCTGCTCTGGAGAATAATCACGATTTTTATCGAGTTGCGTGAGAGATTCAGACACGACCCTGTACGCCTCCACTGTCGTGTTCAAAATCACATTGGCAATAAGAATCTCCTGCTTGCCAAGAAAATCAATCAGACTATGCTGAGGATCTAAGAGGCGTTGCTCCCATTCTGGATTGATATACCTGAGCTCCTGCTCAATCTCTTCGGTAAATACCTCTTTGGCCGAAAAGAAAAATTCAAATTTGAAAAGATCACGCAGTGCCATGATCTTTTCCCAAAAGGCGAGCATCCGATTTTCTGGATTCTCTTGAGCTACATGCAAGAGTGCTATTTCAATAAAAGCTCTCTGGTAGAGATGATGCACCGCCATATTACTGTAGTAAGTCGCGCGCAAAAAATTCTCAGGCACTATAGAGTATTTGGCCGAAAGGCCGTCTCCTACCAGTCGTACCAAATTCGCTTTGACGAGCAAATTAAGTGCTCTCTGAATCGCTTGTCCGAGATTTTTTCCACGGTCAACCAGCGCATCAGGTTTCTTAGACTCGATGATTTGCATCAAGTAGTAGATGCTACGCTCTATCTGTTTTTTGGACAAAGCAAACTTGGTCAAAAGAGTCGTGCAGATCAAACTAGAAGTGGTGACAGGCGTGATGCTATTGATGCCATGGATCAATCCAAATGCAAACTTTGAAATGGAAGGTTTTTCATTTTCCTCATCATCTGGAATGACCGCAGCCTCGAGTTGATCATAAGCCACTGGCTCTCCTACTCGCAAAGAAATCCTACCAAAGTCTCCACCCATTTTCTGGACGTACTGTACAAACCAGCTGAGGCTCTCCGACTTTTTGACCTTGCCACGACCCTCGGAGGTCATGTCATCCACATCTGGGATCAAGTCATACACAATTGAGATGGGGACATACTTGACCTCCTTTTTGGCGTAAGCCTCTGCCTCCTGAATGTACTTGAGTATACCCATCTTGGGCCACACCAACTTACCCGTGCGACTTCGCGTACCCTCGATCGCCCACATGAAGTGCTCCTGCTGCTCCACAAGTCGAGCAATAAAATACCTCAATATCGTCTTATAGACTTCGTCCTCCTTGAAGCTGCGGCGAATAAATATGGTGCCAGCCCGACGACCGAGTTGGCCCAGACCAAGAAAGGCCATATTGATACCCGCAAAGATGTATGGAATCTTGAGGCCATGTCTAGCAAGCACAATCCCCAAGACAAACATGTCAATGTAGGTCTTGTGCGTCATGACGAAGGCGACTGAATGCCGACGCATAAGACGACTAAGTTCCTTGAGCTCGGAGGCGCTTACATCGATGGACTTGCTGTAAGCTCGGCCTACCACGTATTCTGCAAGCTCCACACCACCTTGGAGCAAGAGCGGATGCTGATCTGCAAAGAGCTCTTTGATTGCTTGCTGAGCGAGACCTTCCACCTCATCGCGTGTCATCTCGTGCTGAGATGCCAGGCTCGTGATGAGCTCCTGGAAGGATGCCTCCTGTAACAGCTCTTGATGACGATCACCCATAGCCGAATAAAGATAGCCTAAAGCCCTAGAATCATCAGGACAACAATCTGATCATTAAAGCATTGAATCTATGGACGAAGAACTAGTACTGATTATGACAGAAATTGACTCGGATATCACCCTCATTCCCAAGAGATTAGAAGAGTCTCTTCTTCTGAGATTCATCCTACTTGGAGATCGGCTCAAGAAGCGGCGAGATCGTATCAGCCAAGAGCTTGGCATTTCCACGCAGCAGTGGCTTTTTCTTCTTCATGTGGCCAAGGATCCTAATATTCCCTTCTTTGATGGGAGCAAGCACAAAAAGGACCTGATGCCCAATGAAATCGCATCCACCTTTGGGACATCTAGATCGAATATTACCGCATTGATTCATGCCTTATCAGCCAAAGAGCTGCTCAAGTTGAGCTCAGACGATGGAGATAAAAGGAGAAAAAGGCTCTCGCTTACCGACAAAGGCATAGCGCTAATTTCAAGCCTTCAAGACACTAGACAGATGATGAATAACAAGTTATTTGATGGATTCCAATCTGACGAGCTCGAGGATGTATTGGATTTTGTAGACAAATTCATACGAGTCAATACCTCAGAGTAGACCCACAAGGCGACACGCGCACCACACAGATCACGATCAACTATTCGCAGCAAAAAAGACATACTGATAGCCATATTGGCCGCAGGAGCATCTCGTCGACTCGGGCAGCCCAAGCAACTTGTGCAGATCAATGGAAGGAGCCTCCTCGAGGCCGCGATCCGTACAGCATCTGAGTCAACCAGAGCAGATCATATGATATTTCTCGGAGCATCCGCTCAAGAGATCATCGCGAGTCTGGAGCTCCATCCAGAAAACTACCAATTGGTCAAGGAATGGCATCTTGGCTTCGGACACACCTTGGCCACTGCTGCAAAATACGCGAGCCACTTGGGCTACAAGGGACTGCTTGTATGCCTATGTGATCAATTACATATCAGTACTGACATCCTCACCCAGATCATCGACCAAGGCTCGGAGGGATATCACATTGTCAACTGTCTCTATGCCAATGGAGCGAGCGGACCACCTTGTTACTTTGACCAATCTTATTTCCCACTCCTCCAAAAACTGACTGGTGATCAAGGAGCAAAAGAAATCATTAGCAATGCAGCTCTCGATGCTCGATGCCAGATTGAATTTCCACTGGGTCATATAGACATAGACACTCCTGAGGACCTCCTAAATGCCAAGAATCAATAAAAGTATCGTTGGGGCTCTTCTTCATTCAAAGTAACTGCATCACAAGAAATGGACAGCTTGGGCAAACTGATGTGAGTAGCCAGCACCTCCCACATAGGCCTTAACTTTGTCTCATGTGCCGTTTAAATTCCTACTGCAGAGATAGTATTCTGCTCACTCTGTTAAGCTTTTTTCTCGTATCTGTAAATGCCCAAATTAGCAAACAACGCTTGGCCCCTCTGCTCGATCCAGGATCTACTCTAATCTCAAGACAAGGCAATTGGTCTACAGAGAAGACCCCATCTGGCCAGTACATCACCAAGATCTACTACGGACAAAACTTACAGCTCACACACAAGATCAGCTTCAAGTCGAAAAAGATGAAAGTAAAGCATGGTGATTATGAGCTCCGATGGGATGATGGAACACTCCGGACCAAGGGCACATACTTCAAAAATAAAAAAACCGGCTATTGGGTAGAAAACTCAACAAGCTCTAATGACTTCAGCAGCAGTGGTAGCTACACAAGTGGTCTGCGCACTGGACTTTGGCAATACTACCGAAAAGATTCAACATTATACAAATCCGAAGAATATGACCAGGGCATACTCAATGGATATTCCATACTTTATGACAGCAACGGAGTCGATACGACATGTTTTTCCATTTATTCACAAGGAGGATTGATAGAATCTTCCTGTGGCACCACGACAAAAATATTGGCGCAGATGCCCAGATTTAAGGGCTGTGAAAATCAAGGCCTGGCGGCAGCACAACTCGACAAATGCGCCCAAGAAAAGCTCCTCCAATATGTTTATGCCAATGTAAAATACCCGGTAAAGGATCGCGAACTAGGGATTTCGGGCTTAGCTCTTGCAGTATTTATCGTCACCAAAGAAGGTACGATCAGGGATATTCAAGTGAAGAATGGTGTTTCGCCTAGGATCAAAAAAGAAGTTTTTCGTCTGATTCAAAACATGCCAGTCTGGACACCAGGAATGTACGATGGAGAAGCCGTCGACGTGGAATATACACTCCCAGTAAGATTCAGGCTTCAATGACACATTCTCAGATCAACTAGAGCATAAGTCGACAGAATTCTTGATATCGACTGACGTATGAATTTGCACCTATTCCTCGGCCTAAGAGCAAGGACTTTTTTTTGAGGATTCATCAGTAGATTTACAATCCAAATTAACCAAAACCTCCATTCATCATGAAAATTGTTCTTACTCTCGCGTTCGCGTGGTTTCTGACATCAGGATGTGGCAAAGCAGATACGAGTGACGCTACTGCTACCCGTAATGTACCCACCATTATTGGCTCAGGATCTACCGGTTCGTCCAAGTACCCAGCAAAACAAGAAGCTTGTGGCGTGCTTGATCTAGCGGAAATCGCCAAGCTTATACACACGAATAGCGACAAGCTTGTCAAACAGGATATGAGTCATATCGAACGAGACGATCGCAGTATCTGCTACTATGTCAATAGTGCTGGGCTTGGACATTACAGCCTCAAGCTCCAGTGGAAAAACGAAAAAGCCATAGAAAACAAAGCGCTCGAAAGACTCATGGATAGCTACCTGGCCAATGGTGATCAAAGAGCATCCAACTATCAAGTCGTCCAAGATGGTGATGAAGAAATCGTCTATGGTACCAGCTCCGATGAGCGCACGGGTCATCAATATACGATGGTCAAGCGATGGGGCAATGCTGTAGAGGCTCAGTTGGAAACGAGTACTGAGACGCCTGTTGAAGATATGCGAGATGCTATGCTGGCTGTGATAAATTCGATAAAATAATCTCGCCTGTAGTACACATCAGACGAGATAGGCAAGCGACCATTTGTTGATAGGCTTTCGCCAAAAAATACAATCCCTCATCCGGCCCGAGCTCTATCACGGTTGGAATCAAAGCAGATCATACTTTGAAGGATGGTACTATAAAATGGTCACAGCAGATCGCTCACGAGCCATTGCGATCATCCCCGGAGTAGCCATGGACGAGAGTGGTCAGCGCCAATCTTTTATCCAAGTCTTGGACGGAACAGATAAATCTGCCGAATATCACAAGTTCGCCTTTGATAGCTTTCAAGCAAAAAAAGGGATACATCAGGTACACATCTCAGATAATATCTTCAGCCGAGACTCAATTCAGCTCCATCTACCTGATCTCTCCGGCAATGTAGAAATGTCTCATCTCGTGCCATGGCCGAGCTCTTGGTACTCACCAGGGATCATGGGACCATTTTCTTATGTACCCATGATGCAATGCTATCACGGCATATTGAGCATGGACCACAGTCTTAGCGGGTTGCTGGAGTACAAAGGAAGGAGTATTGACTTCACCGAGGGTCGCGGCTACATGGAAAAAGATTGGGGCCGATCATTTCCCAGTGCATACTTCTGGATGCAGAGCAATCACTTTTCTCAGTCTGGAATATCCATGAAGGCATCTGTGGCTAAGATTCCATGGCTTGGCAGTTCCTTTGTAGGATTTATAGCTGGTGTCTGGCTCGGTGACCAGCTGATACAATTTACCACATACAATCGTAGCAAGCTCCGCAAGTCATATGCCGATGGAGAAAAAGTCCTGCTTGTCATGGAGAGCCCAAAGCACCTCCTTGAGATTCATGCCATCAGAGCAGCAGCGACAGAATTGGCGTCGCCAATCCTAGGATTTATGGATGGGCGGATCGAAGAAAGCATGGAATCTAGACTTCAAGTAAAGCTGACAGAAAAGAAAACTGGACAAATCCTCCTGGAGGATGTAGGAGAGATGGCTGGTCTTGAAGTGGCCGGAAACATCTCAGAAATATTTGTCTGAACGCCGAGTCAGATCACCTATCCAATTCCCTCACATCTTTCTTTGAGTCTCTGATTCATCTCTTCAAATCCTTGCTTTGTCTCAGTCTCGAGTTTTCTGCGGAATAATCCGACCAATATTCCTGAAAAGCGCTCTTCGTGATAGAAGACCACAGATCCATCCGTCTGCTGATCTATCACGAATGAGTGCTCGCCATCAAAAAGTCCTTGAAATAACAATTTCCCGAGCCATCGCAGCTCCTCATTTTTTTTAGATACCAAGACAACGGGTGAAAACTTCATACCGCCAGCCGTAATCTGCAATTTATTGCCTTCTTCAAGAGGCCCAGATAATCTGGTTATAAATGGATTCCACTCTGGATATTTGTTACTCTCAGAGAGCACCTTCCATACAGTACTGGCAGGAGCATTGATAGTGATTTGTGTCTTGATGTGTAAGCTAGACATATGTTGACTTTGTTTGTGTTAGGATTCGGATACAGCCTGATCCGATTGACAAAAACAAAGATCTCCTCCTGTCTGCGCGATTGCCTTGATCTAGATCAAGAACTCAACTTCTTGCGAATCCGACTCAGTGTCTCTGGAGTTATCCCTAGCATCGAAGCAATGTAATGTAAGGGCACATGCAAAAAAAGATCTGGGGATACCTCCACCAACTTCAAGACTCGCTCTTCTGCCGACAATGACAACTGCTCAAACATTCGATTCTCCAATTGCGTAAAGCACTTGGCCAAGAACAACTTCTCGAGCTGTGGCCAAGTTGGACTGATTTGATGCAGCCTCTTGTAATTCGCCCTTGATATAGAATATAATTCGCAATCTGAGAGTGCCTCGATTGTCCATCGAGACGGAGACTCAAAGATCAAACTAGACAAGTCTGTGATGAATGAGGATGGCCCTGCGATCCACTGGGTGATTTCTCGTTCACCCGACTGATCCAGAGCATAGACACGACAATATCCCGAAACCACAAAACTCAAACTGCGAGCGGGCTGACCAGCTTGCAAGAATTTGTCCGAACGCACGAGCCGTCCATACTCGAAGAGCTCTTGCACAGTCAACAAATCATTTCCCCCAAGACCAAAATAGGTCTGAATATAGCTTTGAAGCTCTTTCAAAATTGTCTAGTTATTATTACTCACTTCGGGAAATTGCACTCCTAATCCCCGAAATGTTCACTCATACATTTTGCGGTAAGCATCAGCATGAAAAAAACACTCCGCTTCACGCTTTCAAGTAACTTTTTAAGGACTCTATTTGCTCCTTGTAAACGCGAATTTGACTTACCGTCAAAAATCTGTAAGTAGACACGACATTGCCAAACTCAGATGAAAAATATGCCTCACTTTGCTCATTACTGACCTTCCCCCAATTGACCAGATCAAAATGCTCCTTGAGATAGGGATAGTAATGTGCATCGTGCAAATTTTGCAGATATTCATCTACATCAGACACGTTTTTGAGACCTTCATACAAAGTGATGACTCTCCTCTTCGCGTCAAAATCCTCCATGTATCGAATATCTCCGCTCTCTTGCAGGACATTGTAAGAGTCCATTTGCAAATCAGCTTCCCTAAGATCAAGCAGCGCTACAGAAAGATTCCGGGCTGCATTGACATCTTTGGATCGCGAAATCACACCAAGGAGACTATCACAAATCCCAAGCTGGGATTGAGTATGCGTGAGGAGCTCCTCAAGTCGGTCTAGATTGGCTTCACCTTCGAGTGATATGTAGTGCATGTGATCATCAAGCAATTTCTTTTGAGCTCGCGAGGTCGAACACTCATTGAGCTGAAATGCGATGAGGATGCCTATGAGTACCACCATAAACTCCAAGGCGTGATTGAGCCAATCTATTTTTCTCTTTGCCACGAAATATCTTCTTCTCGTACTAAGATATCAATCTCCTTCCACAGACAGCAGCTCAAAAAACTCCTGCCGATCATGCAAATCTTCAAGCCCGAGTATCCAGCAAACCTCAGCGAAATCCGAAAAATCAAGGCCACCTAGGGCTACACTCTCATTGAGGTATCGCCCTGAGACGCCATTATAGTTATTCGCTATGTCCATTGCGACATTCCACACCTGCCTAGCCTTTCGAGATGGAGCAAGCACATCCCACTCGGGATTTTCTGGCGAATTGAATCCTGGCGTACCATTATCTGTAGCATTTCCATCAGGGATGCGATAGTAGCTGGCAGCGCTCTTGAGCCTATCAAGCACATTGGGCCCAGCTGTCTCTTCATTCCACTTACTGTGCTGTACGACGTGAAATCTTTTCTTGAAGTCAAATTTCCGATGATCGTCATAGATTCGCTGCAGCAGATCCAAAGTGAAATCCGATTGTCCACCTTCAGCAATCCAGATAGAACCACCAGTCGATATACTCGACTTGATGGCCTCATAGCATTCTTCTATCGCCTGTCTTCGATCTGCATGTGCATCAGACCACTTTGACCCGAAGGCGAGGGCAAACAACTCCTCACCTGGCACGTACGAGCCGTCCTGTATACCATAAGTACCACTCACTGCTCGATAATCGATGCGATCATATGGATCCTGCTCCAGCAATGTAAAGGCAGCTGCCACAGAGTGTAGATCATCGACATCCGTCTTGCAGTCGTAGTGTAAGAGCAGGAAGTCTTTTCTCAGATCAAATTTGCCGAGATAGTCTATTCTGCCTTGATTGTCTGCATGATTCACGCAGGCAAAAGAGATGAAATAAAGAAATGCCAGGGGAAGAACATTTGTCAGAAAATGATTCTTCACGCGTATGTTATACTTTGCTTATAGTCTTAGCTCGCGACTTTCTGAGTATCTGATTTTTCACAACCCTCTTGGCGTCAACTGAGCAGATAGTCGATGCCTATACATCCATCAGTCAGATCCAAAGTTGCTTGCTTCAGGGCTCAAAATAATGAAATTATTTACTTTAGCCACAACAAGCTCAGAAGAACATGCATCGCAAAATCGTCCTCGTCAATCGGCCTACTGGTATGGCACAAAACGCAGATTTTGAATGTCAGACAAGTGAGATACCGCAGGTCGCAGAGGGAGAAGTACTTGTCGAGATCAGCCACATCTCTCTGGACCCAGCCATGAGAGGCTGGATGAACGAAGGATTCACCTACATCAATGTTGTCAAACTAGGAGCAGTCATGAGAGCCTTTGCAGTAGGCACAGTGATCGCATCAAAAAACGCAGACTTTCCTATAGGCCAGTCGGTCGCTGGGATCATGGGAGTTCAGTCCCATTTTCTCTCCTCGGGCAAACACCTGCACAAAATTGACACGACACACTGTCCCGCCACATGGTATCTTGGTCTCCTTGGCATGCCCGGTATGACTGCCTACTTCGGCATCCTGGATACTGGTGAGCTCAAGTCGGGAGATGCTGTCTTTATTTCTGGTGCAAGTGGTATGGTCGGCTCCCTCGTAGGGCAGATCGCCAAGATTCATCAGTGTAAGGTCGTGGGATCAGCCAGTACACAAGAGAAGTGTGACTACCTCACCCAGACACTCGGATTTGACGCAGCCATCAACTATCGCGAAGAGAATCTATACAAGAGTATCAAATCACATTTTCCAGAGGGGATCGATGTCTTCTTTGACAATGTCGGTGGAGAGGTTTTGGACGCCAGTCTCGCCAATCTTGCCATGAGAGGTCGCATCGTAATCTGTGGAGCCATCAGCATGTACAATTCTGGGAAATATCAGGGACCCAAAAACTACATGAGTCTATTGACCTCGAGAGGCAAGATGCAGGGCATGGTAGTCTTTGACTATCAAGATAGATATCCTGAGGCTGTCGCCCAAATAGCCCAATGGGCGAATGAAGGAAAAATCCACTATCGAGAGCACATTGAGCACGGACTCGAGAGATATGTAGAAGTCCTCAATATGCTGTACACGAGCAAAAACTTTGGCAAGCTCGTACTGGCTGTGGATTGAGTATGTCAGAAATTATAGGCAAAAAGATATTGGCTATTTTTCCATCACTTGCTCAAATACTCGCTTCGTCTCCGGCAGCGGATCGATGCCAAATTCTTCATCCAGCACTTCTACGCACTTTTGATAGCTACGAATCGCCTGAGGCCTATTGCCTGTAGCGAGGTAGGCTTGTATGAGCACGCGATATGCTTCCTCCCATGCCTCGTCTATATCCAGGGCCTTGCTCGCGATGATGACACTTTCTTTGGGATTTTCTGACAGCAAAAGCTCAGCGAGGCTCACATAAGCGCCTAGTGCCAGGAGTTGCATTTTTTCCCGCATGGCGCTTGACCAGTCTTCGTAGATCCGCGCAGGCAAGAATACCCCTCCGTACAGAGAAAGCGCATACTGTAAGGCCTCTCTAGACAGAGCAGGACGATCCGCTAGATGTTCATGAGCGATGCTTACAGCCTGTTCCATCGCACGATGATCGCACCATATCCGGTCTTTGTGGAGCTGATAGCTTGTCCCTTGCCGCTGAATGTACTTGGACTCCTGACGTGCCTTGCGCTCCGGCTCGATCGTCTTGTTGATCCCATGCAATGCGACCTTGAAGTCTTGATCGGTGCCGTCTTCTTCCCAGATGCGATCGATAATCTGCTCCTTGTGCAGAGCGGTACGATCCATATTGCTGATCAGGAATTGGAAGAGTTGCTTGGCCTTGTCACGTCCCCATTTATCTTCTGCAAGGTTTTCGCCCAAATGCACCTCAAATCTACCAAGCGTGTACACCTTGAGCGGAGACTGAGACTCGAGTGCCTTCAGATCATCAATATGCATATCAGACGATACCAATGCGATGAGAGATGACTATGCTTCCAGATTGTCCAGACGGGTAGAGACATGCTCGACCATAGACTTGAGTGTCTTGATCTCATCAAGTACCTCATGAATATCACTCTTGGAGGGTGGCCGCAAATTGTCAATATCAATCTTGGAGCCGATTTCACTGGCCTTGGAGCTGATCTGCTCTTGGATCTGCGAGACTTGTGCTTTGGGATCTTTGAGCGCCTCGACGACCATCTTGGGATAGTTCTTTGCCATTCGCTTCCAGATGTCTAGGCTCTTGTCTAGGATACCCTGACGCTCTTCTTCAGACTTGTCCTGCACGCTCGACAGTGTCAGCTCGGACAGTTTGTCCTGCATAAAGACGATCGCATCTTTCATCTCCGAGAAGTTCGCTTGATCATTGCCCTGTACGTGGGTGATCTTCCCACGCCACTGCACACTATCTTCTCCTCGATCGTCTTGATACAGCTTCTGCGTAAATCGCAATACGAATGATGCGGATTGGTCTTGGCTCATGGCTTGTGATTTGTCTTGCCAAGGTACGAAAGGGAGCTGGGAGTTCGCAAACTGATATCGAGGACCGTAGATCGTGTTGAAAGTGGATGGTTGGATTTCGTGGACTGTGCATGGTAAAATGATCACGCGCTTCTCTAGCACAGCGGATCGAGTCGATACTCCTCAGGGAATCCGGGTAGTGTCTTTAATCGACGATCCATCGCTTCAGAATCCCATCAGAATAATATTCAACTTTAATCTCACTCATCTCTTTTTTCAATAAGGCTGCCAGTTCAAGACCTCGTTCATCCAAATTATTTATCACAGCCCCATCACTATAACCTGAGTACTTGGCTTGTTCATACTCACTTTGCCACTCTTGAATATCCATGATTAAGCTTTCACTCAAAAGGAGACTTTGTAGATTCAAGTAACCACTCTCGTATTTTTCTCTTGCACCAGTCCCTCCAAGCATACCATCTAAAACAAGATATCTCATAATAAATAAATTTTCAATTACTCCTAAATGTCCGATGGTCAATAACACCATCCAAAATCCCAATCTCAGGAGACGCTCCTCGGAGAATAGGAAGCTTTACTCAACTTTATTGTCAAACATATAATAAGCGTTCCCCATTGACTCATTTAGACTAAAATAAACGCCATCTGTCCGAGAAAACACTATTGGAGCAGAAAAAGTCACAGAATCTTCACCTTCGACATAATGCAAAATGATAGATTTTCTCAAAAATTTATTCCTAAGTTCATATCGACCTACTCCCCAATAAGGGCTTTCAAAGCGAAAATCTTCATACAGCAAGAGCGTATCAGCCTTGTATGGAACTTCTACTAAAAATGGATCGTAGTTGAAATTCCTATTTGCATATGCTCCCGACACCGACTTACCCCTAGACTCGCTACAACTTAAAATCAAGAAGATACTAACTAGTTGAATAGAAAACAATAAGCCTCTCATCTAATATCAGTTAAAAAATGATAAGATTGATAAAAGGGATTTGGTGTCGCCAAGTCCTCTCTGCGTTCCTGGACGAATGTCTCTCCAAAAGCGATATACTCTAGATGCTCGATCACCTGTCCTCCGAGATCTGTGATGAAGGAACTAGAGCCCAGATGATCTGTGGTGAAGAAGTATTGGTTGCCTTCGTTGAGCGTATTGTTTAAGATGAGTTCTTCACCCTGCTGATTGGGCTCTTGCGTGTAACCCGAGAGATCTATGGCGAAGTGATTATTGTTTTCTTGAATGGCCTGCTCTAGCTGGACTTTCTTCGCCGGATCTGATGTCCCCTCACTGTCCGAAAACTCAGAGGGATCTACGCCTCCATTGTAGTCATTGGGCTGACCTTCCTTGCAGACCAGACCTTGCGATCCCAGGAAGATATTCTTTGTGTACTCGCTGTTTTGGCGGATGTGTTTGGACTTAACCATTCTGGAAAATACTCCATTATTCTATAATCCATTTGCCAAGATGCGTTTAAATCACCCAGCAGTCATTTTCGGAGCTTCGGCACAAAGCTTAGCGACCCGAGGAGACACTCCTCGGGGAATAGCGAAGCTCTCAAAATCGCACTATGGAGCAGGCATACTGGTCATAGTCCTCAGCCTCGGCAGACTTCAAGACACCAAGAAGAATTATCTGATCTTTGAAAGGAAGAACAAGGTTAAACAAACCGCTCGAATCAACTTCAGCATCTACTGGACTCAATACATACTTCTCCCTGGAGAAAAAACACCTCCCAGTGGATTCCAATTGATATATATCATACTCCTCATACTCCATATTCCAAGAGCGCAATTCCCCCCTAAAAGCTACCGTAGAATTCGATGAAACCAAATCGACCTGGTCGAATTGAAGCCCTATATAGTCTCTTCCGAGTGTTTTGGTAGCAAGTGAATACAAGCTCTTCTTAGATTCTAGAGGAATCAATGCAGCATACTCTATCTCATTAGACTCAACAGAATAACTCCTTTCAAAACTCGAAGATTGGGCGGTACCTATGCATCCATAACAAACTAAAATAAGCAAGATAGATAAGAGACTTCTCATCGACTTCAATTTTGATAAAAATAGATCTTCCACTGTCTAAAAACCTTCTTTTGTGCATCGCTTTGAACGGGCATAACGTAGTTGGCGGCACCAGGATTATTATTACCATATCGACTACCTTCCAAATTTATTGCCAATTGATGAGCCCCTAGACTATTTCCAACTGGGTGATAATCAATCCCTCTTGATCTATATAGGTTCTCAGCTAGTTCATGAAAAAGAACAGACTTCCGAGCGCTATTGCCCGATGAATCAAGCCAACGCCCATACAAAGAGAGTGACAACTGACCGTCATAGCCTTCTCTTGGCAGGTATGTATGGGCATAATTTCCATCTTTGCCGTTACTTGAAGCGTTGATGACACCATTAAAGTCTTGACCAACTGAGATTGGAATTCGCATGTTTCCAAAAACCTCGTAATCTGCAGTAGAGTACAACATTTTTTTCGTCGAATTAACCATGGCATAAATTAAACTTAGCCCTTTATCTCTTTTGAGTATTTTTTTGATATCATCTTCTCCCAGTCCAGACATGTCAACATCTACTCTGCCATTGACGTCTGCTACGATCCTGCTACGATTACTCTTATTAGCCAAACTTCTCAAATCACTCAAAGAAGACTTGATATTTCCCACATCGAGTGTATCACCAGTGGGATCAATAAAAGCAAGTGGATTATTCGCAGCATAAACATAAGGGCTGAGATCTGGATATTTATCCGCGTATCTATCAACACTCAAAAACCGACAAGTCCTGGTATCCATATACCTCGCACTATGGTAATACAAGCCAGTCTCACAGTCTTGCTCCTGACCCGTGAAGCGATATGGTGTTGCCCAGTCCTCTCGTCGCTCCTGCACGAATGTCTCTCCAAAAGCGATATACTCTAGATGCTCGATCACTTGGCCTCCTAGATCAGAATTGTACGAAATTCGATGCATACCCTATTCCATCACCACGAACCTTGCACCTGCCATCCTTTTTCCAGTCTTTGCACTACTCAGCTGGAGCAGATAGATGCCGTTCGGCAAGAATGTGATATCCACTGGCATTGAAATTGCTGCATTCCATCTCAAGGATGAGACTTCTCTACCTTGAAGATCATAAATCCTGAGGATCGCATCATCAGGTAGTACATCGCTGGACCCAATTTCCACACTGATTTGCGATCTTGCTGGCACAGGAGAAATACTCATACTTATCTCTGCCCTTTCAAGAAGATGGACGGATGTCGGCAGGCTGTCTACGATGATACTTTCAACTGTGTTCGTCACGATGGCAGGGTTTCTATCAAAGTAGATATTGGCCGTATTCAGTATACTCGTACCATGAGGAATTGTATCTGAATACTCAACCTCAAACTTGACAAAGCCATGGGACAATGGCTCATTGGTAAAGCTATCTACGAGTTTGATATCCTCAAATAAAAAAGTGATCACATCGCTACTGCTCAATGTATAACTGTAGTCGTGGCTCGAACTGATCACGCGCATGCTGCTTGGATCAAGCCAAGGCGATAGCTGGTCCGTCAAGCGTACTGTAAATGCCGTATCGTTTCCTGTATTCTGAAATCTGATGGTATACTCGAGCATCTCATCTCGGAGAGTTAAATTACTCTCGGCCTCTCCAGCGAAAGGTTGTACAAGCTTATCATTGGGGTCATATGCACAGAGCACAATGTCATCAAAGACATCTTCCGAGATTATTTCTTCCTGCTCAGAAAACTCCCCCGTCCAAGCCGAAAGCACATTGTACAAGGTGTCACCGACGCTCATTTCGCTAGGCATGTCCAGAATCAGTTGAACAGAGAAATTCTGTAGGGATTTAAGATCATTGACAGTCCAGATCAACTCTCCATTGATCATAGTATCTGCGCGTGGATTAGCTCTCGTAAAGCTCAATCTATCGTCTAGAAGCAGACCTGCAAATCCTACAAAACTCTCACTACCCAAATTGCTCCATGTTGCAGTGGCAGCCACCAAAGAGTTGCATCTCGGACGTGGCAGCTCCAGGTCCAGTTCAATCCTCTCAAATTCGCCATCTACTTCCAAGGGAAATTGGACAAATTCATTGCCAGCCGTAGAATCAAATGTAAGTCTCACAGTGTCGGACACAGCATTGACAAAACTGTCTAGAGCTGAGCCAGCGTAGACAATACTGTACGTGCCAGGGCCTGTCAGGATCAATGCTCGATCCTGTGATCCAGTACTATACGCTGTGCCATCTTCTACTACTCTGAAAGACTGATTGGTCAAAAGAAACTCCTCACCATCGAGTACACCGTTGGAATTGTAATCAATAAAAGATGAACAAATCACTCTATTCCTTGCCCGACCCGACAATCCATTAATCGCATATACAGCTGCATCATCAAGATATTCAATAAGCAACGATTCTTCTTCTCCAAATTGTCCTAATGCTAGGTTAAAAGGATCTCTGGTTTCTATCAATAAAATAGGCTCAAAGGCTCTAAGATCTGGCTCAAGAAATGATACAAATAGACCCTCGCGGGCCCCAAACATAATATCCAATATGCCATCGCGATCTAAGTCAAAAAGCACACCATCGCCGATATCATCCAGTGGGATTGTCCTCACACTTTCAAAACCTACCTCAGCATCTTCAATAGACCATAACTCGGCTCTATCTGCCGTGATCGTGATGAGTTCATTTCTGCCATCAGCATTGACATCCCCAATGACAAAATCGACAACTTGACTCTCCAGACACAGCAGTTCTTCAACGATCCAAGGTGATGAACCTTTATTAAGAAGGACTGAAATACACTGATCAGAGCTATCAACATAGAGAAAATCCATCAATTCATCTTTGTCAATATCATATCCATCTAGAGAGGGACGAAGAGTGGATATACCACCTACTTGGCTAGGATCGGAGAATCTACCATTTATATCTCTTGCTGCCGAAAGTATTCTTGATTCAAAATCCACATATATCATTTCAATTTGGTCACCCTCAGCAGACTTGTTGACAAAGTGAATAGCATCACCTGGTAGGTCTTCATCTAAAAAAACAGATATCTCCTCTGATGCAGTAAAACAACCATCCACATCTGAATAAGCAGCACGCACCTGGCCTTGTTCAAAGAAGTAGTCGTCGCGTCCATCACCATTTAAATCATAAAGTCCGTAGAGCAAGCTGTATAAATCCTCAACGAGAATTTGCCTTGAGTTCCATTGATTCTCTACGGACTCGACCACAACAGAATTGATATCTGGAAAAAAGATTTCATCGAAGCCATCACCATCCACATCACCCGTCCTCAGTGCATCAAAAATACCCAAGTAATCCATGACCAATTCTAAACTCTTGATGTCGGTGTCCATGATATCCTGAGCATAAGCAATACCAGCCAAATCCGTTCTCTTGGAAAACAGATACGTCTCATCCCGCAGATCACTATACCCAATCGTCAATACATCACTATATCCCGGATAGATCAAGGGATTTTCAGAATAGTCACCACTGCCTAATCCTTCAAAGAATAGCAGATCCTCTGCTTGCATCACGATGTCAATGACATCATCACCATTGTAATCTAGAAAATAAGGACCTTCCGGACTATAATAGCCATATGACAAGGCAGTCAATTCATCTTCTGAGAAACTACCGTCAGCTCTTCCCGGATAATACGTAATAAAGTCGCCAGAAATCACCAAATCTTGAAGACCATCCCCATTGAGATCTTCAAGTTGCTTTGCTCCATAAGTATAATAGCCCAAATTTCCTGTCTGAACCAACTCAAATTCCAACAAATCCCTTTGAAGTCGCACATCAAAACTCTCTTGAGTCGTGAACTCAAGAATATCAACTCTACCATCAGCATTAAAATCTCCAAAGTACAACTCAGACGAGCCTTCATTATTGACCAAGAGCTCTGCAGCATCAAAGTTCATACCGCCACTATTTCGCAACCAGTACACTTCAGAATCAACTATGCTCCATAGGATAATATCAACATTCCCATCTCCATCAACGTCTCGTGGCTGTCCCACAGCGCCCATCATATCTGGAGTATCATAAACCAACAATGTATGTTTTCTGTCCCCTAGATTCTCAAGAATATAAATGACGTCATCTGGCGTGGTCGAAAATACATCCAAGTCCCCATCACCATCAAGATCTACCAGATCGAAGTTCAAGATATCATGTGAGCTTGGGAAGTCAATTCTTTCTGCCTCGAACATGCCATCTTCTTGGTAGAGAATGGTCAACTCACTAGAGTAGGATCCTCTAGATGCCACCAGGTCTTCTAGACCATCTCCGTCAAGATCTGCACTCGCCAAGTCAATTACTTCGTATGTTGGACCAAAAATGGTGTCAAGTGCTAAATACTCCTGTGCCCGAAGATGTGAGATAGCCGTGAAGAGTACCAAGGTAACAAGAGGAAAACGGAAAAGCATCATAGCCGAGAAATTGATATCGGAAGCTAGGCGAGGCGTAGGGAAATTCATAAACTGTTATGATTTAATCAGAGGAAGAGAATACACAAAGTGTTGACCTTCGGCCATGGCAGAAATCCTGACAAAGTAGATTCCAGAGACCAAATTTGCACATGAGTAGTAGTGACGTGAGGATTCTTGATGTAGAAAGTCAAAGGCGACAGAAGTACCCAAGGAATTGTATAATGCAATTGACGTGAGCGCTACGTCTCCCATCAATTCAATGCTAAATCTGTCAAAAACAGGATTGGGCTGGAGTGAAATCTGAACTACATTCATATCCATTTCTACCCTGATCGTATTGCTATAAATGCGTCGATCGCCTTCCGTGTAACGCACACGGTAAAGTCCGTATGGGTTTTGCCAATTGACCAAATCGTTTTTATCGATCTGATATAGGGACTCTCCTGAATATTCCATATCAACAAGATCAATAAAATCCTCTCCCGACCTGCTAAACTCAAGAGTGAATACACCTTGCCCCTCTTGGTCTTCGATCCATGGAATCCAATACAGTTGGTCGTCCTCTTCGTAGAGAGTAACATTCAGGACTGGAAGTATAGGACAAGCGTCCGTATTTAAAAAGTAATCTCCATGTGGTCCACTAATCCCGCCTGAGGTACATCTTTCAAATCCCTTCATATGTGTTTCAAATACGAGATCCCCTTCGTCCTCTTCTCTGCGATCGTAGCGACTCATGCTCATATCAAATATCAAGAGCCCGTCTGTAAGCTCATACCATTCGATCATGTACTCACAATAAACACCATTCACTACAGTGTAGTGATCATTTACCCACTTAGTCCATTGAAATGTGTCATCGTCACAGTTCATAATGGGTACATCATATGGAGCGGCATAGGCCAAGATTTCTTTACCCCTACTTTCTGCAATTAATTGGTAATGACTCATTTGTCTAAACACTGAATCTAAGTCATTCTCGAGACGCTCCTGCAATCTCGCATTGTTCGCAAAACAATAGTTTGAATTGACCTCAAAGTCCCAACCCAGTACAGGTGCGATGGCCATTGCATCAAAGTCTAGCGAGTCGTGTGGCAAATCCGCAAAGCCAGCGAGAATACTATCCGCCAGGGGATAGTTCCTAGATGGCAAAGCGAGGACTCTTGTGAGCCTGGAACTGTCAAAGTGATGCGCAAATCTCTGAAAGACATACTGAGATCTCGAGACAATCCAATCTATCCTTCGCTCTGAAGGTGTACTTCCCTCTCCTTGTGAGGCGGCAAAATGATACTGACTCCGCAAACTATCCAAGCAGGTCGTTGCATCCCAATCCCGGCTCCAGACTTCTGTGCTGTACTCGAGATATACCTGTAGATTGGTATCCAGCCTCGAGTGAAAAAGAGCTGCCATAGAATCTATGAATGCATCATCAGCTTGATGAGGCACATTGATCCATATGTCCTTTTGCATGAAATTGGCCAGCTCAATCCAGTATTCGTAGGCTACACCCTTTTTATGACCCATGGAGAAGTACTCTGGTTTGATTCTATCCTCCCAGTATACAAGTGGATTGCAATATGTCCGCCCCCAATGGCCAAATTTGATGACATCAACAGGATCTACGATCGCCTGAATCCAATTGCTCATCCAAAAACTGCTGTCATGATCTGTGCGGCAGCACAGTTCATCATCACAACACTCTTGATCAATTGGCCACCAACCATATGTACGAGTCTTATCAAATAGCTCAATGTGATTGATGGGATTCGTCGAATCACTCTCCAGGATGTAAATCTCCAATGCTTCCAGGACACCGTACTCACCCTTGTTGACACAAAGAGGAAGTCTCTCCACGGGAGTCATGATAGTGTCCTTACGATCGCAATCTTGATCCAAGCCCTTGAAGACCAGCACTCCAGATCCTTCGACTGTTAACTTCAGATCTTCATTGGCCCGCCAGCGAGACATACCGCCTGGGCCGTCATCGCAAGGCCTCCAATCGTAAAATAACACAAGCTGCCCTCCCACAGGCCGATCATCGATCATGATCGGTGCATACAGTGGATAGCCCGTATGCTTATTGATCAGAGAATCAGGGATCACAGGTCCGCTGTCCCACTCTGGATCTTCTTCATCCAGATACACAGTCATCATTCCGAGCCCCTTATCTGGATCTCTTGAGACTCTACTATTGAGCGCAGCATTGCGCCATGGCTGCTCAGAAGTGATCTCCGTGATAGGTCCGAGCTGCATGCCAAATGGATAGTCCTGACAAGATAGACGTAGCCCAGAGCACAGTAATACTGCAGTAAGAATGAAAAACTTAAAGATGTGACACCGTAGGATCGTTGTCATTAAGGGGACTTTGCCGTCAAATTTAGGTAAGAAAGGAGAATTGCAAGGAGATATGCCTAAAGAAAGACTCACTCGGCGTGGGACCTACCAGAGGCAGGCAGGTAGCGCTCGAAAAGCATCTTTAGTGGGTCAACCAGTCTGGGCCCCTCCCAAACCCTCCCTTGAAATGGAGGGCTTACTTCACGGGAGACTGTTTGCTAGGCGCCTGCTGATGCCGGCTTCTGAAATATAACTTGTCCGATGATGAAAACTTCTTCCTGAAGAACTCCGGGCGAGACGCGCGCGAGAAGCACTTCTATGAGTCAACATGTTTTCAACCCTCCCAAACCCTCCCTTGAAATGGAGGGCTTAATTCACGGGAGATACCTGTAGTAGCTGGTGAAGGAACGAGCGCAGCGAGTGGGAGTGACAGAAGCCTCGACTCTATGCGGTCTGCGGTCTAAAGTCTACGGAATCAACAACTCTGATCCCTGAACTAAGAACTAAGAACCAAAAAACCTACTTCTTCTTTTTCTTGGGGCTGATCATGACGATCATCCTACGCCCTTCCATCTTCGGAAGCTCCTCTGCTGAGCCTACTTCGTCGAGCTCTTGCAGGAATCTGAGGAGGAGAAGCTCACCCCTGTCCTTGAAGACGATGGTACGTCCACGGAAGTGGACATAAGCCTTGACCTTGGATCCTTCTTCGAGAAACTTCTTGGCGTGACGCGTCTTAAACTCAAAGTCGTGATCATCGGTATTGGGACCGAAGCGCACTTCTTTGATGACTGTCTTGACAGTCTTGGAGCGCACTTCCTTGTCCTTTTTCTTCTTGTCGTAAAGAAACTTCTTGTAGTCTATGATCTTGCAGACAGGCGGACTCGCCTTGGGAGAGATCTCGACGAGATCTAGCTCCATCTGTTCTGCCCAAGAAATGGCGGTAGTGGTACGGTAGACATCAGACTCGATGGTCTTTCCTACTATTTTACTCAGTTCTTCTAGGTTGTCTCCTACTAGTCTGACTTCTGGCACTCGGATCTGATCGTTGGTCCTAAAGGATATGCTTGGTTTTACCGGTGCTGGTCTTTTTCTTCTTCTTCTCGCCAAATATTCTTGTTTTGGTTATCGCAAAAGTATGCTCTCTCTTAGAATGAGCACTATTCTTCTTTTAGTTCCTTTTTTTGTGATGTACTCGTGATCACGATCTCGCCATCCTTATCGAGATCTGCCATGAGCGTAGATCCCTCGGCTGGCTTATTGCTGAGGATGTACTCTGCCAGCGGATCCTCGAGATACTTCTGGATCGCTCTGTGCAGCGGTCGTGCACCGTACTGCGGATCAAAGCCCTTCTCAGCCACAAACTTCTTTGCCTTTTCTGTCAACTCAAAATTGAGCTCCATATTACCGACGCGCTCGTAGAGTCCCTTGAGCGTGATGTCAATGATCTGCATGATATCCTCTTGTCCGAGGCTATTGAAGATCACGACGTCGTCGATCCTATTGAGGAACTCCGGCGAGAAGGTCTTCTTGAGTGCCTTGGAGATGACAGCTCTGCTGTGATCTCCTGCACCATCTTGTCGCGCCTTGGTCGCGAATCCGACTCCTTGGCCAAAGTCCTTGAGCTCACGCACACCGATATTGGAGGTCATGATGATCAGCGTGTTTTTGAAGTCGATACGTCGACCCAGACCATCTGTCAGCTGACCATCGTCTAGCACTTGCAACAAGATATTGTACACATCCGGATGGGCCTTCTCGATCTCATCGAGAAGCACGACAGAGTACGGCTTGCGTCTCACCTTCTCGGTGAGCTGGCCACCTTCTTCGTATCCCACGTATCCCGGAGGCGCTCCGATGAGTCTGCTGATGGAGAATTTCTCCATGTACTCACTCATATCGATACGGATCAGCGACTCCTCTGAGTCAAATAGATATCTTGAGAGTGCCTTGGCGAGCTCTGTCTTACCGACACCTGTAGGCCCGAGGAATATGAAAGAGCCGATCGGCTTGCTTGGATCCTTGAGCCCGACACGATTTCTCTGTATGGCCTTGGCGATCTTGATGACGGCATCATCTTGTCCGATGACCTCTTTCTTGAGATCGTCTTTCATGCCGACGAGCTTATTGCTTTCGCTCTGAGCTACTCGCTTGACTGGTATGCCTGTCATCATAGAGACGACCTCTGCGATATCCTCTTCACTGACAGGATAGCGCTTGGTCTTGACTTCTTCCTCCCATGCTTCTTGACTCTCTTCAAGCTTGCGCACGAGCTTGGACTCGGTATCTCTCAGTTCGGCAGCCTTCTCGTATTGCTGATTCTTGACCGCTTGATTCTTTTGCTCTTTGACCTCTTCGATCTGAGCTTCGAGCTCCTCTACGTGCTTGGGGATGTGGATATTGTTGAGGTGTACTCTTGCTCCAGCCTCATCAAGGACGTCTATCGCCTTGTCAGGCAAAAAGCGATCAGTGATGTATCGATCACTGAGTTTGACACAGGCCTCGATGGCATCATCCGAGTAATTCACATTGTGAAACTCTTCGTACTTGGGCTTGATATTGTTGAGGATGTGGCTCGTCTCATCAGGCGACGGCGGATTGACCATCACTTTCTGGAATCTACGATCTAGCGCACCGTCCTTCTCTATATACTGTCTGTACTCGTCGAGTGTACTAGCTCCGACGCACTGCAGATCTCCTCTGGCGAGGGCTGGCTTAAAGATATTGCTAGCGTCAAGCGATCCTGTCGCTCCACCAGCACCTACCATGGTGTGGATCTCATCGATGAAGAGGATGACATCATCCGTCTTCTCGAGCTCATTCATGATGGCCTTCATCCGCTCTTCAAACTGACCACGGTACTTGGTACCTGCGACGAGTGCTGCGAGATCAAGCATCACGATGCGCTTATCAAAAAGCGTCCGCGAGACTTTGCGCTGTTGGATTCTCAGTGCGAGTCCCTCGACAATAGCCGTCTTACCCACACCAGGCTCACCGATGAGGATCGGATTGTTCTTTTTTCTTCGACTCAGAATCTGAGACACACGCTCGATCTCTGTCTCTCGACCGATGATCGGATCGAGCTTACCTTCTTCGGCTTGCTTGGTCACGTCGCGACCAAAGTTGTCAAGTACGGGTGTCTTGCTCTTTGAGTTGCCCGTCTTGCGACCATATTGCTCTTGCTTGCCTTCATCTCCTGGAAACTCGCTCTCTGGCGAGGCATCTGAAGAGATGTTGGGCAATATGCCGTCTTCACTCTGCGCGACAAATTCTAGCTCATCTCTAGCGCTATCGTAATCGATACCTTCTTCAAAGAGGATTTTCGCGGCAGCGCTATCCTGATTTCTTATGATCGAGAGCAATAGATGCTGCGATCCTATCTCTTTCTTCTTCCCCATTTTGGCCTCGAGCCTTGTCTGCTTGAGCACTTTCTCCGCATTGCGATTGAGCGGTCTCTTACTGATGTAAAGATTGGCCGCATTGGTCGTCTGGATGGGAATCGCATCCTCGAGGCGATTGCGCAGAAGGTGTACATCCACTTCCATACTCTCCAATACGCGTATAGCGATATTATCCGCATGCTGTATGAGTCCTAACATCAGGTGCTCTGTACCGACAAAGTCGTGGCCTAGACGTCGAGCCTCTTCCCTACTCTCGTAGAGTATCTCTTTGACTTCTTTACTAAACTTCGTATCCATATCTGAGGCTTGCTCTAACAATAATAAAGATTTATTTCTGGCGATTCGCCATTTTTTGATGCTGAAAACGTAGAAAATCATGCCATCCCCGATATCTGCCATTTCTGGTCTGATTGCCGCTACATTTGGGCGAAAGCCCGCTCCAAATCCTGCCAATCTGGAACCCACAAAGCGCAAATCAAGACAATATAGCAGGTCCATGGCCAGGCGTGTATCTCCTCGCTGATCACATCTCAATCCTCAAAACACCCAGAATGTTGACAATGTATGTCATCT
Organism: Saprospiraceae bacterium; assembly: GCA_020627535.1. Classification (GTDB taxonomy): domain Bacteria; phylum Bacteroidota; class Bacteroidia; order Chitinophagales; family Saprospiraceae; genus JAHDBH01. The sequence continues at coordinate 35,663 of JAHDGU010000019.1, forward strand.
GACCTGGGATTAACACCGACTTAACGCATGGAGGCATCTGCGTCAACAAAATAAGGATACATCGGGCCAGTGAGGCAAATCTTGATACTTTTGCGCCACTAAGGACGAGACCACATGAAGTACTCGATAGACAAACAAGAGAAGTATACGGTATTTAGCCTGCAGGAAGAGAATCTCAATTCGCTCATAGCACCTGAGCTCAAGTCTGAGTTTGTATTCTTCCGCAATGAAGGCGTGCGCAATCTCATCTTGGATCTCAAGGAGGTCAAGTATGTCGACAGTTCGGGTCTGAGTGCCATCCTTACTGCCAATCGCATCTACAAGGGCTACGGGAGCTTTGTGCTCACGCATGTAGAGAGTGATGCTGTGCGCAAGCTCATCGAGATCAGCCGTCTCGATACGATCCTCACTATCATACCGACACTGTCCGAGTCCACTGACTATGTCAAGATGGAGGAGCTACAGCGCGAGCTCATGGGTGGTCAAGAAGAATGAATATCCAAGTCCGGATCCTGGGCTGTAGTGGTGGACTACCTGCGCATGGTCGCTGGTGCACTTCACAGTTGCTCCATTGGGACAATCATCACATCCTCATCGATGCTGGTGAAGGCTGTCAGATGCGGCTGCAGGAGTACTTCAGCAAGTCTCAGAGGATCTCCCACGTCTTCATCAGCCATCTGCACGGCGACCACATCTTCGGTCTTCCAGGCCTGATATCAAGCTATACGCTCAATCGTCGACAGAGTCCGCTCACGATCATCGGGCCGAGAGGAATTGAGGCCTGGCTCCGCGGAGCACTGTCATTTGATCTGTCGCTGATGAGCTTTGAGCTTCACTTTGTGGAGTTGACTGCCGGTGAGGAGGATGATCATGGGCCTGTCGGCCAAAAGCACATCATGGATATCGGTCAGATGCAAGTCTATGCGATACCCATGGAGCATCGGATCAATTGCAACGGCTACATCTTCAAGTCTAATCCTGAGCGGGATAAGAAGATCCGAAGTGAGAAAATCCAAGAGTACGGCATGAGCCATGAGGACATCAGAGCTGTGAAGTCGGGACAAGACCTCCAGCGAGATCAAAGCATCCCCAATGATGATCTCACCTACCCTCTCATAGAACACAGCTACGCATTCTGCACGGATACGAGATACTATGAGGGGCTTTCTGAGCTACTACAAGGTATACAGACGGTCTATCTCGAGTGCACCTACGATGTGAGTCTGCAGGAGCTTGCGCTCAAAAACTATCATTGCACAACAGCCGATGTCGCCAAAGTCTCCAAAGAAGCAGGCATCAAGAAGATGATCCTCGGACACTTCTCAGGGCGCTACGCAGATCTGGGGAAAATCAAGGCAGAAATGGATGCGAGTGGTGTGGACTATGTGCTTGCAGAGGATGGTATGTTGGTGGGGCTTAGTTGAGAGTTGTTGGTGGATCGTTGAGAGTTGATAGTTGAGGGTGGATAGTTGAGAGTTCATAGTTCATAGTTGCGAGTTGAGAGTTGATCGCTCCTAGTTTCGTCAACCGAAGACCGTGAACCGCAAGCTGCTCGTCGTGCGCGTCTCGCGCCGACCTCTCCTAGCGACAGCACTTTCCTAAACCGGTCAAGTTCGATTGCCGAAGCTGGCGCCAGGAGGCGCACAGCAAACAATAGCTCATTGTAAGCCCTCCATTTCAAGGGAGCTTTCTTTTGATGATATTCACTACCTTAGAAGAAGTATGGGCTATTACGATCTCATGTATTTTCATCTGGCCACAGTGCTGCCATGTGTCATCATAGGGCCGATGCTATTTTTCATGACCAAGGGCAACAAAACTCATAGATCTCTTGGCAAGGTCTATATGATACTGATGCTAGTGACAGCAATTATTACCTTGTTCATGCCGGCCTTGGTCGGGCCAAAATTTTTGGGGCACTTCGGATGGATTCATAGTTTCAGCTTTTTGACGCTTTTCTCTGTGCCTCGCGCCTATTTGGCCGCGAGATCAGGAAGAATCCAAGCACATAAATTTTCCATGATTTCACTTTACATAGGAGCCATTGTCATCGCCGGTGGGTTTACGCTTGTGCCTGGTCGGTATTTGCACGAACTGCTCTTTTGAGTACTTCTACATTGACTGAGCGCTAGCTAGCTGGTGATATTCGATCTCCCAGCAGAGTCAACAATCAATCACTCGATCAGTGAATCAGTAGATCACCCCATCATTCAATCACTCGATCACTGCATCACTCAGTCATTCGTCCCTTTATAACTTACGTTCACACAGATTTCTAGGAAATCCATGATGCTTCATTTACCTTCATGCATCAACACTCTGTCATTCATGAAATCAATCAGACTATTCCTATTCGTTGGGTTTGCTGCCTTCCTTTTCCAACACTGTCAAGCCCAAGAAACTGAAGCCACGAAATCCACCGCCGACAAGCTTGCCATAGAGCAGGTCATTCAAAATTATTTTGACGGATGGTTGACCGGTGATACCACTTTGATCGGCTCTGCCATGCATAGCAGCTGTCACTTGAAATTTGTCAGAGATGGCAAGATTGATATGAGAAACCGCACACAGTATTTGAGCGGATTCAAACCTCGACCTCGTCTTGCCAATGCAGCAGGGAGAATCCTAAGCATCGACATCACTAGGACTGCCGCAAAAGCCAAAGTAGAACTCGAGACGGAAGATCGACTCTTTACGGATTACTTCAATCTGCTCAAAGAAGGCGATCGCTGGTGGATTACGGACAAGGTCAGCACCAATGTGGCGAAGGAATGAGGGTGATGAGGTGATGAGTTGAGAGGTGATAGTTCATAGTTCGTAGTTCATTGTGGGGAGTTGATCGCTCCTAGTTTCGTGAACCGAAAACCGTGAACCGTGAACCGCAAGGTATTGGGACCGTGAGTACTCAAGCCACTCGCTGGCTAAGCCCTCCATTTCAAGGGAGGGTTTGGGTGGGTCCAGATTTCGCGGACCGGATGACGAGTTGATCGCTCCTAGTTTCGTGAACCGAAGACCGTGAACCGTGAACCGCAAGGTATTGAGACCGCGAGTACTCAAGCCACTCGCTGGCTAGGCCCTCCATTTCAAGGGAGGGTTTGGGTGGGTCCAGATTTCGCGGACCGGATGAC
>JAHDGU010000019.1:38890-64164 GCA_020627535.1 Saprospiraceae bacterium
CTCAAGCCACTCGCTGGCTAAGCCCTCCATTTTAAGGGAGGGTTTGGGTGGGTCCTGATTTCGCGGACCGGATGACGAGTTGATCGCTCCTAGTTTCGTGAACCGAAAACCGTGAACCGTAAACCGCAAGCTATTGGGACCGCGAGTACTCAAGCCACTCGCTGGCTAAGCCCTCCATTTTAAGGGAGGGTTTGGGTGGGTCCTGCTTGCTGTGCGCGTCCTCGCGCCAGCTACTACGGGTATCTCTTGTGAAGTAAGCCCTCCATTTTAAGGGAGGGTTTGGGTGGGTTCCAAGCGTCAACCATCTCGATAGCAATATCGACAATCCCTCACCTTCAATCCCAGTACTTTTGACGCATGCTTATCCTTTGGATTCTTCTCGGAGCCTTGCTTCTCTTTTTGTCATTTTCTTTCGGTATCGGACTATGGCTTTCGGAAGCAGGATACACTGGTCCCAAGAGCTCGCACTTTGATGGCAAGAAATTTCATAATCCCAGCGGCCTTGCGGCCAAGGGACTCAAAGATGTCTTTCGATATCTTCCAGAATCCCTGAAAAGAGACCCATGGACTTTCAAGCACTTTGCGACGGCATCTCCAGATGAGTTGGACCAAGTGAGTCCAGATAAAATCCGCTATTGTTTCATCAATCATAGCAGTTTTCTCATCCAGATCGAAGGTGTCAACATATTGACAGATCCAATCTGGTCGGATCGCTGCTCACCATTTCAATGGAGTGGACCAAAAAGAATGAGCAATCCTGGCATCAATAAGGAAGACTTGCCACGCATAGATGTCGTACTGATTTCGCATAATCACTACGATCACCTGGACAAGGCGAGCATTCGATTTTTAGCAGAGAAGCACAATCCACTATTTATTACCACACTCGGCGTTTCCCATTTACTCAAAAAATATGGTGCCGAGAACTGCGTCGAAATTGACTGGTGGCAAAAGCACACCTTTGGTCCGATAAGATTCACAGCCACACCTAGCAATCACTTTAGTTCAAGAGGAATACTTGATAGAGACAAAACGCTCTGGTGTGGATTTACCATCAACTCATCGACCAAAAATCTGTACTTCCTTGGTGACTCTGGATATAGTGAAATTTTTCAGGAGATTGGCAACAGACTTGGACCATTTGACTTAAGCTTCATTCCTATCGGAGCTTATTTGCCTCGGTGGTTTATGTCTCCGATTCACATTTCTCCCGAGGAATCCGCTCAAGTGCATCTTGATGTCAAAAGCAAAAAATCAGTGGCCATGCACTTTGGATGTTTCCCACTAGCCAACGACAACGAGGCACGTGCTACTGACGAGTTACGCAAAGCTCTCGTTGCCAAAAACATAAAGGTCGAAGACTTTGTCATACCTACTCAGGGAAGCATATTCCACCAAAGCAGATAGATAATTCCAACTGGATGAAAATGTTACGGATAGAAAGACTCTTTAGACCTATACGAGTAATTGACCATGTATAGGCCAAGCTAGCTAGGGAATCTCAAGCAAATAATACTCATAGAAATAGTCTTGATGCACCTGCCTAGCTCCAGATCGGTTCAAAAAATCTCTGGCATCATGCACGCCAGGATTGATGAATGCCTCGTGCTTGGGCTTATATTCTGAGGTGCCAGCATAAAAGGCCTTGTTCTTCACGATGAGAATCGTCTTCCCTTGGAGTCGAGTTGAAAAATCTTGATGGATATAAGGATCTCTGTGAAACCATGACCACACCTCCCGACTGTAGTCCAATGGAGAACGCGACAGCTGCGTGGCAATACTAGGAATACCAAGACCCACTGACAATTGACTGTGGTGAATCATCTGTATGGCATGAGGATCCACAGTCAAACTCATATCTTCTGTCCCTACATGATAATATGGCAGGGGCAACATGGCATCTATGGTATATCCTTCAATCGCCGCAGGTAATGATCCAAGACGCTCATCGATGGCTCTGACAGACAAATTGCTTCGCTTATTATTGTGCTTTTTGAAACGCTGAGTCCACCCAGTGACATCCGTCAGGCCGAGCACCAGTGGAATCCATATCAGATATCTCGACCAGCCTTGTTTTTTCCATAGCCAATCGAAGGCGGCAATGCTTACAATCCCTAGAGTCCAAAAACTCCACCATGCAAATCGACCCAAGCATCGAAAGTGCGTAACACCCTCATAAAGCGGCTTGATCAATTCAAACAAATTGAGATAATTGTGATGACGCTTTCCAAAGATGACTTCGTCATCACCGATACCGATCAGGTAGTTGATCAAGGCTACTATCAAGATGCTGAGAAAAAATGGGAAAAATCGATGACGTTTGAGTCTGGACATCCCACGCCAAACTACAGCGACCAAACTGAGAAAAATCCCGACCCAAATAAACCAACCCAAGTACATCGTGCCCTCATATCCGATAGATTGGTCTACTGACAGTGGGAAGTCAATCAGAGCATGTGCAGGACTCGTCCATAGGCTCTTGGGAGCATGTTCCCAATAGTCCCAACCATAGCCACTGGCGCCGTCTTTGCGCAGGCTATAGTATCGATCAGAGATTCTCAGTATGGCAAATACCAGTCCTCCCCCGAGTAGTGAGGCCGCTGCTGATAAGCCAAGATTCCTCCAGGCAAATAGGTCACGGCGAATCAGTCTCCGAAAAGAGAGAATAAAAACAAAGAGACCAAAAAACAATACCAGCAGTGGTAGATAATACAGATGTACAAAAGAACTCAAGAATATCAGTAGCAATAACTCGAGCAAGACACTTATGATTTTCTTGCCGTCTTGGTCACGATCGGCCAAGAAGTAGCTTATCATCACACGGATCATCCAGATATAAAAGATGCAAGCCGTCAGATTGAAGTGGCCGATATTGAAGCGATCCAATTGTGGATTGGTCCAGACCAAAATCAAACAGCCTAGGGCAACAAACCAGGAGTCAAGATGTAGTTTTTTGAGGCTTCGAAACAAGACGATCGGAGACATCAACATCAATAGCAGCCACACGCCAGAATAAATCCAAATCCCCCAAGGAGAAAAATCGCCAAAAATCTTGATCAGAAACTTCAATGGGACACTGATAGCTGGCGAATTATCCGTGTAAAATATATACTCTCCAAAAGGATAATTCATCTGCTCATAGAGCAAGATGGACTCATTGACTGGCGAGAGATATGCCCGGACTGTCAGGTAATTTTTGAAGCCATCATAGAGATCCTGAAACATGAAATCGCCTGGGCGATAGAAAAATGCAGGAAAGCTTAGATGCAGCAGTATGAGCCCAAAGATGAGCAGCGCATATTCCTTTGCAAATCGCTTCAAATGTTTCATCAAAAAAAGGGCAATTCCATTACGAAATTACCCTTTTGGTAGCGACTCCATGATATCTTCAGTTTTCAAATAGTCGCTTGTGACGACGCAGATATTCCTTCATCTCAGGCTTCATCCCAAGTGCCGCATCGTAGACGATATCTTCATCACTCGGGAATGGGATCAACTGCTGAGCAAGGTAGCGACGACCTCGATCGGTCAGGGCTCGCTCATCGCCTCGATAATTGCTGGTAAAATGCTCAAAGACGGCTTCACTTGATAAGTTCTCAGACTTGAGCAGTCTAGAGCTGCGATGATCAAAGAAGTCCAGACTTCCACTGACCACTGCTTCTTTGATCTGGCAGGTCTCACGGATCTCAGCACTGACCGTGACTCTTCTTGGCTCTCTGATATCATTGCCGAGTGTATCCTTGGCAACATTGCCATTTTCATCTAGGACATATTGCCAGCCGTCTTCGATCTCACGCGACTCAGTGTATCGATTCTCCTTGTATCTCTCTGGAGAGACATCGATGTCACGAATATTCATGATGACCGTATAGTCAAGCTCCTGCTCCGGCTGTCGCAGATGATACTGGACCCAGCGACTATTGAGACCATCAAGAGATATCGAGAGCAGTGCCTCCTCAAAGTCTCTACGCATGATCGTCGGACTATTGTTGACGATCTCCAGATATACATGATTACGACCTAGATCTAATGCTTCATCAGCTAGCGCATCCTTGTCGAGGTAGCCCTGAAAATAGTAGTCCAGTCTCAGCAGATGGTCGTAGGCAGATCTTGCCTGGAGCTTATCTCCTGCGCGTGCACCTTCCATAAGGTCGCTCGCAGTGGCATACAGATATGCGGCTGCACCCTTGCGAGACTCCAGGAGTAAGGGCTCCACTTTCACAAATTGGAATGCTGCTCGATAGCCATTCTTGCTTGTCAGTGGCAAGAGCGCATCGATTTTTTCCTGTCGGCGATCGATCTTCTCATAGATCGCATGAAGCTGCTCCCAGTGTCGCGGATCATCATCGGCTCTGAGTGCTTGAGCACGTCGCATATCTTCCTCTGTAGCCTTCTGGAAAGCATGCTCTATGATCATGACAAATTCTTCTTTCTTCTTTTTCTTTCCTCTGATTTTTCGGATGGATTGATCGATGGCACGATCATAGTCACCAGATTCGAGGATCTCATAAGCGGTCTTGCATGATGTGACCAGACCGAGGAGTAAGAAACTTACCAAGACGTGTGTAATTGCTCTAGTCATGATCTATGGGTTTTGGTTGATCATGAATATCTGCTCTCAGGCGCTTTCGCGCAAATGTACCGGTCTAGCTTTATGAGTTCTTTTAGGGTATTTCTGCTACTTTAAGATTTTGCATATACCTCTTAAACGAAGCATAGCATAGTTGTGAGCTTATTCAAGCAGACTTTGAAGAGCAATATGTCACTCAGAACAGATTTGCCACCACTCAGAACAAAAATCTTGTGACATGATGAAATATTTGACTAGAAAGGTAACACTCATTCAATATTGCGCTATATTCCTTAGTATAGAACTAAAATAATTCCAAAAAACCACCATATACCAGCGAAGAGAAACCTCTTAGCACACAATTTCATTCACAACCAAAAAACCAAATTGATGAGAACACCCAAAACTCTCCTTGGCATTGCCATGTCCTTTCTGATGCTATGTTCAGTGACAGGACAGAAAATCACTACTACGGCTGAGGCCGAAAATCTCGAACATCAGGAATGGCTCAACCCCCTCAATCCTGAAGTACCAGCTGCCACAGTCAAAAGAATCAAAGCTACCCCAAGAGAATTCTTACGCACGGACGAATGCTCACAGGCCCTGAGTCCCGCCCATCATACCGACACCGCAGAGATAGGAGGCATCTCCCTTGAAAACAAGACTGCCTGTATCGATGGGGTACCACCCAAGGGTGATGTGCTATTCTGCTTTGACTTGACAGGAAGTATGGGCCAAGAACTCAACAATCTTAAGGCGAACTCGGCCAATATCATGACCTCTTTGGCTGGATCCCTCGATGATGTGGCTTATGGACTTATCAGTCACATGGACTACACACAGACTTATTCATCTTGTGGATACAGCGCGCCGTATGGTGGTGCATCGTCAGGTGATTATCCATATAGCATGGATCAGGCCATCACATCTGACCAGAATCTCGTAGAGACAGCCATCAATTCCCTCACACTAGGCTGGGGATCAGACTTCCCAGAAAGCTACGAACGAGCACTCTACGAAACTGTCAATGATGATGCTATTGGATGGCGAGATGACGCCGCAAGAATTGTCGTTGCGTGGTTGGATGCTGTGCCACATGATTGTGCTGGTGTCCCTGGATATAGAAGTACGACTGGCAGTGATCCCGGAAGAGATGAGATCATGGGCAATGCCGATGATATCGATATGGATGACGCCGTGCAGGATATGATCGATGAAAACATACGATTGATAGTGTTGTACAGTGGAGTGAATAGCACAGCATTGACCGACTATTGGACAGACAAGGCAGAATCTACAGGTGGACTTTTTGTGCAGATTAATTCCGATGGCAGTATTCCCAGTGGGATCAGTATTGATCAATTTATCGTGGACATCATTGAAGAGAGCTTTGCCACTTTGGACAAGCTCTCATTACGAGCGAATCCATCAAGTTTCGATTCGTGGATTGCAAGTATCTCTCCTGCAGAGTACACCAATATCACTCTTGATATTCAGCAGGAATTTGACTTTGATATTGAATTTCAAATTCCTGACGGTACCGCCAATGGAGACTATGACTTTGAAGTGGAACTTGTGGGAGATGGTGTGGTCTATGGTTCTCAGACAGTCTCATTGACAGTGTCTGATAATTGTCCTGATGTAAGCAATCCTGACCAGGCTGATAGCGACGGTGATGGCACGGGCGACGCATGTGACGATTGCCCAGAGGACCCAGACAAGACCGCGCAAGGTGTTTGTGGATGTGGCGTAGCAGATGTGGATTCAGATGGTGATGGCACACTGGATTGTAACGACGGCTGTCCCACTGATCCCGCCAAGATTGATCCAGGTCTCTGTGGCTGTGGTGTAGCAGATACAGACACAGATCTCGATGGCACACCTGATTGCGACGATGATTGCCCAGAGGATCCTATGAAGATTGATTCAGGTCAATGTGGTTGCGGAGAAGCAGACACTGATAGCGATGGCGATGGCACAGCAGACTGTATCGATGATTGTCCTGATGACCCAGATAAAATCGAAGAAGGCATTTGCGGCTGTGGTGTCTCCGATGACGACTCAGATGGCGATGGTGTCGCCGACTGCGACGACATCTGCGAAGGAGGTGATGATGCTCTTGACGCTGATTGCGATGGTGTACCAGATTTCTGTGATGAATGCCCGGGTGGAGATGACAGCATAGATAACAACGGAGATGGACTTCCTGATTGCGCATATCCACCGAGCTATGATCTTATAGAAGAATCTTGGAAATGTGGAAGAAACAAAGTCTACATGTGCCACTTGAGAGGGAATGGAGATCGACATACTATATGTGTCAATAAGAACTCTATAGATGCGCATATCGCTCATGGCGATTATCTCGGCCCTTGTGACAATAGCAGCTGTGACGAATTTGACTCAGAGACAGAAGATCGATCAGTCATGGTCTCGACGAATCACCCTGAACTACATGTATATCCTGTGCCAGCAGATGAATTTGTCATCCTTGATTTGGGATTTTCCACTGACGTCATGTTTGTCGAGATATTCAATTCTTTCGGTACCCTTCAGTATCAGACAAGTACGAGCGAGTCTATATTAAAAATCAATCTAGACGAGTCGACCATCGGCAGTGGCATCCACATTGTGAGGGTCCAATCAGGAGAAACCACTATGACACAAAAATTCATTGTAAGGTAGAACTTGACTTGATAGCCGGTCCGCTTCAACAAAAAAGGCCGCGTCGATTGACGCGGCCTTTTCTTTTCAAGAGTTAAACCCAATTCATGCATTGGGCATTTTTATTGACTATAGTTATGGAGATAAGCTGACGATTATCAATGACTTGGGCTGATGAAATCGAGGAATCCCATTGAAATTTTTCTTATGATGAAATTTTCACTTCTTCATAAAGAAACTGTGGTTTCCAGTTGACTGTGTCCAGTCTTCGCGTCTAGCGTGTAGCTACTTCATAGCTATACCTCATCGAGAAAACACTCGATCCCTTTGCATAAATCCACAATCCATCGAAGCCTAATGCATGAATTGGGTTAAAATAGATCTAGGATAGCTCTGTGAAGATCAAGAGTACTCTCCTCGTCATCTGATCTCAACTTGGTCTCCGTCTGGAGCATCAGACCACCTGTCGTGGTCGAAATATGGACGGCATCAAAAAAGCCCTCCGTCGGAGATAGGCTGTAGGCCCAGATGGCGAGATTGCCACCATCGAGATCAAGCTCCTCATATCGATTTCCTTGCGTGTCACCATTGGCCAGATAATGTCGCATCTTCTTATCGAATAAATTGACTTTGGCAAATTGCTCCGTAGGTGATTCTACACGAATCTTGACCTGCTCACTATCTTCCGCCTTGTAAAGGCAAATGCTGATGCGACCTTGCCGCAGCTCTTCTTTGGTACTGACGGGTACGAGCTGATCTTCCCATGACATCAGTTTTTTGATCCCCTCTGTCTCGAGCACATCACAAGGTGTCCATTGAGAATTCGGAGCCTCCTTTGAGCTTGACATTTGCGCGGAAGCGCTCTCATCTCCGCCTGCACAGCCTATGGAGATACTCACTAAAATGATGACGATCCACCTCATGCCATCGCCATGATCGTGGACTTCATATCCTCGAGTATGCGGATCACCTCGTCATGATCTGGTGCCTGACAGTACACGCGCAATACTGGCTCCGTACCAGATGGCCTGATCATCAGCCAGCTGTCACCTTCCATATAAAACTTGTAGCCATCCAGCGTCTCGGTCCTCGTGACTTTCTTTCCAGCGACTTCTGTAAATGGACTCTTCTCGCAGTGGGCAATGGCCTTGTGCTTGAGCTCATTGGTGATGTGTAGGTCGTATCGATCAAAGGCGAATGAGCCCACCATATCATAGAGGTCCTGACAAAGCTCACTCAGCATCTTGCCCGACTTACTCATAAACTCGAGGATCAGAAGAGCGATCCAGATGCCATCCCGCTCTGGGACATGACCTTTCACCGCCAAGCCACCAGACTCTTCTCCACCGACGAGCACATCCTCCTTGGTCATGATTTCTGCTATGTACTTGAAGCCAATCTTGGTGACCTCTGTCTCTAGACCAAATTTCTCGGCCAGTTGTATCATCTTGTCAGTTACCGAGAAAGTCACGATGACTTTGCCTCGTAGTCCTTTTTCCTCGTGCAAGTAGTAGAGCAGGAGCAGGAGCAGGTGGTGCGAATCCACAAATCTGCCGTACTCATCATACATCCCGATACGATCCGCATCACCGTCATTGGCAAATCCTACTGTGATGCTGTCATCAATCGCGATGAGCTCACTGATCTCGTGCAGATTGCGGTGGATCGGCTCGGGCGCCTGACCATCAAAGCCTGGATTGTGACTGCTGTGTAATCTGTGCATCTCAGGAAATAGCTCGTCGATGATCACAAAACCCGCACCATACATGGCATCATAAGCGACACGAGGGGCGATCTCTCTGATCGCCTCGATATCAAATGCCTCTCGCACTGCGTCGAGATAGGTCTTCTTAAGGTCAATCTCCTGGATCAAGCCTTGATTGCAGTGATGATGAAAATCATGAACAGATTCGATATGATGATCTGGAATCTCTGCCTCGACGGCAGCGATCTCTGCTGGTATTGTGGGGCCTCCGTAGGCGGATTTGAGCTTATAGCCATTGTATGACGGAGGATTGTGACTGGCCGTGATGACCACTCCCATGTCGAGCTTGTGCTTGACCAAGCCAAGTGAGATCATGGGTGTCGTACAGATTCCACGGTGATAGTGAACTTCTATCCCCTGATCCGCCAAGGTAGCGGCTGCTGTCTGTAAAAACATCTCGCCACCAAAGCGGCAGTCATGGCCGATGAGGGCTTTGGAGAGGCCATTACTCTTCATGTAGACAGCGGTAGCATAAGCGACACGCTTGACATTCTCTAGGGTGTAAGTATCGGCGATGATAGCTCTCCAGCCATCTGTTCCGAATTTAATTTTTGACAACATAGGCGAGAGTGGTTACCTTTATATGGTGATATTTCGTAATGTGTAATGAAGCGACTGACTGATACTTATAGACACAAAGGCCAGAGAAAGCAACTCGTCCAAGAGCTCCGCTCCAAAGGTATAAAAGATCAAAGAGTTTTGCAGGCGATCGCTCGGCTTCCTCGACATTGGTTCATCGATGTGGGATTTGAAGACTGGGCCTATCAAGATCGACCATTTTCAATCGGCTGTGGTCAGACGATATCTCATCCGCATACGGTAGCTTTTCAGACAGAGCTGCTGCAGATCAAGTCCAATGACAAGACCCTAGAGGTCGGTACTGGGAGTGGATTTCAAGCCGCCATACTTCAGATGGTAGGCGCACGGGTGTTCACCATAGAGAGACACAAGGAATTACATGCACAAAGTCGAGACTTGCTCGAGCATCTAGGACTGCAGATGATCAGATGTCTGCATGGCGATGGATATGCGGGTTGGCCCACAGAAAGTCCATTTGACAGGATTTTGCTCACTTGTGGGGCCAAGGACATTCCAGCGCGGCTCGTGGATCAGCTCAAGTGGGGAGGTCGCATGGTCATTCCTGTCGGTGATAGTGACAGGCAAGAGATGCTGCTGCTTGAAAAGAGCACGCTCGGTCAGACCAAAATCACCAATTATGGCAACTTTAGTTTCGTACCCTTTTTGCAAGGTACGAGCTAGCTGATTTTTTCCAGATTCATTTTTTTGAGAAAGCGCTTGAGCTCGTCCATGTCGACATTGCCCTCAGCATTGACCACTACGCGATCCGCTACGATAAGAGCGATCGTACTACGATTGCGACTCTTGCTGTAGGTCTCGTAGCACTTGTAGCCGTCCCACTCTCCTGTCTTTTCCCAGCCGTCATCCGACTCCTGCTCACTCTCAAACTGTGACCAAGCAGCCATGCTCATGAGGGCAAGTCCAGCGCCGCCGGTATCATTGATACTGACTTCAATTTTGCCATCGCCATCTTGATAGCTAGCTTCTGCTTGAGAGATCTTGAAGCCCATGATGGAATTGGTCTGACCACTTTTGGACTTTCGGCTATATCCTGCCAGTCGCTCAGGCAATCGCTCTTGCAATTCTTTGAAGTGGATGGTTTCCACTTTTTCGCCGTCTTCTGTCTTCATCCCGCCAGCCGCTTTTTCAATTTCTTCAACGGCAGTTTTCAGCGCTGCCAGTGGATTGTCGGATGAGGCACCAGAGTTGTCGGACTTGCTACTGACCTCTTCTTTGGGAGCTTCTTCTTTCTCGGATGATGCGATGAAACAAGATTGGAGGCTCAGTGTGAGCACTATGCAGGTGATGAGATATGAGATTTTCATATTGATGGTTTTTTGGCGATTGGGTGATAAGGCAATATGAGATTAAGATAGGACTTCTTACGCTTTCGCGCAAATGGTAAGTGGCCTACAACCAATTTTTTCTGGTGTCCACTGCTGCTATATAATAAGTTCATCTAACTTTGTTGCAAGGCAATCCTACTTACGTCTATGAATCTTATTGGGATTGTCTATTTATTTAAACAATCCAAATATGATGAATTCCCTACTCAGACAAACGCTATTTGCGGCACTCCTTCTTAATCTTTCATTCTGCACGCTGTGCTACGGTCAAGAACCAGTCCTGATTCAAGACTATAATACTGGTGAAGAAGACGCTCTTGATGACTTTTCACCGGTTGGTCTCAAACTTGGGGATCGAATTATCACAGCATTGACAAATACCGAGCATGGCAGAGAACCTGTAGTTCTGCGCAATGGACAAGCATCCCTCATCATCGATATCTTTCCAGGTGCTGATGGTTCCGACCCCGATGATTTTACACATTTTCAAGACAGAGTGGCCTTCATAGCGACTGGTAATGCTGAGGGCGGATCTGTGTGGCTTTCTGATGGCACCAGTGATGGTACAAGTCTTGTGTTCTCACAAGATGATGGCAGCACAAGCAGACCAGATGGCTTGATCAGAGGTAAAGATGATAGACTCTATTTTACCTATCGAGCAAGCCTCTATGCCTATGACGGAGAAGCCACCAAGCTTATCTCCACCAATGCGACATTCAACCGCGCCACGCAGCAAGCATCCGATAACTACACCTCCTATGGTGAATCTATCGCTTGGCTACAGTTTGCTAGTGGCACAGTCTCTGTTTACACTGTGCAAGGAGATTCGGCAGTGTTCCTAGGAGGAATTGATGGAATCTCAAGCTTCGATGATTTTTATGGAATCAGTGAGGTAGATGGCGGTCTCGTCTTTACGATAGAAGGCAGAGATGACTTGGGATACTTTTATGATGCGCAAGATGAGACCATTGGGACCTTTGATATTGCTGGGGGGCATGCTCGTCGCATGTACCCAATCAATGGCGAATCAGCGCTCGCCCTTGTAGGTGGTCAAGGCTATTTTGCCGTCAACGGTATCGAGTCTGAGGAATTGAGCCTTTACTCCTCTAGTAACAATACCTTGACACAAGGTGATCCTATTGACCATATCACCTATGAAGATGACAAACTCCTTTTCATAGGCAGAGAAAGTGGGACTTTCGGTGATGACAAATTGATTTTCTCAAATCTCACGACTGGCGAGTCTTCAGAACTATTGACACTAAGAACTCATCATTCAGAAATTGTGCGATCAGGAGAATATGCCTTCTTGGCAAATGGAACTTCAAATGGATTTAGACCTGAATTTTACTATGTTGATCTCAATACTCAAGAAACATCCTTGTTCTACAGCTTCGAAGATAGATCCGAGGAGACCAATAGTGTGAAGCCGATCGGAGTGGTGGGTGACACATTATATTACATGAGCAATTTAGATCTCACAGTAGGTCGTGAGCCATACTACATTGTTCTGGATGTCATGCCCACAAGTACGGCCGATTTACCATCAAAAAATGTAAGTATAGATCTATTCGACAGGCAGTATATCATCAACACCGAGCAAGACCAAGAAATACTGCTTCAATATTTCACGCTAGATGGCAGGCTGATCCAAAATAGAAGAGGTATCACCAATCAGCTCAACTCTCTACCCAATGTCACTCAAGGCCAAATCATCCTCCGAGCTTCAAATCAAGAATGGGCGATAAGTAGGCTGATCCCATTGAGATAGTCTAATTGTACAAGACAAAGAAACCAGAGCGCGATCTATATCAAATATGGATCGCGCTTTTATATTTTCTTGGTGGACTGCGATCGATATAATAGTGCCCAAAAACCTATCAGTAGCAAAAGCCCGCCAGCCGCTGCTACAGCTCCGTTCCTTAAAAACTGGAGGCCGAGACCTATCAGCAATGCACCAACGTTGAGCAAAATCACTTGCCAAGGGTACGTTTTGATTAAGCCATATGTCGACACGGCAAGCCCTACATAAAACATGGCCGGACCTACCATCAGAAAAGGCAGTCTTATCATCGGGCTTGAATCGATATAACCAAATAGGCTCTGCTTCGCCTCTAGATCATCACCCATCGACCAAAGCAAAAAGTCTATCACACACATCCCGATCATAGCCGGGATGCCCAAAGTCATGATGCTGAGACCAATTCGCTTTGTCACATTTGCCGGCAGGCAAAACCACAAGGAAAAAGAAAGACAGGCTCCTAGGAGGAGACTCCAGTGCGCAAAATCAATGGGCCGCTGAGCCATCAAAAACTCATGACCAAAAGCGAGCAACAAATTGCCGATAAATATCAGAGCAAGAGCTAAGACGGCAGTTTTGCGTGCATCCATCCTGCAAGATAACAAATTGCTGCTGATGACCTAGACTTGGTACTTCCAATTGGATCCCTTATCTTGACGACAAAATTTGATATCATGCGTGCACTGAAGTATATACTCATTGGCATCCTCATCCTTTTCCTCGTGTTTCTTTCATTTGGTTTATTCAATAAGTCCATCTCCTATGGCAGCAGGATTGAAGTCAATAAGCCGATCGAAGCTGTATGGGCAGTGAGTCAAGATGCATCTCAATATGATCAGTGGCTTGCGGGGTTCCAAAGTATGGAGCATCTATCAGGCGACTACATGAAACCAGGTAGCACCTACAAGATCATCGTTGTTCCTCAAGAGGGTGCTAAGCCCTTTGAGATGATTGAAACACTCAATGCCATCAAGACCAATGATCATGTGGACATGAGCTTTGCGAGTGAAATGATGGATTTTGAGCAAGTCATGAAATTCAAGGAGACGGACTCAGGCACTGTCATCACCACGGAGTCAGAAGTCATCGGAAAAGGCATCATGAATAGGGCGATGTTTGCGATGATGGAGGTGCTCGGCGGCTCTTTCACCAAACAAGAGCAAGCCAATATGGATGCGTTGAAGGCTCTGATCGAGAAAAGCTGAGACATAGACACCTCTTTCATATGACCGTTGAAGATTCTCCAATCGCTAGTCTACCCTCTTCAGCATGATAGAATCCTGAAATACTCTATTCTCTCCTGTCAATAGATGTTGTCCAAGGTATTGATAATTTACTTGAGCAACTCTGGCAGATTGATTCGGAGTAGGAATATTCAATATAGAAGGTCTGCCATCCTGCTGCAATGAATTTGACAAAAGTCTAAAATCTGGCATGGCTGAACTTGTAAAATCTAGTTGGACGTCATGATCACCCATCACGTAGAGTGTATCAATGCCATAATACGCCCGACAATCAAGTTCAAAAGAGGTACAGGCCCAGTGCTGCCAATAGATAAATTCCATGGCTTTATTGACAAAATCCATGTCTTGGATCAGCGAACCGCTTGAACTGGAAAAATCCTTAAGTCGCTCACGTAGTGAATCTGCCAGGTCCGGCTGAACATTATGATTTAAACCAAGATGATCTTGCAAATACTGCGTAAGGCCTTTGCGACCTTCATTGAATCCTCCTTCTAGCAATACTTCGCTCTTCAAATTTTCACAGATTCCTAATGCCTTTGTAGCTCCAGCACCTAGTAGATCAAAATATTGAATGGCATCTATGATGCGCTCGTAATCCTGCACAAAATTTGCGATCAATATCTGCTTTTCTAAATATGATAGATCTGAAGCTTCTTGTCCTTGGCAAGCAAGGAAGAGGCTTATCCATATCACAAAATATGCTCTTCGCATCTCACTAAAACGCAGAGATACGCGCTAAAGTGTAAGCTAGTCCGAGAAGATGTCTGACCAGAAACACTAATTTGTGGCTCTACTCTGGATATCCGAAGAGCTCGTCGACGCCCTTCCTTCTTTCTTTGCTTTATCATTTCCAAAGGACTTGCTCAATGTAAGTCTCACAATATTTCCTTCAAGATCATAGCGCCATCGATAAGCATATTCTGGATTGTCAAAGCGATTTTCCAAACCAAAATAGCTCCCATGATTGAAGAGGTCAATCCAGTTGAGGGTAGCACTCCATCCCGCAGAGAATTTTTTTGAGACAGCGAGGTTGGCACTTAAGCGCGGAGCAAATTTGATCAATCCCATGTAGCCAGCTATATTTCCATTGGCCGTCAATTCTAGTGACCAGTCCGAAGGAAATAGATAATTCATATCCAAATTTCCGTACACATTGGCGCCGCTTGTGACTCGCTCTACATCACCATCCATAAATCGATCGGTGACATGAGTAGCAGTAATATTGAATCGAGATGAAAACGCATTACCAAAATTCAATGGAAAAGATAAACTTGAACTCAATAGTTTACGATCAATGCTGTTCTGTGCAAAAAGAAGAAACTGTGCATTCTCTTCCATGAATTCTGGCTGCGCCCACAAGAGTGGATTTTGTGAGTAGGTATAGTTGATAGATGTATTGATAGCGCCGACATTGATCTGTAAGCCGTAGTTGTCACTTGTGGTAGGAATGACATTGATATTACCAGTGTACACTGTGCGCGTATCAAAAAAATAAAAGGCCGAGGCCAATGTTTGAAAACTCGGTCGGTCTACTCTTCGCGTATAGGACAGCGTCGTCGAAACTTGATCCCATGTACGGGAAATACTCAGAGAAGGAAATAGCTGAGGTACATCTCGATCGATGAGCTTCCCATCTGTGACCGATTCTATATCGAGACCATTGTGCTCAAACCTCAAACCAGACCTCAAGATCCAGTCTTTCTGAAATTTCCAGGTGGATGATGCATAGGCAGCATAGGTGGACTCTCTCAGATCTGTCGCTTCCGCAAAAAACGGATCAGTGTAAACCTCTGGGTAGGTGTAGTGAAGCCCTGTCCGGTTATTGACCGACCCAAGTGTAAGCTTGAGACCCATTTCGCAATCAAACTTTTCACTGAGCTCCCGACGATAGTCCAATCGAGCTACCTGAAAAGTATTTGGTGTACGCTTCGTCGAGTTAAAATTGATTTGAGAAAACACGCCATCAGATTTTTGCAAGAGCTTATAGTCCGTGGGATTGTTGCTCAAATAATTGAGATAATCATAGTCTAAAGAAATAGATCCTAGTTTACCAAGCGTGTAGCTCAACCGATTGCTAAGCATGTAGTGGTCTGTATAATTTTTTTCTTGACTGGTCAAGATTTCCTGTTCGAGAGACTTAAAAGGGCTGTGATATGATGTCTCGGCTCTAGCTTGCATATCCCAACGGCGTATGCTACCAGAGACAAATGAGCTCAGTGCCAAGCGATCAGATATATCATAGTCTATACCTACCTTGCCTGTGTGAAAACCAAACTCAACAGGTCGCTGATTGTCCATGCTTGCATCCAGCAGTTCCTGATCGTAGGCTACTTTTTGCTGAAATCGGACATCCTGGTTGGTGTAGTTTTGATCGATGTTGATACTGCCATAAAAATTGAGCTTTTCTTGACGATAATTGAAGCTCAGAGCGCTTCCTAGCTTGGGTCGATCTCCTTGACCTACACTCGCGGACAGGAGTCCATTGAGACCCATGTCATTACTCTTGATCAGATTGATATTGATGACCCCAGCATTGCCATCAGCATCATAGCTAGCAGGTGGTGTCGAGATAAACTCTATATTCTTCACATTATTGGCAGACATGCCCTCGAGCATCTGAAATAATGCTACACCATCTTGTCGTAGTCTCTTTCCATTCATGGCGACAATGACACCTTGTTTTCCTTGAAGTGCGAGTATTCGATTGATCCGGTCGACTGTCACACCAGGCGATCTTTCGAGCAGTTCTAGAACATTCGCCCCTTTAGACACTGCAGAACTTTCCACATTCATAACCATCCGGTCGATCTCTTGCACGTATATGGGCTTCTTGGAAGTGACTGCCACCTCATCTAGAATCGTCTGGTCTGGAGTCAAGGCGACTTCCAGTCGTATTGACGGACTCAAAGTCTCTACATTGAGTCTCCGCGACACAAAGGAGATACTCGAGAGCTCCAAGTATCCTACGACAATTCCCTCAAGGTCCAAGGTAAAATTTCCATCGAGATCAGACACCTCTGCCCTGACGAAAGTGCTGTCAATATCAATGAGTATGATATTGGCATAGGGTAATGCCTCAGATGTCTCCGCGTCATAGACATATCCTGATATGATCTGCGCACGACTATAAAAAAAGTGCATTGTAAGAAGCAACATCACAAATAATCTCATATGTCATCTTGATTTTGGACAAAGGTGCAGGAGAGATTATTCTAGGCAATGAAGAAGGGCCAAAGACCATCGCTACAAGGACGAACGGGTTAAGATCTGTGAATAAATGATAAGATGCTGCGTCTATCGTCGTTCGTACTTTTAATAAGGCCATTGGTCCCTCTAGGACAAAAAATGACAGCACTAGACAGATCTTCACAAGTTGATATGAACTTCTTCCGTACATATGAGGCATGGTCACTGGAGCGAATGAGTCGCCATGTGATCTATTGGGTGCTGTGGGGAATGTTCTATGTGGTGGTCAATTCCTTCAATGAAGATCACAGCTTCTGGCAATGGCTCATCTTTGAGTTCATGGTGCTTCCTATCAAGATCACTTGTACGATGATTGTAGCCTACGTACTCATGCCCAAGTATCTCTACACAGGACGTATACTAGAGTTTTTCCTCAAGTCGATGCTCTGTTTTATACTTTTTGGCACGCTCCTATTTGTGGTCTATCGATACCTCGTCTATCCCTACGTCCTCGGAGTTCAGATCAATGATTACTTCTTGATCAAGTTTGTCTACAAAGTCGTCGAGCTCATCCATATTGCGTCGCTCTTCGCCTGCTTCAAATTTTTTCAACACATCGTGGAGCAGAGGAAAAGAAATGAAGAGCTCAAGCTGGCAGCACAAGAGTCCCAGTTGAAATATTTGAGGAATCAGCTCCAACCGCACTTCATGTTCAATACTTTGAATAATCTGTACGGTATGGTACTCTCAGGAGACAAAGGATCAGCAGACATGGTCTTAAGATTGTCAGAGGTCATGAGCTACATGCTTTATGAGACAGATCGAAAGTATGTACCACTCAAAGACGAGATTAAAAATCTCAAAAACTATCTCGAGCTAGAACGAATCCGATATGATCGAAAACTGAAGCTGACACAAGACTTCGATGAGACCGTGAATGATATTCTGATTGCGCCTTTGATTCTCATTCCCTTTGTCGAAAACGCATTTAAGCATGGACCAGCTCAGGAAGAAGGTACTTCCAGCATAGATATTCGACTCCACACTGATAAAGAGTCCATCATCTTTTCTATGGAAAATACCTACAGTGGTGGGCATACATCAGACAGTGTTCGATCAGGAATCGGCTTGGAAAATGTTCGGACCCGACTGGACTTGCTTTATCCAGGAAGTCATACCCTGACTATACATCCTGGACCACCATTTGCCGTAAGGCTCAAACTATCACACATCGATGCCTGATAAGATCAAATGTCTCATCATCGACGACGAAGAGATGGCAACTCGTGTCATCAAATCACACATCGATGCCATTGATGATTTTGAAATTGTCGGAATCTATCACAGTGCCATAGAGGCATTTCTAGCCATAGAAAAAGGGGCAGCAGACTTGATGTTTTTGGATATTGAAATGCCAAAAATCACCGGCCTCAAAATGCTCGAGATGTTGCAAAATCCGCCACTCACCGTATTGACAACAGCACATCGGGAATTTGCCCTTGAGGGTTTTGAACTTGAGGTCCTGGACTATCTGCTCAAGCCAATATCCTTTGCTAGATTTTTGAAATCCACAAAGAAAATCAAGAAGGCTATCGGCAGTAAGGCAAGCACTGTGGAAGAAGTCGAGCACATCTTCGTACGGTGCAATCGCGAGATGATAAAAATCAACTTCTCTGACTTGCTGTACGTCGAAGCGATCAAAAATCACGTGAAAATTGTGACCATTCGAGGCAATTACATCTCACACCGTGGAATCACGGATTTCTATCAAGAGTTTGATGGTGCAGACTTCATTCGCATTCATCGATCCTACTTTGTACACAAGCGACATGTCAGGAGCTTTGGCCATGAGCATGTCATGATCCAGGATATCAGATTACCTGTAGGACGATCCTACCGAGAAAATCTGAAGGCTATCTTGCCAGCCTAGGCCATCGACCCTGCAAAGCACAGTGCTCGGATCAGACGGATCATTTTGGCGAAAGCCTAAGTCATATAGGGCAAACTACATCGAGACGTGATCACTCCTCAAACAAAAAATATTTCTCTTGAAACGTTTTTATGTACTGATCGCTACCTAATAATTCCAGAAGAAGTTACATCATTAAAAAATCACAATTCATGTCAAATTTGAACAACAAAGTCGCCATCGTTACTGGTGGCTCGAGAGGAATCGGCGCCGAAACCGCAAGGCAACTCGCCCGAGAAGGAGCCAAGGTTGCCATCTCGTACAATAGCAGTGCAGATCGCGCAGAGGCAGTCGTCAATGAAATCAAAGCTGCCGGCGGTGAGGCCGTAGCCATCAAAGCCAATGGCGCAGAAGCCGATGCACCACAAAAACTCGTACAAGCCGTCGTAGAACAATGGGGACAAGGCATCGATATACTCGTCAACAATGCCGGCGTCTTTGCCACTGGGAACCTTGCAGACACAGGAGTAGAGGTCTATGACACCAACTTCAATCTCAATGTCCGCGGGGTCTATGAGACGACACGTGCCGCTGTACCTCATCTCAATGAAAATGGTCGTGTGATCAACATTGGCTCATCTGTTGCCCACTTTGCATTTCCTGGAGCGAGCGCCTATGGTGCCACCAAGGCAGCTGTAGCCGGACTTACGAGATCTTGGGCTAAAGAACTGGCTCCCAAAAATATCACGGTGAATACAGTCCATCCAGGATCCATCAATACTGAGATGAACCCCGATGTCCCAGAAAATGACTTTGCGGGCTATCAGAAATCCCTCAATCCACTCGGCCGATACGGCACACCCGCTGATATCGCGGCTGCGGTGAGGTATCTCGCGAGTCCGGATGCTGGATTTGTCACTGGATCAGAATTGACTGTTGATGGCGGACTGACAGCTTAGCACCGAATATATACTTACCTTAGCAAAGACAGTCCTTAGCCCCTCGTGGGATTGTCTTTGATACTAGAATACCATCATGGGCCGTCCAAGGACATTTGACATTGAAGAAATCACAAGTCTCGCCAAAGAGGTTTTTTGGGAAAAGGGCTATGCCGACACGTCTATCAGCGATCTCGAGGATGCCACTTCTCTTAGACGAACGAGTCTTTATGCTGCATTTGGTGATAAGGATGGCATCTACCGTGCAGCTCTTGAGCAATATCGGCGCGAAGCTCACGCACAGCTGGACAGCTTGCTCCAAAGCAGCCAAAATCAACTTGATTCCTTGAAACAGTTTTTCTTGGTCCTAGCAGAGCAAAATGTCGCTTGTACGAAGAAAAAAGGTTGTCTGATCAATAATGCCACATCAGAGTTCGGTGGGCGCTGTGAGCGCACCACAGCTTTTGCGACATCCAATCGTGAAGAGCTCTTAGGCAAATTTGAAGCGGCCATCGCTGCAGGAAAGAAAAATGACCAAGTTCCCAAGGATGTCGATGTCTCAGCCGCAGCTAGCTACCTTCATACGGTACAATGCGGCATCGTCATGGCGGCAAAACAAGGCGCTACGATAGAAGAGCTTCATCGTACTGTGCATACTGCATTTAATAGTCTAGCGCGCTAGATCCTGAACCAGCTTGTTGACGGACTTTATAGTCGTATGATTTTTATCTGTTTCTGGCCGCTTTCTCCTTGCAACACTAGATGATAGACTCCTGACTCTAGGCTCGACGTATCCACACGGTTTGTTCCGGCTCTCAGATATAGCTCCGATACAATCCTCCCATGTGTATCATAAATAGCAATGCTCAAAAGTGCTGGATAAGATCTGGGAACAGAAATATTGAGATGACTCTCAAATGGATTGGGATATACCTCGATAGTCGAAAGTCCAAGCTCTCGTGTAGAGACCATTTGATCCCTGAGATCCAAAGAGACTTCTGATACACATCCGTGCGGTCCCTTGATCAGAAGCAGCAATGAATCTGGCCTCAGATCTTCAAAAAAATTAGTCAACTGCCATGTCCGACCAGTATCAAGACTCAACATCAGATCTTCCTCATCCGATTCAACTAGAATCCTTCCAACTCCATGTGATACTCTCGTATTTATATCAAAATCATAGGCACAGCAATTGGTATCTCTCACATGTGAGATTTCTATCACTTGACAATTTCCATCATATCCCAACCAAAGCTCATACAATCCTGATACGGGATGAAACAAAGTATCACTTGTGGATACGATAGAGCCAGCTTGATCATACCAAAACACTCCTAGGCTATCAAGCCCACCTTTGATCACGAGATTTTCATCACGACACTCGCCATCACTGATTACCTCAAATTGTCTTCCTGGCAGATATAATTGGAAATCATCGAAAAAATAATAATTCTCAGATCGAAATAAATACACACTATCGAGCGGACCATGGAATCCTGAGCAAGAACTCCCAAGTGCTAGACTCTCGTATGAGGTATCAAATGTAATCGTATCACGAAAGTGTGACCAAGACCACAGTTCACCTGGCACCTCAATGGACTTGATCATCTGCCAGCCATGAGGCCCACCATCTAGAGGACAGCCTACAAACGTATCGATATCTACAGCTGCCATCCGACCATAAAGTGCCAACCTAGCGGGTGATGGACTCGTAAGCACCTCCAAGACTCTATCTCTATAATCTATAAATGTGGCTTGAATAAACATTGCATCAAACTCAAGCACATACGGAGTATTCAATGTTAAAGTATCTCGTAGACTATTGGCTAAGATTTCAGTATACTCTTGACCAGCAGCCATGTCCGTAATGATGCCAGCAGCAAATTCTCCATCGCTCGGATTTGGCCCCCAGCCTGTGAGAAAAGAGTCAACATCAACCCGCGAAAAGAAGAACTCATTGGAACAGTTGACACCATATACATCTGATGATGCAGGAAGACCACCGGTACTCCAGCCCTCAAAACAACTGATGTTTCCCAATGGATGATTTAAACAAGAATCATTCTGATAGCAATAAAGCGAACTCGTATCAAATTTCTCAAATGATCCATTGACAAATAAATTGGGACCATCTGGAAATAACACGCTGCAGGAATCAAATTGAGCTTGAAGCCAACTTGGCGACAACAGGGCTATCACGGCTACATAAGTAGCGAATAAAAAGAATCGAACGGATAAACTTAGAAAAGTAAAGGACATATGAGAAAGATAAACATAAATATCTTGCAACATGAAAACCTATTATGAGCTCTGTGCACAAGTAATGTCTATTTCACCAATTTCTCCAAGAAAAAGCGCGTCTGAAAGTTCCCTGACCAATCAGGCTTGGAGCCATCAGGATAGATCTCATCGTACATTGTCAATTCCATCCTACCACTATCGATCACGTAGCGATAGAGTTGTATTCCCCCTTCAAATCCTGGCACCTTCGCCACTATGGCTGTAGAGATCAATGTGCTATCTGTCTTGGTATAGCTACCTCCATTGAATACGATCGAGCGAAAACCCTGGAGGATCTCATCATCTGTCGGCTTGCTGAGTACTGCAAAGGGAATACGCGGCTCAGAAGTGGGTGTCCACATGATACTGTAGGCACTATCTGTGAACAGAAAAAGACCCGGCTGAGCTTGCTCGATCTTGTATGTGGTATCCGCGGTGATCCAGTGTACAGATTGCATCGACCATGCTCCAAGCACGGGATCTCGTGCTGGAGTTTCCTCCAAATGTACTGGCTCGAAAGAGCAAGAAAAACAAAGGAAAAAGAAAATCGAAAAAATAGAAATACCCTTCATGCAGATTGGTTTACTCACCAGAGTAGACGCTCATGTGAGACCACAAGTCAGTGATTGAAGAAAATATAAATAAAATCATCTGAAAATCTCCGCCAAGTCATCCATCCATCAGACTCAAGAGGTAATTCCAATCAGTAGCTAGACTATTCCTGCCTTCATTTTTTCTCTCAAGTACTCAAAGGCAGCTTCCACATCTGCAAACAAATCGGCCTCTGGCACAAGATCTGGAATGATGTCCACTGCCTCCAGCATATCACGCGGTTGCTCCTGTAGTCCTACGATAATGACTTCGATATTTTGAGCCCTGAGATCGAAGATGACATCCTCGAGCGTGTAGAGTCCAGATTGATCGATATATGGCACGCGGTCAAGCCGAAATATTACGGCCTTGATATCATCGGACATGCCGGCAATCTGATCCTTAAAAAATGAGGTAAAGCCAAAGAAGAGTGGACCATAAAGATGCTTCACGATGACTTTGTCTTTGAACTCCTCATAAAACTCCAATTCGTCTTGCCATGGCTTGGAGCCATCAATATCCGCGACCTTACCGACTTCCATTCCTTGCTCACTGATGTCACCTGACTTCTTCATGAAGAGGAGACATGCCAGTGCAACACCAATTCCGACAGCTTGGATCAAGCTCCCAAATGTGGTAATCAACAACACGAGAATGAGCACCACGGCATCAGCTCGCGGGACTTTGGCGAGATGCTTCAGCCCTTTGAAATCGATGATCTTGAAGCCGATCGGTATAAGCAGACCTGCAAGAACACAGAGTGGAATATGGGCCGCCAGTTGGCCCAGACCCAGCAATACTGCCAGAAGAAACAGTCCGTGCAAGATGCCTGAGAGACGCGTAGTGCCACCCGCATTGATATTGACCACGGTGCCCTTGGTCGCGCCAGCGCCAGGAATCCCACCAAATGCTGCTGCCAGCATATTTCCAATTCCCTGACCGATGAGCTCCCGATTGCTATTGTGCCTGGTCTTGGTCATATTGTCCGCTATCACCGAGGTAAGTAGTGAATCGATGCTGCCCAAGACGGCTAGTACCAGTGCATATTCCAGTATAATCCCAAAAGCAGACGGATCAATCTTCATGATACCCATGAGCTGAAAAGATGGCAAACCAGATGGGATCTCTCCTATGAGCGGAACATCCATCTTGGCAAAGTAAGCGACCAGACTTGCTACGATCAAAGCAACAAGAGCGCTCGGGATGGCCTTGGTAATCTTGGGGAAGAGATAGTATATCAGTATGGTGATGCCACCCAGGAGCAGTGCAAAGGGATTTGCTTCCGCAAAAAGTCTTGGCAAGTCCTGAACTACTGCCAGAGTAGATTTAGCGGAAGCCAGACCGGCAAAAGGAAAAATCTGTAGTATGACAATGATCAGCCCTACTCCACTCATGAACCCAGACACGACTGGATACGGGAAGTACTTGACATAGCTGGCGATATTGAGAAAGCCGAAAATCACCTGAAACAGACCTCCCAGAAGGAAACTGAGGAGAATAATGCTCATGGCGCTCTCGAGGCTTCCAGTGAGCTCGATTGCTGCCGCAACCAGGGTAGCTGCGACCACCGTCATCGGTCCAGTTGGCCCACTGGCCTGAGTGGCTGTACCGCCAAAAAGTGCTGCAAAGATGCCCACAGCAATCGCACCATATAGCCCTGCTGTAGCGCCCATCCCAGACTGCACGCCAAATGCCAGGGCAAGCGGCAGGGCTACAACACCGGCAACAAGTCCACCGGTGAAATCTCCCTTGAAGTTTTTCATGTCATAGAAGCGTGAGCTCATGAATTTGCCAGGTTTTGGTGCAAAGCGAAATTAGCATGAATTTGTCAAGCTGACCGGTTGTTCCTTATCCTGTACCGGTCAAAGGTCTTCGTCCACGGGACGCGGGGCAGAATCGTAGCTGAGCAGGCACTCAGAAAATTGCTCGCCTACGGCTCACCATCCCCTGGGCTACCTAGGTCAAAATCACACCGCCAAGAACTTGGCGGTTCGAAGACACCCCTCCACGAACTTTTGAGCAAGCTCAAGCTTAGCATTCAATAGCACTACCCAAATATTCCTTCCCATCTTGAGGGGAAGGTAACTGACCGATCCCGAAGGGTCGATGCCCTCAAGTCGCATCGAAGGGAAGAAACCGCGAAGCGGATAGGAAGCCATTCAATCCTATTGGTCCGCCCACGGAATTGCTCGCCTACGGCTCACCATCCCCTGGGCTACCTAGGTCAAAATCACACCGCCAAGAACTTGGCGGTTCGAAGACACCCCTCCACAAACTTTTGAGCAAGCTCAAGCTTGTTCCGGAGTGTCTTCGTTTTGACCGTTATTGGTGGCGGGAGATTCTCGAGTGGAGCCAGGGGGATTCGAACCCCCGACCTTTTGACTGCCAGTCAAACGCGCTA
>JAHDGU010000008.1 GCA_020627535.1 Saprospiraceae bacterium
AGGCTTCATTCACAAATAGTCCATTCTGAAGAACTAAATCCACGGATTTAGACCATTTCTTACGTGGCGCAAAAACGTTTTGGACAGGTGTGACTACAATTCGACTTTTTCAGTCGAAAGAATTGAAAATGGAATTGCCAAGCCAAATAATGTTTTTTGGATAAATTTTGCAAACCGGCTACCGGTTGGTTACGCAAAACTTAAATTGAATTCCAAGTCAGAGTTTATCGACTCGACAAATATTTGCCAACTTCAAAAAATATACATCTTGAAAGATTTTATGTCAATGAAAATTGGATGGAAATTACAAAATTTGCTCTTGAAAAAAGCACAGGATCTGGAGTTTGAAGAAATTTGGCTCTCTGTACTAAACAGAAACGAACGAGCAATAAAATTTTACAAGAGGAGCGGATTTGAAAAAATCGGTAATCACGACTTTCAAATTGGAAAGGAGAATTTTGAATTTATGGCAATGAGAAAAAAACTATAGAATACAGTGGCTAACTATAGGTGATGACAGCATATCTCTCCTATCGTCGATAGACGCTGTATGCCATCATCCGCTAGCTCTCACTAAATTACCTGCGTGTATGAAGGACATGTCATTAATTGCTTTGCTTGTATTATTTTGTGGGAATTGTTGCGCACAGGACCTTTCTCATCCAAGTTATACATATTGTGATCGAGCACTTGAGCACTACGATCATGGACAGTACAACAAAGCTTTGATTGCTATAGATTCTGCTTTGAGTCTTAATTCTCAAGAGCCGTATTTTTATGATGTAAAGAGTTTTATCTTAATATCAATGCAGGAGTTTGACCAGGCGGGTAGAGTGATAGATCTGGCATTGACTAAATTTCCAACGGATCCGTATACTCATTGTACTAAAGGAGATTATGACTTCTTTATGGCTGAGCCAGAGAGAGCTTTGTTATCTTACTGAAGTCTTCACTTACAGGAAGTCTTGACTTGACAGAGCGGCATGAGGCAATAGATCTGCCCGAAGAGTTATAATTGGTCAACCAATTCTGAGTATTTTGTATTTTAGGCGTATGAAGATGACCAATCCAGCCTTGAATGATGCTACTCGAGTGCTAGCTCTATGTGTTCTATTAGTGGCCTCAGCCAAGAGCTACGCTCAGCTGGTGCACAACACGGCAGAGCTCACCGATGCTATTGAGAATGCAATCCCAGGTACCACGATTACTCTTTCAGATGGCAGGTGGGATGATGTTTTCATTGATCTCGACAAGGACGGCGAAGTGGACAATCGCATTACCATTACAGCTCAGAGTCCTGGTGCAGTAATCATGACGGGTAACTCACGGGTGTACCTGGAAGGATCCTATTTGACGGTCTCGGGACTTGTCTTTCGCGATGCTGACAACTTGGTGACATCTAGTAGTACGATTGAGCCAGTCATCGAGCTGAAGCGATGTGACTATTGTCAAGTACTCAATAATCTTATTGATGGATATAATGGGACCGAGGCCCAGAAAGAACTTACGTTCAAATGGATATTGACAGATGGACAGTACAACGAAATCGCCTACAACTCATTTATCGGAAAATACGGCGTCGGAAGTATCATCAATGACAACCGCAATAGTTCAGAGCCAGACTATCTGAGCATTCATCACAATTACTTCGCAGATCGCACACCGATCAATGAGGTCAATGAGGATAATGATCAAGACGCAATACGGATAGGCAACAGTGGCACTTCACTCAACGATTCTTACACCGAGGTATACAGCAATTATTTTGAAAATTTCTTTGGTGAGATTGAGGTGATATCCAATAAGTCAGGAAGTAATAAATACTACAATAACACCTTTAGAAATTACTCAGGGACTCTCACCCTACGCCATGGAAACAACTGTGAAGTATATGGCAATTATTTCTTTGCTGAGGACAATGTATATAGTGGTGGTGTCCGTGTGATAGGAGAAGGTCACAAGGTGTACAACAATTACATTGAAGGTGTCAATTCGCGTAAGCCCAACGGCTCAACTTCCAATGCTACGGGAGGCATCAATGTGTCAAATGGCCGCTTAAATTCCGCTCTGAATGGCTATTATCAAGTCATAGATGCGGTGATTGTCCATAATACGCTAGTCAATTGTGATTATGGTCTTCGGATAGGTACCACTGTAAGTAGTGATCTAGATCAAGCGCCCAAGGATATAGTAGTCGCCAATAATATTATGTACAATATCACAGAGGAGGACTATCAGATCAGAACCAACCCGATAGGTAATTCGATCTCGGAGGGAAACATGGAAGATCTTGCTCTGAGTGCTTTGGAAAGTGATGACGGCCTCTATCGATTGACCTCAGGTGCTGAGCCAATCGATGCGGGCTTAGGATCTTATGACTTTCTGAGTCTTGATGCCTTGGGTGGAATGCGGGATGCCATTCCCGATGCTGGGTCTGAGGAGTATGGAGCAAATGGAATGAATTATCCATTTGATGATTTAGATATTGGTATTACACTTGGGTTTGGGGCTATTTCTGAGCCTACTCTTTCTTCAAATCCAACTGTGATCACCTTTGGCAAGTACAAGGAAACCATGGGCTTCAAGGTAATATCCAATGTGGATTGGTTCATCACCGAAGACATACCCTGGTTAGAGCTAGATCCATCATCTGGAACAGGCACCATGGATATCATGGCCATGACAGATGCTAATGAAACAGGAGAGGACAGAGAAGGTACGATTACCATTCGCCAGCAGGCAGGAGCTGATGACTTGAGCGCTGAGATTTTGGTCATCCAGACCAATTCTTTCATTCCAGGTGAAATTGATATTGTCGGAAGTTCAAGCAAGGGTGCGCAAGACAAAGAAGGAATTGAAGAAGAGAATGCCTATGACGATGACCTTAGTACATACTGGACTGGAAATCCGGATACCGCGGCGGAAGTGTCAATTACTTTGGATCTAGATTGTCGTCATGTTCTGACAGAAATTGGGATCAACTTCTGGAAGGCTGATGAGAGGACCACCACGTTTTCAATTGCTATTGGGGATGATGCTGAAGGACCTTTTATGACGATCCTAGACAATGTGAGCTCTGCTTCGGATGGCGTGACCGTAGACACTGAACAGCTCTTTGATTTGGAGAATGTAGTGGCTCGGTATGTCAAGTTTATTGGTATCGGGAATAGCTCATCCACCAACTGGACAAGCGTTGCCAATATCAATATCTATGGAGATGCACAGTGCGAGCCAATAACCAATGTCATAAATTATCCTCTGATTGAGGATCAAGTCAACGTCTATCCGATTCCAGCTCAACAAGCATTCATAAACGTTTCTGCTGAATCTGAGATCAGTGCCATTGAAATTTTTGGGATTGATGGTCTACCAGTTTTGGAGTATTATGTAAATCCAGCTAAAAACCATCGCTTAAATATCCAAGACTTGGCATCAGGAACATATTTTATAAGAGTGAATAATACTCGAGTATATCCTCTTATTGTGCTGCGATAAACTATTCCGATGAAATAGTCTTCAGTGCTGAAATTGTCATTATGAATTTTAAGTGGGTTTTTCTTACGGTTGTCATTTGGGGATTGGGATTTTCTTGTGTTGATTCGGCACAAGAAGGAAACAGCACAGCACAAAAGCTGAGTTCGGAGAAATCTCTTATTCTGGAATGTCTGAATAATGAGACAAAATCAGCATTTGCCAGAGACTATGATGATTGGTCCAAGTACTGGGTGTACAGGAATGATATCTCAAAGACATACATCAACTATCCTGATAGCAGTTTTTCAGAGTCTTTAGGTTGGCTTGAAATTAGTCAATTCGTCAAAGATTTCATGGCCGAGAATCCTGATCCAGAACCTCCTCCAAGACCTATAGATGCTATTCAGGTCTACTTATACGATAGTGGTGCCTGGGTGAGTTATGAGCAGCAAGACAGTCTCAGAGGACGTAAGCGAGAGACGAGGCTGATGGAGAAGCAAAATGGCCAATGGAAAATAGCCGGAATGCATACCACCATATATGGCTTTCAGTAATATCTGAATTTCATCGAAGGAAAAAGATAATGAGACTGATTTGAGGATGCACCTGGGGCTGTGTATGTGCTTTTGAGTGAAAGGAAGAAGTCCTTCAGTTTTCATGAAATCATCTGATCAAACGCCAAGCATTATACGCTCCAATTTAAAGTGAATACCAATATGATTGAAACCTGTCTGCGCTTTTCTTTTTGGCTTTTAATCTTGTGTTCATGTCGCTCGACCGATCCACTTGGTCGCTATGAATTAGAGGTATATGAGACCTCTGAGAGCGGAAAGAGCTTTCGTCTCACCACGGCTTATGATGATACCACAGGTACTGGAAGAGTAGCATCCCTTACAATTGATGTATCTCAAGAATATCAAGAAATCATTGGATTTGGAGCATCATTTACAGAATCTTCTGCTTGGAACCTGGCTACAATTTCTAAGGCGGATCGCGCACAGATTCTTAAGCGCTTATTTGATCCACATAGCGGCGCAGGCTTCAGTCTTTGCCGTACTCATATCAATAGTTGTGACTATTCCAATAATCACTACACTTATGTTGAAGATGGAGACACCTCTCTCAGCAGCTTCAGTATATTCGAAGATAAGAGGGGTTTTTCAGGTCTGGAAAATGAGCAGGTCAAGAATATTCAACTGATAGACGCTACCTACGATTTGATACCCATGATTCTGGAGGCTAGAAGTGTAACTGGAGCAGAGTTCAGAATTATTGCTTCACCCTGGAGTCCTCCTTCCTGGATGAAGGAAGGAGAGACGGCACCAATGACCAATGGCAAGCTGCTTAAGGAAAATTATGCCATTTGAGCGAAGTACCTTTCTAGATATGTATCGGCCTACAAAGCAGAGGGTATTGATATCTGGGCAATCACTCCTCAAAACGAGCCATTGCATGCACATGACGCGAGATGGGATAGTAATGGCTTTACTCCCGAAGATGCGCGGGACTTTTTACGAGATTTTTTGGGTCCTCAATTGGTTGTCGATGGTCACCTGGACCCAGAAGACCTAGACCGTGGGCTAAAAGTCTTGATTTATGATCACAACAAATCGACCATGAACGACTATGTATCTCCGACCTACGCTGACCCTGAGGCAAGTAAATACGCTTAGGGGACGGCTTTTCATTGGTATGCAAGTTCCGATTTGGCCTCTCATCAGTGGTACGGCGAAGACCTCGGAGTTCATTGAAGCAAATGGCCTGACAAGGGATTAATACATACAGAGTCCAGCATAGATATTGAAAAGAATGATCCCATTGGTCAGTATTGGAGAGAATGCCGAGATTATGCTGGCGTATTTCTTCCTTTTGACACTTATGTCTACGATATAATGACTGATCTCAACCATGGGACACAAGGCTATGTCGAGTGGTGTATGATCCTGAGTCATGAGGGTAAACCCAATCCTTATGACAACTTCAATAGTGCTCCTGTCCTTATCAATCCTCATACAGGTGAAGTCACCTATACTCCCTTGTACTATATTTTAAGTCATTTCAGCAAGTTTATGCGGCCGGGAGCTGTCAGAATTGATATTTCTGGAGATGATGTAGATGGTGTCATATGTACATCGGTCAAAAATCCTTATGGTTCGATCTGCCTTGTTACATTCAACTCGAATAGAGATGCAGTTCATTTTATTTATACCTTGGAAGGGCACGACTATCACGTCACTCTCAATGGGCGAACTCTACAAACACTGTACTTTAAACCCCAGACGACACACCAATGAGCTGGAGGAGAATAATAGCCGCTTTATGATATATCAACAGACTGCCAAAAAACGGCACGAGGAGATATCAAATTGACCTGTTTGACTTTCTAATCCGAACAATATGAATACTTCACCGATACGCCATTTAAACACTTTTCTAGCTAGCCTACTCTTAATTCTTATTGCTTGTAGCGATCAGAAGGCAGTAGAAACTCTTATTGACCCTAGTGATATTTCACCTTGGTGCATCATTGGTTTTGATACTGAAAATAGGACGCCAGAGCAAAGAATAGAAATGCTCCAGGAGATGGGCATTAAGCAATATGGTTATAATAGAGGTAAGGCGGACTTCTCTTCCATGGCCCAGGAGTTTCAATTGGCAAGTGAAAACGATATCGATATCACTTCCGTATTTCTTTGGCTAAATGCAAAAAGTGATAGCATTGGTAAATTGAGTCCATCCAATAGGGAATTGCTGAGCAATATCTCAGGTGCTGAACACAAACCTGCTATTTGGCTGAGTTTCAGCCATAACTTCTTTGAGGAGCGTGGGCATGCCGAGTCTATAGAATATTGTGTGGAGATGATTCAGTTTATCAAGTCTTATATCGGAGCTATGGACTGTGAGTTGGCTTTGTACAATCATCACGGGTGGTTTGGCAATCCAAATCACCAAATTGAAGTTTTGAAAGAGTTGAATGATGAGTCTATATCGATCGTCTATAATTTTCATCACGCGCAGGAATACGTGGATGAATTTGAAGAGCTAGCAGAGAAGATGTTGCCCTATCTGTCATTTGTCAATTTAAACGGTGTTAAGAAGGAAGGGCCGCAGATTATTCCCATCGGTCAGGGCAACCACGAGTATGATATGATTGTACACCTGAAGGATCTAGGCTATGACGGGCCGTGGGGAATTTTAGGTCATGTCAAAACCGAAGACGTGCAGAAAGTTCTTCGGGCTAACTTGGATGGATTGTCAGAATTAAATAAGCGTTATATCCTCCATAAGTAGCTATACTGGGCGAGGAAGGGATGATGATATCTCCTTTTCCCAGCGATTTTGACAGGCTAGTGAATCCAGTGCATATGAGTTTTGGCTGAGGAGCTAGGGCGTAGTGTTGGTCGTATTTGACAGGTCTTATCTTTGGAGGGATATGAGACTTCATCAACAGCATAATGTTCCGTGGAAACGATTACTAGAGCATCTGCCTTCCAAGAATGTTGGTGATTATAGTAAGTCAGAATATCGTGGCTCTCACTCTTGGTCAGAAAAGAGTCTTACGTCCATTGATTTTTTTGCAGTGAGCTTAGGGGATACGCTGCTTGGCTTTGCAAGTACTGAAAGCGCCAAGTGGTCTATGACGATGAGATCCTGGTAGGAGAATTTTAGGAACTACAGCTATACAAGGGAGAAATGAATAGTGACACAGAAGCATACTGGACAAAGAGATATCAAGAAGAGCAAACGGGATGGGATATAGGGGAGAGTTCAAGACCCATGCGTCATTATATCGATCAGCTGACAAACAAAGATCTTCGTATACTCATTCCTGGTGCCGGCAATGCCTATGAAGCTGAGTATCTTCATCGTTTGGGATATAAGTCTATTCATATTCTAGATATTTCAGCGTTGCCATTGAATCAGTTCCAAAAGCGTGTGCCAGATTTCCCTTCGGATCACTTGCGGCATGGTGATTTTTTTCAGCACGAGGGAGAGTATGATCTGATCTTAGAGCAGACATTTTTCTGCTCGTTTCCACCAGTGGCAGAAACACGGAAGGCTTACGCCAAAAAAATGTTTGAGCTTTTATCTCCCAATGGCAAACTTGTTGGTCTTTGGTTTGATATTCCTCTCACAGGTGATATGGAAAATCGTCCATTTGGTGGAGATCGATATGAGTACTTATCTTATTTTTCACCATACTTCATAGTAAGGTCATTCGAGTCTTGTTATAATTCAATTTCACCGAGGCAGGGCTCGGAGCTTTTTGGCATATTTCAAAGGAGATCTGAGCTTTCTTCATAGACCTCCTCCTTTTATCGTATTTGTGACCTGTCTGAGTACATTTGTCTTATGAATGTGCAAGACATCTTAGCGGAGCTGGTTTCCTTTCCGGTATTTGGTGGGGAGAGCAATCTGGCCATTATCGAATGGATCGAATCATACCTCCTTGACAGAGCTGTAGAGACCAATCGTGTCCCAAGTGCTGATGGCAAGAAGTCTTCCTTGCATTGTCGCATTGGTCCATCAGCACCTGATGGATATATTCTGAGCGGACACACGGACGTCGTACCTGTTGCAGGGCAGGATTGGACATCAGATCCATTTATTCTTACAGATAAAGACGATGGGAAGCTGTATGCTCGCGGAAGTTGTGATATGAAGGGTTTTATCGCATGCTGTCTGTCGCAAGTAGATCACATGGTACAAGCTGAATTGAAGAAGCCGATGTATTTTGCTTTTTCGTATGATGAGGAGATTGGATGTCTATCGGCTCCAGAGCTAGCCGCGTCTATCAGGCATCACTATGATCTTCCTCCACGATACGCGATCATCGGAGAGCCCTCGATGATGCGTCCCACTACAGGTCAAAAAGGCATCTACATCCTGGATATCACGGTCAATGGATCTGCTGGTCATTCCTCGCGCATCAAGCAAGAAGTGAGTGCCATACATGAGTCGGCCAAGTTAGTCACATGGCTTGAAAATAAGATGAATGCTCTTGTTGCAGAAGGAAACTTGGATGATCGATTTACACCACCACATAGCTCGCTTCATGTGGGTATGTTGCATGGCGGAATTGCACCGAATGTGATTGCAGACCGCTGTGATTTTAGTGTGGATATTCGGACGATACCGAGTGATAGTCTCGATGCTATTGTTGCGGACTTTCAAGAGCACTGTCGTGCAAAAGAAACGATGCTCAGGAAGGTCTTTCCAGATTTCATGATTGATATTCGGGAACATCACCCAGCAGTGCCGCCCTTGGATACAGCAGATGATGCGGCTATTGTGAAGCAGATTATATCCTTGACAGGCAATGCCAATCTTGATGCTGTCTCTTATGCTGCGGAGGCAGGTCAGTTTGCACAGGCAGGCTTCCAGAGTATCATCTGTGGGCCAGGAAGTATCGCTCAGGCGCATCGAGCTGATGAGTACATCAGCAAGGAGCAATTGAGGCTTGGGGAGAAAATGATAGCCGATTTGATTGCCCATTGCTCATAGCCCCATTTTGACTCGGGTAGTTGGATTGAGCTGATAATTTTCTGCACTCTGCAAACGTTCTCCAGAGGTAACATTCCATTGCCTTATGCTTAGATTATCTCTGATCAGTTACTATACCCTTGTTTTATGTTCGATTTGTTGTGGCCAGCAGGTGGACTTTTCTTTTGATCTTGAGTCACAGTTTTTTGATCATGAGAGGAAGATCTACGTGCATCTTCCAGAATACTACCATGACAATCCTACAGACTCTTTGGGAGTTGTCTTTGTGCTTGATGCACAAGCTGAGTCATTTTATCAAAATGCCAAAGGAATTGTAGACTATCTGGTCTGGTCTCATGAGATCATGCCTTTGATCGTAGTGGGAGTGCATTCCCAAAATCGAGGTACAGAATTTATCCCCAAAGATGATCGCCTAGACGAAGATCATGAAGACAATAGCGGTCAGGCTGATAAGCTTCGGGCACATATTCGAGATGATATCATTCCACTATTGGAGGACAGTTTCCGTATCAATGGCTTTCGCGCATTAGTCGGACATTCACGTGGTGGTGCATTTGTAGCCAATACACTTTTTGGCAAAAGCCGTGATCTCTTTGATGCATACATCGCAATCAGTCCAGGAATGCATTACTTAGATAATCAGATCCTAGATCAGGCGACTACTGCACTGCAGTCTAGAGATGATTTTCACAAGTTTTATTACTGTTCCTATGGCACCGTCGGTGAGCTAGAAAAGTATTTTAAGCCCCAGGTGGATTTGCTTGACTCTTTGATAAGAGTTCATGATGTACAATCTATCGAGTGGCGTAAAAAAGTACTTGAAGGTAAGTCTCATTGGAGTCAGGTTGCTATGTCCCTTGCAGACGGCTTGGTGGAAATGTCAAGGGCTTATTTAGTAGATCAATACCTCGTGGAGAAATGGGTGTCAGAAGGAAAGGACATTGCTACTACCATTGAGACCTATGAAGCTACACAGAGAGATAAACTGAATTACTACATTCCTGTTTCAAGTAGTTTCTTGCGCTATTTTGGGACACAATATTTCGAACTTGAGGACTATCAATCAGCCGAGAAAATACTCAAGGTGGCCGTCCAGCGAGATCCTCAGCATTGGCGTAGTTATTCTTCTCTGGCATATGCTCAGCATATGGGTGACAATAGCGAGGCAGCTCTTGATACGATCAACTTGGCTCGAGAGCAACTCCTGTCCAGTAATCTCTCAGAAGACGAGAAGCTCAAATGGCAAGGAAAGTTTGACAATGTTCTAAAGGAGCTTGGATTAGACAAATAAAAAAAAGAGGCTCCGAATTCTCGGAGCCTCCATTGAATTTCAATGAGCTATATTTCCTTCTATTGGTTTTCGGCCAATGGGATCGGAAACTGTGTATGAATGATATCACCCGGTCTGTCAATGGGTAGATTGGCATCATTCAATCGTCCATAGGTCCGAAGATCAAACATCAATTTCGCTTCACCCCAAAAAGAGTATCCTCTCTGGAATAGATACTCATCAATCATCTCTTCCATACTAGTGCCACCAGAGTAGTCGTCGAGGCCATTGGCTTGACGTATCACGTTCATGGCAGTGACGAAGTTGCCTGCATTGTTAAGATTCATCTGCGCTTCGGCGTAGATGAATATGAGTTCCTCGTTACGTATGATATCAATAGGGCTTACATTGCTTGGATAGAGTGCAGTCTGATGTGTCCCATTGAGACTATCAAGACTGGTCGGAATCGCTCGGGCAGAAAACTTACCCAAACGAGAGTCTCCTGAGATCGCATCTTCGATAAAGCGATTGTGCACCACAAGCTGATTTCCATTTTCATTTGGGACACGAAAGACCGGATTTTGGATATCGCCACTGCTAAGACTAAATACCATCTTAGGTCCAGTCGTAAGATTGCCATTGAGATCATAAAATGAAGAGCTCAATGTGCCTTCGACTGCCTCATAGAGTCCAGCTCGTGCAAGAGCTCGAGCAGCAAGTGCGCGATTCACTTGTAGGAAGCCGGCTGGATCACTGAAGCCCGACCAGCCATCATTCAATGTAAAGGCAAAGGATGCACCATTGAGATGATCTGCTGCTTGATCGAAGAGTACTTGTATTCTTTGCCAGCCCTCAGCTTCTGATAAAAATGGTCCAAGAATCTCTGGATCCGATACATCAAATCTGATACCATTTGATCCAAGCATATTCAGGACTTGGGTATACATCAGTCCTTGAATAGTCCTAGCAAATCCTCGGTAGCCTTCTTTTTCTGCTTCTGTTACACTCGTTGTATTATTCAACGCATCAAGGAGCACATTGGCTGTCTTGATGACACGATAGCGTGAATTGTATGGGCTGGTGAGGTAAAAAGTATTATTGTCCAGACCTACACCATCTTTGCCAAGAAGGTCTTCTGTATTTCGAGGGTCTGCGTCAAAGCGATACATCTCTCGAGCGATACTGCCGGGACCAGTCACATACTCACCGTAGCCAGTTCGCATGGAGGCGAGGATTCCGTTGACCAAAAGGTTTAATTCCTGAGGTGTTGCATTCTCCGCTACTGAGTTCAGAGAAGGGGCATTGGGATCTACTTGCTCATCAATCTCGCAGGAGACAGTGATCAAGCAAAACAATACGAGGATATATAAAAATTTATTTTTCATTTCCTTGATTTTTGATCAGATTAAAAGTCAAATCCTACGTGAAAGTAAAGTTGCTTGGAAGTCGGAAATGGTGTCACCTCGATACCAGTAGATAGACCTGTTCCTCCCTTGGTAGATGTCTCAGGATCGTAGCTGCTATAGTTTGTGATAGTGAGCAGATTGCGTCCAGATACGCCTAGACGTATACCATCAATGATATTGCTATTTAGCTTGAGCTTGTATCTCAAGCCTACCTCTCTAAGTCTGATATAGCTCGCATCCTCGATGAATCCTTCCAGATCATCAAGTTCTTGAGGAGTAGTGCCACCGATATTTGTCAATAGTCTTGATAGATTGAGCACATCACCACCTTGTTTCCAATGCAGCAGGAAGTTGAAGTCAAAGTCCTTGGCGAAATTGATCTGATTGAACCAGCCAAGCTGGAAATCAGGTTCAGTCTCTCCGATGATTTCGGGTCCAGCCTCACCATTACCCCAAAGGGCCGTGATGGACGATCCTTGATCAATAAAAAATGAACCAAGCCCGAGCCCAAATGCTGTTCCAGGAGGAACGAAGCTTGGCACTCCAAGATCTTCTACAGTGGATCTATTAAACCAGAAATTGACGCCAGTTTCCCAGTTAAGGTTGCTGGTCGCAATAGGATTATATCTGATACCAACTTCAAGACCAGTATTCTGGAGTTCTAGATCTTGGCGAATTTCATTACTAAATCCTGAGGACGTTGGGAGAGAACGATTGTAAATTAGGTTCTCGACATTTCTGATGTAGTAAGTGATCTCAAATCCAAGCTTGTTGTCAAGTAGACTGATGTCTGTTCCGAATTCAAGTTCTGATGAGCGCTCTGGCTCCAGATCAGCTTTGCCCTGTAAGCCATTGACGGAAAGACCCGCTGATCCATCAATATTGACAGTTCCGAAGCTGGTAAATAGTGAGCCAAACTCCGCACTGGATCCTGTCTGTCCATAAGCAACTCTGAGCTTGAATTGATCAAACATATCACTAGACCAAAAATCAAAGTTGTTGAGATTCAGCGCCAAAGAAGCTCTTGGAAACGCATACATTTTATTAGGGTCTCCATTGAGGCTTGACTTATCAAATCTGACACCCAAGTTGGCAATAATGCGATCGTTCCAGTTGATTTCTTCTTGAACGATGATTCCAAAGTCTTCTTCCGTCTCGATGGTCTGGCTGGTTTCTTGTGTACCACCTTGTGAAAGATTGGTCTGACCTGGATTGAGCTGCGTCGTCTGTGCGAAGGTGAAATCTCTGTCAAACTTCAGATAGCTCATTCCTGCCTGTGTGGTAAATCTGATACCATTGCTAGCATACAGGTCATGCACCAAAAATGACTGGAAGTTTCTATTACTGAACTTGTTTCTACCAACACCGATAAATCCATTGTCATTTCCGACTTGCGACTGGTGTAGCTCAGGGACATAAACAAATGTCTCATTGAGGAAAAAATCTGCTCCACCGCTTGAAGCCCATCTGAGAACCTGATTTGACTTTTGCATCAGCGTGATGTCAAGATTCAGTCCCGTGATAAATCTATTATTGGTCTCTTCGTTTCTTGCTTGGTCTCTGACAAAAATTGGATTTCCAGCATAGGTTGGATTATTTGGGTAGACACCATTTTCATCTGGGAATAGATCATTCCAGTCACGGGTAAATGCAAGTGTATAACCATAGCTCAGACCTCCTTCATTTTCATTTCCTGTGAATGAGCGGCTGGCGGAACTATTGACATAGTTGGAGTTGATACCAATCTTGACCTTGTCTGATATTTTGTGATTGACATTGAGTCGGATGGAATTCCTTTCAAAACCTGTGTTTTTTATGATGCCATTTTCATCACGACGGCCACCACCTAGGAAAAATGAAGTCTTATCATTGCCACCTGTCACTGAAAGACGCGTGTCCAAAATTCCTCCAGTCTCACCATAGATCTCATCTTCATAGTCAAAGATGCGACCAGCAGCTTGAGCAGCATCAAATCTTGCTTGCTCCTCCGCGCCGAATCTGTCGAAAACGTCCTGAGAAGTATATTGGCGTCGACCTACTTTTTTGATGATGGTGTTAAAGCCAATATCCTGATCTAGACTGATCTTTGATTTGCCAGATTGTCCTTTTTTGGTAGTGACAATGACCACACCAGCATTCGCTCGTGTACCATATATAGCAGCTGCGGCTGCACCTTTAAGTACTTCGATGCTTTCGATGTCATTTGGGTTAAGATCCGCAATCCGGTTGGATGCACCTTCCTCTGAGCCACTATTCGCCCCACTCGCAAATCGACTTCCACTTGGAATCTCTGCATTGGACATATAGACGCCATCGATAATCCAGAGTGGCTGATTGTTACCACTCAGAGATGAGATTCCTCTCAGTCTCATGGCGATACCACCACCCGGAGCACCATTGCTGGATACGATATTGACACCTGTCATCTTACCATACAGGGCTCCATCCACAGTCTGCTGTGTTGTCACACCTGTCAGCTCTTTGCTCGACACTGATGCCACGGTATTGGCAAGGTTGGATCGCTTGACTCCTGTCGCAAGTCCCGTGACCACCACCTCTTCCAGCTCTGTGAAGTCCTCTGCCATCGTCACATTGTTGACAGGGCTGTCTGAGGTCACTGTAAGCTCCTGGACTTTGTAGCCGATGTAGGAAAACTCCAGTGTGGCTTGATCGGTAGGTACTCCGATACTGTAGTCACCATTAATGTCGGTACTGACCCCGATGGCCGTACCCTTGACGATGACAGTCACACTGATCAGTGGCTCTCCGCTGGAGTCTGTCACCTTACCTCTGGCATCGTACTGTGCGCTGACCATCCCCATCGCGGATAGCCACACGAGTGCAATTAGCCAATTGCGTTTCATTACTTTCATAGATATATGATTTGGTTTGAGTAAATCGTTTTTCACGTCTTGGTTTGACCGAAGATTATTGGTTTATCGGGGTTTGGGGAACCCTTTCTGTCAATTCATCAAGGTAAATAGAATATTGTTTCAGTAGTTCATGTGCTGAACTATTTTTTCGGTGCATTTGGCCGCAAGGCCGCAAGTCATAGGAGTAATACCGCAAAGACTCCTCTTCCAAGCTCTGAGTGGCTAACTTTGGGCGCAATTTTTTGAGATCCATATGAAAGACTATTCCTATGTATTCAATGCGCACCCCTCGTACATCGACGAGATGTATGCGCGCTATAGTAAGGACGCTCAGAGCGTAGAAGATGGTTGGAGAAGCTTTTTTGAAGGCTTTGAATTTGGCAGCTCGCAAAATGGTGAGTCAGTCAATGTCTCGGACACCAGCGAGTTTGCCGTGCTTTTTATCATCAACGGTTTTCGTACCCGAGGCCACTTGCTCTCTACGACCAATCCTATCAGACATCGACGTGATCGACGTCCGCGACTAGATCTTGCTGACTATGGTCTCAGCGATGCGGATCTGAGTCGTCCCTTTCACGCTGGCTATGAAATCGGTATGAAAGGAGCCACGCTACAAGAGATCATCGATCGGCTCAAGGCGATCTACTGTGGCAATATCGGTTTTGAGTTTGCTTACATCGAGAGCCGTGAAAAACGGCATTGGCTACGAACTAAGATTGAGGAA
Organism: Saprospiraceae bacterium; assembly: GCA_020627535.1. Lineage (GTDB taxonomy): Bacteria > Bacteroidota > Bacteroidia > Chitinophagales > Saprospiraceae > JAHDBH01. The sequence continues at coordinate 15,253 of JAHDGU010000008.1, forward strand.
TATGCAGCCCAGAAGGACTATGGTCTCGATGTGGATACCAAAAAACGCATTCTCGAGAAGCTCAATGGTGCTGTAGTGTTTGAGAGCTTCCTCAATAAGAAATATGTGGGGCAGAAGAGATTTTCGCTAGAGGGTGGCGAATCGACGATTCCAGCTCTGGATGCGATCATCAATACAGGAGCAGCGCAAGGCGTCGAGGAAGTGGTCATCGGTATGGCCCATCGTGGTCGTCTCAATGTGCTTGTCAATATCATGGGCAAGACCTACGAGCAGATCTTCAATGAGTTTGAAGGAGAGGTCATTCCAGATCTGAGCTTTGGAGACGGCGATGTCAAGTATCACTTGGGATATAGTAGTCAGGTAGATACGCCTTCCGGCAAAAAGGTGCACCTCAAATTGGCACCCAATCCATCGCACCTAGAGTCTGTCGATCCAGTGGTCGAAGGATTTTCGCGGGCCAAGGCGGATCTGCTGTATGGTAGTGACTATGATAAGATCTTGCCGATCTTGATCCATGGAGATGCCGCTGTAGCTGGACAAGGTGTGGTCTATGAGACCGTGCAAATGAGCAAGCTGCCAGGTTACTATACAGGCGGAACCATACATTTTGTGATCAACAATCAAGTCGGCTTTACCACGGACTTTGATGATGCGAGGAGTGCAGTGTACTGTACGAGTGTCGCCAGTATGGTCCAGGCACCGGTCTTCCATGTCAATGGTGACGATCCAGAAGCTGTCATTTTTGCCGTAAGGCTCGCTACAGAATATCGACAGAAGTTCAACACAGATGTCTTCATCGATATGGTCTGCTATCGTCGACATGGACACAATGAGGGTGATGATCCCAAGTTTACCCAGCCAGAGATGTACGACATCATCAAGTCGCATCCTGATCCACGCAAGATCTATGTCGAGCGTCTCGTCCAGCGAAATGACATTGAGAAGAAACTCGCAGAAGACCTTGAGACGAGCTTTTGGGATGATCTACAGCAGCGCCTTGATAGTGTCAAACAAAAGCCGCTGCCGTACACCTATCAGGAGCCGGAAGAGTCTTGGCGATCGCTGAAGAAGAAGACAGACGAGAAAGACTACGCCAAGTCACCAGCGACTGGAATCACCAAGAAAAATCTTGACCTACTCATCAAGCACCTCATGCATGTGCCAGAGGAGTTCAATGAGCTGAGCAAGTTCAATCGCATTCTCAAAGGCAAGCAGAAGCTCCTAGACAATGATCAACTCGACTGGGCCATGGCAGAGCTCTGCGCCTACGGAAGTCTCCTGCTAGAGGGACGCGATGTGCGCATGAGTGGTCAAGATGTGAAGAGAGGTACATTTGCCCATAGGCATGTCGTACTCCAAGATGTGAAGACAGACGAGGAGCTCAATCGCCTTCACAATATCCAAGAGGGTCAAGGGCAGTTTCGCATCTTCAATTCACTCTTGTCAGAGTTTGCAGTACTCGGCTTCGAATATGGGTATAGTCTGGCTAGTCCTGACAATCTCGTAGTGTGGGAAGCACAGTTCGGTGATTTTTACAATGGTGCACAGACCATCGTAGATCAATATATCAGTGCAGCGGAGAGCAAGTGGCAGAGAATGAGCGGACTGGTGATGCTTCTACCACATGGCTACGAAGGTCAAGGTCCTGAGCACTCTAGCGCGAGACTGGAGCGCTTCCTCCAGCAATGTGCGGAGTACAATATGACCATTGCCAATGTGACGACACCGGCCAATTTCTTCCACTTGTTGAGAAGGCAAGTCGCAAGACCCTTCCGCAAGCCGCTCATCGTGATGTCACCCAAGTCGATGCTCAGACATCCAAGCTGTCTATCGACCAAGGCAGAATTTACGGGCAAAAATGCCTTTCAAGAAGTCATTTTCCCAGATATGACCGCCAAGGCCAAGTCATCGCTCAAGAAGATCGTGTTTTCAACAGGTAAGCTCTACTATGACCTCCTAGAGGCCAAAGAGACGAGAGGATCTAAGGATGTGGCACTCGTGCGTATCGAACAGCTATACCCATTCCCCAAAGATGCTGTCGAGGCATGGATCAAGGGGAGCAAAGCACAGCTTGTATGGGCGCAAGAAGAGCCAGGCAACATGGGAGCGGGAGACTTCTTCTGGAAGCAGATGCGTGATCACAAGATTGAGATCGTTGCTCGCAAGTCAAGCGCTTCACCTGCGACAGGCTTCAAGAAAGCGCACGAACAGCAGCAGAAAGATATCTTGGATCGGATCTTCTCCTAAGTCAGAGGCTAGAACTCTGCAGCAGGCTCTTCGATCTTGTAGATGTAAAATAGCAAGGTGCTATTGGATGGGATGATCCCTAGATCTCGTTCGCCATATCCCAGTTCAGGAGAGATCTTGAATACTGCAAAGTCGCCGACCTCCATATTGGCCATGGCGAGAGCAAATCCCTTGATGACTCTCTCGTAGGTGCCTTCGAGGGCTTCATTTCTGTAAAATGAGCTGTCAAACTTCTTACCGTCGATGAGATGTCCAGCGTAGTGAACTTTGAAGGAGCGCTCCGCCACGAAGCTCGTCTCAAATCCCTCTTTGGGTGCTTTCATGGTGGTATACAGGCCGTCTTTGATCTTGTTCCACTTGTACTTCTCTATAGACTTGGGTAGCTTTCCCTTGTACTTTTGATCACCACTCACCACAGTGATCTTGCGGATCAGATGGTCATCGGTATACTGTATGGTGTACTGATTGCCATCTCCATCGGCCATCGTGTGTATCCCGATAGGCTCTTTGTCATCGGTATACTCACCGGTGCTCTCTTGAGCAAATAAAGGGATAGCTAGAAAAACGAGTAATATTGGTAGGATAAATTTCATCTGATTTACGTACTATTTGTTGCCAAAGATAAACGGCCTATTATGAGGATTATTTTCAAGAGGACATCAGCGTCGATGCATTGCTTATTGACTTGTCTCATCATGCTGATGATCTGGATCAGTCTAGGTGCTCAGATTACAGATATGCCTTCCGGCAAAATGACCATGGATGAATCCGTCTATCACGATTGGAAGCGCATATCCAATGTACAAATTACCAAAGATGGTACTTGGGTACTCTATGATCTCATCCCTGGCTGGGGAAATCACACCCTCAAGATCTACGAGCGCAACACTGGAAATACCTACAGCTTTGATCGGGCAGAGGCTGCGCGATTCAGTGCAGATGATAAATATGTTGTGTTTAAAATCGTACATGACAAGAAAGCCTTGCAAGATCTGAAGAGAAAAAAAACAAAGACAGAAGATCTACCCAAGGATAGTCTGGCCATTTATTTTCTTGAAGAAAAAAGATTGCAGAAAATACCTGATCTTCGGTCGTATGCCACTGGTGAAGAATGGTCAAGTCATCTGGCGATGCAACTCGATAGTCCAGAACAAGATTCACTATATGGCAAGAAAGAGTCTGATGAAAATGGCTTTCATCTCACCGTCAAGAATGTCAATAATAATCAGGAGTCTTTTATTCCCTTTGTGACAAAGTATATGTTGGCCGAAGAAGAGCCCTCCCTATTTTATGCAACTACTGGTGATGACTCACTGATCCAGGCAGGAATCTATCACTATGATATCATGAAGGATGAGCATCACTTGATGAGAGAGACAGACGGTAAGATCTATCAATGGTCTGCTGATAAATCTGGGAGTCAGTTTTCTGTCATCATGGATGAAGATACGACCAAGATCCTGGTGAGACCCTATCAGCTTTTTTTGGCGAAAGCCATCAAGGATAATGCAAGTCTGGAAGAGTTCAATCTATCAAGGAATATTCCTGAAGAATATCTCCTGAGCTCAGATCAAAGACTGGGCTACAGCGAAGATGGATCTCACTTGTATTTTGGGATGAGGACGGTGCCAATGGTCCAGGATACTTCGCTGCTGGCGGAAGAAATTGTGGAAGTCGAAATCTGGAACTACAAAGATGGGAAGCTCTATACTCAGCAGGAAGTGCAGGCGAGTGATGAGAGAAAAAGAAGCTACGATTGTGTCCTCGATCTGAGGACGGAGGAGTTGACCATGTTGGAGACAGTAGATCGGCCTAGTGTACTGGTCGATCGAGATATGGATCAGCGATATACAGTGAGCTACTCCGATCTCAAATACCAAAAGTATATCTCCTGGCTGGGCTTCAGTTATAATGATATTTATCTTACGGATCAAGCGACTGGAGAGACGAGTATGATCCTAGAGAGGTGTTCTGTGCGACCGAGTTTGTCTCCGGGTGCGAAATATATCTACTGGTATGAGAGAGAGAATCATAGCTGGTATGCCCTAGACTTGAGCACCGAGCAAAGAGTGACGCTAGTCAGCGAGAAGCAAGCAAAATTTTATGATGAGATCAATGACAGACCTATGGATCCGTGGCCTTACGGTATCGCAGGATGGTCTGCAGATGACGAATATATTTTTATTTATGATCGCTATGATATCTGGCAAGTCAGCCCATCAGGATCTAGAAAGCCCAAGCGGATTACCAAAGGAAGAAAAGACAAGCTTCGCTATCGATATCAGAGACTTGATCCTGAGCTCGATACGATACCAATGAGTGAAGATGTCCTCTTGACATTATTTGATGAGGATACCAAGGAGTCGGGATACATGTGGGCACGACTGGAAGAGGTCAAGTCTAGAGACCATTCCATGGGTGACTACCAGATCGGTCGACGATTTTATAAGGCAGAGGATGCTGATGTTTATGTCCACACAAGAGAGACTTTTGAGCAGTTTCCGGATTTGTTGTTGTCTGAGACCAATCTCAATGACTACCAAGTCATCTCCAAGGCCAATCCCCAACAAGCAGATTATCTCTGGGGTAGTGGATCACTACATCAATGGAAGTCCGATAACGGAGAGCAGATGACAGGTATGCTCTTTTTGCCAGAAGGCTTCGATGGTATTAAGAAATACCCTATGATTGTCAACTTCTATGAGCGTAGTAGTGATGGTCTTCATCGACATCGTGCACCTGAAGCACATCGGAGTACGATCAACTATACCATGTATCTGAATAATGGATACGTCATATTTAATCCTGACGTACCATACGACATAGGATATCCCGGAAGGAGCTGTGAAGAGGCAGTGATTTCTGGAGTGAGGTCGGTATTAGATCTAGGATTTGTGGATCCAGCGCGAGTCGGAGTACAAGGACACAGTTGGGGCGGATATCAAGTAGCACATCTCTTGACCAAGACAGACATGTTTGCCTGTGCCGAGTCAGGTGCTCCAGTGGTCAATATGGTCAGTGCCTATGGAGGCATCAGATGGCGCTCTGGGATGAGTCGTATGTTTCAGTATGAGCGTACGCAGAGTAGACTTGGTGCGACTCTTTGGGAGCGCCCTGATTTATATATCGAAAATTCACCAGTATTTAATTCGGACAAGGTCAATACTCCTGTGCTTATTTTGCATAATGATAAGGATGGAGCAGTGCCATGGTATCAGGGTATAGAATATTTTGTATCTCTCCGGAGACTGGGAAAGCCAAGTTGGTTGCTCAACTACAATGAAGAACCACACTGGCCACTGAAATGGCAAAATCGTCTTGATTTTCAGACGAGGATGAAGCAATTTTTTGATCACTATCTACAGGGAGCTGAGATGCCGCGCTGGATGTCAGAGGGAGTGCCAGCGATACATCAAGGTATTGATACAGGTATGGACTAGTTTGTTAAATTTCTCTTAGCAAAATAAACGTCTGCTGGCACCCGGCTTCTAATCGATATAACCATTAAAATTATATCCATTATGAAAGCGCAAATCAGCATTCTCACCCTTGTTTCATTTTTGTTTTTTGCCTCATCCTTTACATTGCCAGAGGAGACGAGATTTGACTGGAATCGACTAGGCTCCAAGAAAGTTTCCTATAGTCTCGATCGAGATGTACTTCACATAGGAGCCAATGATGGTTTGTACAGTAAGCTCAAACTCGCAGTGACTGGAGGATCTGTCAATATGCATAAAATGGTGGTAGAGTATGGAAATGGAGCGAAGGATACAATCATGATAAAGCAAAATTTTCAGAAGAGAACCGACTCAAGAGTCATCGATCTACAAGGGAATAAACGAGTGATCAAGAAGATTAGCTTTTGGTACGATACGAAGAATCGATCGCAGAGACAAGCTACTATGCATGTCTTTGGGAAGTAGCATAGGTACTCGACAAGGTGATATGATCTATTGAGGGCGAGCAACATTTGCTCGTCCTCAATGTTTTTGATCCCCGGACTTGCTCTTTTTCTGCAGTCTAAGATTATATTCGTTTCCATCAACTACCCAGCTTTGAGCATATGATAGATGAGTCTCAGGAGGATTTTGAGCGTTTTAGAAAATCACTTTCGTCGAAGTATCAGCTCGATTTCGGGACTGTTCAGAATCTTTGGTCCCTCGGGCAAGTGAGTGACCATGGTAAGAAAGAGGTAATTCTAGATGAGCAAGGCATCTGTAGGAAGGTCTATTTTATTCTCTCTGGAATGCTAAAACGCGTCATCTGGGATCAAGAAGCAAATGAGAAAGTCCTTTGCTTTTGTCTAGAGGGAGAATTGAGCACTGATTTCAAAAGTCTCACGACCAGAGTTCCTTCAGAAATTGGCATAGTCACCACCGCTACTTCGAGATTATGGTCAATAGATATTGATAGTCTGACGAAAGCTCAAGGAAAGGATGATAGCCTAGGGCATGCTGTGTATAAATTGTTGAGCCAAACACTGCTCAGTCATGAGGATCAAATCCGCGTAAGCTCTTCCATATCTGCTGAGCAGAGATATCAGACTCTTCTCCAAGAAGCGAGCCCAATATTGCGATTGGCAAGTGTCTCAGAGATAGCGAGCTACCTAGGTGTGACAAGACGCACCTTGAGTCGCATCAGAAAAAACCTGAGATGAGCTTACATTGAGGACATTTGTCCTTTTTATTCAAAACATGAGATCCAAGCTTTGTAGCCATAAATGATTATTATGGTTTGGATTTTTGCATCAGTACTACTTGTGGCATTTGCTGCCTTGGCACTTTATGATGGTGTGTGGCTTCATCTATTCAAGTATGGTCTGTATCATCATGAAGAGAGTAAAATGGAACATGCAGTCCACACTGCAAGAGCTATATTGTTTGTACCCATTTTGCTATTGTTTTATCTGTCTGAGCCTGGGAGTACAGTATTTTATCTTGGCTTGGGAGTAGTACTTCTTGATATTTTCGTGGTACTGATTGATGCGAGGCTGGAAGAAGACAGTAGGTCATTTATGGATGGTTTACCCAATGCCGAGTACATTCTACATCTTGTGGTCAATGGTCAGCACTTTGCTGGAGCAGCAGTTGTCATTTTCATTGCCATGATGAAGCATCAGGGTGTAGAATTTTCACAGGTTTTTTACGCTTATCACGAGACTTATGTCTGGATTGTGAAAAATCTTGTACCCGGAAGTGTTCTAGTGGCAGTTCTACACGTGTTGACTCTTTTTCGTGTGCCTGCGTGTTATTTGGCAGAGCAAAGAGCACGTATTGCTTGTTGTTAGTCAGGCATTGTTCAGTATTCTTTTTTGGTACTGCTTTGGAGTTTCGTTCATGATTTTTCGAAAGCACCTTGAGAAATAGGAGAGATTGTTAAATCCACTCGAGTAGCATGCATCAGAAACTGATGTCTCCGGATGAACCAATAGATTTGTCGCATTGGCTATACGAAACTCATTAACAATGTGTACAAAAGATTTTCCTGTTTTTTTCTTGATGAATTTGTAGAATGCTGACTCGGTGAGATTGACCAGATCTGCAATTTCTTTGATTCTGATTGGGTGCATATAATTTGCTCCTATATAATCATAGATGATTTTGATGCGAGCGAGCTGTCGATCATTCAAGCTGGTCAGATAGTCTTCTGAGCATATCATGTTGTATTCATGTGATTTACTCATGAGTCTGAGTGCTGCTACTAAATTCAGCAGACTCCCGAGATTATCCTTCTGGTAGACCTTTTTGAGACGTTTCCGAATCTTACCATCATTATCTGGGAAGTACAGGCCCAGTCGAGCCTTATTGAAGAGGCGCGTTAGGCCCTTAAATTCTGGCTTTGATTGCATCTCGGAGCCTAGAAAATCAGGCATAAATTGAATGACGAGCTGCTTGCACGACTGATGTGTCGTAAACCCATGTGGTAGATTGGATCCCAAGAGTACGATATCACCCTCGGCATATTCTGATACCACATTTCCTACGAAGCGTTTTCCGTAACTCTTTGGGGTGAAGCAGATTTCGATTTCCTCATGATAGTGCCAAGCATTACTGATCAATGGTCTACTGTCGCGATGTACATACTTGACAGCAAAGGACTTCTCCAGCGATCCTTCTATATATTCATACTCTGGCCTCATTTGGACATTAATATTATATATACTTATGAGATATTTGATAAAAGTATAGAATTGTGTTAATAGTTGGCAGGATTGTGCTATCTGTGCTCTTCAATGCTCGAGTACATTAGTGGCAGAAACCAAAGAATAAAAACCACTCAATTCTTGTAGTATGAAAACAAAATCTACTTTTTACCGGATCAGCTCATTGATCGGTAGCTTTTTTTTGCTCCTGAGTGTTTCTGCTCAGAGCACCATCAAGGGTCTAGTCACTGACGCTGACGGTGAAGGCCTTATCGGAGTAAATATCAATGTCGTGGGCAGCTCATTCGGCACGAGTACAGATCTTGGAGGTATGTATATGATAGAGGTGCCTGCGGGCTCTGACCAGTTAGAGTTTAACTATATAGGCTACTCTAGAGTAGTGGTCAACGTAAGTGATGCCAGCGCGGGTCAGCTCAATGTTGTCATGAGTACTGATAAGCTAGCATTTGATGAAATACTCGTAACAAGTACATTCAGCGGAAGAACACAAAAAGATGCGCCCATGTCCATGACTGTTTTGGATGCTGCGAAGTTATCTAGGTTAGCAAGTAATTCGCAGGCAGATGTTCTCAGGACAGTGCCGGGTATCACTGCTGAAGGTGGAGGTGGTGAAGTTGCTACGAATCTATTTGTGAGGGGTTTTCCTTCTGGTGGACAGTATGCTTTCACACCTCTGCAGATCGATGGAATTCCCATCTTGAGTACATTCGGTCTCAATTCATCAGCTCATGATGTGTTTTTCCGTAATGATATTGGTTTGCGAAGCCTTGAATTTGTCAGAGGTGGATCCTCTACACTATTTGGAGCTGGAAGTGTCGCTGGAATCGTTAATTACAATAGTATCAGAGGTAGCGATGATCCAGTCAACAAGGTGCAATTCGAATGGGCTCAGGGTGGCCGTGCCAAAGTTGATATGTTAAGTGCAGGTAAACTGGCTGACAAGCTCTACTACGCTGTATCTGGATTTTACCGATATGACGAAGGTCCTCTAGAAACTGGTCTCAATACTCAGGGGTATCAGCTCAGGGGAAATGTGAAAAAGATCTTTAATGAGGGCAATAGTTCACTAGTTGTGAGTACCCAGATTATTGATGACAAGGTTCAATTTTATCTTCCGTACCCACTTGACAATAGTGCTGGCGAACGAGAGCGTCCTATCGGCAATGATGGCGAAGAAATCTTCACGATGCTGTCAGGACAGTTGAGAGATTTCTCGTTTGACACGCCATTCGGTAGATTCAAGTCTCCAATAGGTGATGGAGTCTCCACCAAAGGTGGCTTTGCTATGATGGAGCTGAAGCATGGCTTCGGGAACAACTGGAGTCTTTCTGCAAAAGCAAAGGCTGCGTCCTATGAGCATTGGTTCAATTTGTTCCTCGATGGTGACGGTGTACACAATACCCCTGAAAATCAGGCGGGATATCTTGAAGACAGAGAGTTGCCAGACAATGCAAGCTTTTCCTACACAGACACAGGAGAGCCACTTGCAAATGATGATCTTCTCTTTGAAAATCGGGTGCTAGATCGTCAAAGAGACATGGAAGAACTGGTAGCCGAAATCAATCTCACAAAAACAATCAATGAACACAACTTCACCGTCGGAACCTTCATGGCCAATACCACGGCTCTTGATAACAATTGGATCCATAATGTGCTAGGTGATTTCAGCAACTCTCCACGTGCTGTTTCTATAGGCTATACAGATGCCGATGGTAATGATGTTTCCTATTCCAGTAGTGGGTATGTAGAGGGATCTGGCCGTAAGACGGCTAATAAAGTAATAGAGAGTGCTAAGATCGCTTTCTATGCTGCGGACGAAATCAAAATGGACAAATGGAACTTTGACATAGGAGTCAGATGGGAGCGAGCATCAGGTCAAATCAGCTCAGAGTCTGGTATCGGATCGAACAATTTCAACAAGGCCGATGTGAGCGCTAATGATTTCGCTGTTGCCATAGCGGCGCTCTACAAGATGCGTGATAATCTCAACATATATGCCAACTTCTCAAGAGGGTATTTCTTTCCTCAGCTAAGAAGTGTGAAGTTTTCTGCGCCAGGAACAGCACAGTCCTACGAAACTGAAAATGTTATTCAAGGCGAAGTAGGTGTCAAGATGGCTTCAGGTGATTTTTCTGCTACTGGTGCAGTGTTTTTCAATAGTTTGACTGATCGTCGAAATGTTGACTTTGTCAATGACCCTAATGATCCGAGCAATGTCATAGAGTTTGTGCAGCTTCAAGATACTAGGACCTTCGGTATTGAGGCGAATGTCAACTATGCCATTACAAGTAATCTGGATTTTTATGGAAATTTCACCTGGCAAGATCACGAGTTCTCAACTGTAGAGGGTAATCCTGAGCAAGAAGGGAATTCTATAGCGCGTATCCCAAATATTATGGGAATGGCAGGGTTAAGCTATGATGATGGAAGTTTTGATGCCAATCTTTCTTCTAATTTCCTGGGAAGTAAGTTCGCTAATAATAGCAATTCGGTAGAGCTTGATGGCTTCAATATTGTTCGTTTAGACTTAGGATATAAATTCGGATTGAGCGATCAAAGCGATCAATCGGTGAGACTTGGATTTTCTGTATTCAACCTGCTAGATGCTGACGGTGTCACAGAGGGGTCTCCCAGACAGGGAAATAGTCAAGTTGCGGGTGGAGAGTTTTTTGTTGGAAGACCTATTCTTCCAAGAAGAATTTTTCTGCGAGCAACATTTGAGTTTTAGAGTTTTTCATTGAAGTTCAAGCAGATAATAGGGTGACTCGAAAGAGTCATCCTTTATCTATCTTTATTGTCATCATGATACAGCAAGCCAAAGAGGTATTAGAAACCAATTGGAGAGGTGGCTTTACAGTACCTACGGACAAATTGTACCCTTTTCAATGGAACTGGGACTCTGGCTTTGTAGCACTGGGATGGGCAAGATTGGACTTGTCACGCGCGATAGCCGAGCTGCGGTCTCTTTTCAGTGGACAATGGGGCAATGGTTTGTTGCCACACATTATCTTCCACTCTGAATCTGAAGAAACATACTTTCCCAATTTTGACTTTTGGAACAGCCAGATCAATCCTACAGCTCCTGAATTCCCCAAGTCATCTGGTATTACGCAGCCTGCTGTTCATGGATTTATTCTCGAGGAGCTACATCAGTTGCATCCGGATAGCCAAGAACTTAATGAGCTGATATCAGAATTGATACCAAAGATCTGTCTCTATCATTCATTTTTGTATGAACACAGGGACCCATATAATGAGGGTCTGATCTTTACGTATCATCCCTGGGAGAGCGGACGAGATAATTCACCAGTTTGGGATAGTGCACTTGATAGCATTGTAATCAAGCCGGGCGATATTCCAAGCTATTCTCGCCGGGACACGTCAATAGCCAATAGTGATGAGCGCCCGACACAAGACCAGTACGATCGTTATGTGTATCTTTTAGAACTCGGCAAACGACATGCATATCAAGGACAAAGTCTTTATGAAGAGACGCCTTTTGCCATTCAAGATTGTATGATGAATGCCATCTTGTATAAATCCAATCAGAGTCTTCTCAGATTAGCTGAAAAATTTGACTATCCGCAAGAAGAGATCTTGACTTGGGTCTCGCGGACAAAGCAGTCATTCAATAAGAAACTTTGGCACGACAAGATGGGATGCTGGGTCTCATATGATCTGAAAAGAGATGGTCAGATAGAAGAAAGGGAAATTGGTGGAATTATACCTGTTGCGACAGATCTCGCATCTCAGGATCAAGTGAATCGAATATCAGATTATTTGATTCGGCTAAAAAAAAGAGGTTTTTCTCTTTGCCCTTCCTATGATGTAGATAGTCCCAAGTTTGATTCTAAGCGATATTGGCGTGGGCCTATCTGGCCTCATATGAATGCACTGATTGCAGAAGGACTTGAGGCACAGGGTGAATCTGAATTGGCCAAGTTGATCGATCGAGATACCTTACAAATAGTCGATGAATATGGCTTCTTCGAGTATTTCGATTGCCAACAAGACGCGGGCATTAAATCAGGATACGGTGGTGATCAATTTTCATGGACAGCATCTAGTATCATCAGAATTTTAGAGCGAAGTCAGTGAATGCCTTAGACTATACGATCATTGCAGTATACTTGCTTGGATTCCTGGGTATAGGATATCTCTTCAAAGAAAATAAAAGCTCGGAGGATTATTTTCTGGGTGGTCGCAATATGGGGTGGTTGCCTCTCAGTCTATCGACAATGGCAACTCAGTTGTCTGCCATTAGTTTCATTTCGGCTCCTGCCTTTGTGGGCTTGAAAGAGGGAGGTGGTCTTCAGTGGTTGAGCTACGAGTTTGGTGTACCACTAGCGATGATATTTCTGATGGTGGCACTCATGCCTACACTGTATAAGTCGCGAGTAGTCAGCGTCTATGAATATCTCGAGCAGAGATTTGATGCCTCATCAAGACTACTGATCAGTATCGTTTTTCAGATCAGTAGATCCGTAGCGACAGGCGTGATGGTCTACACGATGGCTTTGATCCTACAAGCTACAGTTGGTGTCGATTTTTGGAAATCTGTCTTGCTGATTGGAGTGATTACTTTGATCTATTCGTTTCAAGGAGGTATGAAGGCTGTCATTTGGGGAGATGTGATCCAGATGATCATCTTATTCTTGGGTATAGCAATCTGTCTCATTTTTGGTTTGAATGCTCTCGGTGGAATCGATGCATTTCTAGCCAATGTCGACCAGGATAGGATCACGGCAGTGAACTTTTCAAAACTGGGATTTAGCAATGCCGATGGCAATGATGAGTTTGGTTTCTGGCCTATGGTCATCGGTGGTTTTTTCCTATACGCGTCATACTATGGGACAGACCAGACACAGTCTCAGCGACTTTTATCAAGTGGCAGTTTGCCCACTCTCAAAAAACTCCTCTTGGCCAATGGCTTGTTTCGATTTCCCATCACATTGACCTATTGTATCATGGGTCTCGTGCTTGGGACTCTCTTCTTCCAAGATGCCTCCTACCAAGAGATGTTAGATCAAATCTATCAAGCCAATATCGAATCTATTGAGGGGAAGAGAGCTGATCTACTCGTTCCAGTTTTTCTTCTGAAGTATCTGCCAAATGGAATTATTGGGATTTTGATCGTTGCGATCTTATCCGCCGCCATGTCTTCATTGAGTTCGACTGTCAACTCGCTGTCTGCAGTGAGTATGGAGGATTTTGTCAAAAGATTTAAGCCGAGTCTGGCTGGTGATAAGTATGTCTGGACGTCTAGACTCCTCTCCTTGTTTTGGGGTGTGGTTTGTCTCTTCTTTGCATTCTTCGCGGGAAATATTCAAGGGACTGTTATTGAAGTCATCAATAAGATTTCGTCCGTGTTTACTGGACCAATACTAGCGGCATTTATTCTAGCCATATTGACCCGGAAGACACATGCATTGGGAGCGAATATTGGGATCATCACAGGTGTCTTGTTCAATATTTACTTGTGGCTGTTTGTGCCATCAGTATTTTGGTTTTGGTGGAATGCCATTGGCTGTTTTGTGACGATGTCAGTCGCTCTACTTTGTAGCGCATTGATCAAACGAAGAACGGAGGGACAATTGCAGCATAGCTATGACTATGGGACCAAAGAGATTTTGATCTTAGCAGGATACTTTGTATTGATAGTACTTGTCAGTATGAGTATACCGAGTCTGCTTGGATAAGGGGATCTTCTCCTACATTTTTTTCGTTGGTGTCTGGGAACTTCATGGACTCATTTGTGTTTCTCTCGTAGAGTAAGCACGATATTGTTATATGACACTCTTGATCGATAATGAGGATTCCTTTACGTACAATATTGTAGAGTTGGCGAGGAAGATTGTGGCTGATGAGCTTGATGTGAGATCGGCCACTGTGCTTAGGGTAGACGAGCTAGATGGCTATGACAAGATTGTGATCTCACCAGGCCCTGGAAAGCCTTCCGACTTTGCGATTCTCACAGATGTGATCCAGCATTGTGAGCAAAATCACAAACCATTACTAGGAATTTGTCTTGGTCATCAAGCAATCTGTGAGTACTTTGGCGCTGCACTCTATCGTATGGAGCAAGTAGTACATGGCCAGCAAAAGCAAGTGAGGACAATAGCATCCAAGCTCTTTAGTGATACTTCAGCTCACATTTCGGTAGGCTTGTATCACTCATGGGCGATTCAAGAAGACAGCTTGCCAAGTTGCTTGAGGTCCACAGCGATATCCACCGACGATATTCTCATGGCTGTCGAACATCAAGAGCGACCAATTTACGGCATACAGTTTCATCCAGAGTCATTCTTGACACTAAATGGTGCCGATATTCTATCCAAGTTTTTATTGAATTAGATTCAGGTGGACTACAGATCATTTGAGCGAAAGCTCACATCACTCGCTCTGGATAGCAGGCCATTTATCTTTCTCATAGATTTTGAAAAAAAGAAGCCTATGGTGTGGACGCTTGAGGAGGCAGAGGCTGAGGGCATATGTATGGAAATTTCATATGCACCGGGTGAGGTTAAGGCAGGAATAGATATAGCCTATCATGGCATGGATAGGGAACAGTTTGAGCTACGCGTGAATCGAGCCATAGAGCATCTGGAACAAGGTGATACTTATCTCATCAATCTGACATTTCCGAGCGTAGTGGAAACTCAGTATAGTCTAGAGGATATTTTTCGACATGCTTCCGCCAAATACAAATTTTACAGACCAGATGATTTTGTGATTTTTTCTCCAGAAACTTTCGTCAAAATTTCTGAGAATCGTATCCACACTTATCCTATGAAGGGGACTATCGATGCATCTGTCGAGAATGCGTCCGATATATTGATGAATGATGAAAAAGAAATCTGGGAGCACAATACGATTGTCGATTTGCTGCGCAATGATCTATCGATGGTGTCCCAAAATGTGTGTGTCGAGAAGTATAGATATCAAGATCGTATCCTCAGTAGAGGAGTCGAATTGCTACAGACGAGTTCAGAGATCGTTGGAGAATTGACGGACAACTGGAGATCTCAACTTGCTGAGCTCCTTTGGTCCTTGACACCAGCTGGCTCCATCAGCGGTGCGCCCAAAAAAAGAACATTAGAAATTATTGGGTCACTAGAGCTTGACGAGCGTGGCTACTATACAGGGATCTGCGGTCGCTATGATGGTGAGACTCTGGACAGTGCGGTATGTATCAGATATATCGAGCAGAGAGATGGGAAATTGTGGTACAGGAGTGGCGGAGGAATCACAGCCAATAGTCAAGTAGATAGAGAATATGACGAAATGCTGAGCAAAATTTATGTTCCCACTTTTTGAGACCGTAAGACTAGTGGATGGAGTCGTTCAAAATGCCCAGCTGCATCAAGATAGATTTGCCAAGGCTTATTTTCAGCACTTCCATAGAACTGCAGCTTTTGATATATTCGATCAACTTAGCATTCCTTCTGAAGCGCATGATGGTACATGGAAGATGAAGATTCAGTATGATCTCAACGAAAGGCGATTTGAATTTTCTCCATATCAACGGAGTGTTATTTCAAGCCTTAGGCTCGTAGAGGCTCCCTTGAGTATAGACTACTCATTGAAGTATGCAGATCGATCGTTTTTGGATGAATTACTGACACGCAAGAAGGATGCCGATGATATACTGATTGTAAGGAATGGAAGACTTACGGACAGCAGCTACACCAATGTGTTACTCTCGCAGCAGGGCATATGGTATACACCTGTGGATCCGCTACTGCGAGGGACGATGCGTCAGTCTCTGTTAGATCGTGGACTGGTGTCTAGTCGTGAGATTTTTGTAGATGATCTAGAAATGTATGACGAGTATATCCTTGTCAATGCCATGAGGCCGATGGATGAACGAGACGCTCATAGCGTGACCAATATCTGCTGGTAAGCGCCTAGATTGTAAGCGCCAATTCACGAGTTTTATGCATAGCGTCGATAAGTCTGCCACTCTGCTGATAGTTGAGTGTTTGTTGCCCATCAGAAAATGCTTTTTCAGGTTCATGGTGCACTTCCATGATGACGCCATCAGCTCCAGCCATCACACCTGCAAGTGCGAGTCGAGAGACATGATCTCTCAGCCCAATACCATGCGAAGGATCAACGACGACAGGAAGGTGTGATTTTTCTTTGAGCAGGATGACCGCATTGATATCCATTGTATTTCGATAAGCTTTTTCGTACGTTCGGATACCTCGTTCGCAGAGTATGATTTTCTCATTTCCATTGGAGAAAATATACTCTGCCGCTTGTAGTAGCTCGTCAATGGTCCCGCTCATTCCTCTTTTCAGTAGGATGGGCTTATCGATTTCTCCCAGTGCATCTAGCAGATTGAAATTTTGGCTATTGCGCGCACCGACCTGAAAGATGTCGACATAGGGCAACATGCTCTCAATCTGTGAGACTTGCATGACTTCAGTGACGATCTTGATACCAGCTTCTTGTGTCTGTTCGTGCCACATTTTAAGCCCATCGATGCCCAGTCCACGAAAGCTGTAGGGGCTACTTCTCGGCTTGTACACACCGCCACGCATGATCTTGATATTATTCTCCAAAAGATGCTGGATGGTGCTCCTGACTTGAGCTTCACCCTCGATACTACATGGTCCAGCCATGATTTGGAAATCACCATTTCCTACGGCTAGGTCTTCTGATATCGGTACAGCGGTTTTGCCTACTTTCCACTTTGAGCTGACAAGTTTATAGGCGTCACTCACTCTGTGGATATCTTTGATTCCCGCCAAGCTTCCTATACGCCGAATGTCAAAATCTTTCTTTCCAATACAGACAAGATACTTTCCGTACTGGGTTGAGATTTCATTGTGCTTGTAACCTACGCCGTCGATTTTGTCGAGGATTTCTTGATAGCTATGTTCTTCGATATTTTCTTGCAGCTGAATGATCATGGTCTGATGCTTGTGATAAATTCTTCAATATTTGAGGATAGTTCTTTATCGCCTGTCAATGCTCTGATAAATGCTGATCCAATGATGGCTCCATTGGCATACTCACAGGCATTTTCATAGCTTGCCTGGTCGTGGATCCCAAAGCCGATTAGTTTATTTGTATCAGGCAGGAGCGATTGGATCTTTTCAAAATATGAGATCTGATCTTCTCCCAGATTTCCACTTTTTCCGGTGATGGATGAACTGCTGACTACGTATAGAAATCCTGTACTCAATTGTGCGGCAGTTTGACATCGAGCATCCGATGTTTCTGGGGTCACCAAAAATGACATACTGAGATCACGTTCTTCAAACAGTGCTTGAAATTGATTGCTGTAGATTTCCATCGGTAGGTCAGGCAAGATGAGACCATCTACGCCGACCTTGACGCAGCTGTCGAGAAATCTTTCTAGTCCATATTGGACGAGTTGATTGAAATATCCCATAAGTACGACAGGTACCTGAGTGTTTTCTCGCAAAGTGCTCAATTGCTGAAATAGCACATCCAGGTTCATACCATTCTCCAATGCGATCTGACTGCTATCTTGGATGGTCTTGCCATCAGCCATCGGATCCGAATATGGCATCCCAAGTTCGATGATATCAACGCCAAGGCGATCTAGCTCTGTGATGATAGACATGGTGTCCTCTAGCTTGGGATAGCCAGCAGGAGCATAGATATTGAGGATATCTCCTTGCTTCGTATCAAATAATTTTTGAAGTCGATTCATGATGCGAGATCTGCTTTGATATAGGTCGGAAGATCTTTATCTCCTCTCCCGGATAAATTGATGACGACGACATCCTCAGGTAGAAATTTTTTACGCTCGAGTACAGCAAATGCATGAGCGGTTTCGAGAGCAGGAATGATACCCTCGGTCCTCGCCAGTGAAAATGCCGCATCCATTGCTTGCTGATCAGTGATTGCTTCTACAGTGGCCCTGGCACTATGGATAAGATTAGCCAGCATGGGTCCAATACCGGGATAGTCAAGACCGGCTGATATGGAGTACGGCTCGATGATTTGTCCATATTTATCCTGCATGAGCAGTGTATTGGCACCATGAATGATGCCAGGTTTGCCGAGAATACTCGTAGCCGCGCTGTGACCAGTCTCTACACCTAGACCGGCTGCCTCTGCAAAGACAAATTTGACATCCGACTGGTCGAGGTAGTGATAGATAGCACCGGCAGCGTTACTGCCTCCACCTACGCATGCGATGATGTAATCGGGATTTTCTCGACCGATTTTTTCCTTCAACTGAATTCTTATTTCTTCGCTGATCACTGACTGAAATCGTGCGACCATGTCGGGGTATGGATGCGGTCCCACAACCGAGCCAATGATATAGTGTGTCTCCACTGGATTGTCAATCCAATCTCTGATAGCCTCATTGGTTGCGTCCTTGAGCGTTTTGCTTCCACTCTCCGCGGGTCTTACTTCAGCACCGAGCATCCGCATTCGACTCACGTTGGCAGCTTGACGCACTATGTCTACACTGCCCATGTATACGATGCACTCCATGTCCATGAGCGCACAGACGGTCGCCGTAGCTACTCCATGCTGACCTGCTCCTGTCTCAGCGATGATCCGTGTCTTGCCGAGTTCACGTGCGAGTAGGATTTGACCTATGGTATTGTTGATTTTATGGGCTCCGGTGTGATTGAGATCTTCACGTTTGAGATAGATTTGGCATTCATATTTTTCTGAGAGCCTTTCGGCAAAATACAATGGACTTGGACGACCTACATAGTCCTTCAGTAGCGCGTGAAACTTTTGCTTGAAGCTAGCTTTTGATGTAATCTCTAGATAGGAGTCTTTGAGTCGAGCAATATTCGAGTAAAGCATCTCTGGGATATAAGCACCACCAAATTGACCGTAGAATCCTTTTTGATTAATGTTATAAGTCATAGTCTCTGATTTCAGTGATAAAGGGATGTAGTGTGCCGGGATCTTTCTGACAAGGAGTGGTTTCGAAGCGACTATTAAGATCTATGCCTGCTAAAAAGGGATGAGGAATTTGAGCGATTTTGCTGGCGTCATCTGGTCCAATACCACCTGCCAAGAGAAAAGGAATATCTCCATCATACGCATGCAAGATCTTCCAGTCAAACTTAGCACCGCTGCCACCTAGTTCCTTCGTTTTGTAATCGAATAAATAGAAATCTATTCCATGGTAGTCAAGTCCAACAACGTCCTCCTCTGCAGCCACGGGAATGACCTTGATGATTCCTCCTAGAGAAGAGAGCTTGTTGATATAGGATTGGTCTTCTTGTCCATGCAATTGGATAAAATCAAGCTCAAATTCTGCTGCAAGATTTTTCACGGTGCTGATCTCCTCATTGACGAATATACCAACGTGCTCTTTTTTCTTATCGCCGTGAAAGGAAGTCTTACCCACATACCTTTTGGAATCTGGGTAAAAGTTGAATCCTAGCCAATCCAAATCGAGTGAACACAATAGCTCATATTGGGACGCACTAGTCACGCCACATACTTTAATGATCATAACTGGTCAATAAATTTTTTGCAAGCCAATGCTGGATTAGCGTCTTTCATAAAATATTCACCAATCAAAAATCCTTGATAGCCAGCTGAGCGAAGAGTCCTAATGGCATCCACACTACTGATTCCACTCTCGCTGATTTTGACTGCGGAACTTGGTAAATGTTGGAAGCATTCAAGGCTATTTTCTATCGATACCTCAAAGCTGCGGAGATCACGATTGTTAACTCCGATGAGATCAGGCGTGAAGCTTAGCTTTTCGAGTTCACGCGCTTCGTGTATTTCTACAAGTACCTCTAGATTGAGTGAATGAGCGAGCTGAAAATATTCTGTAAGTTGCTCGGGTGTCAATATGGCCGCGATCAGTAGGATAGCATCTGCACCTATGCTCTTGGCTTCATGAATTTGATACGGATCTACTACAAAGTCCTTTCGTAGGATGGGGCAGTAGTTATACCTTCTAGCAGTCCTGAGATCCTCATTGCTTCCACCAAAGAAGGTCTCATCTGTAAGCACGGATAGAGCACTTGCTCCCCCTTGCATGTAGCCGATGGATACAGGCTCGACTTGCGCATGGAGGTTGATTTGATCCTTGGATGGAGATTTTCTCTTAAATTCTGCAATGATGCCTTTTTTGTCTGGCCTCAAGAGGTATTCACTCATCGACACTGTCGGTGCAGCATAGTGTATACTGTCCTGGATCAAGGCGAGGGGGTACTTTGCTGATCGCGCCTCAGTCTCTTTGATTTTATGTGCCTTTATTTTTTCAAGAATATTCATGAGTTGATCAGTTTTTTAAATACGTCAAAGGCTGCACCGCTTTCGATGCTTTCTATTGCCATTTGATGGCAGTCTTCTAGAGATATTTCTGGATGATATAGCTGTAGAGCGAGAGCTGCATTAGAGCACACGACGTTTTTTCGCGAAAGCGTGTCCTCATTTTTGAGTACCCCAACAAATATTTCGGCCGCATCAGCGACTGTCTCTCCACCATAGATATCCGTCTCTTGTAAACTTTCTACACCAAAGTCAAAAGCTGATAGTAGTCTTTCCTTACCATTTTGAGAGATCTTGGCATCGCTGGTCAGAGAGATCTCGTCATAGCCGCCAAGGCAGTGCACGATACACTCTTTGACATCGCGGGTCGCTAAGAGATACTGATAGAGACGCGCTACCTTGAGATTAAATACACCCACGAGCTGATAGCCTGGTTGAGCAGGGTTGACCAGTGGGCCTAGCATGTTGAAGAAAGTTTTGACGCCAAGATCACGCCTTATCGGACCTACAGACTTGAGTGCTGGATGGAATAGAGGAGCATGCAAGAATGTGATGTTGCAGGTATTGAGCTGTTTCTTGAGTCGATCCTCTTCATTGGAAAATTTATGGCCGAGATGCTCAAGCACATTACTACTTCCACAGACGCTGCTCACGCCGTAGTTGCCATGTTTGATGACTTTCTTACCGGCGCCAGCTAAAACAAATGCTGAGAGTGTGGAAATATTGAATGTATTTTTTCCATCTCCTCCTGTACCACATACATCAATGGCTTCAGCAGCCTCGAGGGAGATGGGGACACAAAGCTCTAGTAAAGCCTCCTGAAATCCGCTGAGCTCCTCTACCGAGATACTTCGCATAAGATAGACACTGATAAAGGCAGCAATCTGAGATGCATTATATCGCTCTTCTGAGATGCCGATGAGGATAGATCGAGCTTCCGATCGATCGAGTCTCTCATGAGCATGTAGCTTGCTGAGTATTTCTTTCATCTTCATAACGCAAGGAAATTTTGGAGGATCATTTTGCCGGAAGGCGTCATCACAGACTCAGGGTGATACTGCACACCATAGATCGGCAGTGACTGATGCTCGATGGACATAATCTCTCCCGATTGATCTCTAGAAGTAATGATGATATTTTCATCAATCGTGCTCTCATCGATGACCCAACTATGATATCTTCCTGCGTCAAAATGATTCTTGATACCTTGATAAATCTTGGACTTTCCCGTCAATATCATTTGATCTTGCACACCGTGATAGACACGATTGAGATTTTTCAAGCTTGCACCAGATGCTTCTGCTATAGCCTGTAATCCAAGGCATACTCCGAAGATTTTTTTCGACTCCCAGCAGTGCTTTAGGACTGGCATGAGATTGCCCGACTCGGACGGAAGACCAGGGCCAGGTGATAAAATGAGATGCGTATAAATCTCAGTCATTTCTGGCGATATTTCACCACTGCGATAGACATCTGGTCTCTTTCCATAAATCTCTTCGATCATATGAACCAGATTGTAACTAAAAGAATCGTAGTTGTCAATGAATAATATTTTCATATTCCCTCAGCGCTTTGTATAGCAGTCTTGAGGGCTGCTAGCTTATTTTCTACTTCTTGCAATTCACTTTCTGGTATCGAATCGATAACAATCCCAGCTCCTGCTTGATAGTGCAATGTTCCCGCTTGACTGAGTATAGATCTGATGATGATGGCATGGTTCAGATCACCATTGAGATGAATCATGCCGATGGCACCACCATAAAAATCACGGTGATGCTTTTCATACTTTTCGATGAGTTCTAGCGCGCGATACTTAGGGGCGCCACTCAGGGTGCCTGCTGGAAACGTGCCACCAAATACATCGAAAACTCTGCTGTCTTTCCGGAGCTTGGCTGTGACCTTGGATACGAGATGGATGACATGGCTGAAATACTGAACCTCCTTGTATTTGTCTACGGTGACTTGATTTCCATGCTTGCTCAGATCATTCCTTGCCAGGTCTACCAGCATGACGTGTTCTGAGTTTTCTTTTGGATCCGCAAGGAGTTTGTCCGCTCTCTGACGATCAACATCAGGATCGCCATCTCGACGAAATGTTCCGGCTATAGGATGTATCTCCGCCTTGCCATCTGAGATCACAAGATGTGCTTCAGGGCTGCTGCCAAATATCTTATAGGATCCATAATCGAAGTAGAAAAGATAAGGGCTGGGGTTGACCGATCTCAGAGCGCGATAAACATTAAATTCATCGCCAGAAAAACCTTGAGTGAATCTGCGAGAAAGTACCAGTTGAAATACATCTCCACGCTGACAATGCTCCTTGGCTTTCTTCACAAAATCAAGGAAGTCTTGATCTGTGGTGGGACTTGATTCTGCTCCATCAAGGGTAAAGCGAAACTGACCAATGTCTTGACGTCTGATCAGTCGGAGCACTTGATCCAGCTGAGAAGTCTCTCCTTCAGGCGTGTATTCGCGGAGTACTAGGAGATTCCTGTAGTGATCGATCTCAATCACAAAGCGATAGAAGTCATACCGTAGAGCAGGCATATCCAGACCTTCTTTGCGATCATTAAGCACATATCCTTCAAAGCATGCCGCCGTCTCAAAGCCTGTGAAGCCATAGACTGCGTCACTGGCCGACTTACCTCCAACTACTTCGATTTGATCGACGAATGCTGCAATCCTTTCGCTGAGCTCTGAAGAGGAGCTTGGCATAGCACTTTTGGGCATCACAAGTGATTCCTGTACGCCAAAGCAGAGAAATGACGAGCTATTCTCCCGCAGACTGTAGTCCGAGTTCTCGAGGAGTAGCACTTGCGCATACTGCTCTCTGAGCCGGAGATAGAGCCCTACTGGTGTCACGAGATCAGCGAGCTGCTGTGTTTCAAGTAATGTGTACTTCATTTTATTCCATAAAAAAAGGCTTGCCGAATCCGACAAGCCTGATGTTTATACTTTGATACAATACACTCAGTGGCTCGAGATCCGACGATCGAGTTTAGCTCTGTGCCACCACCAAGATGTATGAATGTTTATTTTCATTGCAAGGACAAAGAAAGACATTCCTTTGGAAAATGTCAAGAGTTATTTAGTTCAACTGCCAGATAGAGTAGTTCAAGATGCTCGCAAAGCCGACCCAAAGTAGGTAAGGCAGCATCAGTATGCCAGCGAGCTTATTCTGTCGCCAGAAGCAGAGCATCGTCATGAGGATCAGGATCCAAAGTGTGATGATTACTCCCAGTGCTAGAGACAGATTTTGAGCTCCGAAGAAGATAGGCGTCCAAGCCAGATTGAGCAAAAACTGGATTACAAACATCACCATGGACCTCTTAGCGACAAGTCCACCTTCGTCTTTGCGCTCCCAGATCAAAGCAAAAGCAAAGCCCATCATGAGGTAAAGCAATGTCCACATGGGGCCGAAGATCCAATTGGGTGGGTTGAAGCTGGGCTTATTGAGCTCCGCATACCATCCAGATATACTTCCTGCAGTGCTTAAGCCGCTTGCAGTGCCTAGTGCTAAGCATAGTGCACAGGAGATGAGGGCTTTCGCCCAAAAGGGCATCTTTGAGATCGCTGACATTCTGATACTTTTATGACTCCTATGATGTCAAAACTACCACAATCAGTAGATACCATCGCATTTGACGCGGATGATACTCTCTGGGTGAATGAGGTCTTTTTTGCGGAAGCAGAAAAAGAATTTATAGCACTGATGAGTCCATACATGGATGAGAAGAAAGCGCATGATCTGCTATTCCAGCAAGAGATGAAGAATCTCAGCGATCTTGGATTTGGGATCAAGGCATTCACCATATCTATGATAGAGACAGCTATGACCATCGTTGGAGATCATCTATCTCGAGATCTCCTCCAGAAGATCATTGCGATTGGGAAGGACATGTTGCACAAGCCGGTGGAGTTGATGCCGGATATAGTAGAGGTGCTTCAAGCGCTCAAGAATCAATATGATTTGATCGTATTGACCAAAGGAGATTTACTTGATCAAGAGCGGAAATTGGAAAAATCTGGTCTGGTGGAATATTTTGATCATTTTCAAGTGATGTCTGATAAGAAGGTGGAAAACTATCGTGGTGTATTCAGCAATTTGGGTCTAGTGCCATCGCAGATCTTGATGATCGGAAACTCAATGAAGTCTGATGTCCTGCCTCTTTTGGAACTCGGAGCCCACGCGATTCACATACCTTTTCATACGGTATGGAAATATGAGCATGTGGAAGAAGATTGCGAGCATCAAAATTTTCAAAGAATAAAATCTGCAAAGGAATTACTTGATATCTGTATGGCATGAACGAGGAGAATCGCGAAGTGCTTGAGCAGTTGCTACAGATACCTACCAATATATGACAGAAGAGTATGGCTAGATTATTTTTTATTTTATTCATTTGTTTCTTTTTCTCTTGTTCTGAGCCGTCTGCAGGAGCAGTTGAATCTCAAGATGTATCGAGAGCAGAGACGCAGCAGATGATCGACGAGCTTAAAGCCATATCACAAGACCGATCTGATCCAGAGATGTGGCATCTCAATGCAGACAAGGCAAGGGCTTATGAAAAGGCCTCGGCAGAGACACAGGATGTAGGCCAACAGATCAGTCTCCGCTACAAGGCAGCCTATGAGTGGCTCAATGCGGGTGACTACAATCGTGCGATCCAGCTGCTAGGCACGATCGATAAATTTGTGACGGAGCGCAATGTCAATTTGCCCCCGCAGGTTGCTATTTCTCTCAAGCAAGCTCTGGGTATCGCCTATCTCCGCAAAGGAGAAATAGAAAATTGTATAAAGCACCACAATGAATACTCCTGTATCCTGCCGATCGTCAAGGATGGTAAACATATAGAGCAAGACGGAGCGGCTTCCGCCAAAAAGATTTTTACAGAGCTGTCTGAGGTCTATCCAAATGATCCGCAGATACACTGGCTGAAAATGATCTCCGAGATGGCTCTTGGTGAATATGCTGGAACTGGAGATGCTCCCGCTGCGGTCTCCCTACCAGCGATGGCATCGGACATCGATTATCCTCGATTTAGGGATAAGGCAATGGGTCTAGGACTTGGCGTCAATGATATTGCTGGTGGAGTGGTGATTGATGACTTTAATGGAGATCACTACCTAGATATTATATGTAGTAGTTATGGTCTTGATGATCAATTGAGATATTTTGAAAATGATCGCTCAGGAGGATTTGTAGATCGTACGATGGCCGCAGGCCTTGATGGCATGCTGAGTGGTCTCAATCTAGTCCAGGCCGACTATGACAATGATGGGCACCTCGATGTCCTGGTGCTCAGAGGAGCGTGGCTTGGGAAATACGGCAACCATCCCAATTCACTATTGAAAAATCTGGGAGATGGCAGATTCGTGGATGTAACACGAAGTGCCGGTCTGTATAGCAAATATCCCAGTCAGACGGCATCGTGGGCAGACTTTGACGCTGATGGCTATATCGACTTATTTATTGGTAATGAGCACTCCAGTGCGATTGATGCTCCTTGTCAGTTGTATCACAATCAAGGCGACGGCACATTTATAGAATTGGCTTCCGCCAAAGGAATATCAGTAAATGATTTTATCAAGGCATGTAGCTGGGGCGATGTGAATAATGATGGCTATGCTGATTTGTATCTGAGTAGTGTAGTTGGTGACAACTATTTATTCGTCAATGGAGGTCCCACCAAGGATTTCAAATTTCAGAATGTGGCAGGGGCGCTTGGTGTGCAGGAGCCCAAATTGAGTTTTCCTTGTTGGTTTTTTGATTTTAATCAAGATGGATGGCAAGATATCTTCGTGAGTGGCTTTGATTTTTCTCAGTTTGAATCTGCTGCCGGTCAGGTAGCGAAGGATTTTCTAGGCCTGGAGACTCAAGCCGAGCTGCCGCGACTATATATCAATGATGGGAATGGAGGTTTTACTGAGCGAAGTGAGGCAGTCGGGATCGATAAAGTGGTTTACACCATGGGCTGCAATTTTGGTGATATAAATAATGATGGATTTCCCGATGCTTATCTCGGAACAGGTACGCCGGATTTCAAGGCTTTGATACCGAATAAGTTCTTTTTGAATGACGGTGGGAAGAAATACTTGGACATTACAAGCTCAGCGGGTCTTGGCCATCTACAAAAGGGACATGGAATTGCTTTCGGAGATTTGGATCTAGATGGTGATCAAGATATTTATCATGTACTTGGTGGATCTTATGACGGCGACAATTTTATGAATGCGCTTTTTGAAAATCCCGGAAATGATGGAAACTGGATCAGGCTAAAGCTCATTGGCAATAAGGCCAATCGATCAGCGATCGGCGCGCGCTTGAAAATAGTAGCAAGCAATTCATCAGGTCAATCAAAAATCTTCTTCAACCGTGTCAGCTCTGGCGGGAGCTTCGGTGCCAATACCTTGTGGGTAGAGCAAGGATTGGGTCAGTATTCAATGATTGAAAATATAGAAGTTACATGGCCCGGAGGTGCAAAGTCGAGCTATTCAAATCTTGAGAGCTCGGCTCACTACATCATAAATCAATCAAAGACGGAAGTTCAAAAACTGAGTTTGAGTGCTATCGAGTTTACTGAATCATCACACCATCATCACGGACATTAATGGGATTGCTCTGGGTGCGATGACTTTACTGCAAGACAATTTTTTTGACAGCCTGTTTACCATTTTCATCAGAGATATTGAGCCAATACCATCCTTTGGGCAAGTGGGCGAGATCTAGCAATTGGTTTTGTGATTTCAGTTGAGCGATGACGCTGCCTTTCTGATCCACCACCTGTACAGACGAAGACTCTATTCCGCTGATGTTGATGATCCCAGTGCTTGGATTGGGATAAACTGCAATAGAGCTTTTATCCTCATTTTCTGTGGATGTGGCAGGTGAGATAATTTCTTCGATGTCGTAGCTCTGCAAGGACCTCGCAAAGGTGGCTGCCACTAATTCTTGATTTGCAACATTAAACTCCAAATCAAATACTTTAATATTGGGCATGTTGGTACCAAGTCTTTGCCAATTGATTCCTCCGTTGGTAGTGCCGTAGACACCATCATTGGTCCCTACAAAGATGACTTCATCTTTGGTATCAGGTATGATATAAATGTCATTGATTGTGGCATCGGGAAGATCTCCAGAGATAGGCTCCCAGCTAAAGCCGTAGTTGTCTGTTCGGAATAAGATTGGGGAAAAATCATTGTCATTGAATCCAGAGAATGAAGCAAAGGCAACTCCTGCAATATCAGGTGAGTATTTGACATCAGTCACATACTTTTTGGGTAGTTGATCGGAGACATCTAACCAGCTACCATCAGGTCCTTGGATATGGACATAACCATTGTTGGTTCCAGCGATCAAGACTCCAAACTCTATCGGACTTTCGTGTAGACAGGTAATTGTGGCCTGGCTGGTGATCACGGTTTCCCCGTATGTCAGATCATCAGAAATAGCTGTCCAGAATGGAAAGTATGAGTCTGTACTGATGTGGATCTTATTCGTACCGGTATACATGATATTGGGATCATGCGTACTCATCATATATTGCATATCCCAGTTTCGAGGTCCCTCCAGGCCTTCTGTTGCAGAGGATGGATAGCCATAGTAAAATTGGACAATATTACCTCTTTGTGTTTCAGCAAAAAATAAGGTAGGTTCGTCCGGATGAAATACCATTTGAAAGCCATCTCCTCCCCAGATTCGTGGCCAGTCATTGATATTTTCGGCATTACCACCTGTTGATCCATTGTCTTGTGCACCACCATAGTATTCGTCTGGGGTGTGAGGATTATATGCCGTACGATAAAATTGAGTAGTCGGAATATTTTCAATATCACTCCACGTGTACTCATCAATATTTTTCCTGTAGACACCACCGTCTGTGGCGAGGTACATCTCACCATCGGACATGATTTGCAAGTCATGCTTATCGGCATGTACTTCATAGGTCCACCAGGGTGGAACCGCTTCGGTCCAAGTCAGTCCTGCATCTCTGGTCTCGTACATATCTATCCCGAGTACGAATATGTGATCTGGATCATTGGGATTTACATGTACCTTCCCAAAATACCAGCCAAATCCACCGAGTATATTGGGTGGTAAAGTATCAGTCGGAATCTCAGAAAAACTCGCCCCATAGTCTTCACTTCGATAGATGCCTTCGAGGTTTCTAGTGGTATCTACGACGACTACGTAGACATGATTGGGCTGTGTCCTGCAGACATCCATACCATGGCGACCGAGAATACCATCTGGCAGACCATCATCAATTTTGGTCCAGCTATCTCCTCCATCTACTGAGCGGTAAAAATTTGATCCTTCTCCTTCTACGATGCTGACGGTGGTGCTTCTCACTCGATCCCAAGTAGTCGCGTAGACGATATTGGCTTGTTCAGGATTGACGATGACATCGCTGAAACCTGTGCTATCTGATACAAATAGTACTTGCTCCCAGCTTGACCCTCCGTCGTTGGATCTGTAAATGCCTCGAGTGTTGTTTTTTTCAAAAGGGAGACCCATACTTGCTACGAAGAGCTGCTGACTATTCTCAGGATTCACCTCGATTTTGGAAATGATTCTCTGCTCTTCTAGCCCTAGTGATTCCCAACTCGCACCTCTGTCATTAGAGCGGAAGATTCCATTACCAATATTGGGAAATCCCGTCAGATTTGGGTCACCTGTCCCGAGATATATGACATCGTCATCATTGGGATCTATTCCTACATAGCCTATGGATTGAAAAGCATTGTCATCGAAGATTGATTGCCAGTTTTCTCCACCGTCTTCTGTCTTGTAGAGACCGCCACCACTGAATCCTGCATAGATTTCATCCTGATTGTTAGGATTGATGGCTAGTGTGTTGACTCGTGCACCGATATTGCCTGGGCCCTGAGTTTGCCATTCTTTGTCAAATCCGGGCGAACGAAATTGAGTTTCGAGACGCAGCTGATTCAGCTTTTCTACTCGTTTGGCGTATGCTTCTACATCGATTGTCTCATTGGGATAGTTGTACTCGATATATCGATCGTAATAGGGATATGTCTTATCCAATAATTTATCTTCCTGAATTTCCGTACTATTTTCGGTTTGTTGGCAAGCACTGAAAAAAAAGAACCCTGAGAGTAGTAGGAGTAGAATTCGCATGGTCAAAGCAGTTAGATGATTGAATCAATTTCGTTTTTCTTAGCAAGCTAACTTCAATAACGAAATGATTGTTGCAGCGGCTGCTTTACATGGATCGCTCAGAAAGGCTTGTGCATGAGATCAATCTTGCTTGCTGCGCGACATGTAAAATGTGAACCATGGCGCTAGAAGGCGCGCGAGGAACGATGAATACATGAATTTTGGTCTACGGTCTACGGTCTACGGTCTACGGTCTACGCAAAGTTACTTCCCCTTCCAGCGATAGACATCCATCTTGTCATCATTATTGGCGACCAAGATGATGGTGCTCTTCTTCGCTTCGACCATCTCTAGATCTCTGACATCACCTGTCATCGCCAGCCCCGTCTCCTTGGCACTTACAGCCTTGAAGCTACCCTTGCCATCTCCTGCGAGCAAGCAGCCCACTCCTGCGTCACTGCGTGTCGTCTCGACCTCGCGATTGTGATAGTTGCCTGCTACTAGGAGATCCATATTGCCATCTCCATTCCAGTCCTTGGGTAGGATCCCGAAGATGGGGGCAATCTGCGCCTCATTGGGCAACTTATGCACTTGCCAGCCATCTAGATCTACCCACACACTGCTAAACATCTTCGCCTCATGCACCACAGCTCCATCCATGCGCTCTGCTAGGACTTCTTCGATCGTCGCCTTGGAGAAGGTGTTGTAACTCGGAAACTTCTCCTTGATGAATGGCATCTGATCACTGCTGCACTGCCTGCCTCTCACCGGATAGCAGACGCCATCGTGATCATAGTAGCCGAGGTATACATCGTGTGTCCCATTTTCATCAAAGTCTTTGGCAAAGAGCTTGAAGGGTTCTTCCTCACTGGCCTTGTACTTGATATTGTGCCCCAGATTGCCAGCAATCAGCTCTTGATCACCGTCTCCATCCAGATCGGCAAGCTGTAGACGATTCCACCATCCGGTCGTGCCATGCATGCCGATACTCTTGGTCTGATCGGTGAGCTTGCCACCATCATTGCTCCAGTAGCTGATCGGCATCCACTCTCCTGCGATGATGAGATCTTGATCTCCGTCGAGATCCACATCATGCCACAGGGCATCGGTCACCATGCCAAGCTTAGTTTCACTGCCCATGATCTGGGATGTCTGATTGACAAATTTGCCTCCTTCATTGATCATGATGGCGCTCTCCGCAGGGAAGCCATATCGACCTGGGATCTGTCGACCACCGAGAAAGATATCCAGATCACCATCTCCATCGAGATCACCAGTAGCGACTGTGCCACCACTAGCACGTGGAGGATCAAAGTGAGAAGATGGTGCTTTGGTCCAGCTACCACCGTCATTGATATAGAGTCGATCCTGATAGCGTCTGTCGCCTTCGGCATATTCATTACCACCGGAGACGACAAGCAGATCTTGATCTCCGTCACCATCCGCATCAAAAAAGCTCGCATCGATGTCTTCACTGCTCGCATCTGAGGACCATGGCCCTGAGACCTTGTCACCAAACTGGCCATTGCGATCTTGGAGATACATCTGGCCAGGCTGTCCGATCGCTCCACCTACATAGAAATCTGAGAGGCCATCACCATTGACATCAGCTGCGGCGATGCATGGGCCGAGCGTACTCATCTTGTGCGGGATGAGGATCTCACGTGCATAGTCATCATACTCATTTTCTGCATGAGCAAAGTCCACTTGGGCAGACTCTGTTGCTGCCAGAAAACTGGTTTCAGTGTTCTGATTCATTTGGGCGACAGCCCCTAGTGATGGATCAAGTTTAATAACTTGATTGATCTTGACATCTGTCAGGACTTGCTCTTTGCCATCGAGCCACTTGATCTTCACCTCATCGACGATCTCAGTGGTGCCCAATCCAAAATGTATCGCAGCCTCGCTACAACTCATATATCCGCGTACTGGATGAAGCTCGGCAAACTGCTGCTCATCGCCATACTTGATACTGACTTTGACACCGAAGTGCTGCACACTAAGCGAATTGCTCGCTGGCTCAAAGCGGAGGTAGCTGTTGTATCCGTTGTCAGCGGAACGATTGCGATAGAGATAGGGATAGTCATTGGTATTATTCACGACCATATCAAGATCTCCATCATTGTCAAAGTCTGCGTAGGCTGCTCCTTGGGAAAATCCTCTGTCTGTCAAGCCCCAAGTTGTCATCACCTCTTCGAATTGTAGATCGCCACCATTGCGATACATGTAGTTGGCGATAGGTGTAGATGGTGCATCTTTTACGACCTCGAGAAGACTGACACCTTCTCCTCTTTCTTGCTGCTCCGCAATCTTCTTCTTAGCTCTCTTGAGGTGATCATTGTCTCTGATATCCCGGACGATGCCATTGGTGATATAGATATCGCGGTATCCATCATTGTCAAAATCGACAAGCAGAGGCGTCCAGCTCCAGTCCGTATTGGCGACACCTGCCATCTGGGCGATTTCGCTGAAGGTGTTGTTACCATTGTTGAGCTGAAGGGTATTAAACATGTACTGGAAGTGATATCCATTATCGGCGAGGCTCCAGAATTTCTCAGGATTCATCCCGCTCATATTGGTCTTGAGGCGGGCATTGTCATTGGCAACCATGTCCGCTGTGAAGATGTCCACCAATCCGTCATTGTTGATATCCGCCACATCTGCGCCCATGCTGAAGTTGCTGATATGCTTGACAGCCTGATTGATGTCATTGCGAAAACTTCCATTTCCTCGATTGATCCACATATAGTCAGGATCCTCAAAGTCACAGGGCACATAGATGTCAGGCCAGCCATCATCATTGAGATCGCTCACACTGGCGCCTAGGCTGAAGGAATAGTTTTGTATGCCAGCTCCTTTGGTCGCAAGACCAAATACCCCAGGACTCGTCTGTAGAAAAAACTGATCTGTGTAGGCATAGTCCATCTTCCCCTTGAGCTGATCTCGTCTTGTTTTGAAGTTGGGTGGCTGATTGGCTACATAGATGTCGAGGTATCCATTCTTGTCGGCATCGAGGAAGGTAGCCTGGATGCTATAGCCAGGATCGTGGACTTGATACTGCTTGGCAACATCTGTGAAGCTCAGGTCTCCATTGTTCAAAAAGAGCTGATTTTCACGACTACGAGGATCTTCAATCAAAAATCGACTCACATAGATGTCATCATAGCCGTCATTATTGATATCTGCAATGGCGACACCTGTAGACCATCCTTGCTTCTTGGCGATACCAGCTTTCTGGGTGAAATCCTCAAATTGCATGTTGCCTTTGTTGAGGTATATCTTATCGCCGACTTGATTTCCAGCAAAATAGATGTCGGGTAGGCCGTCTTTGTTGAAATCACCAATTCCTACACCAGCGCCTTGAAAAAGTCCATCGTAGCTAAAGTGATTAAACTCTTCGCTTTCGTTGACCTGGTTGCGGAATCGCAAGTTGGACTCCGTCACTGGCACTGCTTCAAAGACTTGAAAGTCCGAAGGCATAGGATTGACTGTACTCTTGTCATCAGCACATGAGCACAATAGAAAGCAGGAAAATAGTAGCAGGTAAATGGTATTTGGACGCATCTCCGTAGTCGATTTGAGATGCAAAATTACTGTTCTCCACTAGGTCCTCAACTGACCAGAAGCCTGGACATTGAGATCAAGGGGCTTGATGATCTTCCTGATGAGAATCCCAGCCAATAGGCCGAAAACAAATCCACCAATATGAGCCCACCATGCGACGCCCTGGGTCGCGGACGTTTCCACTGATAGACTACCGATCCCAGTGAGCAACTGCTGGCCAATCCAGAAGACTAGAAAGATGACGGCTGGTATTTTGAAACTGGTAAAAAGAAAGAGGACGATCATCTTGATCTTGCTCTTGGGATATAGGATCAAGTATGCGCCCAGACAGGCACTGATAGCGCCACTGGCGCCAATGCCTGGTATAGTGCTATTGGGATCGAGATAGATATGAGTCAGCGAAGCAGCAAGGCCACCAAGGAGGTAGAAAAGAAGGAAGTTGACATTGCCTATGCTCGATTCGATATTGTCGGCGAAGACCCAGAGAAAGAGCATATTGCCGATGAGATGCATCCATCCTCCATGGATGAAGATACTTGTGAAGAGCGTATGAAGGTCTTGTCCACGCGTAATCTCGATGGGCAGTGCTCCGTAGGTCGTAAAAAATTCTCGAAGCCAGGCTTCCCCACCAGTCATCTGGAAAGACATCTGTATCAAAAAAACAAGGATATTGATCGCTATGAAGCTGTAGCTGAAAATTGGCTTCGCGCCACCGACTACTTGATCATCACCTATCGGAAATACCATGGTTCAAAGATAGCTCAGGCAAGCCCTTCTTCTAGGAGATCATGAAGATGTACCAAGCCGAGATAGTGCTCATGTTCAGTGACAAGGAGCTGCGAAATTTTTTTATTTCTCATGATGTCCAGCGCGGCTACAGCGGGACTGCTACTGGAGATTCTGCTTGGATTTTTTGTCATGATGGACTCTGCCTGCACATCCTTGAGTGTCGAGAGCTGGTTCATGTGACGTCTGAGGTCGCCATCCGTGATGACGCCCACGATCTTCTCACCGCTGAGCACTGCGACAGCTCCTTTGCGCTTGCTGGTCATTTCTATGATCACCTTATCCATAGGATCACCAGCTTGTACAGCAGGAGCTGCCTGGTCACTGACAAATTGACCTACTGTCATGGTCAATCGTTTTCCTAATGATCCTCCAGGATGGATTCGAGCAAAGTCTCTGGCCTCAAAGCCTCGAGCAACTTGTAGTGCAAGTGCCAGGGCGTCGCCCATCGCGAGCTGTACAGAGGTGCTCGTAGTAGGT
Organism: Saprospiraceae bacterium; assembly: GCA_020627535.1. Taxonomy (GTDB): domain Bacteria; phylum Bacteroidota; class Bacteroidia; order Chitinophagales; family Saprospiraceae; genus JAHDBH01. The sequence goes on from JAHDGU010000008.1 coordinate 49,854, forward strand.
GCGAGATTGTTGGGGTCGGCTTCCTTGGGCACAGGTGTGAGTAGTAGATGGTCTGCGGCTTTCGCCAAAAAGGACTCTGATGACGCACAGATTGCTACGATGGGATTCCCAAAGCCTCTGACAACACCCACGAGTGACTTGATCTCTGGAGACTCTCCAGATCGACTGAGGCAGATGAGCGTATCGGACGGTGCGATCGCTCCAAGATCTCCATGCATGGCATCCGCCGCGTGCAAGAATACACTGTGACTTCCAGTACTATTGAGCGTAGCAGAGATCTTTTGTCCGATGAGGGCACTCTTCCCGATACCGCTGACGATGATACGGCCTTTGATATTCAGTAGGTGCTCTACAACCGCCAAAAATTCTTGACCTAAGAGCTCACCCGCATTTTGCAGACATGCGCTTGCTTCAGAAAAAACTGACTTCGCGACTTGTAGTGATTCGATATGTTTCTTCGTGATGATAACTATCCTCTTCTCGTGTTCTAGGTGTAAAGGTGAGACAAATATGCCTTTGTCAGATGATGCGCTCAGATCGGATAAATCTTCAACAAAAGACCAACTCTTTGTCAGAATTTTTGTATTTTCAATAACTGTCATTTTTAGCCCCAATTGCCTTTAGAATCGCTAATTATTGACAAGAAAGGAATGGATACAATAGGGACAGAGTATCATCTCGTGGATGAGCTCCAAAAACACTTCGGCTTCGATAGTTTCAAAGCGAAGCAGGAAGAAATCATACACAACATACTTCAGGGCAGAGACACATTTGTCATCATGCCTACTGGAGGCGGTAAGAGCTTGTGCTATCAGCTCCCAGCACTTATGATGGATGGCACTGCACTGGTGATTTCGCCACTGATCGCCTTGATGAAGAATCAAGTAGATAGCATCAGAGCCTACAATGAGAATGAGGATGTTGCTCACTTTCTCAATTCGTCTCTCAACAAGCGTGATGAGCGACATGTGAGACACTGTGTGCTGAGCGGCAAGACCAAAATCCTATTCGTCGCACCAGAGACGCTGACCAAGGCCGAGAATGTAGAGTTCTTTCAGCAGGTAGATCTGAGCTTCGTGGCTGTCGACGAGGCTCACTGTATCTCAGAGTGGGGGCATGACTTCAGGCCAGAATATCGCAAGATTCGGAGCATCGTAGATGCCATAGGTGATCGTGTGCCGATCATGGCACTCACTGCTACTGCGACGCCCAAAGTACAGTCTGATATCCAGAAGAATCTTGCCATGACCGAAGTGAATGAGTTCATCACCTCATTCAATCGGGACAATCTATACTACGAGATCAGACCCAAACAGTCTCCTGAGAAGACAATCAAGAATATCGTTCAGCTCATCAAGACGATGCCAGGTCAATCGGGAATTATCTATGTGCAGAGCAGAAAATCTACGGAGGAAATCGCCCAGCTGCTGCGTGTCAACGATGTCAAGGCAGTTGCCTACCACGCAGGACTTGATAGCAAGACTCGCTCCAAAGTACAAGACGACTTCCTCATGGAAAACGTCGACGTCATATGCGCTACCATCGCATTTGGTATGGGTATAGACAAGCCCGATGTACGCTTCGTCATACACTACGATATTCCAAAGAGTATCGAAAACTACTACCAAGAAACTGGTCGCGCTGGTAGAGATGGTCTCAAAGGGCAATGTGTCGCATACTTCAGTCACAAGGATATCATGCGACTCGAGAAGTTTCTCAGAGACAAGACTGCCGCGGAGCGGCAGATGGGAGCTCAGCTGCTCGATGAAATTGCAGCCTATTCTGAGACAGCAGCCTGCAGGCGCCAGTTTCTCCTTCAGTACTTTGGAGAGCAGTATCGAGAAGATCACTGTAGAGATATGTGCGACAACTGTCGCAATCCTCGGAGCAAAGTAGATGCAACGCATGAGATGTTGCTTGCCCTCAAGGCCACAGACCAGCTCAAGGAAAACTACCAAATCAGATTGCTCTGCAATTTTGTCAGAGGTGCTAAGACCAAGGACATCACTGATTACAGATTTGATCAGAAGGAGCTCTTTGGACAAGGAAAAGATAAGTCGGAAAACTATTGGCAATCAGTCTTTCGCCATGCCTTGCTTGAGAAGCTGCTCGTCAAGTCTGTAGAAGACTATGGTGTCCTCAAACTCACTGACAAAGGCCGAGACTTTATCTCTAGTCCTTACAAGGTGGAGATGGCAGAAAATCATGATTACTCTAGCTACGTAGTACAAGAGTCTTCCGGTGGATCAGCTGTCCTAGATCAAGCACTCCTGACCATGCTCAAGGACACACGCCGCAAGATCGCCAAGCAAAAGCAGGTGCCACCATACATCATTTTCCAAGATCCATCGATAGAGGAGATGGCCACTCGCTTTCCTTGCTCGATGGATGAGCTCTCCAAGATCTCTGGTGTCAGCCAAGGCAAAGCAGTCAAATACGGGCGACCATTCGTCAATCTTATCGCTAGCTACGTGGAGGAAAATGACATCGAGAGACCGATGGACTTCGTCATGAAGCAAGTTGCGAATAAGAGCAAGAAAAAAGTACAGATCATCCAAGCGATCGACAAGAAGATCCCTCTAGAGGATATCGCTGATGATAATGATCTTCGCATGGAGGAGCTCCTGCATGAGCTCTATCAGATCGTCTCCTCTGGCACCAAGGTCAATATCGACTACTATATCGAAGAGAATATCGATGAGTACAGTGCTGAGGATATATCGGACTATTTCATGGACTCTGAGAGTGATAGCGTAGACTCTGCCTTGGCTGAGCTAGAAGAAGATGACATCACACGGGAGGAGATCGAGATCGTACGGATCAAGTTTCTGTCGGATCACGCCAATTGATACCGGAGTTAGTTAGCTATTGAGTTGCCAGCGGAGATCGAGGATGCGTAATCTTTTCGACTTGCCGACCTTGAACTTGCGCCTTCCGGCAAATAGTCTGAGAATGCCTCCACCGGCGGCAGCGCCACCTCCAATGATGACATCACGAGTGGTCATAGTATAGATGTCTGCTACGTCTGCTATAGCTGCATATCCGATCCACTGACCACCAAAGAGAAGCAAAGCATTGCTAAGTTTTTGCGGTGTTTGCTTTTTCCCTACTTTGCGCAGCCCAGAGACCTCCGAAATATTGATACTTCCATGTTCGAGAAATACCGTACCTGTCTCTGGATGTAGACCAGTGATCACGCCGAGATTCCATAGCTTATCATCTTGGAGTTTGTAGTGGATGGGATCACCGACCACATATTCCATGACTCGCTTGGCATGATACCCCTCTAGGACCAAGTAGACCTGAGCCCGAAGCGCAAAGCTTGAGGAAGTGAGTAGCAGAGATAGCAGGAGTGTGCGCATGCTACTGCTAACGTAGTGATTTTTCGGATGTGTTGTGGGCGATTAGCTTTCTTAAGATTTTAACCATCGATTTTTCGATGTGATGGTAATCCAGTATTTCCTTGCCCGTATAGATGAGCATCAAAGCGTATGCATGCTGCTCTTGATCCAGCTGCTCAATGAGCGGACTCTTGTGCAAGCGGTAGGCTTCGCGCATGCGGCGCTTGATGAGATTGCGCTTGACAGCAGATTTGTATCGTCGCTTAGGGGCAGTGAAGCCGGCTTGCACATTCACGCCATCCGGTAACTTGTCGTCAAGCTTGATATACTTGAGCAATAGGGGATAAGCAGAAAAAGCCCTTCCGGATTGGAAGAGCTCTTCGATAAGTTTTTGACTTTTAAGTTTTTCCTTGCGTGGGAAGGAATATTCTGACATAGAGGATCAGGAAGACTACTTCAATCTTCTCTCGTCAGATACGGTCAGCTTCTTGCGACCCTTAGCTCGTCTTCGAGCAAGTACTGCCTTTCCACCTTCTGAGTTCATGCGTGATCTGAAGCCATGCTTGTTTGATCTCTTTCTTCTGGAGGGCTGATACGTTCGTTTCATCGTCCTTGCTTATAGTTTTCTAAAATCGGAGGGCAAAAGTACTGCAACTGCATGATTTTTACCCCTGTTTCTTGTATTTATTCGCTTCTAGCTATTCATACTGATGAGAAATTCATCATTGGTCTTGGTATGAAGCATGTACTTTCTGAGAAATTCCATCGCTTCTACTGGCTTCATATCGGCCAGGTGGTTACGCAGGATAAAGAGTCTCTGAAGTACAGCATCATCCAAGAGTAGCTCCTCTCTTCGAGTACTCGACTTGGTGAGATTGATCGCCGGATAGAGACGCTTGTTGGCTAGGGCTCTATCGAGCTGCAGCTCCATGTTACCCGTTCCTTTAAATTCTTCGAAGATCACACCATCCATCTTGGATCCAGTATCGATCAAGGCTGTCGCCAAAATGGTGAGTGAGCCACCATTCTCTATATTCCGCGCAGCACCGAAAAACTTCTTAGGCTTGTGAAGGGCATTGGCTTCAACACCACCTGAGAGGACCTTGCCTGATGCAGGTGCCACAGTGTTGTAAGCTCGCGCTAGTCTCGTGATTGAGTCTAACAAGATGACCACATCATGGCCACTTTCAACCAGTCTTTTGGTCTTTTCCAATACGATATTGGCGACACGGACGTGGTTTTCAGCCGGTTCATCAAATGTCGAAGCAATGACCTCGGCATTCACTGATCGTCTCATGTCTGTGACCTCCTCTGGTCTTTCATCGATGAGCAAAACGATCATGTAGCACTCAGGATGATTAGTGGCAATTGCATTGGCCACGTCTTTCAACAAGAATGTCTTACCTGTCTTGGGCTGAGCAACGATGAGTCCACGCTGACCTTTACCGATGGGGGCAAAGAGGTCAATCATTCGATTACCGTAGTCTTTGCCTCTAGGATCGGAGGTGAGCTTGAATTTTTCTTGCGGGAAGAGCGGGGTGAGATAGTCAAATGGCACTCTCTCTTTCACCTGCTCCGGCAACAAGCCATTGATACGCATGACTTTGAGCAGTGCGAAGTACTTCTCGCCTTCCTTGGGAGGTCTGATAGACCCATATACCGTGTCTCCAGTGCGCAGACCAAATAGCTTGATCTGTGATGGTGATACATATACATCGTCTGGGGAGGAGAGATAATTATAGTCACTGGACCTCAAGAATCCGTAGCCGTCGGGCATCATCTCTAAGATTCCTTCACCACTCACCATGCCGTCCATCTCTGGATCAAATCTGATGGCAGGTGTTTTGTCCTGGTTTTGTTGATTGTTTCGATTGCCGCGATTGTTGCGATTTTGTTGATTGTCACGTCGACCATTTTGTCGGCGATCGTTCTGGCCATTGTTTTGATGGCGGTTTTGCTGCCTCTTTTGATCGTCTTGTGTCTTCTCTTTTTGCTGACCGCCGCTGCTCGGAGCTTCTGCCTCAGCCTCTACGGCAACTGTCTCCGTATTCTGCTTGGCCGGCTCTTTTTTGCGCGTTTCTTTGGGTGTTTCTTTGGCTTCTTGTTTCTCCTCTTTTTTGGCGGCTTGAGGAGCTCTTGAGCGTCTTTGTCGCTGTTGAGGTGCTTTTTCTTCTTTTTTGGCAGCAGGTTTCTTGTCTTCTGCCTTGGCAGCTGGTGCATCATTTTGCACTGCTTGGTGATCGAGAATCTTGTAGATCAACTCTTGCTTATTGAGCCTTTTATAACCTGTGAGGCCTTGTTTCTCAGCGAGTTGGCGAAGTTCTGCCACGAGCATGTCGCTCAATTGTAGTATGTCGTACATAGTGTAATGAGGAATGAAAAAAAGTCTAGTACTCTTCGTAAAGTCTTCTTGGGAAAAAAACTGCGGTTGAAATGATACTTTCGGCGGTCAAGTAGGAGAGACTCACAAGGATAGACCTTTTTTGCGAAAGCAGAGCAAAGGTAGTCATATGCAATCAAACAGTCTAGACAATCTCTTTGAGATCTCTACTCAGAGAAAGGCTAGAGAGTCCAGCGTATGCCACCTTGGAACCATCTTCCGGGCAACTGGGCTCCGAAGATCTCCTGATACCTCGCATCAGAAAGATTAGTGACATTGACAAAGACACCCAATTGCTCGATCAGCTCTGCAGTAATCCGTAAGTCATGGGTCCAAGTATTTTCTGGGATAAAAGCATTGACGCTTTCACCGAGTTCAGGGTTGCGCTTCTGATAGCGGCTCATCCATTGCAGACGCACAGCAGAGACCTCCAGTCCTAGCCCAAGTATCAACTGGTGACTTGGATGATTGGCGATATACTTGGAGAGCGTCTCCAGATCAGTACGAGTTTCCAAGTAGGTGTACTGGAGACTAGGACTCAGTGCGAGCTTTTCGCCTAGAGCCATTTCCCCACTCCATGAGAATTCGATGCCTTTTACACTGCTTTCTGACACATTGGTCGCATAGAAGTAGAATCCATCTTGGAGATTGTCTTGATTGAAAATATCAGAAGAGGATGTCAAGGTGAAATCAATGAGATTTTCTGATTGACGCAAGAATCCAGTAATTGAAGCTGACCAATTCTCACTCCCATAGTCTGCTCCCAGTTCGAAGCTCTGTGAACGTTCCTCTTGCAGATCAGGATTGCCAATATTGCGACCAGTGACGAGCATTGGAATCTCGCTAGAGATGTAGCGCTCTGTGAAGTCACCTGCACGCACTGCGGAGCCAAATCCTGCTCTCAAGGTGAGACGGTCTAGTTGGTGAGCGATACTCATCTGTGGCACCAGAGATACACCATAGTTATCATCATGCTGCAAACGTAGGGTACTATTGATCCGGGTATGGTCTGTCACATCCCAGGCCGAACTCAGATATGCTCCTGAAGAGACATTGCTGTGATCACCGCGATCAGAGCTCTCGATCTCGCGGTACTCTGCCTGTAAGCCATAGGCAAGCGAGATCTTGTCTGAGATCCTTCTGCTCTGATTGGCCGTCAGTATATACTGCTGCATTGTATGCTCATTGGGCGTGAAGATGGGATTGAAGATGAAGAGATCTTCACTGCGCTTCCATCCGATCTGGACATCCGTCACAGAGGCGTCTCCGACAGTGTTATAGGCCAGCTGTGTCCATAGAGAAGAGGTCTCCTCGGTAGACTCATCAAAGGCACTCCTCGTGTAGAAATACTTGGCCGCAAATTCCCTCTGCTCATAGGCCAAGCGAGCATATATCGAACTGCGATCACTGAGCTCATATCTGACGGCTCCAGTGTATTGCTGCATGTCAAAGAAATTACTGTACTCCTCGATAGAGCTGATGCCTGCATCAAAGTTGGGATTGCGGTAGGTCTCTCCATCCGCACTTGCGTATCGCGCACCCAGACTCACTTGGAGTTTATCATCCGAGTGACTGATACTCGCATCTCCCAGGAGCAAGCCATTTTGACCCGCTCCCAATTCACCTGTCGAAGACCAGCCAGGCGCATGTCGATTGAGATAGGTCTTGGTCTTGATATGGATAAGACCCCCGACAGCATCCGCGCCAAAATTCGCCGTCGCTGGGCCGCGCACGATCTCAATGCTTGCAATCTCTGTAAGCGGTACCGGAATATTTTGATTGAAGTGACCCGTGAGTGGGTCATTGAGCCGGATGCCATCGACTAAGACAAGTACCTGAGAGAAGGTGCTGCCGCGGATGCCGATGTCATTTTGCACGCCAAATGCACCTCGTGTATTAGTATTGAGGCCGACTTGATAGCGCAGGAGCTCATCCACAGTATTGGCCGGACTCCTCTTGATCTCTTCCTGACTGATGACGGTGACACTGGTGCCAGTCTTTTTGGCGGCAGCTTCGATTCTTGTAGCAGTGACTAGGGTAGTGTCGCTCACGCTATACTGTGCTGAGGCGTTCACTGTGCATACTATGATCAGGGCTTTCGCCCAAATGTATCTGACTCTCCTGAGCATCATCTCCTTTCTTTGAAAAACGGCGCGAAGGTAGAGCTATTAACTGATTGACTGATCGACTGAATGATTGATTGAATTCAATCACTGCATCACTCAATCATTGGATCATTCAATCACTCAATCACTGATTCACTCGATCATTGAATCATTGCCCTAGTGCTCCTCTGGTCCCTCGATATTGTCCAAGACCTCCTTGGTCTTTTCCCAAAACTCTGAGAATATCGGCTTGAGATTGTCAAAGACACCGCTAGCCTGATTGGGCAATGCTGTGACGATCGGATAAGTGAATGACTCTTCGATCTGTGCTGGCTTTATGACCTCAAGCTCTGTAAGAAAACTCTCGGCCAATCCAAGAATGACAAGAAAAATCACACCATAGAGCAGCCCACCCGCGATCTTGTTGACAAAATTGAGCTGTATGCTCTGTAGAAATCTCTCCATGAGTCGACCAACATAGCTCAAGCCTGCAATCACAAGGCCCAGCGTCAGTAAGAATCCCAAAATCAAAGCCCAGCGAGGATCGAGCTTAAAGGCCGCTTCGATGAAGTTGATGATGAATGGTGACAGCTTCAGCGCGATCAAAATGCCGAGAATGATGGATAGGATACCAAAAACAGTCTTGATCAGGCCCTTGGAGTAGCCGATGTAAAATCCAAGAGCTGCGACGACGAGTGCGATGATGTCTAACATGCTGCTAAGATAAAACAGCATTTTGGCGAAAGCCATATCAATCGATCAAGCCGCGTACTGACTAGACATATGTCATGCCGGAGCGACATAAAGCAATACACCTTACGTATTTTTGTCATATATAAAGATGTGAGATGGCAGAAGTAAGATATACCGAAGATGAGATCAAATCGCTGGACTGGAAGGAGCATATCCGACTCCGTCCTGGGATGTATATCGGTAAGCTTGGGGATGGAAGTGCCGTGGACGATGGGATCTACATCCTCATCAAAGAAGTCGTGGACAACTCCATGGATGAGTACTTCATGGGCCATGGCAAGATCCTTGATATCAACATCGATGAGACCAAAGTCGAGATCAGAGATTATGGTCGTGGCATCCCACTAGGCAAGGTCGTAGAGTGTGTATCTCGCATCAATACCGGCGGAAAGTATGACAGCAAAGCCTTTAAGAAATCTGTAGGTCTCAACGGTGTAGGTACCAAGGCCGTCAATGCGCTCTCCCTCAACTTTGAGGTGCGTAGCTTCAGAGATGGGAAAGAGAAGATTGCCACTTTCAGGCGAGGTGAGCTGGTCGATCAATCGCGCATCAGGAAGTCATCAGAGCCCAACGGCACGCATGTCATCTTTGAGCCAGATCCGCAGATCTTCAAGAACTACGGCTTCCGCACTGACTATATCGAGAGCCAGCTGTGGAACTATGCCTATCTCAATGCTGGCTTTAAGATCAAGTTCAATGGCAAGACTCTCGTCTCCAAGGATGGTCTGAAGGATCTTCTATCCAAGAAAACGCAGACCGAAGCTTTACGCTATCCCATCATACACCTCAGAGGAGATGACATCGAAGTGGCCTTGAGTCATGGTGCGCAGTACAGCGAGCAGTACTACAGCTTCGTCAATGGGCAGTACACGACCCAGGGTGGCACACACCTCAATGCCTTCCGCGAGGCGGTAGTGAAGACACTACGGGATTTTTATAACAAGAACTACGATAGCCGGGACATCCGCACAGCGCTCATAGGCAGTGTCAGCGTACGTGTCGAAGATCCGATCTTCGAGTCTCAGACCAAGACGAAGCTTGGCTCGACACACATCGCGCCGGATGGCGAGACAATCAGGACTTTCGTCCAAAATTTCCTCAAGCGTGAGCTAGACAACTATCTCCATCGCAATCCTGAAGTGGCTCAGGAACTGCAAAAGCGTATCAACCAATCGGAGCGCGAGCGCAAAGAGATCGCAGGCATCAAAAAACTCGCTAATCAACGAGCTAAGAAGGCCAATCTCCACAACAAAAAACTCCGTGACTGTCGAGCACACTTGAGTGATAAGCGTGGAGACGAAGAGCGCAAGCTTGCCACCACACTCTTCATCACTGAGGGTGATAGTGCCAGCGGCTCCATTACCAAAGCACGAGACGTACAGACCCAGGCGGTCTTCTCTCTGAGAGGTAAACCACTCAACTGCTTTGGGCTCAGCAAGAAGGTCGTCTACCAAAATGAAGAGCTCAACCTGCTGCAGCATGCGCTAGATATAGAGGACGGTGTTGAGAATCTCCGATTCAATCGAGTGGTCATTGCCACGGATGCAGATATTGATGGGATGCACATACGCCTGCTGCTGCTAACCTTCTTCTTGCAGTTTTTCCCAGATCTGGTGCGCCAGGGTCATCTCTACATCCTAGAGACACCACTCTTCCGTGTGCGCAATAAGAAGGAGACCATCTATTGCTACAGCGAAAAAGAAAAGCAGGCAGCACAAGACAAATTGCGCGGCACACCAGAGATCACCCGCTTCAAAGGTCTTGGAGAGATTTCACCAGGCGAGTTCAAAGACTTCATCGGTGATGATATCCGACTTGAGCCAGTAGTGCTCCGAGAAGACACCAATATCGAAGAGATCCTGGCCTACTACATGGGCAAGAATACCCAGCAGCGTCAAGAATTCATCATCGAAAACCTAAGGGTAGAGGTGGATGAGATTGAGGAAGCGGCGTAGGAGTATTTTAGTTCGACTGAATCAATTATAATTTATGCAAAATAGAAAGAAACTCTCAGACGTGTACGGTACCACAAGGCGTATTCCCTTGACGTATCAGTCAAGAAAGAATGTCGATGAGAGATTTGTAAATGACTTGACGCGAGACAAGCACATCGCGATACACGGTAGTTCCAAGCAAGGTAAATCCTGTCTAAGAAAATATCATTTAGAGGATGATAAAGATTGTATCACTATACAGTGTACAAGAGATACAACTCGTGCTATTCTATATGAAATGGTCTTGAAAAAGGCAGGCTTGGACTATGAAATCACAGAGTCAAAATCTATAACAGGAAATCATAAAGTCCAGGTTAGGATAGAAGGTGAGGGAAAGATTCCATTTGTCTCGAAAGCATCAGGTTCTGGTGAGTACGAATATAATAGGGAGAATGAAGCTTCAACCGAAAAGAAATATCTACAAATTGATTTGGGGAATCCTAATGATATTGTCAGAGTCTTACAGCAGACAAATTTTGACAAGTTTATTGTTATTGAAGATTTCCATTATCTAGACGAAGAGATTCAGCAGAATTTGGCTTTTGACTTAAAGGTTTTTTTCGACGTTTCTCAGATTAATTTTATAATAATCGGAGTGTGGTTAGAATCCAACAAGCTCATATTGTTTAATGGGGATCTGGTCGGAAGAGTTACGTCGATAAACGCTGACAGTTGGACGCCTAGCGATCTCAATAAGGTGATCCGCAATGGATTTTCACTAATGAATATTTCTTTTCCAGATGATGTGGTGGAGTTGGCAACAGAAGCTTGTCAAGGCAACGTGGGATTGTTGCAAGAAATCTGCTATAAGATATGTGAGGAAAATGAGATTTGGACTACACAAGTAGAGCACAAGGTAATAGGGACTACAAAAGATGTAACTAGACTGGTCGCCCAGATCTCAGATGAGCATGCGGCTAGATACAAGAATTTTCTATCAAAATTTGGCGAAGGATTGGGTACAACTGAATTGGAAATGTATAAATGGATAGCCTGGAATGTTGTTAATTCTGAGATCAACGATCTAAAGAGAGGAATGAAGCCCAACGTAATATTTCAAAAGATAAGGAGTGAGCATCCGAAAAAAGACACGCTACAACAGAACAATGTTTCTGCTGCGCTAGAAAGAGTAGGCAAGGTTCAATATAAGCATAAGCTTCAACCAATAATCTTTGACTACACAAATGATGAGCTTGTTGTTGTAGATGCCAATTTTCTAGTTTTTATAGAGAATCATTCCAATGAGGAACTTACCACTATGATTGGACTTTGAGGAAATTGTCAATTTCTTGACCATTCAGGACGCGTATCTGCTTTCTGTCTTATCAGAATTATAGCCTTAATTCATCGATTATAATGCCAAGCGTCATACTCATTCCCGGTCTAGGCTTTGATTGTCGCATATTTTTCAAAAGCTCAACTTATCTGTCGAGTCGCCGACTTTATTGAATTGGATAGAGCCGCTCGCTCGAGAGAGCTTGAGATCCTATGCTCTACGATTGTATGATGCTCATGTGCAGACTGACGAGAGGGTAGTGATCATTGGTCATTCTCTCGGCGGTATTGTCGCCCAGGAGATTGCCAGTGAGCGCGAGGTCGATAGGATTATTTTGCTGTCAAGCATCAAATCTAGGGCGGAGATGCCATGGATCTTTCGCAATGCTCGCCGACTTGGATTGACACATCTCTTCAATCGCGGATTGTCGCTGAGTACCTTCAGGTTTTGGGCTGTCAGGCATGGCTTTCGCCAAAATGAACAGCAAGAGCTCTTCCGAAGTATGCTACAGAGACAGAGCAATCACTATCTGAAGTGGGCGCTCAAGTCTCTCGCTTGCTGGAGGGCTCCCAGTATTCCTGCGGGCACGGAGCTAATCCAAATCCATGGTACAGACGATCTCACATTCCCTATCTCTAAAATCTCACATTGTCAGTACAAGATTCCTGATGGCACACACTTCATGGTCTACAATCTGGCCGAGCACATTTCCACCATCTTGAACGAGTACCTAGAAGTTCATTAAGCTTAGTTCTGAAGTGCGAGTTTGTCAAGATCAGTAATGTCTCTTTGGCCGGGCAAGATCCCTGAGTGAAGAAATTCTACGACTGTGGTGATGATACTTTCATCACGTAGCTTGTGACCAAGCCCCTTGGTGCTGAGTAGATGGGCGTCTGGCAGTATTTCATTGAGCACTTCAGATGCTCTGTGCGGTGTGCTTTCGTCTCCTTGATCATGGATTAGCAGACTTGTACTCTGTAGATTTTGAGCAAATCTGTCAATGCTAAAGTAGTCCACCACATTTCCCACATAAGCTGTAAAGTAATCTTCAAGGGACTTGATAGCGCGCTGATTGAGTCCTAGCGTCTTTTGGTAAAAATCAAAGAAAGATCTCACGTCCATCGGCGGTGCAAGCGAGACAAGCTGTCTCGGTTGGTGATTATTCTTGAAGAGATAGTAAAGGACAGAAAAACTGCCGATGGAGTGCCCCACGAAGGCGTCAAATTGCCCGACTTTACGCTCGATAGCGCGGATCGACTTCTCATAGAGCGGAACATTGCAGATGCGATTTCCAGAGTTGCCATGACCCGGTGCGTCAAATGCATAGACCGAGTAGCGCTTAAGATCTATCTTCTCGATGTAGCTCTTCCAGCGATAAGCATTGCTCTGCCATCCATGGACAAATAACACTTGTTCTTTTCCACTCCCCCAACGATATAGCCTGACAGGGATACGATCTACCGCGATCGTCTCTGAGTCTGCGGTGTCAAGGAAACTCTGTTGATCCGCCTTCAACTTGGCCTTGAAGGGATAGCAGAAAAATAAGAATCCCTGCTTTCCAGCAAGTTTCGGTGCCAAGAGTGAGAGGAAGTTGAGATAAGCTCCAATGATTTTGGCGATGAATTTCTGCATGATCCTGATATTTTGGATACCAATCGGTATCTTTTAAAACAAATTTTTTAGATGACCGTGATTCTATCGAGTTCAGCCTTGAGATAGCTCAAACTTGCATTGAGATGATCTGGGCTGTCTGTGACTTTGAGCATCATGACGCCGCCTTCCAGTGCATTGATCATGAAGGAGGCAATCATGTCTTTTTCGATGTCTGCTCGGATTTGCCCATGCTTGATCCCATTGTTGAGGATGCGAACGATGCTGCTATGAAACTCATCGAAGATATTGATGACCACAGCTTTGAGCGATGGATTGGTGTCATCAGCCTCAATGGCGGCATTCATCACAGGACATCCGTAGGCGAAGGGTGCTTTGATTGCATATTGCTCAAAGTACTGAATCACAGCCTCCAGCTTCGCTCTGGCATTGCCCTTCTCTCTGATTCTTTGACTGATGCTGCCCATCATCTTGTGGCATAAGAAGAGCAGTGCTTCTTTCTCGAGCTCAGACTTGTCCTTGAAGTGCTTGTAGATCGCACCTTTGGTCAGGGGTAGCTCACTCGTGATATCGCTGATAGACGTCGCTTTGTAGCCCTGCTTATTGAAGAGTTGGCTAGCCGTCTTCAGGATACTGAGTCTCGTCTGGTCCGGATCTCTCACTGCACAAAGATACCGATTGGTATCTATATTGTCAAGACTCAACCCACAGTTAAGCATGAGGAATGGCCAATCATCATATATTAGCCCATCCTCTTATGTCAAGTTATTTCAAATCAAAGCATCAAAATGTCCTTTGGATCTTCTGTTTCTCTCTTGTGACTCTAACCGGTCTGAGTGCTCAAATAAACCAAAGCCTTAAAGGCATGGAACTTCTCTTGGCCCAAAAGCTCAGCCTTCTTGAGAATGGAGATGTACTTGTCACTGGTCAAACAGGGCATTTTCCTAGTTATCCAGACTTTAGACCTTTTTTGGCTTGCTACTCACCTAGAGGAGAGCTGAGATGGCAGCAGATATACGGAACTGAATTTTTCGAGTATCAGGCAGTAAGTGAGCTGATTCAGGATAAGATTACCAAGGATATTCTTTTTTCTTTTAAGGGAGAAGGATGTGACTACGAGGGCTCACATTTCTTGGTTCGGACGGATTCGCTAGGTGATAGCTTAAAGATTCTGGACTTGTTTGGCTATCCAATGGGTGTACAAGACTTTGTCCAGCTTCAAGACGGAACTTGGCTGGTTGTGGTGTGTGAATCCTACGAGTGGTTTGTCGCAGGATTTAACAATGACTTTTCGGAGTTGCTCTATCTTACTGAGTCAGTAGAGGCCTGTTCTAGACAGTTGCAACTTACCCAAACTGAAGGTGACACGGTCTTCGCCCTTCTCGATAGGTCAATCCGAATGATCTATCCTCGCTTTGGCGAAGCGATCTCAGTATCTGAGAGTGTAGAGATAGACTGGCATCGTGACCTAGGAATCTTGCTTCTTCAGGATGATAGATTAGAGACCTATACTTCCTCACTTGACTTTGTAAGAGCTGTGGATCTCAATGAATTTGGCAAGCTGACACATATGGATGCACGCGATTCCACCTTATACATCACTTCCTTCCATGTTGATAGCCCTATGGTCTATCACGTCCTGGATCTGGATCTCAATGTGCGGACATCACACAGCTTTCAAGATCCATATCTTTTGATTAGAGACATGGCTGCCTTGGATGATAGCACTTTAATAAGCTGCGGCTATGAACGTAGGAAGCTTAATTCATTTCATCGGAGATCAGAATTGGCTCGGGAGCCCGGACAAGTTGGAAGACAATCTTTCTTGCGCACTGATTGTGTTGGGCAAGCAAATCAATCTCCCGTGGATATTGGTCTGGATAGAGTTTTCAGCTATCAACTTGAAGTCGATGAATTCCAGTGCTTTGAACGCCCATGGACTAGCTTACAGTTGACTGATGTTGAGTTTCGCGTTGAAAATCTTGGGAGAGATACTATTAATTCTCTTTCGATAAACGTTGATTATAGGCCATGTGACATTTTCTGTTTGAGGTATCGCACAGCGAGGCGCAGATTCGAAAATCTCGGCATTGCGCCAGGACGCGATACAGTGCTTGTTGCATCACCGATGAATTTTGTCATGGAAGGAAGTCTTGATTCTGTGGAGATCTGCTTTTATCTGGATGATCGAGGAGGATTGCTGGATGTAAACCATGAAAGCAACCAGATCTGCTCGCGCGAGATCTTGGTTTCAACACAAGAACTGCCTCTACCCGAGGCGCCACAATTATTTCCCAATCCGGCGCAGACAGAAGTGTTCAGCACTTACAAGATATCAAATATCTCTTTTGAGATTTATGGAATACAAGGCGATCTGGTTGCACAGGGCTTAACAGAATCTGATGGCGCCATAAATATTGCCGCCCTACCATCTGGCCTCTATTTCGTTGTTCTTCATCATGAAAACGAAAGCAGCACACACAAACTAGTGATAGCTGGTAACTAGCTCTCCATTTGGGCGAAAGCTCCCAACCCTGCCCAAATCTGCTGCACTGCATGCACTTCCATCCCAAAACCAAGGCTCTACGTCGAGAAATCAGGCGGTTTCGGGCTGATTTGTCGAAATTTGCAGCAAATTTTAAAATCAAACTACACCATGCAGAAGATTCTAAGCCTTTGCTTGCTATCGCTCTGCTTCGTCGTCAGTCTGTTTGCTCAGCGCACACAGATCGAGTTCGAAGAATATGACTTGGACAATGGTCTTCATGTCATATTGCACCAGGACAATAGCACGCCAGTCGTAGCCGTCAGCGTACTTTATCACGTTGGTTCCAAAAACGAAAATCCTGATCGCACAGGTTTTGCCCACTTTTTTGAGCATCTGCTCTTTGAGGGAAGTAAGAATATCGGTCGAGGAGAGTACACCAAGTATGTAGAAAATGCTGGCGGTACGCTCAATGCCAACACCTCTTGGGACCGCACCTTCTACTTTGAAATTCTCCCATCCAATCAGCTTGAGCTTGGTCTATGGCTAGAGTCAGAGCGTATGCTACATGCGGTCGTCGACGACAAAGGAATTGAGACTCAGAGAGAGGTCGTCAAAGAAGAAAGACGTCAGCGTGTGGATAATCAGCCATACGGTTCTGTCCTAGAAGAGACGATGAAGCGCGCTTTCAAAGAGCATCCATACAAATGGCCGATCATCGGATCTATGGATCACTTGGAGGCGGCCGTGGAGCAAGACTATGTAGACTTCTACAAGACTTTCTATGTGCCAAACAATGCCACACTGAGCATCGCTGGAGATATAGATATGGCTGACGCCAAAAAATGGGTGGCAGAATACTTCGGACAGATCCCAAAAGGTACTGGCGTCATCCCTAGACCTAGCATCGTCGAGCCACCACTCACTGGTGAGATCAGAGATACTGTCTATGACAATATCCAGCTGCCAGCAGTGATCCATACCTATCGTATCCCTAAGCAGGGGACAGAGGATTTCTATGCTGTGAGTCTACTAGGTCAGCTGCTCAGTCAGGGTAACAGCTCTAGACTCTACCGCACGATGGTAGATGAGCAGCAGAAAGCTGTATTTGTCGGAACCTTTCCACTATCTATGGAAGATCCTGGTGCCAACATTGCTTTTGGTATTGCCAATATTGGAACACCACTAGAAGACCTAGAGGCTGCCATCGATATGGAGATGGAGAAAGTACGTAGTGAAGTGATTACTGATCGCGAGTATGACAAATTGCGCAATCAGTTGGAGAATGACTTCGCCAGCACAGCGGCTTCCATATCTCGGATCTCTGAGAATCTCGCCAACTACCACACCTATTTTGGAGATGCCAATCTGATCAATACAGAACTTGATCGCTATCTGGCAGTCACCAAAGAGGACATCATGCGTGTGGCACAGAAGTACTTCGTACCTGAAAACCGCGTCACACTTTACTATCTCCCCAAGCCCAACAAATCCTAATCTAAAGACACAATGAAGATGAAAAATATATTTCTAGCATTTTTTGCTTTCGCTGTGCTCATCGCCTGTGATACGACCAACAAGGCGGTGGATACTGGCATGGAGAAGGCAGATGATAAGATGGCAGAGGTCAAAGAAGAGGTGATGGAAGAGACGAGCTTTCGCTCAAAAGCTCCAGCACCTGGACCCGCCAGAAGTATCAATCTCGGCGAGTACGAAACATTTAAACTTGACAATGGACTGCAAGTCATCGTCGTAGAAAACCACAAAGTGCCACGTGTATCTTGGCAGCTATCTCTCGATCGTGACCCGATCGTAGAAGGCAAGAGAGCGGGATATGTAAGTTTTGCAGGTGATATGATGAGCAAGGGAACCACCACCAAGTCAAAGGCTGAGATCGACGATGCTGTAGACTTCATGGGTGCATCACTCAGCTCTAGTTCAACTGGCATGTTTGCCAGCTCTCTCACCAAGCACAAGGAATCTCTTCTCGAAATCATGACGGATGTTCTTTACAATCCAGCTTTCCCAGAGGAAGAGCTCGAGAAGATCAGACGTCAGAGCCTGTCAGGCCTCGCACAGAGTAAAGAGAACCCAGATGCCATCTCGGCAAATGTGACCAATGCACTTCGCTATGGCTTGGAGCATCCATATGGTGAGATGATGACAGAAGAGACAGTCAATTCCATTACGATTGACGATGTCAAGGAGTACTACAATACGTACTACAAGCCAAATATTGCTTACTTGGTAGTAGTAGGAGATATCGTGCCAGCAGATGCGAAGATGCTTGCAGAAAAGTACTTTGGATCTTGGGAGTCAGGCGATGTACCAGAACTCAGTTATGACTTTCCACAGCAACCAAGTAATGGTCCTGTCGTGGCTATGGTCAATCGTGATGGTGCCGTGCAGTCTGTGGTCAAAGTAACCAATGTCATCGACTACACACCAGACAGTCCAGATCGTATCAAAGCTCGTGTCATGAATGCCATCCTTGGTGGAGGTGTCTTCTCTGGAAGGCTCATGCAAAATCTGCGTGAGGACAAGGGATATACCTATGGTGCTCGTAGTCAGCTTGCTGATGATGATCTTGTAGGGTTCTTCAATGCCGGTGCAGCAGTGAGAAATGAAGTCACAGACAGCTCTGTTCATGAGTTCCTCTATGAAGTCAACAAGATCAGGGATGAACCTGTCTCGGCAGACGAGCTATCTCTGGTCAAGAATGTACTAGCAGGAAGCTTTGCAAGATCACTGGAAAGTCCTCAGACCATCGCGCGTATGGCCCTCAATACGGTCAAGTACGGATTGCCATCGGACTACTACCAAAACTATCTCAAGGATCTAGAAGCTGTCTCAATCGCTGATGTCCAAGCTATGGCACAGAAGTATATCAGACCTGAAAATATGATCGTGACAGTCGTAGGAAGCAGGGATGATGTGGCAGAAAAGCTCGCAAGATTTTCCGGATCAGGCAAGGTCATGCACTATGACACCTATGCCAATGAGATCAAGATGGAGGACCAACAAGTCTCAAGTGATATCACAGCGGAGACGATCCATGAGGACTATTTCACTGCTCTAGGAGGAAGAGATAAGTTGGAGGCTGTAAAAAGCTATTCTACAGTCGCATCTGGGAATATGATGGGACAAAATATCACTATGACCATGAAGGTCATCAAGCCAAGCAAGGTCTACATGAAGATGGGATCTGATATGATGACATTTGTAGAGCAGAAGTACAATGGAGTACGCGCGGTGATGAGTGGTATGCAGACTGGTGGACAAGAGGTAGAGATCGAAGAAGAGGACATGGGGCAGATCAAGGAGATGGGCCAAATCTTTCCAGAACTGGGATATGCTGATAGAGGCATTGAGTCAGAGTTTATAGGCCTCGAATCAGAAGGCGGTGTGAACTACTACAAGATCAAGTATAATATGCCCAATGGAGTCACTGTTGTCAGCTACTTTGACCAAGAGACAAGTCTCAAGGCAAAGTCAGTCGTGACATCTGAGCAAGGCTCTATGACCTTTGAGCAGAAAGACTATCAAGAGGTAGATGGAATCATGTTCCCATTCAAATCGGTCACGTCAGGTGGTGGCATTCCAGTACCAATGACCATGACAGTGGATGAGCTACTGGTCAATCCAGACATTCCAATGACCACTTTCTTGATTGAATAGAAACAAGATTGTAAAAACAATAGAGAGGGGCATCGCACTGCGACTGTCCCTCTTTTTTTTACAAGACCAACGCGAGCATATGAAGCGTCTGAGAAAATACGATTCTGCAAGTGACTTCCTCATGGCATGCGAACTCGTATTGGAAAGACACGAGTCTTGCAATAGCCTTATGCTGGGATTATGTCGCGAGGTGGACGGGAAAGATGATAATCTATATCTCGCTTTGTGGACTGGTGCCCGATTAAATTTTGCAGCAGTAAGGATCGATCAAAAAAATCTCATCATATGGGCAGAGTCGACCTTAGAGTCTCAGGATGTGGAAATGATATGGAGAGAACTAGAGCATTCCTGCCCTGATCTTCCTGGGCTCATCGGGCCGACCCCTGTTCTTGATCAATTACTCGGAGGTAGGTCGTCCACCATAGCCATGGACCAGTATGTCTATGAGCTTCGTAAGCTAAAGCCTATCAAGCGGTTTCATGGCGTCATGATCAAAGCTCATCGAGAACATACAGAACTAGCTACGAAGTGGATGCACCGATTCCTTCTAGAAGCCATGGAAGTGGATGATCCATATCAAGCTCGAAATACCATCATCTCCAAGATCGAGAAGGAGGAGCTCTACTTCTTGCAGCGGGATGAGGAGATCGTGTCTATGGCATGTATGGCTCGACCGACTCGACATGGAATCAGCATCAACTATGTCTACACACCTGCTGAGATGCGGGGCCAAGGCTATGCCAAGTCACTGGTGTACCTGCTCTCTGTATGCTTGATGAGCGAGAAAGGCTATCAATTTGTGACCTTATTCGCAGTAAAAGCTAATTCAGCGGCTAATCATCTATATCAGTCAATCGGCTACGAAATCGTCAATGAGTATCGTGAGCTGAAACTCGAGCTCAGTGATTTATTATAGAATCTCTGATATATGAGGTACTACACAGCGGTGAGTAGTGCTCCCAATTGCAAAGATTTGAGGCTATGCAAAAACAAAAAAAGAGCCCAGCTTTAAGGAAAAGCTGAGCTCTCATAGAATATGTTCATTTGCCCGAAAGGGCGATTATACGCTTACTTCTCTCCTCTGACCTTCTTCAAGAAGTGGTCAAAGTGTGTGCCTGCAGCTTCTCTTCCTCCGAGTCCGAAGGCAAGAGCGAAAGCCACTGCCACAGCACCAAGAGTCAGTCCGAATGCAAGGTTGATGATATTGCCTCCGATGCCCATCGTACTTAGACCCATCGCTAGGAATAGTGCGATAATCGCATAGCGCGCTACAGAAGCGATCCAGGCATTTTCCTCAGATGCAGCTAGTGTCCGTGTAGCAACATTGGCGATCCAGTTACCAAGGACAAGGATCAATAGACCAAAGAAGATCTTTCCAGTAATGCCCATGACATTGGTAAGGAGCTCAGACACTTGACCAAACTCAAGTTTGTCTACCGCAGCGATGACACCTGTAAACATGATGAAGAAGAATGCCAAGTTTCCTAGTAGTCTCGATAGGGACGTATTGTCTCCGATGATAGAGTCTATGCCTAGGGTCTCTGCGTAGCCATCTGTCCCGAGGCTGCGGAGAAGATTGACAAGTAGTTCGATCACATATTTGCCTACGAAGTATGTCACGGCTAGGATGATTGCAGCTGTAAGGATATTCGGTATTGAGTTGAGCAATGTGCCAAACATCTCTTTGGCTGGATCAGAGATCGCATCCATATTGAGGTAGTCCAGTGCAGTGACTAGGAGCGGTACGAAAATGATGATGAAGACTACTTGCTTCAAGATCTTGGTGAGGCTCACATTGGCACTCAGATTCATGCGTGCTCCGAAGCTCTCTATACCTTCAGAAACAAACCCCACACTCTCACTCACCAGTGAAGCGATGAGATAACCCGCAAATCCAATGACACCAGCTCCGATGATATTGGGCAGGTAGTTAGTAATCTGCGTAAATAGATTTTTGATTGGGTCTAGAGCTGTGGTAAGACCAAGAGCTTCTAGCGCCATGACGAGTGCATAGATGAAGATGAGATAGTAGACGAGCTTGGCTAGGAACTTGGCAAGATTCATCTTGAGGTCCAACTTGTCTGCTAGCTTCTCGTCAAATGTTGTCTTCTTAAAGAGTGAGATGATCACTCTCTTGGCGATACCAGCGACGATCCATCCGATAAGGATGATCAGAATCGCACCAGCATACTTGGAGAATGGTCCAAAGACCGCGGTGATGTCCGCAACGACGTTTTTTATTTGATCCATCGTAAGATTGTTTTGATTTAAACTAAGTGTAAGAAATATTACACCGTTGAGACTCTAGGCAATCTTGATGGTCACAGGATATCTTAGATTTTTCTTAAGAAAATTAGTGGAGAGCTGAATGTGAATCAACAAAAAAAGGGTCAACACACTGTGCTGACCCTTCCTATACATGGTAAATGTATCTTAGCTGTCCATCTCGGAGAGCTTCTCATTCTTGTAAACTGCTCCCAGAATTTCATTTCTTCTCTTGACAGAAGGCTTTACAAACTCTCGTCTTCGACGCATTTCCTTCATCAGACCCACGCGCTGGTGTTTCTTCTTGTATCTGCGGAGCGCTCTGTCGATAGACTCACCTTCTTTTACATCGATAATAAGCATAAACTGTCTGTTTTATCTAAATGGATCGCAAAGGTACTATAAAATCTCAATCCTCGGGCATCGGTGGCACCTCAGATTCTTCAAATTTTCTACCGGTCCATTTTCCTAGCCAGTCGCAGTTCTTTCCTACCTTGACATACTTATAGTATGCCATCACCGCTGCATCTCTCTCCTTGCGATACATGAGGATGTTTTGCTGTCCAGATTTGAGATGGAAGTAGTACTGGTCTGCTGCCATCTTAAAGTATTTTGATTTTGAAAACGCCATATCATTCAATTTTTGCTCTCACCTGACCTGTCAGATTCACGCATTATTAGTTCCCACAAAATTTCATTGGATGTGCAAAAGTACGAACTTCTGCTTAATCTGATGTGCATCCGTAGTATACTACACTGATAATAAGGGCATTAGTGAATGAGATAGTTCCACTCACGGAAGTCTTTTTGATGGAAATCCGCTTGTCTACTTCACTCAAATGCGAGTGTCACGGCTAGGTTGACTCCAAATTGGCTCTCAATAGATCTGCCAAACAAGTCATGCTGCGTGTTGAGGACTAGGGCAAACTGGTCAGCGAGCTCGATACTGACCCCAGGATAGGCAGAGAACTTGTGAGCATCACCGGGTCCTGTCTGGTAGCCAAAGCCTGCAATGAAGAGAATTCGCTCATGGAGGGAGTAGCTTCCAAGCTCAGCAAATAGGATCCAGCTGCCTAGTTGTGCATCTGTCCTCTTTAGCCCTGATTGATACTGTATATTGATATCTATCGAGTTGTCATTGTCTATCGCTATGTGGTGTATATACCCGAGCTGCCATAGATCAGGTGCGAGAGGGTCTTCGGAGTTCTGACGATACTTCCTCGTGCCCAGATTGAGAGAAACACCAGCCATCAGAGCGATTTTATTCTCATTTAGATCAGCTAGATAGAGCTTGGCAGCGAAATTGAGGCTACTAAAGTCAGAGGGTGCAACGATCCCAGCCTCAAGACTCCGCGATATGCCGAACGTGGTTCTCCAACAAACCATACTCTGCAGATCAATGGAATCTGCATTTTGGCGTAAGCCATCCTGATCAAATACACTAGCAGATCTTGTCATGCCAAATGTTGGCTCAAACTCTATCGTGTGAAGCGCGATTGGCTCAGCCGTAATGGCATTGATCTTGGTACCCCACAGACTATTGATTTGACCCGATAGCGTGTCGCAAGTGATCAAGCCGATCAATAGCAATATGGATGATATTTTCATCATGTGATGCCTCGACTAAGGGAGGCTATGGTAGATAGCAAGAAAAAGACATGCCAGTTTTAAGTCTTCAGGGACAGACTCATCCATCTCATCGGAAATGAGCCAGTCGCGTGGATCTCCTCGGTATGATGCCTCCATCTGGAATACACCCTCTCGAGAATTGCGAAGCTCCCAGAGATTGGCTGGCTGGGATCTATACTTGGTCCGCCATGTATAGCTACTTTGATCGGTGGTGATGCGCCATTCGCTGAAGTCATTTTTGAAGGTAGTGCGCATGGTGATGATACCATTGTAGCCTGTGAGTTCCCACAGATTGGGATCATCTTGCCACTTCATCCGGATATCACCGCTGGCATCTGCGGTCTCATAGCGCCACTCATCCCATCTGCCATCTAGTGGCCAGGCCACGGTGAGGCTTCCTACTGTTTCCTCGAATTCGTCAAGGAGATCCCACTCTCTGAGATCATCTGAGTAGCGTGATACGACATACTGTGCAATCTGTGCATAGAGACCATGCACTGTCAGGATCATGAGGACGGACAGTACAGTCCTACACATGACTAGAAGGGAAGATCATCCTCTTCCATGGCAGGAAGAGCATCTGTCGCTGGAGGTGCTGCTTCATTGTAGGCACTGTCGGGTGGTCCGTCGAGGGACTGTGATTGACTTGCTGCCTCGATCTTCCAAGCATTGAGATTGGTGAAAAACTTGTCCTCATTGCTTTTGGGATCGGTCCACTTGTTGCCCCGAATATCAAAGAAAACCTTGATCTCGTCACCTTCATTGTGCTGATCCATCAGGCTACAGCGATCTTGGGTGAGCTGAAACTTGATGAACTGAGGATACTGAGATGGACTGTGCTCTATGACAAATTCCCTTGCAGAGAAGGTCTGTGTCTTCTGGACTGTATCGTACTTGCGGAATAGCTTTCCTGTAATATCAAATGACATATCTGAAAAAATAAATATGAAGCGCAAAGTACGCCAGATGATCTGACAATCACAAGACTCCACTCATGGAGTCAAGCATATTTAGTGGGATACTTGAGAGAAGACTGGGACTTCCTAGCTCTTTTCGCGCTGTGCGATCATCTGGTCTAGCGCACCAGTGAACTCTCCGACAGTCTTGGCATATCCGGTCTTACCGTGTGGGATGATGCTGTATCTCCCTGCATCATCTTTCTCTAGATCAAAAAGCCATATGGTCGGATAGCCTCTAACCTCAAAGGCTCGTTGCATGCTCTGATTCTGGGCTTTGAGTTCGTTGGGAAGAGACTTGCGTCTCGGGAAGTCGAGCTCAAGAAGAACGACATTTTCATCAGCCCATTTCTTAAACTCATCATGGACAAAGACACTCGCTGTCAGTCTTTTGCACCAGCCACACCAGTCACTGCCAGTGAAGTTGGCCAAGATCGGCTTACCCGTCTTCTGTGATTCTTGGAATGCATCCTCGACGATGTGCAGCCATCCTTCGTTTTCTGTCTCGTAGTCAGCAAGCGTGGCTTGTGCCACAAGTCCAGACACACCAAAGGCCATGATCAATATCAAAGAAAAAATAGACTTCATTTCCGTATTCTTTAGCGAGGCACCATTGCCATGCGTGTACAAAGGTAATTGTCCCGAGGGTAGATTAAGTGCCGTGGAGAAGTCGTGTTAACATGAATTAAACATCTTGAAGTCAATACTGACTTGGCAAAGACATTTGATCTGCCCATTACCTTTGCTACTGTTATTCACCCTCTACACTATGTATTTCCTTCAAAAGTTCTTACTATTTATTCTTCTCACCTTCTGCGGAGGTTCTGTGATTGCCCAGACCTATGCTGATCTGATCCTCCAAGACGGTGAAGTGGTCAAGGATGCCATCGGATTTGGGCAAATCCAATATGCACGGGATCACACCATCGAGTTGCGTGATGGTCGTAGTGTCAATCTCGAGGACATCGAGCGGATCAGCTATGATTCCAAATATTGGGAGATTCTTTTCGCTAGTCAGATTCATGACCGGCCTGCTGAGGCTTCATCAAGAGATTTTCTCATCGCCGAGCACGCATTGGAAGGTAGTATTGATGTACTTGTCAGCTTGGGCGGGCAGCTTTTGCTGCGGCAAGATGGAGTTGTTCATCTTCTTGATCCGCCGCTGACCGGGGATCAGGAAGATATGGTATTCCGAGAGCAGATCAGAGCACTCATAGGTGATTGTGATGCGATAGATCCTGCAAGACTGGAGCGATTGAAATACAGAAGACTGCCAATCATCAAACTGATCAAGGAGCACAATATCGCTTGTGGTCATCATGAGTACCAACACTCCATTAGACTAAGCTCTGGTTTTGGTGTGTTTGCATCTGGACATCTGCTCTCCTATGATTTACCAGAGAATGTTTCTCCATTTTTCACCTATGGTCAGATGGAAGGACAACGATTGAAGTTTGGTATTACCAGCAGACATAGGCTCACTGCCAAGCGCTGGACTTTTTCCTTGCAACCAAGTGTTGCTGTGCAGCGTGTCGAGATCATGGATACAATCATCACTGAGAATACACTGTTCTTTGAACCAGGCAATTCGCAGCGATCCCTAGAGATGGAAGCATGGCAAATCAGTCCTTCTGTCCAGTTTCAGCTCGGTCGAGTATTTGGTGTCTCTGATAAATTTGAGCTCTTCATTGGTGCAGGCTTGGTGGGTGATTTCTTGGTCAGTCTATCTGGCCGCAGTGATAGGATTCATATTGATACACCTTTTCCGGCATCGCCTCGTATGATGGAGTTTGAGCTAGAGGATTTTGAAGATAGAAGGAGTTTTGGAGGTATCGCTGAGATTGGGGTCAGATATGGGCGCTTGATGTTGTCTTTTGAGCGAGTTGTCAATCCTTCTGGTTTTTTTGAGCTCAAAGAGGAGATTGCAAGATATCATGGGCTGAGACTATCCTATCATATTTTAGCTACGAGAGAAAAGAGCTAGCGCAATAGACTCCGCAGTTTTTCACGTAGTGCAGGATGATGTGGACTGTGATTTCCATCTACCTCATGAAGCTGGAGGAGAGGAATTTTTTGCTTTAAGCTTCGCGAGACTTGGATGGGACAGCATAGATCCAGGCTTCCATGCACGAGATCAATGGATAGGGTATTCAGGCAGTCCAGATTATGATCTTCATGCTCTGGTGGTAGGAAAAATCCGTGATGGGCATAGTGAAGCTGTAGAGATGCTGCACGTAGTTTGGCGGAGGTCATCTCGGATTTGGCGTAGATGGTCGCTCGATCAGGTGCTAGGGCAAGACTACTCATCATACTATGCCACAGGGCGGCTAGGGCTGGATCTGGTGATTTGCGCTGGCACAGCGCCTCGTGGAGCTTCTCCAGATTCTCACGCGGGCTTTCGCCCAAATGCTCCGTGATCAAAGCGGACAATTCGGGATAGCGGGATTGGTAGTAATCTGGGGACAATTGCTCTATGACAAAGGACTTTGTGCCAGGAAAGTATCCGCGAAGGATTAGTGCTGTGCAGCGTGAAGGATGCATTTTGGCGAAAGCCAAGCCTAAAGTAGATCCCCAAGAACCGCCAAAGATCTCAACATGCGCTAATTCACAGAGATTGAGGATCTCGATGTAGTCTTGAATCAATAGGTCTGTACGATTGTCTTGCAGAACCGCTTCACATCGGCTGCGACCACATCCTCGCTGATCTACAAAGAGTACTTGATGCTTACGCTTATCAAAAAGCTCTTTGTCTTTTTCGGAACAGCCTATACCAGGTCCTCCATGGATGAATAGCACAGTGCTTTGAGCATCAGGCTGGCCCCAAAGCTCATAGTAGATCTGATGTTGTCCTCGATGCAAGTATGGCATGCTCAGCCTTTGGCGTCGTAAATTGTCTGCAGAAGGGCATCAATATCGGCTGTATCATTGAATAGGTGGAGTGAGATTCGCAGATACTCACCTCGCACTGATAGAGCAATCTTGCGTTCTTGTCTGAGTGATTGAAACTTCTCTGCATCGCAATCCCTGGGAAGCTTGATACCAAAAAGATGATGATAGGATTGGTCCGGATCTAGGCCGAGATTGTCGTACAGTCTCTGCTTGAGCATTCCGTCATATCTCTGAATATCTGAAGGCTTCCAAGCCTCGAGACACTGTAGAGATGCCAGGAGCATAGGCATAAGAATGAAGTGACTGGTCTGCCCTACATTGTATCTGCCCGCGGCAGGTGTATATCTGTCAGAGTAGTTCGTCAGGCTAGAAAAATTCTCTGCATTGCTTCGATTCATCCAGGTCTCTTCCAGTGGTCGGCCATCATGAAACCGAGGACCATAGTAGCCTAGTGCCATCCCATATGGCCCAAAGAGCCATTTGTACGAGGCACAGATCAGAGCATCAATGTGAAGATCATGGACATCAAGATCTACAGCTCCCACATACTGGGTGCCATCTATAATATAGTAGGCATCAACTTCTTGACATCGCTGTCCGATGGCCTTGAGGTCATAAGTAGCTCCATTCATCCAGTGTATGGCGCTGAGCAAGACCGTTGCGGTATTGGAATTGATTCTTGATAGTATAGCGTCCGTCCAGTCTGCTTGTTGAGCGGGAGTCTCGATGATGACGAGTTCTGCGTCATGATCCTTACACCATCGGTCTGCCGTGTAGTATTCGCTGGGAAATTCATCTTGCACTAAAATGATCTCACGACCAGCGCTGGAAGCTACATTCTGCAGCACAGAAGCAAAGCCATAGCTTGTGCTAGGGTGGATGGCAATGTCGTCAGGACTTGCACCAATACGCTTTGCAAATAGCTTCCGGACTTCTTCTTGAGTCGTGAAAAAGTCTTGGGCCGACATGGTAGAAGGATCACGATCTCTCCGCACGGCATTGACGCCTGTTTGTTCCGAGATTTTGGGGATAGGTCCTTTGTAGGCACAGTTGAGATAGTGTACATCCTCTGGAAGCGAGAAATGATGCTTTTGACATGTGATCATGTCCAAAAATAGAGAGATCAAGGAGGAAAAATCTGAAAAAGATAATTTTTCATTTACCCTGTATTTATGGGCATGGTATTGTTTTTAAACGTTTATAAACGCTTACATACGCAAGTAAACGACTAAAGAACGACTATCGCTTGGAGGCCGTCTCATCTTTGGGTCATCAGCAGCAAACGAGCTACTGATACGATTTTAAAACCTATTATTCATACTTAAATTTTTTGCATCATGAATCGCATGACAAACACTGTATCTCTCGCCGGTAACCTAGGACAAGCACCAGAACTCAAGACCCTCGCATCTGGTCGTAAAGTATGTAACGCAAGCATTGCCATCTCCGAAAGATATCTCAACAAAGAAGGAGAAACTGTAGAGAACACTGACTGGCACAGAATCGTGGCATGGGGAAAGACTGCCGAGATCCTTGCTAGTCAGCCAAAGGGAGCTAGAGTCCTCGTATCAGGTAAGCTCAAGAATAGCAGCTACGAGGACAAGGACGGGAATAAGCGATACAATACGGATATCGTGATCAATGAGATCTATGCACTTGCAACAGCTGCCAAGAAAGAGGCGGTACCGTTCTAGTCAATCATTGAACTTCACTCATTGATTACACCAAAGGAGGCGGCCCCAGGCTAGCCTCCTTTTTTTGTTTTGAGCTCACCGGAGGACCTACTCTTTGATTTTATAGGTCGCTAGTCTCTTTGTTCCGGATTTTGTGAGTAGGCCTTGATCCACGCCAAACTTCAGATCTCTGCTTGCCGTTGCAGTTGAGATGTTTTTGAAGATGACGAGGTAGTCTTTTCTGGTAAATTCTTGATGATCGAACCTTGAGATGAAATAGTCCAATCTCTTCTCAGGACGGTTCATGTCACTCTGGCTCTCGAGTAATTCATCTAGAGAGTCGTTGAGTGCTTTCAGCATAAATTCGATAAAGCTTGTCGATTTCCCTTCTTTATCAGACCTCTCTAATGCCTTGTAATACTCACTTTGACGCTCCTTAATGATAGTTTCGAAGGGCAAAAACTCAAAGAGTGGATAGGCTTTCATGAGGATGAGACTTTGCCAAAGTCGCCCAATCCTACCGTTACCGTCAAGAAAGGGATGTATAAATTCTATCTCATAGTGAACTACACAGCTCTTAATCAGCACATGGTCTTTACTAGATTTTAGATATTCAAAAAGCTCTTGCATCAGGGACGGAAGATTCTTTGCTGGTGGAGCGACATGCGAGATTTCGTCTCCTCTTATTATCCCAACCGACTTTGATCTTAATTGTCCTGCGGAATCTAGGAGGTTTTTCATGAGGATGTGATGGGCTGCAAGAAATGTCTTGAGTGAATCGGGTTGAAGCTGATCGAGTTTCTCATACACTTCTATAGCATTCATAACTTCAAGAATGTCGTTCTTGGGTCCTGCAATCTTTTTATTGTTGATGATTGCAGTAATATGGTCAATGGACAGAGTATTTCCTTCAATCTCTAATGAGGCTTGAATGGTCTTCACCCGATTCTTTTTTCTGAGCGCTGGTAAAGGGCGATCAAGATGATGTGCATTGATCTGACCTACCTTTTCCATGATACTTGTCATAAGGTTGATGATATCTGTGGTTATGTCATACGGTGGAGTCATGATACTATCATATGATACTATCACAAAGCTAGATACAGAGCACACAATGCAGAAATCGCGCCCAAAACTTTGATCAAGCAATACGGCGGAAGCTCAGCGCTATTAACTCTAATCCCTCAATCGTGGTAGTGAATGACGCTAAAAGTACTGCCCCAGGCCCACCACTATGCCTCTCTGATCCGAGTCAAAGACATCAACACCATAATCCACTCGGAAGATCGCTCCGTAGATCTTATTGTATATGAGTCGGAAGCCACCACCGACAAATACTCTTCTCTCTTTGAGTCTCACAAAGTCTTTGAACTTTCCACCCGGCTTGCGCCATGTGCCAAGATCTCCAAAGCCTACCAACTGTGCGGAAAACATCCGACCACTGTACACCGTCTGGCGATACTCTACATTGACAATGGCCTGAGCAGTGCCGCGATCAATCCGATTACCGATGCCTCGTATATTGATGTAGCTGTCCGCCACAAAAGGAGCAAAAGCTGACTCGTTATTGGTAGAAAATGCCAGGCGATATCTCATGGCAAGATTGCCTCTGCCAGATATCTGCTCATACTGCTCGAGCTGCGCTATGATGCTGTGAAACCATGAATGGTCATCTAGATTGAGTACGGCTTGATACCGGACAAATCCATTGAAGCCATCAAGATAGTGAGCATCATAGTCGACGCGATTGAGATAGAGTTCGTTTTTGATCATCAGTTTGGCGATCCTAAGACTTGCTGGCCCTGGGAGTACCTCGACTTGCTGACCCTGAGATTTTCGGTAATTCTCTACGAAAAAGCTTCCCCCAAGGCTCAGCTGCAGTGTCTGACTGAGCTGGTAGATTCCATCGGCAGCAAGTCCATTGTTGTCATAGTCATAGAGCACTGTCTGTCCTGGAAAGAATAGTGGTTCCCGTGAGGACCACTTGTTGGCGATAAGCTGGTAGCCCCATCGGGATGACAGTCGCGGCGGACGTTGATAGAAGAAGTTGAAGGAGTGCCGTCTGTCACTGTATTGATAAAGGAGCTTGGCGGTCTTGTTTTTGCCCTCCAGATTGATATCAGATACGCCAAGTTGGAACCAAGTATTGCCTTGTATGCCACCAAGATTGACGATCGGTACCCGAGTCCTCACTTCTTCAAGCTCATACACTAGCTTCACCCGATTCTTCTCTAGTGGATCTAGACGATACTGCGCATCTCCTATACTGACAAGATTCTTGAGGCGCTGGACATCCTTTTCGATTTCTACAATCACTAGTGTATCTCCTGGTCGACTCTTAATGAAGTCAAAAACGTAAGTCGAGTCTGTTCGCTCTAGTCCTTCTAAAGCTACCTCATGCACTATAGGTGCCGATTGACCTAGAGCCATCAATGGGCACAGGCAGAGGGCGACCAGTAAATACTTGATATAGTGGCTAGTATCCTTCACAGATCAGTGTCTAGGCCTTATGGGGCAAAGTAGTTTAACTAAGATTCGAAGATAGAGTTGTCTCACAGTTTAGCCATGCATCACTACTGTGAAGGAGCCGACATGTCACAGCACCATGCTCTGCCAGTCCTCATAGCTCATCACACCCAGATCTGGTCTCGCCGGCCCATCAAGTTTGCCGATGAACTCCAGGTAATGTCCATCGGGGTCATGGAAGTAAATCGCGATCGCCGGTACCCAAGAGAAGACCATCGGGCGATCAGTATCATCATTGAGAAAGTTCCAGTAGCTCAGTCCACGCTCCTTCAAAAATGGAATGGACTTGTCTAGTATCCACTGTGCATCACACTCAAAGGCGAAGTGTCTCAAGTCAATCTGATCCTTGGGTGTTTCCCAGATGCCAAGCATAGACTGCTTTGGCTGACCGATCCAAAAGAATGAGACCTTACGTGCAGCCACATGATGACATAGCTCGAGCCCCATCACATCCCGATAAAACTCCTCGGACCGCTTCAGATCCGAGACAAAGAGGTGTGTCTCATACAGAGACTGGATAGGTGGGACTGGTTTATCTTGCTTCATATGGCCATCGACATTTGATACTGTGTGACACCGATTTTCATCCCCACTGCTTCCATAGCTGCACGTCGATCACCATGAGCTTCATTGACATTGACGATGTGTAGCTCAGAATGCCATGTCGCAATTTGCTCCATGATCACTTTGAGATTTGCACCGTAGCTTTCGACTTGTGCGATTCGATGATTTTTGGGATTGTGAATGTAGTATGCTATGACTTGATCATGATCGTCTAGGACCTGGTAATAGTCATAGTGATCGACCTTACTGATACCAGCTGCACAAAAATCCCATGAGTAATTCTCCTGTCTTGTTAGCATCAAATCAGATAACTCTTCTAGCGAAGACTCAATTTTGCGAAAGCCATGATCAATACCACTGACTGCTCCGCCATAGCTGATGTATGACGCACTGATTTTAAACCCGATTCGCTCATAAACTCTGATCGCACGTGCATTGTCCTGCAAGACTTCGAGTGTGCATAGCGAGACATCATTTGCGCGAAAGCGCGGCAAGAGAAAATCATACATCTGATCCACCAGTGCTAGGCCTCTATGACTGGGTAGAACTCCAGTCCCAGTATTGAATACAGCCTGCTGACCTTCCCATTCATCTCTGCCCTGCCAGGCAAATGCCACGAGCTGATCGCCTTCATAGACGCCTGCAGATAAATCACCTCGATAGCGCGCCTTATCAAATCGCCCTTGCCAGTAGGCGCGGTCAGAAGGAAATGGCAGTGAGTAATCAGCAAATGATCGGTGAAAGCACTCGATCAGTTCATCCACTGCGCGCGATGGCAAAGTCCTTATCTGCAGGTCAGACTTGATAGTCATCCAATAAATATCGTTGCAAATACTCAATCGAAGTTGTAGCCCGTTCCCGACGACCTGGAGCAAAAATCAAAAATCTCAAATTTTGCCGCGAATCAAGGGAGGAGTATGAGCTTTCCATTTCAAGGAGGGTTTAGGAGGGTTCCGATGCGTTCAAACTTAGGTCAGTTGATGCTTGAATTTTCTAATTCGTGTCACATTGGCTGACCTTAGAAATCTCAAATCAAAAATCTGAAATCAAAAATCACTCCCTCATTCAGTCGCTCACTTTTCCTATCTTGGCACAAAGCTTCTATCATGCCTCAATATACTCTCCAGGTCAACGGCCAGTCTCGACAAGTGGACGCCGATGCAGATACACCTCTCTTATGGGTCTTGCGAGATGAGTTGCATCTTGTAGGGACTAAATATGGATGTGGTATCGCTCAGTGCGGTGCTTGCACGATACATGTGGACGGGAGTCCTATGCGGTCCTGTTCATTTCCAGTATCTCGTGTCGGTGACAAAAAGATAACGACGATCGAGGGGCTCTCTGCCGATGCCTCACATCCACTGCAACAAGCCTGGCGCGAGCACGACGTGCCGCAGTGTGGATACTGTCAAGCTGGACAGATCATGACCGCTGCTGCCTTGCTTGCAGATACGCCTCGTCCAAGTGATGAAGACATTGCATCAGCGATGCACGGCAATATATGTCGCTGCGGAAGCTATCCCAAAATCAAGCAGGCTATCAAGGCTGCCGCCAAAAAATAAGATCATGACATCCAATCGAAGAGAGTTTATCAAGTTGTCGGCCCTAGCAGGTGGTGGAGCGATATTTGGATTTCAAGTACTGGTGTCTTGTAAGACGGATAGCTCTTCCAAGATGATTGAAGCAGCACTGCCAGATCCTGATCAGTGGTTTGATCTGAGCGCCTACGTCAAGATCGGTGATACTGGCCTCGTCACCATCATGTCGCCCAATCCTGAGATCGGTCAAAATGTCAAGACTTCCATGCCGATGATCATTGCTGAAGAGCTGGATGTTGCATGGAAGGATGTCGTCGTAGAACAAGCTGGTCTAGATACAGACAATTTTACTCGTCAAGTTGCTGGAGGAAGTCAGTCCATCAGATTTGGATGGAAGTCTCTGCGCGAGGCTGGTGCCAAGATCAAGCATATGTTGATGCAGGCTGCCGCCAAAAGGTGGGACGCTGATATCGCAAGCTTGCAAGTGAGCGATGGCATCATCACCAATAGCGCAGGAGAGACTCTGAGCTATGGAGAACTGGCCGCAGAGGCCGTAGATATGGAAGTCCCTGAGACAGTAGATCTCAAGGATCCCAAGGACTACAAGATCATCGGCCAAGGGAAGACCAATGTCGATATGGAAGGCATCATCACGGGGCAGCCGCTTTTTGGTCTGGACTTCGCTAGGGATGGCATGGTCTACGCAGCGATGAAGCGCCCTGACGCTTTTGGCATGAGCCTAAAAGACTATGATGACTCCGCTACGCGTGCGGTCAACGGCGTGATAGATGTCGTCAAGATCGGAGATAAGATCGCTGTCATTGGAAAAAATACCTGGGCCGTCATCAAAGGAAAAAAGGCGCTACAAGCGACATACGTCAAAAGTGCATCGCTAGAGAGCTCCGATGATCTGAGCAAGAAAATGCAGGAGGCGCTCGACCAGTTGAGCGATGAACCAAAACGAAATGATGGTGATGTCGTAGCTCGGATGGATGAGGCCGATCAAGTCTTTGAGCGTAGCTATGAAGCCCCATTTCTCCCGCACAATACGCTGGAACCAATGAATTTCTTTGCCGATGTCACAGACGATAAGGTAGAGCTTATCGGCCCTATACAGACACCGCAGTGGCAGCGCAGCAATGTAGCTGAAGCGCTAGGCCGCGAGGAGAGTGAGATATCGATCATGATGACCCGTCAAGGTGGAGGATTTGGGAGGAGACTCTATGGCAACTTCGTCGTCGAAGCTGCTGAGATATCCAATGCCATTCGCAAGCCGACCAAACTCATCTGGACGCGAGAGGATGATATGACATTTGGTCCATTCAGACCCTCGTCGGCCTACAAGTTCAAAGCAGCTCTCAAGGACGGTAAGATTACTGGGTACCATCTTACAGGTGCCGGTGTGAAGATGCGCAATGCCTGTCGAGAAGGATTTTTCCCTGCTGGATGTCTGGCCGATTTGCGCATTGATTCGCACAGTATTGATAGCAATATACCGACCGGCGCTTGGAGAGCACCGGTGACCAACTTCCTTGCCTATGCAGAGCAAGCCTTTTTTGATGAGCTTGCGGCAGAACTTGGTAAGGACCCCGTAGATCTGAGATTGGAACTGCTGGCTTCCGCCCAAAAGGGTCTCGTCGGTGAAGTCGAATATGATACTGACAAGATGATCCGCATGATAGAGGTAGCTAGAGAAAAATCTGACTGGGACAATCGTGGCGATAAGCATCTAGGATTCTCGGCATACTTCTGTCACAATACCTATGTCGCGGAGGTGGCGGAGGTAGAATTGACAGAAGATGGCCCCCGCGTAAAGAAAGTGGATTGTGTCGTAGACTGTGGTCTCGTGATCAATCCCAAAGGAGCGATCAATCAGATCGAGGGCGGTATCATAGATGGTATAGGTCATGCGATGTATGGCGACTATGCTTTTGAGGCTGGTAAGGGAAGTATGAACAACTTCAATCAATATCGCCTCATCCGTATGATGGAAGTGCCTGAGATCAATATCCACTTTATCGAGTCACATGATGATCCCACGGGTCTTGGGGAGCCGACCTTGCCACCAGCAGGAGGCGCTGTGGCCAATGCCTTGCACTCAGCAACTGGTAAACGACTATACCGCCAGCCGTTCGTCAAGGAGCTAGAAGTCTTAGGATAGTCGGCTAGACAACCTAATGGCAATCTACTGATCTTGTCAACACAACATCAGAGGTGAAGATCTCTTTCTAAGTTCTGATCAAGAACAGAACAAAAGATGGAATATAAAGGGCCGATAGGAGAGTACTTTTCGATGAACAGTGGACATGGGATCAGCCAATGGCTGAATGATGGACGCGACGACGCGCTCACAGTACTCTGGTTTCTAGAAAATGGCAACGAATTGGAGATCGACGGAGTGAAGCAATCACTTGGAGAAAACTCAGTACTCACCCTCATTCCACAAAACCAAGTGAGAATTTCGAAGGCAGGAGCCTGTAAAGTCCTCCGATTCAATAAAGATTTTTTCTGCATCATCAACCACGATAGTGAAGTTGGGTGCAAAGGATTACTCTTCTACGGATCAAGAGTGGTACCGGTCTTGAGGCCATCGTCGGATGAGCTCGAGATCTATCAGGCGGTCTGGAAGATGATGGAATATGAGCTCAAGTCTAGTGATCAGTTGCAGCAGGAGATGTTGCAGACTGTCCTCAAGAGATGGCTGCTACTCTGTGCCAGAACGTACAAGCGTCAATCCAAGATGGATCAAGTAGATCATGGGCAGGTAGATCTGGTCCGTGAGTATAATTTCCTCGTCGAGCAGCACTTCAAGGACAAGCATGCAGTCTCTGACTATGCAGAGCTGCTCAATAAGTCTCCAAAGACACTGAGCAATACCTTCAAAAAGCTGAATCAAGACAGCCCACTGCAGATCATACGCAACCGTATTGCCATAGAAGCCAAGCGTCTCTTGAGATACACAGAGCAAAATGTATCTGAAATAGCCTATGAGCTCGGCTTCAATGATCTGCAGAGCTTCTCGCGATTCTTCAAAAAACAGGTCAATCTTTCACCAAGTGACTTCCGAGTCGAAGGTGTCTAGGAAGTATTGACAAAGCTGTGGGCAAAATCGACAAGCCCTCAGGAAAAACTGAATATCTCTAGGGAAATACTGATAAGGGATGAGCTCATAGCTCGGGCCATCTTTGAGTCATCAATAATCAATTAAACAACAACACAAAAAATTGAATATCATGACAGCTTTATCAGTTCCAACAAGAGATCAAGTTACAGAAGGTAACCAAGCAATCTTCGATCAGCTACAAGGAGCACTCGGATTTGTCCCTAATCTATATGCTTACTACGCAAAAAATGAAAATTCGCTTGGTGCTTACCTATCTTTTGCGAATCGCAAGAGTACACTCAGTAAAAAGACCAAAGAGGCCATCAACCTTGTAGTCAGCGAGGTCAATGGATGTGACTACTGCCTATCGGCTCACACAGTACTCGGTAAGATGAATGGATTCTCAGATGATGAAATCCTGGAGATCAGATCAGGTAGTGCAAGTTTTGACGCAAGGCTTGATGGTCTTGTGAGATTTGCCAAAGAGGTGGCAAGTCACAATGGACAAATCAGTGAAAGCAGTCGGACTGATTTTTTTGAGAGTGGATGGAGCGAAGCGGATCTCGTAGAAGTCGTAGTGAGTATTGGAGAAAAAACAATCTCCAATTACTTGCACAATATCACACAGATTGATATCGACTTCCCAGTCGCATCTCCTCTAGAAGAAGCGCTCGTCAACGCATAAATAAGTCAAGGTTTTGGAGTTTGGTTCAGATGGTGGTCAGGAAGGATTGTATTCCTGATCACCACTTTTTCACGAGCTCAAAGAAATGTTACAATTCTGTGATTTATTTTAAGAATTAATGCATAGTCCTTTGTAGTGCTCAATCGTTTTTGCCAAACAAGATTTCCTGTCGTCCATTAAAAACTATCAAAGATGAAAACCAAATTTCCAATATTCCTTTCAGCTCTGATTCTACTATCCGCATGTGTTGGGGATGATTTCATAGAAGACTTTGTAGAAGAAGAGTTTCAAATCACGAGCAATGTTGATTCTCTTCAAGTAGCTTCGAGCATACAGCTCTTCACGGTATTCAGAAACAACATCGGTCAACAAGAAGATGTCAATGTCGACTGGCTCAGTTCGGATGATGATGTAATCCGTGTAGAGCAAGATGGTACAGTCACGGCCATTGCAGAAGGTGAGGTGAGTATCGTGGCGCGAATCCAGAGACCTGAGCAAGAGCTCAGTGATACGATCCATATTGTATCCACGGCGATAGAAGTATCTGAGCCTGACTTGCAGACTACCACGGGAACCATCCAGACGACAACCTTCTATGTCCTTGAGGGAAGTTTTGAGTATACAGAGACAGACTCTGGTGTACGGATAGATATAGCAGATGACTATGAAGCCTCATCTCGACTCCCCGGACTATATCTATACTTGAGTAATAATCCAAACTCCATCGCTGGAGCTCATGAAGTCTCTGAGGTAACGACTTTCACAGGTGAGCATTCTTATGAGGTCGAAGGAGTCGGATTTAGTGATTATAGCTATCTTTTGTACTACTGCAAGCCATTCAATGTCAAAGTCGGTGACGGAAAAATCCAAGATTAAACCAGACAAAATCCAAAATCATGAAAAATATAATTATCGCCATACTTCTCATTGCAGTAAGTGGTCCCATAAGTGCCCAAAGTCCTTGGGTCAAGAAAAAAGGAGAAGCTTATGTGAAGCTTTCTGAATGGTGGACAGTTTTTGATCAGCACTATACGGACAAGGGAGACATCGACCCCAATGTGACGACAGGTATTTACAATACATTTTTGTATGCTGAGTATGGTGTCAGTGATCGATTCACCGCTGTGTTCAATGGTGCTATTTTCTCGAGAAATGTCATGAACAATCTGAGATCTGCGACTACCGGAGATATTATTGTAGAAGGAGAAGGACTGAATACTATTGGAGATCTAGAGTTTGCTCTTCGATATGGCATCTTCTCACAGGACAGTCCATGGAAATTGTCAGCAACACTATCACTTGGGCTGCCTACAGGTACGGTAGCTGGTGGAAAAGGACAAAATCTACAAACTGGTGATGGTGAATTCAATCAACAGCTGTCAGTAAGTGCCGGGAAGTCTATAGGTAATCAGGAATTTCCAGCATATTTTTCACTTTATGCAGCTGTGAATAATCGTACCCAAGGATTTTCTGACGAATTCCGCTGGGGGGCAGAGTTGGGTTTTCAGCCCATCAACAAGCTATGGGTGACGACACGACTTCAGTCAGTGGAGTCACTGCAAAATGGCGATGCAAGTGATCTTAATACCGCCTCAAGCATATTTGCTAATAATTCTGAGTTTTTGTCTGTGGGTGCTGAGCTCAGCTATTACCTGACTGATAAGCTTGGCTTATCGGTAGGAGCCGCCACTGCCGTCAGAGGCGAAATCATAGCAGCTGCTCCATCATATAACGTTGGTGTCTTTCTGGACCTTCAATAAAATCAAGGAGTATTACTCGACGGTCAACGGGAGCTCTGCCTCCTGTTGGCCGTCATCGATTTTGATCAGATATTCACCTGGTGCGAGTATAAGCTTTTTTCTGTCGTATGGATCTTTGAGTTCTATACGATCGGCCGCTACTCCTGATTTTTCTTCTGCAAAGTAAGCACTAACAATAACGGGGTAGTTAAGATCAATTTCAGTCGATGGAATATTGACAGCTTGATGCTCATCTGTAAAATAAAGCCATTGTGGTCGTCCAGATATATAGTGAGTCACCGGATGCATGACTTCGATATCGACATTGGCTGTAGGCTTCACGACATGCCCCCTTGTATCTACCAAGACAGACGGCGCTTCTACATTTTTACTGTGGACTAGTGGATGTGAGTCATACTGTACTTTCTCTGTGAAGTTGTCTTGATAGATCGTCAGTGGATCGATTCCTGTACTGTCCTTTAGGAGTTTTGCCATCCAGTAATTTCTACCTCGTTTGAGGATGCTTGATTCTACCACGTGATGAAATCCACATAGGATGACCACTTTTTCTTGAGGATGGTCATGGAGATAGGTGACGATGTGATTTGCTTGTATTTCATCTCTGTCGAGGCCATTAATTTTTTCTCGTCGCTCATAGGCGAATAGCCGATAGTCCAGATCCAGTGCCTCGCGGACAAGATGGGCCATAGCGGGCTCCATGGTATATGTACCTGTGAGCGGATTGTCAAGGGGATAGCCACGCTCATGTAGATCTTTGTCCATGAGTTCATACCCATTTTGGGGACTGGCTAATGTCTCCATCCCGAGATGCCGGTATCCAAGTGCAGAAAGACCAGTCAGCAACTCTCTAGCGAATAATCGATGCTGAGGTCTCAGATGATTTTCGCTAATGATGACAATCTGATGATCTTCTGCTTCCTGCAAGATATGACTCAGAGCATCGACGGTGCGGTAGCTTGAGAGATCAAGCGTGTCTACTCCCCAAGATACCGGAATATCTGTAAGACTGATCGAGCGATGATATTCTCCGATGAAAGAATACAATAGAGCTGCACGAGATGTACGGATCTCTCCAGACTTGAGAGATGCTTCAATCTCTGCAGATGTCTTTACCACATATGGATGCTGAGCTTGCAGGTCAGATATGTCGATTGCATAAGTGGAGAGCAAGCAGAGCGTCATGAGTATTTTACGATATCTACTCTTCATGTCAAATGGTATGAAAACTTGACGATACTGTATCATGGATTTCTGCAGCCAAGCCAGGGCCATTTCCGTAGCGAACTGATTTTTTTTGCATCATGGCACCTTCCGCAATATCATTTGCGATCAGCACATTGCTATCCATATCGAGGTATTTCATGTCACTACATACTTGTGCAAGATGACTGATGCCGATGGATGATTCCATCATACAGCCTCCCATGACAAACATTCCTTCTTTTTGGGCGAGTTCCATCATTTCTAGTGCTTTTCGATATCCACCGACTTTCATCAACTTGATATTGATACCGTGATAGCCACCGAGGCAGGCCTTGAGATCATCCATATTGCAACAGCTTTCGTCGGCGACTATTGGGATGGGAATGTCTTCAAGGACATCTTTCGTTTCTTGTGATTTTTCTCTTCCGAGAGGCTCCTCTATGAATAGCACATTCAATTCGGCCAGTCTTTGGGTAAATGCTAGCAGCTGATTTTTTGTCCATGAACAGTTGGCATCGATACAGAATGCTGATGAAGTGACATCCCGTAGAGCACTTATCGTCTCAATGACTTTGTCATTTCCAAGTTTTATTTTATACAGTGGCCACGGATGAGCGATGATGTCTTGCTGCATCTTTTTGATCCCATCCATGCCTATGGTATACATCGTATTCGCTTGAGTCGCTTGCTTTATTTTGAGTAGTTGCGCGATGGATATATTCTTCGTCTTAGCTTCTAGATCATGTGCAGCTGTATCTAGTGCACTTAATAAAAATGGATGAAGGTGCTGAGCACTTATTGCTTCGAGAAACTGGGCAGCGGAGGTGAATGTCAAGGGGA
The DNA here is from genome assembly GCA_020627535.1 of Saprospiraceae bacterium. GTDB lineage: Bacteria > Bacteroidota > Bacteroidia > Chitinophagales > Saprospiraceae > JAHDBH01. The sequence continues at coordinate 91,108 of JAHDGU010000008.1, forward strand.
AATTGTCTCGAAGGCTTTTCAATTGGTCAAGTTGCGCATTGATATCTGACTTGTAGTAAGGATGCTCAGATAATTCTCCATATCCGTGCTGTCCGTCCGCTGAGATTCTGACGACCAAGATTTCTCTTTGACTATAGGCGTCTCTCGAGATGCGAAAGAGTGTCTTTGTCTTGAGGATTGTCCTGTGATACGCGATTTCCATTTTGAAGCTATTGAAGTTGCGCAGCGATATAGGCCGTCGTCCAGGCCGCTTGAAAATTAAATCCTCCAGTGATGCCGTCGATGTCGAGGACCTCACCTGCAAAGTACAGTCCTTGAATGGCCTTGCTTTGCATAGTCTGATGATCTATCCCATCGAGACTAATGCCACCACAAGTGACGAACTCTTCTTTGAAAGTTGTCTTTCCGTGCACCTCGTACGCATCATTACTCAGAGTATGTGCGAGCCTGTTGAGATCTTTTTTGGAAAGTTCTGCACAGATTTTATGTTCAGGAATCTGAGCACGATCTAGGAGGTATTCCCACATACGCTGGGGAAATTCATGGAAAGAAATATTGGTAATTTTTTTCTTTGGCTGTCGCCCAAATATGTCTTGCAGCTGCCCGAAGACGACTTCTTGTCTGACTTCATGACTCCAGCTCATCAAGATGTCAAATCGGTAGTTTGTGATTGCAAGATCTCTAGCTGCTATGGCGGACAACTTGAGGATGGCAGGTCCACTGAGCCCCCAATGTGTGATGAGTGCAGGACCCTCGTTGCTGAGCTTGAGACTGGGTATTCTGCAAACGACCTTAGCTACGCTCAGACCCATAAGCTTGTGCAAATGAGTATCTGGAATATTGAAGGTAAATAGACTTGGCACCGGATCCACGATCTCATGTCCGAGGTCTTCTAGCCATAGTAAGCCAGATTTTTTGGGAGAGCCGCCCGTACAGACAATGACCTTGTCATAGACTTTCCGATCATCTGAGAAGTGAAGAACGATTTTATCTGTGGCTGGCTCGAGTCTGTCCACGCGCATTTTGCAGAGGAGTCTGACACCTAGACTCTTGGCTTCTTGAATGAGACAGTTGGCAATACTCTCGCTGTTGTCACTGGTGGGAAACATCCGTTGATCTTCTTGTGCATAGATGTCTACTCCTCGATTTTCAAACCACTGGATCGTGTCTTGATTATTCCAGCGCTTCAAGAGTTTTTTCATGAGGTTTTTACCACGGGGATAGGCTTTAGCAAAGGTGCTTTGAGATGATTCCGCATTGGTGACATTGCATCTTCCACCGCCAGAAATCAATACCTTGCTGAGTACCTTATTGGTTTTTTCAAGAATATCAACCTCCGCATTTGGGAAGTTGTGCTTCACCTGAATCGCAGCGAAATACCCAGCTGCCCCTGCTCCTATGACTGCTACTTTCACTACTCTAGTCTAAGTCACCACAGCCATATTCGTTGAGAGCTGTGTACCAATCTCTGCTATCAATGACATCCAATATGGCATGATTGATCTCATTCATCAGTGAGTCGCGACCATGTGGCATCCCAAAGGCATAGAACTGCACCTTGAATTTATAGTCTAGAATTTCGATATTGGCATATTCGTCGTATTCGCTGGTATAGTATTGCAGAATTGGTTCGTCGTAGACAAAAGCATCAATACGATGTCCCTTGAGATCATCTAGTCCTTTTTGCACATTGGAGTATGATCTGACTTTTCTGAAAAAATTACTGCGAAGAAAATCATTGGAACTTGAGTTACTCACGGTGCCGACCTTTTGATTTTGCAGCTCATTCAACTTCGTGCTGTCAAAGGCGATGCGATCTACTGTCAAAGAAGATGCTATGGTCGCGGTCAATCCAGAGATAAATAGTAAGCCGCTAAACATCCAAATGAGCGCTGTGATTTTGCCTCCCCGGGTTTTTGGGGCTTTGTCGCCATAGCCTACTGTCGTCATAGTGACGACCGACCACCATATACCATCCCAAATCCCTTTATGACCTTTGCGGAAGTGGCTAGACTCGTGATTTCGCTCAAAGAGCCAAGTAAGAAATCCAAAGGTGAAAATTAAAAAACTCAGCACTAAAAAGGTCGAGAGGAAATTGCTAGAGAATATACTAGAAAGAAGACTTTTGAATCGCATCCAAGCTGGTATGTGGTGCTTGGCAACCACACTATGCGAAGCATAAAAGGGGTAAGTAAAGTCAAAATTTTGGTATCTGTCTTGCGTCATTGTCAGAGGATTGATGACGAGATCTATTTCTCCAGATTCAAGTGCGTTGAGAAGTTCGGGAAAGCTCTTTTCTTCAAGTTTGTAGTCGATATTGAGATCACGTGCGATCTCTTGCCAAAGGAATATGGATATACCATGTACAGTCTCATCTTCCAGGATGAATGGCGGTGCGCTAGCATAGCCGACCTTGAGCTCCTCAGTAGCATCTGCTGTAAAGCAGTTGAGTAGGGCAAGTACTACTATATACAAGAGCTTCTTGATCATTGATTATTCAGGCTTAGTGCTGAGCAAGGAATAGATGGTCTTAGCACCATCAAAGTAATTGCCGATTCTCAAATTTTCATTGGGGCTGTGCTGGTTATTATCACTATTGACCAGTGGGACGATGACAGCCGGCACAGCGAGTGTACTGATAAATGGTGAGGTAGGCAATGTGCCACCCATAGTTCTGATTCGTACAGGCTCGGTCCCAAATTCTCTTTTGATGCACTCATAGGTCCATATGCCGAGCGGGCTATCCATATCGGTACGGAAAGCTCTTGTGACACCTCGCTCGGAGATCTGGCAGATCTTTGGATGTTGTAGTCTCTCAAGATTGCTTGGCGACTCAGTCATAAGATGATAGCCTTGGGATTGAATATATTCCTTGACGAGAGATTTGAGTGTGTCACCATCTGCTTCGACCACTAGCCTGAGGTCTATTTCGGCGACAGCCGTTGCAGGCACGATCGTTCGTACCTCTTCACCTACCCAAGCACTCGACATGCCTCGGATGTTAAGCGACGGATACTGCAGTGCTTCTTGGTAATTCGCGCCGACTTGATCGATCTCACCGATGCCGATTTTGAGCCTGATCTGTTGCTCATCATCAGGTACTGCAGCGAGAATCTTTTTGGTCTCTTCGTCCAATGTGATTCCGTCGTAGTAACCAGGGATTGAGACACGACCATTGTCGTCTTTCATCCCGGCCAGCAGCTTGCTGAGCCGGAGAGCTGGATTGGGAGCATAGTTGCCATAGTGTCCTGAGTGAAGAGGCAACTTAGGACCAAATGTCTTGATCGTGAGCGTGGTGATGCCTCGGGCCCCATAGCTGATGGTCGGTACATTGCTCAGATGCTTAGGGCCGTCAAAAATGATGAGATAATCTGATTGAAGGACCGCCTTGTTTTCTTCCACGGCCTTGGCGAGTCTAGGACTACCTTTCTCTTCTTCGAAGTCCAAGATGACCTTCAGGTTGTAGGGAAGCGATTTTTCATTTTGCCGAAAGGCATCTAAGGCAGCTAAAAACATGACGAAGGGAGACTTGTCATCAGATGCGGACCTGGCGAAAATCCGCCACTCCGCATCAGGCTCACCCTCATACAACTTATCAAGATCCATATCTACCCATCCTTGTGCAGGGACTTGTTTCTTGAGGCTTGCGATGTAAGGATCTTCTTGAAACCAAAACTGCGGATCCACTGGCTGCCCGTCAATATGAAAGTAGAAGAGCACAGTGGGCTTTTCTTTGTCTACATGCTTTGGTAGCGCGAGTAGCAGGGGGACAGTAGCTGTTTCTAGACGTTGGGTGTCAAATTCACGCTCACCAAGCACGGACTCGCACCAGAGCACATTTTTCTCGATGTCACTTGGATGGTTGGCGTCATTGGGTATGGCGAGGAGCTCTACGAGACCAGGTAACCACTGCTTGGCACTTTGATAGCTTGGGTGAGCCCTGTCTATATCTTGTGCTATCAAGTGTGAGAACACCAGAAACAGCATGCCTAAGGAGGCTATTTTTTTCATTGTCGTCTGCTTTGCTCTAAGGTACAAATCTCAATAGAGACAAAAACTCCGACCTAAGAATAGATCAGTATGTCAAGGGATTCACTCCTCCCCTTGAGTAGCGCACTCTCTGCGACGATCGACATGTCTGTCGAGTTGTCATCCAGGAGCTCATGCATGGCCTGTGTGATGATGAGCGAACTATTGTACTTTTTGTTCAACTGTTCGAGACGAGCAGCAGTGATGACCGCATTCCCAGTGACAGAAAACTGTTTACGATTTTCATTGCCGACATTTCCTGTGACGATATCTCCAGCCTGGATTCCAATCCGCACTTCAGTGGGTGGTATATCACTATTCTGATTGAGCTCCTTGAGTTTTCTGAGTATCTCTAGGGCAGCATCGTAAGCATGTTGGGCATCATTTCCATGAGAGATCGGTGCGCCAAAACTGGCCATGAAGCCATCGCCCAGGAGCTGATTGACGACTCCACGATGAGACTCTATGATATCCATGATGTAGCCAAAGACTTGGTTTTGGTATGCGATGAGCTCCTTGGCATCCATTTCTTGAGCTATGGGCGTAAAGCCTGCGATATCAAGAAACATGATGGCAGCAAAGCTTGCCTGTCCATCGGCCAGATTACCCTCTGCGAGCAGGGCAGATGCAACATCACTCGACACTTGCTGTTCAAGGAGTTTCTTGATTCTTGCCTCAGCACTCTCTAGTTGACCTTTGGTCTCTTCAAGCTGTGTATATGCCTTTTGCTTGACCCGATAGAAGTAAAATATCACCATCAGCGTGCCTAAGACGAGTCCGGTGAGCAAGGTGAAAATATTTTTGATGCGCTTTTGCTTTTCTTCTTCGGATCGTGCGGCCAGAAGCTCATATTCGGTCAGCTTTTTCTCTTGCTCGAGTGTCTGGATTGCTCGCTGTCTATCCTTTTCGATCTCCGCAGCTCGTACAGAGTCTTGGAAGATGCGTTGACTCAGACTTTGATACTCTTTGAAGTAGTTGATGGCACTGACTGCGTCATTCTCTCGGATTGCCTTGTCAGAAAGATCTTTGAGTCTTTCTTGTTGATTGCGTGATTGTGCTATGGATTTTTCAAGTGTCGCTAGCTCAGCAGTATCTGCCTGATCCAAGACAACAGGATTTAGAATTGTCGGTGGGATATACTCAGTTTGGATCGAATCAATGACTTTGGATACATCAGATGATATGGACAGGCTATCCTCTAGAGATGCTATAGATGCGCTGATTTCTGTGATACGATCATCACGGCCCTTGTCTTTGAGCATCTCAATGGCTGTCTCATAGTCCTCGATGGCCTCAGCATATTCTTTGTTCGTCTCATGAGTACGTGCTTTGGAGAGCTGGGACTCGATGGTGACATCCTTACGTGTTTCGCGCACCGCTTCCCCGATTCGGATTTTATTTGCTGTCTTCTTGAAGATATTGTCCTTCACTTCACCTCTTGCGATCCGCTCTCTGATATCTTGCGTGAGAGGATCTATCTGAGATCTGAGATCATCAAGAGCGTATGTGATGGCTAGATTGCGTGCTTGTTCTAGCGCATCACGAGCCAGGATATAGTCTTCTCTCTTATGATATGCTCTGCCCAGTTGCCAGTAGGACTCGGTATGTGCATGCTGTGCGGCACTGTCTGTGACCGTCACATTATCGTAGAGATTTTCGCTGAGATCAGTGGCTTGCCTAGCGTACCTAAGAGCTTTGCGCGGTGATAAATCATGGTATCGATCACTGAGCTCATTGAGTACTATGAGTCGATCGTATCCATGCAGAGTTTTGGCATCTTGTTCGAGCTGGGCGAGACTCAGGTCTTGCGCCATTATCATACTTCCGATGATCAGACATATGCAGAGTAGGCAGTGTCGCACGATCAGAAATATAGGATTTTTAGTTGGAGTGCCCTATGTAGTGAGGGTGCTGACCTCAATGGATGTAGCCTGCCATGCCTCGATGATATCTCCGAGTTGATGGATCATGTAGTGCGATTCAATCTGCATGTCAAAGGCTCGGGATTGGCCATATCCGTGAAATTCTATCCTGTTTCTACTAGGTCGACCCGCGATCTCATTCTTGATATCACTGAGGTCATCGTGTTGCAGACCATATTTTGTCTCTACCAGAATCTGCTCGTATTGCTGGACTTCCAGTGTCTCCACGATCTTTTTTCCTTTTTGGATTTGTATGAGCTTAGGGGTGATGATAATACTACTTTGATTGGTCAAGGACTTGATCATCAGACCCGATCGGTACATGACATATCCGAGTATGGCTGCAATCGCCAGGACTGACCACAAGAGCCAGCCTTTCAGCTCTAGGAAGTTGATGGCTACACCAATCGGTATCACAAGGACAAGTGTAGCCATGAGTTGCTTCCTCCTCAGGTCATAGTAGTGGTCCTCGTCGATCAGCTTCGCCTTGAATGTCATAGAGCTCAATCTCTTTATCTCTACATATTCCGTCTATATTGCCCTCCGACTTCATAGAGGGCATGGGTGATCTGCCCGAGAGAACAGCTTTTCACTGTAGTCATGAGTTCCTCAAAGAGATTTTCATTTTTCAAAGCTTTCTGTTTGAGTTGGAGAAGAGCTGATTTTCTAGTCTCTTCATTGGCTTGATGCAGTCTGCCAAGCTCATCTATTTGGCTGATCTTTTCATCCTTGGTGGATCGGATGACCTCTTGTGGAAGTACAGTGGGTGATCCGTCTTTGGACAAAAATGTATTGACACCGATGATCGGGTATTCTCCCGTATGCTTGAGCATCTCATAGTGCAGACTCTCTTCTTGGATCTTGCCTCGCTGGTACATGGTCTCCATGGCACCTAGGACTCCACCACGATCTGTGATCCTGTCAAATTCAGATAGCACGGCTTCTTCTACGAGATCGGTGAGCTCCTCTATGATGAAGGAGCCTTGGAGCGGATTTTCGTTTTTGGCCAGACCGAGTTCGTGATTGATGATCATCTGGATCGCGACTGCTCGTCTCACGCTTTCTTCCGTGGGTGTAGTGATAGCCTCGTCATAGGCATTGGTATGCAGAGAGTTACAATTGTCATAGATAGCATAGAGTGCTTGCAGGGTGGTACGGATGTCATTGAATGAGATCTCCTGAGCGTGCAGGGATCTACCTGAGGTCTGGATGTGGTACTTGAGTTTTTGTGATCTTTCTCCAGCCTCATACTTGTATTTGAGGGCTTTCGCCCAAATGCGCCGTGCCACACGGCCTATCACCGCGTACTCAGGATCCACACCATTGCTAAAGAAGAAACTCAGATTGGGCGCAAATGCGTCGATGTCCATACCTCTGCTGAGGTAGTACTCGACAAAGGTGAAGCCATTGGCCAGGGTAAAGGCGAGCTGCGTGATAGGATTAGCTCCCGCTTCTGCAATGTGATAGCCGCTGATCGACACCGAATAGAAATTTCTGACACCTTGATCGATGAAGTACTGCTGCATATCACCCATGAGACTGAGTGAAAACTCTGTAGAGAAAATGCAAGTGTTCTGTGCCTGATCTTCTTTGAGGATATCAGCTTGTACAGTGCCACGCACCGCTTTGAGTGCTCGTTCTTTCATTTGCGCGTAAGCGCTCTCGTCTAGCACCTCATCTCCTGTGATGCCTAGTAGCACTGTGCCAAGACCATCATTGCCTTTGGGGAGATCACCACGATATACAGGACGAGCGATGCCGCGGTCGTCATACTTGCGCTTGAGAGCTGCTTCTACACGATCTTCCAGCTGATGCTCTCGGATGTAGCGTTCGCACTGTTGATCGATGGCAGCATTGAGGAAAAATGCGGTGATCGTGGCAGCGGGACCATTAATGGTCATGGATACTGAGGTCTTTGGATCGCAGAGGTCAAAGCCAGAATAAAGCCTCTTGGCATCGTCTAGCGACGATATGCTGACACCGCTATTGCCGATTTTCCCGTAGATATCGGGCCTGTGATCTGGATCTTCGCCATAGAGCGTCACGCTATCAAAGGCTGTGGAAAGTCTTGCCGCCGGCATATCAGAGGCGAGGTAATGAAAGCGCTTGTTGGTGCGCTCTGGATTGCCCTCTCCGGCAAACATCCTGGTCGGATCTTCACCCTTGCGCTTGAAGGGAAATACACCAGCCGTGAAGGGAAATTGGCCAGGAACGTTTTCTTGCATACGCCATCTGAGAATCTCTCCGTAGTCGCGATATCTCGGTAAGGAGATTCGCGGTATCTTATTGTGACTTAGTGATGTCGTGTAGGTCTGCACTTTGATATCGCGTGACCTGACTTTGTACACATACTCGTCTTCCTTGTAGGCGTCACGTAGGCTTGGCCATGATTCAATGAGCTCTAGGCTCTCACGATCCAGATCTTGTCTGAGCTCTTCGCGCTTGGCATCCAAGAGTGCCTGTGCCGTTTGGTCCTCGATGAGCTGCAGGCTGTTTTCGATACTATAAAGCTGAGTAGCGATCTTGCTTTGCTTTTCTGCCCGCTGATCGTAGCTGCGATTGTTCTCTGCGATCTCCGAGAGATAGCGTACCCGACTTGGCGGTATGATGTAGATCTTTTCAGACTCACCCGTGCGAAGATTGATCTCTGAGCTTTCGCCAAAATGTGTTTTTTCTTGAAGAATGCCCATTAAGCTTTTGTAGAGCTGATTGGTGCCGGGATCGCTAAACTGCGAGGCAATGGTGCCTACCACAGGAATCTTCTCATCAGCAAGATCCCAAGCATTGTGGTTCCGGACATATTGCTTTTTGACATCTCTGAGGGCATCCAGAGCGCCTCGCTTGTCAAATTTATTGATGGCTATGAGGTCTGCAAAGTCGAGCATATCGATTTTCTCGAGCTGGCTTGCAGCACCGTATTCTGGTGTCATCACGTACATCGAGATGTCTGAATGATCGACGATCTCAGTATCTGACTGACCGATGCCTGATGTCTCTAGGATGATCAGGTCAAAGCCAAAAGCCTTGAGGATTTCAAGCGCTGATTTGATATGCTTGGAAAGTGCCAGATTGGCTTGTCTGGTGGCGAGGCTACGCATGTATACCCGTTCATTGCTGATCGCATTCATCCTGATCCGATCGCCCAATAGAGCCCCGCCGGTCTTTCTCTTGGTCGGATCGATAGAGAGGACCGCAAGATTGAGCTCTGGGAAGTCGAGCAGAAAACGTCTGATGACCTCATCGACCAGACTAGACTTACCCGCACCACCTGTACCTGTGATTCCTAGCACAGGAGCTTGCTTCTTTGCACTTTGAGACTTGATCTGTGATATCAGAGACTCTGCTTGCTCTGGATAGTTTTCTACATGTGAGATGAGTCGGGCGATGGCATGATGCTGAGTGGGCTCAAGGCTTTTGAGTTCACCATTGAGCTTGGCTCCGATGGCAAAGTCGCAGTGCTGGATCACATCATTGATCATGCCTTGGAGCCCCATCTCTCGACCGTCATCTGGACTGTAGATGCGCGTAATCCCGTAGTCCTGTAGTTCTTTGATCTCTGCGGGTAGGATCGTGCCACCACCGCCTGCGAATATCTTGATATGACCACAGCCTGCCTTCTGAAGGAGGTCATACATGTATTTGAGATATTCTACATGACCACCTTGGTAAGAGGTGATGGCGATGCCTTGCACATCTTCTTGGATCGCGCATTCTACGATTTCTTGTACAGAGCGATTGTGTCCGAGATGGATGATCTCCGCTCCCGTGCGCTGCATGATGCGACGCATGATATTGATGGCTGCGTCATGCCCATCAAAGAGTGATGCAGCTGTGACGATTCTGATCTTATGTGTCGCCTCATAGGGCGCGGCTTGAGCTGGATGCATGGTCATACAGTGTTTAAACACGAGCAAGGCTCATGAGTTTGGTTTCCACGACCACAAAGTTACGGGCAAGGGCTATCGCAAAAGCTGTCTAAATTCTTGCAAGATCATACTGGTCGCACCCCAGATGATATCACCGTGGTGGACAAATGACGGCACTTTGATTTTCATATGGCCGGCGGTGACTGTCGATCTCGTGATATCCATATCGATCAAGTCTTTGACGGGCAGCTGTATGATACGATCGACTTCTGATCGATCGGGCTCAAAGTTGATAGGCATTTTCGCGAAAGCGACATATGCCGCTACTAGGAATCCAGAGACAGGTATGTAGATATCTGTGAGTCTTCCCAGGAGCTCAAGCGTTTGTGCATCTACACCCATCTCTTCGCAGAACTCACGTCGAGCCGTGTGCTCGAGATCGAGATCAGTGTCTTCGTACTTGCCACCGGGTAAGCTGATCTGGCCGCTGTGACGATCCTGGTCATGCGTATTGCGCTGCATGAGGACAATGTGCTCTTCACCATCTTTGGGATAGAGACAGATCATGACGGCTGCTTTTTTGGCGGAAGCCAGATCCTCTGAGGCATAGGATATAGGTCTACCACTTGGTGCCAGAACCCAATGTGCCGCAGCACCTGGTAGCGGCTGAGAGAGTCTTTGGATGAGTTGCTGCCTGTGGGACTGGATGTACTAGCCTTTATTGGAGACCTGAATGTACTTCTCCAGAGCCATAGTCATACTAGTGATGCCTGGTGCAGGAGCCTTGATATTGATGTGAAGACCTTTTTCCTCCACAGCTTTTGACGTGCTATTGCCGAAGATGGCCAAGCGAGTCTCATTTTGCTTGAAGTCTGGAAAGTTCTCGTACAAACTCTGGATGCCTAGTGGGCTGAAGAAGACTAGAATGTCATAGGTGATGTCCGCAAGATCAGAAAGATCACTACTTACCGTCTTGTACATCATCGCTTCTTTCCAGTCAAATTCTTTTTCAGTCAAGAACTTAGTGATAGGAAGTGCACCGAGATTAGAGCAAGGAAGTAGAAACTTCTCTTTCGTACGGTGTTTCATGAGCGCCGTCTCGAGATCCTCGATATTTCTCTTACCGACAAAGACCTTTCTCTTGCGATATACGATGAACTTCTGGAGGTAGTTTGCGATCGCCTCTGTAAGACAGAAGTACTTCATCTCGCTACTCACCTTGATGCGCATTTCTTCGCACATCCTGAAGTAGTTTTCGATAGCATGATTGCTCGAAAATATGACCGCCGAATACTCATCCGGTCTCAAACGTGCTTTGCGAAATTCCTTCTCTGTGACCGACTCTACGTGAATGAATGGTCTCCAATCAATCTGAAGTCCATACTTCTGCTCAAGTCTATAGTAGGGTGATCTTACTGGCTTTGGTTGAGAGACGAGGATTGTCTTTACCTTTTTATACGTCTCTTTGACAACAGTCTTAGCTTCCTGCATCCAAAATGGCTTTGCTCAAGTTGTAAATCTGCCTAGGACACTGCTTTCCAAAGCACTGCTAGAGGCATCAATTCCACGGTGCAAAGGTATAACATAAAATGAAAACCTGATCTGCTCGCGATGGGCCATGCCATGAGAGTATTGCGGAGATTGCGCAAGATATAAAATAATATGAAGATCCCAAATCCAGCGATCATCGACCATTTTGCCAGGTCGGCTTGACCAAATGCCATGAAGAAGTTGATAGGTAACAAGAGAAGGCCACCGACCACATTGAAGACGATGATTGAGAAGCTGTAACTTTTCATCATCCGCTCCAAAGGAAAAACCCAGCCTAGTGCTAAGAGCACAAAATGCTTGAGCAAATAGATACCCGTGACTCCGGCAATGGCATAGACCAAATAGAGGTATCCCGGCAACTTGATATAGTGCTGTAGACTCAAGTAAATGAAGACTCCTGCATTGAGAAAGAAAAGTACATAGAGTGCTGAGTAGACGATATTGGTATTGGAGTTTCGCTTTCGAAACATCAGGTCAAGTAGATTGTGATTGTTGATCGACTTGAAAAGATTGGCGATGAGGCTGCGCTCCAAGTAGATAAACATGCTGCCGATGAGAGATACGAGCAGTAGGATCCAGAAGAGGATCAATTTATTGGGTGCGCTTTTGATATTGTCATTGGTGACAATCAATTTCTCGATGTCCGACCCAGAAAATACTTCGGTGACACGACGGTCACCAGCTGTTGCGTCCTCCTCTAGAGCTGATGATGCAGGGCTCGTACTGAGTCCAGCACTACTTGCATTTTCTCCATCCTCAAGAGTGCTTGGCTCTGCATCTTGTCCGGGTGGGGAGTCAGTGATGGCTTGTGAAGCTGGTTTCTCAGTACGCTTCTCTGGGCTATCGCTAGGTTCGGCTGCACTGTTTGGAACTTTAGAATTTGGTTTCTTGATGCGCGCTTTGGGTCTAGACCTCGCAGCAGCGATAGATTCATCACTCGCCTTGGGTACCATATCAAAGGGATTATCAAACTCCTTCGCTCTCTCAGGCCGGTATCTTGGGAGTTCATCACTGATTTCTAGTCGGGCTCCGGGAGTAGTCATAGCTGCGCCAGGATTGCGATCAGTGCTAGCTTTCTCAGTTTCGGAAGGTATGGCTTCTACTCTTAGCTCTTCAGCTACTGGAGGGAGCAAGGCTTCCTCTTTTTTTTCTTCTTCTTCAGGTAGGATGTCACTAGTGACTTCTGCTCTGACTGTCTCTGAGCTTGTCGTGATGGGAGAAATTGGGGAGGAGCTACCCGCTTCTTCAATGACCGCGGTAGTTGCTGATGACTCTTCGACTGTGGTGATATCTGCTTTGATTTGTTCTGCTGCCCTGATTTCCTCAAGCTGCTCCTTGTTGAGCTTATGCTTAAGGTCAAAGGGATTCTGTGCCATGAGCCCGAGGGACATGACGAATAGAGAAAAGGATAAGGTAGCACGATACAACAAGCAAAATCGCATTAGAGGAAATAAATATATGTCAATTCTCTATGTGTATGTGTCTGCCTTTCGGCAAAATGCACTACAGCTTGAGTCTCATATGTTTTGGATACTTGACCTCAAAGCGCATCTCTCTGGATACTTCTTCTGACGGAGCTAGATTGATAGTCCATGTGAGTTCGCCCGTGTCTTCGTTGATTTCAGCACCTGCGGCGGTATAGTCTATGACGATCTCTTTTTCTGTGCTCACGGGAATCTGATCATGAAGGATCAGCCGAGAGGTGGATGAGCGGCGATTGCGAATCTTGTATTCATAGGCACGCTTTGCCACACGCTTTCCTGTCAAAAATGTGTTGCGATTTTTCAGGGCAATCGGATTGCGCTGGACGACTACATTTTCATCTCTACCCAGCGAGATTTTTATACTATCTGATGTCTCTGCGCTGAAGTTGAGATAGGAGCTGCCGACATATCCACCTTCTAGATAGAGATTCGTCTTTCCATCTGGGAATGAGTACTGGTCCCAGTCCGTCATCAGTGCTATGAGATAGACATTGGGATCTAGTTTTGGCGTGGCATGATGCTCGTAGCTCGTCTCTAGCTGATGTTTTGCGACAGTCACATTTTTGTCATCATCGCCTGACTGCACGGTGACGGGCACATCAATGAGATACTCGACGCTAGTGCTCCGCTGTATTTCCGTGCTGAGGACATTTCCGGCTTGTATGAGATCGTCAGATACTCGTACTCCATCTACATAGTAGTTAGCTCTTTCAGATTTTGATCCTCGAATACCTGATAGCTTGCCTGTTACGACTAATTCATCTAGCATTAATCCCTCTTGTAGCGATAAGTCCATTTGAGAAGCGAAAATGTTGAGTTCGATTGGTTTGAAACCTACATAGCTTACCCTTATGCGCCGAGCACCTACAGGTACTTTCATGCGATAGCTCCCATCTACATCCGTGCTTGTTCCGACTGGATGACCTACAAACTCTACAGTCGCTGCAATGAGCGGTTCACCACTGCGATCAGTGATGATTCCCCTGATCTCACGTACAGCAGGATTGTAAGGAAGGTGCTCATATCTTCTATCTTCTGCGTCATAGTCTCGCTGACGAAATTCTTGTCGAGACAGCCACCACGGCTTGAGTGCCGGATGAGAAGCGGAGGCGGTAGGCTGTGCTGTGCTCAAGGACACTTGGACATCGTCCCAGTTTACGCCAGTGTTTTGCCAGATTTGTGCTTTGTGTATCAAGGTGATCCCGTCTGCGAGATCATCCACCTTGAGATCATAGTGACTGGACCAGCCAGCTCCTGCTACCATGTAGTCTATGGTCAGCTCCACTGACTGCGCTCTTGTATTGATGATTTCTACTGCGACGCTTTTTGTGGCAGAAGTGCTTACTGGTTGTCTGAGATCAGTGATTTGTTCTTGGAGCTGAGACATCTCCGCAGATAGACCAGTAATCTCTGCATCGATGTCTAGCTTTCGATGCTCGATGGCCTCGAGTCGTTCTCGATAGTACTGTGCAGTAGCCTTGAGTTGATCAAGATCTGAGCCTTGCTGACCAGCTTCTAGGACTCGATTGGCCACAAGCAGATTGTACTCCTCTGTCAGTACTCGCTTTGAGGCTTCGAGCTTCTTGATACGAAGACTCAGCTCGGTATTCTTTGCTATCAACGTCTCTATCTCCGAGGAGTAATCTATACGGTCACCATAGTCTGTGAGGACCTTGACGGACAAAAGCTGGAAGTCGCCTGTGCTCGATACGCGCACAGATTCCTCCAGCAGATAGGGTGAGAGTCCTGAGATGACAATCATCTTTTGGTCAGTATCCAGTGAGATGCGTCCTTGTCTTTGGATCTGTGCTGTGGTCTCATAGACTTTGACTGCGGAGATAGGAATCTTGTCTTCTGTGATGTAGCAGTCTCTCGCAACTGCCGCAATTAGGAGAGAGTTGCAGAGAAGCAGCATGACAGTTGTTCGTAGTGTGATTGCTTGCATAGGAGAAAGCTTTAGAGATGAGTCTGACTCAAAGGAATTTGTAATCAAATACAGTAGTAATATAGACGTCAATAATCGTTCGCTGGTGAGGTCTTTGATAGATCACAGCGATCCAAAAGTCCTTGACAACTCAACGACACCTATATTCGTTGATCTACATGGTGACCTTGCTTGATGACAATATGAATTTGACGAGATCTCAGAGATTTTGCACTCGGAGCAAGTTTATAGTACTCATCGTCTTATTTGTCATAGGTACATCGAGTTGGGCACAGCAAGCTCCTCAATATAGTCTTACCGCCTTCAATCCTTATCAGGCCAATTTTGCCTACGCAGGATTTGATGGCACACTTACTGGTGCTGCGGTTTACAGGAGTCAGTGGAATGGACTTGCAGGCAGCCCTGAGTCTCAGTGGATCACTGGACATGCCCCAGTTTATCGTCTGCGAGGTGCCCTAGGTGCGTCCCTTCACAATGAAAGCCTAGGGGTAGAGCAAAATCTGAGACTCTCATTGAGCTATAATCACGTCCGCGAGATGGAGTTTGGTTACCTATCAGCTGGTATCCAACTTGGTGCATTCCAAAAGACATTTGACGGAAGTCTGCTCAGAGCCCGTGAAGGAATATACAGGGATGGAAGCTTTTCACACAATGATCCAGCCTTAGTAGAATCCCAGATTGCGAGCTTCACCCCATTTGCAGGCGTCGCGTTCTATGTCATCACTGATCTCCTAGAGGGTGGCATACAGTGGAGTAATCTTCTAGCTGGGCCGTTGACGGATAATAGCAGTAACATCGCCATCGATCAGGTATCCGACCTTCAGATATTCCTGCAGTCACAGTATGAATTCAGTCAGGATCTTGTAGCTCGAGCAGCGATCCAGCTCAAGTCAGATCTGGTCATGTGGCAGAGCGAACTCCATGCTTGGGCTGTCTACAGAGACATGTATGGTGCAGGACTAGGGTATCGCGGTATCAATGGGCCAAATGCCGATGCGATAGTGCTCTTGGCCACGCTCAGACTAGGCGAGCGATGGGTGGCGAACTATGCTTATGACCTGGGCTTGAGTAGTCTAAACTCGGTCCACTCCGGCTCCCATGAGATCATGGTGGTCTACAATTTGGGCCGTCGTATCGGAGAGGCGCAAAGAGTTCCCGTGATCCACAATCCTAGGTTTTTGGACTAGTATCGGCTTTCGCCAAAATAATCTGCTCCACTACTGCGTTTGCATCTGTCAGGGGAAGACTTTATCCTTACAGAGGGGCAAGTCTAACAACAGATTAATTTATTGTGAATGTTTGTCAATGTATTATCTTTGGCTGCCTTAAGCAGGGACAGCTTACAGTTATTACTAACTCGACTACGATGAAAAAACTTGATTATTTACTTCGAGGTATTGCTGCAACCTTCGTTGTAATATTGATGGCATCCTGTGGGTCCTCCGGAGATTATGGAGAGCTCATAGGCGTGGAGGATCGACCGAAATATGGAGGGATCAACCCTTATGGAATGGTATACGTGCCATCCGGAACACTTCATATCGGACAGAGCGATCAAGACATGTTCAGTACCAACATTCAGCGACCGAAGAGCATTTCGATCGTCGGATTTTGGATGGACGACACAGAAATCACAAACAATGAGTATCGTCAATTCGTCCATTACGTCAGAGACTCAATCGGCCATGTGATCATGGGCGACTTTATCGAAGATGACTTCGGTAATGAGAAGATCGACTGGGAATGGGAACTCGACTGGGACAGCGAAGAGCTGGACGAGATGTTTTACCAGGACGAAGAAGCGATCAATGGTAGAGAGCTTGACGATAGAAAGCTCAACTACTACTACGAGTGGAGAGATTGGCAGGCTGCGGCGCGAGGGGTATCTCGCGCAGAGCAGATAGAGTCAGAAGAGGTGAATATCTATCCAGACGAACTATGCTGGATCAGAGACTTCGGGTACTCTTACAATGAGCCGATGACTCGAAACTACTTTAATCACCCAGCTTTCGACGACTATCCAGTTGTCGGTGTTGATTGGCAACAAGCCAAGGCATTCTGTAACTGGAGAACGCAGTTGTGGAATGAGTACAAGGGTGATGAAGCTCCCAACACAGAGGACTTCAGGCTTCCTACTGAGTATGAGTGGGAATATGCCTCTAGAGGTGGCCAAGACTTGGCGCCATATCCGTGGGGAGCATACTATGTCAGAAATGCCAAAGGATGTCTTCTAGCCAACTTTAAACCTGGCAGAGGTAACTATCCTGAAGATGGTGGATTCCATACTGTGAAAGCCGATGCATACTTTACCAACAACTATGGTCTTTACAATATGGCCGGTAACGTAGCAGAATGGACGATCACGGCATATGATCCCAATCTCAGTGCATTTGTGCACGACATGAATCCTGACTACAGATATGATGCAGCACCAGATGATCCTCCAGCGCTCAAGCGCAAGGTGATCAGAGGTGGATCATGGAAGGATGTCTATTACTACCTCCATACGGGTACACGTACTTGGGAGTATCAAGACACCAATAAGTCGTACATCGGATTCAGATGTGTACTTACTTTCTTGGGACGATCTATCAACGACTTTAAGTAAGCCGGTGGGATCTTCACAAGGAATGCCTACCCCTTGTAAATTCATGCAACAACCCTAGCACCAATTGACGATATCATCATGTCAATGGGCAGGATGTGATTGTCATGGATTCAAAGTCATTAACCATATTCAACATTAAATAGAAAGCAAAAATGAGTTTCGTAAAGTCTAAAGGATTCAAATACCTGAAAAACCTTGTCATTGGAGTTGGAGCAGCACTTGTAATGCTCGGAGCACTCTACAAGATTAATTCTTGGCCTATGCCTTCTATCGGCGGTGCCAGTATCAATTTGCTTTCAGTTGGATTGATTACAGAGGCTATTCTATTCTTGTTTCTAGGAGTCATCGGACCAGAAAAGGATTACTACTGGGAGAAACTATACCCAGGATTGGATAAGTATGAGTCAAAAATTGCGCCGCTAGGTGCTGGCGAAGTTGGTGACACTGGTCGTCCTATCAATGGAGAGATCGTTGAGAATCAGCTTGGAGGAATGCTCACTGAGCTTCAGACCATGTCTAAGAGCTTAGGTTCGCTCAAAGCCCTACAAGAGATAGACTTTACCGAGACAGGTGAACAAGTCAAGACTCTAGGTAACTTCTATGGTAAACTCAATGAAGCTATGACCAACCTAGCTGGAACAATCGACGATACACAGAAGTACAAAGAGCAAATGACAGCGCTCAATGACAACTTGAGCTCGCTCAATGGCGTATACGGTAACGTACTTACGGCCATGACTGGAAGAAATAATGCATAATGCCCCCTTGGGATTTTGATTTTTTCAACAAACTAAAAACGTAAAAAATGTCAATACCTAAGGAACCCAGGCAGCTGATGATCAACATCATGTACCTGGTGCTTACTGCCCTCCTTGCATTGAACGTATCGGCTGAGGTATTTAACGCTTTCAAAGTCGTTGACAAAGGACTGATCAAGTCCAATTCTGCTCTAGATCAATCCAACGCGGCTCTTCCGGATGCAATCCGTACAGGTGCGAAGAAAAAAGAATCGCTAGCGAAGTATGCGGAGCTTATCGAGCCAGGTCGAAATCTAGGAGCTGAGATGAATCAATACATTCAGCAACTCAAGGACGATATGATCGCGGATAAAGGATATGTCGTGGATAAAGAGACTGGGAAGGAAACAGATGAGCTTGTGGGTAAGAAGGATTTCGATGTTACCACAAGAATCCTTGTTGATGGACCTAATCAAGATGGGAATGGTAAAGGAGCTGAGCTCAAACAAAAGCTTGATGCCTATAAAAAAGCCATGCTTGATTTGGTTGAAGATGATCCGGACACAGAGGTGAACGAAAAAGAGGAATTCAACAAAGCGATAGCCCTAAAACTCGATGATGAGACGTGGAAAAAGAAAGGAAAGCCAAGCTGGCATCATATGAATTTCTCTCACATGCCTCTTCAGGCTGTACTCCCGCTTTTGACTAAATATCAGAATGATGTGAAGTCAACGGAAGCAGCCTTCTTGAGTTATTTGGCTGGTAAAGTAGGTACGACTACTGATGTGGTTATTGACAAGTATACAGTAGTATCTGCCGCAGAGAATTCATACATCATCAAAGGTGATCCTTACAAGGCTGAGGTATTTTTGAGTGCGGCGGCATCTGCAGACAGTAAGACTGGTATCACAGTATCTGTAGATGGAAGATCACTTCCGACCAACTCAGAAGGAATCGCTACTTACACAACGACTCCTAGTTCTGTAGGAAAGAAAAGCTACACAGCAACGGCCACCATTACCAATCCAACTACCGGTGAGACACAGTCCTTCAAAAAGACCTTCAACTATGAAGTAGGTGAGCGTGGTGTATCTGTGTCAGCTACCAAGATGAATGTTTTCTACATTGGCGTGCCCAATCCTGTATCTGTCACAGCTGCAGGTGTACCGTCCAATCAGATTAAAGTATCTATGTCAGGTGCTGGTGGTGGCAAAATTGTCCCTAAAAACGGCAACTACGAAGTCACAGCGACGAAACCGACTAAGAGTGGAGAATTTGCTTACGTCAATGTATCTGGTCCTGGACTTAATGAGAAAAGAGAATTCCGCGTGAAGCGTATTCCTGATCCAGTGGCAAAGCTTGGTGGTAAAGCAGGGGGACTGATGGATCCTGGTACATTCCGTGTACAGCTCGGTATTGGAGCATTCCTTGACGGATTTGACTTTGATGCCAAGTGCTCTATCAAAGGCTATAGAATGCTCTATGTCCCGAAGAGGGAGGATGCAATTCCTGTACTTAATGTAGGGGCGAGATTTGGGGCAGATGCCAAGAAGTATATCGGGCAGGCAAAGCCAGGTGATACGTTCAACTTTATCGATGTAAAAGCACAGTGTCCTGGTGACATTGCAGCTAGGGAGATCAACTCTTTGGTCTTCAGTATTAAATAAGAAACTACGCAGTAAATTCACAGTATCATGAAATCAATGAAGCTATTTTCAGGATTGCTGGCCCTCATGTTTTTCGCCACGGCAGTCTCCGCACAGAGAGATGCTGAGCTCGATGATATCATCACCGAGTCAAGTGCGCCGAGCGAAGATCTATTTCTCGATGATATCGTGGAGCGCACCCTCGTATATGAGAGTAAGGTGCTTCCCTACGAGTCCCTAAGAGAGGCGGATATTCCTTGGCAAAAGAGAATCTGGAGAGTCATTGATACGCGTGAAAAATTGAATCTGCACTTCCAAAACGAAAAAGAGCCATTCTTTAACATCATCAAGGATGCTGCGATCAATGGTGAGATCACGGTATTCAAGGGTGATGACAAGAATTTTTCTCAGCCGATGTTCGGAAGTGAGGTAGAGAAAATGCTCAAGAGACAGGATACCATCCAGGTACCAGATCCCGAGACATTTGACCTCGTGACGACGATCAGAACTCTTGAGATCTTCGCTTCGAGCATTCAGACGTACAGAGTGAAAGAAGTGTGGTACTTCAACAAGGAGGAATCTGTAGTGAAGTGCCGAATTCTAGGAATTGCTCCTATCTATCAGGAGTTTGATCCTGATAGTGGTGTATTCTTGGCAGAATATCCACTCTTTTGGGTCTACTACCCACAAGCCAGAGAGATTCTTGCCAGACATAAGGTCTTCAATGCTAACAACGATGCAGCACCGCTTACATGGTATGACATCTTTGAGCAGCGGCAGTTTTCAAGCTTTATCTGGAAGCAGAGCAATGAGCTAGATGCTCACCTCAGTGCTCTAGGCTACGAAGGTGTGGATCTCCTTATGGAATCAGAAAAGATCAAAGCGGAGTTGTTTAATTTTGAGCACGATCTCTGGTCTTACTAGAACCAGATCGAGATATACCCGGGCCCAGCGGGCCAATTGAAAATCGAAGCCGTCACCCTTTCTTAGGTTGACGGCTTCATCATTTTTAGTCCAGTATGATCCAGAGTAGTGTTCGATTCCTTTTGACCGTCTTACTGTGCTCACTTGCTCAAGCATTACCGGCCCAAGACCAGTTTATCGATCCTAGGGATGGTCAGATTTATGAACTGATCGAGGTGGATGGCAAGATGTGGTTTGACAGCAATCTTAGATTTCGTAGCCAAGATTCCTATTGCAATCAGAAACGAAGCAAAAAAGTGCTTTGTGAGCAAGGTAACTACTATCGTCATACGGAGCTTGATTCTGTCTGTCCTACAGGGACGCATCTGCTGACTAGTGGCGAATGGCTGGAGCTATTTGGCAAACTCTTTGAAGAGGCTGAAGTGACGGCTCAGGACATAGAAATAAGGAGCTCTTACCAGTCACCTTATCTCTATGTCAAGGAAAAAAAGGAGGAGATGGACATTTTCAAGTCTCGACTCATCAATCTATATCCCACAGGATGGATCCAAGGTAAGAAGTGGCATCTCAATAAGACTGCGCTTCACTATTGGGTACAGCACCCAGATAAGAAGATGCATTTGCACATCGGGAAATATGGATTTAATCGGCATACGCATAAGCATCATATTGAGGATGTGCCGCGCAAAAACAGAAGATTTGCTGTAAGGTGTATCTTAGACTGAGATCAAGCTTAGCACGACATGATTGACGACTCCAAGATCCTTACACTTCATCCGCAAGGCAAGAAAGGAACAAATATCTCAAGAGCCAAATACGACTTAATCAAGGAATATATCCTGAAGCGTCTGGGCGAGTGTCAGGATATGGCCTTTCAAGATCTTTTTGATGGAGCCATAGAGGAGCTAAGTGCTGACTTTGACGGAAAGGTCGGCTGGTATGTCGTGACGGTGAAGTTGGATCTTGAGGCACGCAAGATCATAGAGCGCGTGCCAAGGACTAGCCCGCATAGCTTGAGGATGATCTAGCTCACCTACAATGAAAGGTATGAGGATCAGATTGAAACTAGCGGTTATAGCTTCTATTTTTCTTCTAGCCAGTAGTTGCTCCAAGCGAATGAACTCAGATAGTATTGAGGCTTTTACTTTGTCTTATAGATCGATAGTCCAAAATATGACTCAAGATCAACGTAAATATTTCAACTCTGATTTAAATCTCATTCTGCTAGAAGATATCCTGAGGGATCCCAATCCTGAAAGAAGTATTGCATTTATGAATGAAGATTTAGTGGATAGTATACTTCTTGAGAATCACATCAGTCGCGTTGACGCTTTTACGCTTGGTGATATCCGCTATCACGCTGAAGAGGCAAAGAGGAGATACAAGAACTTGTATCGACAAAGAAAGGATACCTTACTGCGTCAAAACTCAGAGCTTGATAGCCTAGAAATCATTGATCATTCATATCGCCCTGCTTCGAATGATAGTGATGCTTTCCTGTCAGTGGTCGTGTTGAATAAGTACATTGATGAGCTTGATGAACTAAAATTCAACTTAGAAATCAGCAATGACTTCACGGTGTTTGTCCAAGCCGACATTGAGCTAAGCTTGGAGGAGAGTCTCAAAATGAATGAACGTAGGCAATTAGATATTAATTTGACGAAGGAACCTGACTTGAGAGCTTCAAACCTTCGCTTAGACGGTAGATCCGAAGTGATGATTACAGCCTTTAGATCAGTTCAAAGAGGATATATTCGGAGATCGGAGTTGCAAATGCTAGACTTGAGTTCATTGTTGGAAGCTCTGACTTATGATTCTGACCTCATGATTGAGGCGTTGAGATTGAAATAGCTCGAGGTCAAGCTGAACTGCTTTTATCACTGATTCTCTACTAGCTCTCTGCTTTCCACCTTAGGATCCTCATCCATCAGCCATGGAAAGATCGAGCAATCCCTCAGCCACTCCCACAAAAAGGCAATGAAGACCATGCTGTATTCGAGTACAATCCATGCGTACTTTTCACTAGCATCACCTTGATAGTAGTGAGAGTAACTCAGGACCACCAGAATACTCCAGAGAATCGGAAATCGAAATCTCGTGAAGATGCTCAAGAAGATGGGCACACTCAGATACCAAGGATGTACCGTCGTGCTCAAGAATAGATAAATGCAATAGGCCCAGAGCATCAGGGATATGATCCGGTACCAGTCTAGTCGCTTTCGACCTGCTAGACTATTGAGTGTGATGATGATCAGGCTTACAATCCCAAGTAGAGGTCCTATCCATGCGATCAAATTGTAGCCTTTGAAGGCATAGCCGATCTTACGCACGAGATAATAGACGCTCGCATTAAATTCAAATGACCTGAAGTACAAATCAATGCTGTCAAGGAACTTGGCACCAGCGATGGACCATACGCAAGGTGTCAGAATGATTCCACTCAGGAGCGCTGTCAAGATCAACATTCCCACAAGTGGTCTGCGCTGCTCGACACGCCGCCAGAGTAGAGGTAGTAGGATCAGTGGCGTGAGCTTCACACCGATGGCCACAGCCCATCCCATAGCGGACTTCCAAAGTGGTCCTTTGATACAGAAATAAAGTCCCACACTGAGGCCGCTCAGCACCAAGACTTCCATGTGAAGGTTCCCAGATAGCTCTATGATGATCAGAGGATTGAGAGCGTAGAGGAAAATCCGCTCCACTCGTTGCTGAAGTAAGCGTAATATCTTGAGACCAAAGAACACGGTGAGGCTTTCACCCAACAGAATGATCAATTTCAAAATGATGGTAAATCCTACGATGCTTTTTGGCGAAAGCCAAGCACCGATCGAAAATACTAGCTGACTGATCGTAGGATAGACGGAGTAGTAATCTGGACTGTTGAGAGAGGCATATAGATCCTCGCTCAAGTACTCAAATCCAGATTGACCGATGATCTCACTCGGCAAATGATGAAAGGGATTGGCACCATTGATGACCAGTAAGCCATCCCAATAAAACCGATATACATCATCGGAGAGGAGTGGGCTTGCGCCCAAAAGAATTAGGCGCGCAATCAGAGCCACAATGAGCCAATATCGTATCTGCTTGATCGTGAATTTCCTTGGTTTGAGATAGAGTATGATCACGGCAGCAAATGCCGCGGCATATCCCAGTACAAGAGGTACGAACTGCTCCTGGGTCGGTACATATCCCAAGAAGCCAATGGCCGTCAAGAAGACGGCTGTCAATATTCCATATTGGACTCGATCTCTGAGGGCCATGAAGAAAATGCTATCTCAATCTAAAGTGTCTGACTGAAAAGTAAAAGATCGTAGTGAATCCAAGGGCAAGCATGCTATGGAAAAAAACAAATGTCCATTCCTCTCGCACAAAGGCCATGACCACAGCCATGATAAAGTAGAGGGCCATCAAGCCTTCCAGGTAAGTGGTCATCGGGAGCTTCACTGCGAGGTAATTGGCATTTTTGAAGCTATCCTTCAGAGTTTTGATGTCAAACTTGGGCGTACGGATGAAAGCTGATTTCTTGCCGAGATAACCCTGCAAGACCGCAATGCTATTGTGCAAGGACAAGCCCATGGATAGAGCGAGAAACAATGGAAAGAGGACCAAAAATTTCAACACTGTCTTTGCGCTTGGATCCTGTATCATCTGGGCGCGATAGTTGCCCACAAAATAGACAGCGATCAGACTCAAGAATCCCAGCAAAAACAAGCCGAATATCGTACTGTCAAAGCCAAGGAAATTGGTCAAGAAGATCAGTGGTACACTGAAGATGCCTGTCAGAAAGATCACCAAGAAGATCCCACTGGAGAGGAGATGAATCGTTGCGTGAAACTTCTTAGAAAATGGTAAGTCGCTCTTCCATACTGTAGGCAATACCTTGACCGCGGTCTCAGCGCCACCTTTCATCCAGCGAAACTGCTGACTCTTGAGGCCATTCATCTCTGCGGGTAGCTCTGCGGGCGAGCCGAGTTCCTCAAGATATACGATCTCCCAGCCCTTGAGCTGTGCGCGATAACTGAGATCTAGATCTTCGGTCAGGGTATCAGCTTCCCAGCCACCAGCATCTTCGATCGTCTTGGTGCGCCAGACTCCTGCCGTACCATTGAACTGAAGCATATAGTTGCCGGCTTTGCGACCGACTTGTTCTACCGTGAAGTGAACATTGAGCTGGAATGCCTGCAGGCGAGTGATGATCGAGTAGTCCTCATTGATATGTTCCCAGCGAGATTGTACCACTCCGACCCGATCATTGATCAAGAAGTGGGGGATGGTCTTGCGCAAAAACTCCTTGCGCGGCAAGAAGTCGGCATCGAAGATCGCGATGAATTCACCTTTTACATATTGCATGCCATACTTGAGGGCTCCTGCCTTGTACCCGCTACGATCTGTCCGTGTTACCAGCTCGATGTCGTAGCCTTTGGCGCGATATTCATCCACCTTGGCTTGGCTCAGATCTACCGTCACGTCACTGCTATCATCGAGGATCTGGATTTGCATCTTTTCCTTCGGGTAGTCAAGTTCGCAGATACAGTCTATCAGACGTTCCACCACGTACTGTTCATTGTACAGAGGCAATTGGATCGTGACGATCGGGAGATGTCCATTGAGCTCTGGTTGAGGCTTCGGGTGGAGGCGATCATGCTTGATCTTCTTCTGGTAGTTGTACAAGAGATGAAACTGCATGAGGCAAAAGAGCGTGATATAGCTCAGCGCTATGAGATACAGTCCGATGAGGATATATGCGATGATGACCAAGGCCTACAAATATTTAAAGATTGTCCATAAGATTTTGTGTCCGGCAAGGATCGTTCCCTTCACAGTGCCAGACACTTTTGACGTGCCGATCCGATTGCGATAGTCCACTGCCACCTCAGAGCAGGCCATACCTTGCTTAGCCGCCTTGACTTGCATCTCCACAGTCCATCCGTACGTGCGATCCTGCATCTCTAGTTTCATCAGACTGTCGTAGCGCACAGCTCTGAAAGGACCTAGGTCCGAAAACTCGTAGCGGTAAAAGAGTTTGATCAACGTCGTCGCTAGCCAGTTACCAAAGATCTGCTGAGGTTTCATCGATCCTCGTTCAAGCTCTCCCAAGGCTCGTGAGCCGATGACTAGGTCTTGACTTTCGTCAAAAAGCTTGGACGTTAATAATGGCATCTGCTCAGGATAGTCAGAGTGATCTCCATCAAGGAAGACAATCGCATCTGGCAATGGGTCTAGTTTTGCCACGTGCGCCATGCCTGCGAGACATGCATTGCCATAGCCTGGAGTAGGAGCGTCGACGACTGTAGCGCCAGCCTCAGATGCGACCTTGGCCGTGTCATCAGTGCTAGCATTATTGCATACGAGTATATGTCGCACAAGGTCTTTGGGAATCTCTTCGACCACCTTGTGGATCGACTTCTCTTCGTTGAATGCAGGAATGATGACGTCTATGACTCGGGATGTGCTCATCGGGCGTGTGCAAAGCTAGTAGATGTAGGCGCTGTCGCGCAAATGCATTGCCAGATCTACGTGCCCAAGACAGTTTTGTCAGTCTTTTGCAAATTGACTGTCATCAAGATCAGCGCTCCGATGATAAAAAGGCCACCAAGAGCCAAAATGCTATACCTCATGCTACCCGTCTGCTGTGACAGCATACCGAAGATGAATGTTCCCATCATCGTGGAGACGTAGTACATGATATTGTAAAAGCTGAAGAATGAGGCTGACTCATCTTTCTTGTCTTCTATGAGCTTGCTGTAGGTTGCCCTGGAAAGAGCTTGTATACCGCCCATAGTAAGTCCCACCAAAAATGCCAAGATATAAAACTTGCTCTTCTCTTCGGTCAAGAAAGCAAATCCACAGACAGATGTCCATAGGATGATGAGCGCCATCAATGTGAGCTTGTTTCCTATCCGCTCAGAAATCTTGGCAAATAGATAGGCTCCCAGCGCACCGCAAAGCTGCAGCACAAGTATGAGATAGATGAGTTCGTCAGAGGCAAAGTCTAATTCCTTCTCTGCGAAGGTCCCCGCGAGATACAATACGGTCTGAACGCCAGCATTATAAAAGAGAAAACTAAAAAGAAAGCGCTTGGTCTGCACCATAGACTTCAGTTGGTGCAATACGCCTTTGAGTTCTTGGAGTCCTTTACGTACCAAGCCAGAAGTGTCTTCAACACGGTCTTCTTTGGGCAGTCGCCTAAAGGTTAATTGTGCCCAAGCAATCCACCACACACCTACCAAAAAGAAGGAGATCCTGGCAGGGATGCTCAGATTATTGGCGCTCCACATCTCTCCAGTCAAAATCAGGACCAAGCATACTACGAGCAGTATTACGCTACCCACATATCCCAGTACAAATCCCTTCGCACTCAGAGCGTCCATCTCGTGCTGATCGGCGATGATCGGTAGGAATGAGTTGTAAAATACCAAGCCACCACCAAATCCGATATTGGCAAGTGCAAAGCACGCCAGGCCTAGCCAAAGCAAACTGTGTCCTTCAAAGAAAAACATGAGCATGCATGCGATTCCACCGATATAGGTGAAGAGTTTCATGAAACTTTTGCGCCTTCCACCACTATCAGCCATTCCCGATAGGAGAGGAACAGCAATGATCAGCACAAAGTAGGCAAAGGTGATGGAATAGCTGTAGATCGAGTCATCAGTAAAGTCAATGCCCGCAAAGCTGAATTGATCGTCTGCCTGTGAGGAGAAGTACGCCGGGAAGACGGCTGCACTGATGACAAGGGCAAAGGCACTATTGGCCCAGTCAAACATCGCCCAACCATTGTGTACCTTTTTTCTCGAATAGACCTTACCACTTGATGATTCCACGTGTGCAAAATAGAGAAATTATCAAGAATGCCACTGTAGATTTGTCCTATGGCGATTTCGCACTCATACTGCAAGGCATGTCTGGAAGGTAAGCTATCTGAGTTGCATATGGATTATCACAAGGAGACTTACGGCTTCCCAGCGGCCGATGACAATGAGCTCCTTGGTCGTATGATATACGAGATCAGTCAAGCAGGTCTCTCTTGGGACACAATCCTCAAGAAGAGAGACAGCATCCGAGTGGCATACGCAGACTTTGATGTCAATGCGGTAGCACATTTTAGCGAAAGCGATATCCTCAGACTGCTTGACGATACAGGGATCATCCGTATGCGCCGGAAGATCGAAGCAGCCATCCACAATGCTCAGGTGATTCTCAGCTTGCAAACACAGCACGGCAGTCTAGCGCAGTGGTTGGTCGATCAATCACCGATGGACTTACCCGACTGGCAAAAGCTCTTCAAGAAGACTTTTCGCTTCATGGGCAATGAGATCACTAAGGAGTTTCTCATGGGTACTGGTACGATTGCTGGAGCTCACGATCCAGAGTGTCCTGTGCTCAAAGATATCGTACCGCTGGAGCCGCTTTGGACTCGGTAATTTCTTCACTAGATTTACAGGAAATGCTGCACTTATGAATCTGATCATCCTATCGCGAAATGCAGCCCTTTACTCGACCAATAGCATCTTCACTGCAGCGAGACGGCGTGGGCATGATGTCCTGATTCTGGACCACATGCTGTGTGAGTTGCACGTAGGACCCAAGGGACTAGAACTTTACTACTTGGATCAGCCCGTCGGAGGAGCCCACGCGGTCATCCCGCGGATCGGTGCAAGTGCCACGAGCTATGGTGCAGCGGTGATCAGGCAGTTTGAGCTCAAAGGGATCTACACCTCACTGAGCGCTAGTGCTCTCATGAGAAGCCGAGATAAATTTCACTGCCTGCAGATCTTGGCCGCCAATGGTATTCCAGTACCTCTCACTGCAATGCAGCATCACTATCAGGAACCTGGTCCCATGCTAGATCGTCTTGATCAAGAAAAGTCTGTGATCAAGCTGCTTGCCAGCACACAGGGAGCAGGGGTAGTGCTCAGTGACTCGAGATTAAATGCCGAGTCTGTGATCGAAGCTTTCCAGAAGACAAGAAATAAGGTGCTGGTGCAAGAGTATATCGCAGAAAGCAAAGGCTCAGACGTCCGCATCTTCGTTGTCAATGGAGAGGTAGTCGCCACCATGAAGCGAACAGCCGCAGAAGGTGATTTTCGATCAAATTTTCATCGGGGAGGGAGCACAGAGACGGTCAAGATCACTGACGATGAGCGGAAGCATGCATTGAGAGCATGTAAGGTGCTTGGGCTAGAGATCGCTGGTGTCGATGTCCTGCGTAGCGATCAAGGGCCGATGATCATAGAGGTCAATGCCTCACCAGGACTCGAAGGCATCGAGACAACAACGGGCATTGATATCTCCGAGAAAATCATACAATACATAGAGCGTAAGATGCAAAAGAGAAATAGAGGATTTTGATATGATAGAAGATTGGAAGATTAATTCTCATACCGTAGCTGCAGGTGAAACTAAGGAACTCAGACTCAATGTCGGTCGCCTCCCCTCCGATAGTGCGATCTATATACATGCTCTGATTCACCGTTCGACAAATCCAGGACCGACGGTACTGATACTTGGTGGAGTGCATGGAGATGAGATATGTGGCATTGAGATCGTGCGACAATGTCTCACAGAAGGGCTATTTGATGATCTCTTGATCGGCAATGTCATCGCCATACCCTTACTCAATATTTACGGATTCATCAACTTCTCGAGGGAGGTGCCTGACGGGAAGGATGTCAATAGGAGTTTCCCAGGTAACAGTCGAGGTTCACTGGCAAGCAGGGTAGCTCGTACGCTGACAAGAAGGATCTTGCCCTTGACGGATATTGCCATGGATTTTCATACTGGTGGTGCCTCGAGGTACAATTATCCTCAAGTGCGCTATAGTGTCAAAGACTCGGAGAGTAAGCGACTTGCAGAGATCTTCGCGGCTCCCTACACCATTGGCAAAGCAGAGATCAAAGGCTCGCTGAGACGTGAGACGATCAAGCGGGGTATACCCACTCTGGTGTACGAGGGCGGAGAGGCACTGCGACTTGATGGCTTTGCCATAGATCGTGGGAAGGCCGGAATCAAGCGTGTCTTGCACGATCTAGGAATGATCAAGGAGCCAAGGAGTCTATTTCCAGCTCGTACACAGCATGTCAAGGCCAGTGGATGGGTGCGGGCCAGCGAAGCAGGAATCTTTACGTGGTCCAAGCAGTCCGGAGAAAAAGTCAAAAAATCGGAACCACTAGGCTATATCCATGATCCCTACGGATCCAAACGGGTCGCTGTCCTGTCCAATACGGATGGCCATATCATAGGACACAACAATGCGCCTGTTGTCAATGTGGGTGACGCTCTTTTTCACATTGCTACCGGGATATGAGGCTGGTAGTCTTACTACTTTCGATTCTCGTCTCACTCTCCTTGCTTTCGCAAAAAGGGCTGGTCGAACTTTCTACATCCTCCTGGTTGGAGACTGCTCAAGTGAGCTTTTGCGCCATGGATCTATCTAGTGGGGAGATATTGCTTGATGAGCACGCTCAGCGCAATGCAGTGCCCGCATCTGTCACCAAGCTTGTCTCGGGTCTTTGGGCCTACGAGACTCTAGGACCGAATTATAAATTTGAAACCACTCTGTCCTATAGCGGGCATATCGATGATCAGGGCGTCTTACACGGTGACTTGATCTGGCTCGGAAGCGGTGATCCATCGCTTGCTAGTGAATATGCCCAGCGCGCACATCAACTACCCAGCATTTGGGCGAAAGCCCTCAAACTCCTAGGAGAAGCAGGCATACAGCGGATCGAAGGAGATGTGGTCGTATATCTAGGAAGCAGCGATTACAAGGCCATTGGAGACTACTGGCCATACCAGGACATCGGCAACTACTACGGTGCGGGTGCATATGGTCTCAATGTACTGGATAACAGCTATCGCCTTGTCCTTCAACAAAATACGAGTATCGGACAAGTTGTAGAGATCAAGGGGACAGTACCAACTCTCCCACTTCGGTGGATCAATCGACTCGTTTCTGGTCCGGCGGGCAGTGGAGATCAAGCCTACATATACGGTACAGATTTTAGCGAGGACCGAGCGCTTGTAGGTACGATACCCATTGGTACAGGCAGCTTTGAGATCAAAGGAGCTCTACCCAATCCTCCGGAGTACTTTGTACGAGCGTCGGCACTTGCGCTCGAGCAAGCGGGTATCTCAAGCTGTGGATGGGGCGTGCAGGTGACTCCCTTATCTCATGATACACTGCAGCCACTAATGGTCCTACAATCAGCAAATCTAGCTTCACTCTTGAAGCACAGCCTGCATGAGAGTGACAATCTCTATGCACAAGCGCTGAGCAATATGGCAGGCAGAAGTTCCAATAAGACGCTGGATGAATATGTCTCCGAGGTGCTAGAGCAAAAGGGAGCACATCGATTCTACGATGGCAATGGGCTCAGCGCCAACAATGCGATATCTGCCAAGTCTCTCTGCCGACTGCTGCAGTATGCACATCAGCGGATGCCAAATTACCTAGGTATACTCCCGACGACACAAGATGCCTCTTCTCTGAGATCCTACTGTAAATCCATACCAGCGGAGGCCATTCGTGCAAAGACTGGAGCCATATCGGGAGTGCGGGCTGTCAGTGGTGTGCTCAAGAGTAAATCTGACATGGACATCGCCTTTGCCTTCTTGGTGAATCACTATGATGGTAGCTCCTCTGAGGTCTACCGCAGGGTCAATGCACTTTTGAAAGAGCTATATTTATCTCGCTAATCCAAATCCATGTCAAAGACTCCATGAGGAGACCATTGATCATCTTACTCGTCCTCATGATGTCCTGTGAGGCTGTTCAAGACCAGAGTGCTGCTAGTGCTACCGCTGCAGATACTATGGTGAGCCCAATGACAGAGATCACAGACCCTCTCAGTACCAATTTGCCCTTAGGTTTTGAAGAGCTCGTCGAGTACTTTGAAAATACTGAGCGTGAAGAGTGGCAGCGACCAGAGATGATCTTGGATTACTTCGGATCAGTCGAGGGCAAGACGATCGCGGATATCGGAGCAGGATCTGGATACTTCAGTTATCGATTGCTGGATCGTGGAGCCAATGTCATAGCGACTGAGATCGATGAGCGATTTATCAAGTGGCTCGATGACCATGTACTAGAGTTTGACGAAGAGGCTCAAGGACGATTTGAGACAAGGCTTGCGACAGCCAGTGATATGCGGCTAGAAGATGCGGAACTGGATGGAGCTCTGCTGATCAATACCATCTCATACATAGCTGATCAAAGGAGATATCTCAGAGGATTGCGTAGTAAAATCAAGCCAGGTGGCAAACTGATTATCGTCGACTTTAAGTCCAAGCGCATTCCTGTACCTGCACCGGAGCTCAAGAATCGGAGCGTACTCGGGAAGGTGGAAGCCGACCTGATTGAGGATGGCTACAAGAATCTCCGCGTAGAAGACTGTGGCCTCGAGTTCCAGTGGATCTTGATCGCCGAGCCATAGTGATCCGTGGAGCGTATGAAAAAACCGAGCTTTGAGTCTCTTAAACTGACCTTATGATTCTTGACTGGGATCTTAATCCTGTGATCTTTAAGATCGGCTCATTTGAGCTGAGATATTATGGCGTGCTCTTCGTGACTGGTCTCGCACTAGGGTATCAAGTCGTGAAGAATATGTACAAGCGGGAGAAGCTCTCCATGGAGAAGCTTGATACCTTGGCATTTTATATCTTCTTGGCCACGATCTTAGGTGCCCGCCTCGGTCATTGCCTTTTCTATGAGCCGGAGTACTTTTTGAAGCATCCCTTAGAGATGATCTTGCCGGTCAGATTTGGTGAAGGGGGCATCCGCTTCGTAGGATACAGAGGACTGGCGAGTCATGGTGGCATTCTCGGTGTCTTCATTGCGATCTGCCTATTTTGCTGGAAGCACAAGGAGCCACTGTTTCAGATACTTGATAAAGTGGCCGTCGGTGGCTCACTGACAGCTGTGTTTATCAGGCTGTCCAATTTTTTCAATAGTGAGATCATTGGCAAGCCGACCAATGGTAATTATGGTGTGATCTTCCGATCTACTGACGACGTGCCCAGGCATCCTGGACAGCTATATGAGTCACTTGCTTATTTGCTGATTTTCATCACACTGTATTGGCTTTATCGCAAGGAGCACATACAGAAGCGCCATGGTTTCATCTTTGGACTCTTCTTTGTCCTACTCTTCATCTCAAGATTTGTGATAGAGTTTTTCAAAGAAAACCAGGTGGCCTTTGAAGAAGGAATGAACTACAACATGGGGCAGCTTCTGAGTATTCCTTTCATTCTTGGTGGGCTCTTCGCTATGTACTGGAGTAGCAAGAAGGCCAAGGCTAGTCAGTCATAGAGGAAAGTCTAGCCCCACCGGCTTAGTCAATCTTGCGTCCTTTTGCTACACGGCTATTGACATCGCGGTCTTTTGTCTTCTTGAGATCTACGAGTAACCTTGCTGCTTGATCATTGGAGAATATGGTGAATTCTCGACCATCATAAATGACTTTTCCCCGTCCACGAGACCAGTCCTTGGCGAGGACGACATACTGATTTCCAGTCTTTGGATTGGGCCCAAATCTGATGTATGCTTCGTCATTATTGGATTCGAATCCTATCATGAATCTGTCTTCTCGGGGCATATCTAGGAGCACGCCTGGTGTGCCTTTCGGGATGACGACCCGCTCTATACGTCGGCCATCGCGCATGATGATCTTTCCGCTCGTGATCTTGGTATCACCATCCCTTAGCTGTCGTTCCAGGACGAGATCTTCGCTGACATAAAACTGGATGGATTCCAACTCAGATTTGGACCAAGCGTTTTCGTCATATAGACGCTGTGTGAACGGTGTCAGATTGGAGCAGGAGCTGAGAGCGAGCGTCAGCAGCAATGTAAGGGAGACTAGTGAAGTAATTTTCATGAGCAGATTCTTTGTGGTTTTAAAAATAGACCTCATGTCATTTGGACGAAAGTCCCTTGACAGGAGTTTAACAGCATTAACGAGGTATTAATATGGTAGATGCTCTTGCTAGGACATGGTTTGTGTGTCCCTTCATGGAGCTAGTTTATGGCACGGGTTAAGCTTGATTTGGTGAGTTCCGATCCGATTTCCCTGATAGTTGCCTGAATCTTTAAGATTTGTTTTTCTCCAGGATATTTGATCCCGCGTGCATACTGTCTTAAGAGACTGGGATTTATACCACTCCTTTCGGCAAGTTTACTGATGTTGATATAGTCATTGAGCTCAAAGAACTCTCTAATGTCAAAGACGAACTCGAAGATCAAAGGCTCTGGTATGTCGTTGTTAGTTTCGCCAAAGTAGAGTTGGAGCGCTTCCTTGGCATTCTTTTTCAATTCTTCTAGCGTTTCGCCATGTGTAAATACTCCTTCGTACTCTTGGATCTGGGCCCAAAAGCCATCTTTGTTCTCCTCTATGATTAATGTCACTCGACTCATTTTAATCCAGCTTGCTTGAGAATTTTCTGTGCCATACCAGTTGGGACTTCTTTCCCTCGGTGATATGGTAACACGATCGTGTTTTCGTTTTCTCTATGTCTTAAAATTTTGTGGCTGCCTTTCTGTCTCATTTCGAACCAATGGCTCTTTTTAAGGAGTCTGAGAAGCGCATCACATTTCACATGTTGAAGGTAACAAAAATGTTACTATTTCTCAAGGCTTATCGTCCTACATGTGGCTTGAGCATTTCATACATGATATCTAACCATTGACTGAGCGCCTTTCGGCAAAAAAACTTTGGAGGATGTGCTTGCACTGGTCATGCAATATGCCAAACTCGAGCTTGGTTTTGGGATGGATCATCGCTTTTCCATAGTTCATGAATCCTTGCTTCTCGTCACCAGCACCATAGATCAATCTGTCAAACCTCGCATGACGGATCGCACCGGCACACATAGGACATGGCTCTAAGCTCACATAAAGGGCACATTCATCCAGAAACTTGGCTCCAAGATGATTGGCCGCGGCGGTGATCGCAAGGATCTCGGCATGAGCTGTGACATCCGTGAGCATTTCAACCTGGTTGTGCGCCTTGGCAATGACTTGATTGTTGTAGACCACCACTGCACCTACTGGCACTTCGCCTTGGTCATAGGCTTTCTGTGCTTCGCGGAGTGCGAGCTTCATGAAGTGGTCATCTGAGTGTACAGAGAGTCTTGTTTCCATCGATTGCAAATGTAAAGTCATGTGGATTTGTAGTGAGCATCTTATACCAACTAGCCTCCAGACTGACGCAGATCTGTCCACCAAAATGAGCAATATCATCGTTGAAAATACTCGCCGTATCTACTGATATGCCTGTGTTTTTCGCCTTGATCTAGCTCATGTTGGAAAGAACATTTCAAGCGCCATTCTGAATGCCAATTGGTATTACCTTTGCGCATGGATACAAGATCAAGTCTTTCTCCGCGCGAGATTCCTCTTTCATACACATTCGATGACGTACTTCTAGTACCCGCTTACAGCGAGGTGCTACCGAGAGAAGTTGAGCTCAGGACGAGTCTCACAACCGATATATCTCTCAAGGCACCGATCGTATCGGCAGCTATGGATACGGTTACCGAGAAAGCCATGGCAATCGCCATTGCTCGACAAGGAGGTATCGGGATCATCCACAAAAACATGTCCATTGCAGATCAGGCTGATCAGGTCAGATCTGTCAAGCGTAGTGAGAGTGGGATGATCATAGATCCAGTGACATTAGGCGATAATGCTGTCGTCGGTGATGCCTTTGCCATCATGAAGCGCTATAGCATCGGCGGGATTCCTATCGTCAATGAAGAGTACAAGCTGATCGGGATCTTGACCAATAGGGATCTCAGATTTGAGACGGATCTGAACAAGAGTGTCAGAGAGCTCATGACGTCTGAAAATCTTGTGACGGCGCCGATAGGAACCACTTTGACCGTAGGGCGTGAAATCCTTCAAAGTCACAAGATCGAGAAGCTTCCGGTGGTAGATGAAAATGATGTGCTCGTAGGTCTCATCACCTATAAGGATATCATCAAGGATGAAAACTATCCCAACAGCTGTAAGGATCAATATGGTAGACTTGTCGTAGGTGCCGCACTTGGCGTCACTCAAGACATCCATGAGCGCATGGACGCACTGATCGAAGTAGGTGTGGATGTAGTCTGTATCGACACTGCACATGGCCATAGTGCTGGTGTACTCAAGACGATCAAGGCAGCAAGAGAGCGTCATGCAGACCTTCAGATCATCGGAGGTAACGTGGCCACGGCAGCTGGCGCCAAGGCACTAGCAGATGCCGGTGTCAATGCTGTGAAGGTCGGTGTAGGACCAGGAAGTATCTGTACGACACGGATTGTAGCCGGTATCGGTATGCCACAGCTCAGTGCCATCATGCAAGCAGCCAATGGACTGGCTGGCACTGGAATCCCGATTGTTGGTGATGGAGGGATCCGATACTCTGGTGATGTCGTCAAAGCACTCGCAGCTGGAGCAAGCTGTATCATGGCAGGTTCACTCTTCGCTGGTGTAGATGAATCTCCAGGTGAGACCTACATCCTAGATGGTCGCAAGTACAAGATGTACCGGGGTATGGGCTCTATCGGAGCGATGGCATCTGGTAGCAAGGATCGCTACTTCCAAGGAGACGAGAGCGACCTGATGAAGCTTGTACCAGAAGGAATCGAAGGTCGCGTCCCTTATAAGGGTACGGTCGCGGAAGTCATGCATCAGTATCTTGGCGGATTGAGATCTGGTATGGGCTACTGTGGAGCCAAGAATATCGAGGAGCTTAGATCAGCAGAGTTTATCCGAGTGACTTCAGCTGGAGTACAAGAGAATCACCCACACGATGTGACCATTACCAAGGAGGCACCGAATTATAGTCGGAGGTAGGGGTTGATAGTTCTACGAACTTTTTGTTTTTCCTCTGAGATGTGCTAGAGTCTATCGGGTTTTGTGAATTAATCAAAGAACTACGCAGAACTTGAAGCTTTTGATTTCTTGATCGAGGCGTACTATACAGACATAGTAGCCTGGACTAAGAAGGTCTAGACAAGTGCTTGGATCTCTGGTCTTAATGATTTCTCTACCTGATAAATCGTATATCCCTACGGTAAAATCACATGCATAGGCGTCTAATACATCTGTAAACAGTCTGCTTAGTTTTAACTCTGAAAGCTGGTGCAGACGTATGACCTCGAGGGAATCAGGGCTGGCGAAGAGATCATTTTGTTCACAGGTGAAAGTCAGCACTGGGCTTGGACACATAGTGTCATTCAGCAATGGCTGAATTGCATAGCTGAAAGGCCAATTCGATAATTTTGGCTTTGGTATATTGAGGAATGTGTCTGTGGTGGTAAAGTTGCTTTCGCCAATAGCTATTTCATGGGCTATAGCCAAAGAATTTGAACTCCAAGTAATCAAGATGGAGTCAGGAGTATTGCGTACACAGGTACTTTGAATAGACACGTCATTAGCTAAAACTGAAAAGTTGAACTCTCCAGTAACTGAACAGTTACCCTTTTCAACTTCCAAGATAATATGCTCCTCTTCAGAGGCTGAGTTTTGTAAGATTCCATCAGGTGAAATATTTTCACCAATCCATCTCGTCTCAACGTTTTGAAGAAAGAAACTGTCATCTTCGATGGAGAAAGTCAATTGGGCAGGTAGGTCGGTTCTACAAAAGCTGAGTTTGTCAAGCTGCAGTTCGATCTCCTCATCTTCAGGACAATCATACCAACCACACTGGCAATTATCCAAAATGATTGCAGTAGAACTTTCGATTCTACAAGGAGCATGTATTTGGAAATTATTGAGGCAAATGCTATCGAGATTTCCTTGCCACGGAAGATTTGCATTATCGTGAAGGAGAACAGGACCGACCAGGTCGCAGTATCGATTATCTACACATCCTTCAAGCCTATTCGAGTGCAATGTGATCCTCCTGAGACTATCCAATGCCGAGATATCTGGAACAGGACCAGATAGTTGATTGGCACTAAGATCAATCCATCTGAGTTTTTTCATTTTGGTGAGATTTGGAATTTTACCTTGCAAGAGGTTGCTATCTGCAGAGAAAAATTCTAATTCAGACAGCCTAGCGATTTCTTCCAGACCGCCAGTTAATTGATTATCCAATAGCTCGATTGCATTTAATTCCTCGAGATAACTCAAATCAGGAATATTGCCTTCAAGTCGATTGTGCCATGCCCTGAGAAATCGAAGCTTCGGCATGCCTCTGAGTTCGGGTATTTGTCCGTGTAGTTCATTGGGGCCAAGCTCAAGGACTTCTAACTTTGGCAGCGAAATTGCTGGAAATTCGCAAATTAATTCACGAGCCCCGAGATTTAACTCTGAAACGCATCCAGAATCATTTACCTCTACCCCAAGCCAGCGATGAAATGGTTCTTTTAAATCCCAAGGCAGTCTCCAGTTTGATCCGTTGCAGTGGTTGTAGAGTACTACGAGTTGTATAGAGTCCTGTCTTGGCTCACATGGCTGCGTAGATGCCAAAGACATGTATGCCATCATAAGTGATACCAGAAGAAATTTTTGGGTCAGCAAGTGTCTTTTTGTTCTCATGTAGAACAAGCTAGTAAAGAGTCACTGTAATACTTGTGTGCGTTTATCTTCGTAAAATTCTGATAATCTTTTATTGTAGTCTCGGATATTTTCGAACTCCATACCTATGAAGCTAAACTGTGCTACGATTTCCATTACTTTTTCACTTGCAAAAAAAATTGACTTGTCAAAGTGAGGATTGATGATATGGGCGTCCAGAGACTCTGCGTACACTATGTGTAGCGGAAAAACTAAATCAACATCTTCTCCATTCATTATTCGGACTCGTCGAGCTTGAAAATCAATAAAGTAATCGTTCATAGAATCAAACAACACTTCTTGAAAATTACCTCAATTGTCTTTTTCATAAAAAGTGCTTTTTTGCCAATTGATTATGTCAATTTTTTCATGATCTATGAACCTAATCAGATGGTATTTTTTTTGTGCTCCATTTAGAAATCCCTTGATTCGATAAGACCAATGATTCTGTAACTGGCATGTTGTCACTAACTTACTGTGAAATTCCTCTGATAGGCAGACGGCATCCGATCCTAAAAACTCAGGAAGGAAGAAATCTTTCCAGAATGTTTCTTCGTTGAAGATCAAGTCTGGCAAAATGGAGCTTTTACTCCAGCCGTTTGAGTACAAGCTTCCTCTCCATGGGAAGGCATCTCGATTCTCTCCAATTCTGAGATTGCCGTAGTTAAAGGAGGCGACCGTTATGTGACTTCCTGGTTGTTTTTGATCTATTGACTCTCGTAGTCTATACCATTGCATGATGAATGTATGTTTCTAGTCCTTTAATTCTCAATGGCTGTGAAGAAGACGCAAGGTCAATTTACTGATGGGTGGATGGTGCTCGCCTGACATTTTAATTACGCCATAGCTGATAACCCTAAAGCATATCAGGAATCTATAA
The DNA here is from genome assembly GCA_020627535.1 of Saprospiraceae bacterium. GTDB lineage: Bacteria > Bacteroidota > Bacteroidia > Chitinophagales > Saprospiraceae > JAHDBH01. The sequence goes on from JAHDGU010000008.1 coordinate 130,242, forward strand.
AGTGTCATTGTTGCCATCCTTGCAGGAGTCAAGTGTTTTTTGATAGCCGAGCTGAAGGGTGGCATTGTATTTTTCCAGAGTCTGAAACTTCACTCCAAGAATCAATTGATCTTTAATCGAGTCTCTCACTTCTTTTGAGACAAAGTAGTGCGTTCTTGCAATATCTGGATTGACAAATTTATAATTACCGTCAACAAGAGATAAATGTGCGATCCTCAGTCCGGGAATTTTCTGGCCAAGACGGATAGCCTCTTGACGAGTCTTTTTAAATGTTCGGTAATCTTCAAGGCTTGAGATCTCGCAGGATTGCGGTGTTTTCCCCCTTTGATACTGATAGAATTTGCATTTGGGCCATTGAACATTATACATAAACTCTTGATCATAGAATCTGAGAATGACGAACGGATGTTGTTCTAGGGCGCGTGAAATTGTAATTGGGTAGGCAAAGTGTTTTTGAAGCTTGTAGCTCTTGAGAATATCATAAAATCTCCTAGAAATACAAATCGCATCAGAACCCAAAAAAGTGGGCTGATACCAATCAACCCACTTTGATTTTTTATGTAATTCTAGGTCAGGGAGTACTGAGTCTTTCGTCCAACCACTTTCCGTGCCTGTCCATGGAAAGGCATGCTGGCTGTTCAGGGGAATATCGCTATACTGGAAACTTACGATTTGCGAGTTATCCCCAACTACCTCTCTCGAATTATCTCTTAAAATTCTATGCCATATCATTTTATAGAATGCACTTTGTATTACTGAACACTCTAGGTGCGAAGTCCTAACAGTGTCAGTGCAAGATAGAACTTCTTCTTCCTTATCCAAATAGGCCGATGGATGTCAAATTTCTCGATGTCAGACCTTTTGTAATTTGTACAAGTCATTGTTTATCAATTACATATCTCGGAAATCAAAGGTTAAAAGTCTCTCTTACAGGCCATGATTTAACAAAAGGAAAACTCGTCTGGCTCGAAGAAGGAGAAACTATTCCTCCCGAGCAGATCGTTGAGACTACTAGAATTGGTATAGATTCGTGCGGCGAAGCCGTGGACTATCCTTACCGCTTCTATATCAAAGACAACCCATGGGTCAGCAAAAAGTAATCCTTCTAGTCCTTGCCATTTTGGCGAAAGCCTCGATCTGGGCGCAGCTTGAAGCCCCATCCTACAACGATAAGGTCTTTGACCCTGATATCAAATCAGTCCGCATGCATGTCGGTGAGCGAGCTCTCGGTATGCCCATCATCAACTGGGATGGAAATACCTACGTCACCCTCAAGTTTGACGATCTGATGGAAGATCCTCGCAATCTATTTTACAAGATCATCCACTGTGATGCTGATTGGACACCAAGTGAACTCCGTGTAGAGGAGTATCTCGATGGCTTTGAGGAAGAGGAACTGCGCAACTACGAGTATAGTGCTTTGACGTGGACGCCATACATCCATTACAGTCTACAAATTCCCAATCCACAGACCAGACTCCTACAGCCAGGCAACTACGTCATCTATGTATACGAAGACGATGACACTCAGCCGATCCTGACCAGGAGATTTGTCTTCATGGATACGCGTATCGGCATCTTGGCGGAGCTCAGGCGAGCTATAGGTGGAGCAAAAGTCAATACCCATCAAGCCATCGAGTTCACCGCTGTGCACAAGAACTTTCGGATCGATGATCCCTCAAGTGATGTCACGGCATATGTCCTGCAAAATGAAAACTGGAATTCAATGATCGAAGTGCCCATGCGGTCCTTTCGCAATGATCAGATCTTGTATGACTATCCAGGTTCCATCGCATTTCCAGGAGGGAAGGAACATCGGCAGATTGACCTGCGCTCGCTAGACTTTGAGCTGCAGGGTGTGAAGTTTATCGAGAAAGACGAGCTTGGCTACAGATTCTTTGCTCATCCCAATGTAGATCTCCGAAATGACGTGTACAAGAACTATCTCGATCTCAATGGTGCATTTGTCATTGATAATTACGACAATCGCGGTGCATTTCAGCCCAATTTCAGTGCCCTCAGCGCCAATCAGCTCGTAGAAACGCGGAGTGACTATGTGCGCGCCGTGATCAGCTTCCTCTCGGATCCGCTAGACACGGATGTGTACGTCACTGGCAAGTTGAGTCAGTGGAATCTGGAGGAAGAATATCGCATGCAGTACAATGAAGAGTATGGTGCCTACATGGTAGAGCTATGGCTCAAACAGGGATTTTATGATTACAGTATCGTAGCCAAAGATCACAGCCAAGATCCACCTGCCTTGATCAATATGTCGGGCAACTGGTACGAAACGGAAAATGACTATCTCATCCTTATGTACCATAGAGGTTTCAATGACCGCTTTGATCGCCCGATCGGTAGTTTTGTTTTGGAGAACTAGCGCTTCATCTGATTTTCTGAGATCTTAATAGAAAAAGTACCCCGATCTCTCTTCTAGCTTGTATCATTGAAGAGTCTTAAGACCATTGATAGCTAGCTTCACTTTGACTATGAATCGAAAATCTATTTTTCTCTTGCTATGCGGCCTTTGCATCAGTCTCTTTGCCAACGCCCAAGAGGTGTGGAGTCTGGAGAAGTGCATCAACCAGGCCATGGACAAAAATCTCAATCTGGAACTCACACGCCTAGGTACGCAAAATGCCGAACTCAGCCTACAAGGTGCCAAAGAGAGCAGATTTCCATCCCTTAGCGGTAGTATAGGACTCAATGGCAACTTTGGTCGTTCTATCGATCCAGTATCCAATGCCTTTGAGAGTCGCAACTTCTACAGCAATGGTTACAGTCTGGGAGGTGGTATTTTACTCTATGGAGGAGGTGTCATCAATAAGTCAATACAGCAGTCGAAGATCGATCTAGAAGCAACCCAGTACGATGAGCAGACCTCTCGTAACAATATCGCTCTCACCGTGGTCAATAGCTTTCTGCAGGTCTTACTGGCTGAAGAAAATCTAGGTAATGCTCGAGAGCGCTACACAGTCGTGCAAGAACAGGTCGCCAATACAAGAAAGCTTGTGGAAGCAGGAGCCCTCGCTAGAGTAGACCTACTGACGATCGAGGCTCAAGGAGCGCGAGAACTACAAAGCATCACCACAGCTGAGAACAACTATGATCTCAATCTTCTTGCACTCAAGCAAGTGCTTTGGCTTGAACCTGATTTTGAATTGGGAATCGTAGCACCAGAAGGCCTAGAGGCTGAGGAGTATCTTGTGGAGCGATCTTTTGACGAGGTCTATGTCTCTGCTCTGAGACAACTGCCAGAGGTCAAGGCCAACGAACTTCGAGTCCAATCCGCGAAGCTCGCCGAGGAAATCGCAAAGACCAATCGGATGCCTAGAGTCACACTCGGATATGGCGCAGGGACCAACTGGTCAAGTGTGGTTCAAGAACCTACCATCACAGGTGTTCAGCGTGTCGGTCAAGAAGTCTTTATCAATGATCTTCCTGTGCTCATTGAGACAGAGCAGCCAACTTTCACCTTACAGAATACACCTTATACAGATCAGCTCAACAATAATATCAACTACAATCTGAATATAGGAGCAAGTATACCGATCTACGCCAATGGTCAAAATCGCATCGGTCAGCAGCGAGCAGAGCTCAATACGCTGAGCCAGAGCATCGCAGATGAACAAGGCAAGCAAACCATCAAGACCAATGTACAAACGGCCATCGCCAATCACAAAGCTGCTGTACAGCAATATTTGGCCGCGAGCCGATCGCTTGAATCCCTCCGACTGGCAGCTGACAACGCACAGCGCCAATATGACCTTGGCGTGATCAACTCCTATGACCTTATCAATGCCCGCAACAATTACCAACAAGTAGAGACTGAAGTACTCCTAGCGAAGTACGATCTGATTTTCCGACAGAAGCTCATAGACTTCTTTATGGGAATCCCTCTTACACTCTGATAATTCCAAGACAAAATGACAAAGAAGAAAAAAAGAAAACTCTGGTGGATCTGGCTACTGCTTTTACTCATTGTCGGAATCTTTGCCGTAGGCCTCATACAGAAGAAAAAAGCCGATAAGGCGACGGAAGTCTTCCTAGGAGAGGTCGAGCGCAGGACGATCTATGAGACAGTCGGAGCTAGTGGAAAAATCTATCCTATCGTCGAGGTGAAGATCAGCTCGGACGTGTCTGGGGAGATCGTAGAGCTCTATGTCGAAGAGGGCGACTCAGTCAAGTCAGGTCAGCTGCTCGCGCGCATAGATCCAGACGCATTTGAGTCACAAGTGGAGCAGGCGAAGGCCTCAGTAAATAGCGCTAAGGCCAATGCAGCAATGAGTGAAGCAGGACTGCAGACAAGTATCGCTCAGCTCGAACAAGTAAAAGCCAATTTGGCCAATACGAGGAAGATTCATGAGAGAAATATCAAATTGCACGCAGATGGTGTGATAAGTCAAGCAGATTTTGAAGCCTCCGAAGCCAATCTACAGTCGCTAGAGGCCAATCTCCGCTCTGCAGAGGCCAATGTCTCAAGCAGCGAGAAGAATATCGAAGCTGGGAAATACCGCATCCAAAGTGCTGAAGCAGCTCTCAAAGAAATCAGAACATCTCTCAGACGAACGACCATCGTAGCTCCCATGAGCGGAATCATCTCAGACCTTAGTGTGGAGCTTGGTGAGCGGGTAGTAGGTACGATCCAGATGAGTGGTACGGAGATGATGCGCATCGCCAATCTCAATGCCATGGAAGTGCAAGTAGACGTGAGCGAGAACGATATCCTCCGTGTCTCCATGGGTGATAGCGTAGAAATTGAAGTAGACGCATATTTCGATAAGACCTTCTATGGCAAGGTCACTCAGATTGCCAATAGTGCCTCCAATGCTGGTGCTCAGGCGCTGGCGACAGATCAAGTCACCAACTTCACTGTGACGGTACAGATCGATGCAGCGTCTTATCAAGACCTTATCTCTGATGGGCGCCAGTATCCTTTTAGACCAGGTATGTCAGCGACAGTAGAGATTTTTACCACCAAGGCCGAGGACATCATCGCCGTACCGATCCAAGCTGTCACGACCAGAGACAAGAAGAATGACAAGGATAAAGGTGATGAGGACAAGCCCAAGGAAGGCTTTGACGACGACGAGATAGATCTGGACAAGATCGAAGAAGTCGTGTTTGTGCTTCGTGGAGATACTGTAGACAAAGTACAGGTCAAGACTGGGATCCAAGACGATGAGTTTATTCACATACTCAGTGGCCTCGATGGGGATGAAACAGTGGTGACTGGCCCATATGCAGTTGTCTCCAAGTCTCTCAAGGAGGGTGAAGATGTCGAGGAGAAAAACAAGTCCAAGAAAAAAGGAAAGGACAAAGAGGAGAGCGAGGATTGAAGCAACTGATCGTATTCCTCAAGAATCCCAAACTCGGCAGGGCTAAGACGAGGCTGGCATCCACTATTGGTGATGATCTAGCCCTCGCTGCCTATCGCAAGATGTGTGATCACACGATTCGCATGGTGTCTTCTTTCCATGCCGAGGTGTCCATCTACTGGTCTGATAGTCTTCCAGAGAGGCTAGATGAGAGGATGGACGGCTTTCGCCAAAATGTTCAGCATCAAGGAGGGCTTGGGACTCGTATGATGGATGCCATTCAAAGAGAAGTATCTCATGGCCCAGTAGCCATTATTGGCAGTGATTGCTTGGATTTGTCAGCGGAGATTCTCAAAGAAGCGTATGATCGACTTGCCCTCCATGATGTCGTTCTCGGGCCTGCAGCAGACGGAGGCTATTACCTCCTAGCTATGAAAGAAATGCATCCAGAGCTCTTCCTAGAGACTTACAGTCATGGAAGGGTCTTACGAGAGACGGTAGATAGAGCCGCGGAAAAAGGCCTCAAAGTATCGCTCTTATCAGAGCTCTCGGATATAGATACTTGGAATGATCTTGAGCGATATCTTAGGAGTATTGATGTCGATCTAGAGACCTGGCTGGAGAGAGAGTAGGAGTAAGGATCTTACTCAGTCTTGACCGCTTCGATCAATCGATCTGGATAGTCACTGATGATCCCATCTACGCCCAGGTCTAGCACTCTTTTGATCTCTTCAGGCTCATTCACGGTCCAAGGAATCACGAGCATGCCTAGATCATGGCAGCGATCCACGGCGGACTTATTGAGCAACGCATAGTACGGACTGTAAACCTGAGGTGTGAAACTGAGTAGTCTCATTGCTTGATCTACATCGGCTTCGGCCTCCATGAGGTAGACGAGCTCGATCTCAGGATAGCTGTCATGATAGTACTCCAGCACTCTGGTATCGAAGCACTGCATGGTCACGAGCTTTGTCTTGTCATGTGCTCTCAGGACATGAATCAGGCTGTCGCCAAAATGCTCTATGCTGCTGTAGTGCAGGCCATCCCACTCTGGGCGAGATTTGATTTCGATATTGTACCTCGGCGAGCGGAGTTTGGTTTTCTTGCAGATGGAGTCAATGAGGGTAAAGAGATCACTCAAAAGAGGCTTAAATGCTGGCTGATTCTTTTGATGTGGAAATCTCGGGTGTGTCTTGCTGCCACAGTCGTAGCTTTTGATCTGTTCATAGTTGAGCCGCCCAAAGCTCAAGGTAGTCTCTTGTGTAGATTCATCTACATCTGCGCAGATCTCATGATTGATCCATGGCTCGTGTGAGATGACAACTTTGCCGTCTCTAGAAATACATACATCAAGTTCAAGAGTCGTCACCCCAAGCAATAGTGCATGCTCAAATGCCTCCAGTGTATTTTCCGGAAGGAGACCTCGACATCCTCTATGACCTTGTATGTCAATCATGCGATGGTCTGGTGCTTTGAAACTTTGAGTACAGCAAGAGCATACCAGAGCAATCGTTAGCCCATTGAGGTATCGCCACCAGCACATGATCCCAGACTAGCGAACCAGCAATACGTCACCCTCTTTGACGATCTGTTTATCACATCCGATAAAGGAATACACAATCACGTAATAGTAGACCTCTGTCGGCGCAGGCTCACCATTTTCTGTGCCATCCCATCCGAGCATGCCATCTTGATTGTCATAAACGAGCTGACCATTCCACCTCCTGTAGATTTGAAATTTATTGATCTCGATGAGATCTCTCAGACTTTCACTCTCAAGTGCCAGCTGGAACCGATCATTCTCTTGATCATTGTTTGGTGTGAAGGCTTTCGGTACGGCTGCAGTGTCAGAGAGTATCGGTATGTTGAGGCGTGCAGTATCTCGATCGACACAGCCCTCTTCATTACTCGCTGTCAGTATGATGGTCTGTATTCCACCAGACTCAAATAGGTGCACAGGGTCTTCCTCGGTAGAAGTGTTTCCATCACCAAAGTCCCATTCAAATTGTGTTGCATTGGCTGAGCTCGCATTGAATAGCTCGAGTGGCATAGAGCAGTATGCGCTATCAGGGATCTCACCGACTCCAATCTGAGCGTCGATGCGATCAAGGGCAATCTGCCTGCGCACAGCATTGCGGCATCTATCATCGCTACCGACAAGGAAGAGAGTAATTGTAATCGAAGCACCGGTGGAATCCGTAGTGGCTACACCAGTGAGTGGATTTTCTTGCCCGACGGTATCACCATTTACCTCCCAAAACCAACTCGATACATTGGATGTGTCTACCAGATTGGCAGTGAATTCTTGTCCCAGACAAAGCTCAGCTGGCTCTACCACAAAGTCTCCACTACTACCTTCCAGGTTATAGGTTGCAGTTGCAGTATCAGCGCAGCCAGCGATATTCGCTACTACGAGCTCTACAGTCCAGGTACCTTCTTCAAATCGATTGGTCGGGTCTGGGGTATTGGCAATGGCACCATCACCGAAATCCCACAGATAGCTGAGACCTTCTCCAATGGAGTTGTCTATGAATTGAATGTCTACTGGGGCACAGTTGACCTCATCGGCTGCAGGATCTGAGCTGAATGCTGCTATAGGAATGTCAAAGACGCTTACTGTCACCTCTCGCGTGCCTTCGCAGCCACTAGCGTCTTCTGTGAAATTCAGTGTGACCAAATAGTCCCCGGGCTCATCATAGACGACCGTGACTTCTTGCTGATCACTCGTCACCTCATTGCCAAAGTCCCACTCAAAGTTGAGAAAAGATCCTTCTTCTGTAAAGTCTAGCGCGAAAAATGTCACGGAATCACCTGGGCAAATCTCCAGATCATCCGCAATGATCTCACTAGTTGGTCTGTAGATAGGTATCTCTGTAGAAAACATGCTAGGACACATGGCCGCATTTTGCACGGTCAGGGTTACTGATATTTCATCGCCAGCAACTCCATCAATTGTTACCTCTGGATTTTGCTCCTCGAAGATCTGTCCATTGATTTCCCATTGCCACATGGTGATTGTCGTATCACTGGTAGATAGATCAGTGAAGTTGAAAGTCCTAGGTAGACAAGTTCTCTCTGGGTCCACGACGAATGCAGCTCGAATATCATACACTTTCACATCTACAGTGCTCGTATCGGTGCAGCCATTGATATCTGTGACAACTAGGGTCATGCTCTGGTGTCCTGTATCTTGCCAGCTATACATGATTGTATCTTCTTGCGTACTGATAGGTCTTTGATCTGTACCGATCCATTTGTATCCTTTCCAGCAAGTGGCATTGACATCCTGAGACATGCTTCCTGATAGATCGAAAGGCTGCATGAAGCATTGTGGGAATGGTAGATCAAATCTGCTCTGAATATTCCTGATGAAAATATCTACACTATCTACGGCTGGTGGACACATCCCAGAAGGATCAGTCAGCGTCAGGATCACAGTGTAGTCACCAGTATCGGGGAATGTATGCGTAAATGATGCCTCTTGGGAAATCTCTACACCATCGAGTGTCCAGCTGCGCTGTGCGTCATCTGTGGTAGAATCTGCTATGAAGACATTGAATGGATCATCACAATCGATCTCATAGTAGGCTTCAGGATTGAAGCCAATGACGGTCACTGTCTGGCTAGCTGTAGTCTCAGTGATACAGCCTGCTTGGATGGTGGATATAAAGACATCATAGGTGCCAGCATCGATAGGCACTCTGACGTCGACTGTGTCTCCAGGGCACTGATCAAGTGGTCCACCATCTATCAAAAATGACCAGTCTTCATAGTCACCTGTTGTCGTATTGATGATGCGGATCGTATCACCTGCACAGACTTCAGTCGGCTCGATCAGTACAGATGCGTCTGAAAGTTCTCCCACTCTGATGACCACGCAGTAGCTGGTATCTGTGCAGCCTGCTGCGTTGGTGACGACAAGTTCTGCAAGATAATCTCCTGGCTCGGTATAGGTGTGAACTTGATCATCGCCATTGTCCACATCTACGACAGTACCATCGCCGAAGATCCATTCCCATCGCACGATTTCCTCTCTGCTCTGACTACTATCTGAAAATGTCACTGTATGTGGTGCACAGCCTGCAATGGTGTCTGGCATAAATCGTGCATCTGGCTGATGTATCGTGTCAAACTTGGTGATCTCCACCGCACAACCGAATCTCGTCTGCGCGATCAATGTTGTAGGTATGAGTCTCTCACGATTGAGGCTGTACTTGGAGGTGTCCAGATCGCGTAAGACGTGATTGACCTCAGGACCTGTCTGACTTGAGCTATCAGAAAAGATCCAGATCAACTGGGTCACACGGTCTGGGACGACCGCCTGAAAGCTGACCTCCATGGAATCTTCACAGGTATACGAGGGATCACTGATAAAGTCAATATCAAAGTCGTCGGCGTAAATAGGAAATGTATCTACTGCCATGCAACCTCCATCTACCGTGACAGACAAGACGATATTGTGAATGCGATTTTCTCTGAAGATGACCTCCGCTAGTCGACCTCCATTGAAGAGCTCTACAATCTCGGCACCGTCGACATCCCAGTCGTACTCTCCCGGGTCAGAGGTATTGGACAGGAATGTTCTCGCCCCTACACAGACTGTATCTGGTGCAACTAGCGATACACTTGGCTGACCTATCCCGACAGGCTTGCTCAGGGTATCTTTACAGCCGATGTCATCAGTCACGATGAGGGACAGCGCAAATTCGCCTTCTACAGTGTATCGGTAGTTAGGATTTTCTTCCATGCTGGTGTCACCGTTGCCATAATCCCAAAGGAAACTGAGATTTTGACCCTCAGAGTTATTCGTGACAAACACATCGAGCGGAGGCTCACAGCTTCCCAGGATCTCAGGTGTGGTGATGAACAGTGACTGAGGATCTCTGATATCGATGAGATTGTCTACTGAGATGCTCGTATCACATCCAGCGGTCTCCGTCTCTAGACTGAGTGAGACTGGAAATTCATTGGCAAAATTGTACGTATGAACGACGTCACCATCGGTGATCGAGCTACTCCCATCGCCGAAGTTCCAGACATATCTAGGATTGGCAATGCCCTCTTGGATCTCGGTCTGATTGTCAAAACTGATCTCAGCAGGCGCACATCCTTGGACAGCATCTGGCACAAACAGTAGAGATGGTCTCGTGAATATGGTGATGTCAATGGTGCCGATAATCTCCCCTCCCACACCTTCTCTCAATACGGCTTGATAGCTTCCTGGGGTGATATAGACGTGCAGGGGATTTTGTACATCCGACTGTACACCATCACCAAAGTCCCACGCATACGCAGAAAGATCATCTGGTGCAGTGAAGTTGATAGGGAATGGCGCGCACGCTTCTGTGATGTCCGCCTCCTGTGCCAGAGCACTCCCAAAGAGGCCTGCAAAAAGACAAAAACAAACTATCCTCTGAGCTCTCCTGATCATGTCCATTGTGTATCTGTATATTTCAGTTAAGTTTGCTGAGACAAATTAACGATTAAAATGCGTCTTCGACTGCTTTTCGCCTGCCTAGCTTTTTCCTTTGTAGCGCTTTTGCAAGCACAGGACCTTCATTTCAGAGACCGCGAGCTACCTTGCTTGGATAAGCAGCTCAGTATTGTCGTCCATCTTGTCCAGGATCAAGATGGAGTGACAGGCATATCTGATGAGCAATTGGACAATCAGCTCGAGTTTGTCAATCGCATGTTTTCGCCCATCTGCTTGAGCTTTGAGTTTTGCGAAGTGCGAGAGATCGAGAACTTTCAGTACAACACGGTTGACTCTATGGGCGTGTGGGATGAGATCCAGGTGACCTACAATGTACCTGGAAAGATCAATGTCTACTATGTAGAGACTTTGGGCTTCGTGACTGATCTCTGTGGATTTGGAACGTTCAGAGGAGTATTTCTGAGAGATAGTATGGGTGGTATATTGATCCAGAAGCAATGCGTCCGCCCAGATGCCGCGGATCTAGCACATCAGATCGGACACTATTTCGGTCTGTCCAATACCTTCATCGGTGGTGAGCTGGTGGCTCGTACAGATTGTGAGACGACTGGTGATTCACTATGCGATACCCCAGCTGACAACTTTGAGCTCACGCAGCCGCTCCAGAATTATATTACATTCTTGCCAGACACTTGTCGATTTACAAGCTCTGTGCTCGATCCTGAAGGACAGTATTACTGCCCTGATGTAGGCAATGTCATGAGCAACTATGCGCAAAATGATCCGACCAGACCCTATATCGAGTGCCGATGTGGATTCACGCAAGGGCAGCTGCGTAAGCTTGCACAGAACTGCGAAGCTGCACTGAGATAGATTTCATCTTGCTATTGTAGGGCCTTTCGGCCAAATGATCTTGTGCGATTTTGTGCGTTGGGGATTCATGTTGTTTTACTTTAACTCACTCTCAGAACCTAGCACGCTAGTCTTTCAGGCCTTTCGGCCAAATGTGAATGTGTAATTTCCGAATATCTTGAACTTGCATTGTCTCACTCGTCGAACAGATCGTCGCTGTGTCAGTTCTGAAGACCTTCAATGATATGTAAGCTCAAGTTGGCGGCGCATTTGCGCGAAAGCGCTCGTGGTCGTAGAGTAAATGATATCCTAGAGGCTATGTGTCGACTAAAGGGACTGGACCTAGCTCATCAACTGCCAAATCGTACAACTAGACATTTGCGCGAAAGCGCTAAAAGCATAGAACCGATCTGGCGGAACCAAAATCTATCGATCTTTCAAGGGCGCAGAGATGACCTATCCGCCAAATCCACCGCCACCTTGGCCACCACCATCGTCACCTTGCTTCAGATCCTGATTGCGGATCTTGCTACGGCGCTGCTGTCCTTGGAAGTCGAGCTTACCAAATCTGTACTTGAAACTGATGCCAAATGATCTGAACGGGAGTTGAAAATCACTCGTCTGACGGAAGTTAGGGTCTTCGAGATTTGTCTTGAAACTCTTGCGCTCAAAGAATGGCTCTACGATGCGTATTCCTATGGCGCCGCGCTTGTCCTCAAAGAGCTCCTTATTGATACCAACTTGGAAAAATGAGAAGCTCGGGACATCACCCTGGAGTGTGATCCGGCGGCTATTGTAAAAACTAAAGACATCGATCTTCCAATCTTTCTTGAGCTTGACGCCGCTACTGACAAATCCATTGTACTGGATACCAAAATTGTCAAGAGTCTGTCCATTGACATCACCAGAGGCATCGAAGGTAAAGATGTTGAAGCTGGTCCGGATATCCCAGATCTTGAAGAGGTTCACCGAGGTGAAGAGACTCGCTCCGACTGAGTTATTGATGCCCGCGTTTTCGTATCTCGTCGTGGCGACCGCATCATCTATGGTAATCACCGGCGTGATGATATCTGTAGTGCGCTTGTAGTACGTCGATAGATTGACAATTGTCCCTTTGATAAAGGTGGTGTAGTTGACCTCAAACTGATTCGTCAATTCTGGATCGAGATTGGGATTTCCAGTAGTGACATTGAAGCGATCGATGTCATTGTTAAATGGATTGAGGAAGAATAAGCTTGGCCTCTGAATCCTTTGGCTGTAGCCAAATTTGACTGTCGAGAAGTTCTTGAATTTCTTACTAAGTGTGATACTTGGTAGGAAGTTCTCATAGGTATTGGTCTGGATGGGCTGTCCTTCTTCAAAGTCTCCTGAGATCTCAGTGGCTTCATATCTACCACCTGCTACAAGGCCGATCTGATCTGTGAACTTGATATTGAAGCTCAAGTAGCCCGCCATCACGTCCTGATTATAGGTGAAGAAGTTACTTCTTTCTTGATCTTTCAGGTAGACACCTGTGAGGAGATTTTGTCCAAAATAAGCGTAGTCACTCTCTATCCTGCGAAAGACCCCTTTGGCACCGGTCTCAAGGGTGACCTTCTTGCTGAAGGGATGCGTATAGTCTACCTGAGCGGTGTACTCCGTATTGTCACCGTCATTGAAGGTCAGCTCATTGAAGGCTGGTGAACCCTGGATGACCGCCACTTGTCGGAGATCTGATTCTAGGTTGCTCTGATTACCATTGAGCTGAAAGGCGAAGCTCAGTTCTTGTCCTTCTGTTTCAAATTTCTTGGTGTAGTCAGTCGTCCAGTCGAAGTTGTTGGTCAGACGATCTTGGACATTGATTCTGTCAAATTCGATCGTAGGCTGGTTTGGATCTAGCAATCGAAGATTCGTCGTGCCAGACTGGTCGAAGGTAAATCCACCGATGCGCACTGAGGTGTTGATGCTATTGTATGCATTGACGTCATAGAATGCGCCGAATCGACCATTGAATCCAAGCCTTGACGAGGTGGTGACACCATCCTGTGTCATGATCCGATTGGGGTCGATGTCCCTTCCAAGAAAGTCAACGCGCTCAAAAGACGTCAGAGCATCTGCTGGCCAGCTATAAAAACTGAAGCCTCCAAGGTTGAAGCCAAACCTGCCTTGCGCCAAGCTCAGATTAACATTGGCGGAGTTTTGGCGTGTCCCAGCGGATAGGTCCACATTGCCGCTAAATCCTTTGATTTTGCTTTGCTTGGTAATGATATTGATGATACCGCCACTACCTTCTCCGTCGTACTTGGCGCTAGGATTGGTCATGACTTCTACCTTCTTCACTTGTTCTGATGGAATCATCTTCATGGCATCTGCTACATTGTCAGAAAACATGGAGCTTGGCTTGCCATTGACGAGTACACGGATGTTTTGCGATCCTCGGAGCGAGACATTGCCCTCTAGGTCCACTGCGACCATGGGTACTTTGCGCAAGACATCTCCGGCATCTCCATTGGAGTTGGTGGCATCTTGCTCGGCATTGTAGACGATCTTATCGAGTTGGTTTTCGATCAGAGATCGCTCCTCGACGACTTCTACGGCCTCCAGCGTGACCCGATCTTGCATCAGGCCATATTTGTCGATCTTGAAGTCAGGTTTCTTTTTGCTGAGTGTGATACCTTTGATCGTATCCGTCTGATAGCCGATATAGCTCACAATGAGTCTGTAGTCGCCTGCCTTGATTTCTGTGAGACGGAATTTACCATTCTCGTCCGTCACATCTCCAGAGACTTCACGTCCTTTTTCGTTTTGCAGGACTACAGTCGCATAGGGCAGCGCATCTCCAGTCTCGCCATCTACAATGAGACCTGAGATCTTTCCTTTGATATTGGGAGGGCCATCAGATTGGCCTCCACCTGGAAACTGTGCGTAAGAAAAATGAGATAATGTTGCTATTGCAACAAGGAGTAGTAGTCTAGTCTTCATAAGCATTTTGAAAGGTATCTCAAAGGTATCGTCTGAAATACGACAGTGCTAACATACTAGACCAACTGCTTGTTGCAGTCGACCACACGATTGGATGAGAAGGATTATTTCTGGCTCAGAGCGATGCCTCGGAGAGTCTTGACTTCGCGATAGGCGCTGAGCTTAGGATCATAAAGCTTGATCGTCTCTGTGTCGATCTTCACGTTTTGACCGATGTACTTGTCACTATTGCCAAGTAGATCACTATCTCCATCAAAAGATTCTAGCCAGTAAACTTCCTCCGCTATACCATTGGTGCCTACGATAGAGAGTACAGCTACATGATCTCCAGAGATATTGGCGAGGCGGCCTGTAATGCTTTGAGTCATCGCCTTAGGAGTGCCTCCACCTGTGGCCATATCCATGCTCATTTTTTGCACGCCTGCACTATAGCTTGGGCATTTGTCGATCAGAGCTATGCCCATATCTTGACCAAGTTTGGTCATGGCCTTCATATCATTTGGGTCTGTGATGCCTCGCTCTTGCATGATTTCCATAGGATTGCTCATGATAGCCCTCTGACCACACTCCATCATTGCCATCTGGAGGGAACTCTGATCTTGATAGGCTTCTGGCTTGCTATCCATACAGGTGCATACTTCGTCAACCATTTTGTCAAAGGCTGATTGGGCAAAGGAGAAAGAGATGCTGGCTGTCGCCAAAAGGAGTGTCAGTATTGATTTCATTATTATTCTTTGTTGATTGACAGTGCTGTAACGAAGCTCAAAGGTACTTAGCTCCGGCGGGGCAAAGATTTAAGAAACCCTTAAGCAGAGCACGATATCGTGAAAGACAAGATTTTTTGAAAAGAAACTTGTTGAGCCGGTCACGTTTCGGCTTTGTCGTGACATGTGTATATGAAAACCTCAAAAAACCTAATACAAACGTTCAAGATCTCAATCAGTCACCAACACCATATCCTTTCAAGTATAGCTTGATCCCAAGTTTGAGTCTAGTGAGGCAAAAGTGCTTCATCATCGTAGTGAACCCCAAGACTGATTGAAGATTTTGTGAGAAGGCCGGCCTCGTGTCGGCCTTTTTTATGAATGGGCAAGATTAGACTACTCATTCGATGATGAGCTGCGATGCTTCTTTGGCACTGGGTCATAGCCATGACTGCCCCAGGGATGACATCGCCCTATTCGTTTGAGTCCGAGCCAAAGCCCTTTGACTGCACCCCATTCTTTGATGGCTCCGATCATGTAGTGACTACAGGTCGGCTCATATCTGCAGCTAGGTCCTAGCAGTGGAGAGATAGCAATCTGATAGAATCGTACTGGAGCGATCAGGATTTTTTGTACAATACCCGTTTCTCTCATAGCTTCCACTCATAGTTGATCTCTTGCTGCTTCATCATCTTGTACTGTGCATTCTCCCCTTTGATCCGGAGCACCATCAGGTTTTTTTGATCCTCAAAGATGTCCATGAGGATCTTGTTTGTGATCCTCAAACTCTCGGGTTGATCTGTGTCAGAAATTTCCAGATAGATCAGTGTGGCAGCGAGATCTTCACTCGTCTCTATACCGAGGTAAGTCCAAGGCTTCAGATGACCTTCCTCTTGAATGCTAAAATTGGACGACAGATAGTCGACGAGGATATCATCAGCATCAGGGTGTGGCTGATCTGTAAATAGCTTGAGCTCCTCATCATGAGTCGCCAATACTGCAGTCTCTAGGTCATCCGTGAAGATGTGTAGGATAATCTCTACAGCACGATCTTCCCGATCATATTGGATTTCACTCTTGCACAAGTGAAAGTCATGTGCAAGCGTGAAGTGGATGGCTATGAGTGTGATGATGTTCATGACATGATTGACTGTATGATCCAGTAGGAAGAGATTCCGAGAGCTACGAAGCTGAGTAGCATCTTCCAGACATTTTGGCGTAAGCCTATCTTGCCTAGTAGCCCAAGAGCGATCCAAGAAACTGCGATTATCACAGAAACGATGATCACCTGGCCGAGCTCCACTCCTAGATTAAACATCAGCAGAGGTACGATGATTCCATCGGCCTCCGAAAACATGATCTTGAAAAAATTGCTAAATCCTGCGCCGTGGATCAATCCAAACACAAACACCACAAAATACTCAATGCGAAAGAGCCATGAGCTCATCTTAGCCGAGGTCAAGACATTGGTAAGGGCGGTAATCGCGATGGATACAGGGATGAGAAATTCGATGAGGTCTTGATCCAGTTGCAGCAAATCAAGACTCGCTAAGACCAAGGTGAGGCAGTGTCCTATCGTGAATGCTGAAATCAGAATCAAGATTCTGCGCCAATCACGGATTGCATACGGCGCTACGAGAGCAAGCAAGAAGAGCATGTGGTCATACGCCTCCCAGTCACAGATGTGCTGGAGTCCAATCTTGAGGAACTCAATGGCTTCCACTGGCTCTTCTTGCTATACTTGTCTAGTATCTATAGTATTCTGGCTTGTATGGTCCCTCTGGCTTGACGCCGATGTAATCCGCCTGATCTTGTGATAGCGACTCAAGCTCAGCACCGATTTTCTCGAGGTGAAGCTTAGCGACCATTTCGTCTAGATGCTTAGGAAGCATGTAGACTTTGTTCTCGTATTTGTCAGAGTTTTCCCATAGCTCGAGCTGTGCGAGTGTCTGATTGGTAAATGAGTTACTCATCACGAAACTTGGGTGACCAGTTGCACATCCAAGATTGACAAGACGTCCTTCTGCGAGTACTAATATGTCTTTCCCGTCGATCGTGTACTTGTCGACTTGCGGCTTAATCTCTACTTTGCTCTCTCCATATGTGCCATTGAGCCATGCCATGTCGATCTCATTGTCAAAGTGACCGATGTTGCAGACGATAGTCTTGTCCTTCATCATGCGGAAGTGCTTCTCAGCGATGATGTCTTTGTTTCCTGTTGCAGTCACCACGATATTGGCTTCCGGAAGAGCATTTTCCATGCGCTTCACAGCGAATCCATCCATGGCAGCCTGGAGTGCGCAGATAGGATCGATCTCTGATACGATTACGCGACATCCTGCTCCTCTCAGCGAAGCTGCTGATCCTTTACCGACATCTCCATAACCAGCGACGACCGCAACCTTTCCAGCCATCATTACATCAGTGGCTCTTCTGATCGCATCTACGCATGACTCTTTGCAGCCGTATTTGTTGTCAAACTTGGACTTTGTGACAGAGTCGTTGACATTGATCGCAGGCATTGGTAGTGTACCATTTTTGACCCGCTCATATAGTCTGTGGACACCAGTTGTCGTCTCTTCACTGAGACCTTTGATGTCACCGACGAGCTCTGGGTAACGATCCAGCACCATGTTGGTCAGGTCACCACCATCGTCGAGGATCATATTGAGTGGCTTGCCGTCTTCAAAGGCAAAGAGCGTCTGCTCGATCGCCCAGTCAAATTCCTCTTCGTTCATACCTTTCCACGCATAGACTGGAATTCCAGCTGCAGCGATTGCCGCTGCTGCGTGATCTTGTGTAGAGAAGATATTGCAAGATGACCATGTTACATCTGCTCCGAGCTCTACGAGTGTCTCGATTAATACAGCTGTCTGTATGGTCATGTGAAGGCATCCTGCGATCCTTGCACCAGCTAGGGGCTTGGAATCACCGTATTGGTCTCTCAGTGACATGAGACCGGGCATCTCTGCCTCTGCGAGTTCGATCTCTCTGCGGCCCCATTCTGCGAGGCTGATATCTTTTACTTTGTAATTAGTCGTAGCTGTTGCTGACATCTGATATTTGTTTTAGGAAAATTTGATGGCAAAGTTAGGCATCTTGCCCACCAGTGTAAAGTGATTTGGCAGGCTTTGAGTTCAATAATCTTGGGGCTTTGACGCCTGCATACGTGGAGGATTGCTTTATTTTGAGGTCAGCCAGCAGCACCTGACCATTTTTGCCCATGAGAGCTCTTTTTTTGCTATTGCTTATTCTTCCCTTTTCTGAGGCTTTCGCCCAAATGCATCTTCCTCACATCATGCCTGAGCGTGAACGCGGCAGAGTCATCGACGAGATCTTAGAAGATCGCATCGATAATCTCTTGCCTCAGTTGATGGCGACAAATGACATCGATATGTGGATTCTCATCTCTCGCGAGTACAATGAGGATCCTGTCATGAAGACCATGCTACCTAGCACCTGGCTCAGTGCGCGAAGGAGGACGATCTTCGTTTTCTATCGTAGCCCTAATGGGCAAATGGAGCGTATCGCTATAGCACGATACAGCGTGGGCAAACTACTCAAAGGTGAATGGAATATCGACGTCTATCCCAATCAGTGGGATGCTCTCATGCGCATCATCAAGGACAAAAATCCTCAGCGCATTGGGCTCAATATGTCGGATGACTTTGGCCTCGCGGATGGCTTGGTCAAGTCAGAATATGATCTCCTCATGTCTCATCTGCCGGTGGAGTATCATGATCGCATTGTGAGTGCTGAGCGCCTAGCCATAGCATGGTTGGAGACAAGGTCAGAGCGAGAGATTGAGCTCTACAATCACATCTGTCGTATCGGACACACCATACTGAGGCATGGACTGAGTGAGGCATTTATCCATCCTGGAGTGACTACTACCGATGACGTGGTCTGGCAGCTTCGGAATCTCGTGAGAGATGCAGGACTTGATACGTGGTTTCATCCATCGGTGAGCATCCAGCGTGCCGATCGTGGCAACGAAGAGTTTCTCAGATCCTTCAGTCGTCGGCCAGAAGATGATATCATCTTGCACGGTGATCTGCTTCATGTTGACTTTGGTATTGCTTACTTGCGACTGCATACGGATCAGCAAGAGCACTTCTATGTCTGTCGACCGGGAGAGAGCGAAGCGCCAGCTGGACTGGTCAGAGCATTTGAGGCTGGAAAAGAGCTACAAGATATCCTCACGTCCAATTTTGTTCTAGGAAGATCTGGCAATGAGCTTCTGTCTGCTACGCTCAAGGAAGCCAAGGTAAGAGGGATGAATGCATCGATCTATACACACCCTATCGGCTTTCATGGTCATGCCGCCGGTCCTACGATAGGTCTGTGGGATCAACAAGGTGGTGTCGCAGGTCGAGGAGACTATCCACTCTACCACAATACAGCCTACTCGATAGAGCTATTTGCAGCCAGCGAGGTGCCTGAGTGGGGAGACAAGATCGTCCGGATCATGCTAGAGCAGGATGGCATGTTTACGAGGGATGGCTTCTACTACATGGACGGCCGACAGGAAGAGCTACATCTCTTATTTTCGCAGGATGCCGATTGATACCCTTGAAGCTCCCAAGACTCACTTATTGCTACGCAATGGTCATGTTCATTCGATCTGGACATACTACACGCGGCGCGCTCCTGCACCACCTTACAAGCGAAGACGCATCGACACACCCGACGGCGATTTCCTTGATCTAGACTTCCTTCAGTCTGGGCACAAGCGAGTCATCCTAGTCCTCCATGGCATTGATGGCAATACCAATCGACACTACATCCGAGGATTTGCAGATTATGCCTCTCACAATGGATTTGACGTCTGCGCCATGAATGCTCGCGGCTGTAGCGGCGAGCTCAATCACAAGTACGCTTCTTACCACAGTGGCCAGACATATGATGTCCACTTGATCTGCCAATACCTCGATGAATTTTGTGACTATGAGGAGATTTTCTTGATCGGATTTAGTCTTGGTGGCAATATCGCCTACAAGTACCTCGGAGAAGATACTACAAGGCTTTCGCCAAAAATCGCTGGCGCCGCAGGTGTGTCTGTACCGGTCGATCTCAAGAGCGGCTGCATGCGTCTCTCCAGAGGCATCTACCGTGGGTATTCGCTCTTTTTACTCGCAGGTCTCAAGCCGCGTATCATCCAGAAGATGATCAAGCATGATCGTGATCCATCTGAGATCAAAGCAATGAAGCGCTGTCGGAATTTCATTCAATTTGATCGAATCTACACCGCTCCAGCGCATGGATTCGAGGACGAAGAGGACTATTGGCGTCAGTGTAGTAGTAAGCAGTTTATATCGGCTATAGATCGTCCAGTTCTAGGCATTACTGCACTGGATGACCCCTTCTTGAGCGACGAGTGCTTCCCATTTGCAGAGGCGGCTGCCAATCCTAAGTTTCATTTGGAGACGCCACTACATGGTGGGCACGTCGGCTTTGCACACAGACTGATGACACCCCGACAGCTTTGGTTTGACATCCGAGTCTTGGAGTTTTTTAATCAAGTATCTCGTCTGCAGCCAGAGAAGATTCTCAGCCTTGAACAAAGATGAGCCTTCACCTCTTCCTTAGGGTATGAAAACACTCATCGTAGGAGGAACCAAAGGAATCGGACTTGCCACAGCCAAGATGCTGGCAGGGGAGCGCGAACTTCATATCATCAGCCGAAGTGCAGCAGAAGAACAAGTGCCTGGAGCACAGTACCATCAGCTTGATGTGATTACAGATGAGCTTCCTGATATAGAGGACTTGGCACAGATGGTTTACTGTCCAGGAAGTATCAATCTCAAGCCCATCGGCTCGCTCAAGGAAGAGGACTTTCGCACAGACTGGGAACAATCTGTGCTCGGAGCCGTCCGCGTGGTGAAGAAGTACTTGCGTACGATCAAGAAGCAAGAGAATGCCGCTATGGTATTTTTCTCTACTGTGGCTGTGGGGCAAGGGATGCCATTTCATGCTAGTGTCGCGGCAGCCAAAGGCGCTGTAGAAGGGCTCTCTAAGAGTCTAGCAGCAGAGCTCGCACCAGATGTCAGGGTCAATTGCATAGCTCCCAGCATGACAGATACACCTTTGGCCGCAAGGCTCTTAAGAAATGAAAAAGCACGTGAGAGCATTGCTAGTCGCAATCCACTTAAGCGCATCTTAGAGGCCGAAGAACTTGGCTCCATGGCCACCTACTTGCTATCTCATGCCGCAAGAGGTATCACCGGACAGGTGATCGGAGTAGATGCGGGACTATCATCTCTCAAGCTATGAGCAAGATTATCACCAAGGATGACCTGCGCTTGTGGGATCGTATCAAGCGCCTCAATCTTATCAATAGCATCACAGGCTACAAGCCGGCCAATCTCATTGGTACCAGATCTGCTGAGGGGCAAGACAACTTAGCAATCTTCAGCTCGGTAGTGCATCTCGGCAGCAATCCCGCATTGATCGGCATGATCACTAGGCCAGATGTGGTCGAGCGACACACACTGGAAAATATCCGTGAGACAGGACTCTACACCATCAATCATATCCCGCAGTCACTCATCCGACAAGCGCATTGGACGAGTGCCAATTGGCCCCGAGAAAAGTCGGAGTTTGAAGCTCTGGATATCATCAAAGAGGATCGAGAAGATTTCTCAGCGCCCTTTGTACAGGATGCAGAGGTGAAGATGGCAATGCATCTCGAGCAAGAAGTGCCCATCAAGGTCAATGGTACCATCATGATCATCGGACGTGTGCAATACATCATAGCACCATCAGAAGCTATCATGGAAGATGGTGCTCTAGACTATGATCAGCTCGCTACTGTCGCGATCTCTGGCTTGTCAAGCTACTATGGTACCATGCGCATTACGGACCTGCCTTATGCCAAGGTAGAAAACTGGGAAGAATGAATCGGGCGGTCTATTGGTTTCGTAACAACTTACGGCTCCGGGACAATCCATCTCTTCTGAGATGTGTCGAAGAGTGCGATGAAGTCATTCCGGTCTGGGTGTACCAAGATCGGTGGGCTGGCACGGACAATCTCGGATTTGAGAAGATGGGTGGCTTCCGCCAAAAGTTTATGCTAGAGGCGGTGCAAGATCTCCGCGAGCAGCTCCGAGCTCTCGGATCAGATCTACTCGTGCTGCGCGGAAGACCTGTAGAGTCCGTCATCGACTGCTGCGAAAAGTATGGAGTGAATCATGTATATGCCAGTCGAGAGCATGCTGACTACGAAATCAAGCAAGAGGCTCGACTATCAGAGCAGATCAATCTTCATCTTTCGAGTGATCAAAGCCTCTACATCGAGGGTGACTTGCCATTTGCGCTCGATCGACTTCCAAGAGTCTTCACGGACTTTCGCAAAAAGGTAGAAAAGTATAGCGAACCCCGCCAACAGGTAGAACCAGTAAAGTCTATACCGCCACTTCCATCTGGTTTTGAAGCCTCGGAGGATCTACAGATCACGAGACTCACAGTGGATGATAGAACTGCTCACCCATTTCTCGGTGGAGAGCACGCAGCCTGGGAGCGCTTGCAGCACTATTTTGACGACAGTCAAGCTCTGAGTATCTACAAGAAGACACGCAATGGGCTGATCGGGACGATGTACTCCAGCAAGTTCAGCGCATATCTGTCCTTGGGTTGCATCTCAGCCGTGAGTATCTTCGATGAGATCGGCCGCTACGAGGATAAACATGGGAGCAATGAGAGCACCTATTGGCTATTCTTCGAGCTCTTGTGGCGAGAGTTTTTCCGATGGGTCGGGCTCAAGCATGGTTCCAGCATTTTTCGCGAAAGCGGGATCCTCAATCGCCAGCGCGATACCAAGGAAAATATGCAAAGCTTCCACAGATGGATGCATGGAGAGACCGGCGATGACTTCGTCGATGCCAATATGCGAGAGCTGGCTGCTACAGGTTTTATGAGCAATCGCGGTCGGCAGAACGTAGCCAGCTATCTGGTGCATAGACTCAAACAAAACTGGACATGGGGCGCCAAGTATTTTGAGTCGCAGCTCATCGACTATGATCCCACGAGCAACTGGTGCAACTGGATGTATCAGTCAGGTGTAGGAAATGATCCCCGAGACCGCGTCTTCAACACTCAGAAACAAGCCAAGATGTATGACGAGGATGGTGCCTATCGACGCTTGTGGTTGGAGTCTTGATCCCTAGTTTTCCTCCGCACTTACGGGTCTCCGGAATACGACCTTGTTGTCAAAGACATCCAAGATGATCTTGTCACCTTCTCCGATTTTTTGCAGAAGCAGCTGTTTGCTCAGCTCATTCATGACACGCTTTTGGATTACACGCTTGAGTGGTCGCGCACCAAATTCTGGATTGAAACCCTTGTGCGCGAGCCAGTCCATGGCATGCTCTGCGACCTCAAGTACGATGCCACGCTCTGCCAGGATAGATCTGAGCTGAGTGATCTGTAGCTCAGAGATGGCTCTGATATCTGTCTTAGATAGCGGTCTGAACATGACGACCTCATCGATACGATTGAGAAACTCCGGCCGCACAGTCTGTTTGAGTAAACCGAAGAGCATCTCTTTGGTGCTATCGATGATCTGCTCTTGATTGTCATCATTGATCCGTTCAAATTGATTGCGGATCACATCCGAGCCGATGTTGGATGTCATGATGATGATCGCATTACTAAAGTTGGCTACGCGGCCCTTATTATCGGTCAATCGGCCATCTTCCAAGACTTGCAACAAGATATTGAAGACATCGGGGTGTGCCTTTTCGATCTCATCTAGGAGTACTACGCTGTATGGCTTGCGACGCACTGCTTCTGTCAATTGACCACCTTCGTCATAGCCTACATATCCTGGAGGAGCTCCGACAAGTCTGCTGACGGCGTGCTTCTCTTGATACTCGCTCATGTCGATACGGGTCATGAGATTCTCATCGTCAAATAGATACTCTGCCAGCGCTTTGGCGAGTTCTGTTTTACCTACGCCGGTCGTTCCAAGAAATAAGAAGGAACCGATAGGTCGATTGCCTTGCGTCAATCCAGTGCGGCTACGCCGTATCGCGTCCGCTACAGCTTCGACAGCTTCATCTTGACCGATCACGCGCTTGTGGAGATCTTGCTCAAGGTGTATGAGTTTCTCCCTCTCGCTCTGTAGCATCCGAGTGACAGGTACACCAGTCCACTTACTGACAATAGCAGCGATATCTTCCGCGTCAACTTCCTCCTTCACGAGCATCTTACCGGCCTCTTGCATCACTTGTAGCTGTGTCATATAGCCTTCGAGTTCTGCTTCCACTTCTGGTATCCGTGCGTATCTGATCTCCGCGACTTCGCTGAAGTTGCCCTCTCGCTCTGCGCGATTGCTTTCTAGTTTGAGTTGCTCGATACGCTCCTTGGACTGCTGCACTCCGAGGACGATTTCACGTTCTGATTCCCAGCGCGATCTGATTTCATTGCGCTGTTCTGTGAAGTTGGCGATGGTTTCATCGAGCTGCTTCACTTTGGCCTTGTCCTTCTCTCGCTTCATCGCCTCTCGCTCGATCTCATATTGGCGGATCTTGCGTTCCACTTCATCAAGCTCCTCTGGCATCGAGTTCATCTCGAGTCTGAGCCTCGCAGCAGCTTCATCAACGAGATCGATGGCTTTGTCTGGCAAGTAGCGATCCGTGATGTAACGATTGGATAGCTGTACGGCGGAGATGATGGCCGCATCAGTGATATTGATCTTGTGATGTGTCTCGTAGCGCTCTTTCAGCCCACGAAGGATTGAGATCGAATCTACTTCATTGGGCTCATTGACGGAGACAGTCTGGAACCTCCGTTCGAGAGCCTTATCTTTTTCAAAGTACTTCTGGTATTCATCTAGCGTCGTTGCGCCGATGGCTCTGAGTTCGCCACGTGCGAGAGCAGGCTTAAGAATATTGGCAGCGTCCATAGCGCCTTGATTTTTTCCTGCTCCTACGAGCGTGTGAATCTCGTCTATGAATAGGAAGATCTCACCGTCTGCTTTGATGACTTCATTGATGACAGCTTTGAGCCGCTCTTCAAATTCGCCTTGGTATTTTGCACCAGCGATCAAAGCGCCCATATCGAGCGAATAGATTTGCTTCTGTTGAAGATCTTCTGGCACATCACCATTGACGATCCGATGCGCAAGTCCCTCTATGATGGCAGTTTTTCCTACGCCTGGTTGGCCGATCAATATAGGATTGTTCTTGGTTCGTCTCGCGAGTATGTGTAGTACCCGTCGGATCTCTTCATCTCTTCCGATGACAGGATCGAGCTTGCCAGAGTTTGCCTTGTCATTGAGATTGATGGCGTACTTATTCAGTGCATTGTAAGTGTTCTCGGCGCTAGAGCTAGTGACACGATTTCCTTTGCGGATGTCCTTGATGCTTGCAAGCAATGCCTTCTCTTTGAGTCCATGATTCTTCAAGACCTGTGAGGCTGGATCATTGAGCCGGAGGATTCCTATTAGGAGATGCTCTATGGCGACATACTCATCGCCAAAAGCTTTGAGGCTAGCATTGGCCTCCTGGACTCCTTGATTGAGGGAACGGGATATGTATTGATCACCGCCATTTCCTTTGGCAAGTCCGGAGATGAGTTTGTCGAGATCTGCTCGTACGGCTGTCGCCGAAATGGACTGTTTCTTCAAGAGGATCGGTACGACAGAGTCATCAGTCGCTAGGATCGCGCTCAGCAGATGCGCTGGCTCTATGGCTGCATGCTTCTCAATGATGGCGATCTGATGAGCTCTTTGGAAGGCCTCCTGAGACTTGATGGTGAAGTTGTTGAGATTCATATTTTGGGACTTCTTGTGTTTTTTACGTCTGTACGAGATCAAAAAGTGTTCTAGCAGCTCAAATCACTTGACTTGCTGACATTATGGCTTGATATTGAGCGACTTAGTGTCAAAATGGCGCTTGTTGTTCTGCACTTTGATCATTTCGTCATGAAAAGCTTTGTATCATTGTCTGATTAGATGACGAAGACGGCCAAAGATCGATGGGTAGAGATCGGTAGCTTGATAGCGCTGCTCTTGGGGATTGTCTTGGGACTTCTGTTGCCCGAGATATCAGCTCATTTTAGTTTCGTCGGCCGCATCTTTTTGCTACTCCTCAAGGTGTTAATCTTGCCGATCATCATCGTATCTCTTTTTCTGGCTTTCGCCAAAATGAGCTCTGCTGCCAAGCTTGGTAGTCTAGGCTGGAGGACGGTTGTTTACTACTTTTTCAGCACTTGCCTCGCTGTGATCATAGGATTGATCTTGGCAAATATTTTCATCTTTTCTGGTGGAAGCTCAGGTCATGAGCTCATCGAAGGTCGAGAGTCTACAGATTTTGTGACGCGTTTGCTCAGTGACAATATCTTTCAGTCGCTAGCAGATGGTGAGATCTTGCACATTGTCATTTTTACCATTCTCTTTGGACTCGCCTTTGTGAATGTGCAGCACGATACAAAGCATCAGCTGACCAATCTTGCCGAGGTGAGTTTTGAGGTGCTGATGCGAATGATTCACTGGGTGCTCCTCTTGGCGCCATTGGGTATTTTGTCTTTGGTATGGTCTACGATCGGTGATATGGATATGTCGGATTTTTCTCAATTGGGGAAATTCTTTTTGGCGACAGCCATCGCAGCCCTCGTGCATGCCCTGATCAGCTTACCTCTACTCGGGAGATTCCTCGGTCGATTTGATGCTTGGTCCTACTTCTTGAGAGTGAAGCAAGCACTGATCATCTCGCTAGCTACCGCAAGCAGCGCTGCAACACTACCCATTTCCACGAAAGTGGTAGAAGATGATGGCGTATCAGAGGAGGTCTCCAGATTTGTGCTGCCTCTCGGCGCTACGCTCAATATGGACGGCTCGGCGCTATACCAGGCGCTCTTGACCATGCTATTTGTCAATCTAGCTGGTATGGATATCACACTTGGTCAGCAAATTCTTGTCTTTGTATTCATCGTCCTGTCGTCGGCTGGGACTGCTGGTGTTCCTTCTGGCGGTATCGTGATGATGACGATGGTGATCGAGCTGCTTGGTATCCCCAATGGGGAGTACTACCTGGGACTTTACATCTTGGTCGACAGATTTTGGGACTATCCGATTACGTCTATCAATGTATGGAGTGATCTGGTTGGTGCCAAGACCGTAGATCAATGGCTCAATCGATCATATGAAGAGACGTGATTTTGTCAAGCAAGCGAGCGCTGGCCTCGTGGCTCTTCCAGCACTGAATCTAGTCAGTGATATCCCGACAAGGTGTAAACCAGTCGGTCTGGATCAAGCAAAGACAGTAAGACTCATCGCCCCAGGTGGTCCACTAGATCAAGCTCGTCTTGACAAGGCCATGGCTGCTATGAAGAGCTTAGGCTTGAAGCCGAGTGCTGGTATGCACTGTCTTGAGCAGGACGGATATCTGGCAGGTAGTGATGCACAGCGATTGGAGGATCTACATGATGCATATCGTGATCCATCAGTTGACCTTATCTGGGCGATCCGAGGTGGCTATGGCTGCACGCGCCTGCTGTCGGAGATAGACTACAAGCTCATCAAGCGCAATCCTAAGATCCTCATCGGATTCAGCGATATCACGGCCTTGCTTCTAGCCATCTACGAGCGGACCGGTGTCATAGGATTTCATGGTCCATTGGCCTCTTGGCCATTTACAGAGTTCAATGCACGACATCTCAAAGTGCTGTATGCTGAGTCCACAGGTCTCACAATCCATGGCTCTGAAGCAGAAGTCTTGCGATCAGGCAGTACCGCTGGTAAGTTGATTGGTGGCAACCTGAGCTTGCTTGCGAGTATGGCAGGCACCAGATATCTGCCCAAGCTTAATGATGCCTTGATATTCATAGAAGATGTCGGAGAGGATCCCTATCGTATCGATCGGATGCTCACCCAGCTCAGACAGTCCGCCGGACTCGAGGAAGCGGCTGGATTGATTTTCGGTGAGTTTGCTGACTGCGACGATTCCGATCCAGGCTACGGTCTGAGATATACACTGCAGCGACAAGTCGATGAGCTCGCTGTCCCTGCACTTTTCAATTTTCCATTTGGCCATGATAGGAATATGTGTACACTGCCAATCGGTATCAGTGCACAAATGGATACTGGTAGCAAAAGCCTTACACTTCTGGAGTCGGCCGTAATATAAAGCTTCTTCTTCTGTGAGTCTTCTCGAAGCGGATATTTGCAATCCAATCAGTCTATCAAGCTCATGAGAATTGCTCTAACAATTGTTCTACTGATCGCAGGACTGTGTGCCTCCACACAGACATTGCTCTCCGAGATAGACTTCTACAGTATCGATGAGATGCAATGGTCTGCCTTTGCAGACGAGCGCTATGAGCAGTACTATGATCAGGAGCGTAATGTCAACACATTTCGTCAGGAGTTTTTCCGGCCTTGGGGAGCTAAGCGCGATGCTGAAGCTATCATCAAGAAGTGGTGTGCCATGCCCGAGAACTTGCCTTGCTATCATCACACACTGAGGGCCTACGACGATGAAGATCTCAGACTCTTGAGTGATCGACTGGCGAGGGTAAGTACAGTAGGGCGTAATGCACTCATCACAGACAATAGCTCTTTGCGCAGTATGCCAAGCGATGCAAAGTGCCTGAAGCGCATCCATCGAGCTGGTGAGCTGTTTCCTTTTGACTACTTCCAGGAAAGTGGATTGTGGTTAGCAACTCCAATCCATGTCATCGCCGAGACAGATGATGGTCTGTGGCTCCTGGTGGACAGTCACTGCGGCGTGGGCTGGATACCGTCTAGGGACGCAGCCTATCTAGAGGACCTACAAGAAGATCTGGTGCTGAGGGCTGAGCTGTCTATATGTACCGAAGACGATCTTATCACACGGACAGAGCGAGGAGTCTATGAGTTGCATATCGGGACGATCCTTCCCTCTCATCAAGGTCAGGTCATGCTCCCTTATCGCAATGGTAGCGGATTTCTCTCCTTTGATCCGGTGACGCTAGATCAGGATATCGAGTCGTTTCCTCTAAGCTTCACAGAAAAGAATGTCAAGATGATTCTCTCGAGGCTGCACGGCGAGCTCTATGGCTGGGGTGGCAATGCCGGCGGACGTGACTGCTCGTCAACACTCAAGGATTACTTTGCTTGCTTTGGCATCTGGATTCCTCGCAACTCCTATGCGCAAGCGCAGTCAGCTAGAGTCATTGAGTTGGCCGGCGATCAAGAGGCGAAGCATCAACAGATCACTGAGGAAGCGATCCCATTCTTAAGTACCATCTACAAAAAGGGTCACATCGTGCTGTATGGTGGGAAAAGTGATCAAGGCATAGCGCTAGCTTTTCACAATACTTGGGCACTCAAAGTATGGCACAAGGACAAGTCACTGCTCAAGGTTTCCAAGAGATCCGCGGAATTAGGGACCTTTGGCTTCCATGCGGATGGTGACAAGCCTGGATGGGTTCAGAGTCGTATTCCTATCGGAGCTGCAGTGATTACACGTATTGATCCAGGCGAGGCATTTTCGCGAAAGCGCAAAATACAGGCAGAGGACTTTCTTGACAGATATCTGTATTTGACTCACCACGGTATCCGCTAAGCATGGAGCCACGTCAAGAAATGATCCAAGCACTCAGGGATGCGCTTGATCTCCATATGAGAAGCCTCATTGACCAGCAAAAGATGCTTGAAGAGTCGCGAGACCAAGAGGGCAAAAGTTCGGCAGGCGATAAGTATGAGACCACCAGAGAGCGAATCAGTGCAGAGCTAGATCGTGTGGACAACAAGATACAAGAGACCCAAAGAAGTCTACTTCTCGTCGAACAAATCGCTAAGCGAGCAAGCTCGGAGAGGGTTTCGCTAGGCTCTCTAGTTCAGACTACCAAAGGGCGATTCCTGCTTGGGGTGGCTTCATCAGCTGTGCATACATCCCACGGTAAGGTCTACTGCATCTCTCCATCAGCACCGTATGCTGAGTGCATAATAGGTCTACGGCTTGGAGAGAAGTTTGTCTTCAGAGAACAGATGGATGAAATACTTGCGCTCGACTAGCCCTAGACAGGTGTCAAGGCAAACCAGATTGCCAAGAAGTGAAAGAAGGCACCAAGCATGACCCATATGTGCCATATGGTATGATTCCAAGGTCGCTGATTTCGCAAATAAAAATATACCCCGATACTGTAGCAAGCACCACCGGTAATGATCATCCAAAATACAAGTAATGGCATCACTGACCACATCATAGGTATCACGATTGCTGCCATCCAGCCGAGCGCAACATAGAAAAATGTCAGTAGGCGATCATGCGACTCGATATACCTGAGTTTGAGCAATATGCCTATCGCCACTAGTGACCACATCGCTATCAGATAGATAGTGCCTGTGCTATTGGGTAGGTAAATCGGAATGAGTGGTGTATTGGTCCCGGCGATCAAGAAGAATATGCTGAGATGATCGAGCAGCTTGGTCGTCTTGTGATATTTAGTGAAGTACAGTGCATGATAGACGGCAGATGCCAACATAGTTGCTGCTAGACCAAAGGCGTATACGCTAGCCGCTAGCCACGCATAATTGACATCGGTCGCTAGACTACGCAGGAGCAAAAATGGAAAAGCTACAATACTGCCAAAGAATGCCAAGCCATGGGTGATCGCATTGGCTCTCTCTGTTTTTCTCTTTAGGGTGATATTCATGGATGTTATCGGATGAGCAAGATTAACTCAATTTTGGCTCCTAGAATTATGCCAGACAAGAATTTACACATCAATTTGCCTACTCCCTTGCAAAGAATAAGCTTTTTGTCTGAGCAATTTTCTCGATGCTTCATCAAAAGAGACGATCTTATCCATCCAGAAGTAGGGGGCAACAAATGGCGTAAGCTCCAATATGTCGTCCAGCTGATACAAGAGGGGAGAGTGCAAAAGATCATCACAATGGGTGGTATGCACTCCAATCATATCGCAGCTGTTGCTGCCGTTGGCCATCTCTACACTGTCGATACTCAGGCATACATACGAGATACGGGTGATAAATACTCTCCTACGCTGGATCTTGCATCTCGACGAAGTATGGAGATCGTCTTGATTGATCGTAGCACTTATCGGCTTATGCGATCGACTACGCTCCGAGATGCGCAGATACAAGATCGGGTCCTTTATCTACCAGAAGGCGGTACAGGAGAGTTTGCTTTGCCAGGTTGCAAGCGGCTAGGTCTAGAGCTGAATGAACAGCTTGAAGGGATTTCTGCCACCATCCTTTGTGCTGCTGGGACGCTCGGTACTGCCCGAGGTCTAGAACAAGGACTATCAGCGAGGCACAAACTGCACATCCATCCAGCTGGACGAAAGTTCAATCTCAGAGAGCAGATGCCAGCGACAGATCGTATGATCACTTGGACGGATGAGGAGGACCTCCGGCCATATGGGCGAATATCCACCGACATCTGCGACTACATCGAAGAATGGAAGCAGCGCTACGGTATCCTCATCGATCCTATTTACATGGCACCGATGCTGCAGCTCATAGAGTCGAAGCCGGATATCATCGGGCAGTCTGAGGCTCTGGTGATCTATCACAGCGGCGGTACGCAAGGAAATGCCGGTTATTACAAAAAAATTGCTCTTATGAGTTAACATGACAGTACGAGTAGGCGTTAACATCCTTGGGACTTGTCATTAGTAACTTCGCGAACCATTTTCTGAGACTATGCAGTATTTGAGATTTAGAGACTTCTTTTGTTTTTGCCTCTTCTTGATGATAGGGCTTTCGCCCAAATGTATCTGCGCACAAAATGACTGTGTGGATTTTGAGGTCCTATGTACCAGCGATATTATAGACTTTGAGCCTAATGGCAGAGGGATGGATGACTTTGCAGATCCTGATAATTTCCGGGGCTGTTTTACAAATCGTGAGAGCAACTCGGCTTGGTTTTACTTTGAGATGAATGCCTCGACACCTCCAGGGTCTAGTTTGGGATTCACTATCACTCCGAGTGCAGAGAGGATAGACTATGATTTTGCAGTATTTGGACCGAATGTGAGCTGTGACGCCTTAGGGATGCCGATCAGGTGCAGCTATGCGCTGGCAAACAATGGCATCATATCTCAGACTGGTATCGGAATGGGCCGGACAGACGAGTCTGAGGGGTCCAACGGTGATGGATTTGTGCGAAACTTGGAGGTCAATCCGGGTGAAGGCTACATCTTACTCGTCGATAGATTTTCGACAGATCAAGATGGCTTCCAACTAGAGTGGACAGGTGAGGCTGCTCCATTTTTGAACTGCATCGATTGTGATCTTGAAGTGTTGCCTGCCGTCACAGAGATCCCCATTTGTCAAGGTCTTCAGGATGTAGTGCTTGAGATGAACGTGACTGGTGGCACAGCGCCATACAGCTATGAGTGGACTGGAGATGCAGCTGATCTTGCCTTGCTCGATGCCACAGATGTAGAGGATCCTACCGCTAGCATCACAGCAGATATTGACCAGGACATTAGCTATACGCTCACAGTGAGAGACAATAATGATGTCTGTGTGTCAGCGACTACTGTGACCATACAGATCACAGCTCAGGAGACTGCGGTCATAGATCCGGTGCAGATCAATTGTATCACAGATGATGCGGTGGTGTTGACTGCCTCTCCAGCTGGTGGTACATGGTCTGGAGCGGTGAGTAGTCCCAATTTTGATCCTTTGGCCGTGGGGGCAGGAGAGCAAGAGCTTATCTATTCGGTGGGTATGGGTGCCTGTATGTCTAGTGATACTCTTCGTCTTACGGTCAATGATACATTGGCCATCACGCTGGATCTACCTTCGCGACTTTGTCTGGAGGATGGGCCCGTGGCCATTACAGCCACTCCAGCAGGTGGAGTGTGGTCTGACAGTAATGTAGGAGATAGTATCATCGCAAGCCAGCTCGGACTTGGTACGACTGACTTGACCTATAGCGTCACTAGCCCAGAGGGCTGTGAAAGTGCGGCGAACACAAGCGTCGAAGTAACTCAGATATCAGATATAGAGCTCAATGTCGTAGATCCAAGCTGTGCTCAGGATGTTGTGAGCGGAGTCATCGAGGTACTAGCTACGCCAGGTGCTCAGGGCAGTACCATGATTTTGATCAATGATATGGACGTGAGTCAAGATCCTTTCCTTGAGAATCTGGAGGGTGGAGAGTATACCATCTTGGTTGAGGATGAACTCGGCTGTATGGCAGAAAGAATGGTCACACTACCAGAGCTCAATGAGCCAACAGTAGATATCGGAAATGATATTACCATTTCTACAGGTCAAGTTGTAGATATACCAGCAGTAGTAGATACGGGATCATCAGCGATTGTTGATTATCTGTGGACATTAGGAGGTGCTAGCCTATGTAGCGGTCTTGATTGCAGTGTACTCAACTTCATTGCTGCAACATCTGGAGAGCTGAGCTTGATTGTTACTGATGGCAGTGGATGTGTAGCGACTGCGTCCATCCTCGTGACTGTCAATGAGGTATCAGAATTTTTTGCACCGACTGTTTTCAGTCCCAATGACGATGGCACCAATGATCGCTTTACCATCTTCGGTCCCGAAGAATTGACCAATATCGCAAGCCTGTCAGTCTATAATAGAGCAGGTTCACTCGTCTACAAGGCTGAAAATATCCTACCCAATGATCCTACAGGTGGCTGGGATGGAAGATGGAAAGGACAAGTGGCTGACCCAGGTGTCTATGTGTTCGTCGCTGAGATCCAATTTGGAGCACTAGCGCCTAGAGTCGTGAGCGGTGATGTAACCCTCGTGAGATAGTCGTCGGTAAGAGCTACAGACTGTTGACAAACTGCCCGATGACTTTGGGGTAATACTTGTGTTCAAGTTCTAAAACGGCCTTTCCTATGCCCTGTGGATCTTCCTGGTCACCGATGTAGCGAGATGCTTGAAAAAGTACTTTGCCTTTGTCATACTCGCGATTGACCATATGTACAGTCATACCTGAGTACTTCTCTTCTGCCAGATGAACTGCTTTGTGCACGTGCTGTCCATACATACCCTTCCCACCAAACTTTGGGAGTAGAGAAGGGTGGATATTCAGGATTCGATTTGGGAAGGCGGCAATGATATAATTAGGGATTAGCCAAAGAAAGCCGGCCAGCACAATAGCATCTATGCCCTCAAGTGCAGACAGTACGTGCTCCCTGTCTTCGTAAAATTGCTCTCGATTGACGACAAGTCTATCAACATTATGTTTTCGGGCACGCTCGAGGACATATGCCTTGGACTTATTGCTCATCACGAGCTTGGTGGCATAAGCCGAGCTGAGCTTCCCATATTGAATGATGCTTTCAGCATTGCTGCCTGATCCAGATGCGAAAATGGCAATGGACTTCATCCGTACTAGCTACGGATCAATCTATACTTCGACACATTACTTGGGTCGATCTTAGACATGACTTGATACACCGACGATTTATTGGCCGATTGTGCGGCCTTCAGTACTTCAACGATCTCGTCTCTCTTGGTATTGGCAAATACTTGAAGCAGCATTGAGCCAGGAGTATTGCGATTGACTTCTCCTATGGTCTGGATGGCCGAGACCATGACGTTTTGACTCTCTGTGGGGTCGTCATACATTTTGTCGAGGCAATGCCTGTGATAGTTATACATTGCCTCTCGGTACTGCTTCATCCTAGGGCTGATGAGATCTTGCATCAGGATGAACCGATTTCTCTGGGCTTTGATGGATCTCCATCCTTCATCTTGATCGATAATACTCTGAGGTACAGCTGAGGCGATACTCTTGCAGGTGAGATAGTACGGATCACCAGTCAAGGGTGCGAAGCTGTCATAGTCAAGACCGATCACGAGATAGGAATAGAAGCTCAGAATGGAGGATAGATTGTTGAAGAAGTTGGTCTCAGAATTATTGAGTTCCATGAATGGGACATACTCAATGTAAACATTCTTGTCGACGTGAGTGAGGAGAGGTGTCTTGTATTCACTCTTGTATGTGGGGCGTATAGCTTGTATGTAGACATCTGCTCTGAATGCCTGATCAGAGATTTCCTCCACAATGTTGAACTGTAAGCTTAGTTCGATCTTTTCGTGTTGCTCATAGTTTTCATTGGTCCATTTGGTGCTGTTCATGAAGTCGGTGAGCTGGGACTCCATATCTTGAAAGATCTTGGGATCTGTATTCTGTATGTTTGGCACTACGACCTTCACGGATGCATTGAACTCCTGTGCCATGATAGCACTTGTCAATGTGAGCCATGAGATCAGTAAGAGTAGCGATTTCTTCATGCGTCTTTTTGTCAAAGGAGTTTGATGATGTGGGCGACGATATCCTTGGCCACCAGCTTCTTGGATTTTAACTCCATTTCCTCGTGGATATTGTGACCAATAAGGCTTACTTGATTGGTATCATGCCCAAAGCCTGTCCCGTTTTCACTGGGACTATTGAGTGCGATAAGGTCGAAATTTTTCCTCTGCAATTTTCCTTTTGCATTTTCCAATCCATTCTGGGTTTCGAGCGCAAAGCCGACGTGAATTTGATCTTTCTTGTGAGCACCTAGTGTGGCTGCGATGTCCACTGTGCGCTCGAGAGGGATACTGAGATCCTCATCTGATTTCTTCATTTTTTGTGCCTCACGCTGAGTCGGTCTATAGTCGGCTACTGCTGCCGCAAAAATGACGATGTCTGCATCAGCATGCATTTGGGCGCAAGCCTCATACATCTCCTGAGCAGAGATCACGTGTGTAACATGAACGGAAGAACTAGCTGGTCGATGATGACTCGGTCCTAGGACAAGATTCACTTTCGCTCCTTGCTCTGCAAGTGCGTCTGCAAGTGAAATGCCCATCTTACCGGTGGAGGGATTGGATAGAAATCTGACCGGGTCGATATGCTCTCGTGTCGGGCCTGCAGTGACCAGAGCTGTTCTGCCTGTCAGGGCTTGTTGAGACTCGATATAATTCTCAAGGTAGGCACAGATATCTTCTGGCTCGGCCATTCTTCCTTCCCCGATCAGCCCGCTTGCAAGCTCGCCATGACCTACAGGTATGACATGGTTGCCGTAGCTTCGGAGCTTGGTGAGATTGTCTTTGGTGCTGCCATGCTTCCACATGTCGAGATCCATGGCTGGAGCGATGAAGACAGGGCACTTGGCAGAGAGATAGGTGGCCAGGAGCATGTTGTCAGCTTCACCTGCTGCCATTTTGGACATAGTGTTAGCCGTAGCAGGAGCGATGATCATGAGATCTGCCCAGAGTCCTAGTTCAACGTGATTGTGCCAAGCGTCGTCTTCGAATAGGTCTATGATGACCTCATGCTTGGAAAGAGTGCTCAGTGTCAGCGGTGCCACAAATGCCTTGGCGGCATCTGTCATGACTACTCTCACTTCTGCACCTCGCTTGACGAGAAGTCTCACAAGTATGGCACACTTGTAGGCAGCAATACTACCTGTGATACCTAATACGATTTTCTTATCGCGCAGAGCGCTCATCCGACTACTCTAGCTCTAGATCAGCCTCATCGAGTTCGCGATTCTGATGGCGATAGAGTAGCTCATCATCCACAAAGTCATTGGTAGCAATCAGTGCAGGATTGGGGAGTCGCTCGTAAAATTTTGATATTTCTATCTGCTCTTTGTTCTCAGTAACTTCTTCGATAGAGTCAGCTGTCACGGCAAACTCTTCGAGCTTGGCATTGAGCTCTCTTTTGAGGTCAGTCGAGAGCAGACGAGCTCGTTTGGCCATGACGCAGATAGACTGGTAAATATTTCCAGTTTTCTCAGAGAGTCCTTTGACATCTTGCGCAGTTACGTGAGATGTCATGCCTTGTGCTTTGTCTTTGATACTTGGCATCTATAATGATTTAAGTCTTTTTGTCGAGGTGTCTATGATGTTTCGTGCATCGGATGCACGTTGTCCGTCAGGATATTTACGCAAAAACTCGCGAGCAAGTTCAAGCGCATCTTCATAGCGATCTGATTTTTTACCGTATATGCTGTTTTCCGCGAGGAGGAAGTTTGCATCAGCAATGAGGAAGAGTATTTCTTCTTTATCTCTGCTTTCGGGGAAGTCCTTGAGGGTATTATTGAAGCTCGCTACAGCCGCTTGATATTGACCAAGGTTGTAGTAGAGCTTCCCTTCTTCAAAGCTCTTGATCTCCCGTTTTTCTCTAAGTTCGTCAATGATCTCGTTGCACTCCTTGACTCGAGTACTATTGGGGTATGTATTGACGAAGGTCTGGAAGAGTTCCACTGCCTGGTCTGACTCCGTCTGATCAAGGCGATAGTTTGGCG
Source organism: Saprospiraceae bacterium (assembly GCA_020627535.1). Lineage (GTDB taxonomy): Bacteria > Bacteroidota > Bacteroidia > Chitinophagales > Saprospiraceae > JAHDBH01. Next base: position 167,741 of record JAHDGU010000008.1, read on the forward strand.
ATTGCTGGTAATTGGAGTAGGCCAGTAACCAGTCGCTTTCCTCACGAAACTGACTATTGGGGTATGTATTGCTAAAATTGTTGAACCAGTGACTCGATAGGATAAACTGGTTCAAGTTGTAGAAAGTCTTGGCATACTTGAAGAACATTTCTTCGCTCTCAGGTCTGCCTCGGTAGAATGGGATGGCTTGCTCAATGAGGGTTTGAGATTTGAACCATTCTTCTTCGTCATAGTATTGCAGGGCTTTCTTCAAGAATAGCTCTGGATCATTGCTGAGGCGTACAGTCTCAAACTCGCTTCTGCAAGCCAAAAGGGAAGCAATGATAAAGGCCAAAAATGATATACGAAGGAGCCTAGATTTCATAAGCGTGCAAAGATACGACATAAGTCAAGGGTTTGTGCTCATTATTGAACGCCCTTGAGCTCAGTTCATTGCAAGGCCAGGACAGATGCTATCTTGCGATCATTAGATAGTCTTGGCACCTTGTTTTGTCCCCCTAGTTTGCCGAGCGACTTCATGTAGTTGATGAAGCCTTCCGAAGCTACGGTAGATATGACCAGTGGCCTGAGGATGTTTCCCGCGATCAAGTCCTTGTAGTAGATATTTTGGCGCTGTAGAGATTGATCGAGCGCTTTCGCAAATGCTGTGATGTCTTCTGGTTTCTTCTCCCATTCAATGAGCCATTCGTGATAGGGAGTAGTGCCGTCAGGCGGATTGACTTGAGGTGCTACTGTAAATTCTACGACAGATCCTCCATGCTGTTGGATCGCTGCTTTGAGAGCTTGTTCGACCTCTTTGGCGATTACGTGCTCTCCGAAGGCTGAGATAAAATGTGCAATCCGTCCAGTGACCTTGATGAGGTAAGGATCCTTGGAGACAAACTCTACCGTGTCTCCTATCTTGTAAGCCCATAGGCCAGCATTGCTGCTGAGTATGATGGCATAGTTGACCCCAATCTCGACATCTTCGATCGTCAATCTTGTTGGATTGGCATGGCTGATCTCCTGCACTGGGACAAACTCATAGAAGATGCCAGACTGCGTATTGAGGATAAGACCATCCTCATTGATGGCGTCTTGAAAAGCTAGGAAGCCTTCTGAGGCTGGGTATGTCTCGATGGTATGTACTCCCGGACCCATGTAGCTTTCGAGATTGGCTCTGTAGGGCTCATAGTTGACACCACCATGCACAAAGACAGAGAAATTGGGAAATATCTCTTTGATGTTGCTCTTGCCAGTCCGCTCGAGCAATCTTTCGAAGTACATCTTGACCCAAGGCGGTATGCCACTGATGAGTCGCATGTCTGCCTCGATCGTCTCATCAATGATGCGCTCGAGCTTCTCTTCCCAGTCTTCAATGATATTGGTCTCGTAGGAGGGCAGTTGGTTGGTTTTAAGCCACTTGGGAATGAGATGATTGGCGATCCCGCTCAGCCGCCCTGTAGGGATATTGGACTTGCGCTCTAGAGCAGGTGAGCCACTCAAGAAGATCATCTTACCATCAAAGAAAGAACTGTTGCCTGTCTTGTGGGCGTAATTGAGCAAAGCATTCCGTGCCGTACCAAAGTGATTGGGCAAGCTGTCTTTTGTCAAGGGGATGTACTTGACGCCAGATGTCGTGCCAGAGGTCTTGGCAAGATACTTCGGTAGTGCTTGCCAGAGGACATCTCTTTGTCCGTCCAAAATGAGATCTACATATGGGCGATGTGCCTCATAGTCTCTGATGGGCACGGCCTGGCAGTACTCCGCGTGTGTCTTGATATCCTTGAAGCTGTGATCCTTGCCAAATTTGGTCTGAACGGCTTTCGCCAAAAGGTAATTGAAGATGCTATTTTGACTTGTGATAGCAGTAGCCTTCTGCTTATCGATTTTTTGGGAGATCTTCTTGGCAAATGGATGTATCAAAGATGCTTTCCAGCCCATAGATCAAAGCTACGCGAATCAAGACACACCGAGCGCAGACTCCATAGAAATCAGGTCTTAGAATGTCAGCGATAGACCGTCATAGGCGGGTCTGACATGCTGGGGTAAATCTGCTAGGAGCTCCGAGTGTAGCGAGAGCTGATGACTGATATGTGTGAGATAAGTCATCTTGGGCTTGAAGTTTTCTACTAGCTCCAGGACTTCTTCCAGATTCATATGACTGTAGTGCTTCTCGTGACGTAGGCAGTTGATGATGAGCACATCTAGATTCTCCAAGTAGCGCGTAGACTCCTCCGGGATCGTGTGAGCATCAGTGATGTAAGCTAAATCTCCGATACGAATACCAGCTACAGGTAATTTGCCATGCAGTACGTGAAATATCTCGGCTTTGATATCAGAGATGTCTAATATGCCTGGAATCTCTAGCTCACACAATTCCAGGCGCGGTGCACCCGGGTAGGGGTTTTTAGCGAAAGCGTAAGCGAATCGATTTTTGATCTGTCCCAAGACTCTGGATTCACCATAGATGGGCATCGCTTTTTTTTGACGAAATATCAATGGCCTTAAGTCATCGAGCCCATTGCAGTGATCATTGTGCTCATGTGTGAGAAATACGGCATCAAGATGATCAATCTCTGCTCTCAAAAGCTGATGTCTAAGGTCAGGTCCAGCATCTACGAGTAGGGTGCAGAGATCTGTCTCCAGCAATATGGAAGAACGAAGTCGATGATCCTTAGGGTCGTCACTTTGGCAGATCTGGCACTGACAGCCGACCACAGGTACTCCTTGAGATGTGCCAGTACCAAGGAATCTAAGTGTCACGAGCTGGCACTTTCATTGACTTGTCTGCGTGCACCGAGTGACCAGCAAGCATATAATCGTTGTTGCTCGTCAGACAAAGTGCTGAAGTCTGGACTTATGGATTCGAGTATGGTCAGTAAGGTGTGAAATCTGGCATCAGTATCAAAAAACTTGTTGATGATAGCGATAGGACGATCCTGCAGCAGGCAATATCCAGAGCGAAAATGCCCTTTCTCATAGCGCACTTTGTAGCCTAGATGCTGGAAGATTTCTTCCAATTTTTTTAGCTGTCCTCTAGATATTTTCATGATTTCGTCAAGATTTCCAAACGCCTCGATACTCTGATTCGTTTTGTAAAGAAAGAACTTGTTGATAGATTTTACATATTGAGAATTAATAAAATATGACAAGCACATCAAAGATTGATCTGAGCTTCAGCAGAATGACAGACCTTTGTATCATGAAAAGGATATACACGATTGCACTATGCGCACTGATGGTCGTAGGTCTACAGGCTCAGGAGAGATTTGGAGCAGCGGCAGTCCTGGGATTGACTGCTTCACAGCTGGACGGGGACAATAGTGCTGGTTTCAATAAGCTTGGTATCACAGCGGGGATCAAAGGCATGACCTACTTCACAGATCGCCTAGAGCTCAATGTGGAGCTGCTCTTCAGTCAACGTGGTAGTCAGAATGACCTTTTTGGAGCTGATGCCGATGCATTTTCCATCAATATGAACTTTCTGGAGATTCCGGTCGGCTTGACCTTCAAGGATTGGCTCGTCGATGATGGACAGGACGAATACTATAAGGTAGAAGCACAAGCTGGGCTGAGCTATGCCCGACTGATTAGTGTAACCATTGAAGACCCTCTTGGAATAAGCTCTGGAGCCTTTGAGGAAAACTTCTCTGATGCTGACTTGAGTTGGTACTTTGGAGGTGCCCTTAATGTCAATTCTTCATTGGCTATCGTGGTCCGATACACACGGTCTTTTGGCCTTGCCTATGAGGATATTAATGCTATCGGTGATGTCATCCGTATGAAGAGTTATTTCTTTACCTTCAGAGCTGAATACCGGTTTTAATAGCTATGATGAGACTTAAGACACTGTGTCTACTAGTGGTGCTACTAACTTGTTTTGCATGCGACAAGAAGAAATCTGAAGGACCCACTTATGACTATCTACCACCGATCCCAGTAGAGGCATTAGAAAATATCCGGGTCAATAGTTCATTTGCTGACGTCATCTATAACGAGTACGGAATATCAATGAACTGGCCCACGCCCCAGACTGTCACCAATAGCCTTACCTACATACAGACAGGAACCCATGTAGCTGCCAATAGCTGTCAGCCTACTGCTCGGATCATGTACAGTACCCCAGAAGATCTGCTTTGTGAGATGGATGTCTACATCAGTGATGGGTGTTTACACGTCGTCTTATTGGAGGAAGGTCAGCCGAGCTCTGCCAGTCTGCTTACTGAAACTGGAGCGAGATTTTACACCAAGATCGTCGAGGATTTCTTGAACAGAGGATAATTTTTATATTTGCCTTATTATATTTTTAGGCAACTCTAAAAATTGGTAGAATTTCTAGAACTCATACAATCTCCATGGGCTCTCCGGGCTCTTGCAGCTTCTGTGCTCGTAGGTCTTATGCTCGGTATGCTCGGTACATTCATTGTGCTGCGCAATATGAGTCTCATCGGTGATGCCCTTGCTCATTCTGTTTTACCTGGAGTGATCATCGCCTTCATGATGATGGGTATCCACTCTCTATCTCTATTCATCGGAGCAGTAGTCGCTGGACTGATCTGTGCATTTGCTATCACATGGATACAGAAGCAAGGTCATGCCAAAAACGACGCTGCGATTGGCATCGTCTACACTGCCATGTTTAGCATCGGCGTCATATGTATCTCTGCGATCAGTCGCAAGGATGGCGTGCATGTAGATCTCAAGGATTTTCTCTTTGGAAATATTCTTGGTGTGAGCAATGAGGATCTCTGGCTGAGCTCTATCATATTTGTTGGAATAGTCCTGGCGATACTCGTATTCTATCGGCATCTTTTCCTTTCAACCTTTCAGGAGGCAGTGGCTAAGGTCATGGGTGTCAAGGTCGATCTGGTCCACTATTTTTTGTTGCTTCTACTGAGTTTTGCGGTGGTAGCTTCGCTGAGGACGGTAGGTATCATTCTGGTGGTAGCCATGCTCGTGACCCCTGCGTCAACTGCCCTGCTACTTTCCAACAATATGAAGCGTGTCATCTTCATCTCTGCCTTGCTCGGGATGATCTCCGCTGCCGGTGGTCTTATGCTAGCCATCGTCTGGGATACCACTCCTGGACCGGTCATGGCAGTCTTGAGTGCAGTGATCTATGGTCTAGCCGTAATTTTTGCTCCGGATAGAGGGAAGCTCGCACAGTGGCTGCATCAGCGCCGATTGGCTGATAAGATCACGACTGAAGATATCCTGAAATATCTCCTGAAAAATGGTGGTGTGGCGTCTCGATCCCACATCGCCAATGGACTTGAGCTCGGGACCTCAGCGCTACGTAGGCAACTAAGTCGGATGATAGGAAAGGGTATGCTACAGCAAGATGCTCAAGGTGTCGTACTCACGCAGGTCGGTGAGGATCGGGCGAGTCAACTTATCCGTGCCCATCGTCTCTGGGAGACATATCTGGTCAATCAAGTCGGAATGACCGAGTCTCAGATACACTTGGAAGCCGAAGATCAAGAGCATCATCTGACTGAAGATGTGCTTGACCATGTTGACGAGCTTCTTGGCTTCCCTGATACGGATCCACACGGCAGCCCAATACCATCCAAGAGGACCCCGCTTGGAACCGTCCTGGCTCAGCTCTCTGCTGGTAGTAAGGCCATCGTCAAACGGCGACAGCTACGACATGCCGCTATGCAATACCTGTGGGAATCAGAGATCGCACCAAATAGTGAACTAGAAGTACTTAAAGTAGATGGTGCTCAACTAACTCTGAGAGTGGATGATCAGCGCACATTTTCAATGTCTATGGATCTTGCGGAGCAGCTTCAAGTGATAGCTGAGTAGTGAGATGGACAGCGTCGTATCATTTATAGACATGAACCCAATTCGTGCATTAGGATTATTTGAGCACTCTATCTTGGAGATAAGCAACTGATATTGAATGTCTTAACAAGATAATAGTGACATTCTTGTTTGTAACATTTTGTTCCAGTGAAGAAGCCATTTCCAAGCGAGAATTTTCGTCGAAAAGTTAGCCGTGTCCAGTCTTCGCGCCTAGCGGTATTTCTGCTTCATAATCAGGCACTTACTCTCCTCGCCATAGCTCGCTATGCCTCGTCGACCAAGCACCCGATTCCATTGCATAAATCCACTATCCTTCGAAGCCTAATGCACGAATTGGGATGAAAGGTCTTATCATTTTGGCGAAAGCCAGATCAAAACAAGTCGCACAGGCACTGTGCTACTCCTCTTCACCCATCTGATTCTCCGCACGCAGTCGATCAAAGACTTGCGTCAAATGGTACATCTCATCTAGGGTATCATCCATATAGAGACGCAGCTCGGGAATACGCCTTACATGCTTCTTGAGACGATTGGCGAGTTTCTGGCGGAGGAGTAGAAGCTCATTTTCCAGGACGAGGACTACCTCTTGCTTGTTCTCTACATTCCAGATGCTCAGGTAGACCTTAGCGATACCAAGGTCCGGCGACATGTAAACTTGCGTCACAGTGACGAGAGCCTCATTGCCATAGATAAGGCGCCCCTCTTGCTGCAGTACCTGCGAAAAGTGTCTTTTGACTATTTCTCCTACCTGTCGCTGCCTGATCGTCTGCTTCATAGTACAAAGGTAGATGCTCCCTTGATGGCAAACAATCCAGTGCATTCGTAATTTTCCATCCTGTGAGCAGCTCTATGCACATATTGAGTCAAGCGATAGAATATCTCAAGGGTGTCGGTCCATCAAGGGCCGAGCTGCTCAAGAAAGAGCTTGGGATCTTCCGCAATGGTGATCTATTGATGGACTTTCCCTTTCGCTATGTCGATCGCAGCAAGATCATACCTATCATTGAGATCCAAGCCGATAGCAAGTCTGTACAACTGCGCGGCAAGATCACCAAGGTTCATCGTGAAGGATCAGGACGCAAAAAACGGCTACGCGCCTTATTGACTGATGAGACGGGCAGTCTTGAGCTCATCTGGTTCAGAGGCTTGCAGTGGGTGGATAAGTTGCTGGAGATAGGCAAAGAGTATGTGGTCTTTGGGAAGTTGGGCTTTTTCAATGGTACACCCAATATCGCACATCCGGAGATGGAATCATATACGAGCTTTCGCTCAAAAGGCAATCAAGGACTCGCCGCAGTGTATCACTCTACCGAAAAGCTCAATGCGAGAGGACTAGACTCCAAAGCGCGGAGAAAAATCATGCAGCAGCTGCTGGATCGGATCACTGAGCGTGATCTTCCCGAAACCTTGCCACAATACTTGATTGATAATCAGCAGCTCATGACGCGCTTCCAAGCACTCCGTGCTATCCATCGTCCGCGGCATGCCGCGGAGGCCTTGGCAGCAAGGAAACGCCTCAAATTTGAAGAGCTCTTCTACATCCAGATGGCCCTACTCAAAAAGAACCAAGAGCGCAAGGATCAACAGAAGGGCTACCAGTTTGCCGAAATCGGATCCATCTTTCACCGCTACTACAATGAGATCTTGCCATTTGAGCTGACAGGTGCTCAAAAGAAAGTCTTGCGTGAGATCCGTCAAGATTTGGCGTCAGGCTTCCAGATGAATCGCCTGCTCCAAGGTGATGTAGGAAGTGGCAAGACGATCGTCTCTTTGCTGACAGTGCTGATGGCTGTAGACAATGGCTATCAGTCATGTCTGATGGCGCCTACAGAGATACTGGCGCAGCAGCATTATCAATCGTTCAAAGAGTATTTTGACGAGTTGGGCTTGGTCGTAGACTTCTTGAGTGGAAGTGTACGTGCCAAAGATCGTCGTGAGGTGCTTGCACGGCTTGCCAGTGGAGAGTCGCACCTCATCATCGGTACTCATGCATTGATTGAAGATCCTGTGATCTTTCAGAATCTTGGCTTGGCGATCACGGATGAGCAGCACAGATTTGGTGTCAAGCAGCGAGCACGCCTTTGGGCGAAAGCCCGCAATCACTCACCCCACGTGCTCGTGATGACGGCCACTCCGATACCAAGGACTCTCGCGATGACAAGCTATGGTGACCTCGATGTGTCCGTCATAGACGAGCTGCCTCCCGGACGCAAGCCAATACAGACTCTGCACAAACGGGAGACACAGAGGCCACAGGTCATAGCATTTATGCACGATGAAATCAAGAAGGGCCGACAGATCTATGTAGTCTATCCGCTCATAGAAGAAAGTGCCAAGCTCGATCTAGAAAATCTACACGATGGCTATGAACAACTCCTGACCTATTTCCCAAGACCTGAGTATCAAATGAGCATCGTCCATGGCCGCATGAAGCCGGAGGACAAGGATATTGAGATGGGAAGGTTTGCTGATGCCAAGACGCAAATCTTAGTAGCGACTACAGTGATCGAGGTCGGTGTCAATGTGCCCAATGCAAGCGTCATGATCATCGAAAATGCGGAGAGATTTGGCCTCAGTCAGTTGCACCAGCTCCGAGGTCGTGTGGGTAGAGGTGCAGAGCAATCGTACTGCATCTTGATGTCTGGCTACAAGCTTTCTCACGAAGCCAAAAAGCGCATCGCTACGATGTGCTCCACAAATGATGGCTTTGAAATATCACAGGTGGATCTCGAGCTGCGTGGTCCAGGAAATATACAAGGCACTCAGCAGTCTGGGTCGGTACCGCTCAAGATAGCAGATCTGGTCAAGGATGGAATGCTACTAAGTCATGTCAGGTCTATTGCCAAGATGATCATCAGCAAGGATCCCGATTTATCCCATGCAGCAAATTCCATACTCCGAGAGCAACTGGAACAGCGCACTGGTCAAGCTCACAATTGGAGTAAAATAGGCTAGTTTCCTTCGAGTTCCTCGATTCGTCGCTTAAGATCTTCGATTTCGCGATCCTTTGCTTTGATGATGTTTTCGAGATTTTTCACCTCGTTGTCTACAGCTGGTTTGCCACGGCTCTTATCATCACTGGATTCTACTTTCCATTCGCTGCCGGTAATATCGGAGATGGTGTCGCGCCAGTCTTTGCCTTGAATCAGATGAGCACCAAAAAAGGCGATCGGGATGAATATCACGAGGAAGAGCATAAATTTTGCGCAGCCAGTGGGTTTGTATTTTCTCTTCATGGAGTGCATCTTCTTAGTATGATCCAAAGCTAGTCTCTCTTCACTGTATATGACAAGCTTCATAGACGTACGCTAGTGGATCATCGATCATTTTGGGCGAAAGCCCTATATCAAATACGACAGCATGATCATATAGAAATATTCCTATATGTGGTTAAAAATGATCAATCTTTGCGCACATCAAAGATTAACATCATGGCTAAGATCCTTGCCAATGACGGCATACATCCGACAGGACAGAGACTACTAGAAGAGGCGGGGCATACTGTCTCCACCGATACCATCTCCATGGACGACCTATTGCCAGCTCTCAATGAGTGGGATGCGGTTATCGTACGCAGTGCGACCAAGATCAGGCAAGTGCATTTTGATGCATGCCCCAATCTCAAGATGGTGGTGCGAGCTGGAGTAGGTATGGACAATATCGATGTCGAGTATGGCAGATCCAAAGGTGTCAATGTGACCAATACGCCAGAAGCATCGAGTCGCTCTGTGGCAGAGCTTGTAATGGCGCATCTCTTCAGCATCTCACGCCTTCTATATCAGTCTCATCTACACATGCCAAGCAGAGGTGCTGCAGAGTTCAAGGCGCTAAAGAAGCAATACAGCAAGGGATTTGAGCTGGAAGGAAAAACGATCGGGATCATCGGTTTTGGTCGCATCGGTCAAGAGACAGCGAGAATTGCTCTAGGGCTCGGAATGAATGTGCTAGCTACAGACCTGATCACGGAGCCTCGTGAGATCCGCATTCCACGCGATGAGGAGGGCAACCCATCTGTTTTGGTCCCTATCTTCCCCATGGAACGTGTGATCAGAGAATCTGATATTATCAGTGTACATGTACCTGCTGTAGGAAAGGCGCTGATCGGCGCAGAGGAAATGGCACAAATGAAAGCTGGAGTCGTCTTGATCAATACCGCTAGGGGTGGCGTGATCGATGAAGCTGCCTTGCTTTCTGCTCTCGATAGTGGTCAGGTGGCGGCCGCAGGGCTAGATGTTTTTGTCAATGAGCCATCACCATCGGAGGCAGTCTTGGGTCATCCTCGGATTTCCTTATCTCCACATATCGGAGCAAGTACGGCAGAGGCGCAGGAGAAAATCGGAGTGCTCGCTGCGGAGAAGCTCATTGCGCATTTTGCTTAATCAGCGCTGCTAGTCAAGTCTTTTGATGATGATCGTGTCTTGGGGTCTCACTCCGAGCTCGATGAGCGTGGTGTTTGCACCGACTGGTTTGGCTTTCTCTTTGTGGACCAGAGCGTATCGAGCTCCGCGAGAGAGTACTTCTGCATCCACTAGTTCTCGGATGATCTCTGATCCAGTGATATCTGAGGGCAGCTCCACTTCAAAGTCTTCGTTTTCGGGCTTGAGGAGGATGTTGACCTCAATGCTTTCATCTACAGGTTCTGGTTCATTGGCCGCCGGTGCCACAAGTGCCGCAGCAGCTTTTTCACGAGCTTGTGCAGCCTCTTTTTCGGCGTTGCTCTGAGCAAGAAGAGCGGCCTCGGCCGAGTTTTGCAGCGCTTGATTTTGTTCCTGTAGCTTTTGGATCTGAGCTTGAGCCTCTTCCAGTTGGCCAGATACAGATTGGTTTTCTTCCTCTGCCGACATTTGACTCTCCTGGATTGAGTGTAGTTTTTCTCTTGCCATGTCCAGCTCTTGCGTGGTGTCTGCGAGAGATTGGCTTAGTTCCTCGATCTGCTTTTGAAGATTGTCTTGTAGTTCTTGCGCTGCCGCTTGTGCTTCTGCTTGTGAGCCTTGCTCGCTTTGCTGATTGGCGATGAGAGAGTCTATTTTCTCTTGCAGCTTGGTTGATTCATCTTCGTGATATTGCTTGAGACTAGCGTTTTCTTCTCGGACCTTTTCCAGATTGATCTTGAGCGTGGAGATCAGATCCTGAGTCTCGCCATCTGCAGCATTTTTCTCATCTTGCTGGAGCATCAAGTGCTCTAGTTGCTTCTCGGCTTGTGCAAGTTCGTCCTTGAGCTCTTCGGTCTTTCGCTGATAGAATTCTTGTTTGGAGAGAGATTCCTCTGTTTCCTTGCGAAAGTTGTCATACTCTTCATGGAGAGCATTGAGCTGTCGACTGAGTTCGGTACGTTCCTTGATGGCTTTGTCGAGTTTGGTCTCGGTCGCAGTCACCTTCCCTTTGAGAGAAAGGAGTTCTTTTTCTTTGATACCAAGCTCCTCAGAGGACTTGGTTTTTTCCTTGTGAGAGTCAGAGAGGCTTGATTGTAGATCACTGATCTTGGCTTGTAACTTATCGACTTTCGCTTCAAGGCCTTCCTTGGCTAGATTGGCGTCTTTGGCTAGTTTTTCCTGAGTAGCGAGCTCAGCAGTTTTTTCTGTGAGCGATTTTTCGGCTTTCGCCAAAAGGCTTGTCAGCTCTTCCGTCTTGGAGAGCAATGCATCTTTTTCATTGGTCGTCTTCTCTAGTTTGGACTGAATGATCTCATGCTCAGCCTGAGCAGACTTGGCACCGCTGGTTGATTCTTTGAGCTGAGCTTTGGCCTCAGCATGCTGAGTTTGGAGTTGATCATAGTCTTTGCTAAGCTTGTCGAGCGCAGTTTCTGCCTTGGTTCTATCACTCTCGGCTTTCTCTGCGGTGCTCTTCAGTTCATTGAGCTTAGCGGCTTGTGACTGCTGTTCTTCTTGACTTGATGCGAGCTGAGTTCCTAGATTTACCTTGACTTTCTGCAGTTCTTTGTGCTGCTCGAGTAGGCCCTTGTGTTCGGCCTGTAGTGCTTCAAAGTCTGCTTTGTGACTTGCCAGCAGGTCTTCAGCGCTAGCTCCTTCTTCAGCGGCTTTTCGTGCAGCCTGCAATTTTGATTCTAGTTGACCAACTTTGGTGTCGTAGTCTGAGTGACTTTGGGTGAGTTGGTCCTTCAGAGATTGGATCTCCTGATTGTCTTTGGAATTTTGTTTTTGGAGCTTGGTGATCTGGCTTTGAAGCTCAGACTGTGTGCTGTCAGCTGTTGTCTGCTGAGTTTGGGCTTCCGCCAAATGTGCATTGGCCTCGGATAACTGTCGCTCGAGTTCATTCAGCTTCTTGTTCAGCTCTTGGTTTGGCTGATCACTCTGTGACTGTTGACTCAGCAGATTCTCTAGTTCATCAATACGTGTCTGAGCCTGTCTAAGAGCACTATCATCCGCGGGAGATGACAGGTCAGTATGCGCTTGGGCCTCAAGTTCCTCGATACGAGCAAGGGCTTCTGCAAGCTTTACATCTTGATCTGCTGAGTCTATTGAGGACTCATTCTCTGAGCTATCTGAGTTGCTAGTCATTTCAGCCTCCATTTCCGCGATCGCGAGTTCGAGGGCTGCATTATCTTCTTCTAGCTGGGTGATGCGATGATTGGCCTCACTAAGTTTTGACCGTAGCTGGTCAGCTCCATCTGTGCTAGGAGTGGTAGCTGGCGTGGATACGACTGGATGGCTTTCGACTCTGCGCTTGACGTCTTGCTGGCGTTCCTCATAGGTGCGCTTGCTTTTGATGACGATTTTACGCGGAGCATTGGCAGAGCCATCTGATGCTGGAGTTTGATCTTCTCCATCTTCTTTATTGCCAAATAGTTTTTTGAGCATGTCGGATCCACGTTTTTTGGGGTGTCTACATGGTAGACGACCCAAAAGTCCATATTAATATACGAAAAACACGGAGAAAAGCAGAGAGACTGGCTGAATCCCTCCAATGTTCTGTACCTGAATCATCGGACATCAATCCTGAAGATGGATGATCATCGAATGGATGATTTCTTTGATGTCTCGTGATCGGCTACATATCGGCCGGTAAATCGCTGCTTCAGCTGGGTGGCATGGATCTGAAAAATCCGTTTTCAAATCTTAAAGTTTTTACAGCGTTCAATCCAATCTCTTAAGATCCCGTTAATTGATTGTGCTTTGCGCAGCGGATGACAAATATTGCGGGTCTAGCATTCAAAGAGATTATTCTCTCACCACTCAAAAACTACTAAATCATGAGAACACGAAACTACATTTTAGGATTGATGATGATTGCCGTGGCAGGACTACACGCTCAAGATATTGGTGTATCCAATGCAGTGCAAAAGAAGTTTAAATTAAAAAAGATTGGTGTCACTTTGGGCTATGATTCTGATCAGATTCGTGGCCTTGGCCATGAGCAGCTTCTCTCTCAAGCCAAAGGAACTTTAGGATTTGACGCCTCTGCAATGAATTTTGAAGAGAGAGATCTGATGTCCATGGTCTGCGAAAATCCGAATATCACGGGTGAGCTAGCATTTGCCACTCCTATCAAAAATACAGAGCTACGAGTTGGCCTCTCAGCCATGTTCAATCGAGTTGAATCTGTATTTTACAGAAACAGTTTTACAAAGCCTGATGGCACTGTGACGGATCGCTATCTCGGAGTACATGCCCGTCAGAATGAGGTAGCCCTAGATGTCAGCTTACACAAGTACATCCCTGTCACAAGGTGGTTCAATATCTATGGTGGTGTTGGCACTCAACTTGGGAAAAGCTTCAATAATGAGATGGATATCAGTGGCTTCAATCTCACTCCGGTCATGGACGAAAATCCCTCTGATGAGGTGGTTGTGGATTACTCTGGAGGCAGCCTCTACGAGTCTCATGAGATGTATGGTGGGCTTCATACTAGAGTCTATGGAGAGATCGGTCTCGGATTTACGATAGCACGCAGATTGGAATTGATGTATAGCCTATCTGGAGGTTTGGGAAATCGATGGGTGCCAGGTGCTGACTTGAGCAAAGGAACCAAGACTACAAGCAGCAATATCGGGGTGAGATGGGTCTTGAGATAAAGACTTTCCTCAAAGCCATGATTTAACCTAGCACCAGACTGAAAGAAAATTTAGATACACTTGTTGATTGGTTTAGGGTCGGAGAGAGATCTCCGGCCTTTTTTATTCGATAAATAACTTATCGAAAAAGTCGATCAGCGCTGGCGTGATCAAGTCTTCTCCAGTCATTCCGATCGCAGCATTGACACCACTGTGATCATATTTGCTTGTTTCTAGAGTAAAGACCTCGACACCTGCTGCGATGAGGGTGGAAATAAATTCCTCAGCTGAATTAATTCTTGCAACTGACCCACGCTTGCCTATCAAATAGGCTGGATGCTCCTTGAGCTCGCTGATATGAGCGATGGCAGATGCGTCTTGATGATCGATGGGGTTGTCTCCAAAGGCATTGATGTATGTTTCATTTTCTTCTGCAACGAGTTCGGCGATATTATAGCCACGTGTATCAATGCAAGCGATACCGCTGATGTCAGAGAGCTCAAGACTTACGCCATTTAGAAATCTCTCATTGGCGCCAGTAAGTGCAACCAACTGAGCTCCAGCACTATGTCCTATGAGGGCAATAGCATTATGATCTCCGCCGTAATCATCTATATGATCATATACCCAGCGGATAGCATCTGCTAGATCTTCGCTGTGAGATGGATGACGCAAAGCTTCAGGATCTGAAGTAGTAGTCTCTGGACTCAATCTGTAATTTGTGCTTATAAATACATAGTCCAAAGAGCGAAAAAGCTTGACCTTATCCTCGATATTATTGCTCTTGTCTCCAGTAACCCATCCTCCACCATGTACATACATGACGACTGGTTTGAGACGAGATATTTCGTCATCATGATAGATGTCAAGACTGAGCAAATTGGCGTCAACCTCTGGTAGATCTTTGTACTGCCTGCTGGTCAGGAGTTCCAGAGCTTCTTCGATTTGCACCTGAGGTGATTCTGTATCCCTGCAGGCGAAGATGGTTCACATGGCAATAAAAACAAGTGGGAATATTAAAATCTTAGGTGACATATATCAGCAGTTTACTTTGCTTAGAGTACATCTTGGCAGCTTAGTTTAAACCCAATTCGTGCATTAGGCTTCGAAGGATAGTGGATTTATGCAATAGAATCGGGTGCTTCGTCGACGAGCCATAGCGAGCTATGGCGAGGAGAGTAAGTGCCTGATTATGAAGTAGAAATACGCTAAACTTGAAGACCTGACACAGCCAACTTTTCTAGGAGATTTCTCCTTTGGAAAATGGCTTCTTAACGGGAACAAAATGCTACGAATAAAAATATCATCAAAAAACGTACAAGGCATTCAATATCAGTGACTTATCTCTATGGTAGAGTGCTCAAAAAATCCTAATGCGCGAATTGGGTTAAACCAAGATCCAATAAATGCAATCATTTAACCTTGATATTTGATCATCAAGTGAATCCAAAGAGATCTTGAAAAGCGAAAGAAGAAATTGTGTGTAAGCAGAGCAGCAAGAATAAGCCAAAAAAATGTCTTTCCGACGCTCCATTTCAAAGCGAAAACACAAGTAAGCGCTACACCTAAAAATAAAAAAGAGCTGACAATGTATGAGAGAAACATCGCTCCATAATAAAAACCTGGCTCCGGTAAATATCTCAGCTCACAATGAGCGCAGGTCTCTGGCATCTTATAAGCAGTCTCCATACTCCAGGGCTGATAGAATAACTTACCTGTCCTGCAGCGCGGGCAATAAAATCCAAATAGTGAGGCAATGAATGATCTTGGCATGTTGTCTCAAAGATAGCTTCAGCCTTTGAGATATCTAGATGCCCATGCTGAGATGACAGAGCCTACGTATTTGCTATCTTCCTTGTTGCTAAGGAGATGGTCGGCGCCATCAAGAGACAAAAAACTCTTCGGATGCTTAGCCGATTTGTAAAGTTGTGACGCATTGTCTATAGAAACGATGCGATCTTGTGGAGAGTGACATATGAGTATTGCTTTTTCAGAGCTGGATAAAACTGATTGTAGATCTTGAGACTCTAGATCATCTATAAATTGCTGTTGGATTTCAAATGGTCGCCCACCGATATTGATGGTAGCAGCTCCGGTTTTTTGAATAGAAGGAATGCGGTGATCAAAAAGATGCAAGACATGAGCTGCGGAGGCTGGTGATCCTATGGTCACAATGGCTGTAATAGAGGGAATGGATTGAGCTGCAAAAATCGTTGCTGCTCCACCCAAAGAATGCCCAATGAGCAATTGTGGAGCAGAGAAGTTTGATTTCAAGAATTGAGCTGCAGAAATCAAGTCTTGTACGTTGGAAGAGAAGTTGCTCTCCGCAAAATTTCCTTGACTTTCTCCTAGCCCCGTAAAGTCAAAACTCATTACACCATAGCCGAGGTCCTTGAGAGACCGACTGATATTTCTTACAGCATTGAGGTTTTTACCACAGGTAAAACAGTGTGCAAACAATGCCCATGCTATAGGAGGGTCGGCTGGAGTATCCAGTCGTGCTGACAATTCGTGCCCTTGCAGATTTTTGAAGTTGACTTTGCGCATGGCACAAAGATTATGTCGATTGCCTTTCTTTATTAAACTATATGCGAACGATCATCCATTTGCAGACAAACATCACTGTTCTCTTTTATTACTAGCTCTAGGATTGTGTATAGTTTCATTGGTGATTCATTGTTGTAGAAGTGATTTGCGAAGATTGTATGACATAGGCGAGTTGCTTTTCACGGTGCTTTTCGTCGCAATCTGAGTTTACAGCTGAACGCGCTTCTGAGATATACTGGATGAGCTTGATTTTGATAATTATGACTCTAGTAACTTCGTGTGGTGAAGACTCAAGAGCCAATCATAGCCTTGTCTACGGCCGATGGTGCTGCTGCCATTCATGTAATACGATTGTCCGGATCTGGTTGTATAGAGATAGTGGATAAGTACTGTAGTAAGTCTTTGTCAAAGTTTGATAGTCATTCTGCAGTATACTGTCATTTGGGCGAAAGTCAGGATCAAATCATAGATGAATGCGTGGTCACGATATTTCGCTCACCAAAATCTTATACCAAAGAGGATGTCGTTGAGATTTCCTGTCATGGTAGTCCTTACATCACCCAGAGCATCCTGAGTCTTTTTCTTCGAAGTGGAGTACGTATGGCTGAAGCAGGAGAATTTACCATGAGGGCTTACCTCAATGGACAGATGGATTTGACTCAGGCGGAGGCTGTAGCTGATCTGATTGCTGCACGGAGCAAAGGTCAGCATCACATGGCTATGAGTCAACTTCGTGGGATATTCTCTGCAAAGATTCAAGATCTGAGGGCACAGTTGATTCACTTCGCGAGTATGATCGAATTGGAGAATGATTTTGCCGAAGAAGATGTTGAGTTTGCAGATCGCGGTGAGCTGAAAGATTTAGTCGCGCGAATGATCAACTTGATCAAGGAGTTGACAGACTCTTTTCGCTATGGAAATGCCATTAAAAATGGGGTGCCCGTGGCCATCGTCGGGCCGCCAAATGCGGGGAAATCTACCCTGCTAAATGCATTACTGCAAGATGATAAGGCCATCGTGAGTGCGATAGCTGGCACCACACGGGACTATATTGAGGATAGCACACAGATCGACGGCATTAGCTTTCGCTTTATTGATACCGCGGGAATCCGGCAAACGGACGATGAAATTGAGTCGCAGGGGATCAAGAGGAGTTATGAGCAGATGGCACGCGCGCGGCTGGTACTGTACATTACTGAAATTCGAGAAGATCACCAGGATATCGTCAGAGAGATCAAGGAGCTCAAGATATCTGAAGATGCTGAGATAGTCGTGTTGCTCAACAAGATTGATACTTTCCATGCATGTCATGCTTATGATGTCGAGGAGGCTGTCAGTACTTTGATCGGGCGTCAACCGGTATTGAGCCTTTCGGCAAAAAGTGAATTGCACATGGACAAGCTAAAAGAGATCCTGGTGCAAAGAATTAAAGGGTCTATCGATAACCACGACATCGTTGTAAGCAATGCACGACATCAACAGGAGCTTTTGCAGGCGGGGTCATCCTTGAAGGCCGTAATTGAAGGATTGAACTCCGGAATCCCTACAGATCTCATTGCGATAGATCTACGTCACGCTACTGCGCATCTTGGCTCCATTATGGGCGAGGTGACGACAGATGATCTGTTGGAGAACATCTTTCGGAATTTCTGTATCGGGAAGTAATAACATTTCTTTTGTTTGCCAACCCCTTGTTTTTATTGACCTTATAGCGTTTTAGCTTCCATTATTTGTTGCCAAATAACTCTTATTTGCGTATATTTGTTGCCTACCTGTTGCCAAGGCAACACGTTTGTTGCCCAAACTCTATTTCTTATTGAGGTTGGCGAAATGATGCACCAACAAGCACCATTCAGCAACAACGAGCAACATATAGCAACTAATGAGCAGTAATATTAAAATACCAAAGTTTTGTCAGTATTGTGGACAGGCATTTGTTGCCCAGACAACAACAACAAGGTATTGCTCTAAAACTTGTAACAGCAGACACTACAAGCAGAAGAAGCGAGAAGAGAAAGTTCAAGCGGCTTTACAGCAAGAAATGAACACACCTTCTCAAATGGAACAGATGCAAACTTTGCAAACTCTTCCAATTAAAGTTGGTAACCAAGTAAATCTAAGAGAGAAAGAATTTCTAAGTGTACAGGAAGCTGCCGATTTAGTTGGTGCAAGTAGGTGGACGATACAACGAATGATAAAGCGTGAGCAAATCAAAGTTGGTAAGTTAGGCAGACGTACAATTATCCCAAGAACAGAAATAGATAACCTCTTTAAATAACGGCATTATGAAAGTAACACTTAGAAAAAGAAAGAAAGGAAACAAGATAACTTTATACCTGGACTATTATGACAAAGGCAAAAGAGAGTATGAACATTTAGGTTTATATCTCACACCTGACCCAGAGAAAGGAAGTTTAACAAAAGCTCAAAGAGACGAGAACAAGAAAATTTTAGCACTTGCTGAAAGTATTCGTTCTAAGCGACACCTTGAGGTTCAAAATAACATATATGGTTTTAGGGATAAGGAAAAATTAAAAGGTAGCTTTCTAACTTACTTCAGTAACCTTACAGAAAAGAAAAGAGCCAGTAACGGTAATTATGGTAATTGGGATAGTGTAAGAAAGCATTTGAAAAAGTACTGCCCTAAGGACGTTTCTTTTGAGAGGTTAGATAAGAAGTGGGTACAAGGTTTTAGGGATTACTTAGACACAGAGGCAACAACTAAAACAGGAAGTGGAATTTCACTCAATACAAAGTATTCCTACTTCAATAAATTACGTGCAGCACTAAAACAGGCCGTAAAAGATGGTGTGATGAAATTTAATCCTTCCGAACAAGTAGAACCATTTCCACAAGACGAGCCTCAGAGAGAGTTCTTAACATTAGACGAACTCAAAACACTTTCCAAATCACATTGCAAGAATGATAATTTAAGACGTATGTTCTTATTCTCTTGCCTTACAGGTTTAAGATGGTCTGATATTGAAAAATTGAAATGGTCTGAGATACAGCACTCGAAAGAACTTGGTTACTACATACGTTTTAGACAAGCTAAAACTAATGGTATAGAGACACAACCCATTTCAGATGAAGCAAGAGCCTTACTTGGTGAGGAAGGTAAACAGGATAAAAAAGTCTTTACAGGCTTTAGTTATGGCAATTGGAATAAGACACTTTTAAAAGATTGGTTGATGGAAGCTGGCATAACAAAGAAGATTACATTCCATTGTGCTCGTCATACTTACGCTACGCTTCAGTTGACGTTAGGCACTGATATTTATACGGTCAGTAAATTACTTGGTCATAGACATTTGAAGACTACAGAAATCTATGCTAAAGTGATTAACGAGAAGAAGGTAGAAGCAGCTCACAAAATAAATATCGGATTATAATGGAATTAACTATATACAAGAACGTGCTATATGGCACATTAAAACCTTGGTTAATTCCAAGTGATGCTGAGAAGTTTTATCGTCAGAATATGACACCTAAATTTCAGAAACCGTCTGAAAATATTTCAGACTATTACCGAGCATTAAAAGAGCTACATTCAGATAAAAAGACATTATTTACTGATGATGGTTTAGATATTTATAAATCATTGCCCAAGTCAGAAAAAGCCTATTCTATCTTATCACCATTGGTTGATTTACCCCTACCAACACCAGTAAATTCAGTTCAAAAATTCTACCATTACTTATTGGTTAATGAAACGACCAGATTAACAGATAGGATTTACAACAGCTTTGTCAATTCTGATGATGAACTACTACAAAAAGACATTGTACTAAATGCTGTTAGATCTACAAAAGACTTGCTTTTAAAGATTGGCTCAGATAGAGAAGCATTTCCTACTGACGTCTTAACAACATTTGTTTTAGAAACCTTATCAAAGTGCATAGTAAGGTTATTAAAGGAAACTGAATTTTTATATCCTTCATTTCTTAATAGTATTCCGACTGATAAGACAGAAGCATTTGCTGAACTTCTGCAAGCAGAAGTACCAGCTTATGATATTGACAAAACTACACCGCTATTTACTACTGTTATGGGTACTCTAATAGGTGCAGATAGCTACAACTTACAGAGTGATGACAGGTTTGCTTTCGGATATAACCAAAGAAATACAGACAGTCTAAAAACTGTTTTATATGCCTTACAGCGTGAGATAGAATTAGTTAATGAAAATGAAAATACTGTTGATGACTTATTAGCAATCCTTACAAGTAAGGATTTGCAATTAGGGGCTAAGCCAGTTAATCTATTTTGTGAGACAACTCAATTCAGCTACATAGTAGCTAAAATGGAGTTGCATTTTACTAATTTCAACCCTACTTCAATTGAAAAATCAAAGCTCTTTGAATCCAAAAAAGGAAACCATATTAAGAGGAATAATCTATACAAGAACAAAAGCCAAAACTGTAAAAAACAGCAACAAATAGACACTATACTAAAGGGGCTGTAAATAAAAACAGTAAGATGAGTAAGATATAGTAGTAAGACGTTACCGTCTTACTGATTACCAGAGTGTTACGATAGAAGTTTGTCGAGTAATTATTTGATAAACATTTAAAAATCGTAACATTATGAGTAACGAAAATTTAATCTTAGAAAGGCTCTCACAGATAGAGCAAAAAATTGATGAACAAGCATTACTAAAGAAAGAAGTTCTCAACTTCAATGATGCCTGTAAGTATTTAGATATAAGTGCTTCTCACTTATATAAACTCACTTCTCAAAAATTAGTACCACACTTCTGCCCACAGGGCAAGAAGTTGTACTTCAATCGTGCTGAACTGGATGAGTGGTTACAACGTAATCGCCAAAGCTCTACTGATGAGATTGAGCAAGAAGCTGCAAACTATGTCATTAACAACAAAAGGAAATAGTTATGGGCTTTTACAATCCTTTAGACGAGAAATTGGAACAGATTGAAGACCGCTTAGATGATATGCTTCTAATGCTCAAAGACAAGCAAAGAACTAATCCAGAGCAAGTCTTTTTCGACAACCAAGAGTTCCTGCAAATTATGAATATCTCAAAGCGTACCGCCCAATATTGGCGAGATAGCGGACAGATTGGATATTGCCAAATCGGTCATAAAATCTATTACCGCTTATCAGATATTCTCGCTTTGCTCGATAAGAATTTCAAAACACCAGTTCAATAATGCACAACTTCAAAAATTTAATATAATGGCTTCTTCAACAATATTTAAAAATTTCAATCAACCTATAGAAAATAAAGCAATACTACTTATCACCAAAGACATTGCGGAAGGTAAATACAAAGACCTTGTAGAACCTATTAGAATGGCAATAGGAATGGGTAAAGCTGACCGAGTAGATAGACTAAAAAAGGACCTACCAGCTTTTACACCTTCTGGAACATTTGAAGGTGGACGTAAGATGGAGTATTTAAAAATGTATAGTGGTTTTGTTCACTTAGACTTTGACAAACTCAGTCCTGATGAATTGGCTAAAGCCAAATCACAGGTACAAGAAATGCCTACCACTTTTGCTTGTTTCACAAGCCCAAGCGGTAACGGCCTAAAAGTTTTTATTGAAGTAGATAGTAGCTTAGAACACCACAGCATTGCCTATAAGCAAGTACAAGAGTTTTACGAGCAATCTTTGAGCATAGAAGCAGACCCAAAATGTAAAGACGTTACACGGCTTTGCTTTGTGTCTCACGACACAGAAGCATATCGTAACATTCAAAACGAAAAGTTCAAAATTGAGTTGCCACCAGACAATTTACTGGAGCAAGTGCCGAAACCTACGGTTCCGCCACCTATTATAGATAACGAGTATAATCCATTCTTGGAAGAGCAATTAGCGGAATGTGTACGATTTACTGAAAACAAATATCAGTACTATGATGGCAACAGGAACAACTTCGTATATCAGTTAGCGTGTAATTGCAACAGAAAAGGTATTGCCTATGATGATACATTGGATTTTATCAAGCAAAACTATGACCTAAAAGATTTTGAAATTACCGCTTCTGTTAAAAGTGCTTACAATCATAACGCTACACAATTTGGGCAGTATAAAAAAATAAAACCACCTAAGTCAAACAATCAATCTTTAGAAACAGACTATCTTATAGAAACACCAACATATAGTGATGAAATATTTGAGGCACTACCCGATATTCTAAGAATAGGTTCACAAGCATTTGATGATAAAAGAGAAAGAGACGTATTTCTCACTGGTGCAATAGCAATACTTAGTGGTTGCCTTCCTAATGTTGTGGGTGAATATGCACGAGAGACAGTATATCCCAATTTGTTTGCATTTGTTATAGCACCTGCCGCAAGCGGCAAAGGTGCATTGAAATTCGCCAAAAACTTAGGTGATAAATACCAGGATCACCTTTTAGAATGTCATAAGGTAGCAAAAGAACAATATGAGGCAGAATTAGCAGAACATAAAGCAGCACAAAGAGACAGAAAGAAAGGTGAACCTGTTAATACAGAAGAACCAGAGAAGCCACCGTTCAAAGTAGCTTTTATTCCTGCCAATAGTAGTTATGCTAAAATATTACAACATATACAGCAGAATGAAGGAACAGGAATAATATGTGAAACAGAAGCGGATAGTATGGGT
This sequence comes from Saprospiraceae bacterium, assembly GCA_020627535.1. GTDB lineage: Bacteria > Bacteroidota > Bacteroidia > Chitinophagales > Saprospiraceae > JAHDBH01. The sequence continues at coordinate 190,703 of JAHDGU010000008.1, forward strand.
AATGTAATGAAACAAGAATGGGGTGGTTATTCGGATATGCTTCGCAAATCCTTTCACCACGAGACTATAAGTTTATCTCGTAAAACAAATGATGAATACATATCTATCAAAGAGCCTAAAATATCTATTGCTTTATCGGGTACACCCGGACAAGTTGGTAATTTAATTTCTTCAGCAGAAGATGGCTTATTTAGTCGATTTATATTTTACACCTTCAAAGTTGAAGAACAACTTTGGCGAGACGTGTCGCCTTACGGCAACCCTATCAATCTAAACGACCATTTCACAAACTTGTCAAGCCAAGTTTTTTCAATGGTTCAGTTTTTCGAGCAATCCAATACTATTATTAAACTAACACGTGACCAATGGCTTACTATAAATGAAGTTGGGCAGAAGTGGCTTACAGAGATTACAATTTTCACTTCACAAGAAGCAGGAAGTGTAGCCAAGAGGTTAGGGGTTATTCTTTATCGTTTAGCAATGATATTTACAGCATTAAGAAAGTTTGAAAATGGAGAAGCTACCCAAGAAGTACTATGTACTGATGAAGATTTTGAAATAGCTCTTTGCATAGCCAATACCTTTATAGAGCATAGTGTCATTATGTTTAACAACCTGCCTTCACAAGAGAAAGAAATGCCATTTAAGAGTAGTAATAAGCAAGCATTCTTTGTAGCACTACCGCATAAATTCAAACGAGAAGAAGCTGTTCAAATTGGAATATCACATAATATAAAAGAAAGAACAGTTGGTTCATTGCTAAAAAAGTTACTTGAAAAAGGCTTACTAACCCAACCAGAATACGGCTTTTATCAAAAGGTTAGTTCATAACAATAATTCCATTCTATTTTTATTATCTTATTTTCTCTTGTTTGTTGTACATTTGTCATTTAATGTCAAGTGAACATTTGTACAATGAATAATTTTGGAGAACTTATTAGAGCCAAACGAGAAGATAAAGAAATGCTTCTGAGACACCTTGCAGCTCAACTGGATATTGACACAGCTCAGCTTAGTAAGATGGAAAGAGGCGAAAGAACTGTAAAGCGTGAACACGTTACACAGCTAATCAACATTTTTAATCTTGACCCAAGTAAGGCATTCTCAGTTTGGTTGTCTGACCAAATTGTTGCCTTAATCACCAATGAAGATGAAGCACTTAACGCCTTAAAGATGGCAGAGAAACAAATTAAGGATTTAAAGTAACTACTTTTATATGGAGCAAAAACTTAATATCAATATAATTCCATTTAGCCACCCCTTTGCAAGCAAAGAGTTTGGCTTTTATGCAGAGAAAAAAGAAGGCACATATCCAGTCCATAGGTCTGAATTGCCACAACCACTTTGGGCTCAGTATGAAGAGGAATTTCAAGACATTAAGTATCTCTATTCTGATTTTATTTCAACTGATGATACAGACTATAAAGCAGAAGTAGATTTTAAAGAAAGTTCACGTTTTGCAAAGCATTTTTATACCACAAATATTTTAGCATATTTTGAAGATAAGGCTGATGCTATTAAGAAGAATTTTGTTGGCGATATACAGTTATGGTTCAAAGATCAAAGCCTATCGGCTTCCACCTTTACAGCCTATGAAAAATACACATTAAAAATAGAGTTCTCAAGACTTACTTCCAGTCCTGCATTACTTATTACTTATGATGGTATTTCTAAGGTATCAACTAAGAGTATTGCTGAAATAGATACACCTACAGATAACTTCAAAACCATAATTTTCAGAAACAGAATTACAAAGTTTGACAGGTTAGATGAAGAAGCTAAACAGAACTTAACTGAAGCATACCCATTGCTCTCTATCACATTAAAAGAAATTCTTAAAATACCTCAGAATAGACCAAAGCGAGTAAATAAATACATACCATACTACGAGAAGATAAATAAATTCTACAATCAATACTTGAATAATGAAGCATTTAGAAAGTTAATCCCATTAGACACAAAAGGGTTCTTCAATATTCCAGAGAAAGAAGTTTTTAGGATAAACTACAAATCCAATAATCTAAAGTTTTATAATGGTACAGAAATAGATCCACAGAAAGGAATGAAAATGGGGCCATACAAAACAGCCCAAAATCCGAATAACATTAGTTTCTTCTTTGTGTACCACAAACCAGACAGAGCAAAAGCTGTTGCACAGCTTTACTCTTATTTTACCAAAGGTTATGTAAAGGACGGTTACACCGTCTTTAAACCTTTGAAAGAGTATATAAAACAACCGTTTCATATAGCTAAAGATGATAGCATAGCCTTTGATAGTCCAGAAACAGCATTAAAGGAAATTAAGCAACACTTAATAGACTTTAACCCTAAACCTAATACTCAATATGTTGCAATCTATGTCAGTCCGATTAGTAAGAACGAAAGAGACCCGGAAAGGATAATGCTTTACTATAAAGTCAAGGAAGAACTGTTAAAGCACAACATTACTTCTCAAGTAATATACAATCAGAATATTTTTAACGATTACTTCAATTACTACTTGCCAAATATCGCTATCGCTCTATTGGCAAAAATTGGTGGTATTCCTTGGCGTTTAGATAGAGACCCTTCACAAGAGTTAATAGTAGGTGTTGGAGCATTCAATTCTATTACAACCAAAAGTCGTTATGTCGGTAGTGCATTCTGTTTTAATAATGAAGGTGAGTTTAAAGGTTTTGACTGTTTCAGAAATAATGAAATGGATTTATTGGTAGGTGCTATTAGGAAGCAAATCCTTACCTACTTAATTACCAATGGCGAGAATGCAAAAAGACTAATCATTCATTATTACAAAGTATTCAGTAAAGATGAATTAGACCCAGTTCAACGTATGTTAGGTAAATTAGGCTTAGATATTCCAGTTATAGTAGTAACAATAAACAAAACGGAGAGTAAAGACTATGTAGCATTTGACACCAATTCAGAAGCTCTAATGCCATTAAGCGGCACTATAATAGATATATCTAAAACAAAACATTTGCTTTTTAATAATACACGTTATTCAGAGAACGGATACCCACCAAAGGACAACCCTTTTCCAGTTAAATTACAACTGTATTGTACAGAGGAAGGCTATTTTGATGATCCAGCAGTAAAGAAAGAAATTATAGACCAGGTATATCAATTTAGTAGAATGTATTGGAAGTCAGTAAAACAACAGAATTTACCAGTAACTATAAAATACCCAGAAATGGTAGCTCAAATATTCCCATTTTTTGAAGCTGACAAATTAGAAGATTTTGCTAAGAATAACCTTTGGTTTTTATGATGAATGAAAAAATAGAAAATAGACTCAATCAAAGGGATATAAAACCTACTGCAATGCGAATCCTTGTTCTGCAATATTTGATGGAGCAAGACAATGCAGTTTCATTACAAAGTATAGAAAATGCCTTTGAAATAGCTGATAAGTCCACACTGTACAGAACACTTAAAACCTTTGAGAAAAACAAATTAGTTCACACCATAGATGACGGTACTAAGCAATTAAAATATGCCCTTTGTTTAGAAAGTTGCGAATGTGAAACCATTGACCAACACTACCACTTTCATTGTACAAACTGCCAAAACACCTTCTGCCTTACCAATCAGAACATTCCTCAAGTAGAACTACCCAAAAACTTCAAAATGCAACAGGCCAATATGGTTATCAAAGGTTTATGCGAAAATTGCAATCGTTAAACTTTGCAAGTGGGTTGCAGTAAACTTGTTTTACCTTTGAGGTCATAAATGAGATTATTTGCATTCATATTATCGCTATACATTACAGCACTATCAATAGTGCCGTGTGCTGATGGTATGCCGCAAACGTCCACTGATACAGACGTTGAAATCTCAGCTAATGAGCACAACCATAATCATTCAGACCATAAAGATGATTGTACACCATTTTGTGTATGTGTTTGTTGCGGTTCTTTGATTGCAATGCCTTATTCGCCAACTTTAGTTAAAGGCAAAGTGGATATATCTACGGACCTTCTTTTCCACTACAAATTCGATTATTCCTTTGATTACAGCGAAGGAGTTTGGCACCCGCCAGCCCATAGTTAAACCACTTTTCAAGGGACAACTATGCCCTTTTCAATCATAGTCAAGGTTTAACTTTTTTATAAAAATCAAATATTAATGTTCGATAATATTATCGCTTATTCGGTAAAGAATAAGTTTGTTGTAGGGCTTTTTGTAGCAGCCCTCATAGTTTGGGGATTATTTTCTCTCAAACAGCTACCCATAGATGCTGTACCTGATATAACGAATAATCAAGTACAGATCATTACCATTTCGCCTACCCTTGCTACGCAAGAAGTAGAGCAATTTATTACTACACCTGTAGAGCTTGCCGTACAGAGTTTGCAAAAGACAGAAGAAATTCGGTCTATCTCTCGTTTTGGCTTATCCGTAGTAACCGTAGTTTTTGAAGAGGATTACGATATTTATTTGGCTCGCCAATTGGTAAATGAAAAACTCAAAGAAGCTGAAGAAGATATTCCCAATGGTTTAGGTACTCCCGAGATGGCTCCGCTTTCAACTGGCTTAGGAGAGATTTATCAATACGTAGTCCGACCCGAAGAAGGGTTTGAAGACAAATATTCACCAACAGAACTAAGAAGTATTCAAGATTGGATAGTTACCCGTCAGCTTTTAGGAATAGAAGGTGTAGCAGAGGTTAACTCAATGGGAGGCTTTCTGAAACAGTATGAAGTGGCGGTAAATCCAAATCTTCTTAAATCCTTAGGTATAAGCATTACAGATATATTTTCAGCATTAGAAAAGAGTAATGAAAATACAGGCGGAGCATACATAGAAAAAAACTCAAATGCCTACTATATCCGTTCAGAAGGTTTAGCCAAATCTTTAGACGACATTGGAAACATTGTAGTAAGTGATGCAAGTAATATCCCTGTCTTGGTAAAAGATGTGGCTACTGTTCAATATGGCAAAGCTCCTCGTTATGGAGCATTGGTTAGAGATGGTGCAGAAGTCGTTGGTGGTAAGGTAATGATGTTTAAAGGAGCTAATTCTGCACAAGTAACAGAATTAGTAAAAGAGCGAGTCATTCAAATCCAAAAATCATTGCCCGAAGGAGTAGTTATAGAACCCTACTTGGTTAGAGACAAGTTGGTGAGTACTGCCATAGGTACAGTGAAAAAGAACCTCATTGAAGGTGGCTTAATTGTCATATTCATTTTGGTTTTGCTATTAGGAAATTGGCGAGCAGGACTAATTGTTGCTTCTGTTATTCCATTAGCTATGCTCTTTGCTGTTTCAATGATGAACTTATTAGGTATCTCGGCTAACTTAATGAGTTTAGGAGCGATTGATTTCGGGCTTATTGTAGATGGTGCAGTAATTATTGTAGAGGCTATAGTTCACCGATTGCAAGTAAGTAAGGCAGGAAAAATGCTATCCCAGTCCGATATGGATAGTGAAGTGATTACCTCTTCTCAAAAAATAAGAAGTTCGGCTGCCTTTGGCGAAATTATTATTCTAATGGTCTATATACCAATATTGGCATTAGTTGGTATTGAAGGTAAAATGTTTAAGCCTATGGCTCAGACAGTAATGCTTGCCATTGCAGGAGCATTGATTTTATCATTGACCTATGTGCCAATGATGGCTGCCTTGGTGCTCAAGAAAAAAGTAGTGAATAAAGAAACCTTTGCAGATAAGATCATTGCATTTTTTCAAAGAGGCTATACCCCCATACTCAATGCAGCACTTCGTTTTAAGACCGTCTTTGTGAGTGCTACGGTGGTAGCTTTTCTGATAAGTCTATTTGTGTTCAGCAGAATGGGTGGGGAGTTTATTCCTACATTAGAAGAAGGCGACTTGGCTATGCAGCATATTCTACCACCGGGCAGTTCACTTTCTCAAAGTGTAGAAACTGCCAAGATGATACAAAACAAACTCTTAAAAGACTTTCCAGAAATAGAAGATGTGGTGGCCAATATTGGTTCGGCAGAAATTCCAACCGACCCAATGCCTGTAGAAATTGCAGATTATGTATTGGTAATGAAACCTAAATCAGAATGGACTTCTGCCACCAATAGGCAGGATATGTTTGAAAAATTAGAAGAATCACTGCATAGTATTCCTGGCGTAGGGTTTGAATTTTCTCAGCCTATACAATTACGTTTTAATGAATTAATGACAGGCTCTAAGGCTGATATTGCCATAAAACTATTTGGTGAAGACTTAGACCTATTATTTCAAAATGCAACGAAAGCTGAAAAAGTAATTAAGCAAATTGATGGGGTTGCTACCGTAAATGTGGAGCAAACGATTGGTATGCCACAGGTAATGGTGAAATACGATTATCAACGAATGGCACAATACGGTTTACACATTCAAGAAGTAAACCAAGTGATCCGTTCTGCCTTTGCAGGAGAAAAAGCAGGTACTATTTATGAAGGAGATAAACGATTTGATTTAGTCATTCGCTTAAATGAAGAGAATAGGAAAGGAATAGAAGATGTAGAAAACCTTTTTGTTACACTCAACAATGGTAGTCAAATACCCCTTAACAATGTGGCTAATATAGATTTGATAAATGCTCCTATGCAGGTGTCCAGAGAAAACACCAACAGAAGAATTGTCATAGGAGTAAATGTGGGAAATACAGATGTAGAATCACTGGTTGAAAAGATTCAATCAGAATTGGATGCTAAAGTTCAACTTCCTTCTGGCTACTATTTCACTTACGGTGGTCAGTTTGAGAACCTCAAAGCGGCCAATGCACGGCTTTCAATTGCCGTGCCTATGGCACTGGCTCTCATATTTATTCTGTTGTATTTCACTTTTGGCTCAGTGGCTCAAGCAGGGTTAATTTTTACAGCCATTCCTTTATCTGCCATTGGTGGTATTTGGGCTTTACAGCTTAGAGGGTTGCCTTTTAGTATATCAGCAGGCATTGGTTTCATTGCCCTTTTTGGAGTGGCAGTACTTAACGGGATAGTTCTTATTGGTTATTTCAATCAACTCAAAAAAGAAGGTATGATAGACATAAAAGAAAGAATAATTACAGGAACAAGGGTGCGATTAAGACCAGTAATAATGACAGCAGCAGTAGCTTCATTGGGTTTTCTCCCAATGGCTATTTCTACTTCGGGTGGTGCAGAAGTACAACGACCTTTGGCTACAGTGGTCATTGGCGGTTTGCTTACAGCAACCTTTTTAACCTTAGTAATATTACCCATTCTTTATTTGTGGTTAGAAAAATGGAAGGAAAGAAAATCAAATGGTTCAGCCCTAACTAAAGGCGGTTCTATAGCCTTGCTCTTGATATTTGGTATCTCCTTTTCAGCACAAGCTCAAAATAAACCAATTGATTTGGATAGTGCTATTACTATGGCATTGACTAATCACCCCAATATAAAAGCTGCCACATTGGACGTAGAGAAAAACCAATCATTACAAAACTTAAAATACAATTTAGGTTCAACAGATATTTCTTATCAAGGTGATGGCTTATTTGATACGCAATTTGGTCAGCAAGTAAATCAAATTGGTATAGTACAGAACTTTCCAAGTCCAGGTGTTACCAAGGCTCAGAATAATTTGCAAGATGCCTATGCCAATCAGAGTGCCACCCAGAAACAAATCACTGAAAATGAACTCAAATGGAAAGTGAAACAAATTTACTATGACATTCAGTACAAAAAGGAGTTAGAGAAGCTATATGCCAGTCTTGTTTCCACCTACAAAGAATATCATAGAAAAGCAACAGTAAGAGTACAAGCAGGAGCTGCAAATCGCATTGAATCACTCACACTACAATCTAAATGGCAAGAATATGAGTTGTTACTAAATCAAGTAACAATTGAGCTTGCTAACTTAAATAAGCGGTTTCAGTTATTGCTCAATACTTCTGAATTAGTCACTACGGCAGATAGCCTCGTTACCACTAAATATTCCAATCAAATAGATACCATTACTAATCCACTTCTATTGCAGAGTCAACAGGCAATAATGATAGAATCTGCGAAGGTAGAGGTGATGCAATCTGAACTTAAACCCAGTTTCAATGTCGGATATGCTGCACAAAATTTTAACCAAGGTGGTTGGCTTAATGCGGCACAAGTAGGTGTATCTATTCCATTATTTAATGGACAGACAAAAAAGCGAATTGATGCTCAAAAGATGCAAATAGATATTGGTAACTATCAGTATCAGAGTAAGCTACTTGGGTTACAACAAGACCAGTTAGAAGTACAAAACACCTTAGCCTTATACAAGGCTGGTGTTGATTTTTACAAAAACCAAATCGAAACCATTAATCCAGAGATTGTAAGAATTAGTGAATTGAATTACCAAGCAGGAGAAATTTCTTATTTGGAACTATTAAACACCTTACAGTTAATGGCAACTAACAATAAAAATTATTGGGAGCAGATAGTAGCTTACAACAAAGCTGTAGCAGACTTTCAATTTCTTACAAACCAATAAAAGATAAAATAATGAATAACATAAAATATATAATAACAACATTTTCAATACTACTTGTATTGTTTTCTTCCTGCGGCCATAAGCACAGTGAAGGTGATGGTCATAATCACGGGACAGAAGAGAATACACATTCTGAAAGTGATGAGCATAACCACGGTGAAGGTGAAGAAGAACACAAGGAAGGATTATTTCTATCAAAAGACCAGGCGGAAACCATAGGATTAGAATTTGGGGATCTATCTTCTATAAAAGTAAATGACTTTGTAAAAGCAACAGGTACATTAGGATTACCTCCTAATGCACTTTCTTCTGTATCTGCCAAAACCAATGGTATAATCAAAGGCACTAAAAAGTTTGTAGAAGGAAATTATATCAAAAAAGGTGCAGTCATAGCCTATTTAGAAAACCCAGACTTTATTGTTACACAACAAGGTTATTTAGAAGCTAAGGCACAACTCAACCAAAAGCGTTTGGAAGTTGAACGACAAAAAACATTGGTAGAATCCAATGCGGGAGTTACCAAAAATCTTCAAAATGCACAAGCAGAGGTGGCCGTGCTGGAAGCTAAAACTCAAGGTCTTGCCAAGCAGCTTTCATTTTTAGGTATATCCACTTCCGACCTATCGCCCAGTAACATAAGGCAACAGATAGCAATAGTAGCTCCTATGAGCGGCTATATTTCTACAATAAGTTTTCACAATGGTATGTATGCCCAGTCCTCCATTGCTTTAATGGATATTATTTCCTCGGACCATTTACACTTAGAGTTAGATGTTTTTGAAAAAGACATAGCAAATATTAAGATAGGTCAGAAAATAAGCTACACAGTCCCTGCACTTGGTACAACTATATATTACGGTAGTGTTGATGTAATTGGAAAAGAATTCAACTCAAGCTCTAAAACGGTACGTGTACACGGCCATTTAGACGGAGTGAAACCCCAGTTCTTAAAAGACCTCTTTATAAATGCGAAGATATTTCTTACAGATGCAGAAACTACTGCACTACCCGAAGATGCCATTATCAAAGACGGAGAAAACAGTTATATCTATGTAGCTCGTAGTCAAAAAGATGCAAAGGAAATAGAATTTGAAAAAATCAATATAATTCCAGGCTCTACAGAAAATGGCTACACAGCTGTAAAATTGATAGACGATATTCCAGAGGGTATGCAAATAGTCACTAAGGGAGCCTATTATGTATATGCTCAATCAAAAGCAGGAGAATTAGAACACGAACATTAAATCAAACATTATGTACTTATTTATATTTTATATCCTTTATTTTTTCTTAGTATTTGTGCTAAGGTCCTTTCTACTTTGGAAAAAAACCAAGGTCAATCCACTCACATTTAATAAAGGAGATGATGCCCACGGTTACAATGGGAAAGTCTTTGGTATTATTTCAATCATAGAGCTTATTATAGTTTCCATTTATGCCTTTATCCCAAGCTGGCATAAGTTTCTAATGCCCTTTTGGTATTTAGAAAATGAATACTTCGTTTATGTAGGTTGGGCTTTGCTTATAATCTCATTGCTATTTGTATGGTTTGCACAGGGAAATATGAGAGAGTCTTGGCGTATTGGAATAGATGAAGAAAACAAGACAGCATTAGTAACAGATGGCTTTTTCTCATTTTCACGCAATCCTATTTTCTTAGGAATAATGATAGCCAATATAGGATTGTTTTTAGTACTGCCTAATGCTTTCACTCTATTAATCATAGCCCTTTCTACGGTTAGTGTCAATACGCAAATCAGATTAGAAGAGGAATTTCTCAAAAAAGAATTTGGCAATCAATACATAGAGTATCTAAGCAAAGTAAACAGATGGATAACCTTAAAATAATTAATAATGAACGATAAAAAACACATACACCAGTATGATAGCAACGGCAAGCAAATCTGTTGCTCATTAGAAGAAAAAATAGATGCTAAAACACCTCCACCCTTGTTAAACACAGCACATAGTATAGATGATGGTTACGACCACTCTCACGATCATTCTCAAGGTAGTGATAGTGCTTGGAAGGAATATCTGCCAGCAATTATAAGTTTTGTCTTATTAATTTCTGGTATAGCAATGGATTACTTTGATATTACCTTTTTTAATGATTGGGTAAGATTAGTTTGGTATGTAGTAGCATACATTCCTGTAGGTTTTCCAGTAATAAAAATGGGGGTCAATGCTTTAAGAAAGGGAGAAGTTTTTACGGAGTTTTTCCTAATGAGTATTGCTACAATAGGTGCTTTTGCCATTGGTGAATATCCCGAAGGAGTTGCAGTAATGTTATTCTATGCGGTAGGTGAATTATTTCAAGGTGCAGCAGTAAGAAGAGCCAAAGATAATATCAAAGCACTTTTAGATGTAAGACCCAAAATCGCCAGTGTATTTAGAAATGGCACTTTTTTAGAAGTCAGTCCAAATACCGTAAATATTGATGAAACGATACAAGTAAGAGTAGGCGAAAAAGTGCCATTAGACGGAGTTTTAATGTCTAAGAAGGCGAGCCTTAATACGGCAGCTCTTACTGGTGAAAGTAAACCACAAAGTATTTTACAGAATGAGAAGGTCTTAGCGGGTTCTATTAATATGGAAGGTGTAATTGAAATCAAAACCACCAAACTTTTTAACGACAGTTCAGTGGCGAAAATATTAGAGCTGGTGCAAAATGCCACTTCCAAAAAAGCAAAGACAGAATTGCTTATCAGAAGATTGGCAAAAATATATACACCTATTGTAGTTTACTTAGCTATTGCAGTCTGTTTTCTTCCCTACTTTTTTGTAGAAGATTATGTATTTCAAGATTGGTTATATAGAGCCTTGGTTTTCTTAGTTATTTCTTGCCCTTGTGCTTTAGTTATTTCTATACCACTTGGTTATTTCGGTGGCTTGGGTGCAGCTTCCAAAAACGGTATTCTCTTTAAAGGAGCAACCTATATGGATAAGCTAAAAGAAGTGAATACAATGGTAATGGATAAAACAGGAACCGTTACCAAAGGTGTTTTTAAAATCAGCAAGATCAAAACTTTTGGCAATTGGTCTGAGGAATCTTTAATGCCATTACTCTTATCTATTGAATCTAAATCTACTCACCCTATAGCGAAAGCCATTATGGAATATCAATCAGACGTTCCAATAAAAGAAGCTACTGAAATTAAAGAAATAGCAGGAAAGGGATTGACTGGTTTGGTTGAAGGAAAAAATGTTGTAGTTGGCAATCAGAAATTAATGCAACAGTTTAATATTAATACTCCGTCTGAAATTGAAGAAATAGTAGAATCAAACGTATTGATTGGAATAGACGGAGAGTTCGCAGGATTTGTAACCATTGCAGATGAAATAAAGGAAGATGCTAAAGAAACTATTGAAGCATTTAAAAAAGAGGGTATTAATTACATAATGATGTTATCGGGCGATAAGAATAGCATTACTCAAAAGGTGGCCAAAATACTCGGTATTTCAAAAGCAAAAGGCGGTTTGTTGCCAGAAGATAAATTGAATGAAGTAGAGCTACTTAAAAAAGACCCCACAAAAACAGTTGCTTTCATAGGAGATGGTATCAATGATGCTCCTGTATTGGCAGCAAGTGATGTTGGTATAGCTATGGGTGCAATGGGAAGTGATGTAGCTATTGAAACAGCAGACGTTATTATTCAAACCGACCAACCTTCAAAAGTGATAACAGGCATTAAAATTGCTAAATCGACTCAAAAAATCATTTGGCAAAATATCTTCTTAGCTTTTGGAATAAAAATCATTGTACTTATAATGGGAGCAGGTGGATTAGCTACTATGTGGGAAGCCGTATTTGCAGATGTAGGAGTAGCATTATTAGCAATATTAAATGCAGTAAGGTTACAGCGTATGCAATGGGATTAAGCTCCTTTATTTAAGTATTTGCTTAAATAGTTATTTATGTTTACCTTTGCTTTATGCAAAAAGTCGATAACAACAGCTGTATTAGAATTGATAGAGATGATAAACAGATTATTGGGGCAAAGTCTTTATTGAAGGAGCACAGTCTCTTTTTAAGTAAATATAGTTCGGCATTTAGCCTCTTGGGTAATAAAGTTCGCCTGTCAATATTCCTTTTGCTCAAAAATGAAACAAGCCTTTGTGTTTGTGATCTTGCCGAAATATTAGAAATGAAAATACCCGCAGTTTCTCAACATTTAAGAAAACTAAAAGACGGTGGTATTTTATATTCAGAAAGAGAAGGAACAGTCCTAAATTATTCAATAGTTGATGAGTACTTGACATTTACAGATAATATTTTAACTCAAGAATTAGTATGACGAAACAATCAAAAACCTCTAAATGGGCTGGTGCAAGTATTTTGTCAGCAATAGCGGCTTCACTTTGTTGTATAACACCCTTACTTGCTTTAATATCTGGTGCTTCGGGTGCGGCTTCTGCATTCTCTTGGATGGAACCATTAAGACCTTATTTAATTACAATTACAATATTAGTTCTGGGGTTTGCTTGGTATCAGGTTTTGATACCCAAATCAAAAAAAGAAATAGATTGCAATTGTGAAGAAGATAGTAAAGTACCATTTATGCAATCCAAAAAATTTCTTGGGTTAGTTACTATGTTTTCTTTTTTGATGTTAACCTTCCCTTATTACTCACACGTATTTTACCCTAAGAACAACAAGGATGTTGTAATAATAGATAAAGAAAATGCGTCAATAAAAGAGTTTAAGGTAGTGGGTATGACCTGCACTGGTTGTGAAGAACACGTAAATCTTAAAGTAAATGAGCTTGATGGTATTATTAGTGTGAACACTTCTTATAATCAAGGAAATACAATCATAGAATACGACAAATCAAAAATCAATGAAACAGAACTCATAGATGCAATCAATTCAACTGGCTATCAAGCTACTTTAAATAATAATGAATAAATGGAAGTTATATTAAAATCAGAAATTACTTGTCCAAAGTGCGGACATAAAAAAGTAGAAGATATGCCAACAAACGCTTGTCAATACTTCTATGAATGTGAGAATTGTAAATCCGTTTTAAAACCAAATGAAGGGGATTGTTGTGTTTATTGCAGCTATGGAACAGTTGCCTGTCCGTCAATTCAACAAAATAAGAGTTGTTGTTAGCGATATGATACTCCAAATTAAAAATATGGTCTGTCCTCGATGCCTGAGCAGTGTCCGAAGTATTCTGGATAATATGCAGATAGAATATAATCAGTTAGAATTAGGCATTGTCGAACTAAGTAAAGAGATTACCCATAAGCAAAAGGAAAAACTTTCTGAAAAACTTCAAACACAAGGTTTTGAATTACTGAGCAGTAGAGAATCTAAAATCATTAATTCGATAAAATCCTTCGTGATTAACAAAGTCCATTATTTAGATAGCAGTCAGCGTTTAAGTTATAATCTATCTGATGAACTCAGTAAGGAATTGCATATAAGCTACTCAAAATTGAGCAAAACGTTTTCTCGTGTCGAAGGTATTACGATCGAGCATTATGTTTTACAGCAACGAATTGAGAAAGCAAAAGAATTATTGAGCTATGGAGAAAAATCCATTTCTGAAATAGCTTTTGAAATGGGCTATAGTAGCACCGCCCATTTATCCTCGCAGTTCAAGAAAATTACCGGAATGCCACCTTCAGAGTTTAGGAAGTTTACAGAAAAACGAAGAAAACCACTGGATGGCATCTAATGTTTCCAAATAATATAAATATTTGCCATAACGTTATAAATGATGTTTCTAATAGATTCTTACCTTTGTAAACAATGACAAGAAGTCTTTCACATAGAATTGCCGCCATTTCAATGGCTTTGTTGATGTTGCTATCCTCAACAGGTTTCTCTATGGATTTGCACTACTGTCAGGATAATTTGAAAGGTATTAGCTTGATTGGCAAAGCCAAATCCTGTCACGATAGACAAGCAGCTCCCCCTTGTCATAAAACTAAAAAGACTTGCCACCACACCAAAGCAAAGAGCCAAACTGAAAAAGACAACTGTTGTCATAACGAAACGGTAGTCATTGAAAAAACAGACTTGGATGCCACGGCTACCCAAATTGCTACTGTCCAGGATATACAGTTAGACTTTGTAGCTGCTTTCGTAGCTGTATATATCCTAAACTATAATGTGCAAGCTGATTATCAGCCTTATGTACAATATAAACCACCATTGCCAGATAGAGACGTTCAGGTACTCTATCAGACTTTCTTAATTTGATTCATTCATTTTCATTGATGCTTCATACCGCTATTTGGCAGTATGAACCTATTTCTATTTGTAAAATTTTAAGAATGAAAATGAATAATGTTAAATCGTATAATCAAATTTTTTATAGACAATAAACTTGTTGCTTGGCTGCTATTGCTGTTATTTATAGGATGGGGCGTAGTTACCGCACCCTTTGATCTTGGTGTAGATAGCCTACCCCGTGATCCCGTTGCTGTAGATGCCATACCAGATATTGGTGAAAATCAACAAATCGTTTTTACTAAATGGATGGGAAGGTCTCCGCAAGATGTGGAAGACCAAATAACCTACCCACTTACAACATCGCTGCTTGGTATTCCTGGAGTCAAAAGCATTCGTAGTAACTCAATGTTTGGCTTCTCCAGTATCTATGTAATTTTTGATGAAGGTGTAGAGTTTTACTGGAGTAGAAGTAGAATACTTGAAAAGCTAAACTCACTTCCATCAAACCTCTTGCCCAATGATGTACAACCCACCTTAGGCCCTGATGCAACTGCTTTAGGCCAAATCTATTGGTACACCTTGGAAGGTCAAGACGAACAAGGAAATCCTACCGGTGGGTGGGATCTGCACGAATTACGATCAATTCAGGATTTCTACGTACGGTTTGGTTTATCATCCGCTTCAGGAGTTTCAGAAGTAGCTTCCATCGGTGGCTTTGTGCAGGAGTACCAGGTAGATGTTATTCCTGACAAAATGAGAGTATATGACATTTCCCTTAATCAGGTAATGAAAGCCATCAAAGAAAGCAACTTAGATATTGGTGCACAGACTTTAGAGATCAACCTTGCCGAATATTTTGTGCGGGGATTGGGCTATGTCAAATCCATAGAAGATATTGAAAATGCAGTCGTAAAAGCAACAGACAATGTACCTATACGCATTAAGGATATAGCTGTAGTAAACATTGGTCCAGCGACTCGTAGGGGCGTATTAGACAAATCGGGTGCAGAAGCTGTGGGCGGTGTGGTGGTCGCAAGGTACGGAGCAAATCCATTAGAAGTAATTAATAATGTGAAAACTAAAATTGATGAGATTGCCCCGGGTTTACCCACTAAAACACTGGCAGACGGTACGGTAACACAAGTTACTATAGTTCCTTTCTATGATCGTACTGACCTTATCAATGAAACATTAGGTACACTGGAAGAAGCTATCGGCTTACAGATTTTAATTACCATAATAGTAGTCATTTTAATGTTGCTAAACCTTAGGTCATCATTATTGGTTGCGGGCTCATTGCCGGTCGCTGTATTGATGTGTTTTATAGCAATGCGTTATTTTAATGTTGATGCCAATATTGTAGCCTTATCAGGTATAGCGATTGCCATAGGTACGATGGTGGATATGGGAATAGTCCTTGCAGAAAGTATGGTTACGCATCTCAAAAAAGCACCTCCAAATCAATCCATATCAACGACAATATACAACGCAACTACCGAAGTTGCCTCTGCTGTATTAACGGCTGTAGCCACTACTGTTGTAAGTTTTTTACCTGTATTCACTATGGTGGCCGCAGAAGGCAAATTGTTCAGACCCTTAGCATTTACAAAAACATTTGCTCTTATAGCCTCTATAGTTGTAGCCATAACCATTGTGCCTGCTTTGGCAACACAGTTATTTGGAATCAAGACAAAGTCAAAATGGATGTCTATTGGCTATAATATCGCCTTGATTGTTTTAAGCATTTTCCTACTCTTCGGTCAGTTCATTTTTTTAGGAATTATCGGTTTGGTAATCGGTATTACAGGAATAATAAGTTACTGGCTCAAATCATTCAAAGGTGAAAAATATCACTACTACTTTGAAATAGCACGTAATATTATTTATGCCCTTATAGTCGCCTGGCTGCTTGCTAAAATATGGATGCCATTAGGGGTGACCAAAACCGTATTTACAAACTTTCTTTTTGTCTCCATTGTATCAGGAGTTTTAATAGGATGTTTCTATGTTGTTATTCATTTCTATGAAAACATATTACGGTTTTTACTAAAAGTGAAATTGTTATTCCTACTGCTGGTTGGTAGTCTAATTTTCTTTGGTGTACAGATAGCCAAAAATACGGGTCAGGAATTTATGCCCGCCTTAGATGAAGGCTCTTTCTTACTGATGCCAACGTCAATGCCACATTCCGGAATGCAAATGAATGTGGCTAATCTTCGGGCTTTGGATATGGCCGTAACAGCCATTCCCGAAGTAGAAACTGTTGTAGGAAAAGCAGGCCGGGTAGAAAGTGCTTTAGATCCTGCTCCAATGTCAATGTATGAAAATGTAATACTCTATAAATCGGAATATATGACAGATGAAGATGGTCATCGTATGCGATTTAAAAAAGATGATGATGGGAAATATTTGTTGGCAATAGGTGGAGCTATCGAATATGACAAAGCTCTTTCAAGTGGTATTCAAATAGGTGACTTAGTACAAGATGATGAAGGTTCGTATTTCCGTCAATGGAGAGAACACATACACTCTCCCGATGACATCTGGAACGAAATTGTAAAGGCCACTAATCTGCCTGGTGTTACCTCAGCACCCAAATTACAACCTATAGAAACCCGATTGGTAATGCTACAGACAGGGATGCGTGCACCAATGGGCATAAAAGTAAAAGGATCAGATTTAGCAACCATAGAAGCATTCGGTCTGGAATTAGAACAGCATTTGAAAAAAGTGGAAGGAGTAAAAGCACCTGCTGTTTTTGCAGAAAGAATCGTGGGCAAGCCCTATATGTTGTTCGACATTGACCGTGAAAAAATAGGCCGATATGGACTATCAATAGTAGATGTGCAAAAACAATTACAAGCTACCGTTGGTGGTATGGTAATGACTTCTACTGTAGAAGGTAGAGAGCGATACGGTATTCGCTTACGCTATCCAAGAGAACTGAGAAACGACCCTCAAAGCCTTAACAATATTTTGGTTTCAGCTCCCAAGGGATTGCAAATACCATTGGGTGATCTGGTAGAAATTAAATACGAACAAGGACCTCAGGCAATAAAAAGTGAAGATGGATTTCTTGTAGGGTATGTTCTATTTGATAAAGAAGCGGGTTTTGCAGAAGTGGAAGTAGTAAACAATGCTCAACAATATTTACAGGACAAAATAGAAAGTGGCGAATTAGTATTGCCCGCAGGAGTTAATTACAAATTCGCAGGAAATTATGAGCAACAGGTAAGAGCAAACAAAAGACTATCAATCGTTATTCCCATTGCACTGGCATTAATATTTCTCATTCTATATTTTCAATTTAGCTCCATCACTACTTCCCTAATGGTTTTCTCTGGAGTATTTGTAGCATTCTCAGGTGGCTTTATTATGATATGGTTGTATGGTCAACCCTGGTTTATGGACTTTGACATATTGGGAACCAATATGCGAGACCTGTTTCAAATGAAATCTCTAAATCTAAGCGTAGCAGTTTGGGTTGGTTTTTTAGCCTTATTTGGAATTGCAACAGACGATGGTGTTTTAGTTGCCACATTTTTAAAAGATAGTTTCAAACGAAATACACCTTCTACTATACCGCAAATTAGAGATGCTGTGGTCGAAGGCGGTTTAAGAAGGGTAAAACCCGCTATGATGACAACAGCCACAACTATTTTGGCTTTGCTACCTGTGCTAACTTCCACAGGACGTGGAGCAGATATTATGCTACCAATGGCTATTCCTTCCTTCGGTGGAATGACTTTACAAGTAATCACAATGTTCACTGTACCTGTATTGTACTCCTTGTGGAAAGAAGTGCAACTTAAATTTTCTAAGAATACTCAAATGATGACAGATGAAAATTAAATATATAATAATAGCAGCTCTATTGTCGATCTCGACCTTTAATGTCAAAGCACAGACTTTAGACAGTCTGTTAAAAAAGGCATATGATAATAATCCTGCATTAAAGGCATTACAATTAGAATATGAAGCCGCTTTGCAGAAAGGCCCACAAGTTAGCCAATTGCCTGACCCAACTGTGGGTGCAGGCGTACCCGTTCTGCGTCCTGAAACTCGATTGGGTGGGCAGGTATTTAGCATATCAGCGAGCCAAATGTTTCCTTGGTTCGGAACGCTAAAAGCAAAGGAAGATGTCGTTCTGACAATGGCAAAGTCTAAATATGAGCGAGTCGCTGCTGAAAGATTGAACATAGATTATCAAATCAAAACAGCTTATTTCAATCTATATCTATTAAACGAGCAGCAAAAAATCATACAGAAGAACATTCGCATTTTCGAAACCATTGAAAACGTGGCCTTAGCAAAAGTAGAAAGTGGCAAGTCTATTGCTTCTGATGTGCTCACAGTTCGGATTAAAATAGAAGAACTTAACAAACAAATTCAAATTCTCGAAGAACAAAAACAGGGTTTCACAGCTACAATAAATGAAGCAATAAATAATCCATCAAATTCAGCCATTCAAGTTGATACAACTGAATTAACCTTAGCCGAACTTGAATATAACATAGATCAATACAGGCTGCAAATCCAAGCCAATCACCCATTGATCAAACAACTGGATTGGAGTATAGAAGCATCAGAGAAAGCACTTGCACTAAATGCTTTAGATGGTAAACCCGCATTTGGCGTAGGCTTAGATTACAGCTTGGTAAATAGCAGAACGGATGCCATACCGCTGAACAATGGGAGAGATATTCTTATACCTAAAGTAATGGTTTCTATTCCGATATATCGCAAAAAGTATACGGCCAAGAAGCAGGAAGAAGAACTTAAACAGCAGGCTTTTGAGCTTCAAAAAGAAAGTTTAACCAATAGAATGATTAGCAATATTCAGGGCTATAAGTCGGAATACGAAAGTGCAAAATTGATGTATGAATTAGCTAATAAACAAATTGAAATATCGAATAGTGCTTACGCTATATTATTGGCAGATTATAGTAGTAAAGGAAAGCGTTTTGATGAACTGATGAAGTTACAAAGTGACATTAATAGATACGAAATAGAGATTGTTAAATCCACCGTACAATCCCATCTCGCCATATTTAAAATTGATCGTTTAACAGACTTTTAAAATAGAATAGAAATGAAAAAGTACAATATATATATCGTTGCCATTTTTGCTTTAGCCATAGGCTTATTACTTGGCTGGTTCTTGTTTAACAAAAACGGTCAGCCCGAGCAAGATCACACCGTGCATAGCTCAGACAAATCGGAATCCGAAATATGGACTTGCTCAATGCACCCTCAAATTCGTCAAAATGAGCCAGGTGATTGTCCCATTTGTGGAATGGATTTAATTCCTGCAAGTCAAACAAGTAGTGATAGTGAAATAGGTTTTCAAATGACTGCTGATGCCATCAAATTGGCTAATATTCAAACCACCATTATTGGCAATACTGAAGCATCTGATGGAGCTACCCTAAAACTCAATGGCAAAATACAAGCCAATGAAACAAAATCTGCCAGTCTGGTTTCTCACATTCCGGGAAGAATAGAAAAACTATATGTAAGCTATACCGGTGAGCAAGTCAACAAAGGTCAAAAGATAGCAACAATCTATTCACCCGAACTAATAACTGCTCAAAAAGAATTGTTAGAAGCACAAAAAATACAAGATATAAGCCCCGGCCTTTTAGTAGCAGCCAGGAACAAGTTGAAGTATTGGAAAATCGGGGATCAGGTAATACAAGACATTTTGAGTTCCGGAACTATACGAGAGAATTTCAGTATTTATGCCGACCATTCAGGAGTCGTAAATCAAAAAAGAGTTTCCGTAGGAGATTATTTGTCAACAGGTGAAGTCTTGTTTGATATTCAGAACTTATATAGCCTATGGGCTTTATTTGATGTGTATGAAAATGATCTACCACAAGTTAAGATTGGTCGTACCATAAGGTTTACAACTCCCTCAGCTCCCAACAAAACTTTCAAGGCAAAGATCACTTTCGTAAATCCTGTAATTGACCCGAATACTCGAGCCGCAACAATAAGAGCAGAAGTAAGCAATACCACAGGAAAATTAAAACCAGAGATGTTTATCACAGGTGAGCTGCACACGGCTACCAGTTCTAAGAATATAACCGTGCCCAAATCAGCAATGCTCTGGACAGGACAACGATCAGTTGTTTATGTGAAAATTCCAAATACTGTCATTCCTTCATTTGAGTATAGAGAAATAGAAATTGGTGGTTCGACTGCTTCCGGGTATGCTGTTGTTAGTGGCTTGGAAAATGGAGAAGAAGTGGTGACCAATGGAGCATTTGTAATTGATGCTTCCGCACAATTAAATAATCAAGTTAGTATGATGAATAAAAATGTAATGGCAAAAAATGCTATCCATTCAAGCCATTTGCCTGATTTCACAAGTGCAACTCCGCAAACATTCAAGGAGCAAATAACAGCGGTGGCGAGCACATATCTTTTATTGAAAGATGCTCTTGTTGAAAGTGATAATGAAAAAGCGGTAGAATCTGCTAGTAATCTTTTAGGTGAAACAGAAAATGTAGATATGACTTTGGTTAAGGACAAGGCACATATCTTTTGGATGGAGCAATTAATGGCCATTCAATCACACGGTAAGAAAATAACCGAAACAGAAGACATTGAAGAACAGCGAAAACAATTTGATTTTCTATCACAAGCACTTATTAAGTCGCTAAAAGTTTTTGGTGTTGATTCAGACACCTTCTATGTACAACATTGCCCTATGGCAAATGATAATGATGGTGCGGCTTGGTTAAGTAAACACGAAAAAATACTCAACCCATATTTCGGAGATAAAATGCTCACTTGCGGAACAGTGCAGGATACCATTGACATAAATTTTAAAAACCCACCAATGCAGGAGCAATCCAATGTTCAAATCAATTTACATAATCACTAAATATTTATTCACTTTTTAAAAATTTTAAAACAATGACAAATTCAAATTTCAAATTCGTAGTCATAGCAATATTTGCTATCGGGCTTACACTCACATCGTGTGGAAACAAATCAAACAATTCTACCCAAACAGAACAAACTGAAAAGCAAGGGAAAGAGTACACTTCAGCCTATGTCTGTCCGATGCACTGTGAAGGAAGTGGCAGTGATGAAGCAGGTAAATGTCCTGTATGCGGAATGGACTATGTAAAAAACAACACTTATGCTTGTCCAATGCACCCAGAAATCACAGGTATTAAAGGAGATAAATGTTCTAACTGCGGAATGGATTTAACCCCTGTTAGCGGAGACGACCACAAAGGACACAATCATTAAATGAACTACAATGGAAAAATTAAATCAGAAAGAGTTTGGTATTGCAGCTGGGTTAACTTCTGTTGCAGTCTATCTCGGCTGTTTTTTAATAATGATGACTTTAGGAAAAGATAGTTTAGTAAAACTGTCTAACCTTCTGTTTCACGGTATGGATTTCACCCATATTATAAGGATGGATATTCCTATGGTAGAGACCCTAATTGGAGCTATTGTTTCATTTGTCTTTTGGGGAATCACGGGTTATTTAATAGCATTGACATATAACAAATTGAAATAATGGATAGCATTACACAAGCAACATTAGGGGCAGCAATAGGTCAAGCTCTGCTGGGCAAAAAGATAGGTGGAAAAGCAGCCATTCTTGGAGCTGTAATAGCTACTATTCCTGACCTTGATGTTGTTTTGCTTCCACTTTACGATTCGCTACAACGAATAAGCATACATAGGGGATATAGTCATTCTATATTGTTTAGTGTTCTCGGTGCATTGCTTCTTACTTACATTCTTACAAGAATTAAATGGACTAAACAATTCTCAATAAAAAGACTATTCTTTTTCAATTGGGTGGTTCTCTTTACACATATGTTGCTCGATGCATTTACAGCTTATGGCACACAACTTTTTTTGCCATTTAGCGATTACCGAGTGAGTTTTGATAGCATAAACATTGTAGATCCTGTTTACACACTTCCCTTACTCATTGGTTTAATCGTTACAATTTACCAGAAGTCAAAAAACAAAAAATGGAGTCGGGCAAATCAAATAGGATTAATCATTAGTTCCTTATACCTTCTATTCACTTTGACAAACAAAAAGTTCGTTTCAAACTCAATACAGTCAGAATTAATAGAAAGCCATATCGCATATGATGAAATGAAAACTATTCCTGTAGGAGTAGGAAATATCAGTTGGTATGGTGTTGCGAGAAACAAGGACAGTCTGTACATTGGAAAGTATTCAAGACTCAAAAACGAACCGGTACACTTTCATTCATTCCCGATCAATGAGCATTTATTAAAAGGTGTAAACCCAAAGTTGAGTAATAGACTCAAATGGTTCTCTCAGGATTTTTATACCGTAGCCGAGCAAAACGGAAAAATTAGATTGTACAATCTACAATGCGATATGCAAGGTGTCAGAACCTATGGAAACTACAAGGCCCCCACTGCATTTTATTTTGAAATATTACCGCATTCTGACGGCTCCTACGAGTTAACAACAGGAATGCACGAAAAACAATAATTATGAAAGAAGATTGTTGCGACAAACATAACCATACTGCAAACATTTCTAATAAATCATTTGATACAGGGAAGTATTACTGTCCTATGCAGTGTGAAGGTGATAAAACCTACAAACAAGCAGGTGATTGTCCGGTATGCGGAATGCATTTGGTCAAATAAGATACAACACCAACTTCGAGCACCGAATTTACTTGTCCAATGCACCCGGAAATTATGCAGAATACACCGGGTAGTTGCCCCATTTGTGGAATGGACTTGGTTAAGGCAAATCCTGATTCAGAAGAAGATAAGACCTATAAAGAACTCCTTAAAAACTTTAAAGTGGCTGTCATTTTCACGCTTCCTATACTAATAATAGTAATGGGAGAGATGATTCCGAACAACCCAATTACCAAGTATCTAAATGTAGAATTAAAAAATTGGTTACAGTTCTTTCTATCACTACCAGTAGTATTTTATGCTTGCTGGATGTTCTTTCAAAAGGCGTGGAACTCATTTAAGACAGGTAATCTGAATATGTTTAGTTTAATTGGAATTGGAGCTGGTGCGGCATTTCTTTTTAGTGTAGTCGCTCTACTATTTCCTGAGATTTTCCCTGCTCAGTTCAAAGGCTCGGATGGCAGTGTGTTTCTTTACTTTGAAGCTGCTACTGTTATTCTAACATTAGTGCTATTAGGTCAGTTATTAGAAGCTAAAGCTCATAGTCAAACGAGTGGAGCAATAAAAGAATTACTTAAATTATCACCAACAGAAGCCACATTGGTCATAGGATCAGAAGAAAAAACCATCTCAATACACGATATAAAAATTGGGGATTTACTACGTGTAAAGCCAGGAGATAAAATTCCTGTAGATGGTAGCATCACAGAAGGTCACAGCAGTGTAGATGAATCAATGATTACTGGCGAACCCATTCCTGTAGATAAAAAAGAAAATGATAGTGTAAGTTCAGGTACAATAAATGGAAATCGTTCGTTTATTATGGTAGCTGAAAAAGTAGGAGATGAAACCCTACTATCACAGATTATAAAAATGGTCAATGATGCCAGTCGATCAAAAGCACCTATCCAGAAATTAGCAGACACAATATCAAAATACTTTGTTCCGATCGTAATTGTCATAGCCGTAATTACATTTATAATTTGGCGAATATATGGTCCCGATCCTGCATTAGTATATGCTTTTGTAAATGCTATAGCCGTTTTAATAATTGCTTGTCCTTGTGCTTTGGGTTTGGCAACACCTATGTCGGTGATGGTTGGTGTAGGAAAAGGTGCACAAAACGGAGTATTGATAAAAAATGCAGAAGCCTTAGAAAAAATGAACAAGGTTGATGTATTGATTACCGATAAAACAGGTACGATAACCGAAGGGAAACCCTCATTAGAAAAAGTAATATCTTATAACAATGTGGAAGAAAAGGATCTATTGCAAATGTCAGCTTCTCTTAATTCGCAGAGTGAACATCCCTTAGCCGAAGCAATAGTACACAAAGCGAAATCTGATAATATTTCCTTATCAAAACCAACGAATTTTGAAGCAGTGTCTGGAAAGGGAGTAGTAGGTGTGGTCAACGAAAAGAAAGTTGCAATAGGTAATGGTAAACTAATGGAATCAAAAGGCATAAAAATATCTTCAGATCAAAATTCTGATGTAAAACGTCATCAGAAGCAAGGTAAGACCGTCTCATATATTGCAATTGATGACAAAGTAGAAGGATTTCTTATTATCTCTGATGCTATAAAATCAACCAGCAAACAAGCCATTCAGAGCCTTATGAACGATGGAGTAATGGTATATATGCTCACCGGAGATAATCATAACACGGCACAAGCTGTAGCCAAGGAACTCAACTTAACGCATTTCAAAGCAGAGTGTTTACCACAAGACAAATTGGAAGAAATAAAACGACTTCAATCGGAAGGAAAAATTGTTGCAATGGCAGGTGATGGAATAAATGATGCTCCGGCTTTAGCACAATCTGACATTGGAATTGCAATGGGAACGGGAACAGACGTGGCCATAGAAAGTGCAAAGATCACGTTGTTAAAAGGCGACTTGCAAGGGATCGTCAAGGCCAAAAAATTGAGCGAAAATGTAATGCAAAACATAAAGCAAAATCTCTTTTTTGCATTCGCCTATAATATTTTGGGAATACCTATAGCGGCAGGAATATTATATCCATTCTTTGGTATGCTATTGTCCCCAATGATAGCTGCAGCAGCAATGAGTTTCAGTTCAGTTTCAGTTATTGCCAATTCATTAAGACTAAAGGGGATGAAACTATAACCCCACCCAAGCCAACCCACAAACACGGCTAATGTAGTGAGCCAACCCACAAAGCCAACGCAATTCACTACATTCTATGGTACTGCCGCCATTTTTAACTGTCATACTTTTTGTGTGGTGTGAGCCACCCTTGCAGCACATTGCTTTTAATTAGTAAAGCATTATTTTATTTATGGTACAATTTAAAAGCAAAGAGCTGAGCCAACCCTTCACACCAAACAAAAAGACCGCTACATTCCAACCACCACCACCATTTCGCTTATGCCAGTATAAAAATGTCGGAAGCATACATTAACATAATGTGGCATTATAGTACTTTATCCCCTCGCTTATAGGCGACTATGCCAACCCTATAAAGTCCTATAATAACATTATGTTAAGTAGCCAGTACCATAGCTGTCCTTATCAGTCCAGAGCCGTGTTTTTAGCCACCGCACCCCACCCAAAATCCAACAATTCCCCACCACCCTTTTCAGCGGTCAGAAAAAAAATAAACTATGAGTTGTTTTCGGCTTTTAGTAGGTGCTATTCCGTTTCTCTACATACCACCCACTACAGCCTATAATAGCCAAGCAAGAGTAACTACTGCATTCCATTTCACGAAAGCAACATTCAATTCCATTACGCAATCCGTATGCTTATCCAAGCAATAAACTTTGCAGTTATGTAAAGTTTGCAAAGTTTGCAATCCTGCAAAGCATACAGGAGTGCTTCATTTCATTCCCACCCAATTCGTTCCATTTCATTTCGTAGCTACACTTGCTACACACAATGCCCTCGCTTCTAATAGCGGTATAGTTTATTTTTTTCTGGTCATATTACCCCATTTGGAATTGAAATATTGATAGAAATTAGAAATAGTAGTGAAGAAATGATTTGAGCAAAAAGGAACAAAAAGGGCAGCAAAAATAGGGTGGCTCGCTCAATGCCAACCCTCTTAAAAAGCCAAAAGACTACGGCATAATGAAAGGCAAATATTAGTTGATAATGAACTAAGGTATTTGCCTTTCAGCCTTCGGCACTTATTCCGTTTCCTTTTGTCTTTTTAGCCTCGCCACCCTGTCAATGGGCTTTCTTTTTTTTCCGTTTTTTTCTTTGTCAAAAAATTTTTGTGGTGAAGCGAAGCGGAACAAACCAAAAGTCCGTTTTATGAAACAGAAATTCACAGTCAAAACAAACAGTCCTTCAGCTAATCTGAACAAACCGCACTTTTATGTGCTATCAAAAGGCTTAAACAGCGGAAAGCCACTTGATGCACCTTGTCCAAATTGCTTTGTGATTACCTGCAAATCAGAACAGCTAAAAGAGCAGTTATTTTGGCTTTGTTATGGTATGTGGCAATCAAAGGCTTTTCATTTCTATCTGCGTGGTTCAGTCATTCCTTTTATCTCAATCGTAGAATTTAGAAAAGCTATTAGAGAAGCATTCAGCAAGGTAGAAGATGATAAAGTCAAGTTCGATAAATCCGTCTCTTCCTTGCAGCTTTTGGAGCAAAAGCAAAAACAAATTTATCAGAATATCCAACTCATAGAAGAAGCCAAAAGGATAGTAATGTATCGGTACATTAAAAGGCGGTAGCTTGGTGGTTAAGCCCACCTTAACCGCTATTTAAACCCACTATAAAGGCACATTCTTGGAAAATGAAAGCAAACCATACAAACAAAAGAAAAGCCCAACTGAATCAACAGAAGGGCTTAATAATCCAATCTTCTAAATAACGGCTTCTTAGAAAATCTCGGAAATTTTCATTGCATTGCCTTGAGCAAACACATAGTAATTTGAATTGACCTCTTGGTAAAATTCGATACCAATGATATTCACTACCATTACGTCAGCAGTCATAGTTGGTAGACCCGGTAAGGTCGCAACTAATGAAAGAGCGGATGTAACTTGGTCAACTGGCAAATAAGGTGAATACTCTATTGCCTTCAACTCGTTCAACGCCTGGTCTTTAGGCTCATAGACTTTGGAAGTGGTATTGTACTCAAAATCAGAAATCACAGCAATACCGTTAATGATTCTGAAGTGAGTAGCTCCCGCAGGAATGTTCAAGTAGTTCAACGGATTGAATACCGGAACGTCCAAAGTAGATTCGTCACGATTTGCACCTGGCGTAATTGTGTACGGAGCATTGAAAGTACCGTCAAACGAAGTGAAACGGTTAAACTCGAACCCTTGCAAGTAATGTGGTACTTGCGTAATTAACACAGCTCGCTTACCCCTTGCCTCTGAACCGTCCTCTAAGTTGATTTTCTTCATAATGGCTGTCAAACGACCAGTTACCTGACTGTCTGCCATTGTCTTCATTAGACTTGCTAAACCGATACGGAGTGATTTTCCTGCCAATGCACAACCGCCAAATTCGTTCATATTTTCACGCGTCCTTTGGAATGCTGGGTCAGTAGCAATTTGCTCAGCTGTTGGACCACCAGTCAACCCAGCGAAATATCCTTTGTTACCTTTGATTTTAAAATGTCGAACATCACCTAATGTTCCTACATACTTTAATGGGCCTTTCTGTCTTGCCATAATTTATATTTTTATTAGTGTTAGACAATTATTTATTACTATTGCAAATATCAATATAACTTATTGATTATCAGTTAGTAAAAGAAAGTAAGCAAGTGCAAACAAGTGCTAATAAACAAACAGT
>JAHDGU010000009.1 GCA_020627535.1 Saprospiraceae bacterium
TTTCAAGATGAGTATTCCTTATAGGGTCGTGGAAGATGACCACGTTGATAGGCTACAGGTCGAAGGCTGGTGACAGTCGTAGCCGAGTAGTACTAATTACCCAAATGCTTCTTTTTTTAATTTAACTTTTACCGTTGTCACCCTTTAAATCACTTTTGATTCCTAAGAATCATTACATAGCAAAATGTTGGAGCGTCAGCTGTCTTTCTTGTGGAACATAGACAGTATTGACCTAAAGAAATATCTACTTCTGTAGAAAAAGTTTTAGGTGGCTATAGCACGGGGGTTCCACCTCTTCCCATTCCGAACAGAGAAGTTAAGCCTCGTAGCGCTGATGGTACTGCCAATAGGTGGGAGAGTAGGTCGCCGCCTTTTTTATGAAAGCCTTGTTGAGAAATCAGCAGGGCTTTCGCCATTTTAAGACCTTACTAGCGGTCGAGTCTTTTGCTTTGGATGTCTTTCTTAGGATGAGCGATCTTTACTTTCTGTGAGGTCGACTTCCATACATGAGCCACTCGAGAGCATGCGATTTGACTATTCACGCTTTGCATTCTTCCTGATCATACTGTTTTTGACAAGATTAGGCATTGATGTCAGTGGTGGAGAAGATCACTACTTGTCATATGCGAAGTATTGGTGGAATCCCGACTGGATTCCCAACTCATTTATCCTTCAAGAGTTTGCAGGGACCCGTTTGCTATTCCAGTATCTCACAGGTCCTTTGCTCGAACATGTTAGCATATCCACTTCTGCACTGATATTAAGAGGACTGAATTTTCTTGGGTTTGCTTATGCGCTCACAGTATTGACCCAGTCACTGAATCTGCCAAGGCTGTTCGCCGTAGTGAGTTTTACCTTATTTCTTATTGGCAGGCAGAGTCTTTTTGGAGGTGAGTGGATATTTGTCAGCGTAGAACCTAAGACATTTGCTTATGTCTTTTTGCTGCTAGCGGTCAATGCGTATTTGAGGGAACGCTATATCACCATGACGGTCTTTTTAGTGCTAGCTACTTATTTTCATTTTTTGATTGGGGCTTGGTTTTTCATCTATGTCGGCGCGCTTCTTATCTCAAAGTCTCTGAGAAGTCTGTTGCGTGTTGTGTGTTTGAGCTCTGTGTTACTAGGGCCTTTTATCTGGTATCTCTATCAAGGATACTTCTCTACATTCTCTGATTGTGCTCATAATATGTCCCATGTGTATAACTACTATCGCATACCCCATCACACAGGACTATTCCAGTCATTGGATTACTTCTTGGATATTCATGTGCTAGGGGTGTTGGGGAGTTTTGTGCTTCTTTTGCTGTTGTTGTTTGCACGGCGTCAACTCCAAGGCGACAGACTGTGGCCTCCACTTGTGCGGTTGACGGTCATGATCCTGTCATTCAATTTGCTCTTTGTCCTAGCTGCTGCTATTGATGCCTATGGGTGCAATCAGGCGGGATCTGCGCTCATCACCTATTATCCATTTCGCAGCAATTCGATAGCATTGTTATTTTCCTATTTTATCATGGCACGTTTTGCGTCAGTATGGATCTCTAGAACCCAGTATGGGGATCTCCTGAAAAAGCTATTGATTTTTATGTTGCTTGTGATCGCATGTTTTCGAACCTTGGATAATGCGCGCAAGTCAGTGGAAGCCATGAAGTCAAATTCCCTAAATCCGATGGCTGAGTATATCAAAGAGCATACACCACGAGATGCTGTATTCGCTTTCGCCAAAATGCCTGCAAGTAGAGCTGAATCACCTAAATTCATCAGGACAGCCAACCGAGAAATGTTTGCACTCAAAAAATTTGTGCCAGCTACATCGAACAAGAGATGTGAATGGTATGAGCGACAATTACTTCAAGCAAGTCTGATGGAGGATTATCAATTGATATTTAGTCAGGAGATGTCAAAATACAAACTTGACTTCTTGGTGCTAGGTGAGTTTGTTGATGATGCCAGACTTAGCTTGATCTATAGCAACGAGCATTTTTACCTTTATTCTTTGCCATAGCTCTATACCCGTATGTCGCATATATCAGATACATTCATCCGCCGCCTTAGCGAGAATCAAGCCGAGATTGTCGACTTCTTACACGAGTATATCCTTGGGATCCCCAATCTGAGGCAGAACATGAACTGGGGTGTGCCATGCTATTATGGGAAAGCCCTTATTTGCTATCAGAATGCAGTGAAGAATGATGGCATAGAGCTCAATTTTTTTCGAGGACACCTATTCGAGCTTGGAGATTCGCGACTGGTCAGTAAAGGACGTAAACTTGTAGCTGGCTACACTATATACAGTTGTGACGATATTGACCACGAGTTTCTTCAGCTCCTATTGGATTTAGGGATAGAACTTGACAAGGAGCACAAATGACACTCTACACTCTGACAGAGCTTTCCAAACTATCTGGGATTAAAGCATCGCGACTCAGGCTCTGGAAATCCAGATACAATTTCCCTAAGTCACTCGATATTACCGAGAGCAGAAAGTACACAGAGTTTGAGCTTCTACGCCTTGTGAATGCAGCTACTTTAATATCGCAAGGATGGAGAGTGTCAAAGATATTGAAACTTAGCCCAGAGGCGCTTGTCCAAAATGCGCTGATGCTTAGCGATATCAGCCTTGCCAAGTTCCGCTATGGTGCAATTATCAATGGTCTGCTGCGGTCTGTCTTAGAATATGATCAGGTAAATTTTGTTAATCTCTATGATGCCGTCAGAACTAGGCTTGATCTTGCTATTCAGCTAGAAGAAATTGATCTTCCTCTGATCAATCGAATGTGGGTGCTGTGGTGCTCTGGCAAGGTGCAGCTGATGCAGTACTACTACCTCAGACAGCTTCTCATCAGTACCTATACAAGTCAGATAAGATCTACAGACTCTCAGAATTCTTCTAGACTAACAAGCGTTGCAATTTATACCTTACACGAAGAAGATGATCTGATCGCTCACTTTTGCGCCGCCTGGCTTCACAAAGCCAAGTTTAAAGTGATCCTCATCACGAGGCCAATGCCATGGACGAGTCCCACACATTTGAGATCCAATGCTGATATCGACAAGGTTTTGTGTCTGCATCGGGCATCTCCAGTCCCTGAGATCAATGATTTCTTCAGCTTTGACACATCCGGTGATATCTCAGAGCTAATAGCACTACTGAGCGAGCTCTAGCTTTTCTTTTCCGCTTCTGGATCAAGAGGATCCTCGACCTTATGCTCTAGTTTTTCCTCGTCAAGTTCCTTACCCAGGTAGACGAGTTTGTGTTTTCCTTGCATATTGAGTCCATCTCTAGACTCTGGAATGATTACTAGACTGTCATCGGGGTTTTTCAAGAAGAAAGGCGCACTATAAGTCTCATTACTTAGTGTGGAAAGAATGTGATCATAGTGACCAAGATTTTCAATCGTGACCTCATGCATGTTCGGATAATCCCGAGCAATATTGTTGAGATTAAGATAGTCATCTTGCTGGGACAAGAAGCGACTGCTACGTGTACCGCTTTTTAGCTCTTGACTACTGATAAGCTTAAAGGTTCCGTTCTCCCCTATGTTCTTTTTAAATTTTCCACAAACGAACTCATTCACCTCACTGCTAGAGGTCATCGCGAATAGATAGCCCATATCCAGTAAATCAAACTTATCATCTAGATCATCGGTGTAGACATTGGCAGAGAATGCTTCGAGCTCTGCTTCTTTTGCCAGATTGATATATCCTTGATTGCTGTCAATCAAGACGACATGACGATCATTATCAGCGAGATACTTGCCGATGACTCGACCAGCATAATTCGCTCCTACGATCAGCACACCATTGGACTTGGGAAGAGTCACTCCGAGCAACCTGGCAAAGAGTCTCGCCGTAGTTGCATTGAGCAGGACCGTGCCAAGGACGATCAAGAATACGAGAGGTACGATGTATTCTGCACCAGCGACAGGATGATCTCCTTGACTCAGTCGCAGACCAAAGAGCGATGCAATACCAGCAGCCACGATCCCTCGTGGGCCTACCCAGGATATGAAAATCTTCTCTTTGAGCTTGAGTTCGCTCCCATGCGTACTAAGAAATACACCGAGCGGTCTCAAAACCAATATCACCACTAAAAACAGAATAATGGTCCGAATATCCATCAAGAGCTGCAAGTCTTCCATATTGATATTCGCAGCAAGCAGGATGAAAAGTATCGAGATGAGAAGTACACTTAAACTCTCCTTGAAAAAAAGGATCTCCTTGATCTGCGGTAGGTCCATATTACCCAGTACCATACCCATCACGACTACAGTCAATAGACCAGATTCATGCTCGAGCACATCGGATAGGACAAAGACTCCCATCACCATAGCCAAGCTAAATACATTCAGCAAGTAGTGCGGTATCAGCTTCTTTCTCAGCATAAAAGCCAAAGCATGGGCAGCCAAGAATCCGAGAGATAATCCGATCAGTACCAGAGTTGCAAACTTCCTTAGTGCTTCTGTCGTGAAGGCATCTTCACCGCCATGAGCGCCATGGCCATGATCGACACCATGGACTGAAATGATGTACTGAAATACAAGTACAGCGACCAAAGCTCCGATAGGATCAATCAAGATTCCCTCCCATTTTAGGACTGCAGACACTTTTCGCGAAAGCGGAATATTTTGTAAGATCGGCGCGATTACCGTAGGTCCAGTCACGATGATGAGACCTGCAAAGAGAAGAGAAATCTGCCAGCTCAGTCCTATGATGAAGTGTGCTGCAACACCCGCTCCGACGAATGTCACCAAAGACCCCAAGGTAATGAGCTTTCCAATGACAGGCCCTACACCGCGGATTTCTTTCCGCTTTAGCGTCAGTCCTCCTTCAAAAAGTATGATGCCGATTGCCAGTGAAACGAAATAAAACAGGGTGTTTCCAGGGAACAGGCCCTTGCCAGTGCTTTCTTGGAACATCGGCTCGAGCCACTTGCCTTCTTCGCCTGTCCAGTAGCTAGAAAATGGACCAACGGCCAGGCCGATGAGGAGTAGTGGTAGGATTGCTGGGACTTTGATCTTCCAGGCGATCCACTGTGCTGTGATACCCAGCACGATGATGGCAGCCATTTCTAACATCTGTGTCTAAATTTTCCTCTAAAGTAGCAAACTCCTGAGAGTCTGACTCCTAGAAGCTGCAGAGCCTAAATCTTATCTTTGCAGCCGTTTTTTACGGAAGTATCAAGACCCTTGGGATTACAAGAAGAGATAGCAAAGAGAAAGACATTCGGCATCGTCAGTCACCCTGATGCAGGGAAGACCACCCTGACAGAAAAGCTATTGCTGTTTGGTGGGGCGATCCAGATCGCGGGTGCGGTGAAGTCCAATAAGATTAAGAAGCATGCGACCTCCGATTTTATGGAGATCGAGAAACAGCGAGGGATCTCCGTGGCTACCTCCGTCATGGCCTTTGAGTATAGAGATTACAAGGTCAATATACTTGATACACCAGGTCACAAGGACTTTGCAGAAGATACCTACCGCACGCTCACGGCAGTCGACTCAGCTATCGTAGTGATCGATGTGGCCAAAGGAGTCGAAGAGCAGACAGAGAAGCTGGTTGAAGTCTGTCGTATGCGCAATACGCCCATGATCGTCTTCATCAATAAACTCGATCGCGAAGGGAAAGACGGCTTTGACTTGCTCGATGAGATCGAAGAAAAGCTCAAGCTTAAGGTCTGTCCTCTCAGTTGGCCAGTTGGCATGGGGCAAGACTTTCAAGGAGTCTTCAATATCTACTCGGATGAGCTCAAACTTTTCCGTGCGCACAGTAAGCAAGACGAGGAGGATACATTTCTCCTCAAAGACTTGGCAAGTGAAGAACTAACCCAACAAGTGGGGGATCGCGCAGCCGCCTCCCTCCGAGAGGATGTCGAGATGGTGCAAGAAGTCTATCCGGCATTTGATCGGGAGGCTTATCTGGCGGGTCAGCAGTCACCAGTATTCTTCGGATCGGCCATCAACAACTTTGGTGTCAAGGAATTGCTCGACTGCTTTGTGGACATAGCGCCCAACCCATTGCCACGGACAACCGAGCAGAGAGAAATCGAACCAGGCGAGAAGAAATTTACCGGCTTTGTATTTAAGATCCATGCCAACATGGATCCGAAGCATCGCGATCGGTTAGCATTTCTTAGAGTCTGCTCCGGCATCTTTGAGCGCAATACCAACTACTATCATGTGCGACAGGATAAGAAGATGAAATTTTCCAATCCTACAGCTTTCATGGCTAGCCGCAAGGAAGTCATTGAAGCTGCGTATCCCGGTGACATCGTGGGTCTCTATGATAGCGGCAATTTCAAGATAGGAGATGGTCTCACAGAAGGTGAGACACTTCACTTCCAGGGCATCCCAAGCTTCTCTCCTGAGCTATTCCGTTATGTCGTCAATCGTGATCCCATGAAGTCCAAGCAGCTCAATAAAGGCATCGACCAGCTCATGGATGAGGGCGTCGCTCAGCTCTTCACCAAAGAGGACAATGCTCGAAAAATCATCGGGACAGTTGGGCAGCTCCAGTTTGAAGTTATCAAGTATCGACTCAAGGGAGAGTACGGAGCCAGCTGTGACTTTGAAGCACTACAGATGTACAAGGCCTGCTGGATCGAAGGCGATGACAAAGACATCAGCGAATTTGTACGCTTGCGCAAACGGAATGTCGCTCGAGACAAAGAAGGGCGCTTTGTGTACATGGCAGAATCAGCATGGATGCTCAAGACCGTGCAAGACAATCACCCCGAACTCAAGTTTCACTTTACCTCAGAATTTTAATCGAAAGAACAGATGGACAATCTCTTCAAGAATATCATCTCACACTGCAAGACCTATGGGTTTATCTTCCCCTCTAGCGAGATCTATGACGGCCTCAGTGCCACCTATGACTATGGTCCCAATGGTGTAGAGCTCAAGAACAACATCAAGCAAGCCTGGTGGAAGAGCATGGTCCGTCAGCATGAGAACATCGTGGGTCTTGACGCTGCCATCTTCATGCATCCCAAGACTTGGAAGGCTTCAGGGCACGTCGATGCTTTCAATGATCCACTCATCGATAACAAGACTTCCAAGAAAAGATACCGCGCAGATGTGCTTGTCGAGGACTACATGGCCAAGCTTGAAGCCAAGATACAAAAGGAGGTCGACAAGGCCAAGAAGCGCTTTGGTGATGACTTTGACGAGGTCATGTATAGCAAGACCAATCCACGCGTCTTGGCCAATGCCGAGAAGCATGAAGCTGCAAGGACTCGTCTGGCAAAAGCTATGACCGACGGTGATCTCGAGGACATGAAAAAGATGATCGAGGACTATGAGATCGCCTGTCCAGAGAGCGGATCTAGAGATTGGACGGAAGTCCGCCAATTCAATCTCATGTTCTCCACGCAGCTGGGTGCTGTGGCTGGTGAAGAAGGCAAGTTGTATCTCAGACCTGAGACCGCTCAGGGCATCTTTGTCAACTTCCTTAACGTCCAGAAAAGCTCTCGACAGAAAGTGCCATTTGGCATCGCTCAAATTGGAAAAGCCTTCAGAAATGAGATCATCGCTCGTCAGTTCATCTTCAGGATGAGAGAATTTGAGCAGATGGAGATGCAATTTTTTGTGCAGCCGGGATCCGAGATGGAGTGGTATGAGTACTGGAAAGCAGAGCGGCTCAAATGGCATGAGATGCTTGGAGGATCGAGTGAAGATCTCAGATATCATGATCATGACAATCTGGCTCACTACGCCAATGCAGCAGTGGATATCGAATTCAAGTTTCCCTTTGGTTTCAAGGAGCTAGAAGGTATCCACAGTCGTACGGACTTTGATTTGACGCAGCATCAAGCCCTTTCGGGCAAAAAAATGCAGTACTTCGATCCAGTGCTCAATGAGAGTTATGTGCCGTATGTAGTAGAAACATCAATCGGTGTTGATCGTATGTTCTTAGCTACACTAAGTCGAGCTTACACTGAGGAGTCAGTGCCTGATGGCAAAGGTGGCAGCAGCGAAAGAGTAGTGCTGAAATTGCACCCTAGTCTAGCACCTGTCAAGTGTGCGATTCTTCCACTAGTGAAGAATAATGCTGATCTCACAGAGAAGGCTAGAGCTGTATTTGATGATCTCAAGATGGACTATGCTGCTCAGTATGATGAGAAGGATGCCATTGGCCGCAGATACAGAAGACAAGATGCCATCGGTACGCCATATTGTATTACGGTAGATCATGATAGTCTCGAGGACAATGCTGTCACCGTGCGTGAACGTGATAGCCTGACACAAGAGCGCGTATCACTTGATGGCCTAAAAGCCTATTTGGCCCAAAGGCTCTGATGAGAAAATATCGCTAGGGAACAATGCTTAGCTTTAGCTTCGTTATATAGGAGTAATGGAACTCAGAGCTCAGGACATACCGCGATATACTGTCAAGGACTACCAGCAGTGGAAAGGTGACTGGGAACTAATCAAGGGCTACCCATATGCCATGAGCCCAAGTGCCAAGGGGAGGCACCAATTGTTTGCTTTTAAGCTGGCACGGCTTTTAGCTGATCAATTGGATCACTGTCCTCATTGTCAAGTTTATCTAGAACTGGACTGGATCGTTGCCGAGGATACGGTAGTCCGTCCAGATATATTCATCCATTGTGGTGAAGCGATCGAGGACTACCTCAAGGCTACACCTACGCTCATTATTGAAATCCTATCTCCAGCTACGCTCCTCAAAGATCAAGGTGTCAAAAAGGAACTCTATGCTTCTCAAGCCGTGGGGTACTACATCATAGCTGATCCGGCCACAGGACATCTGCAGCGACTACAGTTGGTGGATGGTGAATATGAGGACATGGTGCTCAAAGATGATCAGGCAAGCATTGAGCTTGGTCTAGACTGTCAAGTCGCCATCTGATTATCTGCACTGTCGTGCAAATGGTCTGTAAGATCGGTCGACCTAGATCTTCTCAAAAGGAAAGCTCTTCACAAATCCGTCGCGATCCACATAGAGAAAATAGGATCCACTACTAAGCTCATTTACAGATAAATTCACAACCGTATTTCCCGTAGTCATCACAGTGCGAATAGGTCTTCCCAGCAGATCTATGATGCGCAGCTCTACTTGCTCCTCTTCGAGCCCAGCAATATTTACAGTCAGCAAGTCTTGGACAGGATTGGGAAAAAAAGTGAATGCTGTAATCTGATCTTCTTCTACTTCTGGCTCAGGCTCTTCGACGACTTCCTTCTCCTTTTCACAGATCAGTTCTGTATCAAAGCTGAGGTGATCAGGCTCCTGTAGACTACTTTGTTGCAGAAGATATGTGCCACTGATATCTGATGTAGGTGGGCCAAAGTTTAAGCTCTCGATAGACCCTACGATGGTTCGGAAATTGATTTTTTGATATGACTCTGCATCTTGGCACGCGACCAACTGACCATCAGTCATCATCGTGTGGTGCTCATAGATAGTCGTAGTCCCCGTCATCGTATATAGCATTTCATCATCCAGTCTGGCATATTTGGTGATGTTGAAATTTCCAAATCCTTCTTGATTTTGCTTAGTCAGCATGGTCATCTCGTAGTTTTTATGATCTATGACTGCTGTGATGTGGACATTACTTCCGAGAAAGTCGTCATAGACCAGGCCACTGACGATCATGGATGACTCGTCCTGACCTACGATCGTCGGTGGCTCATGCAGATTTGCATTGAGATCTACCAGAAAGGCTCTGGATGCGATCATGGATCCGTCGGTCTTATCGAGCCAGAAGCAGTACCAGGCATCTGGACTTTGGGCCCAGACGATATAGGCTTCATCAGTTTCTACCATGGAGTTGGCTCGTAGATTGGGGTTGTCTTTGATGCGCTTAGCCCACAAGATATCGCCCTTGTCATCCATCTTCATGAGCATGATGTCTGATTGCTGCGTTGATGATCGGACGAGATTGCCCAAGATGAGGACTGCATCTGAGCCAGTGGCTTCTACGTCCGTGAGAAGAAATTCAAAGACAGTATTGAGTCGCAATTCAGTCTCTACCTCCGAGCTCTCAGCATCTACGATGGCCAGATTGAAATTGGCTTCATGTGCATTGCCGCCAAAGTAGAAGATCTTGCCCGAGGCCGTCTCCACAGCACCAACACCGATTTCGAAGTTTCCATCGGCACGCACCACTTCACGACTCCATATGTGATGACCATCTTGATCAAATCGGTTGATGATGCTTGAGTACCAGGTCCGACCTGCAAACAGTCCTGTGAGTCCTCCTTCATGATTTTGATGGATGGCGGTCTGCAGGTATGGTCTGTAGTTATAGAGACCTACATCTGCATATGCTTTGCTCCATTGCATCTTGCTATCCACATCTGTGCCGCTGATCACAAGACTCGTTTGGTGTCCATTATTGGGAGCTTCAAACGAAGATATCATGAGACCACGCCCATCTTCTGCCATATGCATAGAGTGCAAGGATTGGTCAAGCTTGACTTCTACAGGCTCTCCTAGGATGACTTCATCTTCTCCATAGTGATTGAGCTTGGTGGTAAGGCTCTGCGCAGAGATTGCGATGGATAGGCAGGCGATGCAGATCGTGTACAAGTACTTCATAGCAAGTGATTTGCAGGGGAAACCACTCTACTTGGCTATTTGTTTGAATCGTCTAGTACATCTAGTCCACCCTTTCTATGCTATACCTCTGACCATCATAGGTCATAGTGTAAATGGGACGCCCTTGATCTATCTCCAGATCATTGAGACTTACGCCTCGTGGATATGCTGCGCATTCATTGAAAAACATGGCATCGATGTACTCCCAGTCTTGACAGCCAAGTATGATGGCATCGGGTTCGATCTTGATGTCATTCATTGCTTGAGTCCAGGCGATTTTTTGCTCGCGATCATGGACATGAATGAAGTGGCCAGACCTACCTGTGCTCAGGTAGCGCAGAGTGATGTCTGGCTTCCAGACGAACCACATAGATATCAAGATGAACAGTATACCGCCCCATCGATTGTGCTTCCAAAGATGAATGCACGCCCAAGAGATCAGACCAAGGAATGCCATGCACATCGGCAGCAGATAATTATCCATCTTGGTACCAAAGCAAGACATGACCAGGACATACACCGTGGGTGCGGTCACAAGTGTGTGCTTGATCGTCCGAGACTGGTCTGACATGAGCAGGAGGACAATCGCCACCCAGAGTGCAGGACCGTATTGATCCCAAAGTACTGTGATGTAGAAGTGCCAAGGCGCTCCATGACCTTCGATACTCCTACTCGTATGGTGCAGGATCGCGAGATTCTCTGCCGCGAACTCTGCAGGAAATCTGATCCAGCAGTACATGGCCCAGATCACTGGAGCACTCAGTCCTGTAAGTAGAGCCAATGACCATGGTTTCCATTGTCTTAGTGCAACTCCACTTGTCAGTGAGATTGCTCCGTAGACCGTTAGTGGAATCAGTCCAAGTACCGACTTACACAGTATCGCTGCGGCAGTAGAGAGCCCAATGGCTACGACCCATTTGCCGGAAGGCTCTAGATACATCTTGTGGCTGAAATACCAAGCCGTGGCAAAAAAGAATAAGAAAGCGACATCATTGTGATCAGTCGAAAGTGCTCCGATGACGGTGAAGGACTGCTGGAAAAAGCACACGAAGAGCAGACCAGCACCAAGGGCGATAGTTCTTTTCTCCTCGATAGTCTCAAAGAGTCGCAAATGAAAGCGTGATAGTATGACGACGGTACCAGCAGAGAGAAGGATGCTTGGTAGCCTTGCGGCAAAAAGGCTTGCGCCAAAACATTTGAGCGAAAGCGCTATCAACCACAGGAAGAGAATGGGTTTGTGGAGCCATGTCTCATTGGCTGTCCAGTCGGCTAGGCCATATGGGCGTAGGACCTCAGTGTATAGCCTAGGATGAAATGGATCTTGGAGCAAAGACTTGGCGACAAGTGCATGAAATT
The DNA here is from genome assembly GCA_020627535.1 of Saprospiraceae bacterium. GTDB lineage: Bacteria > Bacteroidota > Bacteroidia > Chitinophagales > Saprospiraceae > JAHDBH01. The sequence continues at coordinate 11,914 of JAHDGU010000009.1, forward strand.
TCTCGTCCCAGTCATGCAAAAATGGCTCGTACGTGTGCAGCACAATCCGGTAGATGACCGTCCCTAGCACAAGCAGGCAAATCAGCCAGCGGTAAGTCCTTAGACTAAAAGACACTTGGGATGATCAAATCAAGGCTCGTGTACTTCATACCAAAACGACGGCTTAAGTACTGATTGGTCAGGCAACCTTTGTAGGTGTAGACGCCATTGCGAAGTCCCGGGCTATTGGCTATGAGCTCTTCCATACCTCCTTGCTTCTCTGCATCTTGGAGTATTGGCAAGAGTATGTTAGAGATCGCAGAACTAGCTGTACGTGGAAATTTGCTGGTGATATTGGGCACACAATAGTGTATCACACCATGCCGCTGATATGTCGGGCTGTCATGGCTCGTGACATCTGATGTCTCAAAGCATCCGCCTTGGTCGATGCTTACATCAATAATGACAGAACCAGTCTTCATATTCATCACCATTTCTTCTGTGACGACGATCGGTGTGCGTCCAGTAGTGCTATGGATAGCTCCCAGTGCGATATCCGTGGTCGCCAGATCACGCTGTAGATCTACGAGATTGATGCTGCTCGTGTAGAGCTTATGCCCTACAGCATTTTGGAGGCGAAGTAGCTTGTACATGCTATTGTCATAGACATGGACACGCGCTCCGAGACCAAGGGCAGCTCGTGATGCGTACTCCGCGACGATGCCCGCGCCTAGGATGACGATCTTGGCTGGAGGCACTCCGGAGATGCCTCCGAATAGCTTTCCGATACCAGCATTGGTCGTGCTGAGAAGCTCTGATGCTGTAGAGATCACAGAGATTCCAGCAATCTCACTCATACTTCTCACTACGGGAAATGATCCGTCAGCATCCTTCAGATATTCCGTGGCAATGGCAATGACTTTCTTATCCTTCAGTGCCTGGAGATGCTCTTCCTTGGCAAATGGTATGGTAAGTGGAGAGATTAAAACTTGATGCGTTTGCAGCAGTGCAAGTTCCTCATCCGTCATCGGAGCCGTCTTGAGCAAAATATGTGCCTGGAAGACTGATCGTCTGTCGCTCTGCACTTCAGCACCTGCCTCGGCATACTCGTGATCTGTATAGTTGGACTGATAGCCTGCACCCGACTCTATGACGACGCGATGTCCCTGATCACAAAGGACTTTGACCGCAGACGGCACTAGTGGCACCCTCTTCTCTTGCAAGATCGAGTCTTTTGGCACCCCTATGAAGAGCTTGTCCTTCTTGGGCATGACCGCTAGGGTCTCAGTCTGTGTCTGGAGTACGCCGGATGGCCAAGCACTCGGTCTGATAGGATCAGGCATGGAGAATTATGGTTGAATTACGGAAAGTACGACATTTCGCTCATCTGCCGAAATCACCTGAATACCTATTTTGGCGAAAGCCACATCCAAAACTTCTTCAAGTAACTCAGGCCACTCTACTAGCAGGATAGCCTGGTCATCTAGTAGGATATCCTCCATCCCAAGATCCCAGAGCTCATCAGTGCTCTTGAGGCGATAGAGATCCATGTGATAGACCTTGGGTGTGCTGTCGTACTCTTGGATCAGCGCGTAGGTCGGACTGCTCACATCATGGATGTCATACTGCCGTGACATAAAGCGCTGGACCAAAGTCGTCTTGCCTGCTCCGAGGTCGCCTGTGAGGGCAAATACACGGATCTGAGAGAGCATTTTTCTCATCTCGTCGACCAACTGATCCCAATCTTCTATGCGCTTGACCACAAACTGCTTCTCCACAAGCGTAAAATTAGATCTCAATCCATGTTTTTCTCTATATAAAACCATCAGAAAATGAACTGCTTATCTCGGCAAATTTAGGCTTGGAGCCCTGTGAAATGGCTATCTTTGCGCCTTGCAAAAGCAAGACCTAAATGTCTAAGAATCAGAAGCAATATAGTGCTAGTAATATTCAAGCACTAGAAGGATTAGAAGCGGTAAGGAAACGGCCAGGAATGTACATCGGAAGTACCGATGGAAAAGGTCTTCACCACCTCGTCTGGGAAGTCGTCGATAACTCGATCGATGAGCACCTCGCCGGACACTGCAGCCAAATCGATACAGTCATCCATGATGACAATTCCATCAGTGTCTCTGACAATGGTAGAGGTATTCCCGTAGGGATGCATGAAAAGCTCAAGAAGTCGGCCCTCGAGGTCGTCATGACGGTGCTGCATGCAGGTGGTAAGTTTGACAAGGACACCTACAAGGTCTCTGGTGGTCTCCATGGTGTAGGTGTATCTTGTGTCAATGCACTCAGCTCCTATCTCAAAGCGGAAGTACGACGAGAGGGTAAGATCTTCGCTCAGGAGTACTCTGAGGGTAAGCCTCAAACAGAAGTAGAAGTGATCGGCAAGTCTGATGAGACAGGCACCAAAGTCACCTTCAAGCCAGATGCAGAGATCTTTGAGACGCTGGAGTACAAGTATGAGACGCTTGCCAATCGTCTCCGTGAGCTCTCCTATCTCAACCAAGGTTTGACACTCACGCTCAGAGATGAGCGACAGTTTGAAGATGGTCTGCCCAAAGAAGAAACTTTCTACAGCGAAGGCGGACTCAAGGAGTTCGTAGCCTATCTAGACGAGACACGCACTTCCCTCATCCAAGAGCCTATCCATGTGAAGGGCAAAGAGGACAATGTGGAAGTAGAGGTCGCCATGCAATACAATACAGGCTACCAAGAGAATATCTACTCCTTTGTCAATAATATCAACACGCGAGAGGGCGGTACGCACGTCAATGGATTTCGCCGTGCCGTCAATCGAGTCTTCAAGCAATATGGAGAGGACAATGGTCTTTTCAGTAAGCTCAAGTTCTCTGTCGCAGGAGACGATTTCCGTGAGGGATTGACATCTATCGTAAGTGTCAAGGTGCCCGAACCACAGTTTAAGGGACAGACGAAGGGAGAGCTCGGAAACTCTGAGGTGACGGGTATCGTCTCCAGAGCAATGGGAGACGCACTCAAAACCTTCCTCGAGGAAAATCCACGCCAGGCCAAGATGATCATCGACAAGGTGATCCTAGCGGCGACGGCGAGACATGCAGCGCGTAAGGCACGCGAGATGGTCCAGCGCAAGAATGTCCTCACGGGTACGGGCTTGCCAGGTAAATTGGCAGACTGCTCCTCCAAGGATCCAGTCGAGTCAGAGATCTTTCTCGTAGAGGGAGATAGTGCAGGCGGTACTGCCAAGCTCGGGCGAGATCGAAAGACGCAAGCCATTCTTCCACTGAGAGGTAAGATCCTCAATGTGGAGAAGGCGATGGAGCACAAGATCTACGAGAATGAGGAGATCAAAAACATGTTTACTGCTCTCGGTGTCAGCATCGAAGACAAGGACGGTGAGCGTGTGCTCAATACTGACAAACTCCGATATCACAAGATCGTCATCATGTGTGATGCCGATGTGGATGGAAGCCACATTGAGACGCTGATCCTGACTTTCTTCTTCCGCTACATGAAGCCACTCATCGAGCAAGGCTATGTCTATGTAGCCGCACCACCACTCTATAAAGTCTCCAAAGGGAAACAATTCATCTATGCATGGAACGACGATGAGCGACAGACCGCTATCGACAACTACTCCAATGGCAAAGCAGAAGCCAATGTCAAGATCCAGCGCTACAAGGGTCTCGGTGAGATGAATGCCGAGCAACTCTGGGAGACCACCATGGATCCAGATGCCCGCATCCTCAAGCGCGTGCACATCGACGATGCCTTGGAAGCGGATCGCATCTTCAGCATGCTGATGGGTGAGGAGGTTCCGCCAAGACGAGAGTTCATCGTCACACATGCCAAGTACGCCAACGTAGACGTCTAGCGGATGGCAGCTTCATTTCATTATGACCGGGCCATACACATCGACCCTCGCCCGAAAGAAGACTATCTCGCAATGCGCGTACTGGGATGCCTATTTGTCGTCACTAGTGCTATCTCTTTGATCCGCAAGGAGGAGATCACCGGCCTAGAAATCAATCTATTTATTGCAGGTCTCGCTGGACTCCTGATGATAGTAGCGCCCAAGATGATATCCAAGATTTCCTTCCGGAAAAAAGGCGAGAATTACGTCAAGATAGATGGCGACAATCTCGAGTGGAAGCTAGGGCAGAAAGGCAAACAAACCACGCTTAAATTGTCTGACATCAGCTCCAGCAGTCTACAGGATGATATGATCTCTATGCGTAGCTCTTCTGGTGAAGTGTATCAGCTACCTCTGCTAGAGGTTTATGCCGCTGATAAGGTCTCTGAACTCAAGTCTATCCTCCTGGGTTAATCAACGTCTCCTCCCTTTCCATAGAGCCCTTCCGGGCAAAAGGCTAGAGGCTGCGATTGTCAGCGTAAAAATGATGTGCGTGACTGTGAATCGGCATGACTGCCAAAAGCTCGTCTGATAGATACTTTCCATGACATAATGTTGACATCCTATGATGTAGAGAAGCAGGAGCACTGGTCCGACGGCAAGACTCGGTGTAATCAAGGTGAGCAGTGGTCCGAGTAGCGCTATGGTATAACTGATTCCCATGACGAGGAGAAGTAGTCTAAGTCGGGAGGAGCGATAGCTGCCAGATTTCTCTGCCCATCGTCGCCTTTGTCTCCAGAGAGCAGACCAGCTAGCTTCTGGAGGAGTAAATACTTGTAGCCGAGGATCATTGAAAAATGCCACTTTGATCTCAGGGTCATCTAGGGCTGCTTCGAGAAGAAATATATCGTCACCGCTGCGCTCTTCTGATCCGCCCATATGTAGGGTGTCTAGCATGTCTCTGCGGTAGATGAGATTGGCGGCATTGCCCAGTGGCAGTTTCCAGTGGTTGATGGCAGTATGCTGTAGTACCATGGTGGCAGCGATATCTAGTCTTTGGAACTCGTATAGCCGCACTTTGCTGACGGAGTGGATCCTGACCAGACCACAGGCTAGATCTGTCTCATGGCTTGATAGGATATCGGTCCAAGAGCTGAGCCAGCTATCAGAGACAATACAGTCAGCGTCGGTCTGCAAGATCCAGTCGGCATTGCACTTGGCTCGACCAAGGGCCAGCGCCGCTTTCTTCCCTTGTTGTCCATCTCCTAGGTGATAGATCTCTAGTCTCGGATCATCCATCTGCTGGGCCAGCAACACGGACTCATCAGTGCTGTGATCGTCTACGAGCACTAGGCGCTCGAGCCGCTCATCTGCAAGGATGCTTCGGAGACAGTCTTGTATATAAGGGGCTTCATCGCGCATGGCGATGAGGACATTGATGGATGGAGGATTGCTACTCGCTCTTGTGTCCTGATGTTGGTCGTCGGCATACCAATGCTGCACAGCAGTCTTATGGGCATAGATCCAGAGCCCACAGAGTACGAAAGAGATAACAAGCACGGCGCCCCAAAGCATGAAGCGAAGCTAGTCTATCTCCTTCGCTTGATGGGTTCTTTTTCTTCTAGGATGAGTGGCTCTTCCTCAAGAATCTCGTAGTCCGCCTCCTCTGAACGGAATACATCTGCTCGGGGCATCTTGCTCGCAATATTGGCCCACTTGTCATAGGTCAGTGACTTGAAGAGGAGAAATCCAGCAACGATTGGGAATGCCACCACAGTTAGCAAAGTGAAGACGATACCCAAGATGGCATTTTGGCGGAAGCTGTTCCATAGCCATTTGCCGTAGTCAGTGACGACCTTAGGCTTGACGATCAGTGCTCCTATCAACATGACCGGTGCCGCCCACCAGAGGATGGACATGACAAAGCCGACGAGCTTAAAGAGCAGATAGATAACCACAGCAGCCACGACTAGGCCTATGAGTGGATTGACTTTTCTTTCCATAATACAGATATCAACGGAGAGCGCCAGCAGATCGTTCTGATGAATCGACGGACGCAGTGAGATATAGGATGAAGATAGGGAAGAGAGGTGGAAATTTTCCAGTACCTGGCGTATGAAGTGGATCATTCTTTTTATTTTTTCAGTCAAATCTTAAGCCGTGATCCCTACATCTAGAATTGCTTGGTGTCAGTTCTTACTCTGTTCGATGCTATGTGACTTGTGCCCTCTTTATGCTCAGTCTGTGATATACGTCGATGCATCGATGACTGCGAGCGGCGATGGATCGAGCTGGTCTGAGGCCATTGCCGAATTTCAGGTCGCTATTGATGTAGCGAGCGAAGGAGATACCATCTGGGTCAGATCAGGTATCTACAGACCCAGTCAGGATAGCCGTGATAGTAGTTATATCATCGATAAGTCTCTTCACGTCTATGGAGGTTTTATTGGTACTGAGTCACATCTTGCGGAGCGGCCCGAAGGCGGGCTATCAGTTTTCGACTCTGAACTAGGCAATCCAGACTCATTGTCTGACAATCGATACACCATGCTTTTGCTGCAAGATGCCGACCAGCTCGTTCTCGACGGATTCCACTTCGTCGGTGGTCATGCAGGGGGAAGTCCTCCAGGAGAATTGTATAAGCTGAATCGAGCGGTAGGCTCGGCGATCATGATCCAAGGATCTTCTCTCACGACAGGAGAAATATCTATACAGAATTGCGACTTTCAAGATCAGTGGAATGTCTCAGGAGGCTGTATCTACATGCGCGAGGGTGACTACAATAGGATTGGATTGGAGAACTGTTCTTTCAGGACCTGTGGCTCTCAGAACTCTACCATCTTCACGGCGTTTTCCGTAGCTAATAGTCTTGAGTTCGTTAGTTTGGATATTGATTCTTGCAGTCTTGGGTTTTATGGACTTTTTAGAATCATAGCCACGAGTGATACATTTCATTTTGACATGGTAGACAGCAAAGTGAAGTTGAGAATTGACTCCTTAAGTCAGTTCGCATTGAGTAGCCTTCCCCAAAGCTCTTTCCCGGCTAGATGGTTGTTTAGAAATAATGTTTTTGAGACTTATTTACAATCCAATACGACTAATCCGATCTTTTTGGCATCTCTAGAGAGAGTTTATTCTTCAAGTGATATGGATCTACGATTTATAGAGAACCATTTTTATTCTGAACAAGAGAATACTAGTCGTTGGGACCAGATTTTCAGAAATTTTGAAAGTTTCCATTCTGTCACAATGGGATCAAACCACTTTGAAGGTATTGAAACGGAAGACTTCTTTTTTCCAGGTGATCTTGGCAATTTGTATATAGCAAATAATAGATTTAAGGACAATACATGGTTCAATTTTTTGAGGCGAAATGGTGCTAGAACAGTTGTCTCAAACAATGCACTGGTTTCTAATGAGCAATTGGATTCATTTACGACTGCGAGTCAAGTTTTACCTCTCATTAGGCTCTGGGGAGGTGACATCAGCTTTGTCAACAATGTCCTCTATGACAATAAGACCATCTGGACAGATACTCTCGGCGGAGAACATCAGAGTCATGTCATACTCTCTGTCCTCGATAGTCAAGTGCTCATCCGCAACAATGTCCTCATAGATCAACAAGGTGAATGGATCAGACATGATAGCTCTACCATCCAGACTGGTGAGTTTCCTGATTGGGAGTTTGAAAGAGTCCTTCTAGGATATGTAGATTCTCTAGACAACATCGATATGGACAGTGCATCGGCGCTGTACTTCGACGATATAGTGACCAGCAGGCTGCGATCATGTAGTCCTCTCATCGATGCAGGATATCCCATAGAGGTATCAGAGATAGATTTTTATGGTAACCCGCGTGTGGTGAGGGAGATCATCGATATTGGCCCAGAGGAAGTGCAGTTTCCACTTGGCCTGGCGATCGACTCGATAGAGCATGCGTGCTACAGTGGACAGACAGGAGAGATACATCTAGACTATTCTGGTATTGCACCTATCGAGCTGACGTGGACGTCTGGCTCCAACTCAGGAGATTCATTTGATCAGTTGGATTCTGGTCTGTACACGATCGTGATCCGAGATGCAAGCGACTGTCGGGATACCGTGATGACCGAGCTCTTGTTTTCTGAAGAATTGCTTTTTGACAATCTATCGATCAAGCTGCCTGAGTGTCACGATGATGCCAATGGATCGCTGTTCTTCAAGCTGGAGGGAGGAGTCTTGCCTTATGAGTATGTCTGGTCTGATGGGAGTATGGACGAAGCAGCCGATAGTCTGTTAGCCGGTGATTACAGCCTGAGGGTGACTGATTCTATTGGTTGCATCTATCTTTCTGATATCATCACATTGGATAATCCTCCAGAGCTCCTATTGGACTCTGCAGTTATCACTCACGCAAGTGCTGGTGAGCTAGGCCAGATTGAGCTATTTGTATCAGGAGGTATTGGTGAATACTCTTATGATTGGAGTCATGGTGATAGTACTAGGATTACAGAAGGCCTGTCTGTAGACGAGTATGAGGTGACCGTCACAGACGAGAACAACTGTTCTCAGATCTTCGGACCCTGGGAGATTGATAATAACAGTAACACCTCAGATGGATTTGAAGATTTAGAAGTCAAAGTAGTACCCAATCCTACCACTGACTTTATCAGCATTGGCTCCAATCGCTGGCGAGCCATGATCATCTATGATGCTCTAGGCAGAGTGGTTCATTCTACTACGGCAGTTGACGATCAGCTCGATGTATCTGAGTACCCAAGTGGTAGCTATCTCCTCAGTCTCATGACGCCAGAAGGCAAATGGATTACGGTAAGATTTATCAAGTTATAGAAGCAGCACTCTAAAAGTTTTATTAAATCAAGCTTGGACTGATTTGCAATGTGGACTTTTGGGTTCTAGACTCGAATAAATACTAGAGACATGATCAAGATGCAACGCATATTCCTATCCTTTTTGGCCTTGAGCCTGATGATGACAGCTATCAGCTGCAAGACACTAGAAGAAATCGTAGAGACCGTCACCGAGGAGCCGCTCACCACGGCAGAGGTCGCCAAAGGTCTCAAGCTTGCCCTAGAGCTAGGCGTCGGTGAAGGATCAGAAAAGCTCAGCTTGGTAGATGGGTACTTCAAGAGTCCGTACAAAATCTTACTGCCAGAAGAGACCGAGAAGGTGATCGACAAACTGAAGATCGTCCCAGGCTTCTCAGACCTGGAGGAGAAACTCACTCTGAGACTCAACCGTGCAGCGGAAGATGCCGCCAAGAGTGCCAAGCCTATCTTCGTCGATGCCATCAAGGGTATGACCTTCGATGATGCGATGAATATCCTCATGGGTGACAAAGATGCTGCGACCACCTACCTGCATGGCCGCACTTATGACGCACTATTCTCAGAGTTTCAGCCAGTGATCCTCAATAGCCTCGAGCAAGTCTACGCTCAGCAGCTATGGGAAGAGGCAAGTACGGCCTACAACAAGATTCCATTCGTCAATAAGGTGGATACCAAGCTCGACAGTCATGTGACCAATAAAGCCCTAGTCGGCATGTTTGGCATGGTCGAGACGGAGGAGCGCGCGATCAGAGCGGATGTCTCCAAAAGGACCAACGACCTGCTCAAGAAGGTTTTCGGAGCACAGGATTAGAGGAGAAATTACCTTTGCCCCATGGATAAGCGCAAGTGGGGATTGGAACTGATCTGGTGGTTTGCTACAGGCATTGTGATCCTGCTGCTCATGTTACCCATCATGAAGGGTACGGTGGATTTTGGATTTTATCGCCTGAGTATCTTATACATCATTGCTTTCGTGACCTTCACGCGCTGGATCTTCTTGTGGAAGACGCATCCGCTGGCTAGGTCACGAGCATTCCGATACATTGTACTCATTGCATGCATCCCGATCTTCATCTACGCGATCGGTGGCCTCAATGATTTTCAGATTTATCTAGATGACTATGGGCTCAATGAGTTTGTCAAGGATCAAGACCTTAAAAGCCAACGAAAACTCACCAAGTATGTGCAGAATCTGATCATCTTCTTTGGCGTGGGTACTGTCATCACTGCCATCGCTTTGCCCTTGAGGATGCTGATATCCAACTGGAGACAAAAAAATAAAGGAACAGTCTAGACCTATAGCTATGGACCCAATGATCCAAGAATTTGATACCTATCGCGCACGCATGAATGAGCGAATCTTTGCCGAGAGCAATCGTGTCATCAAGCGATTTTTCAATCTAGATAGCCAGACCTATGAGGCTGGTCACCTTCCGGTAAAGACCAAAGAGATGCTCGGCCTAGTCGCATCCATGGTCCTACGCTGTGATGACTGCATCAAATATCACGTCGGCAAATGCCATGAAGAGGGTGTGACGCAGGATGAGTTGATGGAAGTGTTTTCTGTAGGACTTGTTGTGGGCGGTAGTATTGTCATCCCACATCTGCGCAGAGCCGTGGAGTACTGGGATGCGCTGCAGGAAGCTTAGACAGATCCATATAAACTATCTATATATGTAGACCTTTACATCTACTCTATGGTAGACTATCTCAATACGCTCAATCCTGTCCAGCGACAAGCTGTAGAATGCATCGATGGACCAGTCATGGTCATCGCGGGACCTGGATCTGGTAAGACGCGGGTGCTCACTTATCGCGTGGCACACCTCATGCGCAGTGGGATTGCACCATGGAATATCCTCTGCCTCACCTTTACCAATAAGGCTGCACGCGAGATGAAGGAGCGGATTGAGACAGTCGTAGGTATTGATGTCCGCAAGGTCTGGGCAGGTACCTTTCACAGCATCTTCGCGCGGATCCTCCGCATCGAGTCGCCCAAGCTCGGCTACCCGAGTGACTTCACGATCTATGACACAGATGATACCAAGAGCGTCATCTCTGAGATCATCCAGACGATGGGTCTCGACAAGAAAAACTACAATCCCAACAATGTCAGGTCGCGCATATCAGCAGCCAAGAGCAATCTGATTACGCCCAAGATGTACGCGCAAAATAGCGAGCTCATCGACTATGATCGGATGAATCGCATGCCTATGATCTACAAGATCTACGAGCGATATGCGCACAAGTGCTTTCGCGCTGGAGCCATGGACTTCGATGATCTGCTGCTGCAGATGTATCGCCTGCTCTATGAGAACAAGGACAATGTCAAGCAGAAGTATCAGCATGCTTTCCGATATGTGCTGGTAGATGAGTTTCAGGATACCAACTACTTGCAGTACGCCATCATCAAGGAACTGGTTAACTATCCAGGTAGCCCTGAGAATATCTGTGTCGTCGGTGATGACGCGCAGAGCATCTACAGTTTCCGAGGAGCTACGATTGAAAATATCCTGCAATTTGAATCGGATTTTCCTGCGACGCAGACCTTCAAACTAGAGCAGAACTACCGGAGCACAGATCCTATCATACATGCGGCCAATCAACTCATCACGCACAATCGCAATCAGATACAGAAGAAGATCTGGACAGAAAATGAGGGCGGCTCTAAGATCAAGATCCTTCAGATCTTATCTGATACAGAAGAAGGTCGCCGTGTGGCTGATCTCATCCTGGAGCAGAAGAATCGCAATCACATCACCAATCGTGACTTCGCCATTCTCTACAGGACCAATGCACAGTCTCGTGTCTTTGAGGAGCATCTAAGAAGGAATAATATAGCCTACAAGGTCTTCGGTGGGCTCTCATTTTACCAGCGCAAGGAGGTCAAAGATCTCTTGGCCTATCTCAGACTTGCCGTCAATCCCAAGGATGATGAGGCCCTCAAGCGGGTGATTAACTATCCTCGTCGAGGTATCGGAAAGAAATCAGTTGAGAATCTCATAGATCAAGCCACCGAGTCGGATCAGAGTATCTGGGACATGCTTCACAATGGCAATATCAAAGGAAGATCTGCACGCATGATCGAGCAGTTTTCTCAGATGATCGGTTCATTTGGCCGAAAGGCTTCTGAGCAAGATGCATACACTACAGCGATGCATATCGCCAAGCACTCTGGTGTCCTAGCAGCCATGCGCGAAGACACCAGTATGGAAGGTATCGGACGCCTCCAAAACCTCACGGCACTTCTCGATGGTATTAAAGAGTTTATCGATGCAGACGAGGCAGAGGACATAGGAGATGTGCAGGACAAGACGCTGAGCAGTTACCTGCAAAATATCGCCTTGCTCACAGATTTTGATACGAGTGAAGAAAGTACAGACTATGTGAGCTTGATGTCTGTACATGCTGCCAAGGGACTAGAATTTGAAAGCGTCTTTGTGGTTGGGATGGAAGAGAATCTGTTCCCAAGTTTTATGGCCATGTCCGATCCCAATCAGCTTGATGAGGAGCGAAGACTCTTCTATGTGGCGATCACAAGAGCCAAAAAACTGCTTTGTCTGAGCTTTGCCAAGACGCGCTATCAATACGGCCAGGTCCGATTCAATGATCCTAGCAGGTTCCTCAAGGAAATCCCGGAGGAGTGCTTCGATACAGTGATCAATCTCGGTCAACAGACCAATGGCTTGCCCTCCGAGCCTAAGAGACTCCGAAGGATCGCACCACTTCCCAAGCCCAAGCTACCCAAGCTGGACATCGATGTGTCAGACTTTAGGCCAAGTCCGAGTCATACGATCAAGGAAGGTATGACTGTGCTCCATCTTAAATTTGGAAAAGGTGAGGTGCAAAAGATCGAGGGCAACAATGCCAACAAAGTAGCGACGATCCACTTCTCGCAGATTGATAATCCGAGTAGGAAGATCATGCTCAAGTTTGCCAAGTTGCAGATATTGGAGTAGGGGCGGAGCACTTGCACCTTTCCATTAAGAAAGAAAGTACCCAAGAGCTGATGCCTCGCACAGATTCCGCGGTCTGAACTCCCCAACCCCTCTTCAACGAAGGGCCAAATTAGATTGAAGAGTCATATCTGTCTTTCTTATTTGCCATGAGCTTGTTTCAAATTGATTGACGTTTAAACCTCGTGTCCTTCCCTTCTCGAGGGGAAGGTGCCGAAGGCAGATGGGGTTTGGACCAGTAGGTATTGACCAACTCGCTCCTCCCTACCTTTGATTCGCCGTGCACAACCACGCTCATATCAAGCGATCTCAAGAGATCAAGACCATTGCCACGGAGCTAGGCTTCTCTACCTGCGGAATCGCAAGAGCGGAGAAGCTGGATGATGAGGCTCGGAAACTAGAAGAGTGGCTTCGTAGAGATTATCACGGTCAGATGTCCTACATGGCCAATCACTTTGACCTGCGGATTGATCCCACCAAGTTGGTGCCTGGCGCCAAGACCGTCATCTGTCTCAGCTATAACTACTATCCAACTTCTGATGAGTGCGAGGATGGTCCCAAGGTGGCTCGCTACGCTTATGGTAGAGATTACCACAAAGTCATCAAACGGAAGCTCAAGACATTTTGGTCACGGCTGCAGGGGACTTATGGAGAGATAGACGGACGGTACTTTGTTGATAGCGGCCCGGTGATGGAGCGCGTCTGGGCGGAGCGAGCTGGGCTTGGGTGGCGTGGAAAAAACACTTTGCTGATTCATCCCAAGCAAGGCAGTTATTACTTTTTGGCAGTCATCATATCAGATCTAGACGCAAGTCCAGATGACCCGATCAGAGATCACTGTGGGACTTGTCGTAGATGCATAGATGCCTGCCCGACAGGTGCCTTCTCCGATGATGGGTACATACTTGATGCCTCTAAGTGCATCTCATATCTCACCATCGAGCTCAAGTCGGAGATTCCCGACGAGTTCCGCGGTAAGATGGAGGACTGGGTCTTTGGATGTGACATTTGCCAGGAAGTCTGTCCATGGAATCGCTTCGCTGAGCCACATCAAGAGCAGGACTTCGAGCCGCGAAGACATGTCACCGGGATGTCAAGAGAGGACTGGCGCTCGATGGACGAACTCAGCTTTGAGCAAACCTTGGCAGGCACACCGCTCATGAGGGCTGGATTTCAGAAGATCAGAGACAATCTCAATTTTTTAGATTGACTATCTTTCGGATGAATTCAATCAATTGATGAGAAGAAGATACATCGTTGGACTCCTAGGCTTTGCGGTCTTATGCTTGATCGTGTACTTCTTCGGAGATATTGTGGCCTACGTACTCATCGCGTGGGTACTGAGTCTACTTGGTGCACCCATGGTAGATTTCATGTGCAATAAGCTTCGCTACAAAAAGTTTCGGATCGGTCGGAGCGTCGCAGCGGTATTGACCATCATCATCATGTTTGGTCTGTTTTACGCTCTGTTGAGGGCTTTTGTACCCTTGATTCTCGAGCAGTTTGGCAATCTTGCCAGTCTAGATTTCAAGAATATCGGTGTCACGCTTGAGCGTGAGTTCAATATCACGGAGAAGTTGCAGTCGATAGGTGTAGACCTCTCTGAAAGGTCGGCCGGAGATCAGATTGCCGAGGCTGCCGCCAAATGGTTTGATCCTAGTAAGATTGGCCAATATCTCGGAGAGGCGGTAGGCGTCGCAGGTAATATTGTCATTGGCCTGTTCAGCGTCATTTTTGTGCTATTTTTCTTCCTACGAGAGCAAGATCTGTTGATCAACTTTATTCGCTCCATCATCCCCAATGAGTACGAGGAGCAGGCCGCAGTTGCTATGGACCGTACGGCCAATCTTCTTCGCCGCTATTTCTTTGGAATAGGGTTTCAAGTGACCGTGATCACCATTTTGGTCAGTCTAGCACTGAGCCTTTTTGGTGTGCAAAATGCTCTGCTGATTGGATTTTTCGCTGCCTTGATCAATACCATTCCTTATCTAGGGCCCATCATCGGTGCCAGTTTTGCAGTATTTGTTACTCTGAGTAGTCATCTGGACTATGACTTCATGACAGAAATGCTTCCGCTCATCTTGAAGATTCTAGGAGTGTTTGCAGTCATGCAGATGCTGGACAACTTTATCCTTCAGCCATACATCTTTAGCAATAGTGTGATGGCACACCCGATGGAGATTTTCATAGTGATTTTGGTGGGTGGTCGTATTGGAGGTATCGCAGGTATGATATTGGCGATTCCAGCATACACAGTTTTCCGCGTGATAGCTTCTGTGTTTTTGAGTGAATTCAAGATCGTCCAGAGCTTGACCAACAATCTTAATCAGACAGAGTAGGTAGCCATGGATGTCAGTCGAGAGCTACTGTTCTTTTTTAGCGCTCTTGGTGCTTTCAATGGGCTTATCTTGGGATTATACTATGCGTTTTTCAAAAGGCCAAAACACATTTCCAACTACTTCTTAGGTGGCTTTCTCATTTGCTTAAGTGTTAGAATTGGGAAGTCTGTTTTCTTTTACTTCAACGATGAATTGCCATACTCCTATTTGCAATTTGGCTTGAGCGCGTGCTTTTTTGTAGGCCCATTTTTATACTTCTATCTGAGATCCGTGTATGGAAACGTTGAGGGAGTCATAAGGTCTTGGCGTCTCCATTTGGCGGGTCTCATTCCATCCATTCTACTGGTTAATTTCCTTGTGCCTTTTGAGTACAATATTGATTTCTGGCGGCCATGGATCATCTATGGAATCTATAGCACATGGCTGATTTACAGCCTTGCCGCCTTGCCTTATATACGGCAGATCCTCTCTCCACAGGACTCTGGGCAGGCCAGATATAGTGCTCAAACTGTCTGGGATCTGAGTCTGTATGTTGGCAATTTCCTAATCCTGGCAGCATATTTTCTCTGTGGTATTTTCTCTTATATCTTGGGGGCCTTGTTATTTTCTTTTATGCTGTATCTCATGATCTTGCAGCTAGTACTTCGCAAGCGCGAAGACTTCTCAGTCCAACATGTCAAGGAGAGATACAAGGATCGAAAGATCGAGGATAAGGTGGCCAATCAACTCTTGGCAAGATTAGCTGAATACATGTCCAGCGATAGCCGCTACACCAATTCAAATATCCGACTAGCAGATGCTGCAAAAAATCTGAATGTTCTTCCTCACACCCTGTCTCAAGTTCTCAATGATAACTTGGGAAAGAGCTTTCCTCAATATCTCAATGAGATGAGAATCGAAGCGGCCAAGAAAATGCTCCTAGAGGATAGTGGACTCACACTTGAGGCGATAGGATATGACTGTGGTTTCAATTCCAAGTCCACCTTCTATAGCAGCTTTAAAAAGATCACCGGTATGACACCAGCTAGTTTTCAAAAGCAGGAATCGGGTCGTTGAGGCGGTACGATTTTATAAGTCCGTACTCCTAGTTTATAAGATCAATCTGTTGCTACTTGGCTAGTAGGTGACATTTGTTTCCAAACACAGAAACAGATGTTGAATTTGCTTTATTTGCTGACTCTTTCCTTCCTGGTCTTTGGTGATGGCCTGCAACAGACACAGGCAGATGTGCAAGAAGAGAAGATTCTCTTTGTTTTGTCGAGTGCTGAGTACTATGGAGATTCAGATATTCCCGCCTCCAATCATTTTGCGGAAATCGTTTATCCATATGATGTCTTGACCAAGGCAGGTTATGAAGTGGACTTTGTGAGTCCTCTAGGAGGTGCAGTGGCAATCGGATATATCAACACCTCCGATCCGATCATCAAGAGCTACATCTATGATTGCACATTCATGAAGTTACTTAGCGGTACACTGAAGCCATCGGAGGTTGATGCGCAAGAATATGGGGCGATCTACTATGGAGGTGGTGGAGCATCCATGTTTGGAGTGGCTGACAACGAAGAGATTCAGTCCATTGCCATGAAAATCTATGAGGCTCAAGGGGTGATCTCTTCGGTGTGTCACGGTTCCTATGGTATTGCCAATCTGAAGACAAGCGACGGGCGCTATCTGGTGGCAGGTAGGAAAGTGAATGGCTTCCCCGACATCTTTGAAAACAAACAAGGAAAGTACTTCGAAGAGTTTGACCACTCTGTTGAAGAACTGCTGAAAATAAGAGGTGCTGATTTCAAGTATTCTTCAGAAGGCTGGGACAGCTTCTATCAGGTGGATGGTCGCATCATCACAGGTCAAGATCCTAGCTCAGCGACCAAGGTGGCTGAACTCATTATTGAACAAATCCGATAAGACAAAAAACAAATAGAATGAATATCAAAACAATCGTTGTAGCAGTCATTTGTGCAATACTCTGTGCCCAGTTATTTGCACAATCTAAAAGGCAAGCAGATGCCTCGCAATTTGACAATTTGGTAGAGGACTGGACATATGAAGAAGGGCATGGATTTACAGTCGGAGTACTCAATGATGGAGAGGTTGACATCAAAAGGTCATGGGGAATGGCAAATCTGGAGCATCAGGTTCCTGTTCATGACAGTACCGTTTTTCTCTTTCCAGGAATGTCTGAGCAAATCTTGGCGTTTTCTCTACTACTAGAGGACGAAAAGGGAACACTCTCTCTAGACGAGCCAATCCTTCGGTATCTTGACAATTTACCTGAATCCTTCGGGAGCATTACTCTAAGGAGCCTGCTTCATCACAATTCTGGATTAAATCGAGTAGATTTTCTGCAAGTGATGGCGGGATTTGCGGAAGATGAATTTTTGGTAGAGGCAGAGATGAGAGCATTGCTTGGCCATGACCAAATGATGCGTATGGATAGGCGAGGTGAGCACCTCTATAATCAGGCTGGCTTGCGCCTTTTGCAGGGAGCTTTAGAGTCTGTCACAGAAATGACTTTTCATGACTACGCCCAAGCTGTTTTATTTGAGCCGCTGGGGATGTTACATACACAGATCGTGCAGGAAGGAATGATGACCTCAAACCTAGCCACGGGCTATAGCAGAGTGGATGATGATTTCAAGGTTGAAGTTGAATCTGAAAATATGCTGAGCTGCAGTCAGATATATACGACTGTGGATGACATGCTCCTATGGGTGGATAATTTTTGGAGACCTCGGATTGGTTCTAAGGACCTATGGCATGCCATGGACGATTATGTCAGTGAAAATGGTCGACCTGTTAAAGAGCAGAATCAGGCTCTATTTGTTGGTCACCACCGCTATTGGGATTTCCGTGGGGAGGCCAAGTACTATCAGATCGGTGTGAGTGATGGATATGCGGCCAAGATGATTCGGTATCCAGAGCATGATCTGGCGATTGTGGTAATGGGCAATCTGGGCCAATACAATGGTCACCTCTGTACAATGTTTTCGGAGTTCTATTTGGAAGATCTTTTTTCCGATGATGCTCCAACCGCTGAAAAGCCTTTATTGCTTTCTGAGATGCCAAAGAGTCAATCCAAGTATGTCGGTCACTATTGGGACTACGAAAACGAAACTCATGTCAGCATCAACCTTGTGAATGACACCCTCAATCTTTATGATGAGAGATTCGACTGGCGGGTGAATCTGTTGCCAGTCCAAGACGGACAATACTACATTGATTTTAGGTCTGGGTCATGGGTGATTTTTGGAGATGAAGGCCTCACACTTCGTAATTCTAGATCTGAGGAATTCGAGATGGTAAAAGTTGAGAGCGATGCTTTTTGGATTGATAGACTAGAAGATGTTGAAGGATCTTACATCAATCAAAAATTGGTGGCTCAATTTAATCTTGAGAAATCGATCGAAGGTATTGTTTTGCGACATCGAAGTCATGGAGAACTAAAATTCATAGCGATGGGACTTGATGAATATCGCAGCAATAGTGGATATTTTCCAAGGCTCAGATTGATTAGAGACAAATCTGGTCGAGTAGAGGCCATTACGCTTTCTAATCGATTTTTTAAAGAAATGCGGTTCAGGAAGAGCTTAATTGCCTTTGGTGATTGAAAAGTCTAATGAGCAATTGACTTTTGCCAAAATGAGCTTCAGTGATTGGCGGTGATGTTAAAATCTCGGCAAGTTCGCTGAAGCTCCTCTTAAATTAGAGCACTTTCATTTAAAGAAATCCTAGCATTAGGAGTTTCATAACGGTCTGATTTGCAGATGTTTGCACCGCGGTCTACCTTGGTCACGAGAGCTCTCTACTTTCTGATCACTAAAATATCTAGACCGTATGAAAATCCTCTACCCTACACTCTGTACCCTAATTCTGGTATTCTTCACTTCTTGCGCGCCCAAAAGGTTTATTGCAAGAGACTTTGAAGAGGAAGCGGCAAAGCATGAGACGATTGCTGTACTACCATTCAAAGTAATTTACACTGGCAAGATCCCAGAAGATGCAACAGAAGAAGATCTTGTCCGAGCCAGTGCTATGGAAGGACTGGCTTATCAATCTTCCTTTCATCATCAACTGCTCCAAGCCAGACCTGCTCGTCGTCGTCGGATGAAGGTCAGAGTCCAAGACTATCGCAGCACCAGAGCTGCACTAGACACTCTTGGAATTGGCGTCGCTGAGAGCTGGAAGATGGCCCCAGAGCAGCTGGCCAAGCGACTAGACGTCGACGCTGTGGTCTCTGGAACTATCCACACCAAGCGCCTCCTTACGGACAAGCAATCCTTCGGGATTGATGTGGCTCGCAGAGTCATCAATGCTATCCCTACCAATGGTCGCATACCTCGCATAGGTGGAGCTATTGCTCGCAGTGCCGAACTAGAGATTAGATATAGCCTCATCAGTGAGAACCTTGGTAGTGTGTTGTGGTCATTTTCTTGTCGTGGCGGATCCAATTGGCAAAGACAGCCGGACGAGACCATCAATTATCTCAATTATCAAGCTGCGAGGAGATTTCCCTATTGAGCCGAGTTGCTTTTTGCCGTCAGGCAGATTATCATACAGAGCAGCCTAGCTACGTGCAAGAAGCGCTGTAGCCCACGTTAAGACTTACTGAAGAGCTGCAAAGAGACTCTTAAAATGACCATGATTTTATTAATGATTTCTAAGATTTCTTTCTATAGATGTCCCTGATTTGCAGTGTATTGTGTCTAAGGCTATCTTGGTGACAAGAGCTCTGATAACAAGGATTTCTTCACCTCCAAAATCGAAATGCCATGAAAACACATTACGCACTTCTATCGACCATTTTGATCGTCGCAATCTTGACCTCTTGTGCTTCCAATCATTACGTCAGTGAAAGCTTTGATCAAGAGACTGTAGATCACGTTTCTGTTGCCGTGCTGCCATTTGAAGTAGTCTTTATAGGAAACGTGCCAGCGAGGATGACAGATCAAGATCTGCTAGATGCCCAGATCGAGGAGGGCTTGACCTACCAAGCGTCTCTTCATCACGAGATCTTACAAAGCTCTGTCTCACGTAGAAAGCCAGTTTCTGTAGATCTTCAAGACTACAGATCAACACGTGCTCGACTCAAAAAGCATGATATTTCTGTCGAGCAAAGTTGGGAGATGGCGCCCGATGAGCTTGCTCAGCTTCTGGGAGTGGATGCAGTGGTCGCAGGTTCCGTGCGCACGAGACACCTCTTGACCAATGGACAGTCCTTCGGTATAGACTTGGCTCGTCGTGTGATCAATGCACTTCCGAGTGACAATGTACCATTTATCGGTTCCGATGCAGCAAATACCGCTGAGATCGTTGTCAGATATGGGATTGTCGATGGAGAAGACGGCAGCATCCTATGGTCTTTTAGTTGTCCAGCTGAGGCTGATTGGCAGCAGAAGCCCGAAGAAGCAATTGCCAATCTCAATCGTAGAGCAGCGAGAAAATTCCCCTACAGATATTCCATGAGATAGCCTAGGCAGTTTCTCGAGACCAAAACCTTTCTAAGACTACGCTCTGCAGCTTCCCGCCAAGCTGCGGAGCTTTTTTTGTGATGGACAGATGCAATCTTTCAATCCCATCAAAACTCTCCATGAGCGCAGTGCCGAGTCTATCTAGGAAGACTTCTATCAAGTCATATTGGCTCTCTGCAACCCTTTTTACAGTACCGAAGACATCAGTGTAGTCAATCGAATCTTCCAACTTGCCAGATCGTGCCGATCGGGTCAAGTCGGTATCCATAATGAGGTCAATACTGAAGTGATTGAACGCTTTTTTTTCCTCTTCAAAATAGGCGATAGGCGCAGTGATTTCAATCCCCAAGATGGACATTCTTCCTTTCATACACCAAAGGTAGAGAGGGTTCTCGAAGGAATCAGATTTAGATCATATCTAATCAAGATGAGTCACATTGATTGAGCTGGCTCACATGTACTTTTGCAGGTAAATAATTGAGACCAAATGGCTAGAACAGATCAGTACGAAGGGCATGATTACTATGGTGTCGATGCCTTGCTAAGCGAAGATCACCTACTTGCACGTGATGCTGTGAGAGCTTGGGTGAAGCAAGAAGTATCACCGATCATTGAGGAGTACTCTGAGCGAGCCGAGTGTCCTAAGCAATTGTTCAAGGGACTGGCTGAGATCGGTGCATATGGGCCTAGCTTACCTGTAGAATATGGCGGCGGTGGCATGGATGAGATCGCCTATGGTGTCATCATGCAAGAGCTCGAGCGAGGTGACTCTGGAGTGAGATCAATGGCATCAGTCCAAGGCTCACTCGTGATGTATCCGATCTATCGCTTCGGTAGCGAAGAGCAGAAGCGCAAGTACTTGCCCAAGCTTGGGAGTGGAGAATTCATCGGTTGCTTTGGCCTCACGGAACCAGATCACGGGTCCAATCCTGGAGGTATGATCACGAGATATGAAGATGATGGTGATCATGTCATCCTCAATGGTGCCAAACTTTGGATCACCAATAGTCCAGTCGCAGATATTGCCGTCGTCTGGGCCAAGGGACCTGATGGCAAGATCAGAGGTCTCATCGTAGAGAAGGGTATGAAAGGTTTCACGGCGCCAGAGATCCATGGTAAATGGTCCTTGCGTGCCTCGATCACTGGAGAGCTCGTCTTCGAGGATGTACGAGTTCCTAAGTCTAACATCCTGCCTGAGGTCGCAGGACTCAAAGGCCCTCTATCTTGTCTTTCCAAAGCGCGCTATGGTATCGCATGGGGAGCTATAGGAGCGGCACTTGATTGCTATGATTCAGCCCTGAGATATAGCAAGGAGCGGATCCAATTTGACAAGCCGATCGCAGGATTTCAGCTTACGCAAAAAAAGCTAGCCGAGATGATTACGGAAATCACAAAAGCTCAGCTCCTAGCGTGGAGACTTGGCACACTAGCCAATGAGGGGAAAGCGAGCCCTGCGCAGATCTCCATGGCCAAGAGAAACAATGTACACATGGCACTGGAAATCGCTCGCGAGGCTCGACAGATTCATGGAGGAATGGGAATCACCAATGAGTATCCTGTCATGCGTCACATGATGAATCTTGAGACCGTCTTGACCTACGAGGGTACACACGACATCCACCTCTTGATTACAGGAATGGATGTCACAGGAATCAATGCCTTCAAGTAAGCTATTGACTCGGAAACATAGCAGCAAGAACTTGCGTTAAATTCATCGTAATGTCCATAGTCTCTAAGACGAATGGTCATTATATTCGTTGAAGCCTGCAATGGTCTGCTTGTCATGTAGCAACCCAGATTGACTCGTGTAAGACCGATGATGCTTGACCTTATGACTAAGATTGTAATCAAATATTGTACGTTTTGTCTGGCATGTGCTCTCAGCATTTTGTCTGTATCAGCACAGGATACTGTATTTCTCAACAATGCCTCATTTGAAGATGAGCCGCATCAAGGGAATGCCAATTTTCCTCATATCCGCGGATGGATAGACTGCGGCACTAGGATCTTCGATGGCGAATCACCACCAGATATCCACCCCCAAAATTTTTGGGATGTTACAGCCGCGGCACAGCATGGTAAGACTTACCTCGGCATGGTTGCCAGATACAATGAGACTTATGAGATGCTTGGTCAGCGAGTCAATACGCCGCTTATGGCCGATAAGTGCTACACTTTCAAGGTGCAGCTCAGCATGTCCAATGTCTATCTAAGCAATACACATCGCAATCAGACCACCAAAGAGAGCTTCACGACACCTTGCGTACTGCGACTCTATGGAGGCACTGGCGAATGTGTTGAGACCCAGTTGCTCGCAGAATCAGAAGCGATAGATCACAGTGATTGGCGAGAATATGAATTTCTCATCCAGCCCAAGCGTGAATATAGATATCTCATGGTCGGCATCTTTTACAAGACACCATCGCTCTGGGCCTACAATGGAAATATCCTGGTCGACAACATCTCGCCCATCATCCCGGCCAACTGTCCCGGCGAAGAAGTCCTCGCTGAGATCCTACCAGTAGATAGACCAGTACCGCCCTCACCGATCAAGAAGGAGGAGCCTGAGGAAAAAATCGATGAAGTCATAGCCTCGACTCCAGAGCCTACAAACCAGCCAGATGAGGACATCACACCGGAGCCCAAAGAGCGTGATCCCGCACAAAAAAAGATCCTTGCAGATCTTGACAAAAACAAGATCAAGACAGGTCAGATTATCAAAGTCAAGCAGCTACAGTTCGTCGCAGACAGTGCAAGCTTTGAAGATAGTTCGCTAGAGGTGCTGGACGAGGTATACAGATTTCTCGAAGACAATGAGCAAGTCATCGTAGAGATCGGTGGGCATACCAATGGCGTCAAAGGCATCACAGACAGCTACTGCGACAGACTCTCAGAGCGCCGGGCCAAGACGGTGGCCAATTACCTGGCTCGACGTGGCATCTCGCCATACAGACTCAAGTACAAAGGCTATGGTAAGCGCAAGCCCATAGCGAGCAATCGTACTGCGTATGGACGTTCGCTCAATCAGCGAGTAGAAATCAAGATCTTGAGTCTTGATGGGAAGGACGGTTGATTTCGAGCTCACAAGTTTCCATCTTTCCAAAGATCAGATATCGACGTGCAGCTACGAATCGATAAACTCGGTCTGTCCACGAAGTAGGAAGTAAGCCAAATAATCTCAAAGGCTGGTATACCAGAGGTAAACTCTTGATGATCTCAAAGACGGCTTTTGATTCATACTTAAACTCCGTGCCATATTGCCAGATGATACTGTCAGGAGAGTCTAGTCCTCCTATGGCTGAGGTTGCCTCTTCGCTTTCCAGTGCGACAAAGCTCATCTTAGTGCCGAGCCGTCGTTTGAGAAAGCGGACGACACTATTGCACATGACGCAGCGATGATCATAGTAGACAATTGACTCCATCCTATTCCAGTAACATCTTAAAGATCAAAATAGCTCAATAAAAAAGCCCTCAATCTGACATTGATCGAGGGCTTTGCTTCTTTTGTGCGTTTGATCTTTCCTATAGATCTCCAAAAGGTATCATAACACCTGCATGGAGAAGGAAGCCTGTCGCATCGCCAATCACAACTTTGGGTTCTGCCCATAGGTCCAAGGAACTCAGCGAATAGCGAATACCTGCTCCAAGGTTGAGCCCAATGTTGGAGCCCGATGTCTTAGCACCCAGAACATCAGTACTAAAGAAAGATAAATTCAATCCTGCAAGGCCATAAGTAATGAACTCATCAGTCAAGTCCAAGTTGTAGTGCCCGTTGAGATCAATATGAAAGAGAGAGGTACTCGTGGTACCCAAAATCGTCGTTACCTTCTGGGTGAAGAAGTAAGTAAACATGACATCGGCATCGATCTGCTCGGTGATGTCTTTTTGAGCTTTCAGAGCTATACCAAGAGGATTATCGATCGCAAGACCGGCACCTACTCTGATCTGTGCGTGCACTCCATAGCTGATTGCTACAAGGACTAGCATGGTGAAAATTCTTTTCATTTTTTTGATTTTTTAGGTAAGAAAAATAGATTCTGGATGCAAAGATACTCAATGGATACTCTGATATATCAGCCAGTCGCACCCGTTGTTAGCGGGCGTGTCAATCCGCGTCATACCACATTTTTGAAGAACACGCTCAGAGGCTTGATTCTTCGGGTGGCAACTGCCGATGATCTTCTTGATGTCCAGTCCATCATGCCCATATCGCAGACATGCACGAGCGGCTTCAGTCGCCAAGCCTCTTCCCCAATGCACTCTTTTTAGGCGAAAGCCGAGATCTACGACGCCGTCCTGATTGCGCAAACCACAGAAGCCGATCCAAGTATCACTTTCCTTCATGATGACAGCCCAGCGACCATAGCCGTGCTGTTGATAGTGGTGGTAGTTTTTGATAAACTCTTCGGCGGCAAGGACTGAGGCAAAGGGCTCATCTCCGGTATACTTTAATACCACAGGGTCAGCATTGAGCTCATAAAAGTCTTGGGCGTCCTCTACAGTCCATTCTCGAAGCATGAGTCTATCAGTGCTCAAGATCATTCTTCTTCACGCTGCCTTTTGCGTCTATCTTGATCTCTGTCATAGGCATGGATGATCTGGCGCACCAGTCGGTGTCTCACTACATCGGATGCATCGAGTCGGATCTGAGCGATGCCCTCCACATTGGATAAGATGCGCATGGAGCGATGCAAGCCAGACTTCTGCTGGTAGGGTAGATCTACTTGGCTAAGATCACCAGTGATAATGCACTTTGCCGATGGTCCGAGCCGTGTCAAAAACATCTTAAGCTGTAGCGAAGTGGCATTTTGAGCTTCATCCAAGATGATAAAAGCATTGTCCAGTGTCCGACCTCGCATGAAGGCCAACGGAGCAATCTCGATGGTGCGATTTTCCATGAACTGATTGAGCTTTTCCATGGGAAACATGTCATCCAGCGCATCGTACAAGGGACGTAGGTAGGGATCAATCTTCTCTTTGAGATCTCCAGGAAGGAAACCAAGGCTTTCTCCAGCCTCCACTGCAGGTCTTGTCAAGATTATTTTGCGTACAACCCGATTTTTCAATGCTCTCACGGCAAGAGCGACTGCCGTATAAGTCTTACCGGTACCCGCAGGGCCAATGGCGAAGACCACATCATTCTCTTCGCTGGCCAGGACCAGTTTCTTCTGATTTTCAGTCTTGGCGCGGATAGGCTTGCCGTTTCGACCATGGACGATGACTTGATTACCACTTTCTGTACCCAGGCGATTGGTATAGGGATTGTCCCCGATGACCACATCCTCCACTGTCTGCTTGGTGAGCTCTCCTTGCTGCTTCAGGATACGAGCCATGATTTCCAGTTTGGATTTTGCAGTCTGAGCTTGTTTTTTCGGACCAGAAATCTTGACCTTAGCACCGCGCGCTGTGATCTTGAGTTCTGGGTAGGCTTTCGCCAAAATCTTGAGCTTTTTGTTCTTTTCTCCAAATAGATCTACAGGATGCAGATCGTCAAACTGCAGGATGATTTCGCTGTTCAAAGGTGCTGTGTGGTTTTGATCTTCAGAAGATTGCTAGACTTACAATGGCTTATATATACGGCAAATCCGTCATATATCGTTGGATCTCAAGTAACTTTATCTGTAAATCCTTACGCGGTATAAATTTCCAATAATTTACTCAGACTGATCGATGCATTTGCTGAGCCTGACCACAGACTACGGGACTCAAGACTTTGACTTGGCCTATCTCAAGGCGCGCTTGATCTCTCAAGTGCCGGACTTGAGCATGCTAGATGTCAGCCATGAGATCCCTATGGATGATCTTGGCGTCGCGGCATATCAGCTCCGGAGCGCCATGCCAGCATTCCCTCCCAATGCCATGCACCTGGTATGTGTGAATGAGTATCTGTATCCGGATCTAGGAGTCCTCGTGGCACGCAAGGACAAACAGTGGATCATTGCTCCCAATAATGGATTTCTCTACCTGCTCTATGACAAATATGATTTTGGTCCGGTGGAGCATGCGTCCGTACCTACTGCTACTGGGAGAATAGATACACTCTGCCGTATCGTCTATGCACTTTGTCATCAGTATGGGTATGTAGAGGGTCTGCCCCAGCCGAGTCAGAGCATACAGAAGTACAATATCAATCCTATTGTCTCCGAAGACCAGATCAGGACGAGGATATATCACATCGATCAGTATGGAAACATTGTACTCAATATCTCACAGGCACTTTTTGAAGAGAGAAGGCAAGAGCGCGACTTTGTCCTTGAGTTTCGCAAGTACAACTACGCTGGAGGTATCAAAGAGCATATTGCTACAGTGGAAGTGGGCGAGCTGAGCTGTAGTTTCAATCTTGGTTCACTCATGATGATATCAGCATTTCAAGAGCGAGCCGACGAACTTCTAGACGTGAGACCAGATGAGATTGTAAACCTTAGATTTATACCACGATCATGATACGCATTGTCAAGCTATCCATACGATCGGAGCATGAGGATGACTTTGTCGCCCAGTTTGAAGGTTCCAAGTCCAAGATCTTTTCGCAGGCAGGATGCCGCATGGTCTATCTACTCCGAGATCAATCCAAGTCGGGTGTCTTTTTTACTCTCAGTATCTGGGATAGTGTGGACGATCTAGATGCTTATAGAGCCTCTGATCTCTTTGGGGGAATATGGCCAGTGGTCAAGACTTGGTTTGCTGAGGCTCCAGAGGCATGGAGTACGGATAGCCTTGGCGGTATTCCGACGGATTCTCTCTTATCACTAGCGAAAAATCAATAGCCACTTGAAATAATCGAGTATGACTGAACTTCGTGGTGACTGTACGACTATATTATCTGTAAACTATCCAATGCAAGACTATGTCTGAAGCTAGATCTGCACTCTTCTCTAAGATTATCAGATTGCTCTGGGTACTTTTTGTCCTGGGCATCATAGCGACCCTGCTCTTGTTTGTGCTGGTCTCCAAGTCAGATCTTCCAGATCTTACCGAATTGGAGAATCCTGAGTACGAGCTCGCCACACCAGTCTACGCTGACGACAATCGTGAGCTTGGCAGATTTTACCGATTCAATCGCGTTCCCCTCTCTTATGAAGAAATATCACCCAATGTGGTCAATGCCTTGCTAGCAACGGAAGACATCCGATTTCATAAGCACAGTGGGATTGATGCACGCGGTACGATGAGAGCAGTGGCCTATCTTGGCCGACGTGGTGGAGCAAGTACGATCACACAGCAGCTGTCCAAGCAGATGTTTACTGGTGTCAAAGCGAGCAACTTCATCGAGCGGGTCTGGCAGAAATTCAAGGAGTGGTACATCAGCGTGCAGATGGAAAAGCGCTATACCAAGGAGGAGATCATGGCCATGTATCTCAACAAGTTTGACTACCTCCATGGTGCAGTAGGTCTACAGGCAGCAGCAGAAACATACTTTGGTAAACAGCAGCAAGATCTGACGATAGAGGAGGCAGCAGTCCTCGTCGGCATGTTTAAGAATCCCAATCGACTCAATCCCAAGTCACATCCCAATGACAGCCGTAAGCGAAGATCAGTGGTCCTATCGCAGATGGCCAAGTATGAATATATCAATGAGGTCGAGCGCGACAGTCTCAATGAGATAGACATTGATATCTCGAGCTTCAAGAGAGATCATCACTCAGCAGGTCCAGCACCATACTTCCGTCAGGAGCTAGCCAAGTGGGTCAAGAATCTACTCAAAGACAAGCAATACTACAAGCCAGATGGCACGCCATATGACATCTATACTGATGGTCTCAAGATTTACACCACGCTCAACTACGATATGCAGATTGCTGCAGAAGAAGAGATGGCAAAGCACATGAAAAATGTGCAAGAAACATACTTCAAAGTCTGGAAGAAGCGTGATCCATGGAAATACAAGTTTGATCCGGAGGACAATCTGGAAATCCGTGAAGCTGGGCTTCAACGCCTGATCTATGGCAGTGAACGCTATCAATCTATGAAGGAAGCAGCTCTTGGTGATGCTCTTGCTGCTATGGGCCAAAAATTTGATGATGTGCGCTTCAGAGACATAGATATCGATCGCATGCTGGAAGAAGAGGCCAAGCCAGGATCTCTGAGGAAACTCATTGCCAAGGACTACATCAGCAAGAAGATGGCGGCTGGCTATGATAAGGTGATCAAGTCTAGTGAGTGGGCGGACTTCAAGTCGGCATGGAATGACTTCCAGAAGCGCGTCGACCAAGTCTTCAATACTCCTGTCAAGATGAAGGTCTTTGACTATGTCGATGGCTGGGAACGCGAGACGACGATGACACCACTGGATTCACTCAAGTATCATCGACAGATCTTACAATTTGGCTCACTATCAGTAGAGCCTACGACTGGACATATCAAGACGTGGGTAGGAGGTGTCAATCATAAGTACTTCAAGTTTGATCACATCAATAGCAATCGCCAGGTCGGCTCGACCTTCAAGCCATTTGTCTACAGCGCAGCGATCACTATGAAGGGCATGTCACCATGCTTTCAGATTCAAGATATACCCTATACCATCGCTCCGGGAGATGGCAGCTTTTATGTCGCGGAGCCATGGACTCCGAGCAATAGTGATGGCGAGTATACAGGTGAGTATTTTGACATGTACCGGGGTCTCAAAAAGTCAAAGAACACCGTCTCAGTGTACCTCATGAAAGAGATGGGCAATACTGAGCTAGTACGAGATCTGGTCAATAATATGGGTATCGATGCTTACGCAAAAAGGGCAGACGGCAACTTCAGAGTGCCTGATGCGCCATCGATTTGTCTAGGATCAGCTGATCTCAGCGTCATGGAGATGGCTGGAGCATACACCACATTTGCCAATAACGGGGTCTACAGCGAACCGCTCTTCGTCACGAGGATCACGGACAAAGACGGGCGTGTGGTGTACAATGCAGTTGAGAAAGAAAATACCGTCTTCAGTCCAGAGAATAACTATGTACTTGTGGATCTTTTGAGCAAGGCGGTAGAAGGTACGACTGGATTTTGGGAGATGAAAAGCTCTGCAGGCGGAAAGACAGGGACGACCAATGACTATGTCGATGGATGGTTTGTAGGTTTTACGCCAGAGCTAGTCGTAGCTACTTGGGTCGGGGGAGAAGATCCTTGGATTCGATTTTTGAGCATTCAAAATGGTCAGGGCGCACGTATGGCAAAGCCATTTTTCGCCAACTTTATCAAGCGACTCGAGTCGGATCCTCGCTATGGATTCAATCCAGAAAAGACATTCTACAAACCACCTGGCAATCTGGGCATCGAGCTTGATTGTGAGAAGTACGCCAAGTTTATCCAGCAAGTCGATGTAGACGAAGTGGATGCTGCGCTCGGTAATGATGAGGAAGATGACCTCATGGATGAGCTTGACTTCGAGGAGCAGTAATTCCTGGATGGGGCAAAAGCACATTTTGCCGTAAGGCCAGATATGCTCAGAAAAGTCATATTGACATTCTTTATATATGTATTTCAGGTCATACCTTCGCTTTTTGACAAGTTAAAAGCAAAACTGAGGATATGAAAGCAGGAACGATGACACTGTTGGCAGCCATTGCACTGATCGGACTAGGCGCATGGGGTGCATTTGATGGAGGAGAATTCAACAAGACGGCTCTCATCCCAGTAGTCTTTGGGGTGGTACTTCTTGCCTTGGTGCCGGGCGTTCGCAAAGAGAATAAAGTGGTGGCACATATCGCGGTATCACTCGTACTACTTATCACACTTGCACTCTTCATGCCGCTAATGAAGGCAATAGGACGCAGCAATACACCTGCGATTTTGCGTGTTGGGGCTATGGTCGTCATGTGCGTTCTTGCGCTGGTGAGTTACATACAGTCATTCATCGCTGCGCGCAAAGCCAGAGAAGCTTGAGGAGCTATACAGGCTATCTGCTTTTTCTAGCGCTCAGTCTCAGTTTATTCAGCTGCCAAGAGCCAGATACGAACTCAGATACATTTGAGCTCAGTTTTGTCAGCTCAGTGGATGATCCGTACTTCCGTCAGGTCATCCATCTTGCCAATCGCCAAGATCTTGATAGTCTAGCCATTTTGGCGAAAGCCGCTCACCCGCCTACGCGAATGTGGGTAGCACGCTCACTTGCCTCACTGAGTGATAGATCAGAGACCTTAGATGTTCTCTCGAGCCTGATCCAAGATCAGCATGTAGAAGTCCGAGAGGCGGCGGCTTTTGCTCTGGGCCAGACAGGCAGTGCATCAGCGCAAGAAATGCTCTTGGCCGCGTATGACTCGGAAGACTCTCTACGGCAGCATGTCGTGCTCAATGCTACGATTCTGGAGGCGATTGGTAAATGTGGTTCTGCCGAGATGTTAGAGTTCATGAGTACGATCAGCACGTTTGCGCCAGAGGACCCTTTCATGCTTCCTGCCCAGATGAGGGCTATCTATCAGTTTGGGCTAAGATCTATGGTGTCCGAAGCCAGCACCCAGCGAGCAGTGGAGGTGGTTACAGGACCTGAGTATGCGGGTGAGGCGCGTATGATGGCAGCCAACTATCTCATGAGAGCAAAGAATCTGAATCTCGGTCCCCATCTCAAAACGCTGCTACCCACGACCATCAATCACAAGGATCCTCGTGTGAGGATGTGCTTGGTCAGAGCGATTGGGACTACAGGTCAAGCTGACGCGATGGTCATCATGAAAAAGATGATGGATCAGGATCCTGATCCACGTGTCAAGATCAATTTACTTCGTAGTCTCAGTGCTTATACACGATCTCAGACGCGTGAGATTACCGATAAGGCCTTCAGTCAAGATCATGCACTCGTCAAGCTCGCAGCACTGGACTATATGCTTGCGTCTGGTGATGTACAAGATGGTCAGAAGGCATATGAAATTTACCGAACCTCAGATGACTGGGAGATCAAGTATCGCGCTGCGGCCGTGGCCAACAAGTATCTCAGCTGGCGATCTGCACTCTCTAGGGATCAACTCAATTCACAACTCAAGTCGGCTCTCGGTGGAGAGGATGACGCTTTCGCGAAAAAACTCATTTTGCAAGCACTGAGCCATGAAGTGCAAAATCAGAGATTCATCGAGGCTTTCGCCAAAAAAGCGGGGAGCCCCCAGGACAAAACATCGTCTGCAGAGGCATTGCTGCAATTGTACCAGAGCGATAAGTTCAAATCATACTTTGGTGGACAGCATGGGGGTAAGCTCAAGCAGGGATTGGCTCTACTCAAGTCGCTCATGGAAGATGGTGATGCTGGCAGGATTGCTCTCATCAGCAGCACGATCTCTGCGATGGAATCCTCCAGGGTCAAGAGTTTTGCATCTGTCTCAGAGCTCGATGCCATCAGTGAGAAACTGAGCTTGCCGCGTGACAAGGAGGCAGCCTACGAGCTGATCCGATTGAAGTCAACCATACTTGGGCAAGAAGCACCTCCGGCCAAAGCTGGTGATGTCCACCCGATCGCCTGGGATCAACTTAGCGATACGATGACAGCTATCATCAATGCAGACAGAGGAGAGATCCGACTTCGACTCTGGCCTGGGATAGCGCCTGCGACAGTGGCCAACTTCGCTGACCTCGCTAATAATGGATTTTATACAGATAAGAGACTCCATCGTGTGGTGCCCAACTTCGTCGTGCAGGACGGATGTCCGCGAGGCGATGGCTATGGGAGCCTAGACTACTTGATCCGCTCCGAATTCAGTGCTAGGCACTTCGATAAGGCTGGGTACATAGGGATGGCCAGTCTAGGACCACATACAGAAGGGACACAATGGTTTCTTACCCATAGTCCTACTCCTCACTTAGATGGAAAGTATACCATCTTTGGAGAAATTATCTCTGGGATGGATGTATTGCAAGCAATGAGACTAGGAGGTGTGATAAAGTCCATCAAGATTCAATAGTAAGAAAGCTTATACCAACATACCCATATGTCTACAGAAGTCAAGAAGACAGCACTCTATGACGTGCATGTAAAAGCTGGAGCCAAGATGGTTCCATTTGCTGGGTACATGATGCCCGTATCCTACGAAGGAATCATTGACGAGCACATGGCAGTGCGTGAGCGCGCTGGACTCTTTGACGTATCGCACATGGGTGAGTTCGTCATCAGCGGAGCGGGAGCTAAAGACCTACTACAGTATGTCACCACCAACAATGTGTCCCGCCTTACTGTAGGTCAAGCACAGTACAGCTGCCTGCCCAACGATAAAGGAGGTGTGGTCGATGACTTGATCGTATACTGCATGGATGATACAGACGGTAGTGAAGAGTATCTACTTGTCGTCAATGCGAGCAATATCCAGAAGGATTGGGACTGGATCTCCAGCCAAAATCGATTTGGCGCAAAGATGGAAGATCGATCTGAGCAAACTGGTTTGCTAGCGCTCCAAGGACCTAAGGCTGAAAAAATCTTGCAATCTCTGACAGATGTCGAGCTCAGTGAGATCAAGTTTTATCACTTTACCAACGGAAACATTGGTCATATTACAGACGTGATCATCAGTGCTACGGGATATACAGGTGCTGGAGGATTTGAACTGTATGTCGATAATCGTCACCTAGATGACTTATGGTATATGCTACTCAAGGCAGGTGAAGAGCATGGTCTAGTGCCTACTGGACTAGGAGCAAGGGATACGCTCCGACTAGAGAAGGCTTACTGCCTCTATGGAAATGATCTCGACGACGAGACTTCTCCGATAGAAGCTGGCCTCGGCTGGATTGTCAAGACCAAGAAGGGAGACTTCATCTCCAAGGACACCTTTGCCCAACAAAAAGAGGATGGATGTGCCAAAAAACTAGTCGGCTTTAAGCTCTCGGATCGTCGTGTACCACGCAAAGGATATGAGATCAAAAATCAAAATGGCGATGTCATTGGGGTGGTCACTTCTGGTACCATGTCTCCGTGCCTTGACCAGCCGATCGGGATGGGCTATATCTACACAGACCGGTGGCCGAGCTCAGACACCATATGGATCTCTACAGGTCGCAAGGATCTAGATGCGGAGATTGTCAAATTGCCGTTTGTCTAGCATAGGAAACACAGTCATTTTTTCAACAAATCTCTTGAGTTGCTCATTAACTCCCTGTGAGATACGCAGAGGCTAAAGATCAATTTATCAGTTCGTGGGGAGAGCTCGCTTCGGACT
Organism: Saprospiraceae bacterium; assembly: GCA_020627535.1. Lineage (GTDB taxonomy): Bacteria > Bacteroidota > Bacteroidia > Chitinophagales > Saprospiraceae > JAHDBH01. The sequence goes on from JAHDGU010000009.1 coordinate 45,447, forward strand.
GGGGTATGTGCAATTCACTTGGCCAGATACATGGTGCTTTGCTCATATCGCCAGATGGCCTCAGTGTCGATCAGCTCAGCCAAGAGCTCAGACTTTCTAGCACCAGCATCAAGAGTCATCTGAAGACCTTACTCGAGTGGTCACTCATTTCACAGCCACATTGCGATCAGAATAAGGTAAAGATTTATCAAGCAGAAAAGAATGTGTGGAAGGTCTTTCAGCTGGTGGTGAAACATCGCAAAAAGAAGGAACTAGAGCCACTACTGGAGCTTCTCAGAGATATCCAGGACACCGAAGGGCAAAATCAAGAATCCAAGGAGATTCGTAAGATCTCTCAAGACTGGTTACACTTCTCCTCTAAGGCCGATAGAGCGCTGGACAAGATCTGTGCGCTCAATCAGAGCCTTGTCGCCAGGACACTTTTTCACTAGGGAGGACCTGCCTTGGCAAGGCGTGAGATATCTTGACGGCAAGTTATGATCACATCTGCTCTGATTATCAGATCTGACTGCAGTAGTTTGAACCCATTTCATGCACTAGGAACTTTTATAGACCATAATTATCGAGATAGCGCGCCGATTATCAACGACTTGTGCTGATCCAGTTGAATAGTCAAATTGTAATTTTTTCTTACGGTGAAATTTTAACTTTTTTTAAAGAAACTGTGGTTTCAAGTTGACAGTGTCGGGTCTTCGCGTATAGCGTATTTCTGCTGCATAGTCAGATACTTACTCTCCTCACCATAGTTTGCTATGACTCGTCAACTAAGCACCCGATTCTTTTGTATAAATCCACTATCCATCGAAGCCTAATGCAGGAATTGGGTTGAAAAATGGTCTGAAAATTGCCTAGCATTGTTACATGAAGATCGCGTCATTTCGCTCCTTGGTACCACGGACAGAGCTGATCAGCTCCCTCGGCACATTTACCGCTAGTGTCAAGCATCACTATGCAGACTATGTACGCAATGGATTTTATGAAGAGCAGCTAGAGCTATGCATGTATGTCTACGAGATACAATCCGAGCATCAGACTCATACCGGCATACTCTGCAACACGCACATCGAAGACTCCCTAGAGGGCAATATCATTAAGCACGAAAACACATTGGCGTCTAAGGAGCAAGACATGATGTATATGCTGATGGAGCGCAAGGCAATGATCAAGCCCATTTTGCTGGCTTACCAGTCACGACCAGATATTTCTGAACTCATCAGCCGCGTCAAGCTCCGGCCCGTCTTTCAAGAGTTGATTGATACTGAAGAGTCCAAGACACACAGATTTTGGCAACTCACCGATGAGGAGAGTGTAGCAATGCAGGAGCACTTCCACCAAGTAGATCGCGCCTACATTGCCGATGGACATCATCGTCATGCGGTGCTGCAGCTGATGTATGAGCGTGCTGATGAATATAGCAAGAGTAGGTATAGTGGACTTTTCACAGCCTATTTTGATTTCGACCAGCTCAAGATCTATGACTACAATCGCATTGTGCAGCTCACACAGAATATCTCCTATGCCACAGTGATGGCCAAGCTCAGTCAGTACTTTGATGTTGAAGTCCTTGAAACTTGGCGTAGACCTCAAGATCCTAGGGAGATTTGCCTCATGATGAACTATGAGAACTATGCCCTCAGGTGGAAGCAGGAGGTCCTCGATGGCACTGCGAAGGGTCAAGCTTTGGACGTAGATCTATTCAATAACTACATCCTAAGAGACCTTTTTGATGTGCGCAATATCCGGGAAGATGCGCGCATCACGTACATGGAAGGAGTACTGTCTGAGCAAGAGATGATCCAGAAGGTCTACAAGTATGACAGTCGCATAGGGTTTCTTCTCTATCCTGTCGCTTGGGAAGAGCTCTTGGCTATTGCAGACGCCTCAGAGACCATGCCTCCCAAGAGTACTTGGTTTGAGCCGCGTATGCTCAATGGTCTGATAAGTCAAGTATTTTAGTCTCAGATGCTCAGATACTTACACCCAGATCATGCCTTGATACGAGGTCAGTTTGAGGCAGGTCTCTACATCGGTCTAGACGACCAAGGGGTCATCCGAGATATTACCAGCACCCTTCCCACACATGATGGTAGTTCTGCGGAAGAGCTCTCTGGGATTTTGATTCCAGGATTTATCAATACGCACTGTCACCTTGAGCTGAGTCACATGCGTGGAGCCATCCAGACAGGAACTGGACTGATTGATTTCATATTCGGCGTATTGACCGGTAGAGAGTATGACGCAGATCAGATCTCTAAGGCCATTTCAGAGGCTGATCATGCGATGTACACTTCTGGTATCGATGCCGTGGGTGATATCTGTAATACTCTGCACACATCAGAGTGCAAGGCTCGATCTCAAATGCGATATGCCAACTTTGTCGAGGCCTATGACCTCTGGCAAGGACCAGAGACGAGTCCACTTTTTCTGTCACACCTTGAGACCTATGCCTCGATAGCGATCAAAGAAAAAGACTATAAGATTTTGGTGCCTCATGCGCCATATAGTGTAAGTCAAGCGGCTTTCGCCAAAATTCTAGACGTTAACCAAAGCAAGGCGGGCACTATCAGTATTCACAATCAAGAGACGCCGGATGAGAATCGATTCTTCGAGTATGGAGATGGACGATTTGTAGAGTTTTTTGAGAAAATCAATCTGACAACAAGGGGCAAGCCCACCGGTGAAGGAAATGCCATGGACTATGCCCTCAGTCAGATGGACAGCCAAAGACCTACACTTTTTGTACACAACACGATGAGTACCCATGCGGATGTAGAGAGAGCCCTTGCACAAAATCCTCAGAGCTACTGGGTCACTTGTCCCAATGCCAATCTCTACATCGAGAACCGTCTGCCGGAATATCGGACCTTACTCTCAGCCGGAGCTACGATGACTATCGGTACTGACAGCCTGAGTTCAAACTGGCAACTGGACATCCTCCAGGAGATCAAGACCATACAGAGATACAATAGTTATCTATCTACCGAGCAGCTCCTTACTTGGGCAACTTCAAATGGTGCTAAGGCGCTTGGCTTTGATGATCTTGGAGAGATCGCTATGGGTAAGTCACCAGGTCTGCTTTTGCTAGATTATCGCCCTCAAAACGAGAAGCTTCTAGAAGCTCATCATACGGTGCGCCGAATTTTTTGAGAGACAGAGCTTAGTGACTGGGACAGATCAAGATGAGGATGCTCATCTTGGACACGAGAGATCCTGGAGATGAGCCCTTGCCAGAAGTCCTGTGTAGCTTGACTTTCTGGATGAATCGGTCGATGTGCCATGTCTCTGGCGATAGCAATCAGAGCTTCAAGCTGTCTCATGGCAGAGCTATCCATCTGTGTCTGACAGTACTTGTCAAATATGTAGTTGACGGCTTTATCACTGGGATGGATCATGTCTGCTGCATACCAGCGATAGTCTCGAAGCTCATCCATCATGATCTCGTAGGCTGGGAAGTAGTGATGTTTTGATTCGCAGAGGATATGAGTAGCCTCGATGAGACGTGACTTGGACCTTTGATTCTGTATGTGGCCATCTTTGAGATGCCTCACTGGGCTTACGGTGAAGTAGCATCTGAGACCGGGGTTGATCGATAGAATGCGTCGCAAGATATCTCTCCACTGAGCGACGATTTCATCTACACCGAGTAGTCGCTTGTGAAATTCGGTCGAAGCCCTACGGTGACAGTTGGCTACTGTGATCTTGGCTTCTTTGTGTTGATAGACCCACGCGGTTCCCCAAGTTACAAGTAGTACTTGCGAGTTTGAGATCTCCGAGCGCAATGTCTTCAGGGCGGAGTTCATTTTGGCGACAGCCAGCTCTGCTACAGGATCAGCAAATCGCTTCCCAAACATCCAATGAGCGTAGAGGTCTCCGTCATAGATGAGATCAGTCTGCGTGACTTCTGTGTCATCTAAGCATAGCTCAAGTACACGTGCAAGACCGATCGGGTGAAAGTGCACTCCGCAAGGATTGGCACAGCCTGGCCAAGAGAGATCTTCCAGCCTACCACCAATGCGATCAGCGAAGCAACTGCCCAAGGCCAGAATGCGATCCGTCTCCTGTATCAACTGATCAGGTGTGTCAATCTGGGTATTGGTCAATATCTTGTGTGTCATATCTCTCGCAGCCTTACGAATATCCATATTTTCGCAATTTGTGAGCTGGTTTGCAGATATTCTAGGTAATTGGAAAAATGAGAAGACCGATGACTACTTGTCCTTTGGGAGATTTAGTGATGCGTACAAGGCTCAGGACAACTACCAAGCCTGGGATGGTGCTATGGAGGCATTTGAAGATGGGCAGATTCTAGAGGCCTATCGTCTCTTCTTCGATTATCTCAAAAATGCTCAAGACAATCTGAGTTATCAACAAGAGCAAGAAGAGCTCAAGTTCTGTCTCTTCCAAGGCTCTAAGCAGATCGTAGGTCATATTGGCCAGGACATGGTCTGGGCAGAAGCTAAGATTGCACGGACTCAAAGTCTAGAGATGGGTTTTCTCCGCTTACTCGTCGAAAAAAACTACGGCCTCAAGTACTCCAGATTTGCGCTAGATGGAGAGGACAATATCACGATTGTCTTTGATTCGCATAGGATTGACTGTTCACCCTTCAAGCTCTACTTTGCGCTTAAGGAGCTGTCAATCACAGCTGACAAACTCGATGACATCATGATCGATGAGTGGCGAGATGATCTGGAGCAGATCAATACAGGACATGTCACCAGCCTCGATCCTGCCGTGGTCCAAAACAAGATCACATTTTTGCGACAGCAACTGCAAAAGGCAATAGAGTACTTCCAGGAGCATAGTGATGATCCGAGTCGCAGTCCTGGCGGGCTGAGCTACTATCTGCTGAGTACTTGTTATCGGATAGATTATCTCACGCAGCCTGAGGCCTATGTCCTCGAGGCGATTGAGCGTATACAAAGGATGTATTTTTCGCGCTCGGATCTCAGCATGGATCAAAAGAATCATCAGATCATCAAGGAATTTGAGCTGATACTAGAGCGTGATGATGAGACGATGGCGCGAGAGTTTTATCAGAGTGTCTTCACATTTGGGATCACCAAGCCTGCTGGTCAGTTTGAGCTAGAGCAGCTCTTTCACCAAGACTGGAACAATCTCATCTGGTACCTCAACCATGACCTTGAGGAGGTGTCGCTTGCCACAGCTGAGTATATCGTGGGCTATTCACTCTTCAATTTTGCTCCGCCCCAGGTTATCAGAGAGCTCTTACACCTGTTTTACGAGATCGTCCACAATGTGTACTTCAATGCCATAGGATATGATGATCACTACTACAGTGAGACTTCTAGGGAATTTAAGGAGCGAGCAATACGTAAATCTATTAATGGTATCGAGCGACGCTACAAGGAGCAACTAGAAGAACTCGATATTGATGTTAAGTCGCTGGATTATACAACGCTGCCACGATTTGCTGCGACCTACCTGGAGATGATCAATAAACTGAAGATCGACTGATGGAGTGGACCGAGATCATCGACAGGCTCAAGGACAGTGTTGTCCAGATTGCTACGCCATACAGTACTGGCACTGGTTTTTATCTGGAAGATCTAGATGTCATCGTGACCAATGAGCACGTAGTACGCAATAACAAGCAGGTCGTGGTCCTAGGAAGAGGATTTGACAAGCAACTATGCCGAGTGATATTCTTGGATGATCATCATGATCTAGCCCTTTTGGCACCGCCGAGCGCTCATCGGATGATAGGCCTGTCGGCCAAAAGCAATGTGGCTGCACATGTCGGAGATGCTGTCTTGGCCGTTGGTCATCCATTTGGCTATGACTTCGCAGCTACACAAGGCATCGTATCCAATCTCGATCACCGCGAGAAAGATCTCTCCTATATACAACATGATGCCGCGCTCAACCCTGGAAATAGTGGTGGACCACTCGTGAGCAAAAGTGGACACTTGCTAGGTGTCAACACTTTTATCCTTCAAGAAGGGCAGAGCCTCGGATATAGTTTGCCAAGTAGTTACATTCAAAAACTGGTAGACGATTGTGATCCAGATAGACTGCAATCCGAGACTGCGATCTTGTGCTCTGGTTGTAGTGGTCTCATCTACGCTGAAGATATGGATCCGGACGAAAGCTACTGCCCCAACTGTGGCAAGTATGCTGTGCTCCCAAGGTCACTGAGCGGCTACGAGGCGACAGGCGTCAAAAAGACCCTAGAAGAGATGATCATGCAACTCGGGTACCATGTGGAGCTCTCTCGCAAAGGACCCAATCAGTGGGAGATCAATAAAGGAAGCGCGCATATTGATATCAGCTATCATCAAGGTACGGGGCTGATCACATGCGATGCTCTGCTTTGTCAGCTTCCATCTGGCTCGAGTGAAGCGCTATACAGGTATGTCCTGCAAGAGAACTATAAGCCCAATGGATTGTCTTTCAGCGTGCGAGGTCAAGATGTCGTGCTCAGCCTACTGATTTACGACCAGTACCTAGATATCGATACCGGAATGACCTTGATGAAGCGAATGTTTCAGGCTGCAGACGACTATGATGATCAGCTTATCAATGACTTTGGAGCACAGCCGAGAACCAGTTAGCGTGACCATAGAAAAGCATAAAAGATCTTAAATCTGACAGATGACATACAGCGAATCAGGTCCCGGACAGTTCTTAGTAATGATAAATGAAATTAATTTATACCTTTAGCGACCCGCTAGACTAACGACTTTTATGAGGATGCTAAGAAATATTTGTGCTGCACTGTTGCTGACTTTGGGCTCACTGCAGATAGGGTTTTCGCAGGATATACACTTCTCTCAATTTTATGCCGCTCCACTGGATCTCAATCCGGCGTTGACAGGGGTATTTAATTGTACCCAGAGATTTACAGCCAATTATCGCAATCAGCTTAGTAGCGTCCTCCGATCCAATGCATACAATACCTACGCAGCCTCGTATGATCAGAAGATTGCTGTCGGACGAGCTGACTACTTCGGTGTTGGTGGCATATTGACCTCTGATGTAGCTGGCTCATTAGATTTTGGAACCATCTCTGGGCGGCTCTCAGGAGCTTATTCCAAGCAACTTTACTACTCACGTAGTGTGTCGCACTATCTCTCAGTAGGTGTGAGTGGAGGTGTTTCTCAGCGTAGTCTGGACTGGACTGCGGCAAGATGGGGACTACAACATGATGGTAATGGTGGATTTGATCCCGCCGGACCTGCTGAAAATATTGATAATCCTGATCGTCTCGATGCAGATTTCCTCTTTGGAGATTTCAACGCTGGACTACTTTACTTCGGTCTTTTCAACGGTGGGGAAAGTAGCGCTTATCTCGGTGTGGCAGCAAGCCACCTCAACCGAGCCAACCAAGCTGTCTATATCACTGATCAAGATGGTAATGAAGTGTTTAATCCTCTTTATACCAAGTACACTGTACATGGTGGAGCAGAGCTAGCAATGAACAATGGAATCTCTCTCGTGCCTGGCTTTGTATACTACAATCAAGGACCAAGTATCGAGCTCAATGTTGGTACGGCAGTGAGATTTTCACTGAGCAATACAAAGTTTCAGGAACAGCTGTTGCAGTTTGGCCTCTGGGCGAGGATTGCAGATCGCGTACTTCTAGAAGGAGCAGATCCTATGATGAGTAATCCGCTCGTATCAGGTGAAGAGACTCAGCCTTGGCTTGATGCCCTGATCCTCTACACGAAGTTTGACTTCAATGAATTTGGTCTAGGATTTTCGTATGATATCGGTACATCCGATCTGACTCAAGCATCCAATGGCAATAATGCCTTTGAATTTTCACTGACCTACAAGATCTGTGGCACAGAGACAAGAGGAGTCTACTGTCCTAAGTTCTGATCGGAGATCACGCCCATACCCAGTTCGCCTATCCTTTGCACCCTAGAACTTTGATCTAAGGAACATATAAACAATCAAGCAAGTGTTTAACAGCAATAGCAACTCCAACAAAGGAAAGCAAGAACAAGACAACAAGAAGATTAGCGCCAATGCTTCGCCAAGTAGCATCGGTCATGGCACTATAGTGACAGGCACCATCGACTGCAACAGTGATATAAGAGTAGATGGGCAAGTAAAAGGCAATGTCAAGTGTACTGGTAAGCTTATTGTAGGTCCCAAAGGCATCGTCGATGGAGAGGTGATCTGTGATAATGCCATCATACAAGGAAAGATCATAGGTCGCATCAGCGTCAAGGAATCTCTTGAGGTACAAGAGAGTGCTGAGATTAAAGGAGAAATATTTACCAAGAAGCTTCAAGTGCAAAGTGGAGCCATCTTCAATGTTACTTGTGATATGAGCGGGAAGCAAATCAAGAGTTTTACGCGAGATAAGGATGCCAAGGGAGAGGTCGTCTCACTCGTCAACTGATGGCACCTCAGCAGCATAAGCCAAGAAAAAAGTCAAGTTCCCACATCGCCCTTCAATATGCTGGGCTGGGATTTGAATTGCTCGTGCTGATCCTGATTGCTACCTGGATAGGGCAAAAGCTCGATGCCAAGTATGAAACTAGCGATCCATATATCACAATAGGCATGGTACTGCTGAGTTTTGCTCTGTTCTTTTATCGTCTCATCAAGCAAGTCTCAAGAGACTAGATGAACTGGCGATCATTTTTCAAGTCATGGGTGCTCGCTACCGTGATCAGTGCATCAGCAGCGGGACTTCTCATCTTTGGTCTTGAACTTGGTACGATACATCCTGTGTGTTGGGTGATATGGGCATACTTTGTCCTATCCTATTTGCCGCAGTACTATATAGCTCAGAGGCTAGCAGTGTCAAAGAATCCCTTCAGCTTCACGGCGTTCTCGCTCATGATTACTTTCTTCAAGGTTTTCATCGCCATCGTGATTTTTATTTCATTTGCTGGCAAGGACCCTCAGATGAATCTCAATTGGGTTTGGCCCTTCTTTGCCATCTATTTTGTTTTTACCATTTTTGAGGTGAGGACTATGATGATCCTCAGTCATCCACCTACGGACAAGTCATAGATTCACTATGAAGTATAAGATAGAAGTCGACGAGATTTTTGAAACAGAATTGACCGAGGAGCTACTTGACACTCTCGATATTTCTCCCGCACTAGATGGCTCTGGACTGTATCATATGCTGCTGGACGGGAAGTCGTACATGCTTGAGTTGATAGATAATCAATCGGAAGATGGTAAGTATCTCATCTCTGTCAATGGATTTGAGCACTGGGTGGTCGTGACAGATCGATGGAAGCAACTGATCTCTTCGATGGGTCTTGACAAGAAGTCAAGTAAGAAGCTCTCAGAACTCAAGTCACCTATGCCTGGAGCGGTCAAGCAAGTGCTCGTCAAGCCAGGAGAGGAAGTAGAAGAAGGAGCTACGCTCATCGTCATGGAAGCGATGAAGATGGAAAATCTACTTAAGTGCCCTTCTGCCCAGACGATCAAGTCAGTCGAGGTCAAGCCAGGACAAGTCGTAGAGAAAGGTGCTTTGCTGATTAGGTTTGGAGCCTAGTTGTCCTTGTAGTTCTCTTCGAAAAACTCTCTATAGTTTGCTACAGTCTTAGATCTGATGATCTCGCGCCAGTTGGATTGATTCACAGCGAAGATCTCATAGTCTGTGCCTTCCGGCAAAAAGCGCTGTGTCTTTCTCTGTACGCCATCGTAGTACTTCAACGCTTCTCCCTTATTCTTGAACCGACGTACTAGGATGACCGGAGTATCCGCAGTCGTATTGAGCGAGATGTGCGATAGTCTCAGGCGATCTGTCTTGTGAAATTCGCCGTTGTAGTCACTCATCTTGATCTTGGCATCGCTGAGACTGACGACATCGGTGTTGTAGAGTACCACGATGATGAAGTGTAGCTTATCGTCCTCAATCTTGAAGTTGAGTGACTCATTTTCAGTGCCAATTCCACCACCCAGCTCATCACGGCCTCCGAGAAGTCGGATGATCTCTCTGGCACGAACTTGCTCATCGGTATCTGGATATTTTTTGACAAACTTTTGGAGGGCCTTAATGTACTCATCCACCCCATCAGATTGACCGACACACATCGCACCGAGAAGATCAAATTTTGCCATGAGCTCATGGTCTGTGCCCCAGTCATTCTGTGCTTGGAGGATGCGCTGATTCGTTTCTTCGCAGTTGCCGCCAGTAAAGATGGCGTAGGTTTCACGATAGTATCGATCAAGTGCTTGCCGCTCTTGGAGTAGCTTCTGGGCGTAGTCAGGATCAGACAGCAACTTGGCATACTCAGATTCTGGATAGTTTTCGATGATGAGTTGACGATACTTCTCCGCTTGAGATTGATTGCCTAGATCCTCGTGGGATAGATAGAGATAGAACCAGGCATCTAGTCTGTGCTTTGTGTTGGGGAATCTATCGAGAAGCAGCTCAAGGCTCTCCACAGATTTGCCGTAGTTGGACAGTTTGCTACGATACAGCTTACCCAATTCCATCATGGCAGTCATGATATCATCTTCTGCCTTGGCGCGAGATTCGTTATCTGTCGGCACGTTGGTGAGGATCCTGCTGATATCTGCGTCACTGAGTATCACCTCATCTGCTCCAGAGTCTTCAATGGCTTCTGCCGCATTGGCACGTAGATCATTTCGACGCCAGTCGTCCATCAGCTGACGATCGCCCCAGGTTTTGTCAAAGTTTCTGGACTGTTTTCTGACTTCTTTGTCATCATAGGCCCAGAAGCTACTCTCTCTGCCTGTAGTCCTGGCAGCAATAGCAGCTCTTGCATTTTTCTCGGCTTTCTCAGCTTCTGCCATTCTTGCCCGTGCATCAGCTTCTTTTCGACTCTTCTTTTGCAATTCCCGTACGAAGTCTTCTTGTTCTTCTGGAGTCAGATTGCCAAGTGCGAGGAGGCTATCTTGAAGCTCTATGGTAGCCAAATGTCTGACGATATCTTGTAGGTTATCCACCATATTCTGGACCTCTGGGTACCTGATATCGTTCTTGTTTAGATTGTTGAGCGCGCCATCATAGTTTGCCTTGGCATCGACATAGGCCTCATCTTCAAAGTTGAGGATGGCAAGTAGATAGTGAGACTCGCCGAGCTGTGGTGCATTGCTGCCACCTGTTTCTACAGCAAGCTTGAGTTGCTCTATGGCGAGATCGCGCTGCCCTTGGTCCAAGTAGATCCGCGCCATAGTAAAGTGGATCTGGTCTGCGTAGGTCTTGTTTTTTTCATCTTTGAGCATCTTCTCAAGCTCCTTGAGTGTTTCTGCAGCATTTCGCTGCCCACTTGCGCTAGCATTATTCAGGAGATTGAGCTGAGCATTGAAGCTCATCTCATAGTCTGGTTTTGCCTTGAGGACCATTTCAAAGGCATCGGCTGCCTGACGGCGATTCCCGAGCTGCGATTGAATCTGCCCGAGAATAAATGCTAGTCGGGCTCGCTGTAGTCTCACTTTGGTCAGATCAATACTCTTTTCGAGAGCAGGGATGGCTTTTTCCCATTGTTTTTGCTGTATGGCCAGATCCGCGCGAGCAATCTGGACCTCGGTCAGTACATCTTCATATGTACGAGGGTCAGATTCTATCTTATTGAGGAGATACTCGGCGTTGCTATATTTCTGGCGGTCTATGTATGTGCGTGCCAGCCAGAGCTGACCTTCTGGATATGCTTGTTTGTGTCCGAAGATCCCTTCACCGGTTTTATCTTGATTGTACTCTTTCTTGGAATTGAGACCTGATGTCATTTCTTCTTTTTTGGCCTCAGCCTCGTCCTGAGCTTCCTGCTTTCTTTCTTTTCGAGTTTCGCTATTGCTAGATTTTGACTCGTTCTTATCAGCTGGCTGCTCCTTGGGCATCTCGACTTCTGGCTCGGTGGTGACCACCGAGTCTTCTTCCTTTTCAATTGAACTTGGGCGTTCACTTGCTGGTCTTGGGCGAGAAGATGCTGGACGCTTTTTCGTGCCTTTTTTACTGCTGCTTGAGCCAGGTCTTTTCTTGGATCCGGGTCTGGTTTTCGACGTTCTAGATTTGGATGATCTAGTTTTGGAGCTGCTCTCTTTTGTTTTTTTCTCTTTGGACTCAGGTCGCTTTTTGGTTTTCGCAGGTCTTTTTTTGCTAGAGCTTGCGCTTGATGACCTCTTTTTGGTCTTACCTGACGCACTTTTAGCTCGCTTCTTGGCGGAAGATTTTCTGACCCGGTTCCTCGGGCTATCGGGATCAAACTCCTCTTGATAGTACTCTAGCGTGGCTTGAGCTGACTCATAGTCTTGCTTGAGATACTGAGCCTTGCCCATCAGGACATAACAGTCTTGCACCCAGTCTGCTCCTGGATGTATCTTGCTGACTGTGGCGACTTTCTCGATTGCGACATCCATGTCCTTTCTGACGGCATCAGCATTGTCCACAGCGCGATATGGATAGATATCGAGCAACTGATTGTAATTATCTTGATGCTGAGTCTCTAGATTGAGCACTGCCTCGGTGTAGAGGACATCAGCATTGAAATAGCCATTAAACCTGGCGGTCTGATTATGATAAAACTTACCAAAGCCAGTCAGATCGTCTTTGCGCTTCTGTGCGACGCATCCACTGATGCTCCAGATGACTCCGACGAGCAATGTAAGTTGAAGGAATTTCTTCATGATGATTCTTGAATAGTCCAAGCGTTTTTCCCTGCGCTTGGGCATACTACATATAACAATATGGTGTTTACTTTTATTATTTGTGCCATGAACAAAGAACTTGATGCCTAAGGAGTCTCAGAGTGGCTTTCGCCAAAAAATAAAGGAACTCAAGAAGCCAAGGCGATTCGTCGTCTTGAATGATGAGACTTTTGAACAAGAAAAGTCCTACAGACTTAGCGCTCTCAATCTCTACATTCTCCTGTGCACAGTGCTACTGCTGATCTCAGCTTTGGTCGTGAGCCTGATATTCTACACGCCTTTGCGCAAATCGGTACCGGGCTATCGCGACATCCGCAAAGATGAGACCTTTGTAGAACTCAACAAGCAAATCGAAGCCCTAGAGGAGACAATTGGGAATCAAGACACCTATATCTCAGCACTCAAGCACCGAATGACCGAAGATGTGCAGTCCATGGCCCGCACCCAAGAGCAGATCAGCTCGGACGATGTGGACCCTATCGCAGTGCAAAAGACAGAGGAGGAGATGAAGCTCAGACGTGAAATACAGAGGCAGAAAGTACTCCAGAAGCAAGAAGACGCGAAGTCAAAAATGCAAAAGAGCATATTTGTTCTTCCTGTCAATGGGAGTGTCAGCTATGAGTTTATGCCAGAGCAAGAGCATTTTGGACTGGATATCATCGCTCCGGAAAATAGTGCCATCCTTGCAGCTGCTGACGGATTTGTCATGATGTCTGACTGGACGGAGTCTCAAGGGAATACCATTGGGATCGCGCATGATGACAATACCATCACATTTTACAAGCACAATTCGGCTCTTCTCAAGAAAGTTGGGAGCTTTGTGAGTGCTGGAGAGGCCATCGCCATTATCGGCAATAGTGGCAAATTGACGGACGGACCTCATCTGCACTTTGAAATATGGATTGACGGAAAGCCTGTCGATCCAGAACTTTACTTAAACTTTTGAGCTCAGGTCTCAAAGCTGAGGCTCAAGGAAAGATTAACTATCGTGGCTACTTTAAAACAAAAACTCGGAGAGGACGGCAAGGCTGTCAGTCCTCTGCTCCCTGAGGATGTCAAAAACTATCTGATCGACATCGATGGGACAATCACAGATGACATCCCCAATGAAGAACCAGAGCGCATGGAGACCTGCGCACCATACCCAGATGCGCTAGACATCTGTAATAAGTGGTATGAAGAGGGGCATGTCATTACATTCTTCACATCTCGCACAGAAGCGCATCGTGAAATCACAGAAAGATGGCTCAAGAAACATGGGTTTAAGTACCAGTTTCTGCTCATGGGCAAGCCACGAGGTGGTAATTATCACTGGATAGACAATCACATGGTCAGAGCCACTAGATTCAAAGGGAAATTTACAGATCTCGTGCTCAAGGAAAAGTGGATAGAAGTCTTCGAGTCCTAAGTGGTCAAGTCTTTGAGGGCAGACAAAAGCCCGGGATAAGCAAATTGGAAATTTTCTCGGAGAAGTGCACTGGGCATTACTGTATTTCCCTTTAGGATGACATCACTCATCTCGCCAAGGCCAAGCTTTAGCCCCAAAGCGGGAATTGGTAAGATCGGTCCTTTGTGATCCAAAGCTTTCTGGAGGACTCTAGAAAATTCTTTACTAGAAACAGGCTCAGGAGCCGTGAGATTATAGATGCCGCTGCTAGAGGGATTTTGTATCAGGTGAATGACAGCACGGTTGATGTCCTCCTTGTGGATCCAGCTGTATACCTGGCGGCCAGAGCCAAAGTAATGTGCGATCCGATACTTAAACATCGGCAAGGTCTTCGCCAACATACCACCGGCGGTATCGAGTACGATTCCGATCCTGATGATGCATAGTCGCGTATTGCTATCATCAAATTTTTTGGCGGAAGCCTCCCACGCCTCACATACCTCAGCCATAAATCCTGATCCCACTGCAGCGGTCTCGTCTAGTGCGAGATCACTATCATGCCCATAGATACCGATGGCAGAGGCGTTGATCACGAGCTCGACACGGCTATCGGACTTGGAAAGCTCGCCAGCTAGTAGATCTGTGGTCAGCGTACGACTAGTCAATATCTCTTCCTTGCGCCGATCAGTCCACGGCTTATCTGCGATTCCTGCACCGGCTAGATTGATGACAATATCTGCCCATGACAGGGCTTGATGATCTATGGTGCCATCAGCAGGAGACCAGCCATATGCTTTGGTGCTGTGCTGTTTTTCTGGTGACCTGGTGAGTATGGCCACTTGGTAGCCTGATGTCTGGAGGGCACTGATGAGCTCTTGCCCGATCATACCCGATCCTCCTGCGATTAAAATGTTTTTGTCCAATGCCTGCACTTATTGCTTGTGATATAGATATTAATATTGCGATGCATAGCCGATTGTTCAATTAATCTTTTCCTGTGAAGATATCAGTGCCATTGATCTGCCTTCTTTTGAGTTGCTTCATTTTGTCATCTTGCAAGAGAGATGCACCAATGCGACAGGGTCTCGATACAGAAGAGATCGACAAGATTACAGTGCGTCTGGAGGAATCGCCAGATAGACTCAATCCGATTTTGTCCAAAACTCAGACAGCTACGCAGATAGAGAATCTGATCCTGCTGAGCGCCGCGGAGTATGATCCCATTGCTCTCGAGCTTCGGCCAGTGCTGATAGAAAAAGTCCCTGTAGGTCTTCCGATAGCAGAAGGTGACTATGAAGGAGAGACCTTGTTTCAGATGAAATTCAGACCAGAAGCGAAATGGGAAGATGGATCTTCTGTCACTGCTGAGGACTACGAGTTTACGCTCAAGGTCATCTTCAATCCGCTGATCAAAGCTTCTTGGCGCAACATCCTCTCAGGTATCAAAAAAGTCTACATAGATCCAGATGATAAGCTCACTGTAGGAGTGGTCGTATCTGGGGACCTCGTACTATCTCAGGAGGTCGCATGCAATTTCAATATCTACCCCAAGTACAACTATGACCCACAAGGGCTGCTTGATGATGTTCCGCTTGATGAGCTACTGACACTCGATGAGGTAATGCTCGAGGAGAAGTATCCTCAACTTCGCAAATTCGCCGAACTCTTCACCTCAGACGCATATAGTCGTGAGAAGATCGTGGGCTCAGGACCATACCGATTGGAATCTTGGTCGCAGGACTTGGCGATCAATTTGGTCCGCAAGGACAACTACTGGGGTCGTCAATTCACAGATGAGAGTAACTATTTGCAAGGGAATCCAGCTCGGCTTGTATATCGTATCATCGAAGATGAAAATACCGCTATGACTGCCCTCAAACAAGGGGAGCTAGATGTCATGGCCAACATAAGTCCACTGGCATTCGGTCAGTTGCAGGCGCAAGAGTTGTCGCTCAAATACTACACGCCTCAGGTCATGAGCTACTACTATATCGGTATGAATGGCAATGACTTGAGGCTAGAAGAAACGGCGGTAAGACAGGCGATGGCTCATCTCTTGGATATCGATCAACTCATCGAAACCCTAATGGCAGGCCTTGCTGTGAGGACGGTGGGACCTATTCATCCCTCGAAGTCTTACTATAATCGCGACCTCTCTCCCGTTGCCTTTGACATTGATCGGGCCAATCAACTTCTCGATGCCGCAGGGTGGAAAGATTCTGACGGTGATGGCATCAGGGACAAAAGGAAATATGACAAACTGCAAAGTCTTGATTTTGTCCTCAAAACTTCTCCCAGAGAGCTTGGCAAGAACATCGCACTCATCCTCAAGGAGAATGCGGCCAAGGCAGGAGTGAATATCACCATCGAGAGCAAAGAGTTTCGCTCTATACTTGGAGACATACGCAAAGGAGATTTTCACTTTGCAAATCTTGTGGCCCGTCAGTATCCCGGCATGTATGATCCATACAGTTCTTGGCACACTGATAATATCGGAGACGGTGGCAGAAACTATATGGGTTTTGGCTCAGAAGAGAGTGATGAGCTCATCAAGACCATTAGGACTACTGTCAATGTGGAGAAGAGAGAGCAAGCATATCGAGAGTTTCAGCGTCTGGTGCATGAGCAACAGCCGGCCATATTTCTGTTCAGTCCTGTCGAGCGTATCGCCTCTCAAGACGGATACAATCTTCCTGTCTCCAGTCAGAGACCCGGCTACTTCGAAAACAGCATCGTACGCAATAGCTCCCAGTAATGCTCCTCTTTGTCCTCAGACGGCTCGTACGATTTGTACCCGTGCTGCTGACAGTGGCTCTTGTCCTCTTTGTGCTTTCACAGCTCCTCCCAGGCAACAGTGCTGAGGACGTCTTGAGAGAGGCTGATCTAGATCCTCGACAGTCGATAGACGACGACAAGGTCTGGGCAAGCTATGAGGCTGAAGCCAAAAGGATCCTCTTGGATAAGGCCAGCTTTTATCTGAGCATATCGCCTGCTGCACGAGATGAGCGCATAAGATCACTTCTTCGCCCTGGTCAGCGAGACTGGTACGAGCATTGGCTACAAAAAGGTGTGAGCTTTGAGCGGATAGCCAAGATGGATCAGCTCATGTCGGATCTATTGAGCTCATGCAGTGGATCAGATTGTGTTGAGATTAGTGCAGATCGCTACTTCGAGGAGATTGATGTGCTCCAAAGGCGACTCGATGTGGTAAAGGGCACTTCTGTGCTGAGGACTGCTATGAGCGAAGAGCTTCAGTCTTGGTCATCCTCCGAGCTAAGACTCTGGTCTTTAAGGCCTGTACTTCGATGGCATGGGGTAGACAATAGATTTCATCATTGGGCTAGTCATCTGATCCGAGGACAGCAGAGGAGTCAAAGAGACGGATCGCTCGTATGGCCCAAGGTATATCGATCCTTGGGATGGACACTCACCTTGATGATTCCCGCATTCGTCTTGAGCACATTCTTGGCTATATTTTTAGCAGTGGTGCTCGTGTGGAAGCGAAGCTCGACCGCTGCTTGGATCGGAGAGATGACTCTTCAATTTTTGTATACCATTCCTATGTTTTGGGCGGGAACAATGGCTGTAGTCTTTTTGACCAGTGATCAATATGGCAGTTTTTGGCATTGGTTTCCTCTCGCCGGCTTCTTTGAGGAGTCGATCTCCAGCGGCTTTTGGTCTATCTGGCAGTTGAATTTTCACAGAATGGTCCTTCCTTATTGTTTGCTCATCTTGTTGTCAGTCTCCTATCTGACCACGCAGTTGAAAGCCAGCATCATAGAAGAGCTAGGGAATAATTATGTCTTGACGGCAAGATCTTATGGTCTGAGCGATCTTCAGGTCATCTGGCAGGAAGCTCTGCCCAATGCTCTTTTCCCCTTTATCGCAATTACTGCCAGAAGACTCATCGCACTTTTTGGCGGCAGCCTCATCGTAGAGGTGATATTCGGTTTGCCCGGCATGGGCAAGTTGCTTTTTGATTCTACGGTAGGACGAGATTGGAATGTGGTGTTCTGTATCTGTATGCTGATGGCTCTAGTGAGCCTAGTAAGTTATCTGCTGGCGGACTTGGCTTATCGCTGGATCGATCCAAAACTATCGTGGACATGACAGGCTCTGATCATATCGCACGAGCCATGAAGGGCTCTGTCTGGATTGGATATGCATGGCCGGTCCTATTTTCGTTCTTTGCCATACTTCTACTCCTTGGATTCCTACCCAAGCTGATATCGCCATTTGACTATGGTGAGATCTTGCTTGCAGATAGCTATCTGCCCCCTGGATCTTCAAGCATAGACAAGCTTGGTCGCCATTGGCTAGGGGCAGACGCTTTGGGTCGGGATGTACTTGCGGGTATCATAGGTGGTGCGAGAGTCTCGCTGCTCACAGGCGTTTTCTCTGTGATCATCGCAGCAAGCGTCGGTTTTGTACTTGGTGCGCTGGCAGCACACTTTGGCGATTCAAAGCAGATCTCCCTGCGCTATATTGTGATCGTCGCGCTGTCAGTGATAAGCTTGGGATATCTATGGGCCCATCATAATTGGTTTTTACCAGGATCAATGATAAGGCTGGTCCTCCTACTCTTGATCTTGATCCTAGCTTTGGTTTATTTGCCTTGGGCTGTGCTAGATCGAAGGATTTCGATGCCGCTAGATGCTCTTTTACTCTCCTGGTGTGAGATTTTCAGAGCGATACCTGCCTTGCTGATCCTCTTGGTGATGATTCCCATCCTCAAGATTCAGTCAAGCTATGGATTGATACCCTTGATTGCTTTTTTCATGTGGCCAAGCTTTGCCTTATTGATGCGAAGTGAGGTCTTGCGGACCAGAGAGAAGCTTTATGTAAAGATTGCTCAGACACAGGGAATAGGCTGGCGGCGATTATTGAGGGTATATTATTTCAAAGCCGTAAGGAGTCGTCTGTTTGTCGCCATGTCATTTGGAGTAGCTGCAGCGATCGTACTTGAGTCGAGTCTCAGTTTTTTGGGTCTGATCGCGACGTCTTCACGGATGAGCTGGGGTGGTATGCTTGAGTCCTCTAGATCCAATCTTGAGGCCTGGTGGTTAGCATTCTTTCCAGGGATGGCCATTTTCTTGGTGTTGATCGCCCTGCATTCATTTGGTCGATGGTGGCAAGACAAATCAGCGATAAGGACAACTTGGCTATGACCGAGCAGACAATTTTACCCTGACCTCTTTTTGGTCTTCTTGGGATCAAAAAGATGTGTCTTAGTCTTTTGTTTTTTGGACTTGGTTTCCATGGGATTTTGTGCCTGTTGATTGATTTCACAGCCGACTTTCTTGCTGCAAGAGCTAGCTGAGATGGCAATTCCGAGCAAGAAAATAAGCAGGAATCCGGCAGTTTTAGTTCTTTTCATACGACTTAGTAACTCCTTTGACTCGAGAAAATTACTCCTCATGATGGTAATTTATCACCATAATGGGCTAAAATCCAGCAAATTCAAGGGTTTCAGCACTTTTTTCACTTGTGATTGAGGTATATATATAAAAAACCACTATACATTTGTGGCACATTTATAAACAAAACCAAATTAGAAATGAACAAAGGAGATCTTATCAGCGCCGTAGCAGATAAAGCAGGCATCACAAAGGCTCAAGCTTCAGATGCAGTCAATGCTGTATTTGATGGTGTTGCGAACTGTATCAAATCAGGTGATAAAGCGTCTTTCATCGGTTTCGGAACTTTCTCTACTTCAATGAGAAATGCTAGAACCGGACGTAATCCACAGACTGGTACAGAAATCAAAATTCCTGCAAAGAATATGGTAAAATTCAAAGCTGGTAAAGCACTTTCAGATCACGTAAACTAAGATCTGAGCTGAATAGCTTAAAGGAAAAAAGGGCTGTCTCTTCGTGAGGCGGCCCTTTTCTTTTTGGAGGAAACTCCATCACATAGAGAAATGTACATACGTATCTAGCTGGAGCTCAACTTGCCTAACTACTTTTGCAAGCAATGAAAGAAATCAAACAACTGCAGGATATTTCCGCACAAGTGAGGCGAGATATCATCCGGCAAGTCTATTATGCTGCGAGTGGTCATCCTGGTGGCTCGCTAGGCTGTGCTGACTTCCTCACAGCACTCTATTTCCATGTCATGGATCACAAGACAAGCTTTGAGATGGATGCCAAAGGCGAAGACGTGTTTTTCCTATCCAATGGCCATATCTCTCCAGTATGGTATAGTGTACTTGCACGCTCCGGTTACTTTCCTGTAGACGAGCTCGCTAGCTTCAGGAAACTTGATTCTCGGCTGCAGGGGCACCCAGCGACTCATGAAGGTCTGCCTGGTATCAGAGTCGCATCTGGTAGTCTTGGTCAGGGTCTCTCAGTCGCCATAGGTGTGGCACTCGCCAAGAGGCTTGATCAAGATGAAAAAACCGTCTTTGCTCTCACTGGTGACGGAGAGCTGCAGGAAGGACAGATCTGGGAAGCAGCCATGTTTGCCCCGCACTATGAACTTGATAATCTCATCGTCACAGTGGACTGGAATGGCCAGCAGATTGATGGAGCCAATGATGATGTCATGAGTCTCGGAGATCTTGAGGCCAAGTGGAAAAGCTTTGGATGGGAGACCTATCATATGGATGGGCATGACTTCATCGACATCATTGAGACGATTAACAAAGCAAAAGCATCAAGAGGAAATGGCAAACCGAAGCTCATCCTCATGCGAACCGTCATGGGTCAAGGTGTGGACTATATGATGCATACGCATGCCTGGCATGGAAAGGCACCCAACGAAGAGCTAGCTATCAAGGCTCTTGATCAATTGACTAGCAGCATGGATGACTATGCTGTGCCAAATGGCTCACTATGACAGATATAGCAACGATTACCAAAAAAGCTACCAGAGATGGATTTGGTGCAGGTCTCCAAGTAGTAGGCCAGAAATATCCCAATGCTGTAGCACTCTGTGCTGATCTCGTCGGATCGCTCAAGATGCAAGCATTCATCAAAGACAATCCTGAGAGATTCTTTCAAGTAGGCATAGCCGAGGCCAATATGATGGGCATTGCGGCCGGACTAGCTACGGCAGGGAAGATTCCTTTCACTGGCACATTTGCCAACTTCTCTACGGGCCGAGTTTATGATCAGATCAGACAATCCATCGCCTATAGTCACAAGAATGTCAAGATCTGTGCATCTCATGCAGGATTGACCCTAGGAGAAGATGGAGCGACTCATCAGATCCTGGAGGATATTGGTATGATGAATATGCTACCAGGTATGACGGTCATCAATCCTTGCGATTACAATCAGACCAAGGCAGCCACTGAAGCGATAGCTGAGATTGACGGCCCAGTATATCTGAGATTTGGACGGCCGTCTTGGCCAGTCTTTACGGAGGAGAGTGACTTTGTCCTAGGCAAGGCGCAGCATATACGTCAAGGCTCGGACATCACCATGATTGCTTGTGGTCATATGGTCTGGCAATGTGCGCAAGCTGCGGATCAGCTTGCGGCCGAGGGTGTCTCAGTGGATCTTCTCAATATGCATACCATCAAGCCTATCGATCGAGAAGCGGTGATGAAGTCTGCCAGTAAGACCGGTCGAGTGCTCACGGCAGAAGAGCATCAGATCAATGGAGGCCTTGGCTCGATCGTGGCACAAATCTTGGCAGAAGAGCATCCTGTGCCGATGAGTTTTGTCGCTGTCAAGGATTCTTTTGGAGAAAGTGGTAAACCCCTGCAACTTTTGGACAAGTACGGTCTTGGAGTAGCGGATGTAGTGGCTTCCGCCAAAAAGCTACTGAAAAAATAGACTCATGAGAAAGAATAGCAAATACATACACGCAGGTGTGCATCCTGATCCAAGTACAGGTGCCATCATGACACCGATATATCAGACCAGCACTTTCGTGCAAACGGCCCCTGGCGAGCACAAGGGCTATGAATATGCCAGGACTCAAAATCCTACAAGGATTACCCTAGAGAATGCGCTTGCAGAACTTGAAGGCGGTACACATGGAATGTGTTTTGGGAGTGGAATGGCTGCTATGGACGCTGTCGTGAAGTTGCTCAAAACTGGCGATGAAGTCATCGCAAGCAATGATCTCTACGGAGGATCTTATCGATTGCTGACCAAGATCTTTGAGCAGTTTGGTATCAAGTCGCACTTTGTCGATATGTCTGATCTGCAGAATATCAAGGAAAAGATCAATGGCAACACCAAACTGCTATGGGTAGAGACGCCGACCAATCCACTTCTCAGGCTTGTCGATATCCAAGCGCTCACTGACCTTGCTAAGGAGAATGGCATCATTAGTTGCGTGGACAATACTTTCGCATCACCTCATCTGCAGACACCCATCGCGCTTGGAGCCGATATTGTCTTGCACTCAGCGACCAAGTATCTTGGAGGACACTCAGATTGTGTCCTTGGTGCATTGGTGACCGCAGACGAGCATTTGGCCGAAAGGCTCTATTTCATCCAGAACTCCTGTGGTGCAGTACCTGGCCCCATGGATAGTTTCTTGGTGCTCAGAGGCATCAAGACTCTGCATGTGCGTGTAGATCGCGCTTGCGCTAATGCGATGAAGCTGGCGGAGTATCTCAAGGGGCATAAGGCAGTTGGAAGAGTATTGTATCCTGGCTTGGAGGATAATCCATATCATGCACTAGCTGTGGAGCAGATGACTGGATTTGGCGGGATGATCAGCTTTGATCTGGCCAATGATAGTCAGGAAGCTGCGCGCAAAGTACTCAGCGCCACCAAGGTCTTTGCACTTGCTGAGTCACTAGGTGGTGTAGAGTCTCTCATCGGTCATCCGGCGTCTATGACTCATGGATCTATCCCTCGAGATGAGCGTATTGCTGCCGGTCTCATGGACAGCACAATCAGGCTCAGTGTGGGTATCGAAGATGTCGAAGATCTCATGGAAGATCTGGATCAGGCGATCGCAGCATCGTAGTCCAAGTGGGTGGAAAGAAGCGGCTCTCAGGTATGAAGGCCTGGTCCCAAGAGGATCAGCCTATCGAGAAGTTGCTCGCGCTAGGTAGCCATGAGCTGAGCAATGCCGAGCTCCTAGCGATCATGATCCAGACCGGTCTACCCAATAAGTCGGCTTTGGCCATCGCCAAGGATATACTAGCCAACTATGACAATAGCCTGACAAAACTGGCCAAAGCTTCTCCCAAAGAACTCATGGAGATCGATGGAATCGGAGCTAAAAAAGCAGCAAGAATCAAAGCTACACTAGAACTGGCTCGTCGCAGAGAGATAGAAGATCAGGGAGAAGATGTCACTCTTATCAAGGGTAGTCAGGCGGCTTTCCAATTGATATCTAGACGGTTGGGTGATTTGAGACATGAAGAGTTTTGGGTCATTTACCTCAATCGTAGGCATCAAGTCATCAGTCTCAAGAAGATCAGTCAAGGGGGCATCAACGCAACCATTGCCGATGTGCGGATTATCATGAGATATGCACTGGAGCTCTCGGCTAGTGCTGCCATCCTGTGCCACAATCATCCCTCTGGCAATCTCAAGCCAAGCAGAGCAGATATCGCTCTCACTGAGAAGATAGCCGAGGCTGGCCGCATCATGGAAGTAAAGATTGCGGATCACTTGATCCTGGCAGCTGGGGATTACTACAGTTTTCTGGATGAAGGTCTCCTATGATCAAGATCTGGCCACTACTCTTTGGATTGATCATTCCTCGTCGTGTACGAGCCATAGTACTATGGCCATTTATCATCATCAAGCGCGCAGATGACCGAGGGGATAGAGTACTGATCAATCACGAGCGGATCCATGTGCGACAGCAGCTAGAACTATTGATCTTGCCGTTTTATCTTCTATATGTATTGATGTATCTCATGGGACTCATGCGCGGTATGTCTAGACATGAGGCGTATATGGCGATCGCTTTCGAACGAGAGGCCTATGCTCACGAGGCAGATGAGGAGTATCTCAAGGACCGCAAGTTCTGGTCTTGGTTGAAATATCGAAGAGAGCTGGGTCAGGAATGATCTCTTCTCTATGCACGCTGTTGTCTTAAGGCAAGTACTTTTGGGCGAAAGCCTCAATACAAAAAAACTGAATGGCAGATAACTCACTGGACTGGGTAGTACTCAAGCGGCTGATCGGGCTCGTCAAGCCCTATCGCTGGGTATTTATCTTGTCAGCAGGTCTTGCCATCATCTTGGCTCCGATAGGTATATTGCGGCCTTATCTGATCAATCGTATGGTCGATGATCATATCGCGGCCTACGCAATGGATGGGATCAAGACGCTGATCATACTCTATATGGTCGTGCTCCTGGTCAATGTGTTGTGTCGTTATTTATTCATCTTCTATACCAATGTACTAGGACAGAGTATCATCAGGGATCTAAGAGACAGAGTCTTTAGACATCTCAATAGTCTGAAGCTGAGTTACTTTGACAAGACGCCGATCGGTACCAGTACGACCAGGACCATCAGTGATATTGAGTCGGTCAATACCGTCTTTACACAAGGGGCAATCACAATGATCGCAGATATCCTTGGGATCATCGCGGTGCTGATCATCATGTTTGTCACCAGCTGGCGACTAAGTCTGATCTGTCTCACCACAGTACCAGTGCTCATCATGGCGACTTATGTATTTAAGGAGAAAATCAAGTCAGCTTATCAGAGCGTACGCACTGAGATCTCCAAGATGAATGCCTTTTTGCAGGAGCGTATCACAGGTATGCGCGTCATCCAGATCTTCAATGCGGAGAAGCAAGAAATGAAAAAATTTGACACGATCAATCAGAGATACACTGACGCCAATCTCAGATCTATCGTGGCCTACGCGATCTTCTTTCCCGTGGTGGAGCTCATCAGTGCGATTTCTCTTGCTCTCATGGTATGGTGGGGCGCCAGAGGTGTATTGACTGATGACGTGACACTCGGAGCACTGATCGTATTTCCACTTTATCTCTCTATGCTATTTCGCCCGATCCGGATGCTGGCTGATAAGTTCAATACACTACAAATGGGTATGGTAGCTGCTGAGCGCATCTTCAATGTACTCGATCGAGATACCTTGATACAGGATCATGGTACGCTCGAGACAAATGCGCTGGAGGGCCATGTGCGCTTTGACCAAGTAGGCTTTGCCTATGATCAGGTCAACTATGTGCTCAAGGATGTGAGCTTTGAATTGATGCCCGGTGAGACTATGGCGATCGTCGGTAGCACGGGCTCAGGAAAGACCACAATCATCAATGTGCTCAATCGATTTTATGAAATCCAAAATGGTAAGATCGAAGTCGATGGCAAGTCAATCTCTGACTACAAGCTAGAGAGTCTCAGAAATCGCATTGCGATCGTCCTGCAGGATGTCTTTCTCTTCACCGGGACAGTCTTTGAGAATATCAGACTGAGGGATGAGAATATCAGCATGGAGCAAGTCATAGAGGCCTCGAAGATGATTGGGGCCCATCCCTTCATCGAGGCACTGCCGGGAGCCTATGAGTTTCAGATTACTGAGCGTGGGAATAATCTCAGTATGGGACAGCGTCAGTTGATCTCCTTTGTACGAGCCTTGGTCTTTGATCCGGACATCTTGATCCTTGATGAAGCGACATCATCGATAGACACTGAGACAGAAGCAGTGATCCAATATGCTATCGAGAAGCTTATCGTCAAGCGCACGTCGATCATCATCGCGCACAGACTCTCTACGATACGACATGCGCACAAGATTTTGGTGCTGGACAAGGGTATGGTGGCTGAATATGGCCCACACGAGGAACTGGTCCAGATCGAGGATGGCGCGTATCGCAAACTGTATGAGATACAGTTTGAGGATGCGAAGGGTTGATAGCAAAGGCAATGATTTTATACCCGATAGGGTGTACTTTTACTGGTAAAGAACTTTTTTATACCCGAGCGGGGTTATATTATTGACTTGCGTCAATTTTGTACCCGAAAAGGTATACCATGGAAGAGCATCTTACGCCCTTAGCGACACTGATCAAAAAAAAGAGAAGGCAACTTAAGCTTACGCAGAAAGAGCTAGCACTCAAATCTGGGGTAGGTCTAAGATTCGTGCGTGAACTAGAAAGAGACAAGGCTACCCTAAGAATGGACAAGGTCAATCAAGTGCTAGCATTATTTGGTTATGAACTTGGGCCAATCAAAGCATCTAGGTTTTGAGAGAAGCAGAGATATACTATAAAGATCGATTGGCCGGTATATTGATTGAAGATGAACAGGGTTACAGCTTTCAGTATTTGAGTGACTATCTTGATGATCCTGAGGCTCGAGCGATCAGCTTGACGATTCCTCTACATCGCGACCGATACACGAGTCCAGTGCTATTTCCATTTTTTGATGGTTTGATTCCTGAGGGATGGTTGCTTGATATTGCTGTGGCCAATTGGAAGCTCGATCAGAGAGATCGTATGGCAATTCTCTTAAAGACATGTAGGGATTGCATTGGAGCAGTATCTGTTGTTGATATTACCGGTGGTGATAATGAATAAATGTCTTTACTGCTATGAGAAGATCCACGAGGGAAGTCAAATGGATCAAGAGTATCATGCTGCTTGCAGTAAAAAGATATTTGAGAGTGAGCGTGCTCCGTCGATTCACTATCATCTGCATGACTTCCAGAATCTAGCTCTGCAGGTCATCAAGAGACAGAGTGCTTTGACTGGTGTGCAGAACAAAATTTCTCTTGGGAAAGAGAGTACTTCCCGGAGATCGGCCCCGGATCGGTTGACGATCGTAGGACTCATGGGTGAGTATATCTTGAAGACACCATCTTCTACCTATGCCGAGCTACCCGAGATAGAGCATCTCACTATGCGACTTGCGAATCTAGTAAAGATCACGACAGTACCGCATAGCTTGATACGTCTTGGATCGGGTGAGTTGGCATATATCACAAGGCGACTAGATCGCCGAGAAGGTAATAAGATACATATAGAGGACATGTGTCAGCTGTCAGAGAAGTTGACAGAGCATAAATACAGAGGTTCGCATGAGCAAATCGCTAGATTGATCACGAGATATTCGGATCACCCGGGCCTAGACAAAGTCAACTACTTTGAACTAGTACTCTTCTGCTATCTCACTGGCAACAGTGATATGCATTTAAAGAACTTTTCCTTGCTACAGGATCATGGTAAAGCATACACGCTCTGTCCAGCCTATGACTTAGTTTCTACTCAGTTGATTTTGTCAGAAGATGATGAGGAACTTGCTTTGACACTAAATGGTAAAAAGAGGCGACTGAAGAGACATGATTTTCAGACAGCTATGTATAGTAGCGGGATCAATCATGCAGCCGCGAAGAATATATTTGATAAGTTTCGAGATCTGGAAGTTTTAAGTGCCTCGATAATCGATAAGAGTTTTCTTTCTGAAACTATGAAGTCGAGATATCAGCAAATAATCCGACAGAGATCGAAGATCTTGGAGGAATAGTGTAGGAGTCAAGCGCAAAGATTTTTTTTAGGAAAATAAATCCCTAATGCTTCCAGCACTCAATACCCCACTTGGATTTTATCGTCGGATATTTCTAACTACACTTTTCATAATTTTTTTCGTGCTTGACTATTTTGATGTGGTCATGCTACCCATGAAGCCAGTCCTGGTAGCGATGTTTATCCTATTTGTGACCGGTGTCGTGTGGTCTTCGCTCACCCTGAGGCACTGGTGGCACGTACCAGAAGATAAGGATGCCAACAAGGTCTATGCTGACTGGCAATGGCGCACTTTACTCATATTGGGTGCTGGTGCCTTGATCACATTCATGGGAACTTGGGCTACAGATTTATTTAGCAAACCGCTCTCTCTCATGAATGGACTCTTGATGGTCATAGGCTCTAGCTTGATCTTGGAGTCTATACTCCATCTTATCCTCGTAAAGAGAATCATCAGCCATCATGCCACAGGCTAGCTACTTAGCTCCTGCTCAAAAAACTTCAATACCTTCTTCGCCTTATCCGCTCCTACACTGCGCTTGAGTTGAATAAAGCCAGCTTCTTTGACCTTGGTCACTGATCCGTATTCTGTCAGGAGCTTTTTCACTGTAGCTTTCCCAATGCCTGGAATATCATCGAGACTTGATTTGGTGAAGTCCTTGGAGCGGAGATTGCGGTGAAGCGTGATGGCAAATCTGTGTGCTTCGTTCCTGGCTTGCTGAATGAGTTTGAGTGACTCAGACTTCTTGTCGATATGCAATGGAATCGGATCTCCTGGAAAATAGATCTCCTCTAGCTTCTTGGCAATGCCAATGACGGTGACCTGATCTTCTATACCTAGTTCATCGATGCTTTTCATCGCAGAGCTGAGCTGACCTTTACCTCCATCTATGATGATGAGCTGCGGGAGACTCTCATTCTCTCGGATGAGTCTGGAGTAGCGTCGGTGTACGACCTCAGTCATAGAGGCAAAGTCATCTGGCCCGACTACTGTCTTGATCTTGAAGTGCCGATAGTCCTTTTTGCTCGGCTTGGCATTCTTGAAGACGACGCAGCTTGCTGTCGGATTGGTTCCTTGGATATTGGAGTTGTCAAAGCACTCGATGTGCAGTGGCACTTGCTTCATATTGAGATCTGACTGTAGGGTCTTGAGGATACGCTCGACACTGGTCTGCCGCTTTTGCTTGGTGGCATCGTCGGCATACTTCTTTTTGAGGAAAAACTCTACGTTCTTCTCGGATAGCTCTAGGAGCTTACGCTTGTCACCGCGCTTGGGAACAGTCTGGACGAGATCCTCTGGTAAGTCGAGGATCTCCGGGACGATCAGCTCAGGTGCGACGCTGTTGAATTTTTCGCGCAAGTGCAGCACACCATACTCTAGGAGGTCCTTTTGATCTTGGTCGAGATTTTTGACCAATTCTTGGGTGAAGCTATTGATGATGGCGCCATTGACCACTTTGAGATAGTTGATGAAGGCTGTCTTCTCATCGCCTGTGATCGCAAAGACGTCGACATCGGAGATCTTGGAGTTGACGACCGTTGACTTGCTCTGATAGTCTTCGAAGGCTTCTAGCCTGATCTTCCACTTCTCGGCTTCTTCAAACTGGAGTTTTTCGGCGAAAGCCGTCATCTGCTCCTTGATATGATCCTTGACAGGCTTAAACTGCCCCTTGAGGATATTTTTGACCTGTTGGATCTTGTGATTGTAGTCTTCCTCGCTCTCTAGATTGGCGCATGGACCGAGACAGTTGTCGATATGGTACTCCAGACAGACTTTGAATTTTTCTTTGTCGATATTGGCTTGACTCAGGTGGTAGCTACAGCTCCTAAGGGGGAAGAGTGTTTTGATTAATTCTAGAATCACTTTCATCCGCGCCTTGGAAGTATATGGTCCGAAGTACTCGGAGCCATCTCGGATTACCTTCCGTGTAAAGAATACACGCGGGAAGCGCTCTTTCTTGATGCAGACATAGGTATAGCTCTTGCCATCCTTGAGCATGACATTGTAGCGGGGCTGAAACTTCTTGATAAGTGTGTTTTCCAAGAGCAGCGCGTCGACTGCGGTCTCCACGATGGTGAAGTCAAAGTACTTGGCATTCTTGACCATGGTGCGGGTCTTGAAAGCTTGATTCTTGGCTCCGCTGAAGTAGGAACTTAGGCGATTCTTGAGATTTTTGGCTTTGCCGATATAGATGATATCGTCCTCAGCATTCTTGAACTGATAGACGCCTGGCGAATTGGGAAGATTGGGTCTTTGTTTGCGAAATTCTTCTAGTGTCAATGCTCTGAACTCTCTGGATCGCAAAGGTATCTATGCAAGCAGTCCTTTGAGCAATAAACTCGCGGTGGCGGGATTGGTGGCGAGAGGTACATTGTGCACATCACAGATCCTCATGAGCATCTGGACATCGGGCTCATGTGGATGCTTGCCGAGTGGATCTCTGAAGAAGAATACGAGCTGGACCTCACCTGTAGCTACGAGCGCGGCGATCTGAGCGTCGCCACCTTTGGGGCCACTGAGTACTGGTCGACATTCAAATCCAGCCTGCTTGATATGTGTCCCTGTCGTGGCGGTCGTCACAAAGCTTGCGGATTGAAGAACATCTTTGTTTTGGAGGACGAAGGAAACGAGTTCTGCTTTCTTCCCATCATGTGCTATGAGTGCTACTTGCATGATTCTAGTCTTTGTAGAGCAAATTTCTGAATTATTTTGAGCTCTTTTTGTATTGAAAATCAATGATTTGTGATTGCCAAGAAAATTTTTTTCAATTTTTTTTCATCTCTGGGCAACGCTTTTGAAATGCTAGGTATCTAAAGGGTGTAGTCGATGTCCAAGTACCTGTAGCAGACCTATTTGGCATCTTAGAGATTGAGCGCTTTCCTTCTGTCGTGTAGCAACTTCTAAGGTATCCTAGCGGACACCATTTACCCCGGAGCGTTCAATCTCTTTTCTTTTTCTAGAAGATAAATTTCCCGTTTTCATAGATCCTTTCGCCATCTGCCATGATGTAGGCATCGGTGGACATATCGGCGATCATGTCCCAGTGTATCGATGATTCATTTTTGCCTCCGCATTGCAAGTAGGCTTGACCGAGCGCGAGATGTACGGTGCCACCTATCTTCTCGTCAAAAAGGATGTTCTTCGTAAAGCGATCGATCTGTGTATTGGTGCCGATTGCCACTTCTCCAAATCTCTGTGCACCAGGAATCTTCATGACCTTGTCAAGCACATCTTGGCCACGATCTGCGCTCCATTTGGTCACGAGACCATCCTCGACCCACAGCGTGATGCCCTCAACCTCCGAGCCCATATAGATGGACGGGTAGCTAAAGTGCACTACACCATTGACACTGTCTTCTATCGGTGCGGAGAAGACCTCACCTGATGGCATATTGGTCTTGCCATCAGAGTTGATCCAGACCCGATCTTTTACACGAAAGTGTAGATCAGTGCCGGGTCCATGATAGCTCATTTTATCAGCACGATTGAGCCGCTCTGCAACAGCCGCTTGCATCTCGGAGACTTTCTTCCACTCTTCCACAGGATCTGTCTTGTCAAGGTGACAAGCCGAGTACACAAAGCTGCGATAGTCATCCAGAGACATGCCTGCATTTTGAGCGGCAGCTAGGGTCGGATACTGGCAAGAAGTGCGACGCATACTGCCATTGGCGGTACGCTCGCGATAGTTTTTGGATTGATTCTTAGTTGCTTTGCGTCGCAGTGCCACACGATCTTGGGGCAGGTTTCCCGCTCCTCGGAGATTGTAGGGTGCGCGGATATCAAGAAATGCATCAAACTCTGCAAAAGCCATTTCCGAGAAAGGCGAAGGAGTCTCCAAGGCAGTATCAGATCCCGCAGTAATGAGCGTCTTGTACTGGCCTCTGAAGCTGAGACTGGACTCCACAATTACTCCGCGCGCTACACAAAGAGCATATATCTCTCTCACGAGCGGCTCTGCAAGCATGGTAGATCGGATGTAGAGCTTATCTGATTCTCGCAGATAGAGAGAGTAGTCCACAAGAAGATGCGCATATCGCTCTTCGATACTAGGTGCTTGATTTACCATTGTTTTGTCATGTATGGGTAGCGCTTCATATACAGCTCTGAGACTTTGGCCTTGAGCAGAGATCTTAGTTCTGTGATGTTGTCTCCGGCTTTCGCCGAAATGAGGATGGTCTCACCATCATGTGCTTCGCCAAGTTTTTGATTGAGTTCACCCATGATCTGCTCCTTGTCTTCTGCAGGAATGAGCGCATCAAAGTAGCGCTCCCGATAGCTGTCGAGCTTATTGTATACCATGATGGTCTCGATGTCAGTAGCACCGAGATTTTTCAAAGTGCGATTGACCGTATCGACATGATCCTGATATTGAGGATGGGATAGATCTACGACATGGAGAAGCAGGTCTGATTCTTTGACTTCGTCGAGTGTAGACTTGAAACTCTCGACGAGGTGATGTGGTAGTTTTCTGATGAATCCCACCGTATCCGATAGCAAGAATGGCATTCGATCGAGGACGACTTTGCGGGTGGTAGTGTCAAGGGTAGCAAAGAGCTTGTCCTCAGCAAATACATCTGATTTGGAGAGCAGATTCATCAGGGTAGACTTGCCGGCATTTGTATATCCTACAAGACCTACTCGGATTTGTGCTCCGCGATTTTTGCGTCTGGTTTGGCTTTGGCGATCAATTTTATCAAGTCGATCCTTGAGTTTGGAGATCTTGTCTCTGACGATCCTACGATCTGTCTCGATTTCTTTTTCACCTGGTCCTCTCATACCGATACCACCCCGCTGTCTCTCTAAGTGTGTCCATAGACCTCTGAGTCTTGGGAGTAGGTATTGCAGTTGAGCTAGCTCTACTTGAGTCTTTGCCTGAGCGGTCTGAGCTCGTCGAGCAAATATGTCAAGGATGAGGCTACTACGATCAATGATCTTGACAGCAAATTTTTCCTCCAGATTATTGGTCTGCATGGCGCTAAGGTCATCGTCAAATAGCACCATGCTGATATCTTCATGTGAAGCGATGTACTCTGCGATTTCCTCGACTTTCCCTTTCCCGATCAAGGTCGTTTTATTGGGATGTTCTCTCTTTTGGACAAAGCGCTTGACGGTCTTGGCTCCTGCCGTGAGTGCAAGGAACTCAAGCTCATCTAGATACTCCGTGAGTTGCTCTTCGGTCTGATCCCGCTTGATGACACCGACGAGTACAGCATACTCATATTCACGACTATTGACGGTCCGTTGCTTTTCTCCAATGTTCCAACCGCTACTCATTCTTGTGATTTTTGCTTTGAGCAGGGTCAAAGACTCTATGGGCTGACTCTGCTGTAGTGACTCGGTACAGAAAACCTCATGGATCCAGACTGGTTCCACTTGGCTCGTATCTTGCTGATCTCACAAAGGTACGTGGCCTTTTGGCTATCGGTAATAAAGATGGTACGACTCCCTGCTAGCGGACCATAGGCTTCATGCTGTTCATAGTCTGCATAGCTGAGCTCCATATTCCCAAAGCGTGGATCATCAATGAGCTGTGAGATCATCAGCAAAGTGCTTGTACTGAACCACGCCTTATGGATGATATCTCGTTCGGTATCGCGAAGTTGGTATTGACTAGCACTCCGCATGAGCTTGGCCTTGTTGTCGTACTCCCAGATTCGCTCACCCATGACCAGGCGCTGAATCCTATTATAGTCTAATTCTAGACCAAATCGTGTTCCGATGGACTCTATAGATTCAGCAAGGTAGCGCTTGTTGATCCGATCTATGACATAGATAGAGTCAGTATCGATCAGGAGACGCGCAGCCTCCACTTTGACTTTGGAGACATGCATCCATATGGCACTATCTCGACGGATACGTATCTGTGCTGTCGCAGAGCCGCTTTGTTCGGTTGACTCCAGTCTGATCTTGGCTTTTGCAATCAGCCAAGACCAGTCACTTTCGGGTCTACTACTCTTGAGAAGCTCTGTCTTGCTGAGTTTGCGATTGCTATGATCTGCATCCGTGGCAGGTCTGAAGCTTGCACAGCTACTGAGAAAGATGCAACCGATAGCTGCTAGCAATATACTCCTCATGACTAGGGGTTCTGAGCTTGCTTGATCTTTTCTTGGAGCTTGGGATCCTTGTAGGGTAGTAACTCTGCTGCTCGTGTCCATTGGATCTGGGATTGATCTGATTGTCCAGATTCTGCCAGATAATCTCCATAGGCCATATGAATCAAGGGAGAGTCTTGGAGTTCTAGCGCTTTTTGAAAGTGCGCTTCTGCTTGCGTTCCAGAGTTCATCTGTGCCTGCGTCAAAGCAAGTATATGGTAGTATTCTGCACTGCTAGGCTCTGGATGGGCCTTCAGGATCTCTAGAGCCTTCTTGGCATCGGAGGTGATTTGGGACAGTGCCAAGACCCGATGAGCCGCAGGTGCGTCACTATTGATCTCGATGGCTTTGAGAGCTAGTTGTTCTGCCGATTTTGGATCTTTCTTTGAGAGGATTTCTGCTTTCAGCAATAATGCACGGTACTGCGCCGCGGGCGTTCTACCTGTCATGTAGATGTTCTCATCGACTAGATAGAGTGCCTCTTCGTGATCATTCATTTGGGCGAAAGCCCTTGCCGACAGATAGTACAGCTGTGCCTTGTTTGGGAAAAGGCTCAGTGCTTGGTCACTTTTGTCTGTGATTGCCTTGAAATTGTATGTCTCGTGATACAGATAGAAGAGCTGCTCCCAGACTTGATAATTGGTATTGCGCAGCTCGATGGTCTGCTCGTAGTAGCTGATGGCTTGATCTACTTCTCCAAGCTGAGCTGTGACATCTCCAGCAATGGCATAGCTCTTGGCGTCGTAGGGATGTGTCTGGACCAAGATCTCCGTGGCCTCCAAGAGCGCTGGTCCCAGTTCAGCTTTATCCTCTTGCACAAATTTCTCGACAAATGGGATGAGCTGTTTGATCTTATCATCCAACTCCACCGTGCTATTAGCTAGCGCTGTCTTGAGTACAGTGATCTGTTCATCTTCGGGCTGACTCTCACGGCCGATGGCAGCATACTGTATGGAGGCTTGGGAGTGCTCTGGATCAATCTGCAAAATGCGGCCATAGAGCTTCTTGGCCTCAGCATCTTGATTCCTACTGGCCTTGTGATTGGCGTATTGGAGTAGGATGGTGGTATTGTCAGGGAAAGCAGACAGGTAGTCTTGCATCACTTCCTCAGTCTTGTCATAGTCTTTGGTGCGCTTATAAATATCAAAGAGTCTTAAGGTGTTTTCTTCTGTGGGGCCAAGGAGCTTTTTGTGATCTTCTAGGGCCTGAGCCGCTTGCTTCAGGTTTCCTGCTTTCAGCTCTGAGAAAGCGAGTGAAA
Source organism: Saprospiraceae bacterium (assembly GCA_020627535.1). GTDB lineage: Bacteria > Bacteroidota > Bacteroidia > Chitinophagales > Saprospiraceae > JAHDBH01. Next base: position 80,214 of record JAHDGU010000009.1, read on the forward strand.
TGTGATAGTCTGGTTCTGCAGGAAACTGTTGACTCAGTCTGCGATAAATCTCCGAGGCTGCAGGAAACTGTAGTGCATCTTCTTTGTACTTGGCATAAGTGAGATAGTACCAAGCATTACTTGGATTCATAGTGATCGCCCGATCAAAAAATTTGTCGGCATCATCCACACGATCGAGAGCTGCGTAGCATCTCGCTTTTTCGTACATGGCCACATCATTTTGAGCATCTAGTTCTAGGACTGCGTCGTAGCCCTCTATGGCCTTGTCATAGTTCTGTAGGAGAAAATCCGTCTGTGCGGCAATGAGTTTTTCTTCCGTCTGAATCTCGAGGACTTCTACGCGTGTAGGCCCTTGAGCAATTGCCGATATAGAAAGGCACAGATAGAGTGCCAAAGAGAGGTGTGATTTCATCTTATTGTTCATGCCATAGTCAAGAACGCGGCGAAAGGCAAATGCATTTTGTCTCTCGATCGATTCTTACTCTACAACAGTGATCTTCACCAAATTGGTTCGTCCCTTGGCATGAAGTGGCATGATTCCAGTGTTGATGAGGACATCGCCGGCATTGACTTTGTTTTGCTTCTTGAGGATCTCGACCACATCGTAGATGGTCTCTTCCGTATTGTTGAATCCGTCATAGTAGAAGCACTGCACGCCCCAGACGAGATTGAGCGTACTCAGGATTTGTCTGACCTCCGAGAATATGAAAATCTTGCACTGTGGTCTGTGACTACTGATTCGAAATGCGGTATACCCAGAGATGGTGAGACCGATGATGGCTTTCGCCGAAATGTCATCAGCCGTGCGAGCGGCACTTGCACAGATCACATCAGATAAGAAGGTCGATGACTTCTTGCTGAGCTTGGGTTTTTTGCCCTCCATGCTATAATGCTTCTCGGTCTCAGCCAGTATCTTATTCATTGCCTCTACGACCTTGAGAGGATGCGCACCTACAGAAGTTTCTCCGCTGAGCATGACGGCGTCTGCTCCATCAAGTACGGCATTGGCTACATCTGAAATCTCAGCTCTGGTAGGAGTAGGTGAGGTGATCATCGAATCCATCATCTGCGTGGCTACAATAACCGGTCTTGCACGTTGGATACATTTCTTGATGATCTTCTTTTGGATAGCCGGGAGCTTTTCCATCGGCACTTCGATACCAAGATCACCACGGGCAACCATGATGGCATTGGACGCCTTGATGATTTTATCGATGTTTTCTACGCCTTCGGGCTTTTCAATCTTGGCGATGATTTTGGCGCTGTGACCACGTGCGTCGATTTTGGATCTCAGGTCGACCATGTCTTCATGAGATCTGACGAAGGACAAGGCCACCCAATTGATCGGGAAGTTGAGGGCAAACTGCAGATCTGCATTGTCTTTCTCCGTCATTGATGGCTGAGATATGGCGGTATCGGGGAGATTTACTCCCTTTCGGCTTGATATGCTAGTACCATAAAGTACCTTGAGTTTGACAGTGTCTTTGAGATTCGTCTCTAGCACCTCTAGGATGAGCTTTCCGTCATCCACTAAGACACGCTCACCGACTTGCACATCTCTTGCAAAGGGTTCATAGCTCATATAGATCTTCTCCATCGTGCCCACACACTCCTCATTCACGAATGTGAGTACATCCCCAGGCTTGAGATCAAGTGTTTCATTTTCTATCTTGCCCACTCGTAGCTTCGGACCTTGTAGGTCGACTAAGATTCCCACATTGGTATTGTGAGCTTCATTAAGCTTCAAGATTTTTTCGATCGTCGCTTGATGCACATCGTGCGAGCCATGAGAGAAATTGAGTCTAAATATGTCCACACCAGCTTGTATGAGAGATGTGAGCATTTCTTCTGAGCTAGATGCTGGGCCTACTGTGGCTACGATCTTGGTATTCTGGTGATCTACAATCTTCATGGTGTCGAAAGATTTAAGCGACGAAGGTACTAATTGTGGTGAGGACACTAAGTATAGCTTTGGGTATTGGGGAACTTCATCACGATTTGTTGACTTAGAGAGATGTATTTACTAATGAGCAGGAGTGAGTATGTGATTGATTACATTACTTTTGCGACACAAAATCAAAAACAAGCTATCATGTCTGAAATTGCAGAAAAAGTGAAAAAACTCATCGTGGACAAACTTGGTGTAGATGAGGCAGATGTTACTGCCGAGGCCAACTTCACGAATGATCTTGGAGCTGATTCTCTAGACACTGTGGAGTTGATCATGGAATTTGAGAAGGAGTTTGACATCTCTATTCCTGATGAGCAAGCAGAGAATATTCAGACTGTCGGTCAGGCAGTGGAATATCTAGAGTCACAGCTACAGGGCTAGATCCCACTCTATAATGAAAATGCAATCCACAAGGCCTACAAGGTCTTGTGGATTTTTTTTTGAGCAAAGCCATTCAAAAGGGGAGCAATCTTCGGTTTGGTATCTTTGTGAGGTCAATTATTTAGGACTATGAAAAGAGTCGTCATTACAGGAATCGGTGCATTGACACCCATCGGCAATACTGCTGATGAATACAAGGCAGGTCTGGAAAATGGTGTTTCAGGTGCAGCAATGATCACCCACTTTGATCCAGAGCACTTCAAGACCAAATTTGCCTGTGAGGTCAAAGGTCTCGACATGAAAGATCGTCTTGAGCACAAAGAGATCCGTCGTATGGACAGATTTGCTCAGCTGGGATTAGCCGCTACCGCAGAAGCCATGGAGGATTCTGGTCTAGATCTGGACAAGATCAATCTAGACCGTGCTGGTGTGATATGGGGCTCGGGGATCGGCGGACTTGGAAGTCTTGAGCTTGATGTCGAAGCACATACACTTGGTAGTGGTGTGCCACGCTATAGTCCTTTCATGATCCCGAAGATGATCCCGGATATCGCGCCTGGTCAGATCTCGATCAAGTATGGTCTACGAGGTGTCAATTACAGTACAGTATCGGCCTGTGCCTCCTCTACTCACGCCATCATCAATAGCACAGACTACATCAGGCTAGGCAAAGCCGATGTCATCGTGACAGGTGGCAGTGAATCAGTGGTGCTCAAGCCTGGTATCGGTGGATTCAATGCTATGAAGGCACTGTCTACACGTAATGACAGCCCTGAGACGGCTTCCCGTCCATTTGATAAGGATCGAGACGGCTTTGTCCTTGGAGAAGGAGCAGGAGTTCTCATACTAGAAGAATATGAGCACGCCAAGGCCAGAGGAGCCAAGATCTATGGCGAGGTCGTAGGAACTGGAATGACAGCAGATGCCTATCACCTTACAGCACCACATCCAGAAGGTCTTGGTGCCGCCAATGTAATATCGATGGCCATGAAAGAGGCTGGTCTTAGCAGCACCGAACTTGACTATATCAATGTCCACGGGACATCTACTCCTCTTGGGGATATCGCAGAACTACGAGCAATTCACAAGGTATTCGGTGACGATGCCTTCAATCTAGATATCAGCTCTACCAAGTCGATGACTGGTCACTTACTAGGTGCAGCAGGAGCGATTGAGGCCATTGCTGGTGTACTTGCCATGAATCATGACTTCATACCTCCTACCATTAATCACTTCACAGATGATCCTGAGATAGACGGTCGTTTTCGTCTGACTTTCAATGAGGCCAAGCACACAAAGGTGAATTCTGTATTAAGCAATACCTTCGGTTTTGGTGGGCACAATGCGAGCGTAATTTTCAAATCTATCTAGACGCTTATGGTAGGATGGATCAGACGTAGCTATAATCTTTACCTATGCGAGGATAAGGAATTCGCACGCAGGATGAAGGAGATCATAGGTTTTGTGCCTTGTCGCCTCAAGCTCTACAAGAGTGCCTTCTTCCATAGATCGTCCAACAATACCAATAATGGATTTAGCAGTAATAATGAGCGCCTTGAGTACCTAGGCGATGCCATATTGAGCTCTATTGTAGCAGAGTATCTCTATCAGAAGTACCCGAAAGGGGACGAAGGCTTCCTCACTAAGATGAGATCCAAAGTTGTCAAGCGAAAGTCTCTCAATACGATTGCGGAGAAGATGTCGCTGGATGTCATGTTGCAAGAGTTTAATTCGGCCAGGATCAGTAGCAGTATGCTGGGAAATGCTTTTGAAGCACTTGTAGGTGCAATCTATCTGGAGCAAGGCTACTCAGGTGCGCGCAACTTCATCGTACAGAAAGTGCTGAGAGAGTATCTAAATATGGAAGAACTCGAACGCACCGATGACAACTTCAAGTCCACACTCCTGGAGTTGTGTCAGAAGACAGGACGGCAAGTCCAGTTTAAGACGATCTCCAAGTACAAGCACGACAAGCGAGATAAATTCAAGATGGCGGTCATGATCGATGGTAAGCAGATCGCCTCAGCAGACGCATTTAATAAGAAGAGCGCAGAGCAAAGGGCCTCAAGGATCGCTTTACAAAATATAAACACTGTCCCAGAATCTGCGGTCATTGAGTAGTCACCTTGTTATTTTTTCGAAACTTTCTGAGTCTCATACGTTAGAGTCCTAATGGATTCTATCACACAGATCACCTTGGGTGCGGCTGTCGGTGAGGCAGTGCTGGGTAAAAAACTAGGCAACCGAGCTATGGTCTGGGGAGGCATTGCAGGTACGATCCCTGATCTTGATGTATTTGCGAGTGGATGGATGACGGAGATGGAATCTCTGGCATTTCATCGTGGTCCTTCTCATAGTCTTCTGTTTGCAGTACTGTTTCCTTGGTTGATCGCGGCTTTCACGCATTGGCTCTACGGCCGTGGTACTTATCAAAAATCTTGGTACAAATGGAGCATCTATTTTGGTGCTCTTGCAGTCTTGAGCTTATTTATACACGGGATTATATCCTTCTTTTCGCAGATTACCGGAAGTTTTAATTGGCTTGTGTTCCTGCTGTTAATGGTGGTACTTATCGGAGTGTTCTTTTTGATCGGTAGGTCATATTTGACGAGGACGCTAGATGAGATTGACGTGAGCTACAAGGAGTGGGTCTGGTTTTTCTTTCTGACGATTGGCACCCACTCTATCTTGGATTCATTCACCTCATATGGTACGCAGCTTTTGTGGCCATTTTCTGATATGCGCGTGGCTTGGGACAATATCTCTGTGGCTGATCCATTTTACACAGCGCCATTTTTGATCTGTTTGATCACAGCTTGTTTTTTCAGGCGTGGAGATCGGAGAAGGGCCATATGGAACTGGGCCGGGATCATTATATCCAGCCTGTATATGATTTGGACATTTTACAATCAGTCCAAGGCTACGAAGGTGTTTGAGTCATATCTCAATGAAAGAGAAATTTCCTACGAAGAGCTCAAAGTAAGCCCTTCAATCCTCAATAATTTCTTATGGTTTGGAGTGGCGCGATCTGGTCAAAAGTACTATCGTGGATGGTGGTCAACCCTAGATGCTAGAGCAGAGACGGATAAGATGTTTGAGATCCAAGCCAATCACGATATCATCGAGCCATATCTAGATGATCCTGATGTGGAGATTATGACTTGGTTCAGTGATGGGTTTTATCAAGTCGAGCCAGTTTCTCAAGATTCTTTTCATTATTTCGACGTGCGGTATGGATGGAGTCAAGATACAGTCGAGTATGAACCTCAATCAGTATTTGGCTGGGGATTTAAGATCGTAGACGGTGAGTTTGAACTGGGCAGCGAGGCTCGTGGTCCCGATGGTAATTTTTCGAGCATGTTCAAGGCATTTGCCTCGAGAGTGAGGGGCATAGAGTAGTCTGAGCTTCGATGCCTGTAGCCTTTCAGAATTAACCAGGTAGAGCAGCTCTCAGTGCTGCTTTGCACTGATCAGTGGCAGAGACTAGCGGTAGTCTGACCTCCTCGCTACAGATCCCAAGTATTTCAAGTAGAGCTTTAAGACCCACCGGATTACCTTCTGCATAGAGAGGCTTGTGCAATTTCCAGATCTTGTGATGTAGTCGCCTCGCTTCTGCAAAATCTTCAGCTATTGCTGCTCTGATCATATCACTGAAGTCTCTCGGAAGCGCATTAGCAATGACACTCACGGCACCTTCAGCACCGAGTGCGATCTGACTCACAGCCGCAGGGTCGTCTCCGCTGAGTACTGCAAAGCGATCAGGCTTGCCTTGAAGGATATCGCAGATCTGTGATATATCACCAGATGCTTCTTTGGTCGCTATGATATTGGGACAATCGTGAGCTAGTCTCAAGGTAGTCTCTGCAGTGAGGTTGCAAGCAGCTCTTCCTGGATTGTTGTAGAGCATGATCGGAAGATCAGTCGCATGAGCGATCTCTTTGAAATGCTGATACAGACCTTCTTGATTGGGCTTGTTGTAAGCAGGTGTGCTCAGCATAAGTCCCGAGATGCCTAGGAGTCGACTGTCCTTGAGAGCCTCAAGTATGGCTTGTGTATTGTTGCTAGCGTAGTGCCCTGTCCATACTGGTACGCGGGTCTTACATGCTGATAGAATAGTCGCCAGGACATCATCCCTCTCTTTTCGCGAAAGCGTCGCAGTTTCACTCGTGGTACCCAGAGCTACAAGATACTCTGCACCACCATTGATGATGTGCTCTACAAGACGCGTCAGAGCTCCATGGTCGACATGACCTTGCGAAAAAGGTGTGGCTACTGCAACACCAGTACCTTTCAATCTATGCTCGGACATATGCTATTGATTACTGTTTCTGCTTTATTGAAAAACTCAGAGAGATCTTGTGGATTCTCTACATCTATCATGATGTCAAGATACTTCTGCGGCCCGGCTGGATAGCCTAATTTGAGATGAGCCTTGGATAGGGCCGTGATATAAACCATGTGCTTGGGTGCCTTGTCTGTGACGCAGAATAGTATGTCCCATGGCCTTTGGACAAAATCGGCGATCTTCTCCAAGTCGACGCTGCCATTCATCTTGACGTCCTCGTCTGTATAGATCGGGATCTTGAGAAGATCAGCGTGATCATTCTTGGCAATATATCCCAGATAGTGAGGCTTGATGCGTTTTTTCTTGAGATGCTTGCCAAAGGCGAATACTGCTGATCTATGGGTTTTCTCAGTACAATCAAAGAGTATAGCCACATCACGGACGTAGATGTCCTTTTTGGCGGAAGCCGTAGAGCTATCTAATTGATTTCTGAGCTTTCGCTCAAAACTCCTGTCGAGAAAATACCTCACTGGTGCGAGATCCTTGAACATGTGATCTAGCTTGTTACCGTCGCAAATTTGCCGATGCTACTGTATCGCTCAATGCGCTGATCTATCAGATCTTGGGTCTTGACCTTGGACAGTTCTTTGAATTGCTCAAGTAGATGCCCTTTGAGAATCTGACTCATGGCCTCAGGGTCATTGTGTGCCCCACCTAGAGGCTCTTTGACGATCCCGTCTATGATACCAAAGCCGTGCATATGCTCAGGTGTGAGTCTGAGCGCCTCTGCTGCTTCTTCTTTGTGATCCCAGCTTCTCCAAAGGATGCTTGAGCAAGACTCTGGGGAGATGACTGAGTACCAAGTATTTTGTAGCATGAAAACACGATCACCAAGGCCGATACCAATGGCACCTCCGCTAGCTCCTTCGCCGATGACGTAGCAGACGATGGGTACCTTGAGCTGGCTCATCTCAAATAGATTTCGTGCAATGGCTTCGGCTTGCCCACGTTCCTCCGCTTCCAGGCCAGGATATGCACCTGGTGTGTCAATGAAGCTCAATACGGGAATATCAAATCTCTCGGCAATCTTCATCAGACGAAGGGCTTTACGATATCCTTCGGGATTGGCCATACCAAAGTTGCGATACTGTCTCAATTTGGTATTGATGCCTTTCTGGTGCCCTATGACGACAAGTCTTTGATCACCTATCCGGGCCATACCTCCGACGATAGCTTTGTCATCCTTGAACTGTCGGTCGCCGTGCAGCTCTACAAATTCATCGAAGATGTTTTCGACGTAGTACATGGTGTAAGGCCGCTGAGGATGTCTTGACAGTTGTACTTTTTGCCAACCAGTGAGATTGCTGTAGATTTCTTCTTTGGTCTTGACAATCTTACTCTCAAGATCTTTCACATTTTTCGAGACATCGACATCTCCGATTGCTTCGACTTCCTTCAGCTTTTCTAGCTGCTGATACAGCTGTTCCAGCGGTTGTTCAAATTCCAAGAAGACCATAGACACTTGTTTGAGGCCTCCAAAGGTACTCAAGATTTTACAGGGCCTAGTCTTGCTTTATGATCTTGACCAGCTGCCGATTGCTCGAGTTTTTGAGAACAATGAAGTACACCCCGCTGGCTTCTTTGTAGAGACTCAATTGTCCTATGTAATAATCATCATAGAGAGTGAGATTATTGCTTTGCACCCATCTTCCGTGTTGATCCAAGATATCTAGCTCTACAAATGCTGATCCATGTGAGAGGCCATCCACGCGCACTGTGAAAAGTCCATCTGAAGGATTGGGCATAACAGTGATCTTGCTCGTACTGAAGATATCGTCCGCACTGACAAGGTGATCTAGTACTACTTCACGCTGGACAATACACTCAAAGGAGTCAATCACGAAGATTCCATACTCACCATCGCTCAGATTTTCAAAGACTGGTTCTGCTTGAAGATCGACTCCATCATTGATACTGTACATGAGAGGTTCTTGGCCACTCTCTGCCATGATGGTAATCTGCCCGTCCGAAGCACCAGCATCACTTGGGTGATCTACGTCTATGTCGAGTACAACTGAGCAGCCGGCCAACTTGTATCTTGTCGAGTAGGTACATCCGAGCTCATCTCTGACGATGATCTCATAGCTATCAGCTATCAAGTCGGTAAAGAGCCCATTGGTCTGAAAAGTCTCTCCGCCATCGATGGAGTACTCTAGTTCTCCATTTCCATTGCGACCGACCAAGAAGATCCTTCCATCTGACGCTCCCTGCGCAGACTCTTGCTCAAAGAAGATGTCTACATCCAACATACACATGCGGATCGGGCAAAAATCAGATTCAAATGAGGCGCCGAACTCTCCATCTGAGAATACGATGAGATTTCCATCTCTATCAAGAATTTCGACATTGCCTTCGCCAAAGTCACAGCAGATGCCGTCAGAATAGGTATCCTCGATAACAAATCGATAGCAAGCAGTTGAGTCAAGACAGAGCTCAAAAGTCAAGAGTTGTTCTGCTTCGGCATCACCATATGGACCACCACTGTATATTACCTCATCTTCTTCGTCCAGGATCTCCCACATGGTCTCTGCTGGAAACTCATCAGTCGTCAAATTGAGAAATACTGACACCCCAGAGAGGATCGCATCGATGGTGGTACGGACTGTATCATTAGTGACTATTTGATCCATCTCTGCATTGGGTGAGCGGGTAATAAGCTCAATAAGATTCTCACCCTGACTGAGACCAGGTACTGCAAATGTGATGGGCTCTGATTCTCCGAAAGCCAAGCTTCCTGTCCATGGCTGGGAGTAGCTCAAGCTGCCATTGATAAAGACATCCACCTCTGCCTCTGTCAAGGTCTCTGTACCAAAATTCGTGATGACGCCTTCTAGACCAGTAGAGTCTGAGCAGATGATATTCTCGAGCTGTCGAGTGTCCGTCATCCCTATATCAAAGAATGCGATCTTACGCACACTAGTCCGAAGCGTATCATTGAGTGGTGCGCGGTCATCATCCACCGAGCCAAATATCTTGAAGGCATAGTCTCCCAGATTTTGCATATCTACCTGCTGAGCGAAACTGTGGGTATAAGTACTATCTGGAAACAAGGTAAAGTTTACCGGTTCGACTACTGGTGCTTCATCGGCGATCTGATAACCTACGGAGAAGGTCTCCAGCGTGTCTAGACCAAAGTTTTCAAATGTTGCAGTGACCGTCTCCATATCCGTCAAGTCATCACGACTCACAGGTTCATCAAGGCTGATGGCTGCGAGATCCACTGTGTCTTTACCAAGATTAAATGCGACGATTCTCGTATTGGTACTACTACCGCCAGCATACTCCATCGTGAACCAAAATGTGCGATCATCAGTAGGATCTATGCTCATGTGAGGATAGTCACCAAACCTACTTCCAGAAAAAATGCTCTGGTTCCCGTCTACACAATTGTATTCGTCAACGGTCATGACGCCAAGCGGATCACTTGCACGTCTTCCGGTATACCTCACGCCGACAAATTCTTCTTCACTTGAGACATTGTAAGCAAGCCCGATATTGCCGCTACCATCCATGCAGATGGTGGCCATATATCGGTCTAGTCCATCTTCTGGTGCCCAAGTGCCCTCTTGGTATACTTGCCATCCACTATCATCCTGCCTTCTCATCTCGACCCACCTGATACCAGATAGATTATTCCCACCACTCACATCTGTGATGAAGGTCATGAGCAGGACTTCATAGCTGCCAAAGTTGCGATAGTGAGGTTGATTCATAATGGTGTATGGGATCCCATCTAGGCCACCACCATTGCCAGGCTGAGGCACGCAAGAGAATCCTGCGCCGGGAACTGAGCAAGGGTCACTATCATAGGGCGAGGTTACCACTGCTGAGGTCACGAGTTGAGAGTTGTCTGGATTGTCCCAGTCAAGCTCAAATGTGTGGACCAAAATCTGGTCTTGAGTGGCAGAGCCCCAAGCATCATCTCGTAGAGATACGATGATGGGTTTGTCTTCTGTGGGAGCAGATAGTCCAGTCCAATCTACTGGTGTCGGCACGAAAAATCCTGGAGCGCCTTGTTCACCAGTGAAAGTGATGCGCTGCATGCGTACATCGGGCTCACCGGCCAGTAGTTCTTCTCGATTGATAAAGTAGCTGACATGAGTACCACGTCCTTGTTCATTTGTCGTGACGCTGTAGGCATTGCTCCATATACCATACTTAGGATAGTCAGGGAAATTGGGCGTACCAAAGGCATAGGCTGTATAGTTCCCGAGAGGGTCGCTGTCATCTGAGATAGCGACTAGTAGACGGTTTCCTGATGGAAATTCGGTGATGATCCAGCGGTCTACTTCTTGATCATACAAGATGATTGGATCTCCTGCCGAAAATTGACCGATTTGGCTCCAGATCGTATTGGCCGCAAACGACGTGATCAATACTCCTTGCTTGTCATAAACCGCGATGCGTGTGGCATTGACGGCTTGCATATAGTGATCGGCACCAACATCGCCTGTGGGATCATTGGGCGGTCCGGCAGTGATGCCATCTATGTTGATTTCTGGCTCGATGAGTACAGAACTTCTGTATTGCGTACTCTGACGGATCGGATCTGGTCCTATTGGCTGAGCTAGTGGATTGGGTTCTGGTAGCCTTCCTCGACCCACGAAGTTTTTGGGCACATATCTCTTGTCTTTTGCAGTTTGCCTTTTGATGGGATCTGTGGCACCTATAGGTACCAGATCTCTTACAGAGCCAGTTTTGCCTAGATACTCCAGAGTGGTCGTCTGCACTTCAATGGGTACGTTGGTGCTGGTATTTTGAGCCTCAAGGGCAAACGAAGAGATCAGTAGGACAAGGCCTACCACAGTACTGAGGATCGTGGATTTTAAAATGGTCATAGAACGCTTGCTTGTTATAATTCTTGCTTGTGACAAGAGGGTAGCAGAAGGGGGCACTCGCAGAGTGGCGCGAATTTAGGACTTCTCTGGGAGAAGATGGAGAGAGCTGATGTGATTGACGTGGGGAGGACGTGTTGCTTGCAGAAAGGATAAAAAGTGCTAGCGATGATGTAACAAACCAATGATGTCATGCATAGGCCATATGAAGAAATAAAAAAAAGACCTCGCATCTCTGCGAAGTCTTTTTCTATGCGGTCCGGACGGGACCTTATAAGGCCATGTAACTACTTGATAATTTGGGTTTTTAACTCAAAGGTGCTGTGTAGGGTGCGTAGTTTTACTCTTCTGAATCATTCTGTTGACGACTCCTTTGAAGGAAATGACGTAACTCTGGCACGAACTCCTGTATATCCGCATGACTAACGGGTAGTGAGGATATTCTAGCGGTTGCTTGGAGCTCGATAGGCGTGATCCTGCGATGAGAATCTCTAACCGTCTCGGGATCAATATCCAATGATGCACAATACCTCTCTAGGTATCCTGGCTCTGGATTAGACTCTTCTCCCCAATCTTGGTAAGACAGATAGTCTTCTTCAAGAAATCCTTTCAAGATATTCAAACAGAATCCAACACAGGTCATTCGTTCACCTAACTGATCAGCCATTTGGCCACGATGCGTGCCGGCCAGATCGTAGTACTCTCCTGAATAGTATTGTCCGTATTGAGGTCTGGCTCTTTCCGCTATGAGTTCGGCCTGTGCAACAAAGGAAGGAATATCACCGCTGCTAACATATTCGAGTTTTGTGTAGTGCCAATGTGGATTTCGAACTGGCTCGATCAGTATTCTTGTTCCATCGAAGTGGATAACATTGACAGTATTGCCCATCTTGTATATAAGGCCTGAATGGAGTTGGTTCTTGTATATGTACCGGATTGCAATTGCCAGAAAGTCGGGCTCTGCCGGAGCAATGTTGTATGAATGGGTAAGGGGAAACAACTCTGACTAGACCTTGGCTATGAGCTTTTGATACGATTCAAGAAGGTTAGATCTGAGAGGACCAATACTCGGATCTTCTTTGAACGTCTTGCTCAGAACCAAGAGTGTCTTCATTTCACTTTGGTGAAAATTTGAATGATCAAAACCAACCAAGAGATACTTCAAGATCATTCTCCACTCTTCACGATCAGAGTCTACGGCACGCCTGTACATCATTTTTAACTTAGTAACTAATTCATTTTCAGCGTTGTACGACTCTAGGAAGTGTTTGATTGGTCCTACAGAATTAGATTCTAAGATTGCCTTATGTACGAGTGGAGTATTACTTTCGCTCGTCTGACTTGATTCAGAGTGCACCACCAATGATGATACATTCTCATACACTCCAACAGAATCCTGAATCTCCTTTAATTCATCTGTTGTACATGAAATCTTGACATGATTTTCAAGACCTTTATTGAAGTGGTACTCTGGATTAGTGCCACCGATCTGATTGAGATACCCAGTTGCAACACCAACATAAGAACTATACCTCTTGTTCGGACCTCTTTTTTTGCGTATACGTTCAACCGACCTTACTTTTTCCCCGAAATCGGTCAGGCTTGAGTCAACAGTTCTATGAGAAAATCTAAACCGTCTGTGATCAGGCTTTAGCTCATTGTGTATGATCCGCAGATTGTTAACGATCGTCACATTGTCTGATTCTGACTTGATTCCTTGATCTATTGCTCGAACGATCCCACTCATAGGAGATTGGTCAGCCTCAAGTGCTCCGGAAACAGATCCCTCCGATATAACAAAATTGAAATCATTCTGAGGATGAATAGCCTCTACTATCTCCCTCAGGGCACCAAGAACATTCAAAAATGACTTTAGGCCTTCGGAAGGTATACTTCCTAGAGTCACTGGCGCACCATTAACATGTGTCAATGCAATTTCTAATGTCTCAATTCTCTCGTCCATAATTAGAGGATCTAGGCTAATTAACGTCAACAACTATTCCAAAACGCTCAAGCCTGGGCGAATATAACGAAGTTGCAACAAGAAAGATTCTCTTTAACACCGATTCAGCAAGCTTTTCACCCTACAAAGGGATTCTATGCTCTTAAACGCAAGTCTAGATCTGTGTCTTATCCACACACTATCCATCCTGCCTTTGACAATGCTAGGAACTGAGATGAACTCAGAGCCAAAGTCTTCCTCAACTCTTGTTTCTTATCCTTCAGTAGTTGCTCATAATAGGATTGATGTTTTTCGCCATATTGGGGATATTTCTTGTCTGCCAGTGAAATTGCCTCATCTTCTATATCTAGCATTGCGAAGTATGCACTGCAGAGGTCCGAGCCTTTAGATTTCAAGAGTTCATCTAATTTGAATGCCTCCTCAACCCTCTGTTGATCGCTGTTGTGCTTTTGTATAGCTTCTAAGACCATCCTATTGGTCTGGACCTTAAGAGATTGATTCGGACCGCTATTCGAACACTTCGCGATCCAGCTAACATTTCTCCTAGCGGTTTCTCTACCTCTGAACAGCTGCATGTTGTAAAACAGACGTTTTGTAGATCTATCGAAGCCAAATGAATCCTTGCAGTGCTTATGGAGCTGTCTACATACACCATCTAGGTCTAAACTGTCTGAATACCCTTCTTTCAAGTACGCACGGATTTGGTACTTATCGGCCGACTTTGAATTTGATATTTCTGCATTCTCTACAACGAACGGAAGAACTCGTTTTGGAAGCTTTGGCTGCGTGACATGGCCAAGAGACTCGTCTTGAGGTTTGCTGCAAGAAAAAAGTATTAACAAGAGAGGAGCCCAAATGAATCTGCTCATAGGAGTTGTTTGTTGTGCAAGATAAGACAATGTCAGCTTCTACATGATTGGATCGCTCTTATCATGCTCAGGATCACTGACATATAACATGATTGGTTGTATGTCATTTGGGAGATTGTTTGAGTCTTTTGTTGCATTCACAATTTCCTTGAGAGCAGACAGGGATACCTTACTCCAATCAATATTACTTTGAGCAGCCTGTTCGTTATCATTGATTTGGTCGATCTTGTCCATGACAAGTTGGATTGCTCTTACTGCGTGAGTTCCATTTCCTGTCATAGCGATATTCAGAAGTCTCCAAATGAGCTGGACCTTATTAGGCATTGGGACCTTTATAGAATTTTCCTCAATCACTACTTCAGATTTCTTGAATTCAAGCCATCCTGTGCCATTTGCGAATTGTTGGAGTTCCTTGTTAATTGATGGTTTGCGTCCTCCAAGTTTGGCATCTTCAGGCCTCTTATCAAATCCATTTGAGTTTCTCTTGTTACCGAAATTTTCAATCATTAGAGTGTTATTAGAGTGATTAGATTATTTGATTTAAGTTCAAGTCTTTCAATACATCGTGAGGTGTATCAATCCAATTACTTAGGTCCTCGTATTGTGCCTGACTCAATTGTACTTGCTCAGAAAGTGGAAATAAGGAATGTTGGGCCTTTTGAGCTAGTGTGAGCAATCGCTGTTTCAAGTTTGATCTAGCATTCCTCAACTTCTTTCTATCTGGATGGTCAAACTCGAGAGAGTATATCTCATCTGGATATGTGCCCTTTGGTATGTGACTTCTACTTGGTTCTTGATTGTCAGATTTCACACTATACACTATGGTGAAATCATCTAATGGAAGGCTCTTCTGCAAATCGGTTAAATCATCCCAATTGGCTGCTATAGAATCATGCAGAAGAAGCTGCATTGAATTGGTTCCTGTGCGAGAATTCAACTCTCTGAACTTCTTGTTATGATAGTAGAATCTCCCAGCTCCCTTTGCTCGATATTGCTCCCAAATCAAAGGATTGGAATACCGCTGAAGTCGCTCCCTGTGACTATTGGTCATCTCTCCGCAAGAGATCCACTGAGGATCAATCATGATGAATTTGTCCCAAGTCTTCAGTAGGTCAGATCTGAGAATTTGATGAACCTCAGGTTGCAGCAAGTCTTCAACGTGCTGAATGCCGAGCTTAGAGTGATAAGCCGATTTTATAGACTTCTTCTCGAATCGGAGTAGGTTTGAATCCAATAGATACTGTTCTGACTTGCTATATAGCTTGATGAAGTATTGGTCACGTTCCCACTGGTAGTATCTACCCTTGTAGTCAAAGTTTTCCCTTCTCGAGTAATTGTATCCAGACCAAGTGATTACATGAGACTTTATCAAATCGCTGGGGCCCATAGGCACCTTACAATTGACTCCATACTCTAGATTCGTTACTAGTGCCTCAGAGGTTGAGATTTGTAGATGATCTACTAACCAACCAATGGTAGTGTCGAGCTGGTTGATCGAGAACATACTATGGTTTTGAGACCCCTGACCCGTGATTGCATTGTAGAGCTTATGCAATGAGCCATGCAGCTTCAAACCTCTAGAGGTGATGGTTAAGTACAAATCATGAAATCTGGAGCGAATTGGGTACTTGCTCTCTCCTGTAGCCACGCTGTATGTTCCATTCCAATCAAGGAAATCAAGAGCGAGTAGCCTGTCCTCGTCAACCGGGCTTTCAATCTTCACAAAGTCAATCATTGCCTAGTACTCTAGCTTGATTGGGGCCTTGAGTACTTCAACCCTCTTGTATAGGACTCTTCGACCTATACGATACTTCGTCAAGATACCTTGTTTCGCCCATGCGCTTACAGTCATTAGAGTTACCTTGAAGTGGTCGGCAACTTCTTGGGCGGTCCAGTACTTGTGATCTTGATAGTGATTCTCTCTATCTTGAGAGATTGCGTCTTCGATGCTACTCTGAATGGTTGCGAGTAACTCAGCCTTGCTAAGGGGAATGATTGTCATATTCTCCATGTCGGAATTTTTAGTTCAGACACAAAGAGATGTTAGTCTTTACTTAGTCTTAGACTAATTTCAATCAATCAGACATATCTAAGCCTATTTCTGAGAGTGTGGCTTCAAAATGTGCACTGGTACTAGGGAGTCGACCATTCTTCAGTTTGTTAATGTACCCTTGAATGATTTGAGGTTCGCTCTTCTCAACCAGTCCAAACCGTACCAAGGCAATTGCGAACTTGTTTTCTGAAATATTCTTCTCTTCAAGTAGTTTGAAAATTCCCAATCTTATAAAGAGTCTGATCCGATCAGGATCCTTTAACGAGCTGTTTGCTCCCAATGCTTCTGCATTATCCCCAAGTTGAATTTCGTTTTTAGCTTTTTCGTACTCAAACTCCTTCGATCTTGTCTTGAGCTGATCTATTGTAGTTCTCAAGACTTCCAAATACATCCCTTCACCCTTCTTAACCGCACTCAACGGCATCCCTTCCCAAGTTTTGGTTGTCTTAATCCTAAGGAGTAATATCTCAAGATCAGTCGGACTAATCTTCTGTATTTCCTCATACGTAAGTGCAGAAAGGTAGAGTAATTGATCTTCCGTTGAATCTTCTGAGTCAAATACTTCAAGTACCTGAGGATGGACAGTTGGTCGTATGTGGTCAGTGAAAGACAAACCATGTTGATCCCAGTCAATGTGATAACATTTTTTTATTGATCTGACCAAAAAAATTATACCTGAAGCACTCTTCCACACATCCTCTTCAAATAGTTCATCTTCGAGTTCTGGTCCGTAGTAGTCTTCTTGCTCAATATCCATATCATGCAATCTTTAGATGGCCTGCGCCTTTGAAGAAATCTGATTGCTCAATCCTCTTGATAGAATCGAGCTGATCAATGAGGATGTACTTCTGGAACGAGTCCAGTTTCTTATGTGCTGTCAGCTTCATGATGTCATACGCAGGGATGCCCGCTAAGTACATATTGGTCGCGCCTGTTCGTCGTGCTGTGTGTGTGGTCATGAGTTCATACTTTGGCTTTGACTTGATGACGGTTTGACCCTTAGAGGTTTCATTGACTTGGACCATGCCGTCGATACCTGCGAGCTGGCATACTTCTTTGATATACTTATTCAATTTCTGAGGGCTCAGCTCGGGAATAGAGTAGTCGTGTCTCTCTAATATGGTCCTTAGCTCTGGCCTGATTGGTATCTTGACTTTGTACTTGGTTTTCTGATTGATCATTTCGATGTACTCGCCCTTGATATGGTGCGGCCTGATCCTTGAGTAATCTGAGTGTCTGAGAGCAGTGTAGCAACCACATAGGAATATGTCTCTGGCCTTGGATAGGTGAGCTGGCATGTCATCCAATTCAAACAATACTCTTACCTCTGTCCGAGTAAGTGCTACATGAGTAGACTGAGACTTTGGCTTCTTGATCTTATCCAAAGATGAAAGTATTCGCCTGACCTCGATGTCCTTGATCAATGGCTCTTCATCTTTCTTGATGAGTTTGTAGTTCTGATCTTGAATACCTGATAGGAATTCTCTCACCACTCTTTTGAGATGCTGTATGCAGCGACCGGCATAGGCTGGTTTCACATTTCTCTCTGAGTATAGGTATTGAAGCCAATCCTCTATCATTTCCCTACTTACATCTTCAATCATGAGTTGGCGCGAGGAATGATCCTGGAATTTGTCAAGAGCCTCTTTGGTGGTCATGTAGGCCTTCACTGTGCTGTAGTTGTACCGAGAGCCGCTATCGGTCAGTATCTTGCCTCTGCCAGCTCTGAAGATAAAGTCTGTGAAGATCTCACTGAGCTTGAAGTCTTTTCGCTTTTCCTTCTTTTGCTCAGGTCGTGCAGTTTTGATCTTGGAGTCGAGGTATTCCTTCCAGTCTTTCTTTTTAGGTGTGGTCATGCTCATATCGGCCAGTCCAAACCATTCGTCCGATAGAGTTACGATCTTCTTGAGCCTTGCCCTGATATTCTTGAGTTGAGTATCGAGCTGAGGAATTGACTTCGAGTACTCAGAGATGAGCTTTCGCGACTTTGTGGGTTCTTGACTATCTGGATTCCATAGAGAAGGGATAATCTGGCATCCTGTACCATATAGCCACCTCTGGCCCTGATGATAGAAGAGTAGCCTGATGGATGTCGCACCTGTGGCAGACGCCTCCTTCAGACGAAACTGATAGTTCCGCTGGTTCATACACTAACTTTCCTTAAAGATAGTGAGGTGCGGTCTCAGGTGCGGTATTTATTATATCTTATTTTATCCCATTTGATAATGGGAAAATCTTGGATCAATCGCGAAACGCCCGTATACCGGCGGTTTAGATCAAATCAGAGCAAAAAAAGAGCCAATTCCAAATCAATGAAATCGGCTCTAAGCGGTCCGGACGGGACTCGAACCCGCGACCTCCTGCGTGACAGGCAGGCATTCTAACCAACTGAACTACCGGACCTGGTATCTTCATACCTCGCTACCTGAGCAGCGCGTGCAAATATAGTACAGTGAGACAATTCACAAAAAATATTTTTGTCTCAGCTCGTCTAGCTCGACACCTAGTCCTGTGACTACTTTGAAGCTCTTCTGACAATTTCTCATGGTCAATAATTTACTTTACCCAATAGGGTAGCTCTAGCTACAATGCCCACCATCATCTTTGCGCCGTGAGCTTGACTTCAGCACAGATCGTACTAGAGCAATTTGAGTCATACCTTGACTTGCAGGAGCATTTGCTGCTAGAAGTTTTGGCTGATCTGCAGGATATCTCAGATTGCATCGATCAAAATGTCGTGTTCTTGCCCACGGACAGCTCGTGAGCGACTGTACATTTGCGCAAGCGAAATCTGCACAGACGCATCAAAAAGATTCTCATCATCGAAGATGATCCTCTGATTGCACAGGATCTCAAAGCTCTCCTACAAGAACATGACTTTCAAGTCGTAGGCGTTGGCCACAATGCACGTCATGGCCTTGACCTTGTCCATAAGCATCAACCAGATCTTGTGATGCTGGACATCTATCTTGGAGTTGGTGACAGTGGTATTGACGTGGCCCGGTCTATGACGGTCAATCATCCAGATATTCCCTTTGTCTTCTTGAGCTCTCATGATGACGAGCTGACCTTGGAGGAGGCATATGCGCATGGGCCAGCCGGCTATATCGTCAAGCCTTTTCAAGACCGGACACTACTCACTACAGTCAAGCTTGCGCTCCAAAAGACTGTGACGCTCACAGAATCTAATCCTGACCAGCTGTCGAAATCCGCTCTTGAGTCAAAACTTCAGCAGAGCTTTTCGGATCAGGAACATCAGGTGCTCGTCGGTCTGCTTGCGGGTAAGAGCTACAAGGAGATTGCTGCAGAGATTCACCTCAGTAGTCATGCTATCAAGTATCACGCAGGCAAGATCTATCGGAAGTTGGATATAGATTCGCGAGGCGAATTGGCCGCCCTCCTGATATGACGGTGACATCTTACCCAGTCGGGTAGTGACACCCCTAGAGGACGACGATAGCTTTGAGGCCAATGGATCTAACCAATATACCTCGCCCATGATATCCAAGCTCTCTACACGTGAAGTAGAAGTGCTCAATCTCATTGCATGGGAGCAGAGCAATAAGCAGATTGCATCGACCCTGTATATCTCCGAACACACCGTGAAGTCTCACCGGAAAAATATCATGCACAAGCTTGAGGTCCTCAATGCAGCTGGACTGGTCCGTCGCGGCATTGAGCTGGGTTACATTGCACTCCAAAGAGCTTCATAGCAGATTCAAGTCTCGGTACTGTCGCATTCTGACCCTTGTGGTCTTGCGGCAGTACCTTTATCGCAGCTATTATCATACTATGAACTATCTACTCAAGCTGCAGGATCGTATTAGTGCCAAGCCATTTGGCAAGCGTATCTTTTCCCGACTTGTAGCAGGCAAGGCGCCTTATTTCCTCACGATTCGCCCTCAGATCATCGAGTTAAGGCACAACTACATCAAGGCATCTATGCGCAAGCGTCGTGCTGTTTTCAATCACCTCAAGACCGTCCACGCCATTGCGAGTTGCAATTTGTGCGAGTTTGCTGCAGGAATCTGCATGGAAGCCTCGATCCCCAAGCATCGCAGGTGGATACCAGTCGGCATGAATGTGTCCTATCTGCACAAAGCAAAGACGGATCTCACGGCTACATGTGATCTCTCGGAGGTAGATTGGGAATCATGTGATCAAGTTGATTGCGAAGTGTCAGTCAAGGATGCGGATGGTACAGAAGTCGTACATGCCACCATCTACATGAAGGTATCGGATCGGAAAAAATAGGTCCGTCGCAGGTCATTTTCGCGAAAGCGCGTCCATGGAGCTCATCCTTAGAAAGACTTTTGTGTTAATCCTCGTATGAAGACGATCGTAGTGATATCTTGTTTGTTGATCTCCAGCATGCTGTGGTCGGCGAGTGAGCCGATATCCTTCCAGCTTCAGCTTGAGCAGGCACTGGAGCAGTCCTTCGTGCAAGGTCCAGAGACTCTATTGAGTTTTGTGGAGCGGTTTGAGGAGGATCATTATTGGCACTCATTTGGGCTCTTTTATCTTGGGATTCACTATCAATATCGGGAGGATCAGGATGAGGCTTTCGCCAAAATGTATTGTGATAAAGCGATCGAACTGCTGAGCTCGAGACCAAGTCTTGACTCGGAGGATCTAGCACTGCTCTCGTATATCTCAGGATTTACTCTCCAATGGTATAAAGGTCCTTCACAGTGGTTGAAGGCCCAACGTACCAAGTCCTGGGCAAAGCAAGCCACGGAGCTAGATCCGAATAACCCGCGCGCCTGCTTTGTCTATGGGAATCTTGATAGCTACACGCCTAAAAGTCTTGGCGGAGGGAAGGTTGCCTATTCTATGCTTCTCGAGGCCAAGGAGAAATTGGAAGCAGAAGTATCGAGTAGTTCAGAGCCGAGTTGGGGTCTGCTCAAAACCTACCAAGCCCTCACCAGGTACTGTCTTGAGACAGGGCGAAATGAAGAAGCCAAGAGCCTTTTGCAGCAAGGCTTGAACCTCTTTCCAGAAGATATTGAATTGCAGCAGAGAAGACTCGTTATAGCTGCGGGAGCCGAGAAAATTAGTGACTAATCACCTAGTGTCCTAGACAAGTTCTTGCATGCATAGCCGCACCTGTGATGCCAGCATTATTCATCAATGAGGCACGCTTGAGTACGGTGTCTACGGTAAGATACTCTTCGTAGAGGTCAAATTTCTTACTAACTCCGCCGCCCAAGATGATCATTGCCGGAGAGAAGAGGAAATTGATATGCTCCAGATACTCGTTGAGCGCTGTGCCCCAAGTGCGCCAGTCCAGATCATGTCGCTCTCGAGCACGATTGCTCACGTGATGCTCTGCAATTTCAAAATTGTGCCATTTGAGATGTCCCATCTCGGTGTTGGGTACGAGCTTGCCATCTACAAAGATCCCAGAGCCGATGCCGGTACCTAGTGTGAGCAATATGACAGTGCCATCTACCCCACGCCCTTGACCAAAGGCCATCTCAGCAATACCAGCAGCGTCTGCGTCATTGACCAAAAAACACTGCTGACCTACGCGCTCCGATATGTACTCCTCGGCGGGGAAGTTGAGCCAAGCTCTATTGATATTGGCGGCGCTGGCAGTCTTACCTCTGCGGATGATGGCTGGAAAGCCACATCCGATAGGACCTTGCCATTCAAAGTGATCCATAAGTTGCTTGATGGCGCCAGAGATCGCTTCGGGATCCTTTGGCTCAGGCGTGCCCATCTTGTATTTCTCAGTGACAAACTGCCCTGTGAAGGTATTGACGATAGCGGCTTTCATACCAGTGCCACCGACATCTATACCTAGCTGATGATCTGAAGATTGCATGAGCTTCTATTGAGCTGCATAGTTACGTCTCTACTAGGAATTTTCTTTGAGCATCCGACGCAGGATCTTTCCGACATTCGATTTGGGTAGATCTTTTCGGAACTCAATTTCTTTGGGCACTTTGTATCCTGTGAGATTCTGACGACAGTGTTGGATGATTTCGTCTTCTGAGATTTTCTCGTTTTTGACGATGAAGAGCCTGATCTTTTCACTTCCCTTGCCGTCCGGGACTCCAATGGCAGCAGCTTCTGATACAGCATCAAGTTGACACACTACATCTTCGATTTCATTGGGGTAGACATTGAAGCCAGATACCAAGATCATATCTTTTTTCCTGTCCACGATCTTGAAATAACCATCCTCTTGCATGAGTGCGATGTCTCCAGTACACAGCCATCCATCTTTGATGGTTTCTGCAGTCTTATCTGGGTCATTGTAGTAGCCTTTCATGACTTGTGGTCCTTGTATCTGTAGTTCACCGACTTGACCAACTGGAAGGGGATTGTGCTGATCATCCACAATGCGCATACGCGTACTTGGTACCGGCATACCGATGGTGCCGATTTGTTCTCCACCATTGAGCGGATTACAGGAGGCGATGGGAGAACTCTCGGTGAGACCATATCCTTCTGCAAGGGTACATCCTGTGCGCTCTTGCCATTTTTCTGCAATAGCTGTCTGCACAGCCATGCCTCCTCCTACGGTACACTTGAGATTGCTGAAGTCTATATTGTCAAACTCTTTGTGATTGAGCATAGCATTGAACAGGGTGTTGACTCCAGCGAGGATGCTGACTTGATTCTTCTTCATAGCTTCGATCACCGTGCCGATCTCACGGGGATTGGTAATGAGAGTGGTATGGGCTCCGATACCAGGCATGCAGAGTCCACACACGGTAAATGCAAAGGTGTGATACAAGGGAAGTGGACAAAGGTTTTCCTCTGGTTTATCACCCAAAGAAGGAGTGAGCCAAGCCTTGAATTGAAGCATATTGGCGATGAGGTTGCGATTGGTGAGCATGGCGCCTTTGCTCGTGCCTGTGGTGCCACCGGTGTATTGGAAGAGTATGACGTCTTCATGTCCCCCCTCGTATGGCTTGAGCTTAAACTTAGCTCCTTGTTTGAGCGCTTCAGAAAAACTGACAGCGTTTTGTATGTTGAATTTTGGGACCATGCGCTTGACTTTGCGCACCATCATATCGACGACTTTGCCCTTGAGGCTGCCGAGGAGTTCTCCCACGCTGGTGGTAATGACAAACTTGACTTCTGTACGATCGATAATCTGCTCGAGCTTGTGAGCAAAGTTCTCGAGGATGACGACAGCTTTGACGCCAGCATCACAAAACTGATGTTCCATCTCTCGCTCCGTGTAGAGCGGATTGGTATTGACCAGAATCATACCTGCTCTTAAGATGCCGTAGGCTGCGATGGGAAATTGTAATACATTGGGTGCCATCAGTGCCACTCTATCACCTGGTTCCAGACCACGCATCTGTAGGTAGGCTGCAAAAGCAGCAGATTTTTTGTCCACGTCAGCATATGTGAGCGTCTTATTCATGCAGCTGTAAGCAGGTTTGGCTGCATGTTTGCTCAGTGCTTCGTCAAGATATTGGACTATGGAATTGTACTTGTTGACATCGATATTGGCTGGAATCTCAGCGGGATAATTCCCCAGCCATGGACGTTCTTCGGTGGTCGACATAGACTTGATTTTGAATCGAAGGCTTAAGATAGGTCAATCTCCTCTGGAGATCGAAATCAGTCGCAATTTTTTTGGGTGAAAGCCCTATGTCTGATGATAAGCTGCTATGTATAGATAACTCTGCAAGAGGAGCATATATATGACGCAAAAGACTATTTGTGTAGTTGGACATCGTCCTTGACTCATCAAAGCGATAACCCCAATAAAACCGTAGCTTTGCAGTCCTTTTTGAAACACTATTTATTCACTAACAAACAAACCTTTTATGCAGGAGGAAAAAAACACTCAAGCCGAGGAGCAAGAAGCTGTAGAGACAGCAGTAGCCACTCCCGAGCCTGAGACTGCAATCGTTGAGAAACCGCCGGTAGCGCATGATGACTTTGACTGGACTCAGGGAAATCGCAATACACCGCACTACAACGAAGAAGACACCGAGAAGTATCTCGCGTCTTACACGGCTACGATGAACTCGCTCATGGAGAATGAAATCGTCAGTGCGACGATATCTCATATGACAGATAGCGACGTCATCCTGGACATGGGTTCTAAGTCAGACGGACTTGTATCTCTTTCTGAATTTCGCGATACACCAGATCTCAAGGTCGGTGATGCTGTGGAGGTCTATGTAGAGAAGCAAGAGGATGACAAGGGACAGCTCGTCCTCTCAAGAAGAAAAGCGAAGCTCCTCAGAGCGTGGGAGAGAATCGTTGACTCTTACAAAAATGGTACGGTCATCAAAGGTGTCGTCGTCAGCAAGACCAAAGGTGGTCTTATCGTCGATGCTGGAGGACTTGAGACTTTCTTGCCTGGATCACAGATCGATATCAAGCCGATCATCGACTATGATGCCTATGTGGGTAAGACGATGGAATTCAAGGTGGTCAAGATCAATGAGGTCATCAAGAATGCTGTCGTGTCTCACAAAGCGCTCATCGAGAGCGATCTTGCCGAACAAAGAGAAGCTATCATCTCAGGCCTTGAAAAAGGTCAGGTACTCGAGGGTACTGTCAAGAACATCACTGACTTTGGAGCCTTTATGGATCTCGGTGGTGTAGACGGCCTGCTGTACATCACTGACATCAGTTGGGGTAGAATCAACCATCCATCAGAGGTGCTCAGCATCAATGAGAAGGTGCGGGTAGCCGTTCTTGACTTTGACGAGAACAAGAGAAGAATCTCTCTAGGGCTCAAGCAACTTCAACCACATCCATGGGATGTGCTTGGTGACGAGATCAAAGAAGGATCAGTCGTCAAAGGAAAGATCGTCAATATCGAAGACTACGGGGCATTCCTAGAGATCACGCCAGGTGTCGAAGGACTGATCCACGTATCAGAAGTGAGCTGGTCAAGCCAGCCGGTCAATGCACGAGAGTTCTTCAAGCTTGAAGAGGAGCACGAAGTCAAAGTAGTGACAATCGACAAAGAGGATCGTAAGATGTCTCTCAGTCTCAAGCAGCTATCTGATGATCCATGGACAGGTATCGATACGAGATTCCCAGTCAATTCTAAGACGAGTGGAGAGGTCAAAAACCTTACGCCTTATGGTGTATTCGTCGAGATTGAAGAAGGAATTGGTGGTATGATTCATATCTCCGATCTCTCATGGACTAAGAGGTATAATCACCCAAGTGAGTTTACCAAAGTCGGTGAGAACATCGATGTAGTGATTTTGGATATTGACTTTGATACGCGTAAGCTTTCACTTGGTCATAAGCAGATGGAAGAGAATCCATGGGATACCTTCGAAAATGTCTTCCCGATTGGATCCTATCACGAGGCGACTTTGATCTCTGTGGGAGATCGTGGTGCTAAGGTTCAGTTACCATATGGTCTAGAAGCGTTTGCTCCTACGAGACATCTCAAGAAAGAAGATGGAACTTCTGCGCAGGCAGATGAGACTTTGACTTTCAAGGTGATCGAATTTAACCGTGACGACAAGCGTATCATGGTGAGTCATATGAGATTCTGGCAGGATATCAATAAGGAGGCTGAGGATACTGTAAGATCTGAGAAGACGAAGCAAAGAAGACAGACGAGATCTACGCTGGCGAAGCATCAATCCAAAGTCGAGAAGACTACCCTAGGAGATATGGATGTATTTGCATCCCTCAAAGGTCAGCTTGAAGACGATGCACCCGCAGCTGCAGCAGCAGCTAAGCAAGAAGAGGAATAGTCGATCAGACTTGACCGATAAATATCAAAGCCGATCCAGCTCCGTTGGGTCGGCTTTTTCTTTTACAGATACCTATGGGCGGGATTTGTGAGGATTTTATAAGTTTTGGAACTTTATTTCTAGAAAATATCTTCTAAATACAAGATGAGTTCATTTGGTCGACACATACTTGCATTGAGAAAGGAGCATGAATTACCACTAAGAGCGGTAGCAGGAGCCGTCGGTATTGACCAATCTACCCTTTCCAAGATCGAAAGAAATGAGAGAATAGCACCAGCGTATATCATTGAGCCTCTGGCACAGCTTTTTAACTCGCAATTGGATGAACTGGAGGCAATCTATCTGGGAGAGAAGCTTTTTGAGCTTGTTAAGGAGTCTACATCCGCCAAGACGGCTCTTGATTTAGCACAACATAGACTTGAGGATTATCGACAACGACGAGAACGAGATTCCGAGCGTGATGCAATCATTGGGAAGTTGCGATTATATTTCGTGCATTCTCTTGTAGAACAGGCTTGGTTATTTGGGTCATTTGCAAGAAATGAGTACCATGAAGAAAGTGATATCGACTTGCTCGTTCGGTTCAAAGATTCTGCAGAACTTGATCTGCTTGATTATATAGGCCTAGGCCAAGAGCTTCAAGATCTTCTCCAGAGAGAGATTGACCTAGTAGAATCTAGCCAACTCAAAGAAGAATTTGTCAATGTAGTCAATCAAGAGAAAATCTTGATCTATGGATAGACTACAAGATCGAGAACGTCTGATGCATATGCTCAAATCTGTAGAGAAAATTATGAGCTACACAGAGGGCTTGGATTTGGCGGATTTTGAAGAAAATGAGATGCTGCAAGATGCCGTCTTTAAAAATCTCGAGATCATAGGAGAGGCGGCTTATAAGTTGTCCAAAGAATTCAAGAATAAGTATGGTCACTTACAGTGGAGGCGCATCGAAGGTCTACGACACAAACTTGTGCATGATGATTATCAAGTAGACCTTAGAATTGTGTGGGAGACTAAGGATAAGAGTCTGCCGAGACTACTCAATGCAGTTGAGCACATCCTTCGCTCTCTCAAGTAAGGGAATCTGATGAGAGTCCGCACGGTGATTCATGTTGCCTAGGTCTATTGTGCTTTCTCATCAGAGTCGTAGCGGACTTCGCTGAGATACAAGCCTTCTGCCGGAGCACTCAAGGGTCTAGGAAGCAGTGTGCGCTCTTCCATGGCTTGTCGTACTTCCTCTATGCTCATCTTTCCTTGGCCAACCTGTAGACACATCCCGACCACTAGGCGCACCATGCCTCTCAGGAATCTTCTACCTGTGATATGAAAACTCCATCCTTGATCCTCAAAGACCCATTCACTTCTTGTCAGACCACATGCTCTTCCCTTGGCATCTGATCCTGACTTGCAGAAGCTCGTAAAGTCATCGTATTCAAGGAGCATTTTGGCGCAAGCCTGCATGATCTCTTTGTCATACTTCTCTGCCCTATGGATGAGAGTGGATAGTCCTATCAAGAAGGGCTCTTTCTCAGTGTGAATCCGATAAGTATATGATCTTGACGTTGCGCTAAAGCGGGCGCTGAACTCAATGTCAAGCTCTTGATGGGAGATGAAGGCGATATCTCGCGGAAGCATGTAGCGCAATTTCGTCAGGCGTCCTTCATCAATGTGTTCCGCGGTATCAAAGTGAAGAAAATACTGACTTGCATGGACTCCAGCGTCTGTACGTCCACATCCTATGACATTCACCTCCTCATGAAGTAATTTGGAAAGAGCCTCCTGTATGACCTGCTGGACGGATAGCCCATTGGGCTGTATTTGCCATCCGACGTATTTCGTTCCTAGGTAAGATATCTCAAGGAGATAACGAGGCATCTCAAGACCTAAGCCGCTCGGAGCTTACTGAGTTTTTCCTTGCTGAGCTTATCCTGTGCATAGTTCTTGCTCAGTACAAATGATCTGATGTCTTTCTGAGAAGGAAGTTCGTACATAAGATCTGTCATGATAGCTTCGCAGATCGAGCGGAGTCCTCGGGCACCGAGGCCATATTCTATAGCTTTCTCAGCAACAAACTCAATCGTCTCTTCTGGAAACTCGAGTTCCACACCCTCCAGCTCAAAGAGCTTTTCATATTGCTTGACGAGAGCGTTTTTGGGCTCTGTCAGGATCCGTACGAGCGTTGCTTTGTCGAGAGGATTGAAGTAGGTCAGGATAGGCAGTCTGCCCAAGAGCTCTGGAATCAGCCCGTAGTTCTTGAGATCGGTATGAATCACGTACTTCAGGAGCTCTGTATCTTCTATGCGCGTCTGTTTATCCTCTGCACGGAAGCCTATGCTTGTCGTGTTGAGTCGCTTGGAGATCTTTTTCTCTAGACCAGCAAAAGCACCGCCGCAGATGAATAGGATGTTTTGCGTATTAACTGGAACGAGCTTTTGCTCGGGATGTTTGCGTCCTCCTTGAGGTGGCACATTGACTTCGGTGCCCTCAAGCATCTTGAGCATGGCTTGCTGCACACCTTCTCCGCTCACATCTCTTGTGATTGACGGATTGTCCGACTTACGAGCGATCTTATCGATTTCATCAATGTAGACGATACCCATTTCAGCGGCAGCGACATCATAGTCACATGCCTGCAAGAGTCTTGTCAGCATACTCTCGACATCTTCACCCACATATCCAGCCTCAGTAAACACGGTCGCATCTACGATGGCAAATGGCACATCAAGAAATCTGGCAATGGTCTTCGCCATGAGTGTCTTGCCTGTACCCGTCTTTCCTACAAAGAGAATATTGCTTTTCTCGATTTCAACTTCTGATGCGGAGTTGTTGTGGCGCAGACGCTTGTAGTGATTGTAGACGGCCACTGAGAGATATTTCTTCGCCTCATCTTGCCCGATGATGTAGTCATCCAAGAAGGTCTTGATCTGCTGTGGTGTGATAGACTCAGGGAGAGCGTAGCTTTTTTGATTGGCATCGATCTTAGAGTCGAGCTCGTCATTGATAATCTGCTCGGCCTGCTCTACACATACTTCACAAATATGGCCTTCTATACCAGCTATGAGGATGAGGGTTTCATTCTTGTCCTTCCCACAAAATGAGCATCTGATATGATCTCTCTCTTCCTTCATGACTATCGTCTTGTGTTTTCTAAGCGGGCTTTCGCCCAAATGCTCTGATCAGGAGGATTTAGCTTTTGCTAGCTCTCTCTAGTACTTCGTCTACCAAGCCGTATTCTTTGGCTTCGGTGCTACTCATCCATTTATCACGATCTGAGTCTTCCTCGATTTTTTCATAGCTCTGACCGGTATGCTGTGACAGAATGTCATACAATTCCTTCTTCATGGACTTGATCAGATTGTAGCTGATCTCCATATCAGAAAACTGACCTTGCATACCTCCAGATGGTTGGTGAATCATAACGCGGCTATGCGGTAGACAAGACCTCTTTCCTTTGCTTCCTGCACAAAGCAACACGGCACCCATAGATGCAGCTAGTCCTGTACAGATCGTGCTCACATCAGGAGCTACATACTGCATAGTATCATAGATGCCAAGGCCTGCGATGACCGACCCACCTGGGCTATTAATAAACATCTGGATATCCCGCTTCGCATCGGTGCTCTCTAAGAAAAGTAGCTGCGCCTGGATGACATTGGCTACGTAGTCATTGACAGGTACGCCCATGAAGATGATACGATCCATCATCAATCTAGAGAATACATCCATACCCACGACATTCATTTGTCGCTCTTCGATGACCTGAGGTGTGAAGCCGTGAATATTGGGCACACTCGTCATGTACTTCTCGAGATGAGCACTGGAGATTCCTTGATGCTTGGTTGCGTACTTGTAAAATTCCTTTCCGTAGTCCATTTCCTTCTAGTTTATGATTGTACAACGCTAAGAAGCACAAATCTCATGCCTAAGCATTCATAGCTGCCGTTATTTCCTGATATTCTTCTTCAAGCTCTTTTTTACTGACGCTTTTGTCAGTAATTGTGAGTTTTTCTTTGAGTTGCTCAATGATCTTCAAGTTGAGCAACTTGTCGTACTCTCGATTGTAGGTGTTTTGGTCCTGCATCATGTTGTCTGCCATTTCATTAAGACGGTCATCTTCATGAAATTGATAGTACTGAGCAAAGTATGATCTTATGCCTTCCTTGATAGATTCAAAGACATCTCCTTCGTCCACACTGATTTCGTACTTCTCAGCGAGCTTATTCCGTATAAGCGTCCATCTCATGCCCTTGACGAAATTGTCAAATGCATCATCCGTGAGCTCGGTGGTCTCGCGCTGTTCCATGAGCCATCTCTTCAGGAAGTCCTTGGGCAGATCCATCTCATAGTGATCGAGGATAGATGTGCGGAGATTATAGATCAAGATGGACTCGGACATCTGATCACAGTGTCTCATCAGATCATCTTTGACCTTATCCAGCGCCTCTGACTCTTCTTTGACTTGGTCTTTGCCAAATGCCTGATCAAAAAACTCTTGATCAATCTCAGCTGGAATCAGACGCTCTACACGCTTGATTGTACCGCGGAACATCTCACCCACCTCTGTCTCATCTTCTGGTTCTTTGCGCAAGATGTGCTTGTCTACCCAAGCCTTGTCATTAGACTCCAGGGTGAAGGCATTGAAGTCAAATTCACCATCCACCTTCAAGGTGAGAAGCTTCTTCTTTACATCTTCATCCTTGATTTGTGAGACCAAGATCAGAAAGTCAGTGGCCCAGCCACCTTCTTTGATGTTTTTGCCATCCAGTTCAAATGCCTTGATATCTAGCATGTCATCGACAAGGATATCATCCTTCATCTCTTCTCGACGACCATATCTCTTCTGCAGGTGCTGGAGCCCTTCTTTGAGATCATCGTCACTCAGGTCTGCCGTGCTTCTGTCCGCTTTGATCTCTATCTCGATCGTGTCGATGTCAAAGTCTGGAGCGATACCGAGGTCAAAGCTAAGGCTGTAATCTTCTTGATTCTGTTCAAAGTCTAGCGGCTCCTGATCCTGGGAGACAATAGGATTGCCGAGGTATTGGATGTCTGCCTCTTTGAGATAATCATACAAGCCATTTTGAAGACTCTTAAGGACGACCTCACTCAGGATTTGCTTGCCAAACATCTTCCGGATGATGCTCTCTGGTGCTTTGCCCTTTCTGAATCCTTTGAGACTTGCTTGCGAGCGATACTCACGGATTTGTTTCTTGTACTCTTCATTGTAGTCATCCTTGCTCACAGTGACCTTGAGAGACATTTCCAAGGGACTTGGGGTCGTAGTTTCGATATTCATCTGCTAGTGTAAGTGGTCGAGATCAGCGGGCACATTTCATGGGCATCACGGATGCTCGTACGAGAGCTGGGCTGAGCTCTTTTACTGCCTTTCGGCAAAATGGATTGGGTCCTACAGCATCTTTGATTGAAGTGCGGGTGGAGGGACTCGAACCCCCACGCCGTGAAGCACTAGATCCTAAATCTAGCGTGTCTACCAATTTCACCACACCCGCATTCGATCTTGGGACGATACTGTGTCTTTTTTCGTTCTGAGAACTTCCTCTCTTCTGAGGGGTGCAAAGTTACATCTTTTGACAAATTGTACAAGTCTTCTGTAGCTGCCAGGAACCACGTATTGAGAGAATGGCTTTATTCCTTAGATTTATAGGCTACAAGGGCAAAAATGCAAGCCGCTATCGACATATCGACCTTACATGATCGCGACGAATTGGCCGTGATCAAAAGAGCTTATCGCAAGGTGAGAAACTCGATCCGTCATCTCATGGATGACAAGGACGAGCGCGATATGGATCTAGCTCTTGAGATTGCCATAGATGCCCATCATGATCAGCGCCGGAAGTCGGGTGAGCCTTACATTTTACATCCTATCGAGGTCGCACGCATTTGTGTAGACGAGATCGGTCTTGGACCTACAGCTATTGTCGCTGCGATTTTGCATGACGTGGTGGAGGACTCAGATTATACATCTGAGCAAATACATGAGATGTTTGGGGCCAAGATCGGATCGATCGTCGATGGCCTGACCAAGCTGAAAGGGCTATATGATGTCGGCAGCATGCAGGCCGAGAACTTCAAGAGAGTATTGTCATCTCTGGTTCAAGATGTACGTGTCGTCCTCATCAAGATGGCTGATCGCTTGCACAATCTTCGTACAGCTGGTGCGATGCCGAGAGAAAAACAGTTGAAGATAGCCAGTGAGACCATGTATATCTATGCGCCACTAGCACATAGATTGGGTCTCTACAGTTTCAAGACAGAGTACGAAGATCTCTGCATGAAGCTCACCGATCGTGATACATACAGCATGGTCGCCAAGAAGCTCCAGGAGACTAAGCGTGCACGCAACAAGTACATCAAGGAATTTATCACACCGCTCAGTGAGCAGATCGGAGAACTAGATGTGCCCTTTAGGATATTTGGAAGACCCAAGTCGATCTTCTCTATATCCAATAAGATCAAGAAGAAAAAAGTCCCCTTTGAAGAGATCTACGACCTCTTTGCCATCCGTATTGTCGTAGACGTTCCTGTCGAGAAGGAGAAATCTATCTGTTGGCAGGTCTACAGCATCGTCACCGATGTTCATCAGCCGATCCCAGAGAGATTAAAAGATTGGGTGACGACTCCAAAGTCTAATGGATATGAGTCTCTACACACGACTGTGATTGGTCCACAAGGTCGCTTTGTCGAAGTGCAGATTCGCTCAGAACGCATGGATCAGATTGCTGAGCGAGGCTTCGCTGCACACTGGAAGTACAAGGGCCTCAAGAAGATGAATGTCTATGACATCTGGCTTGACAATGTGCGAGAGATGATGGACTCACCAGGTAGCAGTACCAATACCATGGAGTTTGTCTCGGACTTCAAGACCAATCTATGGGCAGAAGAGGTATTTGTCTACACGCCAAAGGGTGACCTGAAGATTTTGCCGAAAGGCGCTACTGCACTGGACTTCGCTTTTGCCATCCACTCCGATATAGGATATCACTGCACCGGCGTCAAGGTCAATAATAAGATCGTCCCCATGGGATATAAACTCTCTCATGGTGATCAAGTATCTGTTCTCACAAACAAGAGTCAAAAGCCCAATGAGTCTTGGCTCAAGTCGGTCGTTACAGGCAAGGCACGCAGCAAGATCAGAAGCTCACTCAAAGAAGAAAAACGGAAGCAAGGAGAACTCGCCAAGGAGAATCTCATGCGGAAGTTTAAGAATCTCAAGATTGGCTTTGAAGACAATATAGACACAGTCGTCCAGCACTTTGGCTTTGAGTCACGACCCGAGCTCTACTTTGCACTGGCCACAGGTAAGTTGACGATAAATCTCAAAGAAGAGTTCACCGTCGTCAACAATCGCCTGACACCACCCGAAAAGAAGAAAGTCGAAAAGACCGAAGAAGTCAAGCGCCCACGCAAGAGTAGCAATCAGAAACAACCCAAGATCTTTATCAATGGAGAACCTGGCAATGTGTACGAGTATGCGCTCGCTACCTGCTGCAATCCTGTCAAGGGTGATAGCATATTTGGCTATACGAGTCTCAAGTCTGGGTTGAAGATCCATCGCTTCACCTGTCCCAATGCCACACACCTCTTGGCCAACTATGCTACAAGGGTAGTACCGGTCAATTGGGCATCAGATATTGGAAGTAGCTTCACAGTTGATCTAGTGATCAATGGCATGGATGATGGGCCGGGTGTCGTAGAGCGGATATCCAATAAGATCTCTTCACAACTAGGAATCAATATCCGGAGTTTTCAGATTAAGGGTGATGAGGGATACTTTGAAGGTAGAGTCGGGATCATTGTCAACAATGTCAATCAGCTCAATATGGTGATCAATGAGCTCAAGAAGATGGAGAACATTTCCTCTGTGACAAGGATTAACTAGATAGATGAATAAAGTCAAGACAGAGCAAGGCAAGAAATTGATGGATGAGGTGAAGAGCATCTTTTCGTCGCATCTCAAGAAGAATAAACTTCGAAAGACACCTGAGCGCTACGCGATCCTCGAAGAGATCTACAATCGTGAAGACCACTTTGATGCGGAGGCACTGTTCATCCATATGAAGACACAGAACTATCGTGTCTCGCGCGCCACTGTTTACAACACGCTCGAGCTACTGGTGCAATGTGATCTGGTGACCAAGCACCAGTTTGGTAAGAACTTGACGCAGTATGAAAAGTCATATGGCTATAAACAGCACGACCATCTGATCTGCATAGAATGTGGCAAGGTGCTCGAGTTTTGTGATCCTCGGATCGAACAGATCAAGTCCATGATGGGCGATCTTCTAGAGTTTGAAATCAAGCATCACTCACTCAATCTTTATGGCTCTTGCAATAAGGACTGTGAGGAGAAGCAGTACATCAAGGACGAGAATGAGATCAGCTCGGTGTTTTAAGCAATCGTGAGCTCCATTCTTGCTTGTCATTTTCTGTAACTTCGCAGGACACATTGTTAAAGTTCTCATAGATCAATTATCATGGCCGTAGATGTACTTCTTGGTCTCCAGTGGGGAGATGAAGGCAAGGGAAAAATTGTGGATTATCTTGCACCTCAGTATGATGTCGTGTGTAGATTCCAAGGTGGCCCCAACGCTGGTCATACTATCATCATCAAAGGGAACAAGCATGTCCTGCATACGATCCCGTCGGGCATCTTCAGACCGGATACGATGAATGTCATCGGCAATGGTGTAGTCATAGATCCGATCACAATGTGCAGAGAGCTTGATAATCTCATTGATGCTGGACTGAGTCCTACAGAGAATCTGCTCGTGGCACGCAAAGCACATCTCATCCTACCCACGCACAGGATGCTAGATGCAGCCTCGGAGGCAAGCAAGGGAGATCAAAAGATTGGAAGTACGCTCCGAGGGATCGGGCCGACATACATGGACAAGACTGGTCGCAACGGTCTACGTATCGGAGATATTGAGTCAGAGGGCTTCCGCCAAAAGTACTCGGCACTCAAAGAAAAGCATCTTGGGCTGCTTGCCATCTATCCGCAGATTGACTTTGATCTTGAAGCAGAGGAAGTGAAGTGGTTTGAGGCGATCGATCGTGTGCGCGAGCTGCCAAAGACGGACTGTGAATACTATCTCTACAAGGCCATCAAGGCAGACAAAAATATCTTGGCCGAAGGAGCCCAAGGGACAATGCTCGATATTGACTATGGCACCTATCCGTACGTCACTTCCTCCAATACTATGACTGCCGGTGTATGCACTGGTCTCGGTCTGGCACCACATCATATCGATAAGGTGATCGGCATCAGCAAGGCATATTGCACCCGCGTAGGATCGGGGCCCTTCCCGACAGAGCTCGAAGGGCCAGTGGCAGAAAAGCTCCGTAAGAATGGAGCAGAATTTGGAGCAACAACTGGTAGGCCGCGGAGATGTGGATGGATCGATATCCCACAGCTCAAGTATAGCATCATGATCAATGGCTTGACGCATCTAGTGCTGACCAAGATTGATTGCCTCAATGATTTTGAAGAGCTATCGGCCGCTACACACTATAAGTCCGCCGATGGTACGACTGATCAACTGCCTTATGATCTCAATAGTGCTGAGGTCGAACCAGTCTACCAGAGCTATCCTGGGTGGAACCAGGATATCGGTCACTGCACAGATCGTTCTTCCTTGCCGACAGATCTTGAAGACTACATCTCACAGCTTGAGAGAATGCTCGATACCAAGATTTACCTCCTGTCCACAGGTCCAGAGAGAGATGAGTTGATTCATTGCTCTTAGCAGTCTACTGCTCTGTACAATCACCACCTACTCGTAGACTGAGTCTGCCAATGCGCTGGGCATAGGCATGGTATTTCCAGTTGGCGTAGTCATTGGCATCTATGCACAGGATCGTGCCTGCCTCGTGCCTTGTGGCTAGATTGTCTACTTTGAGGATTATTTCTTCATCTCGGATGACATGTCCATATCTCGAGAAGCCAATGATAAGAGTGGTGATGATAACCAGAGCAGAAATGATGGCCACAACTCTTTTTCGCGAAAGCGACCAAGAAATATGCTCTAGCAGATCGTCGTAGCGCTCAGCCAAGAATATCAACCAAATGATCAATCCAGGATATAGATAGTGGGCATGCAGCTTCGGACTGACGAGCAATGGCAAAGTCGCGCTTAGGCTGATCAATGCAAGACTCTTGGATCTCTGAGAAATGCCAGGCTGTAGCTTCACCTTCCTGCCAAGTATATACAGGATCAAGAGTGGTATCCCCATTTCTATCGCTGCACGCAATACAAATTCCCCACGTGCAGAAAGCTCGCGCTGTCCAGTGATGCTTGCCGATACCTGCTGATCCCAATATGCACCCCAGTTCATCAAAGCTTCTGGACTCTGATAGATAAAGGCTGCTGTCCCAGCTAGAATCACGAGTATGGCGAGTAAGCAGACCAGTGCCCGTCTCCAAGTTGTCTCGCCCAATGAAACCAAGATTAAGGGAGACGCAAGAGGGAATAAGGCAACTGGACCTTTGATATGTATGGCTACTACGAGTAGTAGACCAGCCACTAGACTATAGCTCACGCACACTACGAGCTTTCTCTCTGCTTTCAAGGCTTGATAGGTGGTATATATACAGAGCAGACAAGCAAGGCAGAGGCTCAACTCCAGCATCACATTGCGAGAAGTCCAAAGGCACAGTGGGCTCAGAGCCATCAGTGGTATGATCAGCTTACTCTGAGTGATCTTGTAGGAAATACCAATCGTACACACATAAAGTACGAGACCATAAAGCCTCTCGACCCACCAGTGATCCCCAAAGAGTCGAAAAGGCAAGCTCTCTAGCCAAAGTCCCAGCGGTGGGTGCTCAAAAAATTGCGGATAGAGTGTTTCGGTATAGTGTGGAGACCAAAATGTACCTTGACCTATAGCCAGATTTCGCGCAATGGCAGCGTAGGTAGTCCCGTCGAGGAACATACCTCGAGTCCATAGACCAAGTAGTAGGGCTAGGCTCAGGAGAGCAAAGCCAATCCAAACTACAGGATGAATATTGGATAGTGTGCGCAACATCCGTCGCGCTGCAAGCTAGTTGTTTTCTGCTAGGTATTCAAGAATTTGCTCAGCATGATCTTTGGTCCGCACCTTCTCAAATATCTTCTCGATATTGCCCTCAGCATCAATCAAGAAAGTCTTGCGCAGTACGCCTACATAGGACTTCCCCATAAATTTCTTGGGTCCCCAAGCATCATATGCCTGGAGGGTTTCTGTCTCCTGATCTGCTAGAAGATCAAAGGGTAGTTCGTACTTGTCGATGAACTTTTGATGTCTTTTTTCTTTGTCCGGACTCACACCTAAGATTTCAAAACCCATATTCTTTAGCTCACCATAGCCATCCCTAAGGCTGCAAGCCTCTTTGGTGCAACCTGGTGTATCGTCTTTGGGGTAGAAATACAGGATCAATCTCTTGCCTTTATAGTCAGATAGGCTTCTAGTTTCTCCGGTCTGTATGGTTCCTTCAAAGTGTGGTGCGGCTTGTCCTTCTTGTACTGCGCTCATTAGTCTGTTGCTTTGAGAAGGTGAATGAGGGATCAGCTCTCTTTGTTCATACGATACGAGATCAACGTGTAAAGCTCCTCTTAAAGACGGTCTTGTTCATCCGATCATCCCAGACTTCGAGTCTCAGCTGGTGTACTCCTTTTTCTATCCTGTCATCGAAGGTGTGGAAGATCTGGTCACTCTTGGCGTCGCGCTCAAATAAGACCCACTTTCCATCTACAGTCGCACGATAGTTGAGACCTCTAGCAGACTCGCTGGTCTTGAGATCATCGGAGATGGCAAATCGCATAGATCGCAGTCCGGTCATGGAACTGCGGAAGCGGGTAGGCTTGATCGTCGGTGGGGTCGTATCGATTGCAATAGCATATTGTCCCATAGACCTTACATGAGTCTCTAGTTTGCCAGATTCATTGATCTGAGCACCACAGTTGGTGATCTGGCCATCATCTCCACATCGACCTATGATGGCTTTATCACGTAGCTCATCTGGTACGGAGGACATGTCGATTTCTACTCGGAAGTACTTATGGATCGGATCATCATGATTGTCTATATCATGGGACCAGGAGAAGTGTTCGTCGCTATCGTCTTGGGCGCAGCCGTAGTTGATGAGGGGATCCTGATAGAAGCAGGCCTCAGGGAAGTGAATTTCAGCATCAGCCTGCGAGACATACTCAGCTTGATCCCATGACCATCGAAAGTTATAGCTCGGTGTGGAAGGAGATCGCATGTCTTCAGCGCGCTTTATCCAGAAGAGTAGTGTGCTAGTATTGCCATCTGAGTCTGAGCATCGGATATCCACTTTGCGTGCCTTGTCCTTATAGAGCTTGATGATGCCAGATTCTCCTTGTTCGCGATAGATCTGAATCAGATTGCCTGGTAGTCGATAGCCGCGATGATAGTAACTCTTGTTGCGGATGCGATCTAGGTAGTCGATGTGCGCATTGAGATATCTTGTATCGTCAAAGGATATGCTGTCCATGGAAAACGAGAATACCATCTCATCATCGACACGCAATTCCATGGCATAGATTCCATTGAGATTGCTAGCCCCTTCCATGAGATCATAGGCTTTGATCTGTGTGCCTACACGCCACGCACCAGCCAAGATTGTATCACCTCTGATCTTGTAGCGACGCTTGCCAAGATTGATGGTTTGATATTTTTTCTGATGGAATGTGCGATGATCCGGATCCATATAGTCGATCTTGAGTTCTCTGAGCTGTGGCGCTGTGCCATCACTGATGATAGCTCCTTTGTGAAGAGGATTGAGTGGTACTTCGCTCTCTGTGTCGCGGATCTCAAAGTGTAAGTGTGGTCCAAAACTCCTACCAGAATTGCCCATGAGGCCGATTTGCTCACCTTTCTCGACGCTAAAGAGGGATGAGTCTGGGTAGAGATTGACCTCGTAAGATTCTTGGAGGTACTGCTGCTCTTTGATATAGGTAGCTAGCTCTGGTTCAAATCTGTGTAAGTGTGCATACACAGTCGTCTTACCATTGGGGTGATCGATGTAGAGTGCATTGCCGTATCCTGTGCTTTTCACGGCGATGCGCGAGATATGACCTTCCCAAGCCGCGTATACTGGATCACCCACAGTACCCTTTCTGGATTTGATATCGATACCACTGTGAAAGTGATTGGTCCTAAGCTCGCCAAATGTGCCAGACAGCAAGATCTTGTGTTTCACCGGTGGATGCATATCCCATGGGTCACTACTCATTGCGAGAAGAGCTGCTATGCTGAGAAAGATCACGAGTCCGATTGCCCTAGTCATGGATGATTGCTTGGATTTTTTCTACAGCTTTATAGAGGTCGAGATCTCCTCGGAGGATGGCTTCTCTGATGGCTTGATACTCTTGTGTATGACGGGCTTTCGCCCAAAAGTGCTGGAGGATTAGCTCCTCAGTTTTGTGCTGGAGCCAATGTGCAGCCTGCGCATGGCGAAGTGACTTCAAGTGCAGATTCATCTCATCTTGCCATTGTAACACAGTGTTCCAGACAGATTCAAGGCCGTCACCCGTATGTGCAGAGCAACTCAAGACCTTGCGATCCCAGCGGTCGTGTTTGGGTCGCATGTAGTGAGCAGCGTTTCTATATTGTTTCTTGGTCTTTGCAACGGCAGATCTGAAGTCTCCATCATCCTTGGTGACGACGATCAAATCTGCGATCTCTACGATTCCTTTTTTGATACCCTGCAGCTCATCTCCACCTGCTGCTTGGATGAGTAGAATGGTGATATCTGTGGCGTAGGAAACGTCGAGCTCAGATTGCCCTACACCCACAGACTCGATAAATAGAATGTC
The DNA here is from genome assembly GCA_020627535.1 of Saprospiraceae bacterium. GTDB lineage: Bacteria > Bacteroidota > Bacteroidia > Chitinophagales > Saprospiraceae > JAHDBH01. Next base: position 120,147 of record JAHDGU010000009.1, read on the forward strand.
GTAGCGTGCTGCTTCACAAAGGCGTATGATATCGATCGATCTGGAGCTGAGTCCACCAAGTTGTGTACCAGATGGGCTAGAACGTACAAAGGCTCGCTCATGACGCGAGAGCCGATCCATCCTGGTCTTGTCACCTAGGATGCTGCCTTGACTCGTAGGGCTAGATGGGTCCACTGTCAAAGCACAGATAGACTTTCCGAGATCAATGAGATAGAGTCCAAATGCCTCAATGAAACTACTCTTACCAACTCCTGGAGGACCAGTCACGCCGATTTTGAGTGTTTGGGGATGAGCTGGCAATTGTTTGATGAGGTCTTCGGCGAGCCTCATTTTGGCGGAAGCCTTAGACTCGAGAAGGGTAATGGCCTGAGCCATCGCTTTGCGATCCTTGTTCTTAATCTTATTGATCAGCGCTTCGTCGATTGTCATCTGACTCTTAATGATATGTCAAAAGTACAGCCCTATCTAGCTAAGTATCTTAGCGTCTTGTCAATTAGGACTTCCTTATGATAGGTCTCGGTGCTGATAGGGCAGATTTGTATTGCCGACGGCCCGCAGCCCCATTGATTAGTTGAATACAACAACAGGGTAAGACGGCACACTTGCTCTATGAGGCTAGGCTGTCGGTTTTATCTATGGAGATCAATCAGACTCAGGGTTCATCTGATCAAACATGGCCAAGCTGATGCGATCTATCATGTACGAGCCCATGGCTGGATCTGAGTGAATTCCCATTTTTGCCTCTTCCATAAGAAGGTAGTAGCTGTTCCGGAGTGTCTTGAGCAATTGGGAGTCTTGAATCTTGTCAGTGGGGTCAAGGGATATCAAGTCTGCACGAGCCATCATGGCTGACATCATTTGTGAGGATACAGAAAGTGAGGTTGCCCCCATGTCATCTGATCTCACGGGAAGGCGACACTCTATGACGATGTCACAAGGCAAGGAGTATTTACTGATAAGAGAAGAGAGATAGGCCCTTGCCGCTCTCAGGGCGGCTATCAGCATGAGCTGTCGATCCGTGGCCGTTATTACCCATGTGATACATTTGGGCGAAAGCCCACTCTGAAAGATCTGTCGAGTCTCTTGACTCAGCGCTATGAGTGTCGTGACCAGATCTACTTCCTCTGTAGAGAGCAGAATGTGATCTGACGAAGTGTCGGTTGATCGATGCGAGATGTCTAGTCTGGATGATGGTCCATCGGATTGGGAGATCGCCTTGATCCAGTCTAGATGTACCCCTTGCAGAAGTCCTGCAAGATCACTGTGTTGATAATTGATGATCGGTATTTGAAGTCCTTGACCAAGAGCTTCAAGGAGTCTTTCATTGTTGACGGCATCGTCTGAGAAATATTCTGCCAACTGGCTGGGGGCAGAAGGCCAAGATACAGAGCCAAATATTTCAACTGCGCGTTGATCCGCATCAAAGTGGACTGCAGCGATGCGCTGATCACCGACCCTCCAGTCAAGATGCGCGGTGCCATCTGATTTGAGTTCTTTTGATGCTTTGTTTTCCCAGATTTTGGATGGATCCATGTCACGAAATTCCTATGCAAACAAATCGTCCGACTCCAGTGTTAAGAGGTGGACTTTCGTGAAGATAAAGATACCTTTGCGGCTCGATTTTTCAAGGTCAACAATATAAGCTCATGAGCTCTGAGAAAATTTACCTCGACAATAATGCTACCACTCCTTGCGATCCTAGGGTAGTGGATGCAATGATTCCATTTTTCTATGATTTACCTGGTAATGCCGCAAGTAGAAACCATCCTTTCGGTTGGGAGGCTGAAGACGCTGTAGACAAGGCCCGTCAGCAGATCGCAGACTTGATTCAAGTGGATGCCAAGGAAATCATATTCACTTCTGGAGCTACAGAGGCAGATAATCTTGCGCTCAAAGGAGTTTATGAGATGTATCAGCGCAAGGGTAACCACATCATCACATTGCAGACTGAGCATAAAGCTGTTCTAGATGCATGCAAGAAGATCGAAAAGATGGGTGGTGAGGTGACTTATCTTCCCGTGCAGGGTGATGGACTAGTGGATCTCGCCGCGCTAGAAGCAGCCATTACTGACAAGACGATACTCATCAGTATCATGTACGCCAATAATGAGACGGGTGTCATCCAGCCGATGAAAGAAATCGGTGAGATCTGTGAGAAGCATGGTGTGCTCTTCATGAGTGATGCGACTCAGGCAGTGGGTAAGATTCCAGTGCATCCTAAGGAGCTTGGTATCCACTTGATGGCTTTCACTGGACATAAGATGTATGGCCCCAAAGGCGTAGGTGCGCTCTTTGTGAATCGCAAAAATCCTCGTGTCAAGGTTACAGCGCAGATGGATGGTGGTGGTCATGAGCGAGGGATGCGCTCTGGGACGCTCAATGTGCCAGGTATCGTGGGGTTCGGCAAGGCAGCAGAGATCGCTGGTGCAGAAATGGAGCAAGATGCAAAGCGTCTTGCTAAGCTGAGAGACAAGCTTGAGCAGGCATTTGTCAATAGTGTAGAGGAAGTATACATCAATGGCAATACAGAACACCGTATGCCACACGTGACGAATATCTCTTTTAAGCATGTCGAAGGTGAAGGTCTGATGATGACTTTCAACCAGCACCTTGCACTGTCATCTGGATCTGCTTGTACCAGTGCTAGCCTAGAGCCGAGCTATGTGCTTATAGCTCTTGGTCTCGGTGATGATCTTGCCCATAGCAGTCTGAGATTCAGCCTAGGTCGCTTCAATACTGAAGCCGAAATAGATCGTGTCATCGAGTCTGTCTCAGCTGGTGTGCAGCATATGAGAGATCTGAGTCCCATCTGGGAAATGTACAAGGATGGCGTCGATCTGGAGAGTGTCGAGTGGCAGGAGCACTAGCCGCTTCTATCACTCTTGCGAAAAAATCATGTGATATTGTCAGCTTGAAAATATGATTTACCAATTAAACTATACGTAAGTTGATGGTTTTGAGTGAAGAGTATTCTTCAAGATTTCTCAACTGTCATGTGCTTGACAATTCCAAAATTGTCTTATTTTCGATGTATTATTGAACAATCTAAAGAACTTCAAAATGAAAAGAAATCTTTTAACTCTAGCACTAGTCGCTTTTGCTTTTGTAGGTCTAAGCGCACAGAAAGGCATCGTCAAGGTTAATCCACTTGGCTTCCTTATTGGTAACCTAAATGCTGGTTACGAGCACGTTCTCAACGAAAATTCTGGTATCGAGGTAGGATTGAACTACTTCAACTTTGATGTAAGCTTCGGCGCAGAGGAGTCAGGTGCATCAGGATTTGGCGGATATGCAATGTATAGACTTTACCTCGGTAGCTCAAAGGATGCACCTCGTGGTATCTACGTAGCTCCTGTTGTTGGATTCGGTTCATCAAGTTTTGATGTGGCTGGACAAGATGAAAAAGGTAAGACAAGTAACTTCCGTGTAGGTGGTCTATTTGGACACCAGTGGGTGTGGCCTAAAGACGGCGATGGCGGATTTACACTAGATCTCGGTCTAGGAGTCAACTATGTGAGTTCAAGCACAGACGTAGAGAGTGTCACGGACCTTGGTCTAGACGGGATTCTTCCTGCTTTCCGTCTAGCCATTGGATATGCATTCTAAGTAAGACTTAGAACAAATTATATTGAATAGGGTCATAACGACAGTTGTGACCCTTTTTTTATGCACCGTATTGAATGCAGACGTTTTTGGGCTCGGTAAAGAACCTCATGGCTTCGAGTCCGCCTTCTCTGCCCACACCACTGTCTTTCATACCTCCAAATGGAGTCCGAAGATCCCTGAGCAACCAGCAATTGACCCAGATGATCCCAGCATCTACTTTCTCTGCTAGTCGATGAGCTCGTGAGACATCAGCTGTCCATATCGTTGCTGACAGCCCATAGCTGACACTATTGGCGTAGAGAAGGAGTTCCTCCTCTGTGTCAAAAGGAGTCAGAGTGACGACTGGTCCGAAGATTTCCTCTTGATTGGTACGGCAATCAAAACTTAGATTCTCAATAGCCGTCGGAGCCACGTAGTAGCCATTGGACATCTGAGAAGGAAGGCTCGGTACTTCACCACCGCAAATCACGTGACCTCCTTCTTGGATGGCAAGCTCTATGTAGGCTAGCACCTTGTCACGATGTGATGCACTAGTGAGTGCGCCGACCTGAGTACTTGCTTTACTGGGGTCGCCGATGCGCAATCTGGAGACCTTCTCTACAAAGTCAGCTTTGAATCGATCATAGAATGATCGCTCTATGAATATCCTAGATCCACAGAGACAGATCTGACCTTGATTGGAGTAAGCGGCCTTGACTGCCGTAGAGAGCGCCTTGTCGTAGTCGCAGTCTGCAAAAATGATATTGGGATTCTTGCCTCCTAGTTCGAGGCTTATTTTCTTGAGTTGAGGTGCTGCGATTTTGGCGATTCTGCGGCCCGTAGCTGTTCCACCTGTGAATGAGATTGCCTTGATCTTTGGATGCTCGACGAGGGCCTGTCCAGCTCTTGGGCCAGCGCCATGAATGATGTTGAGGACTCCTGGTGGCAAGCCGGCCTCCTTGCAGAGTTTTGATAGCAGGTAGGCAGTCATGGGAGTGACCTCAGATGGCTTGGCGATGACGACATTTCCGGCAGCTAGAGCTGGCGCAATCTTCCAGCTGAGCAGATAGAGTGGGAGATTCCAAGGAGAAATACATGCCACGATACCGAGTGGCTGTCTGAGGGTATAGTTGATAGCTTGCACTCCCGGCATATGGTGAGACTCAGAGGCAAAGTGCATGATGGAGCTGGCAAAAAACTTGAAGTTATCCACTGCTCGTGGTATATCGACTTGCTTGGCAAGTTTGATGGGTTTACCAGTATCACGACTTTCTGCTTGTGCAAGCTTGTTGAGATTTTCCTTGATGAGATAGCTCAGATTCATCAGTATGTCGTGCCTCTGTGCTTGACTCATTCCGGACCAGATCAGAAGTGCTTGCTCAGCTGCCAAGACGGCAAGATCTACATCCTCTGGACCGGAATCTGGAACCTCAGCATACAGGGCTCCAGTGGCTGGCTCGTAGCAAGGAAGGTAGCTATTAACACGAGGCGGGAGATGCAGTCCATTGATAAAATTTTCGATCCTGATCATGAGTTGGTGTTTGAGTGGGCAAACTGTCCTGTCCAGATAAAGCTATGCCCATTTTGAGACAAGCACATCACGTAATTTCGTGTCATGATTGGCCGAGGTGTTTTCTTGCTTTTGCTCTTGCTCAGCTTTGTGGCTGCGATTGATGCACAGAGTAGTGGTCCTATGGTCCACAAGATCGATGGAGAGATCGAGCTAGATGGTCGTCTGGAAGAAGCTTTTTGGCAATCAATGCCCAAAAACAAGGCATTTCATCAGTTTTTCCCCTCTGACTCCATATTCGCTGAGTATGGTACAGAGCTCTACTTTGCGAGCGATGGCGACAACTTTATCATCGGTATCAGATGTGAGACTCCGGGTGAGGAGTATATCGTGCCTTCGCTACGACGGGACTTCAGAGCAGGAGGAAATGACAATATCACGATCCTCGTAGATACCTACAATGATGGGAACAATGCCTTCATGTTTGGCATCAATCCACTTGGCGTCATCCGAGAAGGACTCATCGCAGATGGAGGAAACTCTCTGGGCGGATTTAGCACTGCGTGGGACAATAAGTGGCAAGGCGAGAGCTATATCGGCGAGAACTTCTGGAGTTCTGAGCTGGTGATTCCTTATTCGACCCTGCGGTTTAATGATGGTGTTCCAAGTTGGAAGATCAACTCGTATCGATTTGATATGCAGGCCAACGAGCGTAGTGTCTGGTACAAAATACCAAGGAATCAATGGATATTCAATCTGGCCTTCAGTGAAGATGTGCGATTTGAAGAGCCGCCGCGCAAAAAAGGGAAGAATATCAGTATCATACCTTATGTCACTGGAGCACTGTCTCAAGAGGATCTTTCTACAAGTGATCAAATTGATGTCAGTGGCAATGTGGGCTTCGACGCCAAGATAGGGCTCACATCCGGCCTCAATCTAGATCTTTCCTTCAATCCTGATTTCAGTCAAGTAGAAGTTGATCAGCAGATTACCAACCTCAGTCGATTTGAAATCTCATTCCCTGAGCGTCGCCAATTTTTCATTGAAAATGCAGACTTATTTGGGTCATTTGGCGAATCAAGGATCAACCCATTCTTTTCGCGGCGCATAGGACTTGCCGTGGACACAGTGACTGAGCTGACTGTCCAAAATGCCATCCTCTACGGTGCTAGACTCAGCGGCAAACTCAATGATAATCTAAGGGTAGGACTGCTCAATACACAAACTGCCAATAGCCCAGATAAGGGCATTGCTGGGACCAACTACTCTGTAGCGACTGTCCAACAGAAGGTATTTGCACGATCCAATGTCACAGCCATGGTCGTCAATAAGCTCGTGACAGGAGACTTCGATGACACCGAGATCAATCAGAGCAATACCGTAGCAGGTCTGCAATTCAATTTTCAATCGGAATCCAATGATTGGGTGGGATCAGCTTTTGTCATGAAGAGTTTTACAGACGACCTCGAAGGCGAAGACATAGCGCACACGGCGCGATTGCGATACAATAGTCTTCACTTCACTGCAGAAGTCATTCAGAATCGCGTTGGTGAAAATTTCAACGCGGAGGTCGGCTTTGTACCAAGAACGGATCTGCAGCGATTTGCTCTGGAACTGGGCGGTAACATCTTTCCCAAAAGTGACGTGATCAATCAGCTAGAGATCAATGCCGAGGGCAATATCTTCATCCAGCCCGGCGAGAACTTCCGTACCGATAGTCGTGGAGGGCTCAGTATCAATTCCAGATTCAATAATACGGCCAACGCTGAGCTCGAACTTAGGTCTGAATATGTTTTTTTGAGAAGTGAGTTTTTTCCTATTGGTGATGATTTTCCAGAGCTTCCAGAAGGCACAGACTACAACTTCAGTAGTGCTCAGCTGAGCTATCAGTCAGATCGTAGGAAGTTTTTCAACTATCGACTCAATTCTACTTACGGTAGCTTTTACAATGGTAGAAGATATGGTTTGGGGGGGAATGTGCAGCTCAGATTTGAGCCTAAGTTGATCATAGGCGTGAGATACAATGTCGATCGCATCGAGCTGGCAGAGGGCTTTGGGGAGAGGACCCTCGTGTTGGTGGGTCCGCGCGTAGATTACACAGTGAGCAAAGAGCTGTTTCTTACTGGATTTTTCCAGTACAATACGCAGATTGACAACTTCAATGTCAATGCACGCTTGCAGTGGCGCTTTGCTCCCGTCTCTGACTTATTTATCGTCTACACGGACAACTATGATACCGCGGACAACTGGTCTGGTATCAATCGGAATCTCACGGTGAAGCTGTCCTATTGGTTTAACATCTGATGGAGCATCTTGCACAGATCAATATTGCTCTCATGAAGCATGATCCTGCGGCTGAAGAGGTCAAGGACTTTTTTGATCAGATTGATGCGATCAATCGTCTTGCTGAGGAACATCACGGCTATGTCTGGCGCTATCAAGATGGCGAGGACATCGGAGATGAGATTGCCTACTTTGACTATGCGGATCATGAGCCTAGAGTACATGCTCTTTTGATCAATATGTCTGTATGGACTGATATCGACGCTCTCAAGGCCTATGTCTATCAGAGCGGACATATCGAGGTCTTCAGAAGGCGTGCTGAGTGGTTTCACCCGAGTGTCAGACCACATATGGCTATGTGGCATATCGAGCCTGGACGGATTCCTACCTTGGCAGAAGCCAGAGAGCGACTTGCTCATCTGGAGAGGCACGGTCCTTCTCCGTATGCCTTTGATTTTCGCAAGCTGAGGACATGAGAAATGACGTAGCTCATATCATCGCAATGTGGATACTGGCCATTCTGCTATGCTCGTGTGAGGTGAAGTATCCTGAGTATGCAGGACTCAAAAATCTCGAAGTCCAGCGCTTCAAGCCCCTCACTAGTGAATTGGTGCTCAGCTATGATCTAGGTATCTATCAAGTCAATCCAGTTCCGATAAAACTGGATAAGATCAGATCGAGGATCTACTTTGACGATCTATATATGGGCGATGGTATGACGACTCATGGTCTTCGTCTACCACCTCGTGATACGGCCTGGGTGCATATCGAGCAAAATCTCAAAGTCAAGAACTTCCTCAGGAATATCAAAGAGCTACCCCGCAATGGGAAGATTAATTTTCGCTTGGATTCGGATATTTTTCTCATCGGAGAGCGCGAGAATCTCAGCATTCCTTATAGCTATGTGCGGGAAATGAGTGTTGAGGAAGAGCTCCAGAATCTCATCCTGAGACGGTAATGAGATTGTCAGAGGCCTATACATATATCCGCTCTAAGCCGAGACTCCAGCTGTTTTTGGCCCTGAGTCTCATCCTTCAGCTCATTATTGCATGGAGGCAAGTTGGCTATTGGCATCCTGATCAACACTTCCAGATCATTGAGTTTGGTATGGAGTGGCTCGGGGAAAGCTCGGCGGTATCCGAGATCTGGGAGCACGAGTCGGAGATCAGGCCAAGTCTACCAGTGTACTGCTACGCTCTGTGGCACAAGGGCATGAAGCTCTTGGGATTTGAGAGCCACATTGACATCCATACGAGTGTCCGGCTGGTTCACGCTCTAGTTCAGTGGTTGCTTGCACATCTGCTGATTTTGAGCCTCTGTCGGGATGAATCAGAGTGGGATACAACGATCGCTTTGGTACTGACCAGTTGTCTCTGGCATATGCCTTATCTCCGCTCTCTGTTCAGCTCCGAGATGCTTGGTGCGCTTTGCTTTTTTACCGGGGTGCTACAGCGGGAACGTCGCATTTGGCTGACTGGTCTGTTATTCGCTGCGAGCTTTTTTATGCGTTTTCAGATGGCCTTTGCCATATTGGGCTACTTGGTGTATCTCTTGGCTTTCGCCAAAATGTCTCGAGGAGCATGGTTCACACTCGTATTGAGTGGTGCACTCGGTGGTGCACTCGGTGTGCTATTGGACTGTGCTTACTACGGACATTTTGTACTTACACCATGGGAATACTTCTCCTCTAATATCATAGAGGGTGTTGCTGCGAGTTTTGGCACTTCTCCCTGGTACTACTACATTATCGAGATACTACTGAGTTATTCGGTGCCGATTTTCGGCTTGGTTTTATTGCCTTGGGCCTTGATGGCTTGGACCAAGGTGTGGCAGCATTGGGTAGTGTGGGTATTGATTTTTTTTGTGATAGGACATTCGCTAGTTGGGCACAAAGAGGAGCGTTTTTTTTATCCCATGTTTGTGCTACTGCCTTGGCTAGCAATGCTTGCATGGCAGGAATACAGAGCTTATACATCTAGATATCCGCGAGCACTCTTGGATATTTGTGTCAAGGCCCTCCTCGGACTGGGGCTGCTTATCAATATCGTTACACTCATCTTTTGGGCCACCGTGGCCTATTGTCAACCAGTGCATTTTGCCGAAAGGCTCCAAAAAGATCTCGTACGGACAAACTACTCGGGTGTGATCCACTACAATCAGCAGTCACCGCTGCAGACGCCAAGTCGATTGTCTCTAGTCTATTACGGACTTGACTATCCAGAGGCTGTGCAGCTCGTGAGAGTCGATAAGCTCGATGAACTGGAATCTGGTGAGGAGACGCTATATCTTGTCAGTAATTCCAAGTACTTGCACCGAAAAGCCAATGGGACACTTGATCCATGTTTTGAACCAATAATGTACTCAAGCAGGTGGCTCTGGCGCATCAATGAATGGATGATGCAGCAAGGCTATGGGAACATCGATGACATCTGGGTGATGTATCGGTGTAGCGCTGAGGGCTAGGAACGCTTGCCAAGATGTACACTGAGATACACGTTGACAAAGATGAACCGATTGTTCTCGATGATCATAATCGGTACCCTGCGTGTGAAAGCATCGACAACCACACCGACCTCTAGCGCACGTACAAATCCTGTGTAGGCTCCAGGAGCTAGATGAACTGCGGCTTTCGCATGGCCACCAATGACGAAGGATGGCTCGTCCAGACCACGAAAAAAACCAGAATGCCCGAAGATGGCTGATCGATCAAGGAACTCATCTGCATTTGATTCGCTGTAGCGTAATTCTTGGATCGTAGAGCCGATGGAGCCATCTCTTTGGACACTGACATCAAGGTAATATGGCTTGAGGATGCCGAGTGTAGGTCCAGCTTCATAACTCAATCCTAGTGCGACTCCGCGTCTTTTGGCTTTCTCCGAGAGATAGTACTTCTGACCGATACCAGCTTTGAGATATAGGAAGCTGTTTTGCTTGCCGTATACGTAGTTGGATCCAGGGACAAAGATGTTGAGTCCAGATCCACTGTTTTGTACATTTTGCCGAAACTCCTTGGGGTGTCTGATGTAGCCAAACTCTAGTCTCTTGTATGTCGTCCTGTAGTAAGTCTGTATCTCACCCTTGTAGTAGCCTATGGCGATGCCAGCGGTATGAGCCTTGAGTTCTACAGCCCACTCCTCTTGATAGATCACCCCTTGTAGGCGCTCTGGGAGCTCTGTAGGGCTCTGGGACTGGGCAGCGAGCCCGGTGACCAGCAAGAGTATCATAGCTACGAGGTGGAAAGATCTCACTTAGCGAATATAGTCTTTAATCGTGATGGCTTATCTGATCAACATGCTGAGCGGCGTGAGGGTTCAAGTGGAGTCTAGTCCTCGGGATTACGCTAACTTCGCCGACCATGGAATCTAGGCTCACTCCTGCTGTACTACTAGCGATCATCTTGGGGTATTTTCTCATACTCATCTTGATTTCGCAGTTGACGTCCAAGGACCAGAGCAATGAGAGTTTTTTCCTTGGTAAACGCAAATCACCTTGGTATCTGGTCGCGATTGGAATGATCGGTGCCACGCTATCAGGGGTGACATTCATCTCTATACCGGGCTGGGTAGTCAATGATCAGTGGTCGTACATGCAGATGGTGCTGGGTTACTTACTGGGCTATCTGGTCATCGCCACCGTACTGATGCCCATGTACTACAAGCTCAATTTGACGACTATCTATGGTTATCTCAACGAGCGTTTTGGTATGGTATCTTACAAAAGTGGATCAGCATTTTTCCTACTGAGTCGAGTGATCGGAGCCGCCTTCAGGTTGTACTTGGTGGCGATCACTCTGGATGCCTTTGTCCTCGGGCCGATGGGTGTGAGTTTTCCTCTTACGGTCGGATTGGCCATCTTACTGATTTGGATTTACACCTATCGCGGTGGAATCAGGACGATTATCTACACAGATACCTTTCAGACCATATTTATGCTCTTGGCACTAGTCCTGACGATATTAGCCATTGCCAATCACTTTGACGCTAGCGTGCTCCAGATGGGGCAGCGCGTCTTGTCTGAGTCCAGTACAGAGACCTTCTTTTTTGATGCAGGATGGTCAGAAAAGAAGAATTTCTTCAAGCGTTTTTTGGCTGGAGCTTTCATCGCACTGGTGATGACTGGGCTGGATCAGGATATGATGCAGAAAAATCTTTCTTGTCGCAATATAGAGGACGCTCAGAAGAATATGTTCTGGTTTTCCATAGTCCTTGTCATAGCCAAGGTGCTCTTTTTGTTCCTCGGTGCGCTACTCGTACTTTATATGAGTGATGTGGGCATGGAGCTGCCGACAAGGATGGTCGGTGGAGAGGCACGAGTGGCGACTGATCTGATCTACCCGACCGTGGCCTTGGACTACTTGCCGCTTGGTATATCTATAGTGTTTATTCTGGGTCTCATGGCTGCAGCCTACTCTAGTGCGGATAGTGCTTTGACAGCACTGACGACAGCATTTTGTGTAGACTTTTTAGGTTTCGAACGAGGTGGTGTAGCCGCCAAGGACCAGAGACGAACACGACTGTCGGTTCATATCGGATTTTCGGTAGTGCTTTTTCTTGTCATTGTGAGCTTCTGGTGGGTGAATAATGACGCTGTCATATCAGAGATTTTCAAGGCAGCTGGATATACCTATGGTCCCATACTGGGTCTCTATGCTTATGGCTTCTTGACAAAGAGGCATACGTACGACCGGATGGTGTGGCTGGTGTGTATTTTGTCTCCAGTCTTGACCTATTTGGTGGTGAAGAATAGCAAGGTATGGCTCAATGGATATGTATTTGATTTTGAGCATCTCATACTCAATGGAGCCTTGACATTTGCCGGGTTATGGATATTGTCTTTGGTCAATGAAGATGCCAACTCACAAGTGAATAAGAAGAGCAGATGATCCCCAAGTGGAAATTGAAGGCAATCGTGCAAAAAAGTATCAGTGTATTGCCAAATGCGCAATACGTCAATACGCTATTTCAGAAGTATGTCACAAAGGGTCTTCGGCTCGATGACGAGCACTTTGGGTATAAGCTTAGGCATGCTAAAGATCATCTGTCATACTTCAATGAGTGGAGCGATGTAGAGATCGGATGTGCGAAGGTACTGGAGCTAGGAACCGGATGGTATCCTGTGATTCCGATATATCTATGGTTGCATGGAGCCAATGAGATTCACACCATGGATCTGCGCAAGTGGACGAGCACCGAGCGACTTCATACGACCATAGATAAAATGAGGGAAAAGCGAGAATCCATCCAGAGTAAGGGCTTTGATCCCAGTAGATGGCAAATGCTCGTAGATCTGCGCAACGATGACTCTGACGAAGAAAGAATATTTGAGCAGCTCGGGATATTTCCTTGGATAGGAGACGCACGTCATACTGTCTATGCAGATGGTGAATTTGATTTCATCTGTAGCAACAATACCTTCGAACATGTCTACGAAGATGTGCTGCGTGGCATCTTGGTGGAGTTTAAGAGAGTTTTACGCAAGGACTCTGGTGTGATGTCTCATTTTGTAGATATGAGCGACCACTTTGCTCACATGGATTCAAGCATTACGGTCTACAATTTTCTTCAGTATTCTAAGCAGGAGTGGCAAAGAATTGATAACAATATCCAGCCACAAAATCGCTTGCGCCTTTCTGATTACTTAGCGATGTATGCTGATCTCGAGATTCCTGTCAGCAAAACTGAGAAGTGGCCATATGACGCTGATCTTCTTGACAAGATTGAGCTTCATGCCGAGTATGAGTCTTATGAGAGGGACGATCTGGCTCTGGTTCATGCATACCTCATCACCAAGAATCAAGCTTTCTAGCACTGATTGTTTATTGGACGAGCAGGTGCTCAGCGACCTCTTTGGTGAAGGTGAATCTTGAGCTATCGTTGCAGAGAACTAGAAGACTTCCGTCAAATGATTCGACTTGAAGGATTTGGATTTTGGTGCCAAGTTGTATCTCACGTTTGTTGAGATACAATAAGAGTTCGGCGGTGCTGTTTTTTAAGGCTTTGAGGGTGACGGCTTCACTCTGTGGCACATCAACAAGTCGTCGATACTCTGGCCTTGTGATATGACCGTTTTTATCTGGAATCGGTGAGCCGTGAGGATCGACAGCGGGGAAGCCAAGGAGCTCATCCATGCGATCGAAAAACTTCTCCACCTTGATATGCTCTAGCTCTACGGCGATGTCATGTACCTCTTCCCAGCCGAAGTTCATGATTTTGGACAAGAACATTTCTGAGAGACGGTGCTTTCGGATGATGGCGGCTGCCGTTTTGATTCCTAGTTCGGTGAGCCTTATTGGCTTGTAGCGCTCACTGATTACGATCCCCTCTTCTTTGAGCTTTCTGATCATGTCGTTGGCAGTGGGCTTACTGACCTCAAGATCTCTTCCTAGGTCAGATAGAGATATCTCTTCGCTCTTGAGATGGAGGTGGTAGAGGGCTTTGATGTAGTTCTCTTTTGTACTAGAATTCTGTGCCATGAAAAATAGATGGCATCAGAGAATTTATCCGTACTCCGGATGACTATGGATTCGCTCTATTGAGCCTATACCCGAGTGATCGATGGATTCTCAGCTTGAATTATGTATACACAGGCTCTATGAGAGTGCCTCACTTTGCCGGTGCGCCCAATCAACTGACCGACGAGATCGTAGATACGCAGGGTTTTTCGGATGTGAGCATCAAGATTGACTATTCGCTTCCGCTAAAAGGGCTGAAATCTAAGCTGGCAATTTTTGGAGGCGTGAAGAATGTTTTTAACGCATACCAAAGTGATTTTGACCTTGGGAAAAATCGGGATAGCAATTATGTCTATGGCCCAGGATTGCCTAGGACATATTTTGTCGGTGTGGCGTGGAGCTCGCAATAATGCCTCTCGTCAATCAAGTTGCTCGAGATCCTCAGACTTGAACCAGTGATATGATTGAATGCGGGCATCTGTATTTCTGTCTATTAGAAGGAATAAGTTCATGTGTGCAAGGAGGTAGTGCTTCGAACAAGTGAAGGTGGCAGTACTGCAAGCCAAGGAATGGTCTGGCGCGCTAATTTGTCAAGCGATGTAATTGAGATCTTGACAGATGTTCAAATGGGCAGTAAAAAATTAGCTTATATTCGATACGACGCAGTTTTACACACATCACTAGAAGTGCGCATATTAATTGAAGTTCGTTCTAAGGCTATTGGGTCGTTCTTGATTAAAACGATCATACAAGATCAATGAACATCTGAGTATGGGAAATCTGAGGGAGGAATAGAGTAGTGAATGGTTAGTTGGGTGTGACAAGTAGGAGAAAGTGATGTGTAATCTGGGGAATGTGTCCTTATTTACGAGTTAATTGGTTTGCCGATCTGCACATGAGTTTGGCTAGTCATTGAGAGTACCAATCTCTTGTTTTAATTTTATTCCACCACTGCAGTTTCAATATATTCCATGTGTAAGGGATCCAGAAAATTACGAATATTCAAACTTTGATTGCTATCGGATTCCGGAATACCAAACTTGAATTTATTTCTGGAGATTTGGCAAAATAGATGAAATTAGAAGAGCCCTTGCTGCTGAATTAAAAACGAGGCCCAATGTGGGGTTGCTGAATATATATGAATTACTTTTAATATATACTGCGTGCATCTAGCATGGATCATGCCTATGCTGTAACAATCGAGGGTTAACTTCACCATCCACGGTCAAGTGCATAGCTTGGTTGAATAAAAGCCAGGATAATTGAGCTATGCTCTCCATTTTGGCCATTTTTCAGGCAATTTTAAACCTTTGTGAAGAATTTGAATCCAACTAGGAGACTTTAGCAATTCTCAGTATGACTAAATGGAAGATAGGTTTTTTGCTCTTGGTTTTGATACTTGTGCACGTATCTTGTAATGAGGATGATAATTATGTGCCTATTGAAAGTGCCGCTGTTGTTCTTCCAGAAGAACCGTTCGACTATGTCAACTTAGATTTACCAAGTCATTTTACCATTGATGTGCCGGGACAAGCTTTACCAACATCTATCAATGGACTAGACAATACACCAATTGATAACCCAATAACTAATGAAGGAGCTACATTAGGGCGAGTACTCTTTTACGATAAGCTTTTAAGTGCAAATGGAACGATTGCATGTGCATCCTGTCACAAACAGGACAAAGGCTTTTCAGATGATGAGGTTTTAAGTGTGGGATTTGATGGTGAGCTTACTGGTCGTCATTCAATGACATTAATAAATTCAAGATTTTATCAAAGAGGACGTTTCTTTTGGGATGAAAGAGCAAGGACTCTAGAAGAACAGGTCCTTGAACCTTTTCAAGACCCAGTTGAAATGGGAATGACGCTAGAACAGGTTGTAAGTTCAGTACAAGAACGGGATTTTTATGCAGATTTGTTCGAAGATGCTTTTGGCGCTAGTGAGATAACTAGTGACAAAATCTCAATGGCATTAGCGCAATTTGTACGCAGTATAGTTAGTCATTCTAGTAAATACGATGAGGGAAGAGATATGTCAAACTCTCCTGGAGCAAGTTTCCCAAACTTTTCAGATGAAGAGAATTTGGGTAAAAATTTGTTCTTTCAGACTATTTCTAATGGTGGTGGTGCTTGTTTTGGTTGTCATACTACAGAGGCATTTGTCAGCGCAAACCCAGGCCCACAAAATAATGGACTTGATTTAGTGACAACAGATCTAGGTGCTGGGGCGGTTTTGGGTAATTCTATTTTTGAAGGTCGTTTTAAAACTACGACTCTGCGAAATATAGAACTTACATCACCTTATATGCACGATGGTAGATTTGCAACATTAGAAGAGGTTGTTGAGCACTATAACAGTGGAATACAAGCTCATCCTACGCTATCGCCGGCATTGATGGACGACAGTGGAAATCCCGTTCGACTGAATTTTACAGATTCTGAAAAAGCTGCCTTAGTTGCATTCTTGAAGACATTGACAGACAATAATGTAAGTTCTGAGGAAAAATGGAGCGATCCATTTGAATAAACAACTGGCTTCAAAAAGGTGCTATAATGTCGCACGTTCCCGTGCTATGACTGACAGAGTAGCAGGTTTACTAACTCTATCGTAAGTCCTCGATTAGCGTCTGAATTTTTGTGTTCAAAAGAGCGTAATATTTCAAATGCTCACACTCCTTTATGAATTTGGTCAAGAATGACAAGACTATTTAGATGTGCTGAGTAATCTAATTATATAGATATACTTAAAAGAGTTTTTCTATTTATGCTTGAAGATTTCAATCCTCTCACCAGCACATAGATAGTACGGCATTAAGTCAACAACCATGCAGGAGTGAACTGGAAGAATATACACCAATTGACCTCGTCGATAATCTGTAGGATTGGGTACATGTATCGTGCCGTGTTCTTGAGAGAGCTTTTTGACGTACGTCTCTTTCAATAAACTGCCTATGTGGTGACCCTGCATATCTGCGAGTTGGCCATATATATCACCGATGCCAGGTATGCCGAGGCGATCCTTGGAGAGATGGATACCTCCTGCATTGACGATGATCTCGTGTCGGTCGGGATAAATGGCAATGATGGGACAGGCCACCGCAACTGCGATATCATCTGCTTGACATGATCCGATCGCGAGCTGAGTCAAATCATAGAAGACAAAGTTGCCAGGTCGTAGCTCATCTACTAGTCCGAAGTTGAGAGCTGTGCTGCAGGCAGGCGTGTCTCCCAAGGAGATATGTGCCTCTGGAAAAGAATGCTTGAGCTCATTGAGTTTATCCATACTGTCGTGGTGAATAGCTCGAATCTCATGAACGGACCGAGCATCATAGCTATGGCCGTTGTGGATGACGAAGCCTCCAAATCGCAGATTCTTTTTGGCCGAAAGGCCCTCAATCATGCTCCTAATCAGCTCAATCTCCGTGCTGTCTACACCGGTGCGGCCATATCCTGCATCTATCTCTATGTGGACGGTGATAGAAGTGTGGAGGGCTTTCGCCAAAATGGGTATGAGTTCTGAATGCTCGATCAGTATGTGCAGGGAGCATTTCTTGGCCAATTGATCGATACGGGCTAACTCCCGCAGATTGGTCGGAATGGCGATCATGATGTCATCCCAGTCCTCGGCAAAGTACTCTGCCATACTTACGGAGGAGACAGCGATCTTTTCCACGTCGTATGGGCGAAACCAGCGCCCAACCTCGAGGGACTGATGCGTCTTGAAATGAGGGCGGAATGAGAGCGAATGCTGGCTGCATATCTCTGCCATCCGATGGATATTGGCCAGGCATCGGCCCTTATCAAGGAGTAAGGTAGGCCTATCGATCATCTCATGCTGAGGGCTCATTGGAGGGTGTTTTTGCATAGATAAGATTCTTCTTGAGTCGGAATGAAAACTGTCATGTATATTTGCTACGTAGAATTGATCTAAATAAAAATAACGATGACGACACGTGGTTTTTCATGCCTTGTAGTTTTCACACTTATGGTCCTTGTGGCTTGCGAATCTGATCCAGATCCAATGCCTGTGGTACAAGCTCCAGCTGTCTACAAATTTTCTAGAGACGGTGAAAGCACAGTATCCTTTGATGGCCAGACAACTCGTATCCTTATGGCCACCGAGCTGATCAATGCCATGGAAGACTTCGAAGTAGCTGAGCTAGCTCTCAATGAGATGTGGGCTAATGAAACGGCTGCGGGTGGCGATGCCGATCCATTTGAAAACCCAGCGCTCAATGAGAGTACTAAGAGCGTACGTTCTAAGACAGCGGCCTCACAAGACTATTTTTCTTCCAATGTGACGGAGGCCATCAAAATCAAGTCTGAATTTGAATCTTGGATCAGTGCTCAGGTCAATGAAGTATTTCCCAATGAGTTGGTCTTGGCTGAGCCAGGGATAGCGGGTCAGATCGCTGATGATGTTTCGATCAGATACGTCAACGGTGATGGTCTGGAGTACAACCAAGCCGTCAACAAAGGACTCATTGGTGCTTTGATGCTAGATCAAATGGTCAACAACTATCTAAGCATCTCAGTACTTGATGCTGCCAGCAATAGAGCGGACAATGATGCTGGAACAGTTGCTAGTGGAAAGTCATACACCACCATGGAACACAAATGGGATGAAGCGTACGGATACTTATTCGGCACGTCTCAGTCAGAATCTGATCCTCTACCTACACTCGGAGGAGATGATGCATTTTTTAATAAATATCTGCAGCGTGTCGATGGTGATGAGGACTTCACTGGTATTGCGGAAGAAGTATACGATGCATTCAAGCTCGGAAGAGCAGCTATTGTCGCTAAGAACTACACTGTACGAGATCAGCAAGCGGCTAAGTTGCGAGAATTACTGTCCAAAGTAGTTGCTGTCCGTGCTGTCTACTATTTGCAACAAGGCAAGAACGGCATTCCTACATCGGGCTCGGATTTTGGTGCTGCCTTCCATGATCTTTCAGAAGGTTTCGGCTTTGTCTACAGCCTTAGATTCACAAGACAGCCGGATATAGATGCGCCATACTTCACAGCTTCTGAAGTAGATGCTATGATTGCACAGCTTACTGCTGGCAATGGATTTTGGGATATCACTCCAGCTGTGCTCGATGCCATGTCAAAGCAGATCGCAGATGCCTTTGACTTTACAGTCGCTGAGGCAGGTTCGTAGGTGTTGCTAGAGATGATACGTCGGTATAAATAATCATTGAAAAAATTGAAATGAAGAGACTTGGTCAGATACTCTTTTTCCTAGGTGTTTTAGTCATATGTCCGCTCGCTTGTGGTCCTGATACTGATCCGTTTGATGATTTGATGTCAGATGGGTTTGATCGCAAAGAAATGTTAGTACACTGGGCTGATAATGTAATCATTCCAGCATTTGCCTCTTACGCTCATGCCACGGATGCCCTCAAGACAAGTGCCGTAAATTTTGGGCTCGCGCTGGATGAGGATTCCCTTCTGAAACTCAAAGAGCACTGGCTAGACGCAGTAAAGAAATGGCAGGGGGTCTCTATGTTCGATATCGGTATGGCCGAGCAGATTTCTTTGCGCGACTTTAGTAACATTTATCCTGTAGATGTAGAGATGATCGAGAATCACATAAGCACCGGACAATATAATCTTGAGCTTCCTTCGACGAGAGTTGCACAAGGCTTACAGGCATTGGACTATCTGTTGTATGCAAATCAAGATATTGAAAGGGTGCTCGCAGATTTTGACGATCAGAGACGTAGACAATATTTGCAGGCAGTGGTCGAAAGATTGGATTCTTTAGCGCAACAAGTATTGGATCATTGGCAATCTGGCTATCGTGAAGCATTTATCTCAACGGATGGATCCTCGGCAACGTCATCGGTGGATAAATTGACCAATGACTTTTTATTTTATTTCGAAAAATTTTTGCGGGCAGGTAAGGTAGGGATTCCAGCTGGTGTTTTTTCTAATACAGTTTTGCCAGATCGTGTAGAGGGTTACTACTCTCAGAGGTATTCAAGATCATTTACAGAGCTTGGGCTGAATGCCACAGTGGATTTTTTCATTGGAAAGAGTTATGATGGCGATGTCAATGGTCCCAGCCTAGAGGATTATATCAATCACGTTACTGCCCAGAACGGTACCAGGGACCTCACCCTAGTCATTCTTGAACAGTGGGACAAGGCTAGGCAGGCCATTGAGTCACTAGATCCCAATCTTACTCGGCAAATAGAAAACAACAATGTCCAAATGTTAAAGGCGTACGACGAATTACAAAAGGCTGTTGTTTTGCTCAAGGTGGAGATGTTGCAGGCCTTGAATATACAAGTGGATTTTGTTGATGCTGATGGAGACTAATCACCTATACTAGTGATAGCTGAGCGATATTGGAATAAGACAGTAGAGGCCGCCCCATTGGCGGTCTTTCGTTTTTTATTTGGTCTATTGATGCTGTTGAGTATCATTAGGTTTGCTAGTTATGGTTGGATCGATAAGCTGTATTTTGATCCTATATTTCATTTTCATTACTATGGATTTGAGTGGGTCACAGTGCCTCCGACGTGGCTATGCTATGGTCTATTTGCTTTGTGTGGGATTTCTGCCATAGCGGTGGCATTGGGTTGGCATTATCATCAGTCTATTGTGATCTTTTTTTTGAGTTTTTCCTACATAGAACTCATGGATAAGAGTACGTATCTGAACCACTACTATTTTATATCCGTCGTCAGTTTTCTATTGATTTTTTTGCCGGCAAATCGATATTGGTCTTACGATGTCAAGCAAGGTCGTATCTTGGCGAGTAATAGAGTACGTGCATGGCAAGTGGACGCCATCAAGGTCTTGGTCACAATCGTATATTTTTATGCAGGTCTTGCCAAGATCAATGAAGATTGGCTGTGTCGAGCAATGCCAATGTCTATTTGGATGCCAGGAAAGTTATCCATAACCGGTTTGGGTGATCTCATGCATCAGCGATGGGTGCATTACTTCTTTAGTTGGTGTGGGATGTTGTATGATATTACCATCGCTTGGCTGCTCTGGTACAGGCCTACTCGGAAATTTGCCTTCTTTTTAGTTATTATTTTCCATTTGCTTACTGCGCTGATGTTTCCTATAGGCATGTTTCCCTATATCATGATCTTAGCGGCGTCAATATTTTTTTCAGCATCTCATCATGAAAGATTCTTAGGTTTTGTTAATAAATGGCTTCCTATGCATGTAAATACAGTAACGGATGCTGTTCTCGCGCCAATCTGGACGAAGTGGATTGTGCTCATTGTACTTTTGTTGCAATTGGTTTTCCCTTGGAGATATCTGTGGTCGCACGGAGACCTGCATTGGGAGGAGAGTGCATATCGATTTGGGTGGCGAGTGATGCTTCATGAAAAGACAGGTGACGCTCAATTTCGTATCCTCAATAAGTCCACGGGCCAATTTTTTTACGTTCAGAATAATGACTTTTTGACACCGCTGCAGCGAAAAGAGATGAGTACTCAGGCTGACTTTATCTGGGAGTACGCCAGAATGTTGGAAAGGCACTTTGTGGGCCAAGGTCATTCGGATCTGGCTATCTATGTGGATAGCCACGCCTCTTTAAATGGTCGAGCAGTGCAGACTTTTGTAGATGGTACTATTGATTTATTGAGCATTGAGAAGCCTTGTGAACTTTATCGCTACATCCAGCCCTTGGAAGATGACTAGATTTCGGTGTTTCGTCTATATAATTTTACTTCAGTGTTGTGTTTGGTTTATTCGTGGACAGAGCTGTGAATTTGTCGTGATTGACTCAATTAGCAAGCAGGTCATTCCCTACGCGGATTTCCAAGATCTTAAGAGCTCAAGATATTGGACAGCAGATGATAGAGGTCATCTCATTATTGAGGAGATGAGGTCAGATTCATTGGAACTTGCAGTATTCGCTTTTGGCTACCAGCTCAAGGAAGTAATCGTTGATGTGAGCGATCTTAATGGATTCGCATACATAAAGCTCAATAGATTATCGAGAACTCTGAATACTGTTCAGATCACGGCAACGAGGAAGGATATTTTTCGTATTAGAAAACTACGTGATACTGAGGACGCTGCCATTTTTGCTGGCAAGCGCAATGAGGTCGTTTTGATGGATCTTGTACAAGCCAATAAGGCGGGTGCAGTGGCTAGGCAAATTTTTGGCCAGGTCACTGGCTTGAATATCTATGAAGGGAATGATGGAGGATTACAGCTGAATATCGGAGGGCGTGGATTAGACCCAAATCGAAGCTCTAACTTTAACATGCGCCAAAACAGCTACGATATTAGCGCAGATGTTCTTGGGTATCCTGAGAGCTATTACTCACCGCCCCCAGAAGGGGTACAAGAGATCCAAATCATCAGAGGTGCTAGCTCTCTGCAGTATGGTTCTCAGTTTGGGGGTTTGGTCAATTTTAAGCTGAGAGAATTGCCTAAGCATTATCAGTGGGGGCTCAAAGCAAATCAAAGCTTCGGATCCTTTGGCCTGCGTAGTAGTTTTGTCAATCCAGCCTATAATTCTAAGAAACTCTCTGTCAATGCTTATATAAATTACAAGAGAGGAGAAGGTTATAGAGAATTTTCAGATTTTGAGTCCATTGCAGCTTGGCTGAAGCTTGAATATCGTATCAGTGAGGTTTCAAGGATTGAAGCAGAGTATAGTGTCATGGATTATCTTGCCCAGCAAGCCGGAGGCTTGACAGATTTACAGTTTTCGGACAATCCCAGACAGAGTACGCGTGAGCGAAATTGGTTTGACATCAACTGGAATTTACTCAACTTGAAATATCAGCGTAAGCTTGCCAACCGATCTACGTTTGTCGTAAGCTTATTTGCCCTCTTGGCAGATCGTAAGGCTTTAGGATTTCGCGGCAATCCAGTTTTTTTGAATGAGAATCCTATCTTGTCTGAAGACGAGCGGTCTCTGGATGGGGGTTACATCCTGCCACGAGATGCGCTTTTTAGCAATTTCAAAAATTGGGGATCAGAAGTAAAGTATCTCAAGTACTCTTCACTATGTGGTAAGAAGGTCAGTACGTTGATTGGTGCCAAGTATTATCATGCTAGTAATCTCACACAACAAGGACAAGGATTAGGCGGAGTGGATCCTGTTTTCGTTTTGTCATTTGGACCAGAGCGGCAATACCCCAACAGTTCTTTCTTAACTCAGCCCAATCGCAATCTTGCCGTATTCGCCGAGAGTATTTTTTATTTGGGAGCCAAATGGAAAGTCATCCCCGGTCTGAGATACGAACACATAGTCACGGCAAATAGAGGTGAATATGTATTTAATACTTATGACAATTCTGGAAATATCATCAACTCGACGTGGCTCGAGGAGAATCAGCGTTTTCAAAGAAGCTTCTTGTTGCTCGGCTTGGGCATGGAGTATCAACTAAGTAAGGACGTTGATCTGCTGATCAACCTTACTGAGAACTACCGATCCGTGACCTTCAGTGACTTGCGAGTAGTCAATCCTGGTTTCGTCATTGATCCAGACTTGACAGACGAGACGGGTTTCACTATGGACATAGGCGCAAGAGGCAAGCTAGGTGATTATATTTCCTTTGATATATCAGCGTACTGGGTCAGATATGCCAATAGGATTGGTCTAGTGCTGGATGATAGAGCCAATCGCAAGAGAACCAATGTTGGGTCAGCCAATATTCTGGGACTTGAATCTTTGATTGAGATGAAGCCATTACGACTTTTGAAAGCAGTAGATCAGAAGGAGTGGGATCTATCGGTATTGGCCAATGTATCTTTTGTTGATGCAAGGTATGTTAGCTCACTACAGGCCAATGTCGCCGATAGAGGGGTGGAATTTGTACCTGCAAGAAATCTCAAGTTAACCACACAAGCAGCCTATAGGAATTTTGGACTCTCAGTCCAATGGACTAGTCTATCTAGCCAGTGGACTGATGCGCAAAACTCATTGGTCCCTGATCCAAGTGATCGAAGATTTGGTCTTATTGGTGCCATACCTGCGTATCAAATTTGGGATGTAGATCTAACATGGGATTTTGGACCTCAATTCAAACTCAGTACGGGAGTCAATAACGCCCTAGGTGCGAATTATTTCACTAGGAGAGCGACGGGATATCCAGGACCTGGTATCATCCCTTCAGATGGTAGAAACTTTTATGTAAGTCTGGAATATACTGTTAATAAGTTGAAGCACTAAAAAACACTTGGGCCTTTGTTGCCATGTCGAAGCTAGCTTCAAAAATTATGACTTCCCGCTGATCGTGAACTGACTGTTGGCATATTTTTGAAGTTTTGAAAGTTCCTCTGTGATCCAGAAATTCCAGCGAATTTGTTTGCTTGGATCAGCATACACCTCTGTGTCATATGCCTCTTGCTTCCGACTCCATTCACGATTAACCTGAGAAAAGATCTTGTCGTGTTTTCGATCAAACTCCTTAAAGGAGCGACACTCCTCCTGAAGTCTCTTGCGCAACTTGCGTGCATAAAGCTCGGTGATATCAAAGTGTATTTGTTCGTGAGCAAGGACAGAGCTATCGCGATGACTGCGCTTGAAATATGACAGATCGCAGTGAAATATAGCTTTCACATCTAGTTCAAGATCTGTGCTAAAGGCATCACTATGAGCAGTGTAGTTTATGCTCGAATGTGTGACTGCTTGGTAAGGTCTACGATCTGCAGATGCCTTGAAATTGGCAATGGTCAGTCGCCGGTCTTTCGACCAAATGATTTCGTCTTCATAGTGCTCAATATTATCGAGTAAGAAAGCTTCTGATTCGATCTGATGGCAGGTGGACCAGATGTGAGGACCACGATGTTCCTTGATGACAAGGGCATTGGCTCCAATGTCTTGTGCACTGGCTTTGGCCATCTCGACGACATCGTGATATGCACATCTCACAGACATACCACCTTCTCGCACTGTGATGGTGCCAAGTGATGTGCCGATTTCTTCCTTGATTTCTGCGTCGCTGAGGAGGACTATAGTGCCTTCAACAGATTCATCATCGGCGATCTCATGCCTCTCTACCTCGACCACTGGATCACAAGCAGTTATAAGCAGGATGGAGAGAAAATAGGGCATGCATCTGATCATAGAGCCATCAAGTTTTGTCATAAGTAGTAAAGTCAAGGACCGACCACAGGGAGATGCAAGTATAAAACAATCTGTTTGGTGAGATTATTTCATGTTGCTCTATATTAACAGAAGATGACACTGCATCGCAAAAAAGTATCTGACAGCCCCTTGTACTGTCACTGATCAAGGGCGCTATATTTGATCAGTGAAGCTCTTTTCCACCATATTTCTTGAGCAGAGGTCTGATTTCTACACTTCGATTTGTAACTGAAGATAGGCCTGTGGACTCTTTGAATTCAATAGTTGATAGGTACAAGCTTCATCTCTTGGCGATATTACTCTTTGCCCTGCCATATCAGCGGATTTGGAGTGCAGAGTTTCTGTATGGACTGCAGCCATTTGACTTGCTAGTCTTGCTGGTCTTAGTTCTTTGGGCAATCGTAAGAGCGCAAAAGTCCATTGATCTATGGGACCACTCTTACATCCGCGTGGGAACACTATTCCTGGTAGTTTGTGGATCTTCTGCTCTATACTCCGGTTCCTTTTTGACCAAGGAGATGTTGTCTTTGCTTTATCTAGGGGCTGTATTTCTATGTGGCAATGATATCGGGCGGACCTGTTCTGTACGCCAGAGGCAAGGAGCCTATCAAGTCTTGGTGATATCGGCCGTCTTGCCTGCAGTGCTGTGCCTTGCGCTCTACTTGGCCAATTACTTCGGTCTAGAGCATCCATGGATCAGATCCAAAGATGTGGGATACTTCATCATAGGTCATCATCCGCGTATCGTGGGTCCGATGCTGTCGAGCTCCATGTTTGCTGCCTATCTTGCCACTATATTGATAGTGATGTGGCAAATGAAAGTTCCTGAGGAACTCTGGAGTCGCATTTCTTTTTTTACGATACTCCTAGCACTTTTTCTTTGTTTTTCAAAGCTTATGATCCCATTAGCGATCATCGGTTGCTTCATTTTCCTCAGAGGCTATGATCTGATCAAGTGGTTGGTGATTGGAATCCTGATTGCCATTTATTTTCTACTGATGACCTTTTTTCCTAGAGCTTCTGTGGGATCTATTGATCATCAGTATTTTTATCAAGAGGCCACAGTACTGACAGATAATGTCTCGCTATATGAGACGAATTATCATAGGCTAAAACTTATTGCCGCTAAGGCAGTCACAGAAAGTCGTGGTCTGGGAATAGGTGCAGGTAGGTTTCCAGAGTATATCCAAAAGCTCAAGTCCAAAGCAATACTACTAGACGAGTTTCCTGATTATGATCCGCACTCTAGTCTACTTGGGCTAGCAGCGGAATATGGTCTTCTGGCAACAGTTTGTTTTCTCTTTTTTCTTTACACAGGCTGGACGTCATTGGGTCGCTTTAGATGGCTAGTACTATTCTATGCCCTTGTAGCGATCCATACGGATATCCACTACATGAGACATTTTTGGTTTTTGCTAGGATTGTTGATGGGTGGACTGTCGTCCAAATGTCAGTCGACGAGTTCCATCCACTGATCTTCAAGCGCTGCCAGATCATCTTTCATCTGGGAGAAGCTCTTAGACAGATCTGTGATTTCCTCGAGACTTAGCTGTGGATCAAGCATTCTTTCTTCAAGAGACATTTTTTGATATTCTAGATCTTCAATTTGTCGTTCGAGTTTACGGATTTTATTCTTTTTTTCCTTGTCTAGTTTGAAGTCCTGCTTAGCGACACTCGGTGCTTCTTTGGTGTTTTCTTTTGTTTTGATCCTATTTTCTCTGCGGTAATCCGTGTATTTCCCATTGTAGTCCTTCACTTTACCATCACCTTCAAGGATAAATAAGTGGTCCACAATTTTGTCCATGAAGTAGCGATCATGAGAGATGATGATTGCGCAGCCCGGAAAGTGTTCCAAATAGTCTTCGAGTATATTGAGGGTGATGATATCGAGATCATTCGTCGGTTCATCAAGTATGAGAAAATTTGGATTGGCCATCAAGATCTGAAGCAGGTATAGGCGACGACGCTCTCCACCGGATAGTTGCGATGCATAGACGGATTGTTGAGCTCGTGGAAACAGAAATCTCTCGAGTAAGGCCTCAGCACTCATTTTTTTTCCATTTTTCAATGGGAGGTACTCAGCCACTGATCGGATGACATCTATGACCCTCAGATCTTGCTCAAGCTTCAGGCCCATCTGGGTATAGTACCCAAACACGACAGTATCTCCAATGATGACTTTACCTGCATCAGCTTTGAGTTGTCCGGTCATGACATTGACGAGAGTTGTCTTACCAGCCCCATTTGCACCGACAATTCCTACTTTCTCGCCTTTTTTGAATTTGTAGTCAAAGAGTTCAAAGAGAAGTTTGCCTCCAAGAGTCTTAGATATGTTATGACACTCAAGGATCTTGCTACCGAGCCGATGCATGTCTATATCGATGGTGATTTCTCCAAGTTCTTTGGGACCAGTTATTTTTTCCTTTGTCTTGTAGTAGTTGTCTACACGAGATTTACTCTTGGTTGTCCTTGCTTGAGGAGATCTTCTTATCCACTCGAGTTCTTTATTGAGAAGTTTTTGAATTTTCGTTTTTTCAGATCGTTCCGTCTCTATTCGTGTTGCGCGTTTTTCGAGAAAGTCGGTGTAGTTTCCAGTGTAATTGATAAATCTACCACGATCAAGCTCTACAATTCGATTGCAGATATTGTCCAGAAAATATCTGTCATGTGTCACAATGAGTAATGTGACGCTGGGACTTTTGAGCTGAGTCTCTAGCCATTCGATCATGTCTAGATCAAGATGGTTTGTCGGTTCATCAAGTATGACGAGATCTGGCTCTTGTGCAAATAATTTTGCCAGTCCAAGTCGTTTCTTTTCCCCTCCGCTAAGGACACCAGTTTTTTTGTCAAGCTTTGTCAGATTCAGTTTGAATAGAATTTCTTTGAGCTTGGCTTCGACCCGCCAGATATCTTCTGTTTTGGAGGCATCCGATTTTTCGTCACTATTGAGCAGTGCATCATGAGTCTCTATGCCTGGTGTGAGGACCGCTGTCCATATCGTCTCCTCAGGATCAAAGGAAGGCTCTTGTTCCAAGAAGCAGATTTTAATATTGGGGTTGTACTGTAGCATGTGAATTCCCTCGGAGCTCTCTTGTCCAGTAAGGATGCGCAAGAATGTACTCTTTCCACTACCATTGCGTGCGACCATGGCGATTTTATCTCCTTGAGTGATCGTAAGATCCACACTATCGAGCAAAGTTTTTTCACCGCGGGATAGGCTGATGTTTTCGGCAATGAGATAGCTCATGGACTAGGTAAATTTTTGGATAAGGTAGATCTTCAATTCGGCGGATGAATTGCTCATTTGTGGCGCACTCACGCTTACCCTTTCGAAGCGCTCGGCTTGTGCCAATTGTGGTGGTGAGATCTTGGCTTTCTGATTGGCTAAGGGAAATTTTATGGGATGTGCCGTGGCGAGTACTGTTGACCTCCGATGGGACTGCATGGCAGCTCTCACACCGACAGCCGTATGCGGGCATAGCTGATAGTCATAGTCCTTGTTGATGACGGTCATAGTTGATAGGGTCTCATCATCCGAGATGCTAATGGCTGATATATCGGACTGAAGATCATGGAGATTCGGATACATCCACTTGATGCGATCCAGATTGCTTGGAGCAGCTACGTCCATAGCATTTGAGAGGGTAGGTACGGTATGCTGCTGGAAGATTCTACCAGTCTTGATATACTTCGACGCGGTATCATTGGCATTGGTAGCCAGGATCATATGGGGTAGAGGAATACCCATCTTCTTGGCAATCAACCCGGCCGTGATATTGCCGAGATTTCCACTAGGAACTACGAGGACCTCGTCAAGTGCCTTTTTTTGCCACCAAGCAATATAGTAGATCATTTGTGGTAGGAGCCTTGCGATGCTAATGGAGTTGGCAGAGGACAGAGATATCCGAGAATGTAAGTCGTGATCTACAAACGCCGCCTTGACCATCGCTTGACAATCGTCAAAGGTGCCAGCTATGCGAATCGGATGGATGTTTTTTCCGAAAGCATTTAATTGTTTTTCTTGAATTTTTGATACGCGGCCATCTGGGTACAATATGACCACATCTACAGATGGATTATTGTGAAATCCTGCAGCTACCGCACCACCAGTATCGCCACTTGTTGCCGTTAGTACTACGGCCTTTTGATTTTTCTTCTGCAAGAAGTAGTTGAAGCAGCGAGACATAAATCTTGCGCCAAAATCTTTGAAAGCAAATGTCTCTCCGTGCCAGAGTTCCAGTATACTGAGCTCTGGGCTCAGAGAGATCAGCGGAATGGGAATGTTAAAAGACTCCTCACATATTTTTTTGAGAATGTCATCTGGTATTTCCTTTTCAATAAATTTCGATAGGACTAGTTGTGCTAGGTCGGGCACACCCATTTTTCCAATGGAGCGAAGTTCCGTCGCATTGAGTATCGGAATATGTTCTGGCACATAAAGTCCACCATTCTGAGGCAGACTCTGTAGTACTGCTTTTTCAAAGCTTACAGCGTCGCTACTTCTCTTGGTGCTGACATACTTCATATCAGCATTTTACTGTTCCTTGGTGATTGATAGGAGAGAGATAAGACTTAAATTCTATTTTTTGGTCCCCGAGGTATTTTTCCCATTGGTCTTTGATGAGCCCTGCGATGTGACTATTTTGAGAAAGAGCAAATATTGCGGGACCTGCACCGCTGATGCTACAGCCAAGTGCGTTTTCTTTTAGTGCTATTTCTTGCAGCTCAGAGAAGTTGGGTATCAGGTGCTTGCGCTGTGGTTCGATGACGACATCTCGAAGGGATTTTTTGATCAGAGGGAAATCATGACGCTGAAGCCCGAGTAAGAATCCACCAAGATTCGCGGTTTGCTGGATGTGTTTTTTGAGCGAAAGCTCAGCAGACAATACAGCCCTGCTCTGACTGGTCAAAATCTCCATAGATTGTGACACGATCGTGAAGTATAGTCCGTCAGGAGCGATGACACGATGCGTATCCCCAGCTTGACTATCACTCACTAGTTGTATTCCGCCGAGTAAGCAGGGTGCGACATTATCACCGTGAATAGCGCCGTCTGCTGCACTCTCTCCTATGATAGCTGGATGCAAAAGCTCTTTTTTGTCTAGAGGTCTGCCGAGAAGTTCATTGGCAAGGACGACTCCGGCACAAGCGGATGAAGCACTAGATCCTAGTCCAGTACCGATTCCGATTTTTTTGCGGATTTCAATCTCAATCCCTTGTTTGGGTTTGCCGATTTTTTGTAAAAATTGATCGATTGCCACACCAGCCGTATTTTTTGACCAGACGAGTGGCAGCTTTTTTTGATCACCTGTAATCTTTGTGATTTTGATGCCTTCTGTGCTGCTTAGTCGACCGAGGATTTCATCTGACACGATATCCACGGCAACACCGAGTATGTCATATCCCACTGCAAGGTTGGCGATGCTTGCGGGTGCACTGACTTTGAGCCTTGTCGTCATGATGCAAATCTACTCTCGTCCCTGCGAATCTGATCTCTTGCGATACTTCAGTTTGGTCGCGTGACGCTGCTTTTGGCGATCCCAGATCAATTGCGCTAGGCCGAGCGCTATATCGGAGGAGTTGCTCATAGCTAGCACTGACTTGATTTTACTCTCGTAGACATCGAGCCGGTACATCCAGCTGAATAATAAGTCTGGCTGCTGATCGAGCAACGAGGCGACTCGCTGACGGATATACTCGACCACCTCTTCTTCATTTCGTGCAGAGCTGATCAGGGCTTCTGAGGCGTTTTGTTCTATGTCAGTGAGGAAACTCTCCATGTGACTTGGCCTCTAAGATAGGTATCAGTTGATCGACGAATCGTCGGTCATTGGCTAGTCTTGGGATCTTGGATTGACTGCCGAGCTTGACCCGTCCTTTGAGCCAACTATCAAATGTGCCAGAGGGCAACGCATAGATCTCAAGACAGTCCAGAGCAAGACCGCCTGTACGCTTGGCATCGTAGTCTGAGTTGATCTTGCGCAACTGATGATCGAGGCGGCGGGCAAATCTATCAATGTCCTTCGGTGCTTGGGCAAACTCGATATACCATTGATGTCTTCCTCTCTGTCCCCCATCAATATATTTTGGAGCTACGGTATAATTGGCAATTTGTACTTTCTGAGAAGGGCAGACTTTCCCCAGTGCCTCATCGACATTGTGTATCATGAGTTCCTCCCCAAAGGCATTGATGTACTGCTTGGTCCGCCCACTGACCTTGATACGATAGGGGAAGATCGAGCTGAATCTGATGACATCGCCGGGAATATATCTCCAGAGGCCAGCATTGGTAGAGATGACGATCACATAGTCGCGGTCTTTTTCGACCTCCCAGAGCGGGATGGCTTGCCGCTCGTCTTCTTCATAATATTCAAGAGGAATAAATTCAAAAAATATAGAACGGTCAAGGAGCAGAAGCAGTCCTAGATCTTGATGCAAAACATCTTGAATCGCGAAGAGTCCCTCAGAGGCATTATAGCTCTCTAGAAAGACAAGATCGTCGCGAGGAATCAATTTTTCGAAGCTCGCGCGATAGGGTGCAAATCCTACCCCGCCATGAAAATATACTTTGAGATCTGGCCATATTTCGGTCAGATCTTTTTTGCCTGTTTTTTCAAGAATCTTTTGAAATAACACCAAGTTCCAGGTAGGAACACCTCCAAATAAGACGATATCTGGTGTGGAAATGGCAATCTCCGAGATGGCCTCGATTTTTTCCTCCCAGTCCGGCATGAGTGAGACTTTTGGTTTCGGCACGAAGAAAGGTCTTGCCACTCCTGGCATGTTGTCTATCATCAGTGCAGAAATATCACCGATGACAGCTTTTGGATAGTCTATTCTTTTTTCGAGGCTACCTCCGAGGACAAGATTCTTTTTGTGAAATACTTTGACATCAGGATGATGGTGATATAGTATTGTCATCGCGTCCCACGAACCTGCAATATGGTTTTTTCTCAGATTTTCAGAAGTTACTGGGATATACTTACTCCGGGCATTGGAAGTGCCAGATGATTTACTGAAGTACTTGGTGCGTCCAGGCCAGAGGACGTTTTTCTCTCCTCGCATGGCTCTGTCTATCCATGGCCAGAGGGCTTCGTAGGATACAAGAGGGACGCTATCGCGAAACTCTGTGTAGCTCTTGATTTTATCAAATTTATATCTCCTTCCATACTGGGTCCTGCTTGCTTTGCGGAGGAGAGAGTTGAAGACCTGTTTTTGATAGTGAATAGGTCTTGCCCGAAAACGCATGATTTTTTCCATGCGATACTTCATGTAGGCCTTGACGATATGATCTACGAGCATCATCTGCTAGAGACTAGTGCCTTCGATGTCTAGGACTAGCGCTTTCAATTGTGCAAACAGTTCCGTGGGGTCCACGGCCTCATCCACAGGAGCAAATCGACTTTGTTGACTGAGAGAGATCAGCTGTGCTGCACGCTCGAGGATGCCAGCGTCTGCACCGATATCAGCCAAGCTGTGCTTGACAGTATGGATCGAGAAATCGGCGGCATTTATTTTTAGTTTTTGGCTTAGGTATGAGGTAAATGCATGTCCGGCCTTATCATAGTAATCTCTAACGCTGAGCGCGTTTTTTTGATCCTCGATCTCCTGAAAGTGAGAGGCGACTTTTTTCCAAGCCTTACGTTTTCTTCTTTCTTCTGGATCAAGTGCATTCCAGGCTTTGTTTTTTCTTTGATTTTTGATGCTCAGGTAGATGGGAACTACAGAGCCTAGGAGAAGAAGAATATGACCCCAGCTTCCAAAGACTTTTTGATGTGACGAAAGAGAATTGATTTTCTCATGATTTATATCGAGATCAGCAATTTCGTCTTGAATCGTTGCAAGAGATTCGCTAAGCCCTGCTTCCCCAGCAGAGACTCTCACTTTGAGTGTGCATGATTTTTCTTTGACTTCCTTGGTCCTGGGATCAAAGTACTGAATGGATACCCGGATATTACTCGTCGTTTGTTCTTTGGGAATGAGGGCATATGTACGCAGCTGAGCTCTTCTCGTCTGATTGAGCCGATAGGTCGTGGCGAGCTCTGTTATCTCAGGATCAAATACTTCAAATTTATCCATGGTCTCTATCGTCGGTTCGCCGAGAAGACTCAGAGAACCAGTACCATTCATTCCGATATTGAGCTTGATGGCATCTGAGATTTTGATGACATTATTATCGAGGCTGCACTCTAGATTGAAGTCGCCTGTAGCCATTTTGCGATCTACGGTATCAGGAAGAGGTACGACAGTGATGCGCAGAGAGTCACTAGAGATGGTCTCTGATTTTGTCTGACGCCAGATGCTCGTTCGGCGACCAAGTGGGATTTCCAGTTTTGCGATGCTCGGCTCGATCAGATAAACACCAGGTTTTTGGGCGTCCAGGATCACTTGACGGAAGACCAGTGTGTTGTATTGTACTCCATCTATCACTTCGGTCCTCTGATTGAATCTCTGTGGACATACTTCAGGACTCAGACCATCATATGTATCTTCTGACAAGACAGAGACTCCGCTTACAGACTTCTTGGCAAGGAGCTTATAGTTGACTTGAATCATCTCTCCTGCATAGTAATGTGTACTGTCTGTCTCTAGGACAAATTGATAATCTGCAGTTTTGCTACCATTGGGATTTGCTTTGAGGACCTCTACAAATAGTTCTTTGGTCCTGTAAGTGGCGTTGCCTACTCGCACGGATGCTTGGTCTATAGTATATCTACCAGGAGTCGTAGCTATCAGCGTGTAGGTCCAGCTCCTCTCGGAGCTTCGTTGGCCATTGACGAGTCTATCAGTAGAGCTCCTGCTTGGGCCGCCCACCACTTTGAAGCCATCAAATCTTGGTGCCTTGAAGCTGCGTCCATCACCACCATTGACCAGAGTGAATTCTACTCTGAAAGTAGAGTTGGTGACGACTTCATTGGCTTCGGTGCTTGCATAAAATCTCGTTGTCTGCGCGGAAAGACCACCAAGCAGGCACACCAAGAAAATATGACAAAGCAGTCTTCTCAAATCTTGACGAATTTCTTTTTCTTTTTACCAGAAGATTGCTTTGGCTCATTGTCTGTTTCAGACCAGTGAAAGACTCTGATGTATTGATCTCCGGATTCTTTGGGCTCTGCAACGATACTCAGTGAAAATTCAGGAATCGAGATGATATGATCTTTCAGATTTACACTGGCTCGTCCGATGCGATGAGACTCTGCATCGACGACCTTGAGGATATAGTTTAGTGACTGTTCTTGCTTGACCACACCATTGATCATAGACATGCTGCTGCTATGATTGGGACCCGATATGAGGACAAGTCCCTCGACTTCTTGAGGAGCTGTGAAGTCCGCTTGCGCTCCCTTGATCGTATATTGGAGCTCGATGAGTTGTCCGAGCGCGACAGAGTCAGAGCTTAGATCTTGAAATATCTGTGTCTGTGCCATGCACATCAGCTGGCCTGTGGCCAGCACAAAGAGTAGTAGCTGTTTCATTACCAATCTTTTTTGACGACTTTTTTATCTGATTTTCTATTCAATTTTTCATGCACTTTCTTTTCCTGCTCCTCTACTGATTTGAGAAGCTCTAGAGCTTTTTTTCTATTGACATCTTCTTCTTCCTCTTCTGATGGTTCTGCTGACTCTGTTTCTTGTTCTTCGCCAGATTGTTGATCTTGTTGTTGTTGCTCCTGCTGCTGCTGTTCCTCCTGCTCTTGTTGCTGCTGATCTGACTGCTTGTCCTGCTCTTGTTGTTGCTGCTCTTGCTCCTGCTGCTCTTGGTTTTCTTGTTGATCTTGCTCTTGTTGCTGTTGCTGCTGTTGTTGTTGGATCTTCATCTGCTTGAGCGCTTCCAGCAGAAGTTTCTTCGCCTCCGCATCATCACCATTGAGCTTGATAGACTCTACAAATGATTCTGCGCTTTCCTCAAATTCTTGATTTTGA
Organism: Saprospiraceae bacterium; assembly: GCA_020627535.1. Classification (GTDB taxonomy): domain Bacteria; phylum Bacteroidota; class Bacteroidia; order Chitinophagales; family Saprospiraceae; genus JAHDBH01. The sequence continues at coordinate 154,981 of JAHDGU010000009.1, forward strand.
AATTGGGCCAATCCCAGATTGAAGTAAGCCTCGGATTGATCAATGGGATTGGAAAGACCGGCTGCGGCATTCTTGTATTTTTCGACGGCTTCCTCGTAGCGCTCTTGCTTAAAGATGGCATTGCCGAGATTGAATGATGCTCGAGGATCGTCTTTTTTCTCGAGAGATTTTCGGTAGGCCGTCTCTGCAGAGCTATAGTCTTCGTTGAGATAATCCTTGTCACCTTGTCTACGTAGACTGTGATCATTCTGTGCCTTGACCACGGAGACACAAGCTACCAGTATGGCACCGAGGATATAACGTATGGCGAATGATCTCATAGCTTATGACTTTAGTGGGCGATATATTTTGCCGAAAGGCAGCAAATAGGACAACATCAATAGTAGGATGCAAATTCCCAAAAAGTACTGATAGTAGCTTACATACTCTGCAAAGCTGAGCTGCTCCGACTCAGTCTTTTCCATGTTTTCTATATCTGATTCGATGACATCGTAGACACGCTGTCCTTCTCCGATCAAAAATGATTTTCCACCACCAGCATCAGCAAGCGCCACCACTGTCTCTTTGCTCAGTCGAGTCATCACGAGCTCCCCGGTTTCATCGCGCTTATACATATTCCGCCCCTGGAACACTTCTGGAATCCTCGCGCCTTGTTCTGTACCGACACCGACGACATAGACCTTATATCCTTCTGCCTTGGCGGTCCGAGCTGCCTCCAGATCACCTTCTTCGTGATTTTCTCCATCTGTGATAAGGATGATGGATCCAGGACGCTTGTCGGTCTTGGGAAATGTATTGACACAGGTCTTGATGGCTTCTGCCAAATTTGTTCCTTGTGTAGCAGCGAGCTGTGGGTCTGCGGATGTCAAGAATAGCTTGAGTGCGGCGTAGTCTGTGGTCATCGGCACTTGCACATAAGCATCATGTGCAAAGAGAACGAGCCCAATGCGCTCACCCTTGAGTCGGTCAATCATCCGATCGGCAAAGAGCTTGGTCCGCTCGAGTCTACTGGGCTTCACATCATCTGCAAGCATGCTCGAACTGATATCGATGGCGATGATGACATCTGTGCTGCTCACCTTGACCTTCTCCTTTTTGCGGCCCCACTGCGGATTGACCAGTGCGATGATGCCGAGGAGGACTGCCACGCTAAGCAGGATGGTCTTCCACAGATCTGCTCTCGGCATCACGGAGTAGCTGATCCGATCCATAGAGTCTAGATGCCCGATGCGCTCTGCTCTCCTTCTGCGCAGCCAACCACTGAGCCACCAGATTGCCCAGATGAGGACAATCAGCAAGCAAAGTGCGATATATTCTGGATGTTCGCTCTTAAACATCTAGGGAAATACTTTGAGGATGGTGTGTTGGAGAAGGAATATGAGTAACCATAGGCCGAGTCCGAGCATGACGAATTTGGGGTATTCCTCAGAGTAGCGCTTGATGGTGGTGACTTCGATTTCGGTTTTCTCAAGTGCATCAATCTCTTCGTAGACCTCTTTCAGTCCTTGCTCATCAGTAGCGCGGTAGTACTTGCCACCGGTCATACGGCTGATCCGTCGGAGTAGTGCCTCATCGATCTCTACCTTGGCAAGACCATACACGAAGGATCCATCTGCACGACGACTCACTGGTGACATTGCTCGACCTAGCGATCCGATACCGATGGTGTAGACCTTGATCTCAAACTCTTTGGCAATATTGGCTGCCTGTAGAGGCTTGACATATCCAGCATTGTTGACACCGTCTGTCAGAAGTATGATAGTACGACTCTTGGCTTCACTGTCTTTGAGTCGATTGACCGCACTGGCAAGACCCATACCGATGGCGGTGCCATCTTCGAGTTGACCACAGTCAAGTCCGCTGAGAAACTGTCGGATCAGTCCGTGGTCCGTGGTGAGTGGACTCTGTGTATAGCTCTCACCAGCAAAGACAGTAAGACCAAATCTGTCATACTTGCGATCCGCCACAAAGTCGCTCGCCACAGTCTTGGCGACAGAGATGCGATTGGGCTCAAAATCTCTGGAGAGCATACTCGAAGAAAGATCCATGACCATCATGATATCGATTCCCTCGGCTTTGATTTTTTCTTCTTTGAGGAGAGATCTGGGTCTTGCCATCGCGATGATGAGCATGCCTAGTGCGATGAGTTTGAGGTAGGGTAAGGCTTTTGCTACGATGCTCAGGAGGTCTAGGCTTCCGCCAAAAGGATCGAGACTGGGAAATCCCATGCGATTGGTCCTCTTGCGTGCGATGAACCATTGGTACAGCACCAGCAGCGGCAGTAGCAATAGTGCCGATAGCCAAAGCGGATTGACAAATTCGATATTTTGCCAGTAGTTGATCACTCCTCTTCTGTGCTTTTGGATGTTGCTTCCATCTCTCTGATGAAGGTTCTTGCCCCGTTGAGCAGTCTCAGATTGGACTCCATAGGCGGCTCAGCTTTGGCATATTTCACAAGGTCACTGAGCTCTAGGAGTTCTTTGAGCAAAGAGCTCTGAGAAGAGTTGAGGCGCAGTTTTTTGACGTAAGTCAAAATCTCTCTTGTCGTCGACTCAGGCGCCGGGATCTGATAACCATCCTCTAGGTACCGACGGGTGATCATAGAGAGCTGCGTCTGATGCTCTTTGTATCTGCCTGACTCCCAGAGCGCTGCTTGTTCTAGTTCATCCAGCGCTGCATATGCCTTGACGTGGGCTGGTATTGGCGGTGGCGCAGCCTCCACTGGGTCAATAGGTTTCTTCCGACGTGTCCACCACATGATGAGCGGTATGAGCAGTACGATACCAAGGACCACGAGCATGGGTAGCAAAAAGTCTCTGAGGCTCAAGCCCTCTTTGAAGATATCCTTGATGTCAAGATCATCTAGTGAGGTGTCAGCAAAGCTTACGCCAAATGGTAAGGGATTGGAGAGAAGTGTATCAATCTGATTTCCCTTGGCAGCGATGGCCGTGATGGGATTCATGATGTACTGTCCAGTATCGTATATCGAGAAGGTTACTTCCTTGACCCACTGTCTATTGTCCTGTAGCTTCCACTCGGTCTCTTCGATTACTCGCCACATCGGAATGTCCTCAGCGATCTGCTCCAGGCCGACAAAGGCGATCTCGTCATAAGGCTTGGCTACCGTGAGCTTCAGCGTATTTTGCGTGCCAAGCTGCATATTGACACTATCGACTCTGACCTTGAATATCTGTGCGTCTAGATGACTGAGACTGCACCAAGCGAGCAAGAGATATGTGAAAGTCCGCCTGATCATTTTGCTCTTTTTTTGAAGAGTTTGACAAGCTCTTGGATGTAAGCGTCTCCGACGGTGAGATCTATCCGGTCTGCGCTACAGCGATTGAAGGCATCTTCAAAATAGCTATCCCGAGATGAGATCCAGTCTGCATATTTTTTGCGGAGTTTGCGGCTCCATGTGTTGACGAGTTTGTACTTGCCAGCTTCTACATCCCACAGCCTCATCAATCCTGCAGATGGCAGCTCCCGCTCACTCGGGTCAAGTATTCTCAGACCAATCACATCGTGCCGTCTGCTCACGATACTGAGCGCATCGGCGTATTGCGTGTCAAGGAAGTCCGAGAGCACGAAGATGATCGCTCTCTTTCGGAGTACATTATTGATGTATCGTAAGGTCTCGGCGATATCGGTTCCTTGACCTTGCGTCTCTCTTGCGACGAGCTCACGGATGATCTTGAGGATGTGTGTACGCCCTTTGCGCGGGACGATATAGTCTTCCACTTGATCTGTGAAGAAGACGGCACCAATCTTATCATTGTTTCTTTCGGCGCTGAAAGCCAGCACCGCAGAGATCTCTGTGATCATGTCTGATCGTAGCTGAGATTGTAGCCCATAAAATGAGCTTGCACTCATATCCACAAGAAGGACGACCGTGAGCTCGCGCTCCTCTTCGAATACCTTGACAAAGGGCTCATTCATCCGAGCTGTGACATTCCAGTCTATGTTTCTCACATCATCACCGTAGTGATAGTCTCTCACTTCGCTGAATGACATACCGCGTCCCTTGAAGGCGCTTTGATAGCTGCCAGAAAATAGATCCGAGCTGAGATGTCGTGTTTTGATCTCTATTCTTCGGACCTTCTTGATGAGTTCGGCCGTATTGAGTTCGCTCATACTGATCTAGCTAGAGGATATCTACAGCATTGAGGATGCGACGGATGATGTCTTCTGTAGTGATGTTTTCTGCCTCGGCTTCGTAGCTCAGGCCGATACGATGGCGAAGGACATCATAGCAGACTTCTCGCACGTCTTCAGGGATGACAAATCCGCGTTGATTGATGAATGCCATGGCTTTGCTGGCGCGGGCAAGATTGATGCTTGCTCTTGGTGATGCACCATAGGACACGAGTGGTTTGAGCTCTGCTAGAGCTGGTTTGTCGGAGCCTCTGGTCGCAAAGACAATGTCCAGGATGTACTGTTCTATCTTCTCATCCATATAGACCTCATTGACAGTCTCTCTGGCTCTGACGATGTCCTTGGGTGACACGATCGCTGGCACAGCTTGGTGTACTTGACCGCTGAGATTACGTCGCACGATCTCGCGCTCATCTTCCATATCTGGATACTCAATCTTCACTTTGAGCATGAATCGATCGACCTGTGCCTCAGGCAAAGGATAAGTGCCTTCTTGCTCGATAGGATTCTGTGTAGCGAGTACCAGGAATGGTTCATCCATCTTGAAGGTTTCGTTTCCGATAGTGACCTGACGCTCTTGCATCGCTTCTAGAAGCGCACTCTGGACCTTGGCTGGTGCACGATTGATCTCATCGGCAAGAATGAAGTTGCTGAATATAGGTCCTTTGCGGATGCTGAAATCATTCTTACCGGGATTGTAAATCATGGTACCGATGATATCCGCAGGAAGCAAATCAGGTGTGAACTGGATGCGCTGAAAGTCCGCCTTGACTGATGATGCCAAGGTTTTAATGGCCAATGTCTTTGCGAGACCAGGTAGACCCTCGAGAAGGATGTGCCCGTTGGCAAGTAGGCCAAGCAGCAAGCGATTCATCATCTTGTCCTGACCGACGATGATATTGCTCGTGGACTCTAGGATCTTCTCTACAAATTGGCTCTCTATGCGAATCTTTTGCGTGAGTGCTTCTATGTCTACAGAATTCATATACAGTACTTTTACACTTTCTATTTTCTGACGCACAAATTTCTCATTTCTCTGATGCAATTGTCAAGTCGATTTGATTTCTTCCCAAAGCTTGTAGCCTTGAGTTCTTATCAGATTCGGATTTTGGTTCTTTTGTTCATATTAGCATTTTTTAGCACCGTCTCTCTGGAAGCTCAAGACGCCAGACGCCAACTTGCCAAGGAGCGCATCGAGAATCTCAGAGACGGGTATCTCATCGTCGTCATGAAGTCTCAGCAAAAGAAGCTTGACATCATAGAGCTGAGCCTTGAAGCAGGAGATATGGATAAGCGACAAATCAAAGAACTACGACGCGAAAAAAAGCGTGCTCTCAAGGAGCGAGCCAAGTATACCAAGGATCTTAGGCAAGCGATAGAAGGAGTGTATGATTTTTCAAAATTTGCCTTCATCTATGATCACGATGTCAAAGCACTTTTACAAGATCCTACGGCTCCTCTGGTGTTTGAGGGTAGCTCGATGACCCTAAGCTCTTTACCCCAAGACACTGATATTTTTTTTCTTCGAGAGGAAAAGCTTGACGTCTCCAATTACAGTGGGATGCGTGCATTTATGGTCAAGTCCGCAGAGATGAATGACATTTCCAAGCCTTTCCCCAATGGATTCAGGAGATTTGTCGCCCTCAAAGAGCTGAAGATGAAAGTCATCGTAGAAGCTATTAATCAGGCGTTCCACGTCTTTTTGGCGAAAGCCGGAGAACCAGACTACCAATGATCATGCATACGCCGATAGGTCAGCAACTTGCCCGTCAACTGAGAGAGTATTTCTTTGGCCCTAGCTTTACCGGTACCTACATGCAAGAGCTCCTCGAAGATCTCCGCCTGGAGCAAGCGCAGATGACCATCGGTGAGCACAATACCATACTTGCGCTCGTCTATCATATCAACTATTATATCGCAGGTGTGCTAGTGGTATTGCGAGGCGGTGAGCTGACCATCAAGGATCGCTACTCCTATGATCATCCAGCTGTTGAAACTGAGCAGGAGTGGAAGGCGCTGGTGGATCGCTCGTATAGAGATGCTGAGGCTTTCGCCAAAATGCTCGAACAAATCAAAGATCAAGATTTCTATGAGCCCTTCGTGGATGAGAAGTATGGTAGCTATCTCAGGAATATGGTGGGACTCCTAGAGCACTCGCACTACCACCTCGGACAGATCGCACTGCTCAAGAAGCTGATCTTAGCCCAAGACAAGTAGTCTAGCGTAGCAATCTGTGTACTTTTGCTGGCTTCAAAAGCACGTGTAGCCATGCATCAATATATCCGCCAATTTGCCGAATATGTAGACAAGACCGTCACTGCCAAGGGATGGGTCGCCAATATGCGCGATAGCAAGACCAATATCTTCATTGTACTTCGAGATGGAACTGGATTTGCTCAGGCAGTGGTATCACTCGACGTGGTTGGTGAAGAGCAGTTTGAAATCGCCAAGCGACTGACCCAAGAGAGTGCTGTGGCCCTGAAGGGGAAAGTGGTCGCGGACGAGCGACAGATCGGAGGCTATGAGCTGCAGGTAGAGAGCCTAGAAGTGTATCACGTCTCCGAGGAGTATCCGATATCCAACAAGGAGCATGGTGTACGATTTCTTGCCGACAAGCGGCACCTGTGGCTGCGCTCCAAGCGCCAGTGGGCGATCATGCAAGTCCGCAATGCGATCATCATTGCGATCCATGACTTTTTCCAGAGCAAGGGCTTCATCCAGATGGATAGCCCGATTTTCACAGGCAATGCCGTAGAAGGTACGACCACTCTGTTTGGCACAGACTTCTTCGGCGAGACGGCTTATCTCGCGCAGTCGGGACAGCTCTACGGAGAGGCCATGGCCATGGCTCATGGGGCGATTTACACATTCGGACCTACTTTCCGCGCAGAGAAGTCAGATACGCCAAGACACCTCGCGGAGTTTTGGATGATCGAGCCAGAGATGGCTTTCTATGATCTGGACATGAATATGGACCTCATCGAAGAGTTCGTCAAGAGTGTAGTGAGACAGGTGGTCGATCGATGTAGACCTCAGCTCGAGATGCTGGATCGCGACGTAGATAAGTTGATGAAGATCGATCAGGAATTTGTACGTCTCTCGTATGATGATGCGATCGCTATCCTCAAGGGTGAGAAGGAGATCAATGGACGCAATGCCATTACGATACAGGAAGAGGATCTGGCTTCCGCCAAAAAGGCTATTGAAGAGAAGACAGCAGAAATTGCAGAGCGAGAAGCTGCCATCAAGGGCGGCGTGAAAAAAGGTGTGCGCAAGTTTAACGAGACGCGCATCCTACAACTTCGCAAGGAGATTGCTAATCATGAAGAGCAGCTCAGAAACATTCCCAAGTGGATCGAGTCTGCCAGAAACTTTGTGCACGGTGAGGACTTTGGGAATAGCGATGAGACCGTATTGACCAAGGTCTTTGATGCCCCTGTATTCGTATACAACTGGCCAGCACCGATCAAGGCCTTTTATATGAAAGAGGTCGAGGGCGATCCCAACTATGTCAAGGGTGTCGATCTTCTTGCGCCAGATGGGCATGGAGAGATCGTGGGTGGCTCAGAGCGAGAGAACAGTCTTGCGATTCTAGAGCGCAAGATCAAAGAACACGACCTTCCGATGGAAGCTTTTGAGTGGTACCTAGATCTGAGACGCTTTGGTTCGGTACCTCATGCAGGATTTGGACTTGGGCTTGAGAGACTGGTAAGATGGATTTGTGACATCCACCACTTGAGAGAGACGATTCCATTTCCGAGACGGTACGGAAGGTTGTTTCCGTAAAATGGGTGTGGGTGTCTGTTTCTCGTGCGCCTTCCGGCGCCGAGTGCCGACTACCTGATCACGAAGTAGAGCACTCCCAAGACCAAGGCTCCGATCAGCGCATACTTCAACCATCCTGGTAGATGGCTGTGGCCATGCCCTAGCTCAAAGGTCAAGGTTGCCCAATTGGACTCATGGGTCAGCTCTGGGTCATCTAGCCGCTGCATGTGAATGGTCCTGAAGTACCAGATTCCTTCTTGATCCAGTGTGGCTTCGATCACTCCATTGGCATCCGTACGGAAGCTCTGGTCATCGTGACTATGCTCTTGGTCTTCCCCATGATCATGGTTATGCATTGCATCTTCACCATGATAGTGAGCACAGTTGGCGTAGACAAGTTGATTTGCCAGTGGCTCACCTGCTCGCAGTAGCTTAAGCTTGATCATGTCTCCTTTTTGCAGCTCGTAGGGATTGCTCATCGGGACAAGTTCGATCGGATAGCCTAGCACTGTACTCCAATCTCCCGTTTTGTCTTCACCGACCTGTATGATCGTCTTAACATGCTTGGAGTAGCGCTCTGCAGCTGAGTCTTGTGCCGTACCATTATTTTCTCTCCAGCTGAGCTCATCGAGGACTCCATCGTGCTTGAGATACTTGTTGAACCCAGCGCCATCAGCTCGATATACTCGTGGGCCGGTAGACACACCTAGTACTTGTGTACCTGATCCAGTTACTTCTGGTAGCTCAAGTATACTGGTCGTTCCTTCATCTGTCCAGAGCGCCGTGTCCAGTCTTGTACGACTGCTTTGCGCGACAAGGCTCACATCGAGCATCCGGTCGCGTGTGATGATATTATCACTCTTGTCAAATGTGCCATTGAAAAGCGCGATTTGCAGCGGGCTACCAGGCTTAACATGGTATGAATATGGCTTGAGCACCATGTCGTGGCTGGATAGGATAACAAGGCAAAGTAGGAGGCCAAGGAGCTTTTTCATCATCAGTGATTTTGGGTTGACAAATATGGTCACATGTCATCTAAGTATGCTCGATTCTCGCTGGATTCTGCCAAACACTCATTGGGATTTGATGGCAGGACTTCCTACGTGACATTTGTGCGAAAGCACCAAAAAAATCAAGGGTATGAGACTACTACAACTCACAGCACTTATCATGATCACAAGCCTGTCCTTATCTGCCCAGTGGACAGATGCGGGCTCCTATCTTCGACCAACCAACAATGAGACTGCCCTTCGATTTGGCACTGGCGCCAGTGGCTACTTCTCGACGCTGGTAACGGATGGAGACTTTCTCTTCAAGGCCAATTCTGCTCTACCTACCTCGGGTGACACGATCCTTCTGCTCGATGATGACGGGGCAAATAGTCTGCTCAAGACAGACCTATTCATCGATGATAATCATACTGTGAGTTTCCGTGGCGAGGGAACGCAATATCTCAATTGGCAAGATGCCGGACTCAATGTAGCAAGGATAGGCCAAGATCTATTTGATCGCTTTACCGTACAGTCAATCACATCCAGCCTCAATCTCAACGCCGAGACATCTATATTTTTCAGAGCAGACGGCACTGTGCGGATGGAGATTCAAGACGATGGAAGAGTAGGAATCGGCAATACCAATCCTCAAGAGCTACTCGACGTAGATGGCAACATTGGTCTTTCTGGTAGTTCCAGAGCGATCCGATTCATCGATGCGAGCGACGCGGGGCTGTCGGCAAGTGCACTGGGCTCTACACTTACTTTGAGCCATACAGATGGTTTCGTAGATATCAATGCCGACAAAAATGTTGATTTACAGACTCAGGGCATCAGCAGATTGCTAGTCACGGAGCAAGGTGATGTAGCGATAGGTACTGGCCAACCCACAGGTACAAGCAATCTTGATGTCAATGGTCAAGTCACCACATCAGACAAATTTGTCTTAAGATCTGGGCTGGATGAGATCTTAGAGATCAATCAGATTACAGACAATGTGGAAATCAATGCCAAAGGACTAGCTACAGGTCTGAGACTTAGATCAGCCAACCGATTTGTAGATATCCATACCTCTCAAGGCTTTGCCGCCAGGTTTACCGAGACAGGTAGACTGGGCATAGGCACTGACAACCCTGCAGATGAGCTAGAGATTGTCGGTAACATGAGATTGACAGGGTCAACAAGGCAGATCAATTTTGAGAACAATGGAGTCGTCAACAGCTTTATCAGAAGCACAGACACAGGGCTCCAATTAAATGCCACGCTTATGCCTGGTGACTTTGGCTCGATCAGCTTGGGAGCAAAGTCACGAGTATCAGTCAATGTGGCCGGACAGTCAGCCATTTCTATAAGAGACGATGCCAACATAGGCATCGGTGGAGAGACCAATCCGGAGCATCGGCTTGTCATCATGGACGAACTCAGCACGACTTTGCAACTCATCAACAATAGTAGCGGCACCGGCATCTCTGACGGCCTGCTGATGATACACTCTGTTGGTGGTTCTTCGAGCATCATCAATGCTGAGGACGCCAATCTGGGTCTCGGAGCCTTTTGCAACACTTTTTTTCACATAGCAGATGGCAACATCGGGATAGGGAACAACACGCCTTCTTTCACACTGGATGTGACTGGAGACGTCAATATCACTGGAGAGTTGTCTTCTGCCAGCGACCGGCGCCTCAAGCGCGATTTTCAAGAGCTAGATGGAGCACTTGAAGTGATCAAGGCGCTTCATCCAGTCAGCTATGAATTCCGTACAGAGCAGTTTCCAGACATGGAACTCAGCACATCCCGACAGATGGGCCTCGTCGCGCAAGAGCTGGAAGAGATATTGCCTGATTTGGTCGCGGAAGGGTCTGAAGTGAATGATATAGATGGCAATGGCTTTACAGCCAAAAGTGTCAAATATCAAGAGCTGATTCCCTTGTTGATCAAAGCTGTGCAAGAGCTGCTGCAAGAGATTGAGATCAAGGATGCCAAATTGGCCAAGCTCCATTTGGCGGAAGCCCAGAGAACGAATATTCTTGAGGATAGACTGACAGCGCTCGAAGCAGCAATCAAGGCACCGCAATCACAAGCAAGTAGGATCGCTGAGTAAGAAAGTCAAGGAGAATTCAGATCTTGCAGATCGATGAAAACAATCTTGAGAAGCATAGGGGTTCTCATAGCTTGCCTATGGCTGACATGGCTTAGCGCTCAGAAGTCTGACGCCATACTTCTTGAGCTAGAGCAAAGTATCTATGCCATCTTGGATACCGAGCCAGTGCGGGCCATTGAGCTCATCGATTCGACACTAGGATCTGGTGCTCTTGATCGCTATCATCAGTCCAGACTACTATTTTACAAGAGCGATGCCTACTACTTTCTAGATGATTTGCGACGGAGTCATGAAGTGTTGCAGCAATGTCTTGACATCATGCCAGAGAACTATCCAGATACAGAAAAGGTTGTCATTCTCAATGCTCATGCCCAGAACTTATCGTCACTTGGATACGGTGATGAGGCAATCGAGACGATACAATCGGCGATCAGCATCGCAAAGGCCATCGATGACTCTATCGAGCTCTCCAATCTCTATTACAATTTAGGACTCGAGCATAAGTATCGATCAGACTACACTAGAGCACTGCAATACATAGATAGCTCGACAGTGATCATAGAAAAATTACAAGATAGTCTCGGCTTGAGTCATACCTATCGCCTGGTGGGGAGTATGCAAGATCTCTTTTACAATCATGCAGAAGCACGCTCAAACTATCACAGTGGGCTCAAGTATGTAGCCTCAGAAGATCCTAGCCAAGCTTGTGCCATCTTGACCAGTATCTCGAGCAGCTGGTATGCAGAGGAGATCTATGATAGTGCCTCTGTCTATGCGGATCTCGCCTTGAGATGTAGCAAGCGTCTGGAAGATCCCTTGACAGCAGCCTATGCCTACAAGGCCAGAGCAGAGGCAAGTATGGTACTCGGTGATACAGCATCTGCCTTGGCTGCAGTTGACTCTGCTATTTATCTTACGAATGCCATAGGTGACCACAAGGAATATCTCAGCGCTAGTTGTTTGAGAATGCGCCTACGACCACAGTCAGTATCGGATGAGGAGCTGGAAGAACTCATGTCCAAGGCCGACTCATTTGGGCTTACCGAGGCAGTCACTGAAGGATATGAGATCATGGAGGCAAGAGCGATAATCAATCGAGACTATCAAAAGGCTCATCTAGCAGCTCGCAAACAAAGAGAGCTGAGGCAGCAGTTGGTCGCCGAGCGTAATCAGCGTGTCGCGGAATCTCAGTCCATAAGACTCGGTGTAGCGGAAAAAGAGCATCAATTGAGACTCAGTGAGGAAAAGCTCAAAACCAAGCAAGCGCGATGGAAATCCGGCATGATCACTATAGCATCGCTGGTCCTAGGTCTTTTGGGTCTGGCTGCCTACAGGGTCAAGAGGCGCAATCACTTCCGTGAAAAAGAAAAACTTGAAAAAGAGACAGAGCTATTACGCCAGATCGCCGATGTGGAGTCACAGGCGTTTCGCGCACAGATGAATCCTCATTTTATCTTCAATGCACTCAATAGTATCAAGGGCTTCATCGTATCTCAAAAGTCCAAGGATGCAGCCATATACATCTCGCGCTTCTCCAAGCTCGTCAGGTCTGTCTTGGACCAGAGCAAGCAGAAGCATATCAGTCTGCAAGAAGAGTTGGAGTCTCTAGAGCTCTATATCAAACTGGAGCAGCTTAGGTTTAGAGATGGATTTGATTATCAGATCATACTAGACGACTCACTCGAGAGTCATGAAATACTTATCCCGCCTATCGTATTTCAGCCCTTCGTCGAGAATGCCATATGGCATGGCTTCAAAGAGAATCCACGCAGCAATCAGTTGTCGGTCTCTATCAAAAATCAGGATGACCAGCTATACATCTCCATCCGTGATAATGGTGTAGGGAGGAAAGTCAGTGCGGAGCGCAAAGGGCTATCATCTCACAAGTCTCATGGAATGGAGATTACCCAACATAGATTGGAGAGATTCGCATCAGGAATCGCTGAGCCTGTGAAGATTGTTGATCTGATAGATTCATCAGGAGTAGGAACTGGAACAGAAGTGCAGATCTTGCTTCCGCAAAAAATGTCCTATGACCAAGACTAAGATCAAAGCAGTGTGTATTGATGATGAGCAACTCGCTCTTGATACACTTTGTTGGCAGCTCAGTGAGTTTTGTCCTGAGGTCAAAGTCGTGGCACAATTTACACGACCACGAGAAGCACTATCATATCTTAATAGCAATGACGTCGACCTATGCTTTCTGGATATTGATATGCCTGAGCTCAATGGTTTTCAGTTACTTGAGGAGTATGGGACGCCAGAGTTTGGTGTCATTTTCACTACAGCCTACAGTGAGTATGCCATCAAGGCCTTCAAGGTGAGTGCTCTTGACTATCTGCTCAAGCCTATCGACGAAGAAGAACTCGTCAAGACTATAGCGCGTTACAGCGCCCTCCAACAACCTCGTAGTATCTCAGAGCAACTCAAGTTACTCACAAGTCAACTCCAAGCTCGTGGGGTGGAGTATCCAGATCGAATTGCTCTCTCCACGGCAGAGGGCATACATATGGTCGCTGTGGACGAGGTCCTGAGGCTACAGGCTGACAATAACTACACCACGGTGTATCTCAGAGACGGTAGAAAGATTATCGTGAGCAGGACCCTCAAGGATGTTGAGTCGCTATTGGATCCAAGGAAGTTTTTGCGGATTCACCAGAGCCACTGTATACAGATCAGTGGAATCAGCATGTATCAGCGTGCTGCAGGTGGAACTCTGGTGATGTCAGATGGTGCAAGACTACCGGTCTCAAGAAGCAAAAAAGAAAGCCTCCTAGCTCATCTTGGAGTCTGATTCTGAGGGCATTTGCGTGTAGAGTGATGTAGAGTTGAAAAAGCCCGAAATCTAGTTAGAGCGATACCCATCCGAACGGAGATAAAAAGCTACCTTTGCAGCGAATTTTGAAACGCCTTGAAGCTTTGAAGAATTTCCGCTCAACATTCGCCTTGATCATGTGCCTTTTGGCGCTCAATCTTTCGGCTCAGCACAATCATGATGGACATGACCATGACGGTCATGATCACAGTGGTCATTCGCATGACGATCATGGTCACTCGCATGATACACATCACACACTAGGATGTGGTCTTCATAGCGCTCATGGTGGCGAGTTTGATCCAGGCGCCACGGCGTTTCACCACATCGCAGATGCTAATATTTACAGCATCGGTCCATTCGGTATTCCTCTCCCTTGCATCCCGTTTGTGCCAGGTGAGGGTTTTGACTTCTTTTTGTCTAGCAAGTTTCACTATGATGGTCATGGCACTGGATCCAATGCCTACAACAGGTTTGTACTGGACGGTGGCACGATGAAGCGCATCACGGATGAGTCATTTCCAGATGGCCTTGTAGAAGGTGTGGAGGTCGGACATGATGATGAAGGTCACACAGCTGTTTGTTACAACAACAAGCTGTATCCAGTAGATAAAAAGAGCACTGCAGATGGTGGCATCTTTGGTGGTGGTATCACATCATGGTACGACTTCTCTATGACCAAGAATGTCATGTCGATGATCATCGTCTTCTTGATTTTCTTCTTCATCTTCAGAGCTATTGCAAAAAGATACAAGCAACGTCCAGATAAAGCACCGAGTGGTATACAAGGATTGATTGAGCCGATCTTCGTCTTTATCCAAGATGAGGTGGCAAAGCCATTTTTGGGTAAGCACTACCTGAAGTACTTGCCATTCTTAATGTCGCTATTCTTTTTTATCCTTGGGCTCAACCTATGGGGTCAGATACCTTTCCTCGGTGGATCCAATGTGACAGGTAACCTCGCTTTCACTGCTGTGCTGGCGATCTTCGCCTTCTTCGTAGTGAATCTATCGGGTAATAAGCACTACTGGGAGCACATTTTCAATATGCCTGGAGTGCCTGGATGGGTGAAGATCATCTTGACTCCGGTAGAAGCACTTGGCTTGTTTATTAAGCCAATCACCTTGGCACTGCGTCTTTTTGCCAATATCACGGCTGGTCACATGGTGATCATCATCTTCGTGAGTTTCATATTCATCTTTGGAAACAATGGTGCTTCCAAAGTAGGCGCTTATGGTGCCGCTCTACCTACCGTTCTGTTGACCATGTTTATGATGGCCATCGAGCTCTTGGTAGCATTCATCCAAGCATTTGTATTTACGATCTTGACCACATCATATCTGAGCGCAGCTATCGATGAGGGTCATGAGCATGAAGGAGCACATTAATTCAATCATTCTATAAATTTTCAAATTATGACAGGTTCAATTGCAGCTATCGGAATGGGACTAGCAGTAATCGGAGCAGGTATCGGACTAGCAAGCATCGGTGGTAAAGCCATGGAAGCTATCGCTCGTCAGCCAGAAGCAGTAGGAGATATTCGTAGTAATATGATCCTTGTTGCTGCCCTTATCGAGGGTGCCGCTCTTATCGCTATTGTCTTTGCTTTCCTAGTGAAGTAAGAACTATTGGAAATTTTAATCCAGGAGCATAAGACGGTTGGTCGGCGCTCCTGGATTCATTTGAAATTAGAAACAACATGATGTTTGCCTTAGCAGATTTTAGTGTCATCACGCCGGACTTTGGACTCTTGTTCTGGTCTGCATTGGTGTTTATACTTTTTTGGTTCCTCATCGGGAAGTTCGCCTTCAAAGCCATCGGTGAAGCACTCCGAGATCGTGAGCAGAATATCCAAGAGGCTCTGGATGCTGCAGAGAAAGCCAAAGCAGAAATGGCCAATCTCCAGGCGGAGAACGATCGTCTTTTGGCGGAAGCCAGAGAGGAAAAAGCCAAGATCCTCAAAGAGGCCAAAGAGGCTGGTAACACGATCGTGGCAGATGCCAAGACAAAGGCAAAGGACGAAGCCAATAAGCTGCTATCCAATGCACGTGTAGAGATCGATAATCAGAAAAAAGCTGCTCTCCAAGAGGTGTCCAATGAGGTCGGAAACATGGCCCTGGAGATCGCAGAGAAGGTGATCAAGAAAGAGCTTGCATCTAGCAAGGATCACCAGACTCTGGTCAACAAATTGGTAGAAGAAATCAAGCTAAACTAGCATAGATGTCAGCATCCAGATTAGCCAGTCGATACGCCAAAGCGCTGATTACAGAATCTCTCCAGCAGGGAAAGGTAGATCAGGTGCATGAGGACATCACGAGCTTGATCAAGCTCTTCGATGACCGTGAGTTTGCGCTTATGGTCAAGAGTCCGATTATCAATGCTGGCAAAAAGAAAGCAATCTTCAAAGCGCTCCTCGAAGGAAAAGTCGATGGCGTGACGGAGAGTTTTATCAATATCCTTATCAGCAAGGGTCGTGAATCTCAGCTCGAGGCTGTGGTGGATTCCTTTGATGAGCAGTACTGCGAGCTCAAGAAGCGTAGTGACGTAAAGATCACGACTGCTGCTCCTGTAGACCAGGCTCAGCTCGCAGAGCTCAGAGCTAAGATCATCGAGTCCAAAGTGACTCATCCAGACGTGAGAATCACTAGCATCGTAGACCCTGAAATCGTCGGTGGTTTTGTGATGGATATCGCAGATCGCAAGTATGACGCCAGCGTCAAAGGCAAGCTTGATGAGCTCCGTAAGACATTCAGTGACGACTCCTATTCAAAAAAATTCTAAAGACACGATATAATGGTCGAAGTAAAACCAGGTGAAATATCCGCCATACTCAGAGAACAACTATCAGGTTTCAAATCAGATGCCGAGCTCGAAGAAGTGGGTTCTGTCCTACAAGTCGGTGATGGGATTGCTCGTATCTATGGTCTGAGCAAGGCTCAGTCTGGTGAGTTGGTCGAATTTGAAAATGGTGTGCAAGCCATCGTACTCAACCTCGAGGAAGACAACGTAGGTGTCGTACTTCTAGGACCTAGCGAAGGTATTCATGAAGGCGACTCTGTGAAGCGTACAGGTCGTATCGCATCATTGAATGCTGGTGATGGCTTTGTAGGTCGTGTGGTCAATCCACTCGGTGAGCCTATCGACGGTAAAGGACCTATCCAAGGCAAGACCTATGAGATGCCACTCGAGCGCAAGGCTCCTGGTGTGATCTTCCGTCAGCCTGTGGATGAGCCGCTACAGACTGGTATCAAGGCGATCGACGCCATGATTCCGATCGGTAGAGGACAGCGTGAGTTGATCATCGGTGACCGTCAGACAGGTAAGACTGCGATTGCCGTTGATACCATCATCAACCAAAAGGAGTTTTACGATAGAGGCGAGACTGTATACTGTATCTACGTAGCATCAGGTCAGAAAGCTTCTACTGTGGCGCAAGTAGCGAAGACGCTAGAGGAAAATGGCGCTATGGCATACACGACTATCGTGAGTGCATCAGCATCAGATCCTGCACCACTTCAGTTTTATGCACCATTCGCAGGAGCATCTATCGGTGAGTTTTTCAGAGATACAGGACGTCCTGCATTGATCATTTATGATGATCTCTCCAAGCAGGCCGTGGCATATAGAGAGGTGTCACTTCTGCTGAGACGTCCTCCAGGACGTGAGGCATACCCCGGTGATGTATTCTACCTTCACTCCAGACTTCTAGAGCGAGCGGCGAAGATCATCGCCAATGATGATATCGCAAGAGGTATGAACGATCTGCCAGATTCACTCAAGAATGCTAAGGATGACAATGGGCAGCCACTTGTCAAAGGTGGTGGATCACTGACAGCACTGCCGATCATCGAGACGCAGGCGGGTGACGTATCAGCATATATCCCGACCAATGTGATCTCGATCACTGATGGTCAGATCTTCCTAGAGAGTAATCTCTTCAACGCCGGTGTAAGACCAGCGATCAACGTAGGTATCTCGGTATCACGCGTAGGTGGATCGGCACAGATCAAGTCGATGAAGAAGGTCGCAGGTACCTTGAAGTTGGATCAGGCGCAGTACAGAGAGCTAGAGGCTTTCGCCAAATTTGGATCAGACCTTGATGCCGCTACGATGCTTGTCATCGAGAAAGGAAAGCGTAATGTGGAAGTTCTTAAGCAGCCACAGTACTCGCCGGTATCTGTAGAGAAGCAAGTAGCTATCATATATCTCGGGACCAAAGGTCTCATGAGAAATGTACCAGTCAACAAGATCAAGGAATTTGAAGAGGCATACTTGACAGAACTAGACTCAAGTCACAGAGGTGTGCTGGATACATTGAGAGCCGGTAAGCTCACAGATGAAGTAAAGGCTACGCTAGAGCAAGTAGCGAGCAACATGACTGCCCAATACAAATAAGATAGGCTAAATGGCAAATCTCAAAGAGGTACGAGAGCGGATCAAATCTGTGAGTTCGACACAGCAGATCACCAAGGCGATGAAAATGGTCTCGGCTGCGAAGTTGCGTCAAGCGCAAAATGCGATTGTGCAGATGCGGCCGTATGACAAAAAGCTCAATCAGATCTTGCAAAATGTATTGCAAGCGATCAAGGGTGATGCCAATATAGCTATGGCGAAAGAGAGACCAGTAGTGACACACCCGATGCTCGTGGTCATCACATCCAATCGTGGTCTCTGTGGAGCCTTCAACACCAATATCATCAAAGAGGGTGTTGCGACAATAGAAGAAAAATTTGCTTCACACTACGAGGCAGGCCGATTGCACATCATGTGCATCGGTAAGAAGGGTGCAGACTTCTTCAAGAAGAGATATCCCAAAGCCCAGATGCATCTCGACCATGTTGATTTGTTCTCTAATCTAGAGTATGAATCAGTCTACGAGATCGCGGACCTCTTACTGGAGAAGTATGCTGCCCTTGAACTTGACAGCATACACGTGGCCTACGGTCGCTTTAAGAATGCTGCCATGCAGTTTGCAGAGGTTCATCAGTTTGCCCCTATTGCGGAGCCAGAAGTGAGCGAATCTGCCGATCAAGGAGCCAGAGCAGACTATGTCTTTGAACCCGACAAGCAAGAGCTCTTGGAAGACCTGATCCCGATGATCATGAAGACACAGTTCTATCGCTTCTGTCTTGACACACATGCCTCAGAGCATGGTGCGCGTATGACTGCCATGGACAAGGCCACGGAGAATGCGGAAGAGCTCAAGAAGGAGCTTCGTATCACATACAACAAGGCACGTCAAGAAGCGATTACCAAGGAGCTGTCTGAGATCGTCGGTGGTGCTGCTGCCTTGGGTGGATAAACATAGAGTTGAGTCCAGTTTTTTCTTTTCGTCTCCGTCTATTTACAATTGCGCTAGAGCTCTATGGCCGTGAGCTAGATCGACGCCTGGCTTTATGCAGCTAATATAGCCGCTCTATGGTCTCTGGAAGCAGCGGTGTGATTATAGATCATCCTACAGACTGACTATATTCACGTTAATTTAGTCAATGAGATGACTATATTTACGTTAAATTAGTCATTACAATGACTGTAATTATGTAAAACCAGTCAATAGGCTGACTAAATTGATGTAAATTTGGTCAATGAGCGGCACTGGTCTTACAAGATGGGTCAAGAGTAACATTGTCAAAAGTCTTGCACCTGGGAAGGTGATGATCCTCCTAGGTCCTCGACGCGTAGGCAAGACTGTTCTACTTCGCGAGATTCGAGAAGAGATAGGCACTAGAGACATGTTGCTCAATGGTGAAGATCAAGATGTCCATTGCCTACTCTCCAACAGGAGTATCGATCACTATCGCAGAATCATGTCAGGGATAGACTTGCTCCTGATAGATGAGGCGCAAGCGATTCCAGATATTGGTATGGTCCTCAAGCTCATGGTGGATCATCTGCCTGATCTGATGATCATGGTCACGGGATCATCCGCATTTGATCTCAATCAGTCACTCGGAGAACCACTCACTGGTCGCAAGAAAACCTATCATCTCTACCCACTAGCAGAGAAGGAATATGCCGAGAAGGAGAATGCCATCGAGCGTCAATCGAGGCTCAGCCATCGTCTCGTCATGGGTCACTATCCAGAGCTACTACACATCCCACATAGAGAAGATCAACTCGACTACCTCAAGGAGCTGGTCAACTCGTACTTGCTCAAGGATATCTTGCAATATGCGGACATCAAGCATGTAGATAAGATCTATGATCTGCTCAGGCTCATCTCCTTTCAGCTGGGTGGAGAAGTATCGTATACCGAGGTAGCAGCTCAGCTCTCTATGAGTAAAAACACCGTGGAGTCCTATCTAGATCTGCTTGCCAAGACCTTCGTGCTGCACAGTGTACAATCCTACAGCGGCAATCTGCGCAAGGAGATCCGCAAGGGGAAGAAGTGGTACTTCCTGGACAATGGTGTGCGGAATATGATCATCGGAGATATGAGGCCGCTGGATATGAGACAAGATGTCGGAGCACTATGGGAAAACTATGTCATTGCAGAGCGTCTTAAGAAGCAATCTTATGATCGGATGTTGGTCAACAACTACTTCTGGCGTACTTATGATCAGCAAGAGATCGACTGGCTCGAGGAACGAGATGGGAAGCTCTACGCTTATAAGATGAAATGGTCGGAGCCCAAGAAGGTCCGCATTCCAGCGGCTTGGAGAAAGCACTATGAGGAAGCGAGCTTTGAGATCGTACATCAGGATCGCTATGTGCACTGGGTAGATCCCAAGAGATAGACGAATATGTCCGGGTAAAAGGATCAAATATGATCATGAATTTTCCTCTATTTTCGCCCAGACCAATCTCAAGACATGAAAGCCATCATTCCAGTAGCAGGAGCAGGGACCAAACTGAGGCCATTGACCTACACGCAGCCCAAGCCTCTTATTCCCATCGCCGGCAAGCCGATTATCTCACATATATTGGACTCACTCATCGCCGAAGGTGTCAATGATTTTGTCTTCATCATCGGTTATATGGGAGACAAGATCAAGGATTATCTCGATGCGGTTTACCCAAGCATATCAAAGAGCTATGCGCTACAATCCCAAAGACTAGGGCTAGGTCATGCGCTATGGACAGCACGAGAGGCCTACGACGATGCAGAAGAGATAGTGATCGTCCTCGGAGATACGATTGTCGATCTGGATCTCAAGAGTTTTTTGGCCTCTAACTGCAGTGTGCTTGGAGTCCGCAAAGTCGATGATCCTCGACAGTTTGGCGTAGTCGAGCTTGATGAGCAAGGCATGATCAAGCGCCTCGTAGAGAAGCCGAGTATCCCTAAGTCCAATCTCGCCATTGCAGGTATCTATAAGATCAAAGAGGTCCCACAACTCATACAAGGCCTCCAGTACAATATTGATAAGGAGATCAAGACGCATGATGAGTTTCAGCTGACTGACGGTCTTATGAGCTTACTCAAATCTGGGGTGTGTATGAATGTGATGGAAGTAGATCAATGGTACGACTGTGGCCAGAAAGATATTCTCCTAGAGACCAATGCCAAGAAGCTTGAGGGCGTAGAGCAGGCTTTCGCCAAAATGTATCCTGACGCCATTTTGATTCCTCCGGTGAGCATAGGAGAAGGTTGCCAAATCGAGCACTCCATCATCGGACCCAATGTCTCCGTCGGTGTCAATACGCACATACACAACAGTATCATCAGTGATAGTATCATCGGTGAGTACTGCCGACTGGCAAATGTCTCACTAGACAAGAGCATCATCGGTCAAGATGTAAGCATGAATGGCATGCGACAGAGCCTGAATATCGGTGATAATACAGAGATTGATTTTTCAAGGTGAGAAAAATGATCAAATGATCATCTCGGATCTTTGATCTGCTCAATTCTAATTCGTACTTTTCTCATCCTGTGATAAAGAAAGCTGCAATTCTACTTTGCTTATTCATGTCGTCTGTCGACTTCATCTCTTGTCAGACGATACGATCGGTCTTGTACAATGACCCAGGCTTTGATGAACATGAGTTTGTAGAAATCACAGGGGCGGCAAATTTGAGCTTGGAAGACATTTGGATCATCGAGCTCGATGGCGATGGTTCACGACTGGGTTTGATCAATCGAGCCTGGGATTTGTCTGGTGAGACACTAGGTTCAAATGGGCTTCTGTTGCTCAGACAGGCTGCCATATTACCTGTGCCAGATACAGAGACCACTATTGTGGAGGACCCTACTATGGCCATTCAAAATGGCGATATGACTTTGCTAATAGTAGATTCGTTTTATGCTGTTGAAGGATTTGACATTGATACAAATGATGACGGAGTTGTCGACACCATCCCATGGTTGAGCACATTGGATGGAATTGGCTTTGATGCAGACAATGCAGATCCTGATTTGGCACTTGAGTTTGGTTTTGTAGTCATCAACGACAACGGCGGTCAAAACAATAATCTCAACGCGTGGTATGGCTTCTCTGAAGATAGCTTTTGCTCGGGTAGTTCGAGCCCATGGAGAGGAGCACGAGTCACAACAAGCTCTGACCCAGATTTTACCTATCAGCTGAGTACATCATCATGGTATCACAATGGCAATGGCGTGGATTGCCCTGCCGATAGTGCGAGGGGGCTAACTCCTGGTGTGACCGAGAGCCCACTGCCATTCTTGCTAAGGAGCTTTACCTATAAAGTTGAAGCAGGCAGACCTGCTATCTCATGGGAGCTAGCGATTCCTCAGGGGCTGTATATTAGACTGCAGCGAAGGAGAGCTGAAGATTCATCCTTCAAAGACCTTGTGACTCTGAGTGAAGCGAATGAGTCTGGCCGATTTCTCGATGATCCTGGACCAGGAATACACCAATACAGACTTATTGATGAGGAGCTACAGGTGCTGGAGACCCTGAGGATAGAATTGACGCGAACTTCAGCGGTATATCTTGGTGCCAATCGCTTTCAGATGCCAAACACTAGTTATCAAGGTCCTTTATATCTATTTGATATGTTTGGGAAGATGATTGAGATACTGAATCAAGATTTTATTCTTGATCTCAACCATTTGCCTGCAGGACTGTACACAATTGTATACTTTCACGACGGCCAAAAGGTCTACGAGAAAATCCAAGTTTTTTGAGAGCAATCCTCTTCATCCTAGCCATTTCATTTCATGGAGTCTGCTTGTCACAGACCATTTTTGATGAGCAGTTTGATACAGAGGCAGATTGTGCCATCTCTGGAATAGACGACTCAGGAAATGGCCACGCTTGGTCCGCTACTTGTCCCAGTGATCATTGTGATGATTTTGGCGGATATTGTGGTGTTGACGGAGGCTTCGGTAATTTTGAATTCCGAGATCTCGATAGTCTCAACAATCCAGATTCTGTTTTTTGGCGCACTGACACCATCGATGTGGATGATCAGACATATGAAGAGTTTGATATTGAAGTTGTCGTCAGAGAGTTTTCCTCCTTAAATCCTGACAATTGTTTTTATATCAGGAGAAGTCTTGATGGTGGCGCTAGTTGGCAATTGATGACCGCGCTCTGTGATGATTTTGGCACATCTCCAGTTTCTATTACTGAAACAGGAATCCCTGTGGATCCTGGTACAAGAGTAATCGTCGAAATAGAGTGTGAGAATGATGATGAAGTGATCATGGTACTTGACCGCGTCAGAATCTTCAACGCTGTCCTGCCTGCAGAGCAAATCGATCTCCAAGCTGAGACGAAACCATACCACAATCATCTGAGCTGGATTGCAACTTCACTGGTTGAAGTACTCTCCTTCGCGGTACAGCACAGCACGGACGGCCGTGTATGGCAAGATCTATATACGACTCTACCTACTCAAAGCCCGACTTACACATTTAATCATTACGGACCGGAGATTGGTCGTCATTACTATCGTATCAAGTCACTCCACCTCGATGGTACAGACAGCTACAGTGATGTGGTCCACGTATATAGAGATCAAAAAGACCACTGGGTGAGACATGTATCTGGAAAGACCATATCTGTATTCAATCCATTGATAAAAAATGCAAGAGTCAAGATCTTTGATGTGCAGGGTAGAGGTCTCGAGCAGCGACAACTTGCACCTGGTGAGTCAATCGACCTCTCGCTGGGTGATTATGCGACGCAACAGATGATCATTCAACTGGTCGGAGAAAACTCTACTCCGCTGACCCAAAAGCTAGTTCTGCCTCACTAGGATTTGAATCCTTTGCTCTCCTCACTCTTTCATCACTGCTACTGATTCCCAGTTACCACCTTCCTTCTGCCAGAAAAGCCGATACTGCCCACTTGCTAAGTCGACAAGATTGATCTCATTCTGTCCTTTGAGCCCTTGTATTTCCATCACGATTTGTCCACTCAGACTTACCAACTTGAGTGGACAATCCTGCTCAAGTACTACTTGAATCATATCTCTGGCTGGATTGGGAAAGACTGTTACCAATACTTCTTGCTCGGCGTGTATTGGGAATGAGCTCTCATTTTTCTCGATGATTTTTGAATGTGCGCTGAAGCAATGCTGTGTGTTTAGCTCACAAACCGTGGCATAACATGATCTTTCAATCAAAGGAATTGTCTCGGCAATTATTACCATTTCTTCTATCTTGATCGGGTCAGCTATGAGGACGATGTCTAGTCTTGGCGAATTGAGCTCTTGTTTAGATATCCGTCTTGTCACATATCCCATATAGGAAACTTCGATTTGATTTATCGACTTATCCGAGGAGACGGAGAATTTTCCATTGGTATCAGAGCTGGTGCCACGAATCTCACTACCTTGTTCATAACTTATAGTCGCCGCAATGAGAGGTTCTCCTAGCTCAGTCATTACCGTGCCAGACACCTGCATTTGGGCGAAAGCCCCCAGATGAATCAAGGATAGAAAAGCGAAAAATCCAAAATCTCTAAGGGTAAATGTCCTGTGTTTCATAAGCCAATCATATTGTCAATGTGAGAGAATATTTCCCTTGAACCCATTTCATGCTTTAGGCTTCGATGGATAGTGGATTTATGCAAAAGCATCAGATACTTGGTCGACGAGGCATAGCCAGCTATGGTGAGGAGAGTAAGTGGCTGATTATGAAGCAGAAATACGCTAGGCGCGAAGACCTGACTCAGATAATATCCAACAAATTTTTCCTTCTAGAGTTGAGTATTCGATTAGAAGGAAAGATTTAGATAGGAGGCAAATTCAGATTTAACAATCCTCATGAAACTGTTGTCCTATTCACAAACACCAAGCTCAAAAAACTCCTAATGCATGAATTGGGTTAATTGGCTGGCTTCTACAAGAATAGACGCCTCAGAGTAGCGATATGGTTGGATTCGCTAGCTCAGGAGCTTGACTTCAGATTCGCTGATATGGATGGTTCTAAGCTGATCTGTGCGCGTCCCCACATCGGCACTTGCATTCTCCAATCGTAGGACTCCACGAGGACATACAGCACTACATACGCCACAACCGACACAGCTAGAGCGTACGATGTCCTGACCTCTCTGTGCATAGTGTCTCACGTCGATACCCATCTCACAATAGGTGCTGCAGTTGCCGCAGGATATGCACTGGCCACCATTGACCGTGATACGGAATCTAGACTGAAACCTCTGCATCAGACCAAGGAGTGCTGCCAGCGGACAGCCAAATCTGCACCACACACGGTTCCCCATCAAGGGATAGAATCCCGTACCCACGACACCCGCAAATGCACTGCCGATGAGAAAGCCATACCAGGTCCTCACTTGATTGCTATCCAAAAATCCTAGACGAGTAGAGCCGGTGAAGTAGCTGTACAAGACCAGGATCGTCATGATCACAGAAAAGGCCAGCACACCATGGATGATGTATCGCTCATATTGCCATGCACGCAGACTCTTGTCTGATAGCTGTCGGTATGGATCACCCATCGTCTCCGCCAGACCTCCACATCCACAGACCCATGAGCAGTACCAGCGCTTGCCGTAGAGATAGGTGATTACTGGAATGGCAATGACGATCAATACGATTCCCCATACGAGCATGAAGATGCCAAGTCCGCCACTCTCTATGAGTTGCTTGATATTCCAATCGAAAAAGAAGGTATAGTTGAGTGGCCAGATATTCTTAAAATCATACCAAGGCTGATTGAGTCTGACCAGAATCTCAGGAAGCAAAAAAGCGAATCCCGTCTGGAAAAACATCACGGATCCGGTGCGGATCATCTGGTACCGATTGTGCCGATACTTGGCGATCATGCGGATACCCATGACGATCACGATGCAGGTGTACATGAGACCATAGAGAAACCATCGACTCGCTGGATTGCCACTTAGCTTCTCACTCACAGGGTCGACCATGAGCACCCAATTGGTGATGTACTCTGGCTTCCAATAAAGCAGAATGTAGAAGCCGATCAGATAGAGACCTGTCACGATGCCAAACCAACCCATGAGACCAGGGCCGGCAGACTTGGCAGGACTGCGATCTTTTTCACCTCGGTAGAAGAGCACAAGAGCAATGATGATTCCAGCCACCAGCGCAGTGGCTAGTGACCAGATCCATTGGCCACTCATGTAGTAGAGACCGTATACGAGAACTCCGATGATCGTCAAGCTCAGTGCTAGGGTTCTAGCATTCCACTTGAGTCCTCGTGTGAGCGATCTGTGATAAATATTATTATGCTTGATGCCAGGAAGCTCTCTGAATTTGGGTAAGATATACAGCAAGCCGCCGAGTATGGCGAGGCCAAATGTCAGGAACAAAAACAAGCCTTTTCTCTCAGGAACCAAGCCTGATGCTGATGACCTCACAGCGGCAGGTACATAGTCCTTGATCTTCCAGTCACCGATCTTGAAGTCCCATTCTGAGACACCTTCTGGCAGTCCTTCTTTTTCCACCATGAGATTGAGTCCTGTCTGAGCTTCCTTGAGACATGCCTTGACATCTGAGATGAAGCCGACATTTCCCTTGTACGTTTTGTCAGCGATACCTAGCTTGTCCGCTGCCGCGAAAAAGGCTGCCGCGTGATACTCATTCTCTATCTGTATGTTTTCAGGAGAGATCTTATGCTCGCTCAGACCTAGGCTGGCAGTAAAAATCAGCAAGGCAGCGAAGAATAGTCCTAGCCCGAGTTTTTGTATTGCATTCATGTCTTAGGCTTGAGCTTTGGTGAGGAATCGGAGGACCTGATTGAGACTACGTTTTTTCCGCAAGCTCAGAGATGATCCTGTCTGCTGATTGTAGAGCTTGATGATGTCTGTCTCATATTCTTTGTAGAATTCTGGATCAAAATTGGCAAGGCTCAGATCTTGCAAGACCTCTTCGATGTGGGCCTTGTCTCGGAGCCATTTTTCGCAGACCTCATGTCGATAACGCACGCCGAAGAGATTAAAACCAATGATTTGGCCATGATTTCGATGATAGACGATCCTCACGAGTTTATCCTCCGTAGGATGCTGCCAGACCAGGCTCACATGTTCTTCTGGAGCTCTGGCGAGTACATCTCCATAGACTTGGTACTCGATGTCGACAAACTTGGCGGAGTTGAACCAGATGCCAGGGTCATATGCGACGGGTTTGCCACAGATATTGTAGGCGACAGTCTCTCCCATCATTCGGCCTGTATACCAGATCGCTTCTATGGGTCGGCGACCGGGTCTTGGCTCGATCTGTTCTGCACAGTCACCGATGGCGTAGACATCTGAGGCAGAGGTTTCCAGGTATTGATTGACCTTGATACCTCGACCAATCTCGATGCCACTTTCTCTGACAAAATCCACATTGGGACTCACGCCAGCAGTCAACCCGACGAATCCACAGTCGATCCGCTCACCGGTTTCCTTGATGGTCACACCACAGGCATTGCCCTTGCCATCATCGATGATCTCACCGAGATTGACACCGAGTCTCAGATCGATGTGATGGTCTTTGATATGATCTGATATCATCTGCGACTCCTCTGCAGGCAGGATATTGTCCCAGTAGGATTGTTCGCGCACGAGCATAGTCACTGGTATGTGTCGAGAGTGAAACATCTCCGCCATCTCGATACCGATGAGGCCGCCCCCTACGACTACAGCGCGCTGGAGACCATCGCTGTACTTTTCCATCGCCTCGAGATCTTGCTTGTGGTACAGGCCATGCACCTTCTTGAGATCCTCACCTGGCCAGCCAAATTTGTTACTCTTGGAGCCGCATGCGATGATGAGCTTATCATAGGATAGTGCTCCGGCTTTCGCCAAAATGAGCTGGTGATCCTGAGGAGAGATACTCTCGACGTGGTCTTGTATGATATCGATTCCGTTCTTGTCCCAAAACCAGTCTTCGTAGGGCTTGATATCTTCCCAGCGCATATGTCCCATATAGACATACATGAGTGCTGTACGACTGAAAAAATGCTCGCTCTCAGAGGAGATCAAGCTGATTTTATGATTGCTCAGCTTCCGAATCTGCCTGGCGGCAGTGACACCAGATATTCCGTTGCCGATGATGGCGATGTGCATACCGATTGGATTTTGATGTGGTGGGTGTAAGATAGAAAATCTATCAAGCTATCCAATCAGGGATTTCAAATATGACGGTCTGAGCGACAAATCTGTCCGTTATGACAAGGCGCACTTGAAAGTCGAACAAGGATTAACGAATGATGATTTGAGAAGTTCTTAGGAGTGAGCCGAGACACCGAGCAGATCTGAAATCTTCAATCGGTGTTCCTTGTTCTGAAATCGGTGATAGTCAGAATCATCGCCTGCATTGTACTTGAACACTGAACAAGGATTAACGAATGTCGAATGGAGAAGTGATAGGCTCTGGGTTCAAGGAGCGAGAAGACCTGCTTGTGGGCCAATTATTGTACCAAAAATTGGTAATTTAGTGATAAAAGTCCCATGAAAAACACATCAATATCTCTCGGAGCGTACTTCGACGAGTTTGTAAAAAACCAAGTTTCACAGGGGCGATACAAGAATGTGAGTGAAGTCATCAGAGCAGGTCTTAGGCTATTGGAAAATGAAGAGTACAAGGCTCGGGTTTTGAGAAATGCTATTCAAGAAGGACTGCAAAGTCCTTTAGTCGAGGACTTTGACTTTGACGAAAACCTTGAAAGAATAAAACGAGAAAGACAAACCAATGGCTGAAGTCACACTGAGGCAAAAAGCCATTGATGATCTCAGCGATATCTGGAATTATACTTGTGATAAGTGGTCTGAAGCACAAGCGGATAGATACTATGACCTGATTCGTGCGGCTTGTAAGAAGATTGGCAAGCATCCAGAGCTTGGAAAGAACTATACAGGAATCGAGAAAAACTTACTTGGTACGAAAGCAGGTAAACACATCATCTTCTATCAAGCGACCTCAAAGAATCGCATCGAGGTAGTGAGGATATTGCATGAGCGCATGGATCTAGAGACGAGAATTGCTGAATAGCTAAGTTGCTCAAAGTTTTATTGGTGAGTAATCCACAAACAGGCATTTGGTCAAGATATGATCCAGTTCGGTTCTCTCCATCGTGTTTCTCGAGCGCGTCTCGCGCCGAGCTTTTCGTCGAGCTGCTGACTTCCTACCAACATGTCGCCAAGGGGCACTTGAATGTCGAACAAGCATTAACGAATGATGATTTGAGAAGTTCTTAGGAGTGAGCCGAGACACCGAGCAGATCTGAAATCTTCAATCGGTGTTCCTTGTTCTGAAATCGAAGAGAAGAAGGATCGAGCATTTGGTCATGAAATGATCCCGTTTGTTACTCTCATTCGTGCTTCTCGAGCGCGTCTCGCGCCGAGCTTTTTGTCGAGCTGCTGACTTCCTACCAATATGTAGGCACTGCTGCTTGAATGTCGAACAAGGATTAACGAATGGTGATTTGAGAAGTTCTTAGGAGTGAGCCGAGACACCGATCAGATCTGAAATCGTCAATCGGTGTTCCTTGTTCTGAAATCGGTGATAGTCAGAATCATCGCCTACATTGTACTTGAACATCGAACAAGGATTAACGAATATCGATTGGAGAAGTGAGGGGCCCATAGAGATGAAGTGGATCAAAAACCGCTAAACGGTTTCTCTTATCGAATGTCTCAATCTCAAATCGACACCGGATACTCCACAAAATTGCGTGGCGTCTCATAAAGCCGAATCTGGATGTCGTATTTCTCATCTAGCTCTGCACGCAGCAGGTCGTAGATGACGACGGCGAAGTTCTCTGTACTAGGGATGGTATCCTTGAACTCTTCTGTGTCGAGATTGAGATTCTTGTGGTCGAAGCGCTCTTCGACTTTGTCCTCGATGATTTTTTTGAGGATGCCAAGATCGATGACATAGCCTGTCTCTGGATCCACTTCACCCACTACCTTGACAATGAGCTCGTAGTTGTGACCGTGATAGTGCGGATTGTTGCACTTGCCAAAGGTGTCAGCGTTTTTGTCTGCTGACCAATTAGGATTGTGCACCCTGTGGGCGGCATTGAAGTGTGCTTTGCGAAATACGGCTACTCTCATCTTGGTGATTTATGTGATACAAACGGTAAAGTGGCTCGCTTGTTTGCGAGAAAGGATGCTTTGATCCTTGCTCGGTCTCAATCGGAAAGTATGTAACTTTATCCATAGAGACGAGGTGATACTGCGACGGAGAGATTGGTATACGATACTTCTAGGATTAAGGCTCCTAGATCTAGATATAACAAGCTGATATTGAGGTACATACCTCGCATGTCAGAATTTACTTGGGTCGACTATGGCCCGTCGGTTGATCTGTCGCGGCACCTCGCTGACTGATTATGGCAGAGATCGACATGTACCCGGCACTAGAGCAATTGCAGCGGCAATATGACGAGGGACGTCTAGCCCATACCCTGCTCATCCATGGCAAACCTGGGTGGGGCACGCTGGATTGTGCGATGCGCTTGTCTAGCTATATTTTGGCGAAAGCCAAGGCCCAAAACTCTCTATTTGGCGGAAGCCCAGAACCTGCGTCACAAGAGATCATCTGGGAGCATCCTGATTTGCATTTCTCCTTCCCATTCATCAATACGAGCTCACAAGGTGGCTCCATCAGCGACGATTTTTTGATGACATGGAAGAGCTACATCAAGGAGCATATCTTCAGTACGGATCTTGACTGGTTGCACCACCTCTCAGGAGAACTAAGTGGAGAGCGAAAAAATCCCAAGGGAAATATCAACAAGGCCGAGTGCAACAATATCTTGTCGAAATTGAGCCTCAAGGCATTTGGTGAAAACCCCAAGATCCTGATCATCTGGTATCCGGAGTATCTCGCCAAAGAAGGGAATCGATTGCTCAAGACGCTGGAAGAGCCTTCGGATGATACTTACATCATCCTTGTGGCCTCGTCGACGCAGCAGATTCTTGGCACGATCCTTTCGCGATGTCAATCTGTGCAGATGCAGCCATTGACAGATGAAAAGATCTCGGTAAGCTTGGCAGACAAGGTGTCGGGTATGACTACTGAGCGCAAGACGGAGATCTTGCGGAGGTCACAAGGTGATCTTGGACGAGCACTCGAGCTAGCACAAGATCCAGAGTCCCAAGGCAGTGCAACAGTCTTGGCATGGCTGAGGTATTGCTACCAAAATCGGGCAGCAGAGCTTTGGTCCTTTGCAGAGGACTTTGCACGCATGTCCAAGGACGGCCAAGTACAGTGGCTAGAGTCCGCCCTCTTTTTCTTGCAGCAGATGCACCGCTATCATCTCGATCCATCATACCAGTTGCTGATGGGTGCAGAAGATGCCAGTGCAGCGCAGAAAATGAGCAAGATCGTGAGTGTCACCATCATCGATGAGATGTCGCGGATCTTGGAAGAGAGTATCCGTCAGATCAGAGGTAATATCAATGCCAAGATCATGATGACGGACAATTCACTATTGATTCACGAGGTACTGCGCACTGGTAGCGTGCCTGCATATGCATATACATAAAGGACTATGGGATGTGGAACATGTGGCAGTGGAGGATGCTCCCCAGCGGGATGCGGTGACAATGGTCACTGCGCTACCGGAAGCTGCAATAAAAGAAATACCTACGACTGGCTCTCGAGCCTCGATCTAGGAGACTCGGTGTCGTCCAATCTGGTAGAGATCAGCTTCAAGGCTGGAGCTCGCAAAGACTTCTACGAAAATGATACCAATATCAACTTTGACAAAGGCGATCTGGTCGCTGTAGAGTCCAAGAATGGCTATGATGTAGGACAGATCTCGCTCTCTGGAGAGCTGGTCAAAGCGCAGATGAAGAAGAAGCGCTTTCGGCAGGGATCGGTCTTGCCAAAAGTGCTGCGCCGAGCGCATACCAAGGATATCGAGCGACTCAAAGAAGCGCGCTCTCGCGAAAAAGAGACACTGATCAGAGGGCGAGCCATCATCAAGACACTTGATATGGATATGAAGCTTGGTGAAGTGGAGTATCAAGGTGATCAGAGGAAATGTACCTTCTACTACACAGCAGAGGGGCGCGTAGACTTCCGTGAACTGGTGCGCGTGCTCGCTAAGGAATTTAAAGTGAAAATCGAGATGCGGCAGATCGGGGCGCGACAAGAGTCGGCGATGATCGGTGGACTTGGATCTTGTGGGAGAGAGCTTTGCTGCTCGACCTGGCTGAGTGACTTCAAATCGGTCAGTACCGCCGCAGCGAGATTTCAGAATCTTGCCATCAATCAGGCAAAGCTCAGTGGACAGTGCGGTCGACTCAAGTGTTGCCTCAACTATGAGCTGGACACCTACCTCGATGCACTCAAAGATTTCCCTAAGAAAGCTGACTATCTCCACAGTGAAGAAGGGAAGAGCGTACTCATCAAGACAGATATCTTCAAGCGGATCTTGTACTACAGTATCCCTTCAGCGAGAGGTCGTAATCAGATTGTAGCGGTCCCACTTGAGCGAGTGAAAGAGGTCATCGAGATGAACAAAGCAGGTGAGAAACCAGATAAGATTGTCGATAAGCATCTCCTTTTGGCGGAAGCCAAGTCAGAAGAAATAGAATTTGCAGATGTCACTGGAGAGATCGATCTACCAGCTGAGAAAAGACGTAAGCGCAACAATCGACGAAGAAAAGGCAAGCGATCAGGAGGCAAGGGGCAGGGCAATGTCCAGAATAGAGGACAGGGCCAAGGGAGTGGAAAGCAATCTCGTGGACGCAAACCCAAGTCTGGTCAAGCCAAAAGTGGCGGAGCGCCAAATGACGGTGATAAGAAGACCCAAGAGGGCAATAAGCAATCAAGAGGAAAATCCAACAATCGCCGAAGAAACAATAAGCGGAGATCTGGGCCAAAAGGGCCAAGACCGCCGAAGAACAACAACGATCAAAAGTCAAAAGAATAATCCATGTCATACGATCTCATCGTTATCGGTTCGGGCCCAGGTGGCTATGTAGCAGCCATCAGAGGATCACAACTCGGAATGAAAACTGCGATCATCGAGCGATACAACACGCTTGGTGGTACCTGTCTCAATGTGGGTTGCATCCCGTCCAAGGCACTATTGGATAGTAGTGAACACTTCTTCAATGCGCGTGAGCACTTCGCTGAGCACGGCATCAAGATCAATGCACCCAAGCTCGACATGCCTGCGATGATCGCTCGCAAGGCGGCAGTCGTGGATCAGACGACCAAGGGCATTGACTTCCTGATGAAGAAGAATAAGATCGATGTCTTTCACGGACATGGATCTTTCAAGGATAAGACGACAGTGTCTATCGCCAAAGAAGATGGAAGCACCGAGGAGATCGTCGGCAAGAACATCATTATTGCCACAGGCTCTAAGCCGATCACTCCGGAGAGCATGGGATATGATAAAAATCGTGTGATCACTTCGACCGAGGCGCTACAGATCGATAAGTTGCCCAAGAGCATGGTGATCATAGGAGCTGGTGTCATCGGACTAGAGCTCGGATCAGTCTTCGCACGTCTCGGGACGCAAGTGGAGATCATCGAGTTTCAAGATCGCATCTTGGCCGGCATGGACAAGGATTGTAGCAAAGAGATGATGCGCTCCTTAAAAAAGATTCGGATCAAATTCCACCTCAAGCACGCAGTGCAGTCTGTCGTCGGTCAGAAGACGCAAGCGAAGATCACAGTGGCCAAGAGAGACAGCGAAGACAGCTTCGAAATGACGGCTGACTATTGCCTGATTGCCATCGGACGTAGGGCTTACACTGACAATCTAGGACTAGAGAATGTCGGGGTCGCCACGGACGATCGAGGTCGTATCGAGGTCGACGATCACCTCCGGACCAATGTAGATAATATCTACGCCATCGGCGATGTCATCAAAGGCGCTATGCTCGCACACAAAGCAGAGGAAGAAGGTGTCCTCGTTGCAGAATACCTCGCAGGCCAGAAGCCGCACATCGATTACAATCTTATTCCAGGTGTCGTGTACACATGGCCAGAGGTGGCCTCAGTCGGCAAGGCTGAGCACGAGCTCAAGGATGCCGGAGTGCCCTACAAGGTCGGTAAGTTTCCTTACAAGGCTCTTGGCCGTGCCAGAGCATCAGGAGACACAGAAGGCATGGTCAAAGTCCTTGCCCACGCAGACACAGACGAGATTCTTGGTATGCACATCGTAGGTGCGCGCGCAGCGGATATGATCATGGAAGGCGTAAGTCTTATGGAATTCCGTGCGACAGCAGAGGATATGGTCCGCATGTCACATCCGCATCCGACATATACGGAAGCTGTGAGAGAGGCTGGGCTGGATGCTACGGGGGGAAGGCCTTTGCATATATAGGGTGGACACATAGCGTCATGAAGCTAGTTCACACATGTATAGAAAATGCAATTATCTTTACATGACACATTTGGCGTGTATAGAAACCGCAATTTATGCTTCATGTGAACAAGTGGAAGTTGTGCAATTTGCCACTCAAACAGGATGTGGAGAGCAAGCGTGTGCTGAAGCGCTTACCTAGAGCTCATGCGGCTCTTGCTGAATTGAAAGGGATAGCCTCGAGCATTCCCAATCAATCAATTTTGATCAACACAATCGCTCTCCAAGAAGCCAAGGATAGCTCCGAAATAGAGAATATTGTCACCACTCATGATGAGTTGTACAAGTCGGAGTTGGACTTGATCACTTCAATGGAGTCAAAAGAAGTCCAAAACTATGTCCGAGGAATCAAGGTCGGCTATGATCTCCTGAAGTCACAAGGATTGCTCACGAACAAGACCATCCTGAGAATTCACGAAGAGATAGAGCAGAATAGAGCCGGATTTCGCAAGGTGCCGGGGACAACTCTGAAAAATTCTCGTACCAGTGAAGTTGTGTATACTCCGCCACAAGAATCTAAGGAGATCACTGATTACATGGCAAATTTGGAGCTATATATCAACGATGATGGACTCTCAGATCTTGACCCTATCGTGAAGATGGCAATTGTTCACTTTCAGTTTGAGAGCATTCATCCGTTTTATGATGGTAATGGGAGGACTGGTCGGATTCTAAATATTTTGTACCTAGTTTACAAGGATTTGTTGGAAATTCCGATTCTCTTTCTGAGCAACTATATCACAAGGCAAAAGTCTAGATACTACGAGCTACTGCAAGGTGTACGAAGGACCAATAACTATGAAGAGTGGTTGCTGTATATGATCGATGCAGTCGATGTGACTTCACGTCAGACCATCGATCAAATCAAGCAAATCAGAGATTTGATGCTTGAAATGAAAGTTGTTCTACGCAGTAAGTACAAATTCTACAGTCAAGACTTGCTGAACAACTTGTTCAAGTATCCTTACACGAAGATCGAATACCTTGTAAGAGACCTAGGCGTGAGTCGACTGACAGCAGCAAACTACTTAAATAAATTGAGCGATGACGGACTCTTGCAGAAGAATAGGCTCGGCAAGTCCAACTATTATGTGAATTACCGTCTGTTCGAGTTATTAAAGAAAAAGTAGGCGTGAAATAACAAAGGAGCTTAGCCCCCAATTACTCTCACCTTTTTGTTCTCAAAGCAACAGGCGCAAAAGGCATTGTCAAGGTGCGGGCTCTTGTGAGCACAGACGAGATACTAGGTATGCATATCGTAGGTGCGCGTGCAGCAGATATGATCATGGAAGGCGTGAGTCTGATGGAGTACCATGCGACTGCAGAGGATATGGTCCGCATGTCACATCCACATCCGACATATACGGAGGCGGTGAGAGAGGCAGGGCTGGATGCTACGGGGGGAAGGTCGCTGCATATATATGGTGGAGGATGTTTTGTAAAATTGGTCTAATCTAAACTAGAGCCATAGGGGAGCGAAACAGAATTTCGAGTTATCGGTTCTTAGACGGCTCTTGTATTCATATATTCGAGCATCTTTCTGATACTTCGAACAAACGGTTGTAAATTATCCGAAATAATTCTACTGTCTCGTACAAAACCAGGTTGATTCATATCTCAATTGATTTCCTTCAAAATCTCTTGTATAGGTTTCTTCGTATGCCTCAAAGGCATTCGGAGACTTGTCAAGTATGCTCAATAACTTATGGACATTTATTTCCACTAAAACGGATTCTTCGAGGAAAATTCTCTCTGGGTTAAGAGCAAGTCCCCAGGTACTAGTATCGGGCTCAGGAAAAAAAGGGCTATTTTCAATAAATAGGTCCTCACTTATTTCCAGTTGGAATTCTCTGGTGATGACAGTTGTAAAGCTATCGTTTTCGAATATACTAGTTTCTCGAAAGACATCCCAGTCACCTAGATATGATGCAGTCCTTTCTTGATATAACTCTTCAAGTGTATTTGTTGAGCAAGAAAAGAGAGAAATGACCATCGAGGCATATAAAATTCGGCTTGCTTTCTTAATCATATGGCATAGAGATTAGAATTTTAAAATTTTAATAGTCGTATTATCTTTTGATCCAAGCTGTATTCGCATAACGTAAATTCCATCCTGCAAGTCAGAAAGATCTAGTGAATATATCTCTTTCGAAGAGTGTATTATTCCTGTGATATGGGATATTCCATTTAGATCTAGAAGCTCATAGGAATATTTCTTGTTTGTTTTAGGCGAATTGCAGTTGTCAAATTTTAACCGAAGTATATTGTAAACGGGATTTTCTAAGACTTGTATTCTACAGGTCAATGCTTGTTCTGGCTCTTTACATTCGTAGAGTTTCTGAACTATCGCAACATCGAACAATTCACTTGATACTCGGGCACTTAGTTGGCTTAGTCCATCATGTGAAGTGTGTATAGTTTTAAATATATCGTCAAGCAAAAAAGAATTGTGTCCTTGGATACAGTTCATATCAATTTCGAGAATAGGTTCATTCGAATGGATGTCGAAGACTTCAAACTTATAGGTCGCATCTACTGGACTTCTCACAAGAACGCTTAGCCTCTTACACCCATCTGTCAGAATAGACATATGTGGAAACCTAGGTTCATAGTCATCAACTCGTGTGAGATCGATCTCCGAAATGTCGTATCCTGCGAGTATTTTGTCTTCAGTGTCTTTGGCAAAATTATCCTTTTCAGTTTCATCAAATCGCGTGCAATCATCTCCAATTTGACCTCGTATTGGTATTCCCTGAGGAATAGCATCAGTACAGCTAAGTTCGATTGGGATTGGTTCTGAAGGGCCTTGTTCCCAAGTCCTCCATGGATTTACGGGGTCGGTGCAATTGTCGTATTATTGTATAATCGTTCCATTAGCAATGTCTTGAGCAACAATGAATTGATTGTAGTCGGTCGTTGCATTTACTATGCTAATGTCGAGAGTTGGAAAGTAACAAAAATCTACTTCACAATTGATCCATCGGAGTTCGCCTTGATGTACTACTTGTGTAAAAATACATGACCTACAATTGATACCATTTATTCTTGTTCCAGGACACTCCCTGTCGAGCAATACGTTGCGCCAAGAAAGCCTACAAAAAAAGTCATCATATGATGGAACTACCTCAGAAATTTCTTCATCGATTATTTGTTCAGTTTGAGTGCAAAAAGTTTCAACGAGACTACAACTCAAATCACTGATCTGTTTGTTTTCTATGCCATCATTTTCTACTAGTTCTTCTCCACAATAGTAATTGCAGCGATCACCTTTTTGAGTTCCTCTTCTGACATATTCTTCATCAACTAAAAAATTCGCTTCAGAATAACAACCATTGACATCTGCGATAGTGACATTGTAATAACCAGGCTCGAGATTCCTGAGTGATTCTTCTTGACTTCCGTTGCTCCATCTATATCTGTATGGAGCCTCGCCTCCTGATACAGTTACTTCAACTCTGCCTACGTCGTAATCAGGACAAGCAACTTGTGTCGAACCTTGGATATCAATATTTCTTTGGCTACAATCTACTAGAGTGAATGTCTCTTCTGTCATAGAACAGCCATCTTCAATCATGACAGAATATGTGCCCGGATTTAGTCCACTGATATCTTCGCTGGTGGCGCTAAAATTATTCGGACCTCTCCATTGGTATACAAAATTTCCAGAACTTGAACCTGACACTGTGATATCAATGGCACCGTCCATAGCAGAGGAATTGGAGACACCCTATATCCACCAATCCGATACGTTAACGCCCTCATATGGCTCATTCCCATAGCAAAGAGGGTAGGGGAACTCTTCATCCCCAGGTTCACCACCCGTCGCTTGACAGCAGCAAATGTCGAAGTCAAATGTGCGGCCACATCCAGCTGTTTTAACATTGAGAGTATATGTGCCTGCACATAGATTTGTTATACTCGTGGAGCTGGACCTGAAATCATTTGGCCCGGTCCACTCTATGGTGGATGGGCTGGAAGTGTTAACGGTAATTTCAAGAGAGCCATCACAAGATTCCGTGGGGTCACTACCATCACCTTGTGGTTCTCGACCTTCACACGTGGAGGAGTTTGTTTGATTGACAAGTTGCACATCTAGGCATGAACAGAGGAAAACATCATGTCTGAGCTCAAGAATTCCACAGAGGTCATCTGTGAGCACAGCTCGATAGAATCCGTTTTGGACTTGACAAAGATTGCCCTGTGCGGTTTGATTATTGACAAGTGTAACGGGATAACCAGGAAGTGCTTCCCAATTTCCATTGGTCCTTCTTTGCCATTCGAGTTCTACTGGAAAGAAAGCTTCTTCAATGTTGAGGTTTAGGCATCCTGTGTTGCAATCTAGCTCTATGGTCACGTCTTGTGCAGATAGATAAATCGAGGTCACCAAGAAAAGTGAGAGCAGTAAATATGAATTGTCCAGTCTTGTGCTCATGCATCATTGTTTTAAATAATCTGTTCGGGGATTCTGCTTTGCACTGAGTCTAAAGTGAAATGTAGACCCTTCTGTAACATTACGGAGGCCATTCTTGCTAAGAATAAATGTGTTTGTATGTACTTCTTTCGACTTATGAACGCAGTCGTCAAAGTATTTGAGAATAAAGGATGTAGTACTTTCGAGTTCCACGCTAACAGTTGTGTATTGACAAAAGCCATCTGAGGGGAAACCTAAGGGACACCCACAGAAATCTTGATACCACTTGCCGTCAATTTGGTATGCGGCACTAACAGCAAAATTTTGAGCACCACTTTTATATAAGATGCAGGCGTAGTCATGATCGATTTGAAAGTCAATTACTGTCTCGAGGTATGGTGTACGAAGCTCTAGGTCGGATTCCAGATGATGTATCGTAATGCTGTCTTTGCTAATATCCAATGAGCTGATTGTGAATGATTTGTTTTGAGCTGTGATATGGTTTATGCTTGAAAGTAGCGCAAGGACTATGATAGTAATTTTCTTCATTGAATAGTTTGTTTTAATCACTGGACACTAAATTGTAACGCGTTAGAGGTGCTGTGGACATAGTAGTACCATTCATGTTTGAGCTCATGGGTTCGGACGTATACGATAACTCCTTCTGAAGCAAGAAGGCTTGAATCTTTAAATTGCCCTATTCCACGAGCGTGTGAATTAGGATATTTAGTACCGTA
The DNA here is from genome assembly GCA_020627535.1 of Saprospiraceae bacterium. GTDB lineage: Bacteria > Bacteroidota > Bacteroidia > Chitinophagales > Saprospiraceae > JAHDBH01. The sequence continues at coordinate 194,664 of JAHDGU010000009.1, forward strand.
GGAAGGGTCGTACGTCTTGTTTTTGAAGAATACAACGGCATGATTTGCAAAAATTGATCTTGGATCTTCTATTGAAGGAACACCTTGTTCGACAATTCCTGATTCACCCTTATCAGATTTTGCAGTCTCATATCCCCTGAGATCAGTTGTGTTTGGTTGGCCATCAGCATCTTCGAGATGAATTAGTTTTCCTGGAGATACATCCATCCAATTTTTGACTAAAAAGACTTTCTGTCTATTAGGAATCTCAATTGCTAGCGCCTCAGGTTTCTTGTTTTCAATGATTCTCACGATGTCGGCCAGTTCTTGATCAGTCCAAATCGAAGAGGCGCCAGCTGAGGGGCCAGAAGGAAATACAGCAACAACTTCGGCTCCTTGTATACCTTGAACATCCATACAAGCCTTAAGAAAATAGGCCCAAGTGCCACACCGCCCATCACCAACTCTAATCATTTCTAGCAGATCTGCAGGGCATTCTTCTTTAGGTGGAAGATTTGCATAGTATGTCAAGGCATGATCATCACTTACTCTTTTGGTTCCTTTGAACTGTCCTTGTATATTCTTTCGAAACGCACCGCTGTATATTGCAGACATGACCTCTTCGCCATCACCATCAAGACCACCCGCCATGTGACAAGAAATATTGACTACAGTCCACGGAAATGGTATCCTCGCTGGAATTGCTTCTTGTATTGGACGGTCATGTGTCACATAGAGAACATTTGTTGACACTCCTATAGATTCCCAATCTTCGTTATCTTTAGAAACCTCCCATTCTATTTGAAATTCATCGTAGCACTTGATCGTGTTCCTTTCGAACGCCACGCTGGATGCAGTTTGTTGGATATATAGCCCTACCGTTACTGGCTCTAAGTTCTTTAGACTCGAATCTAATTCGATCTGATCCGATTCCGGCGATCCTTTCTCCTGTACCACGCACGAAAAAGGTTTCTGCACAGTCGGTCGAAATTACCGCAGAAACTTTGGGGAATGTGCCCGAAACATAAGCAACAGGTTTTTGATCTTCTTGAGTGAAATGTGGTATTCCGATAAGATTTCTGTTGTCATCTTGCATGGGAATGTACTCGCTGAATTGTTCTCCACTGTAGCTCACAGCCTCAATGCTGAAGCTGTAGTCAAAATCACCAGATGTGTTCTGCGCTGAGGACTTGTTGCTATGAACAAGAAGTAAGATTGGAAGGATCAACCATGGACAAATTCTCTGATACATGATGGGGAATTGAATTGAAAAAGATTGATGACGAGTCAAGAAAACAACGTGGGACTCAAGAGGAACTTGATTCATGTAGTAGGGAATTTGAAACCAAAGTATGCTGAAATTTTGATAAAATCAACTTATAGAACAAAAATATTGTGTTAAGTGTATTTCAGCGAAGATATTACCGACTTATAAGTTGAGCGAGTTTTAGATTGAATAACGCTTAACTGATTAATATGCGAGTGAAGTATTCTTCGCAAAATGTCTTTTTCGTTAAACGAAAATCAAGATAATCTATTCTTTGCTGGAAATATGTATGGAAGGTAGTCTATAAGTTAAACCTAATTATCACCATCCCCATCACCAACAAGCCGCCCAAAAATCCAAAACTCCACACCAAACTCGAAGAATCAGCGATCAATCCAAGACTCAAAGGACCGACAAGAAATCCTAAAAATCCTATCCCAGAAACAAAAGAAATCGCCACACTAGCGGCCACATCTTTCGTATTCCCAGCAAGTCGATAGATTTCTGGGACGATCACCGACAAGCCGAAGCCCAATATTCCAAAGCCAATACTACTGAGATAAAGATTGGCACTCATGATCGCTAGGTGACCGAGAATAGCCACAATACTTCCCCCAGTGATCAGGGAAATCGATCCAGCTCTAGAACTGATCTCATCACCCATAAATCTTCCGATGGTCATGCAGAGAGAGAAGGCCATGAATCCTAATCCCGCACGATTTTCTGCCAGACCGACCATGTCGTGCATGAAGATATTGCTCCAGTGCTCGACCGCTCCTTCATTAAACATGACGATAAAAGCGAGTATGGCCAATGCCAATAGCGGCATGATGATCGAGACACTAAAACCCATCTCTTTCTTCTCCTCGGGCATTTCATCGATATCAGCATAGTGCGAAGAAATAGCGAGATTAATCAGGATCACCACTCCTGCAATAATCGCTACGTGCCAAAGAGGCGAACCGAGCCAAGTCATCAGAATGCTCCCAACCGCCGCTCCGATAAATCCACCAAGACTGAAAAACCCATGCGCTGCTGACATAAAATTGACGCCGCTGCTTTGTTCGATATTAGAGACCAGAGCATTCATAGATATATCCGTAAAGGCAGAAAATATCCCGACTATGAGCAAGGATGCACAAAGACTGAGATAACTGGGCGCTGCCATCGGTATGATATAGGCTGCACAAAACAGAGCGATTCCTAGTCGTGTAGATTGACCAAGACCAAGCTTCTTATTCACCCAGGGCACGAAAGGTATGGCCATCAATAATCCAAGAGCAATACAAAACAGCGCACGGCCCACTTGACCATCTGTGAGATCAAATTTTTCTTTAACATGAGGGAGATAGAGCACCCAAGTCCCAATCATGATATTGAGCGAGGCAAAGACCCATGCGGGTGCGAAATAGCGTGGATTGCTAAGTATGATTTTGAGAGAGTTCAAACCGGACTGCTTATTTCATGCCGATAATATATTCTTCGATGGTGATGATATCTTGGGCTTGTACCTCTCGAGTATAGATGCTATATGTTACCCAGCCACTTGAATGTATCCTGTTGGAAATATATGTTTCATTCGATACAGCCGGAAAGTCTTCGCGCTCAGGGAAATCATCTTCCGATAGCGCTGCCAGTCCTTTTAAGTACTCGTACGTGGCATCAGTAAGAGTCGTCGTATCTACAGCAGAGTAACTCCGCATGATATAGTTGTACTCTTCTGAGTCAATATCACTCAACCAGACCTGAAATTCTGTTTTGAAGGGATCTCCGCCAAGATTATTTCTCAGTTCTTCAATACCTTCGTATCTCTCTCCCAGATCATATTGAGCCCCATGGAAATTGAGATAGGCGATAATGTCGTGCATCGCATTGCTTTCGAGGAAGCTCGTATCAATCTCATTGGATGAGATAATGGATGATTTGATCTCTTCACCCAGGGTCAGTCCCTCGTCATTCTGATTTTGAAGAGCTTGGATCGATTGATACATGGCTGTTAGCTCTTGCCACTCTATCAGAGATTCATATGTTCCAAGTTCGTCCGTACGGATCACCAGACTCACCGAGTCGATATCGGCATACTTGGCTTGTATAAGCGCATCTCCAGTCTTGATATCAAAGTTGCTGTACTTCCATAGGACATCATAGCTCGTAGCAGTAGAGTCTATGACTTTGACGGTGATATCATAGGTCACATCATTGGAATAGATAGTGTCACCATTGGTTACTTGATACCTTTGGTAAGATCCGTAGAAGTCGTAGCTCTCATTGAGATCCCAGTAGGCAATCGTCTTGACTGAGATTTGCGCATGCGCTTGCAAATAGAATACTGACATTGAGATGAGAAGTATCAATGTCAGTAGATATTGTTTTGTGGGTATCATAGGAGATATTAATTTATAATGCAAACTACGAAAATCTGGCTGTCTGAAGTGTTTTTGCATGATGACCAAGTATTTGCCGATAATAATTTGGGTGAAAAGATGCTTTCTGAGGAGATGACTTTCTCCTTGAGAATGAAAGAATATAGTCTACTTCCTAACAGGACACAGTCTCTCTTTCAAGAGGAGTTGGGGAGTTCAGACCAAGGCCTCTTTGTCGGAGTCTTAGTGCTTAGCATAAAAAGGTGCCAAGCGGGATCAAAATCTCCATTCTTGGCACCCATATTTTTTGTGCTTCACCAAAAACTAAGCTAGCCCTACCGCACGATCACCAATTTCTCTATGATCTTTCGGCTTGATGCTAGATCCTGAATTTCAAGAAGATAGACTCCTTCTGGTATCGCATTGACTTGTAGCTGATTCACATTGGAGTATGACATCATCTGCTTGCCACTCATATCATAGATACTAGCCTGGAAATTGCGGATGCCTTCCACAGTGATTGTAATCACATCAGAGGCAGGATTAGGGAGAAACTTCAAGGATGCACCTTCAATCTCTCCGACAGAGGTTGACAGATCCATGCCATCACAGTCTTCATCAATCCCATTATTAGGAATCTCCTCTGCATCCGGATTGATGTCCGGATTGTTGTCATCACAGTCATCTGCGAGTGGGAATCCATCTTGATCGAGATCATCGTCTAGCGTTTCCTCATTACAGTCATCATCGATGCCATTGTATGGTTCTTCAGACTGGTCTGGATTGATATCTTGATTGTCGTCATCGCAGTCCTCGGCAAGAGGGAAACCATCCTGGTCCAGATCGTCGTCCAGCGTTTCCTCATTACAGTCGTCATCGATGCCATTGTATGGTATTTCAGCCTGATCAGAATTTACATTCGCATTGTTATCATCACAGTCTTCTGCCAGAGGGAAACCATCTTGATCGAGATCATCATCTAGCGTCTCTTCATTGCAGTCATCGTCGATGCCATTGTAGGGTATCTCGGCTTGACCTGGATTGACATCTGGGTTGTTCTCATCGCAGTCTTCATCCAGCGGGAAACCGTCTTGATCAAGATCGTTGTCTAATGTCTCCTCGTTACAGTCATCGTCGATACCATTGTAAGGTATTTCTGGCTGGTCAGGATTGATATCTGGATTGTCATCATCACAGTCTTCTGCGAGTGGAAATCCATCTTGATCAAGATCATCATCTAGCGTCTCTTCATTGCAATCATCATCTAGTCCATTGTATTCTATTTCTGTCTGATCAGGATTGACATCTGGATTCTCATCATCACAGTCTTCTGCGAGTGGATATCCATCTTGATCGATATCGTCATCCACGGTTTCTGGATTACAGTCATCATCAATGCCATTGTAGGGTATCTCTGGTTGACCAGGATTGATCTCTGGGATGTAATCGTTGCAGTCTTCTGCCACGGGGTATCCATCTTGGTCTAGGTCATCGTCAGGTGTTTCCGGATTACAGTCATCGTCAATTCCATTGTATGGGATTTCGTATTGGCCGGGACTGATATCTGGGTTGTTGTCATCGCAGTCTTCTGCGAGCGGGTATCCATCTTGATCTATGTCATCATCTGGCGTGAGCGGGTCACAATCATCGTCCAGCCCATTGTAGATGATCTCCGTCTGATCAGGATTGACATCCGGATTATCATCATCGCAGTCTTCTGCGAGCGGGTATCCGTCTTGATCTATGTCATCATCGGGTGTGAGCGGGTCACAGTCATCGTCTAGTCCATTGTACGCTATCTCCTCTTGGTCAGGATTGACGTCTGGGTTGTCATCATCGCAGTCTTCTGCGAGCGGGTATCCATCCTGATCTATATCATCGTCGGGAGTAAGAGGATTACAATCATCATCGATGCCATTGTAGGGAATCTCTGACTGGCCAGGATTGACATCTGGATTGTCGTCATCACAGTCATCATCCGTAAAGAAACCATCCATGTCATTGTCGACATATCCTGCGATATTGAACTTGAAAACATCCGTAATATACTCGCCAAAACTAGTCCCATTGATGATGTAGACTTCGTCATTGATGATGAAGGAGGCGGGTGCCCAGCGCGAGGTGCTCGGGTGAGCAGGCCATTCTTCCCAGGAGTCCTCAGCAGGATCGTAAGCCCACCATTCCCCAAACTCCATACTATTGTGATCTTCTCCATCACCGCTGAGCACAAAGCCGATATCATTATGTGAAAATTGGGTTCCAGCCACTCGGCCTTCAGCTGGCAGAGATGCCATCTGATCCCAGGTCTCATTGGCAATATCCCAGCGATACCACGTATCGTAGATTCCAGGTCCATGCCCAAAGCCTGTATAGACATAATCACCAATGCCAAATTGGTAAGGGTGGTGTCTCTCGACAGCAGGGAAATCAGTTTTTTGAGACCAAGAATCTGATGCGATGTCATACTCCCACCAGTCCCTGAGATTTCCTCCTACACTACCTCCAAGCCCCACAAAGACTTTCCCATTGTGCGCGATCATCGCAGGATGAGTTCTCCCAGTACAAGGACAAGATGCCAATTCTGTCCAGCTCATATCTGAAGGATCAAACACCCATAAATCGGTCAATGGAGCTCCACTGCCATTGTCGCCAAAGCCAAAGTACGCCTTGCCATCCCAGGTATCTCCGATGGCAAAACCTCGAGCTCCACCTGGAAATGATGCGAGCTCAGTCCACGTGTCATCCGCAGAATCGTACTGATAAAAATCACTGCGAAAACCATTGGGAGAGCTACCTGTGACAAGATAGCCCATATCGCCAAAGCTGAATCCGAAAGAGTGGTGTGTACGGTTGAAATCACTTGGCAGTGATGCGACTTCTACCCATTCTTGAGCTTGTAGTGGGATCGTCGAGCATAACATCAGCCCAAGGACGGCAGTTATGATTGGGCGAAATAGTTTCTGTGGCTTGAGACTCATTGTATCGTTTCTTTTCATCTTACATTCCTTTCAACTTGATTCATCGACTATCGTTCACACCGTCATGTGCTATGTAGCAGCGTGGATAGAGGGTCAAGGTCAACATCGATCTGAATGACCCAAAAGAGCATATATGAAAGTAAGGTCTTTTGACCCAATTTCTGTGCTGATAGACTACAAATTCGCTGCCGATCTAGGGCAGAGGAGAATCAAAATTGGTGGAACAGAGACGAAAGCGCGAAACCGAAGATTCATGCTCTTGTTCCAAGTCCCTCAGTCCTACTCAAATTCTGTTTTCACCACGCGCTGATACAGCTTGTGATTGAGCTCAAAGCCTGCAGTGATCATCCCTTCAAGCCGTCCATTGTTCGTCAGACTTTCAAAAATCTGGAGCTCATCTGCAGCTTGTATATATCTGGTCTCTAGCCTGAGATAGCTATTACTGTATGGTCGATACTCGAGGCCAAGTGTGACACCGATGAGCTCCAGACCACCTATCAATCCCGCACTCGTAGCGTAGAGGCCGCTGATGAATCCATCTGGATCGTTGAAGATTTCACCGCGAATAGTCGCGCTATACTGCTCACCCAAGTCTTGTCTGAAGGTGATCAAGGCATTGAACATCGTCGTACCATCTCCAGAGATCGGCGAGTTGCTTTGCGTACCAAAGTCTCCTCCGATGATCAACTGGGAAGATCCGAAACTTCCAGTGTAGTAGAGGTTGTGATAAGTCCTAAAGAGATTGACTGGAAACAACTCGGGCTGCTCATTCCCAAAGAGATTGGTATAGGTCAGACTACTGGACTCGCTCAGATCAAAATTCAGCAATAGGCCAAATGACTTGGAGCGATTGATATCACGAAAAAGATTGTAGCCATTGACGACCCACAACTCGAGATCAACATTCTCCCAACCGCCATAGCTTAGCCTAGCACCAGCTTGGAAAAATGGCTCATTGTATGTCGCCACCGCTGTAGAACTGAGCAGATTGTTCTTCGGTAAGAAGCTCTCGGTGCCGATATGTGTAGGAAATAAGCCGATATCCAACCACAGATTTTTGGCCAAGAGCAGCCCTACATTGGCTTCTTGCACGGCACGAAATCTCCCAGACCATGTGGCCAGAGCGATATCACCATGGTGTATCGTCACATTGCCTCGCAACCACGGATTTTCATAGTGCAGACCGATCTGGGCGATGTTGAGGCTAAACTGATTGTCTCGAGCTGACACGGTCTGTACTTCCTGCAGAGCACCTACTGTGCGGGTATCACTGAAGCGCGCATAGTAAGCATCTACATACGTGCTGATTGTCAGAGAAGTCGTGTCTGAGGACTGTGCGGATAAGATCTGGAGTGCACTTGCGAACACACAAATGGTCAAGAAGAGGTTTTTCATTGTTGGATGTTTTGGGTAATACTAGTTACATGAAGGTAATGATTTTTCAGGCTGGCTCATCCCTTTGGTAGACGATCCATCAGGCAGGCGAGTCTAGTGATTGACACAAAAAAAAGGACCAACTGCCAGCGGCAATTGGTCCTCATCATTTCATTTGGACGACAGTCCGGGTCTAGACTGCAAAGCTCTCGCCACAGCCACAAGTGCGGCTCGCATTGGGATTGTTAAAAGCAAATCCCTTTCCATTGAGCCCACCGCTAAACTCTAGCGTCGTATTGCACAGGTACAGGAAGCTCTTCAGGTCAGTCACCACAGTGACGCCATTGTCTTCAAAAACCTGGTCATTTTCCTGGTTTTCATTATCAAAATCTAGCTGGTAGCTCAGGCCTGAGCATCCACCACTGGTAACACTTACACGTACAAAGTACTCCTCACCCAAACCAGATGAAGACTTGATCTCATGGATCTTGTCCTTGGCGCTATCTGCGACGAATAACATAGTTAGCTAGCTGCCGCCGCTTCTGCTTCGATACCGTTTTTGACTTTGTAGTCCTTGATCGCACTCTTGATCGCATCTTCTGCGAGTACCGAACAGTGAATCTTCACTGGCGGCAAGGCTAGCTCCTCTACGATATCCATGTTATCGATCGCCAGTGCCTCGTCGATGGTCTTGCCTTTGAGCCACTCGGTAGCGAGCGAGCTTGACGCAATCGCCGACCCACATCCGAAGGTCTTGAACTTGGCATCTTTAATCACCTGAGACTCTTCATCTACTTGGATCTGTAGTCTCATCACATCGCCACACTCAGGCGCCCCTACGAGCCCTGTGCCCACATCCTGCGCACCCTTGTCCAGCGTACCCACATTCTTGGGATTTTTGAAATGGTCCAGTACCTTATCTGAATAAGCCATGTCTCCTTATTTTTTTAGAAGAACAAAGTTATGCGCCATTTAGTTGCCGCAAAAGTGTGTCTCATCATGCTTTTTTGGGGCCATACTGAGATCAGTCTTCCCCACGACCTCTGGTCTTGCCTCGGCCCTGCTCTCAGTACCGCGTCATCCAGGACTCCGCTCACGCTTCGGTCCTCCGGACACCCTTGACCTGCCTTCGTGCCTCAGCAGGTTGGGTTCCTTCCTACCGCTTGTCCGAGGATGGATTGGGCGAAGTGGGTTTCTCGTCTGCCTCTTCCAAAAAATGCTTTTCGAACGCGTCCTCTCGCCGAGCTCTCCTTGCACCACTTTTACCGACTGAACATCAAGAAGCTGGCGCGGGACGCGCTCAGCAAGCAGTTAAGTAATAACACCTACCTCAAAGCGTGTTGCTCAGGCGCCTTCCTAAACTGTGTTTCTCGTGCGCGTCCCCGCGCCGAGCTCTCAGTGCACAGCTGTAACTGACCCAAAACCAAAACCTCCAAAAGCTGGTGGGAGACAGGCTCAGCAAGCAGATCAGTCCCAAAGCCTGTACGCAGAGCCGCTTCCACCACTGTAGCACCCAAGTAGCATCTTAAGGATATAAACACTCCATGACATATGACAAGACCGCCACGACGCCGTAGTCCAGAGATCCAAGCCAGCAGCATGGCAGACATTGCTTTTCTTCTTTTGATCTTCTTCTTGGTTGCAACCACGATCATCGATGATCGTGGCATTTTGGTCACTCTACCTCCATGGGATCCGGACCCCGTCACGACGAGAATTCCGGATAAAAATGTCTTTTCCATCCATCTCAATGCACAAGGTAAAATTTTTGCCGAGTCTGAGCTCATGCAACTAGACATTTTGGCGAAAGCCATACAAGACCACATCTCCAATCCCAATGCAAGCCCGGATAGACCTGACAATCCTCGCAAGGCGGTCATATCTCTCCACCATGACAGAGATGCCAAGTATGAGGACTATCTGGCCATCTACAATGAGATTCGCCGAGCATACAATGAGCTTCGAGAAAGTGAGGCACAGCTCAGATTTGCTGCGAGCTATCAGACCTTGAACGATCAAAACAAGAAACTCATATGCGATCAGATACCGATGGTGGTCAGCGAAGCGGAGAAGTGAGACATGTCGGGAGTAGGATCTGAAATCAAAAATCCCAAATCACCACGGCCTTTCTACCTTTGCAGCCAGCAAAAACAAAGCCCAGATGATCCGTAAGACATGTATTTGCGCCATGAGCGCCGTCTTGATCCTCCTATCATATTCTTGTCAGTCCGATGCCGGTAAAGCGGGTTCACAAATGCCTGATAGCTTCCAGGTGTTTGAGCCAGTCGCAGCATCGCATTCCAATCTCACATTCCGCAATCAGATCACAGAGACAGAGGCATACAATTACTACACATTTGATGGGATGTTTCAGGGTGGTGGAGTCGGTGTAGGAGATTTCAACAATGACGGTTTACAGGATATCTTCTTCGCTGGCAATATGGTGCCAGACAAGCTCTATCTCAACGAAGGAGACATGGTCTTTGAAGATATATCTGCAGCAGCAGGGATCTCGGCGGATGTCCAGTCCTGGAGTACTGGTGTCTCTGTCGTCGATGTCAATGCAGACGGCTACGATGATATATACGTCTGCAAGTTTCTGTACGACGATGCCAAACTGCGTCGCAATCTACTTTACATCAACAATGGTGACTTGACTTTTACAGAAAAAGCTCAGGAGCTGGGTGTGGCAGATGCTGGCTTCAGCATTCAGGCTACATTTTTTGACTACAACAAAGATGGCAGACTAGATCTATACGTCGCCAATCAACCTCCCAATAGTAAGTTGTCCAAGGATGCTTTGGTCGGGAAAGAAGACTATAAGTACACTGACCACTTATATCAGCAACAGGCAGACGGGACGTTCCGCCGCGTGACGCAAGAGGCGGGCGTGCTCAACTATACCTTCTCACTCAGTGCGACTCCGAGTGATATCAATGGCGATGGATGGCCAGATATCTATGTAGCCTGTGACTACGAGGAGCCAGATATACTCTACATCAATGATCGCAAGGGTGGATTTGTCAACAAGGCCAATGAAGCGCTACGGCATATGAGCAATTTCAGCATGGGAGCTGATATTGCTGATATCAATAATGACGGCCTACTAGACATCTTCACTGCCGATATGGTCGCCAATGATAATGCACGCCTCAAGACCAATATGAGTGGTATGAATCCGGAGAAATTTTGGCAATTGGCCAATAATGGCTACCACTATCAGTACATGTTCAACGCTTTACAGCTCAATAACGGCAATGACCAGTTTAGCGAAATCGGCCAGATGAGTGGCGTGTCTAGCACGGATTGGAGTTGGTCTCCCGTGTTTGTAGACTTTGACAATGATGGTGATAAAGACCTGTCAGTGACCAATGGCGTCGTGAGAGATATGCGCGACAATGACTTCATCAATAGCACTAAGAAGATCATCGAAGAGAAAAAGCAGAATGGTGAGAAGATCAGTGTCCTTGAGTTGATGCTCAGAGCGCCATCTACACCAATCTCCAACTATATCTATCGCAACGAGGACAATCTCCTCTTCACTGATGTGGTGAGTGACTGGGGTATGACCGAAAAGGGCTTTTCGCAAGGCTCAGCCTATGCCGACTTTGACAATGATGGTGACATTGATCTTGTGACCAATAATCACAATGAGTATCCATATCTCTACAGAAACCGTACGGCTGACAATGGTCATCACTCATACCTCCGGCTTGAGCCCAAGCAAGGAGTGAATGCGCTTGGCGTCAAAGCAGAAATCAAGACAGGTGGAGACATACAAGTCGCTGAGCTGCAAAGAGTCCGAGGATACATGAGCTCAAGCGAAGAAGCGATTCATTTTGGCCTGGGCACAGCGGAGCTTGTGGATGAACTGAAGATCACTTGGCCTGATGGACATACGCAGCTGCTCACAGAGCTCAAGGTCAATCAGACCCTGGAGTTGGATCCTACCTTGGCCTCGAATGTGGACAATGAGTTGCCCATCAAAACCGTGTTCAATGATCTGCTGAAGAAAGCCCAAGTGGACTTTGCTCATGCAGAAAATGAGTATGATGACTATGCACGTGAGATCCTCATCCCGCACAAGATGAGTACGCTCGGCCCATGCATCGCCGCAGCTGATGTCAATGGTGATGGCCTCTCAGATTTCTATGTAGGTGGAGCGATCGGACAGCCTGGCCAGATGTATCTCCAAGATCGCAATGGCCAGTTTGGTGACAAGGTCTCAGGGCCATGGTCCTCAGATGCGAGCAGTGAAGACATCGATGCGAGCTTTTTTGATGCGGATGGTGACGGAGATCAAGATCTGCTTGTCGTCTCCGGTGGTAATGAATATGCCGAAGGCGACAGACGCTATCAGGATCGACTCTATATCAATGACGGTGGTAGCTGGACCAAAGCACCATCTTCTCACTTTGATCCTCCACGTGCTAGTGGTGGCACAGTCGCTACTGGTGATCTCGATGGAGATGGTGATCTGGATATCTTTCTCGGTGGTCGACAGATCCCAGGTCGATATGGCTTCCCTGCGGAGAGCGCCATCATGATCAATGAAGGAGGCAAATTTGTCAATCAGACATCCCAGATCATGGGCAGTGAAACTAAGCTTGGCATGGTGACCGATGCCCTGTGGCATGATGTGGATCTCGACGGAGATCAAGATCTCATCATCGCAGGAGAGTGGATGCCGATCAGCTACTGGAGCAATGATGGTGGCAAGCTCACCGATCAGACCAAGAGTATCGGCATGCATGGCACGACCGGATGGTGGAATCGTCTACAGCTTGCCGATCTGGATGGAGACGGTGATCAAGAGCTGATTGCTGGCAATCTGGGGCACAATATCAAGTACAAGGCCAGTGAGGAAGAACCCTTCAAGCTCTTTGCCAAAGACTTTGATGAAAATGGGACACACGATGTATACCTCGGCTACTATGATCACGATGGCGTCTGCTATCCGGTGAGAGGCAGGCAGTGCAGCAGTGATCAGATGCCATTCATCAAGGAGAAGTTTCCGAGTTACAACACCTTCTCCAAGGCGACGATCGAAGAAGTCCTAGCAGAGCGCATGGATGGAGCTGTGGTGCATGAGGCGAAGATGTTTAGCAGTGTGTGGGTAGATCTAGATGGCTGGCAAGTGCATAAGTTGCCCAATGAGGCGCAGATTGCCCCCATCTTCGGGATCCTACCCAAGGACTGGAATGGAGATGGCAATATGGATCTCCTAGTAGCAGGCAACTATCACAATCGCGAGGTCGAGACGACACGCAGTGACGCAGGAGTGGGCTGCTTGCTCGCAGGAGATGGCAAGGGTAGCTTCAAGGCTGTAAGTGCCAAGGAGACGGGGCTGGCGATGACAGGTGATGTCAGAGATCTAGAGATGGTCGAAGCGAAGAAGAGCACCATCATCTTGGTCGCCAATAATGATGACAAGATGGATGTCTATCGCTGGAAGGGAAAGTAGCTTTGCGTAGACCGTAGACCGTAGACCGTAGACCGTAGACCGTAGACCGTAGACCGTAGA